>NZ_JBKEVK010000014.1:0-958 GCF_056357015.1 Bifidobacterium sp. LH_413 | reverse complement strand
GGTTAGGCCACCGGCTTCGGGTGCTGCCCACTTTCATGACTTGACGGGCGGTGTGTACAAGGCCCGGGAACGCATTCACCGCGGCGTTGCTGATCCGCGATTACTAGCGACTCCGCCTTCATGGAGTCGGGTTGCAGACTCCAATCCGAACTGAGACCGGTTTTCAGGGATCCGCTCCATGTCGCCATGTCGCATCCCGCTGTACCGGCCATTGTAGCATGCGTGAAGCCCTGGACGTAAGGGGCATGATGATCTGACGTCATCCCCACCTTCCTCCGAGTTGACCCCGGCGGTCCCCCGTGAGTCCCCAGCCGAACTGCTGGCAACACGGGGCGAGGGTTGCGCTCGTTGCGGGACTTAACCCAACATCTCACGACACGAGCTGACGACGACCATGCACCACCTGTGAACCCGCCCCGAAGGGAAACCACATCTCTGCGGTCGTCGGGAACATGTCAAGCCCAGGTAAGGTTCTTCGCGTTGCATCGAATTAATCCGCATGCTCCGCCGCTTGTGCGGGCCCCCGTCAATTTCTTTGAGTTTTAGCCTTGCGGCCGTACTCCCCAGGCGGGATGCTTAACGCGTTGGCTCCGACACGGGACCCGTGGAAAGGGCCCCACATCCAGCATCCACCGTTTACGGCGTGGACTACCAGGGTATCTAATCCTGTTCGCTCCCCACGCTTTCGCTCCTCAGCGTCAGTAACGGCCCAGAGACCTGCCTTCGCCATTGGTGTTCCTCCCGATATCTACACATTCCACCGTTACACCGGGAATTCCAGTCTCCCCTACCGCACTCCAGCCCGCCCGTACCCGGCGCAGACCCACCGTTAAGCGATGGGCTTTCACACCGGACGCGACGAACCGCCTACGAGCCCTTTACGCCCAATAATTCCGGATAACGCTTGCACCCTACGTATTACCGCGGCTGCTGGCACGTAGTTAGCCGGTGCTTATTC
>NZ_JBKEVK010000013.1:0-1322 GCF_056357015.1 Bifidobacterium sp. LH_413 | reverse complement strand
AGGGTGGCGGGTTCCCCCATTCGGACATCCTGGGATCAAAGCCCTGTCGGCGGCTCCCCCAGGCCTATCGCGGCCCCACACGTCCTTCATCGGTCCTGTCCGCCAAGGCATCCACCACTGCGCCCTCACCAGCAACACACGAAAGCGTCACCGGCGAAAACCAAATTCGCGAATACATCGGACGACACATCAACACAACATGTCAAAATGATCACAAAACGACCGAACGAACACCCAAGACAAAAAAACATCTCGGAGTCCATTCGAAATCAACAGAAACAAGAAAAACACTTTTCTTGCTCGCGTCCACTATCCAGTTCTCAAACCACCAACACACACCCCAGCCAGCCACACCGACAAAAGCCGGCAAACCAAGCCAAGGAGGCATCGGACCCGCACACCGGAAGACCCGCACGGCAAACACCCGCGCGGACCCCGGCAGTGGCGGTCCGGGAACCCAAAAGCATGCCACACCACCCACCGGCCACCCCCAAGAGGGACGACCCGAAAAGCCAATGATCTCTTCCACACCAGCAACCCCGACCGACCGTGCGACGATCGCACGCGCGGGGCACACACCGGACGAGAAACCCTCGCCCTGAACTCTCCGTAGAAAGGAGGTGATCCAGCCGCACCTTCCGGTACGGCTACCTTGTTACGACTTAGTCCCAATCACGAGCCTCACCTTAGACGGCTCCGCCCCAGAAAAACTGGGTTAGGCCACCGGCTTCGGGTGCTGCCCACTTTCATGACTTGACGGGCGGTGTGTACAAGGCCCGGGAACGCATTCACCGCGGCGTTGCTGATCCGCGATTACTAGCGACTCCGCCTTCATGGAGTCGGGTTGCAGACTCCAATCCGAACTGAGACCGGTTTTCAGGGATCCGCTCCATGTCGCCATGTCGCATCCCGCTGTACCGGCCATTGTAGCATGCGTGAAGCCCTGGACGTAAGGGGCATGATGATCTGACGTCATCCCCACCTTCCTCCGAGTTGACCCCGGCGGTCCCCCGTGAGTCCCCAGCCGAACTGCTGGCAACACGGGGCGAGGGTTGCGCTCGTTGCGGGACTTAACCCAACATCTCACGACACGAGCTGACGACGACCATGCACCACCTGTGAACCCGCCCCGAAGGGAGGACGTATCTCTACGCCTGTCGGGAACATGTCAAGCCCAGGTAAGGTTCTTCGCGTTGCATCGAATTAATCCGCATGCTCCGCCGCTTGTGCGGGCCCCCGTCAATTTCTTTGAGTTTTAGCCTTGCGGCCGTACTCCCCAGGCGGGATGCTTAACGCGTTGGCTCCGACACGGGACCCGTGGA
>NZ_JBKEVK010000012.1:0-1395 GCF_056357015.1 Bifidobacterium sp. LH_413 | reverse complement strand
GGTCCTGTTGGGAACTGATTTCCGGTAGGGTAGCGCGTGGAGTGACGCGGATGGCATGCCGGGTCCGGAGGTGGTTTTCCGGGTCCAAGCGTGCGGGGCCTTCCCCAGGCAAATCCGGGGATGCTATGGCCCGAGGCGTGATGGGGGCGTTCTTCGGACGTCTTCCGGTGGGTCCGTCCGTCGAGAAAAGCTTCGGCGCGAGGCGCATGGGCGCCCGTACCCCAAACCGACACTGGTGGTCAGGTAGAGCATACCAAGGCGATCGAGCGAATCCTGGTCAAGGAACTCGGCAAATCACTCCCGTTCCTTCGGTTTAAGGGAGACCCCCGATGGTGAACCGGCTTGCCCGGGGAGCGGTTGGGGGTGGCACAATCCAGGGGGTAGCGACTGTTTACCAAAAACACAGGTGCATGCGAAGGCGCAAGCCGCTGTATATGCACTGACGCCTGCCCGGTGCCGGAAGGTTAAGAGGATCCGTCAACCCTTTGGGGTGAAGCGGTGAATTCAAGCCCCGGTAAACGGCGGTGGTAACTATAACCATCCTAAGGTAGCGAAATTCCTTGTCGGGTAAGTTCCGACCTGCACGAATGGCGTAACGACTTCCCCACTGTCTCGACCAGGAGCTCGGCGAAATTGCAGTACGAGTAAAGATGCTCGTTAAGCGCAGAAGGACGAAAAGACCCCGGGACCTTTACTATACCTTGGTATTGGCATTCGGTGTGGATTGTGTAGCATAGGCGGGAGACTTGGAAGCATGGACGCCAGTCCGTGTGGAGTCGCAAGGTGAAATACCGCTCTGTTCGCATTGGATGTCTCACCACGANTCTGGGACAGTGCCTGGCGGGTAGTTTAACTGGGGCGGTTGCCTCCCAAAGAGTAACGGAGGCGCTCAAAGGTCCCCTCAGCCCGGTTGGCAATCGGGTGGCGAGTGCAAGTGCACAAGGGGGCTTGACTGCGAGACCGACGGGTCGAGCAGGGACGAAAGTCGGAACTAGTGATCCGGTGCCGGTGTACGGACGCGGCATCGCTCAACGGATAAAAGGTACCCCGGGGATAACAGGCTGATCATTCCCAAGAGTCCATATCGACGGGATGGTTTGGCACCTCGATGTCGGCTCGTCGCATCCTGGGGCTGGAGCAGGTCCCAAGGGTTCGGCTGTTCGCCGATCAAAGCGGCACGCGAGCTGGGTTCAGAACGTCGTGAGACAGTTTGGTCTCTATCCTCTGCGCTCGTCGGAATACTGAGGAGACCTGCCCATAGTACGAGAGGACCTGGGTGGACGAACCTCCGGTACGCCGGTTGTCACGCCAGTGGCACCGCCGGTTGGCTGCGTTCGGAAGGGATAACCGCTGAAAGCATCTAAGCGGGAAGCCCGCTCCAAGATAAGTATTCCC
>NZ_JBKEVK010000011.1:0-1491 GCF_056357015.1 Bifidobacterium sp. LH_413 | reverse complement strand
TCCACGGGTCCCGTGTCGGAGCCAACGCGTTAAGCATCCCGCCTGGGGAGTACGGCCGCAAGGCTAAAACTCAAAGAAATTGACGGGGGCCCGCACAAGCGGCGGAGCATGCGGATTAATTCGATGCAACGCGAAGAACCTTACCTGGGCTTGACATGTTCCCGACGACTCCAGAGATGGGGTTTCCCTTCGGGGCGGGTTCACAGGTGGTGCATGGTCGTCGTCAGCTCGTGTCGTGAGATGTTGGGTTAAGTCCCGCAACGAGCGCAACCCTCGCCCCGTGTTGCCAGCAGTTCGGCTGGGGACTCACGGGGGACCGCCGGGGTCAACTCGGAGGAAGGTGGGGATGACGTCAGATCATCATGCCCCTTACGTCCAGGGCTTCACGCATGCTACAATGGCCGGTACAGCGGGATGCGACATGGCGACATGGAGCGGATCCCTGAAAACCGGTCTCAGTTCGGATTGGAGTCTGCAACCCGACTCCATGAAGGCGGAGTCGCTAGTAATCGCGGATCAGCAACGCCGCGGTGAATGCGTTCCCGGGCCTTGTACACACCGCCCGTCAAGTCATGAAAGTGGGCAGCACCCGAAGCCGGTGGCCTAACCCAGTTCGCTGGGGCGGAGCCGTCTAAGGTGAGGCTCGTGATTGGGACTAAGTCGTAACAAGGTAGCCGTACCGGAAGGTGCGGCTGGATCACCTCCTTTCTACGGAGAATTCAGGATGCCGGTAGGCGTCCGGTGTGTGCCCCGCGCGTGCGATCGTCGCACGGTCGGTCGGGGTCGCTGGTGTGGAAGAGATCATGGGCTGTGGGGTCGCCTCCGTTGGGGGTGGCCGGTGTGGGTGGTGTGGCATGCTTTTGGGTTCCCGGACCGCCACTGCCGGGACGCGCGCGGGTGTTCCCGTGCGGGTTCTTCGGTGTGCGGGTCCGATGCCTCCGGGCCGCGTGGCTTCCTCTTTTTGTGGGGGTCGGTCGTGGTCTGGTGTGTGTTGGTGGTTTGAGAACTGGATAGTGGACGCGAGCAAGAAAGAGTTTTGTTTTTTCTTGTTTCTGTTGATTTCGAATGGACTCCGAGATGTTTTTTTGTCTTGGGTGTTCGTTCGGTCGTTTTGTGATCATTTTGACATGTTGTGTTGATGTGTCGTCCGATGTATTCGCGAATTTGGTTTTCGCCGGTGGCGCGTGTGTGTTGCTGGTGAGGGCGCAGTGGTGGATGCCTTGGCGGACAGGACCGATGAAGGACGTGTGGGGCCGCGATAGGCCTGGGGGAGCCGCCGACAGGGCTTCGATCCCAGGATCTCCGAATGGGGGAACCCGCCACCCTCGATGGGGTGGCACCAGCCTTTTGTGCTGGGGGGTACGCAGGGAAGTGAAACATCTCAGTACCTGTAGGAAAGGATGTTCCGTGAGTAGTGGCGAGCGAAAGCGGATCAGGCCAAACCGGTGTCGTGTGATACCCGTCGGGGGTTGCGGCATCGGGGTTGCGGGA
>NZ_JBKEVK010000010.1:0-2161 GCF_056357015.1 Bifidobacterium sp. LH_413 | reverse complement strand
CCGGTTCACCATCGGGGGTCTCCCTTAAACCGAAGGAACGGGAGTGATTTGCCGAGTTCCTTGACCAGGATTCGCTCGATCGCCTTGGTATGCTCTACCTGACCACCAGTGTCGGTTTGGGGTACGGGCGCCCATGCGCCTCGCGCCGAAGCTTTTCTCGACGGACGGACCCACCGGAAGACACCCCTGAGGATGCCCCCATCACGCCTCGGGCCACGATATCCCCGGATTTGCCTGGGGAAGGCCCCGCACGCTTGGACCCGGAAAACCACCTCCGGACCCGGCCTGCCATCCGCGTCACTCCACACGCTATCCTACCGGGAATCGGTTCCCAACACACACCCCGAACACCACCCCGAAGGACGGCATCCAGGACACGCGGAGGTTAGCATCAACCTTTCGGATCTTGTCGGTTCATGGCCGGTACGGGAATATCGACCCGTTCATCCATTCGACTACGCCTGTCGGCCTCGCCTTAGGACCCGACTCACCCAGGGACGACGAACGTGGCCCTGGAACCCTTGGTCATCCGGCGGACGGGATTGTCACCCGTCTCTCGCTACTCATGTCTGCATTCTCACTCCCATGCAGTCCACGGACGCTTACGCTCCCGCTTCGACCCGCATGGGACGCTCTCCTACCCAGCATGGCAACCATGCTGCCGCGTCTTCGGTGGCGTGCTTGAGCCCCGCTACATTGTCGGCGCGGAACCACTAGACCAGTGAGCTGTTACGCACTCTTTCAAGGATGGCTGCTTCTGAGCCAACCTCCTGGCTGTCTATGCGACTCCACATCCTTTCCCACTTAGCACGCGCTTGGGGACCTTAGACGACGGTCTGGGCTGTCTCCCTCTCGACGACGGAGCTTATCCCCCGCCGACTCACTGCCGGGATACACTTGACGGGTATTCGGAGTTTGGTTGCTGTCGGTACCCGGTATGGGCCCTCAAGCATCCAGTAGCTCTACCCCCCGCAAGCAAAACCCGACGCTGCACCCAAATGCATTTCGGAGAGAACCAGCTATCACGGAATTTGATTGGCCTTTCACCCCCAGCCCCAGGTCATCCCCCCGGTTTTCAACCCAGGTGGGTGCGGTCCTCCACACGGTCCTACCCGCGCTTCAACCTGCCCAGGGCTAGATCATCCCGCTTCGGGTCCAGGACAAGCGACTCAGACGCCTTATTCAGACTCGCCTTCGCTACGCGTACCCCACACGGGTTACGCTCGCCACCTGCCACTGACTCGCAGACTCATTTTTCGATAGGCACGCCGTCACCCCANGAGGCTCCGACGGATCGTAGGCGCACGGTTTCAGGTACTCTTTCACTCCCCTCCCGGGGTGCTTTTCACCTTTCCCTCACGGTACTAGTTCACTATCGGTCGGACAGGAATATCTAGGCTTACCCCACGGTCGGGGCGGATTCACACGGGATTCCACGAGGCCCGCGCTACTTGGGACACGCGATCATGAGACCATGCGCATACGACTACGGGGCCATCACCCTCCACGGCCAGGCATCCAATCCTGTTCGTCTCGCACACGGTTTTCTAACTCACGCCCGGTCCGTCGGAACCGGGACACACGCTCCCGCAACCCCGATGCCGCAACCCCCGACGGGTATCACACGACACCGGTTTGGCCTGATCCGCTTTCGCTCGCCACTACTCACGGAACATCCTTTCCTACAGGTACTGAGATGTTTCACTTCCCTGCGTACCCCCCAGCACAAAAGGCTGGTGCCACCCCATCGAGGGTGGCGGGTTCCCCCATTCGGACATCCTGGGATCAAAGCCCTGTCGGCGGCTCCCCCAGGCCTATCGCGGCCCCACACGTCCTTCATCGGTCCTGTCCGCCAAGGCATCCACCACTGCGCCCTTACCAGCAACACACTCGAAGCATGAAGCCGGCAAAAACCAAATTCGCGAATACATCGGACGACACATCAACACAACACGTTGACGGTCACAACAAAACGACCGAACGAACACCAAGACAAAAGCCTCGGAGTTCGATCGAAATCAACAAAACAAGAAAAACAAATTCGTTCTCTTGCTCGCGTCCACTATCCAGTTCTCAAACCACCAACACACACCAAGCCCCACACCAGCCCACACAAGGACCGGCACGGAAACCCGGCGGAATCGGACCCGCACCCCAAACC
>NZ_JBKEVK010000009.1:0-77376 GCF_056357015.1 Bifidobacterium sp. LH_413 | reverse complement strand
AGTATTCCCAGGGAACCACGGTTCCTGAGACCCCCCATGCAGAACACGTGGTCGATAGGCCGGACGTGGAAGCCCCGCGAGGGGTGGAGCCGACCGGTACTAACGGGGAAGCGCGACACACTCAATCCCCTTCTATAGGGGACGGCATCAACCACTCTTCTGCGAATGCACGCGACACGGAGCAACCGTGACGTCACAACCCAAACGATCAACATGAAGCGTCCACCATCCGGTCCCCGAACCACCAGCATCCGGGGAGGAACATCCCTGATAAGAGAAGATTTGCGGCGGTCATAGCCCAGGAGAGACGCCCGGTCCCATTCCGAACCCGGAAGCTAAGACCTGGCACGGCGATGGTACTGCACCCGAGAGAGTGTGGGAGAGTAGCACGCCGCCGCATCACACGATAAGAAAGGGCCCTTGGTCGAGCACAGCTCCCAAGGGCCTTCACGCATATTCCAAGACACACACGCGCGACATGCACGCCCCTAGGCGAGGCATCAGCCGCAAGCAGATGGAACGGATTGAACGGTTCATCGCCGAACCTCCCGAAGAACCGGACCTGCGATTCGACGTCTGCATCAACGATCACGAAGAGCATTAGGGAACTTAACGCTTCACCGTGCTGTTTGGCGGGTTGCTGTTTCCAACCGAATGAGGCGTACGAATGGCCATTTTCGGGGCGTGTCGCGTATTCCGCGTGCTTGTCCGGTTTCTTCTGTCGTAACGGTTCGGATGGTCCGGACCGCGGAATCAGCCCCGGATAGGGGCGGGAAGGAAGAACATCATGGGAACCGTACGATTCATCGATCCCGCTGAAGACGACGACAACATCGAGGATTACACAGTGCCGATCCCGGAAGGACTGACGGAGGAATTCCACCCGTCTCATCCGGTGACGACTCGGGAGATCATCGATTGGGAGGTCCACAACATCGAACCGTATCCGGGGTACGCGGAGGAGGTGAACAACTGGGAGAAGGCATGGGAGGAGGTCAACCGTGCGCAGCAGACCGCGGATGGCGGCTATATGCCCATCATCGATCCGGTGCATATCAAGTCCGACGATGGCGACGATGATGATAATGCCGAAGGCGTGGCCGCCGCCGTCGCGTCCACCGCGGATTCGGATTTTTCAGGTTACCACGTGCTGAGAGCGGCGGCAGGCCTCGACTAATCCGATGATTCCGATTGGCTTCATTGACGGGCATTCCCCTGGCTATGCCGACTTGCGGACCTACACCAAGGGAATGTCTATGAAGACAGCGGCGATGGTTGCCGAATGGGAGACAGCGAGGGAACTCGCATGCCTCATGAGATTTCTATGGCAAGGCACGAGCAGGGGAACGGACCCGATTATTGAGTAGCATGGAAACAACAGCGAGGTCGTGCGATCGGAAGGTTGAAAACAATGGGGAATCTGATTCGTTTCGTGGATAACCGCAGGCAGTCCTTGGGGGATGTGCTGCGTCAGGTGGCTTCGAATCCGGTGTACAAGGATCTGTCCATCGTCACCGGGTACTGGGATATGATCGGCACGTCGATGCTGATCGATCTCATCAAGGATTACCGGTCCGTCAGGATTCTGATCGGTGCGGAACCGTATGCGAATAAAAGGCTCGACCTGACGAACCTGTACAAGGATTTCCCCGATGCGGACATCGCCGAGGACCTCAGGGAGCTCGGTGACCTGCCGGAGGACAAGGTCGCCCGGTACAGGGAGACGGCGCGCATCCTGGCCGGGATGATCCATGAGGGACGTCTGCAGGTGCGCATCTGTCGCAAGCCGTTCATCCACGCGAAGGAGTATGTGTTCGGCTCCTACGACACCGAAGGTGCGGTGGGCATCATCGGCTCATCCAACTTCACCGGGCGTGGTCTTTCGGATACCGCGACCGGCGGCAATGCGGAACTGAACTATCTGGAGGATGACGAGACGACCGTCCTGTACGAGCCGCGCACCGAGAAACAACAATACGGTCATCTGTCCTGGTTCGACATGATGTGGAATCTTCCCGAGGTGCAGGATTGGACCGGTGACTTCCAGGAGATCATCAGCAGCTCTCCCGTGGGCAACAAGACCTATGGCCCGTATGACGCCTACATCAAGGCGTTGATGTGGCTGTTCCCCGATGAGATATCGCAGGAATTGGATGACGGCGACGACGATGGGAAATCCGATGTGCTGTTCTCCTACCAGAAGCGCAACGCGGGCATCCTCGTCAACAAACTCGACAAGACGGGGACGGCGATCCTCGCCGATTCGGTCGGTCTCGGCAAGACCGTGACCGCGGGAGCCGTGATCGATCATTTCAGAAGGAACGGCAAGAGGAATATCGCCATCATCCCTCCCGCGAAGCTGAAGAACCAGTGGCGCGCCGATCTCAAGGAGTTCTTCGATCTGGATGAATCCGGCTACAGCATGGTGTCGCAGCAGGATATTCCGGCCATCCACCAGTTGCGGGACGCCTACCGTCGGTCGTACCCCGCCGATCTGATCGTCATCGACGAGGCGCACAACCTCCGCAACGAACGTTCCGAACGGTTCAAGGCTGTTCTGGAGCTTGTCTCGGAGAATCCCGATGCCAAAGTGCTGCTGTTGACGGCCACCCCCATCAACAACGGATTCAAGGATCTGGTCAGCCAACTGGAGCTGGGATTGGGAGGCCGCATGCAATCCGGGGTGATGGTGTCGTATCAGGACCCGGCGGGCGGTTCCTCGAACGTGCGGACCAAGGATTTCTTCGAGTTCCTCCGAATGCTCGACACGCGGCGGAAGGCCATGGAGCGTCGGGGCGAGTCGTTCGATTGGGAGGTGTATCGCCAGCCGTTGTCCCAGGGTATCAGCCATTTCATCGTGCGTTCGACCAGACGGGGCGTGCAGGAGGAATCGAAGCTGCTGAACGGCGGCAAGGCCGCCGCGGGATTCCCGGAGAACACGTTCGATACGATTGATTATGCTTTCCCGGCACGGGCGTCCGAAGTGGTGAGAGAATCCATACGAAAGCACGGCGAGTCGTTCGAGGGCGTGGATCCGCTCCGATTGAACGATGGGGAACTGGCGGGGGAGACGCAGCGGCTGCTGCACCCGCTCGACATCGTCGAGCAGGATCCTCGGCGCTTCGTCGATGCCGGGAGCCGGAAAGCGGGGTCGCTGGTCGAGGACGTGTGCGCTCTGATTTCGTTGCTGGGGTTCCCCGTCTATCGTTCCATGTTGTACTCGTGGGAGTACCGGAACATGACCGTGGAGGGCATAGGCCTGCTGCAGGTCTCCGATGACGAGGCCGCGGAACTCCGTTCGGCGATGTCGATCCACAATATCCTGCAGACCATATGGCTGAAGCGTCTCGAATCATCGTTGCAGGCGTTGAAACTGTCCGTGGAGCGCTATCGCCGCAGGCTCGACAGGTTCGCGACCTGGCTGAAAGCCGGTTACGTCATCGAATCGTCGTCGCTGTCGCTGCTGGAGGATGAGGACGATGAGCAGAAGCTGGAGTTCTGGGATGATTCCGATCAGGATGTCGATCGGAACCTGGATGACCTTGGCGTCAAGCGGGCCAAGGCGGATGAAGCCGATTTCGATCTGGACGGCCTGTGGAAGGACATCCGGCGGGACCGGAACATCACCGACGTGCTAATCGAGTCGTTGGCCGAATGCGTCGATGACGGTCTGGACGCCAAGCTCGAAGCCTTCCGCGACGAGTTCGGCAAGGTGCTGCATGACGGACGGTTCGGAGGGAAGATCCTGGTGTTCAGCGCCTATGCGGACACCATCGACTATCTTCACGCCAAGCTGCCGGCGCTGTTGGAGAAGGAGATTCCCGATTTCAAGAGGAAAGCGGCGTTCCTGACCGCGGCTTCGACCGATCTGGACAACGTCGTGAACCGGTTCTCGCCGGTATCCAAGAAGTACACGTTCGCCGGTTCCGAATATGAGCTGGACTACTTGTTCTCCACGGATGTGCTGTCGGAGGGGCAGAACCTGCAGGATGCGGCCATCCTCATCAACTACGATCTCCACTGGAACCCGGTCCGCATGGTGCAGCGCAACGGACGCGTCAACAGACTGGGGTCGAAGTTCGACAAGGTGCTCATCGGCAACATGGCTCCGGCCGAGGACCTGGAATACTATCTCGGCCTGCTTTCCCGCCTGCAGGGGAAGATCGACACGATCAAGAACTCGATCGGCACGGATCAGGGCGTGCTCACGGCAGCGGACGAGAATCCGATCGAATACATCCAGGACCTGTACAGCGGTGACGACGCAAAAATCCGAAAGGTGATGGACGGTGTCGACGCGGAGAACGACATGCTGTCATGGCAGGGGGCGCACGTCTATGCGTTGCGTGAGTTCCTGCAACACGCGTCCCAGAAGGATTTGGATCGCATCGCGTCGATGCCGAAGGGGAAGTGGAACTATCTCCCCTCGGATTCCGGTCTGCACGGCTCCGTGGTGGTGATGTGCGAACAGGCCGGGGGCATCGGCAACGGGATGAACTATCGTTTCGCGCGTGTGGATCTCGACAAGGGCGGAACGGTCGAGCCCATCGCGAACGAAGAGGCGCTGAACCTGCTGAAGGCCGATCCCGAAGACAATGCCCGACGGGTCGACCATTCGCAGGTGAACCGGAACGATGTCGAAAAACTGGCGCTGACGCGGGTGGGAATGGCCAAACCGGTCAAGGCGAGAAAACCGTTCAGACCGAAGAAGTCCGAGATCCAGCTGCTGGGCGTGTTGCAAAGCCAGCTGGGAGAACGCGATCTTCTGGGAGCGTTGGGGGCCGTTCAGGGGTTGGTGCAGGCCAATCAGCGGTATGGCACGTTGATGAATGCCCTGCGAAGAGAGGCCGGCAAGGTGGGAGATGTGCAATCGCTGACGATCAGCGAGGCGTTGCTTGCCGAGTGGCGGTCGTTCTTGAACGATACCGGGCAGGACGGTGGCGAAGGCCATGGCGGCAAGTGGCGGTGCGCTCTGGTCGGCATGTCTCCTGACCTGTGAACCGGGAACGACGGCTTCGATGGGATACAATCCATAGAGCATCAGGTCAAGGGAAGGAATGGCGGGCATGATTACGTTCACCGGTCTGCAAAACGCACTTGAGGAATATGGTCGGTACGATGACGTCGACGCGTCCGATGATGACCGCAAACGTGCCGGTATGCGTGTGGCCGTATGGGTGCTCGCCATGCTCCGTGGGGTGGATTCCGACGAGTTCCCAATCGATGACGAGACCAAGGATGCGTTGTTCCGTCCATTCCCGGTGGACCATGAGGAGTGGTTCGTGACCCATCCGCTTATGCCGAAGGACGCCTTGGCATGTAGTCTGACCGAGGATGACGATTGGTTCGATGCCACGTTCAGAGGCTTGAAAGGGTCGGCCACGAAGGCGCGTATCAGCGCCTGCGTGGCCGAGGGCGCCCATTGGGAGGACGGTGTGGCGCTCGCCTCCAACCTGTACGGAACGTATCCGATCGGAATCTACTTCTTCGCCCCGGCCAATACGCCGTCCATCATCGTGGTGGTGTCCCGGGCGGGCAATCTGCGCACCATGGAGCTCCGAGGCTCTCTGTCGAACACGCAGAAGCGCATCCTCTCCGACCTGCACGGCGTACTTGGCGAGGGCAATCTCGCTGGTGATGATGAGGAGGCCGTCAAGGAGCGCGTGCACGCCGCGCTCTGGGACGCCTTCAACATGGCCGAGGTCAACAAGAGCTTCTATGCGGGCATCGCGGCGCGTTTCAACACGTTGGTCAAGGCGTTGGTCGCCTCCGGTCATGAGGAGGAGGACTCGAAGATGTTCTCCAGCCGTCTGATCGGCCGTATCCTCTTCGCCTGGTTCCTGAACCAGAAGGGGTTCCTCAACCCGGACGAGCATTACCTGGATATCGACGGTCTTAGCGCGGGCGAGTACTACGAGCGGAAGCTGAAGCGCCTCTTCTTCGGCACGTTGAACACGGCGAAGAACAAGCGCGGTGATGATGGCGACCCCGTCACCCCGTTCCTGAACGGCGGCCTGTTCGAGGAGCAGGAGACGGATTTCCCCGGCGAAGCGATCCCCTTCCCGGAGGATTTCTTCACTGGGCTGTACGAGCATTTCGGCCAGTACGATTTCACGACCGACGAGTCCACGCCGGATTACGAGCAGGTGGCCATCGATCCGGAGATGCTCGGACGCATCTTCGAATCCCTGCTCGCCGAGCAGATGGACGATACCGGCACGACCGCGAGAAAGGCCAAGGGCGCGTTCTATACGCCGCGCGAGATTGTGGCGTACATGTGCCGTGAGTCGGTGCGCCAGTACCTGTATCGGGCGCTCGGCGACGGCAAGGGGGTCCATGAGGGCGTTGACCGGCTGCTGGACAGGTCGGACGGTTCATGGGAGACCGACGGCGATGCCCGCAAGGGGCTGTGGAACTCGAACACCGAGACGGTGCTGCCGAAGGCGATTGCGGCGATCGAGCACGTGCGCGTGCTCGACCCGGCATGCGGTTCCGGTGCGTTCCCGATGGGCATGCTGCAGTTGCTGATGCGTTGCCGCGTACGCCTGATGGGCAAGAAGGCCACGGCGGATGCCTACCATCAGAAGCTCGAGATTCTGCGCAACAGCGTGTTCGGCGTGGACATCGAGCCGATGGCCGTGGAGATCGCGCGCCTGCGCGTGTGGCTGTCCATGATCGTGGAACGCGAGTCGATCGATCAGGTCGAGCCGTTGCCGAACCTGGACTTCAAGTTCGTGTGCGCGGATTCGCTGGTGCCGTTGGCTCCCGCGGACGTGGACGGTTCGGACAGGGCGGATGATGCTTCCATCGGCGATGTGCGGCTGAACGGCGGCGCCCTGCAGCAGGGGGCGTTCGATCTGGCCGATGAGGGCGAGTCGTTCGTCAGCCTGAAGGACATCCGCGCCCGATACTTCTCCACCACCGATCCGGAGGAGAAGCATAAGCTGATGGAGCGTTTCGAAAAGATCGCGCAACGATTGGGAGGCAGCTCCGACTCCTCCCCGAGGGGCGTTCAGATCGGTCGTTTCCACCCGCATTCCGCCACGAGGGCGGAAGGTCAGGCGCCGTTCTTCGACCCCGGGTTCATGTTCGGCACGGAGACGTTCGACGTGGTCATCGGCAATCCGCCGTACGTGCAGCTGCAGAAGATGAAGAACAAGGCGAAGCTCTATGAGGCTTTGGGGTACCGCTCATACAACAGGACGGGAGACCTGTACGAGCTGTTCTACGAGCGTGGGCTGGATCTGCTGTCCGACCATGGCGTGCTCGACTTCATCACGTCGAACAAGTGGATGCGCAACAAGTACGGCAAGGAGCTGCGCAAGCATCTCGCGCGCAACGCCGAAGTGATCTCGCTCATCGATCTGGGTGCCGGCCGGTTCAGCAGCGCCACGGTCGATACGAACATCATGCTCCTCGCCAAGGGGCATGCCGGTGAAGTGCTGCAGGCCGTGCGGTATGCGGATGATTCGCTGAACGACATCGGCAACTATGTCATGGAACATGCCACGACCATCCCGTTCGGAACCGTTACCAGCACGGACAAGACGAACGGCGGCAAGAGCGTGACGGATGGCGGTTCGCCGTGGGTGATTCTCGCCGATGTGGAGCGTTCCATCAAGCACAAGATGGAGGAGGCCGGCACGCCGCTCAAGCAGCTTGACGTGCGGATTAACTACGGTGTGAAGACCGGATTGAACGATGCGTTCATCATCTCCAAGGAGAAGCGCGACGAACTGGTCGCCGCCGACCCGAAGAGCGCCGAGATCATCCGCCCCGTGCTCCGCGGCCGCGACATCAAACGCTACCGCTACGAGTTCGCGGACCGTTATCTTGTCGCATCCCATAACGGTTATAAGCATGGTGGAGAGGTCGTTCCTCGCGTAGATGTGGATTCATATCCTGCGGTTAAGGAGTGGTTGGATTCGTTCGAACCCAAGTTGTCCAAACGCGCTGATCAGGGTGATACCCAGTACAATCTTCGTGATTGTGCTTATATGGACGATTTCTCGCAACCGAAGATCGTGTGGGGCGAAATCTCCGACAAGGCCAAATTCGCCTTCGACGGCGACGGCGCGTATGTGCCCGAAGCGACGACGTTCCTCATGGCCGGCGAGCGCCTTCCCGTTGTTCTGGGGTTCCTGAACTCACATCTCTCCGAGTATTATTTCTCCACTTTGGGCACCACGACGGGAATGGGAACCGTTCGATGGAAGAAATACACCATCGAACAGCTCCCCATCGTGTCGCTCGTAGGAGCGTCCGAAGACGCGTTCCTCCAGCTCGTTCAAGCCAGGCTGAACGACGACTGCACGCAGGAGGAAGCACGTGAACTCGACCATGCGTTGGACGAAAGCATCGCCGAAACGATAGGGTTGAACCCGCAGGAGAGGAACTTCATCGAACGCTTCTCATTGGCGTGAGAACCGTTCGATGGTCTCCTGCTCGGCATCGGAAAGACCGAACAACCCATATACCAGCTGATCTATGGCGTTCTCCTCCGATTCGGAGGCCAGTCCCCGTCGGCAGTGCTCCTGAGCGGTGCAAGCCAGCAGGGAGATCCGATTCCGAGTGTTCTCCGGCACATGATGCGGAATCGGAATCTGCTCCACGAACACCGGCTTGTACTCCATGTATCCGCCGCTTCGGGTGACTCCGACCTGATGCACATACCAGTCCGCCGCCTTGGAATTCAGTATGCCGAGCAGGAACCAGTCGTCCGTAGCGATGAACGGCGAAGGCGCGCAGACGATGGCGTCATCCTTCACCATGGCGTACTGGGCGCGCATGCACAGGTTTCCCCACACGATCTTCGGTTGCGAGAAATCGTCCAGTATGGGTGGTGACTTGGCAGCCATGATCTACGGATACATCAGAGTGAGCAGCGACAAGCAGACGGTGGAGAATCAGCGGTTCGAAATCGAACGTTGCGTACGGAACGAAGGCCTTGCGGTTGATTGTTGGGTCGAGGAGACCATCAGCGGCACCAAAGCGGTGAACGAGCGAAGGCTTGGTAATCTACTTGACTGTGTCGTTGATGGAGATCTCATCATCTGCTCTGAATTATCGCGACTCGGTCGCAGCCTGTTCATGATCATGGACGTGCTGAACCAGTGCATGAGCCGTGGATGCCGTGTTTGGACCATCAAGGATGGGTATCGTCTCGGCGACGACATCCAGAGCAAAGTGCTGGCGTTCGCTTTCGGCCTGTCCGCCGAGATCGAACGCGACCTCATCAGCCAGCGGACGCGGGAGGCGCTCGCTCGCCGCAAAGCCGAAGGTAAACCATTGGGACGACCGAAAGGCAGCCTCTCGCAGACGGTGAAGTTGTCCGGCAAGGAGTCTGATATACGCGCCATGCTTCGGCGCGGCTGCACCAAAGCTGACATCGCGCGGAAATATCATGTCCATCGTGCGACCGTGGGGCGTTTCATCGCCACTCGGATGAGCGGAGTGACAGAATGACCATCATGCAGTACTCCGCCAGATCTCAGTGACCACCCATGACGAACATGCAAGCGTACGATGGAGCGACACTGATTCGCGTGTAATGCTTGGGCCGTGTGCGCGGAATACGCGGCTTGTCGAGGTTCGCGATACAGATGGTCATCTCGTCATGGTGCTCGCCGGGGTGTCTGCGCCATGGTTCGTGTTGCACCTCGTCAAACGCGTCCAGCACCAGCTGCTCCGCCGGCATGATCTCGATGTCGTCGTATTCGGTGTGACCGTCCGAGAATGCGCGTAGCTTGGGATGGCCGTATTGGTCGATGAACGTGACCCACGCGCCCGGCTGCAACAGGCCGGCCACCCGTCGGGCCACGGCGGGCCGTGACGCCTTGACGCGTTTGTACAGGTGGCTCACCGCCAAGGCGTTCCAACGGTGGGTGCGCAGTTCCGGAATCACCGAATCCGGAATCAACGCCTTGGAGGCGAACATGTCGCATGCCTTCTCCTCGGCGCGTTTCTGATCCGCCTTGTCATCAAGGTCACGCAAAGCGCAGAAGAGCTCGATATCCGAGTTCTGCAGATGATGCCCGAGCTCATGGAGGATCGTGAAGTAGGTTCTCGGGGCGAAATCGCACGCCCGCACCTTGATGAAGGCCCTGCCGTCGGCAGTCTTGTACTGGGGTAGGCAGTATCCCGAGACCTGCTCCCTGTCATCGTTGTCGCTGACATCCTCATGACGTCGCTGGGAGTGGGTCTTGTCGATGTCCATCAGAATTTCGTCATCCCAATGATCGCGTATATGGTACGGGTCACCGAGACAGTCCTTGAGGAAGGTGTCCGGATGCTTCTCGTTCGCAATGGCGATCATCCGATCGACCTGCCGGACGACCCACTCCCTTGACAGCTTAGCCATGTCGTTCGTTCATGCCTTTCCGACTGCGGTCAGTCCTGAGCGTCGTCTTCGGCGAGACGATTGCGGTACGCGTCATGCAGCGCACCGCGCCATGCCTCGCGACCGTGGCCGTCCGGACGTGCTGCGAGCGTGAATGCGTCCCGCGCCAGATTGACACGTGCGTCGCCGTCCAGACGCTGTGCGTACTCGTCCGCGTCCCGGCGCCAAGCCGGCTGCTCCACTTCGACCAGAAGATCTGCAGGCAGGTGGAACGTGCGCTTCGGCGTATTCGGCGCCTGCACGCCTGCGTCGGCGAGCTTGGCACGCTGCTCGTCCGTCAACGGGGTCGCGCCGTCCAGCACGTCGTCCACCTGATCGAATGGCAGGCCAAGCACGGTGATCAGCGCCTTGGCGTATTCGCCGCGTCCGGGAGTCGTGGAGACCTCGGCTTCCTCGTCCTTCTCGTGCAGCTTCGGCAGGTCGAAGCACATGGCGTGCCATTTGAGCAGGATGACGGTGATGTCATCGCGGTCCTTGACGAACGGGGAATCGTACGCTCCGCTATCGTGGCCACGACGAATCGCATCAGCCTTCTTCGCAAAACGAAGGTTGTCGTTTTCGATGGCCTTGACGGCGCTTTCGGACAGTTCCTTCATCGGCTTATAGAGTAGACGCACCGGAATGAGGGCCTTCAGGCCGGGCCATGCGACCATTTCGATGTCCAATGGCGTGTTGCCGACGACGAGCGAATCGTCGGTCTCGCTGCGCAAGTCGTTCGACAAGGGGATGACGGTGGCCATACGCGGATCGTCATCCACTGCCGTGATGAGCACGTACAGGGAATCTCCATTGGCATAGGCGCTCCACAGCTGCCCCCGCTTCACGCCTTCGTCCAGTTGGTGTTTGATGCGTTCGGGGGAGTCGAGATCGTCGCCGCTGGGCATGGTGATTTCGGGCTCGATGTCTTTCAGCTGATCGTACATACCGAGCAGCTCGGTAAAGGATCGTGTGTTGTTCATGATGTTCAGGCTTTCTGCTCGGGTTGTTGACCTTCAAGGGCGAGCAACGCCCTGCGGATATTCGGATTCTTGCTGTTGAGCAACTTGCCGAGTATCTCCGGATGCTTGTTAAGGTACTTGGTTTTACGTTTTGGCGGGAGAATCTCAAGCGTTTCGGCGAGATCGGTCATCCACTGCTTGTCGTCCCCGCCCTCGATCGTTTCGAGCGCGGCGTCCGCGGCGGACGTGTCGTCCACTGCGAAGTCGATCGGGTTGCCGTCCTCATCCGTCGGATGGGTCACCGTGATATGCTCCTGCACGGCCATGCGGTATCGGACGATTTAGAATACTGAGCCGAGCGGCAACGTGCCCTTCGCTTCATTGAACACTCCTTCCAGCATGTTCTCCATCTGGCCGGGCAGACCGTAGTTCGGATTGCGTTTGCGGTCTGCGTCCTGCAACGCCTTCCTGTCGATGGAGACGGGGTAACGGAGAGCCACCGTCTCCAACTTGGTTTCGGAAACGGCGGAAGGGGTGTGGTATTCGTTCGCATCCAGTCCGTGCGAGTCAAGGTATTCGAAGGACAGTCCCCAGTTTCCGCGGCCGCCCCTCATCCTTTCCTTGCCGGTGGGTTTGCCGCCGCCAAGACGCCCCGCTTCGGGAGCGGTGAAGTCGTTGGTGAACCGGGAATCTCGGCCCATCCGCTTACGCAGCACATCTTTGGCTTTGCCTTCATCGGTGTGCTCGTACATCTTTCTGAACCAGCCCTCCGCGCTGGTCTTGATGAAGCTCACGAACTTGGCGTCGTTTTCGGTCCGGGGGTCATCCATCGCCGCCAGCAGATTGTCCAGACAATCCGCGTAGAACTGGTGTGCGCAATCGCGTGGCGTGTCCGGAGCGCCCTCGGGCAACGTCGGCCTGTACTTTTCGAGCAGTTTTCCGACCTGGTTCTCGATCATGCACAGTGCCAACGGGCCGAACTCGCGCTTCTTCTTGCGGAATGGTGTGGGACCGTTCTTGTCGTAGCGGTATTCGCCGATGAACTCGTCACGATAATACTGGGTCTTCGTTTTATCCCAGTCGTCCGTTCCCTTCCTCTGTCCGGACATGCCGCCTCCTTGCATCGGTATGACTGTCGCCCAGTCTACCGCCCGGATGCATGGCATGCCGTCGGGGCGGAAACGTGTCGCCTCCAGTCGGTCCGATCGCCGTGGCATGGGGTCCTCCAGCATCGGCGTCTCCTTTCCTCGTCGTGTGCGTCATGCTCATGCGTGCCGTGACGGATCCCGCCGTCGTGACGCGCTGTCGGCGATGCGGGCCGTCGCCCGTCGTCTTCGTTTCCGGCGGACACCCCTCTTAACCGGACAACGCGCGCACTGCCGCGAAACGCCGGGGAATGAGGCGTGTCGCGTGTTTTCATCGTATGTCCGGTTAGGGAAGGCGGAACGCACGAACGGTCCGGAACGTCCGAATCGCCGAGACGCAGGAAAGGAACGGCATCATGCTGGACATGTCGAAGAACAAGCACTTCCATCCGATTCCCACCGGGAGGAACCGCAAGCTGGCGCGCATCAAGCTCTGCTATCCGGACAACGCTCCCGGACTGCAGCGTCTGCTCACGGTCCGCACCCGCGAGACGCTCCTCAGGTTTGACGTCGCCCACTTTCGATTCCCGTTGCAGGATGAGAACGGCGCATGGCACGGCAAATGGATCGAACCGTTCACCATCATCGACACGCTCGGATGCATGGTCACGGACGACCGCACGCCGGCGCGCGGGCAGTTCAATATGCGTTTCCTCAAATACCGTCTGCGCAACGGCGTCACGTCGCCGCTGGCGAAGATCAGCTTCCGGGAGGCGATGCCGGGCATGCCCGACTCGCCCGTCACCACGCACGTGGACAAGCTGTGGGACGCGCTCGATCGGGGTGTCGCGATTCGCGACGGTCTGCTCACCGGCAATCCGGACAAATCGCTGGCCGGCAGCTTCGCGATCATTGAGAACACGACCGGCGTCGTGCTTCCCGCGTTCGTCGGCACCGTCATCGAACTCATCGTGGGCGAGGAGAACGCGATGACGATCCGCATCCGCCCCATCGACTCGGACACCGGCGTGGAACACGATCCCACGAACGACTACCACAGCCTCAATGGGCACGAACGCTACGAATCCGAGACCGGCTATTCGGACGCGCAGCTGCGCGCCGACATCGACGCGTGGAGCGAGGATGTGCGCCGGCTCGTCGCTCTGCGCGACACGTCCGCGTTCGACAAGGAACGCGCCGCGGTCGAACGGCTGCGCGAGGTGACGCGCGACGACGACCGGTGGAACGCGTGAACCGGACGACGGCGACGACCGCGGCGGAAACGACGAAGGAAACGATGAAAGGAACGACGATGACGATGGCGATGATGGCCGCGACGGCCACGATGGCTGCGACGATGGCACCGACGGCGACGAAACCCGGACTGCTGCTGCCGGGCGTGCTGTACCTGGACGATGTGTTCGAGGAGTTCAAGCGGGACGATACCGGCCTGCCGCCCATCGAAGACGAGGAGGACGGCGGCGACGGGCGCCCCCACTGCGTCTACGAGTCGGGCGGCTACACCGACGAGGACGACGACTTCGCCGACCTGTATGACACGGAACGCAAAAGCGTCTACGGATGCCAGGAGACGCCGGAATACTACATCAAGTCGCTGCTCAAGGATCCGGGCGAGGCCCGCGTGGAGACCTTCTACTACTGCCCGCGTCATTTCGCGCTCAACATCGGCTATCTCGCGGACGTCATGGCGCGTTGCCCGCAGGAATGGGAGATCGACAACTATGTGAACAACGGCGAGATCCCGTTCCGCTTCGCCCTGCAGGACTGGGGTCGCATCGGCAGGTGATGGACGTGTGTGGGTGACGTCTGAAGCGTTGATATTTCCGGTGTGTCGCGCTTTATTGATGGTTGTCCGGTTATGGATGGTGTAAGGCGGGACGATTCCGGAGCGGATCGTCCACCGCGAGGAGAATCCGCCGGGAACGCCGGCGGGGAAGGAAGATGATTGGAATGAGGTTCCTTGAAACGCTGGGTAGGATCGTATTCGCTGTGGTCATCGGTGCGCTGTTGGTCAATGTCGTGGGGCTGTCGGCGTTCTTCAGCTCTCCTGCTGGCGAGACGTTCGTTAAGGTGTTCAACTACATGACCACCGACTTCATTGCGGACGTCGCCATCGTGATTTTCGATGTGCTGGTCGTGGTCGCATTCTCTGCCGCCCAATATGTGGTGTATCAGATCGTGACGCGGTTGCACCGTCGTGTCGATGGATTTGTCCAAGTACGTCGAGTGTTGGGCATGATGGTGCTTGCGGCGATTCCGATTCTCCAGATCATCATGGGTTGGGGACTGTGGTTCGTCGTCGGTGCCGCAGTACTCAGCTTCGTGTCCGCGGAGGCCATGTTCCTCAGCGAGATGAACGACGACTAGGCGTCTGACATGCGACATGGTGATGACGCGCATGGCGATGCGCCATCGCGAAACCGGTATATATGCATCGGGCGGGGATTGTCCGGTTACGGTGGATGAAGGCAATGGATACGACGGTGCCGCAGATGGGCCGTCGACGGAACGAAAGGAGCCGGCATGAGGGTGCTGCATACCTCCGACTGGCATATCGGGCGCAGGTTCAAGGGCGTGGACCTGCTCGACTACCAGCGCAGGGCGCTGGAGTGGCTGATCGACGTGGTCGTGCGCGAGCACGTGGACGTGCTGTGCGTGTCCGGCGACGTCTACGACCTGTCCGTGCCATCCGCCGAGTCGATCCGTCTGTTCGATGCGATGTTCGATCGGCTCGGACGACTCGAGATAGACGGTCGACCATTGGAGATCGTCATCACGCCCGGCAACCATGATTCCGCGATCCGTCTCGGTACCGGCGCCGGTCTGATGCGTCCGAACGTGCACGTGCGCTGCGGACTCGACACCATCGCGGAACCGGTGACGGTCACGCGTGGCGGCGACTCGCTCGCCGTGTACGCGTTGCCGTACCTCGACCCGGACACTGCGCGCTCCGGACTCCAGCAACTGTTGGAGCAGGCGGGCGTTGACTATCGCATCCCGCGCTCGCATGAGGGCATGATGCGCGCGGCGATGGAGCTCGTCACGCGCGATCTCGCCGACCGGCGCGCCGCCGACCCGCATGTGGCCGCCGCGCTCATGGCGCACGCGTTCGTCTCCGGTGCCGCGCCTAGCGACTCCGAGCGGGGCATCGCCGTAGGCGGCGTCGACAGTGTGCCGGCCGGGCTCTTCTCCCATAGCGGTCTCGACTATCTGGCGCTCGGTCATCTGCACCGGCCGCAGCGGGTGAACGTGCCCGACTTGCCCGTCGACGAATCCGTGTTCGGTCTCGACCGCACGCCGCAGGCACGCTACAGCGGATCGTTGCTCGCCTACTCGTTCTCCGAAAGCCGCGTGCCTCCGGTGAAAGGCAACGGCAAGAGCGTGGTGCTGCTCGACATCGCCGACGGACGCGTGGGAAACCTCCGCACATTGGACGTGGAATCCGACGAGCCCGCGTTCGTGCGGCTGGAAGGCACGGTGGATGAGATACTGGGCGATTCCGCCGCCGCTCATCATGACGACTGGGTATCCGTCACCGTGCACGTCGGCGAATTCCCGCAGGGGCTCTACCAGAAGATCGACGACCGGTACGAGCACGCGTTGGAGAAAAACATCGTCTACGACCGGAGCCGTGCGTCGACAGAGCGGAGAGCCGTGGACCTTCGAACGGCATCCTCCGAAATGGACGTGCTCGAACAGTTCGTGCGACATCAGCTTGGCCGTAAGGCCAATGAGGAGGAACGGCGGGTGTTGGAGGCCGCGTTGGAGGCCGCCCGGGCCAAACATACCGAACACGCGGACGGAGGCGTATCCGACGATCCGGCGAAGCATATGCAAGGCGTCGTCGCCGATGAGGGCGATGCCGGCGGGATGATGATCGACGGCATGGAGAAGGAGGACTGACATGAGGCTCATCGCCATGAAATTCCGCGGCTTCGGCCCGTACAAGGGCGAATACGCCATCGATTTCGCCGCGTTGACCCGTTCGCACATGTTCCTCATCGACGGGGAGACCGGAGCCGGTAAGACCACGATTCTCGACTGTCTCACGTTCGCCCTGTACGGCAACATCTCCGGCAACGAGAAGGACACGTTGGACGCCGGAGGCGACGGGCAGCGCGTCCGCTCCCGGTTCCTCACTGGCGAACGGACCGAAACCTACGTCGATCTGATCTTCCGGTCCGGCGATGATTACTACGAGGTGCGACGGACCCCGAAATACGACCAGCCGAAAACCCGTGGCGACGGGTTCACCACACATAACGCCACCGGCAAGCTCATGAGAATCGATTGCGGCATCGCCGCTCTGACCGAGGCTCCGGGCAATGATCCGGAACGGTATTTCGCCTACGCGGAGGAAGCCGGTCATGCCGAGGCGATCACCTCGCGCGCCGGTGACGTGCGTCCGGAGATCACGCGGATCATCGGGTTGGATCGGGAACAGTTCTCGCGTACCATCATGCTCGCGCAAGGCCAGTTCGCCATGTTCCTGTCCCTGAATCCGGAAAAGCGCACCGAGCTCGTCGAGGACCTGTTCGGCGCGACCATCTACGAGGACATCCAGACCGAGCTCGCGGAGCGCCGCAAAAGCATGAGGGCCGACGTGGAGAAAGAGGGGATTCGTCTCGTCGGTGGCATCGCCACGGCCAAGGCCACAGCCGCGCGCATCCTCGAGCAACAGGGCGCTACGGAAAAGGACGGCATCCAGCTGGAGGATGGCGGCGGGCCGGAGAACAAGCTGGATATCCTGTCCAATGTGCGATGGGGACTCGACCGTGAGGATGCCAGCAGACTCGCCTATCCCGCGCGCGAGCCGGATGAGATCCGACACAGCCTCCGTGATGTCGTCGTCGGCGTCGACGCCGAATGCGATGCGCTGGTACGCGACGGCGAAACGAGGGATACGCAGGCCCGACGGGCGCTCGACCTCGCGCGGGCGCGACAGACGGACGCCGAAACGCTGCGGGACGCGGCGGCGCGTGAACTGCGCGACATCCAGGCGCTGCACGATGTGCAGGCGGACGATTCCGCCATCGAACGATCCCGCCATGATCTGGCGCGAGCCATCGAAGCGCAGCCCATCCTCGACCTCGACAGGGAAGCCGGTGCACTGCAGGTCGAACAGCAGCGTCTCGCCGAGCAAAACGCGACGCTGCGACGGCAGCTGGACCAGCTGACGGATCGGAACGATCTGGAACGCCGACGTGAACAGGCGCTTCAAGCCTCCGCCGGCGTCGAAGCGGCCCGCGCCGATCTGGAACGCGCCGACACGCACGAACAGCTCGTCGTCGCCGCCGAACGGGCGGCGACGCAGCATGATTGGGCGCAACAGGAGCTCGACCGGGCGCGCGCCGCCACCGAACAGGCGCAGCAAGCATCGGACGAACTGCCGGATCCTGAAAACGTCGAGCGGGAACTACAGGAGATCGCCGAACAGTTGGGCGGCGAACAAGGCCTCCACGCGCAGCTCGACCAGGCCAAACGCATACTCGGACACGCGCGGCAGGTCGAACGGCTCACGGAGGAAACTCCCGCGCTCGAACGGCGACGGGACGAGGCGGAAGCCGCGCACCATGCCGCGGAACGCACCCTGCAAAGCGCCGAAGACGCCATCAGACGAGCGGGCGCCGCCCGATACGCCGCAACGCTCGAAGACGGCGAACCCTGCCCGGTGTGCGGCAGCACCGATCATCCACATCCCGCCGTCATGCCCAACGACGCGGCCGACGCCCAGGAGATCGCCGAACTGAAACGCCGCGTCGCTGACAAACAAGCCGCGGCGGAACAAGCGCGAACCGCGCTGCGCGAAGCCGAACGGGACCTCGACTCGCATCGCGAGCACAGCGAGGGACTCGACGTCGAACAGGCCGAGAAACGAATCACCGAGCTCGAAACCGCCGTCGACGCGCTGGACATGGCGCGCGCAAGACGCGACGAGCTGCGCGATATCCGGAAGACCATCGCCGCCGCCACACAGGCGGCGCAACAAGCGCGGACCGCGCTCGCCGCAGCCGAAGCGAAGGAGACCGAGACGGGCAACGCCGCGAACACCGCCGCCGAACACGCCGAAGGACACACCAAAACCAGCGTCGCCGAAGAGCGGGCCGCCGCCCGTGCACGACTGGACGAAGCCAAAGCGCAGGAACGGGAGGCGGCACGGCTCAAACGTGCCATCGACGAACGAGACGAACTGGAACGCCGGCACACGCAGGCCCAAGCCCAAGCGGACGCCGCCGCACGCAACGCCGGTGAAGCGCAGACGAAACGCGACCACGCGCTCAAGGAAAGCGCACACTTCACCACCATCGACGAAGCGGCCGCCGCCGGACTGGACGAGCGGGAACGCGTCGACCTCCAACAGCGCATCCGCCGCCACGAGGACGCGTTGCACACGGCCACAGCCAATCTCGCACGGTCGCGCAACGAGCTGAAAGAAGCCCTCGCCGGCATCGGCGAAGACGGCATGCGCGAGCTGGGCGTCATCGCATCCGTCGCCACCGCATACACGGAGGCCGGCGAGCCGACGCCACTGGGCGAAGCGATCGCCGCCATCGACACGGACGCGCTGGCCGCCGCCGTGCAGGAAGCCGAACGGCACGCCGCCGAAACTGGTCGCCGCGTCGGCGCGCTCACCACGCTCGGACAGGACTGGCGGACGCAGGCGGAACGAATGGAACGGGCGGCCGGCCAGTGGGCGCGGCGGACCGCACGGTTCGCGCCGCTGGAGCGCATGGCCGCCCTCGCCAACGGCGACAAAAGCGCGTCAGGCGCCGCCAACCGGCTCACGCTCATCACCTACGCCGTCACCGAACGGTTCCGCGACGTGCTCGACCGCGCCAACGAACTATTGGGCGACATCCAAGGCGGCATCTACGAGCTGCGGCTCGTCGACGACGCCATCGCCACAGGCAACAGGAAAACCGGACTCGACATCACCGTATTCGACCGGCGCACCGAACAGACCCGCAACCCCGGCACCCTCTCCGGCGGCGAGACGTTCTTCGTCTCCCTCGCGCTGGCGCTGGCGCTCGCCGACATCATCCAGGCGGAGAACGGCGGCATCAGCATGGACACGCTGTTCGTCGACGAAGGCTTCGGCACCCTCTCGCAGGACTACCTCGCCGACGTGATGGACATGCTGCGCCGCATCAGCCGCACCCGCGACGTGGGCATCATCTCCCACGTCGACTGGCTCAAAGACCAGATCGCCGAACGCATCAGCGTCAGCCGCGTCGCCCCCGACGGGGAAAGCCGATTGGAGGTGATAGCCTGAAGCCGGCACACGGCAGGAAGGCGGAACGCATATGACCGACCGGAAGAAACTCATCCTCGACCTCGACACGGGCATCGACGACACGCTCGCCATCGCCTACGCGCTTGGCAGCCCCGACGCCGAACTCATCGGCATCACCGGCACCTACGGCAACGTGACCGTCGCGCAGGGCGTGCGCAACGCGCTCGCCGTCACCGAACTGTTCGGACACCCCGACATCCCCGTGCACCGGGGCGTCGACCATCCGAGCGCCGCCGACGAGACGAACGGCGGCGACGGCACGTTCACCGTGAGCCGCGGCTCCGCGTTCATCCACGGGCGCAACGGCATCGGCGAAGTCGACATCCCGGATCCCACGCGTGAAGCCGCGACGGAACCGTCCGTCGACTTCATCATCGACGCGGCGGAAACCTACGGCAAGGACCTGTGGCTCGTGCCGACCGGCGCGATGACCACCATCGCCGCCGTACTCGAACGCGAGCCGCGCATCGGAAGCATGATCGGCGGCATCGTGATGATGGGCGGCGCGCTCACCGTCCCCGGCAACGTGAACGCGTGGACGGAGGCGAACATCGCGCAGGATCCGGAGGCCGCCGACCGCATCTTCCGGTCCGGCGCGCACGTGACGATGATCGGGCTCGACGTGACCATGCAGACGCTGCTCACGAAACGCGAGACCGCGGTCTGGTGCGAGACCGGCACACCGGCCGGACGGTTCCTCGCCGACATGACCGATTACTACATCGACGCGTACGCGGTCAGCGCGCCCGGCATGGGCGGCTGCGGGCTGCACGACCCGCTCGCCGTGGCCGTCGCGCTCGACCCGATGCTCGTCACCACGCTGCCGATCAACCTCAAAGTCGACCTGGACGGGCCGACGCGCGGACGCACCATCGGCGATTACGACCGGCTCAACACGGCCGAGAAGACCGTCGACGCCGCGGTTGGCGTGGACGTCGCCCGGTTCCTCGACGCATTCACGACGCGCGTCGGCGCCGTCGCGGCGGGGGAGCGGTAGGCACCGCGAACCGCCGCGTGAGGCACGGCACGTGTGGCGGCATGCCTCACACGGCACGGCATGCGGCATGGCATGCGGGCGCGGGACGCGGCGTCTGAGACGCGTCTTGCGCCGGGCATGCGGCGTGCTACGATGTGCAACCGAAGTCAAGGCGTCGATCCGTCATCAGCGGGGAGTCTTCGGAAGAACGGCGCGGATCCATGATTCGCGCTTACTAGAACCGACGGGATCGGCCCGACACAGCCGAACTCAAGCGGTCGCGACGTGACGGGCGTCTCCTGGAGACGCGAATCCACGCGCGGCAAGCGAGGTGGTACCGCGGTGGCGGTGCCGGCGGGACGCACGCACGTCGCCAAGGCGACGGCGTGGGAACGCCGGGACCAAAGTCGTCCTCGTAAAGAACCAACGACGCATTACGAGGAGCCACACGGTGAGCGACAACGTATATCCCAAGGCGAACGAGGGCGGCGAGACCGCGCACGTCGCGCCGAACCCCAGCTTCCCCCACATGGAGGAGACCGTCCTCGACTACTGGGACAAGGACGACACCTTCCAGAAGTCGGTGGAACGCAACCCCTCCGGCGACCACAGCCAGAACGAGTTCGTGTTCTTCGACGGCCCGCCGTTCGCAAACGGCCTGCCGCACTACGGCCACCTGCTGACCGGCTACGCGAAGGACGTGATCCCGCGCTACCAGACCATGAAGGGCCGCAAGGTCAACCGCGTGTTCGGCTGGGACACGCACGGCCTGCCCGCCGAGCTCGAAGCGCAGAAGGAGCTCGACATCGACTCGGTCGACCAGATCGAGAAGATGGGCATCGACAAGTTCAACGACGCTTGCCGCGCCTCCGTGCTCAAGTACACGCACGAATGGCAGGACTACGTGCACCGCCAGGCCCGTTGGGTGGACTTCGAGCACGGCTACAAGACGCTGAACATCCCGTACATGGAGTCGGTGATGTGGGCGTTCAAGCAGCTGTACGACAAGGGCCTCGCCTACCAGGGCTACCGCGTGCTGCCGTACTGCCCGAAGGACCGCACGCCGCTGTCCGCGCACGAGCTGCGCATGGACGCCGACGTGTATCAGGACCGTCAGGACACCACCGTCTCCGTCGCCGTCAAGCTGCGCGATGAGGACGCCTACGCCGTGTTCTGGACCACCACCCCGTGGACCGTCCCCACCAACTTCGCGATCGTCGTCGGCGCCGACATCGACTACGTCGAGGTCAAGCCCACCGAAGGCAAGTACGCGGGCAAGAAGTTCTATTTCGGCAAGGCCCTGCTGCCGCACTACGAGAAGGAACTCGGCGAGAACTACGAGATCGTGCGCGAGCTCAAGGGCGCCGAGCTGGAGGGCCGCCGCTACTGGCCGGTCTTCCCGTACTTCGCCGGCGAGAAGGCCGAAACCGAAGGCAACGTGCCCGGTCCGAACGGCTACACGATCTTCACCGCCGACTACGTCGACACCGTCGAGGGCACCGGCCTCGTCCACCAGGCCCCCTACGGCGAGGACGATATGAACACGCTCAACGCGAAGGGCGTCAAGAGCACCGACGTGCTCGACGAGGGCTGCCGCTTCACCGCGCAGTGCCCCGACTACGAGGGTCTCTACGTGTTCGACGCGAACAAGCCGATCCTGCGCGACCTGCGCAACGCGTCCGGCCCGCTCGCCGAGATCCCCGAGGAGCGCCGCGCCATCCTCTTCCAGGAGAAGAGCTACGTGCACTCCTACCCGCACTGCTGGCGCTGCGCCACACCGCTCATCTACAAGCCGGTGAGCTCCTGGTTCGTGTCCGTCACGAAGATCAAGCCGCGTCTGCTCGAACTCAACCAGCAGATCAACTGGATCCCGGACAACGTGAAGGACGGCCAGTTCGGCAAGTGGCTCGCCAACGCGCGCGACTGGTCGATCTCCCGCAACCGCTTCTGGGGCTCCCCGATCCCGGTGTGGGTGTCCGACGATCCGAAGCACCCGCGCGTCGACGTGTACGGCTCGCTCGAGGAGCTGAAGGCCGACTTCGGCGACTACCCGCGCGACAAGGACGGCAACATCAACATGCACCGTCCGTGGATCGACAACCTGACCCGTCCGAACCCGGACGATCCGACCGGCAAGTCCACGATGCGCCGCATCTCCGACGTGCTCGACTGCTGGTTCGAATCCGGCTCCATGTCGTTCGCGCAGTTCCACTATCCGTTCGAGAACAAGGAGAAGTTCGAGCAGCACTTCCCGGCCGACTACATCGTCGAATACATCGGCCAGACGCGCGGCTGGTTCTACCTGCTGCACGTGATGGCGACCGCCCTGTTCGACCGTCCGGCGTTCAAGAACGTGATCTGCCACGGCATCGTGCTCGGCTCCGACGGCCAGAAGATGTCGAAGCACCTGCGCAACTACCCGGACGTGAACGGCGTGTTCGACAAGTACGGTTCCGACGCGATGCGTTGGTTCCTCATGTCGTCGCCGATCCTTCGCGGCGGCAACCTGATCGTCACCGCCGAGGGCATCCGCGACACGGTCCGCCAGGTCATGCTGCCCGTGTGGAGCTCCTACTACTTCTTCACCCTGTACGCGAACGCCGCCGGCTACGACGCGCGCCAGCTTCGTGCCGACGAGGTCGCGTCCCTGCCGCAGCTGGACCGCTACCTGCTGGCCCGCACCCGCCGTCTCGTGCTCGCCGCCGAGAAGTCGCTCAACGAGTTCGCGATCTCCGACGCGTGCGACGCCGCATCCGACTTCATCGACGTGCTCACCAACTGGTACATCCGCAACAGCCGCGACCGCTTCCTCGCCAAGGACGAGAACGCGTTCAACACGCTGTACACGGTGCTCGAGGCGTTCATGCGCGTGCTCGCGCCGCTCGCCCCGATGGAGGCCGAGTCCGTGTGGCGCGGCCTGACCGGCGGCGAGTCCGTGCACCTGGCGGACTGGCCGTTCGTCGTGGACGAGAAGACCGGCGAGGACACCGAGCTGGGCCGCGTGCTCGTCGACGATCCGGCGCTCGTCGCGGCCATGGAGAAGGTGCGCGAGGTCGTCTCCGGCACCCTGTCGCTGCGCAAGGCCGCGAAGATCCGCGTGCGCCAGCCGCTCTCCAAGCTCACCGTGGTCGCCGAGGATGTGGACGCCGTGCGCGCCTACGCCGAAGTGCTCAAGTCCGAGCTCAACGTGAAGGACGTGGAGTTCTGCACGCTGGAGGACGCCGCCTCGCAGGGCCTCAAAATCGTGCACGAGCTGCGCGTCAACGCGCGCGTCGCCGGCAAGCGCCTGCGCAAGGACGTCCAGTTCGCGATCAAGGCGTCCAAGTCCGGTGATTGGCACGTCGACGCCGCGACCGGTGCGCCGGTCGTCGAGACGCCGTCCGGCGAGATCGCGCTCCAGGAGGGTGAGTACGAGCTGATCAACCGCGTGGAGGAGAAGGACGCTGCCGAGGAGGCCGTGTCCGTGTCCGCCGCGCTGCCGACCGGCGGCTTCGTGATTCTCGACACCGCGCTCACCCCCGAGCTGGAGGCCGAAGGCTACGCGCGCGATGCGATCCGCGTCGTGCAGGACGCCCGCAAGTCCGCTGGCTTCGACGTGGCCGACCACATCGCGCTCAAGCTCACCGTGCCGGCGGACGCCGTCGCCAAGGTCGAGCAGTTCCGCGACCTGATCGCAGCCGAGACCAAGGCCGACACGTTCGATGTGGTCTCGGGTGAGGAGCTCGCGGCTGAGGTGGCGAAGGCGTGAGGCTTGCGATTACGGCGATGATTGCAGCGCGTGCATGACGTGCGCGACACGCGTGACACGCCGATGAATTGGCTTGATTAAGCCGATATTGAGAAATCCGGATGTCTTGGAGACAGGGCATCCGGATTTTTCTTTTGTTTTTCCGGTGCATATGTACCGGTGCGCTGAGGCGTCCTTATACTGAATCCAACGCCGCGTACAAGGCAGCAGTAAGGAGGTCGATGATGGGTGTCACGTATCGTCGCGCTCGTCTCGGCGTACTCTGGTTTTGGCGGCAATTGCGGTAGGCGGGAACATGGGTGTTCCCCTGAAAGAAAGGTATGACATGGCAGGCGACAAGAAGGGTCTTCGGGAACTGACTCTTGACGACCTGAACAGGGCAGCGAAGCTGGGAGGCCCCAGCACCTTGACCGAGAGGACGCTGTTGGAGCCAGCGGCCGGTATGGATGGCATCGTGGCTCCGGCCAAGTACGCCGGTGGTCGTGGTGCTACTTATGTATTCGAAGACCGGTTTATGCCGCTCGACGAAAACGGGAGGGTGACCGCCTCCGGCAAACCGGCAGGCGATGGACAAGTCAAGAAGGTCGTGCTCATCGATTCCCGTACATCGCAGAACAACCGTGCCGAGGCGTATATCGCCCAAGCCATCGAGAGCGGCCATCCGGTATTCTCTCGGATGCCGCGCATGCGTGTGACGTATGAGTCCGCGGATGAGATGGGTGAGCTGATTGAGCGTTCGGTATACGATGTGACGTTGCCGCAGCGCGCGTTCGATGGGCATATCCGTGTTGGCGAGATTGGAGGGCAGCCTGTTTCCAAGAATCCCGTATACGTCAAGGCCCGTAACGCTACGTTGACTGATTTGATGCCGTTGTTCGATCTGTCTCCCATCACGGTCACCTTCGGCGGATGGGATTCGACGCGTAAGAACAACCAGCTTCGTCTCGCTTCCCCATACAACGGAGAAATCATCGGAGTGGTAGCCCAGCAGGGTAAGGACGCCAGTATCCTGCGTGCTGGTGCTCGAATCGATCCCATTGCGGCTGGCATCAAATTCGATAAAAAAGATGCTGCATCGCTTCTTAACGATATTGGAATGGACCTTAGCGATTCGACAAGAAAATCATTTGAGAAAGATGGTAAGGGATCTCGCATCGGCTTGGGAGCGATTCCGCCGCAAGTAGATGGTCTTGACGGCATCGCCGTCAGCGACATCGTACGTACGCATGTGCTGAGCTTCTCCATATTGCGCACGCTACATTTCGACCGTGGTACCGAAGGCGATCAGGCCATCCGCGTGCTGATTATTCGAGTTTCTTTCCTGATGCACACGTATCAGGGAGCGAACGAGACCGGGGAGCCTGAACTCTATCCGTCCCCGGAACGTTTCTACAAGGCCGTGGTGGCTGCCGCCTACAATGCGTTCGGCTTCGAGTCCGAGTTCCGTGGGAACGACCGCACCATGGACGATGCGACGATACGCGACGCGCTCTCGTGGCTGGAAGGCAATCCTCCCGACGCGATTCATCTCCCCAGGGAACGGCACGTGGCTTCGCGTGCCGTCGTGTATCGGAAGCGTGGCAACTGGGATAAGAAGAGCGGCGAGTCCGCAATCAAGGAAGCCCGGGCCTGCTCTTCGGTTGCCTACGATTCCTCGGAAAAGGGCGACCTGATATGGCAGTGGAAGCAAGCTCCGGATGAGCGAGTTGCGGGCGCATTGCGCGACCTGTGCTGGGAGATACCATACCTGGGCGAAGCATGCGCGCCGGTGCGCATTACAACGGATGAGCCTTCCACCTATCCGTTGCCGGAATCATTGACGACTCTGGAAAGCCGGTGGTCATATGACGAACGCGATGCCTATTCCTGGTTCGGTCAGGAAGAAGATCGATACTGAGTTCGACAGATACATCGCCTGTATCCATTCCGGCCGTAAGCCATATCAGTGGCAGTACCGGTTGCTGGACAGCATCATCGATCACGGAAGGTGGCCGGACCGTCTTGAGGCGCCGACCGGTGCCGGCAAGACCATGGTCATCGACATGCACGTCTTCCTGAACGCGTTGGCAGGACTGGCAACGGATTCGGGAAACGAATGGCACGAGCTCCTGTCCGGTACGGAACTGGATCGGCTACCACGTCGTCTGGTGATGACCGTCAATCGACGCACACTGGTGGATGACCAGTATGAGGAGGCCCTCGCCCTGTTGGCGAAGCTCGATGACGCCTCCGCCGATAAGGACGATGATTCCGTTCTGCGGAATATCCGACAAGGCCTTCTGCTCCGGGAATCTTCGGATGGCGGAGACGCTGACGCAGTATCGCGCCCGCAGGCGCTACGTGTCACCCGGTTACGGGGTGGTGAAGCGGTCGACGAGACGACCCGCGAATGGCGATACCATCCGACGGAATGTCAGATTCTGTGCGCCACCCCCGATATGTTCGGCAGCCGGTTGCTGTTCCACGGATACGGTACGCGCGCGGCCGCGCGGCCGATCGAAGCCGGCATGCTGGCATACGATACCGTGCTGGTCGCCGATGAGGCGCATCTCAACCGTCAGTTGGTCGTCACCGCGAAATCCGTCGCGCGTCTGGAGAAGCTGTGCGGCAGTCCTCTTATGGCGTCGAGACCGGTGCTCCAAGTCGTCTCCACGACGGCGACGCAGGACGGTTCGTCCGTCGACGACATCCGCATCGGCGTCGAAGAACCCGACTTCGCAGCGGACTCCGCGCTCGCCGCCCGCATGCTGAAACCCAAGACGGTTCATCTGGTTTCGGGCGGGAAAACGGATAAAGACGTCGTAGCGACGTTGGTGAAGCAGTGCATGAAGGCCATCGAAGCCGAGGATGAACGCGGTGATGAGCGTGGCGTAGTCGGCTGCATCGTCAATACGGTGAAGACCGCGACAGCTGTGCTGAAGGCATTGCGAAAAGAGTACGCCCGTCGGAATGGCGCAGGCGAGCGAGGAAAATCCCAGACGGAAACCGATGCGGGGGAAGCACCTGACTCGAACACGCCGATTCGTGGATTCATCGGCCCCATGCGCCAGTACGACAAGAACCAAATGGTTCATGGACGGATCTTCGACGCCCTGAAAGGGGATTCCGATGCGATCCGGGAGACGGGATTACGATGCGTGGTCGCCACACAGACGATGGAAGTTGGCGTCGACGTCGATTTCGCCTCGTTGATTACTGAGCTTCCATCGGGAAGCGCGCTTGTCCAACGAGCTGGTCGCGTGAACCGCCGCGGCCTGCGCGAGCAGGGCGATATCACCGTGGTGACGCGGAAAATCGACGCCGACCAGACAGTCCCATACCGTGCGGAGGATGTAGAAGAGGCTTTGCATTGGTTGAAACACCTCAGCAAGGATGCTGAAGGACTATCCGCTTGGCGGTGTGCGCAACACCCTCCCAAGCCAGCGACTCCAACGCGCCTGCTGTGGCAACGGCCCGAAATCTGGGATATCGAGAACCTGTCCCACACGGATGAGGAGCTCGCCGCCGACGTGGGGCTCGCCAACCAGGGCAGAGCGGGGCTCGACCTGTGGTTGCGCGACGACCTGTCTCCGGCCAATGGGCCGGACATCGGTCTGGTCGTTCGCGATCTGCCGGCAGACGATGCAACCGCGATCGAGCTGTTGCAGGATATTCCTCCCGTGGCGGATGAATCGTTCCCATTGATGTGGGGGAATATCGACGACATCGGCAAGAGGCTTTCCCCCGACGATGTGGAATCCCGTATCTTCATCATGAAACCGAAGCGGCGTGGGTCGGAATCCTCCATAACCCGCTGGGACGGCTCCGAGAAGCTGACGGATTCGCTGCAGGCGGGCGACATGCTGATTGTGGACTCCACGGCTCCATTGTTCAATGCGGATATGCACATCGTCAGCTTGGATGCCGCTGAGCAAGAGAAAGACGTCTATAACCTCTGCCAGAGCACAGGCGTCGTCATCTCAGCCAATCCCGAAGCCGATCCCACGACCGAGGCTTTGTATGATGCAATCGTCGAGATTCGGAAAAAGGACCAAGGCGGTGATGAGACACCGGGTGTGCAGGAAGATTCCTCCTCTGATCCAGCAGACGGCAATACGAATACGGATGTCTTGATTCTGAATAAATGGCCCAAAGAGGAGGAAAAATGTCCTGAAGTACAGGAGATCATGCGGGAACGCCATAAGCGGTTCGTCGAGGCCTTTGGAGACGAGGGTGAGAAGAATAAGGGTGTGCTTCCCACGGTCTATCCCGGCGTTGAAACCTTTGACTTGCAGGAGGTGTGGCTGGTGCTGAAGCCGGTCTCCGCTCTTTCCGACGGCAGGGACATGCAGGAGCTGCACGTCTCCAAAGACTTCACGAAGGCCAGCAAGACTGTGTCGTTGAATGATGAGGAGAGCGGACACCAGCCTGCCGTGAAACGCCGTGTGGAACGGTTCGTGTCCGTCCTCGGATTGCCCGAGGGAATGGTCGTCGATTTGAAGATGGCGGCGCTGCACCATGATGACGGGAAGAAGGATTCCCGATTCCAGACGATGCTGAAGCTGCTTTCCCATAATCATTCGGAGGAAGATTTGGCGAAGAGCGGGATTCGTTCCCCAAAGCGCGAGGCGCGTATCCGTCGTGCGCTGAATCTGCAGGGGTGGCGGCACGAGCAGCGGTCCGCGGCGGAGTGCTGGGCGCAGAGAGACGATTTGCAGGCCAATGACATCGAATTGGTGACACGTCTTGCCGGCACATCGCACGGGCATGGCAGGTCATGCTTCCGTGACGATGCCGATACGCTGATTCCCCCAGCGGTGCGGAACCAGGATGACGAGCAAAAGCATGAGCCGTCTGTCGACGCCGTATACGCGTCTGCACGACGATTGTTCGATGAAGGCATATGGGAACGCATCGTCGAGAACACCGACATCCGCTACGGATACTGGGGCATGGCCTACCTCGAGGCGATTCTCCGTTCCGCCGACATCACCGTATCCAAGGAGGGAAACTGATGACCAGTGAACTGGAATTACGCGGGCATTTCAATGACGCGTTCACGCATCTGCTGCTTGTCGGTCTCGCCTCGATTCTCGAGGATGCGGACGAAGGGCGAACATGCGAAATATGGTGGAATGGCAGTGAGCACCACGCCCACATCCGTACCAATGACGATGGTCTGGATTGGAACGCGTGCGCGCATATCGTGCATGAGCATGCGCGCCGCTGGCATGAATCCTCGTGGCTTGGTGCCAACGGAACGTATTCCGGTGGGGCGAAACGGGCGACCCTCAGTCCCCGGCTGGGAATGTCGTCCGCGCATGAGGGATGGGAGTCACTGCAGCACGACAGGTGCGAAGCCATCGACGCATTGCAGACGATACTCGATCGACGATATGTAGGCGCGTTGGGTGAGCCGGCTTATTGGGCTGGTTCCATGGACGCGCAAGGTTATACGCCGGACAGGGGAGCGTCCCGCTGGGAGATGGTTCCGCGCAATCGAGGTCAGGAATTCGTCACCGGTCGTCTGGTGCCGTTGGCGCGAGCGATCGCAAACAGGACAGATGAGCAGATTGCAGAGGGACTGGTCGGCATTTCCGTCGTCGACGAGATCGGCAAGAACAAATCCGACAGCAGGAGCCCCACTGGGCTGCGTCTCCCCTCCACCACCGATAACGCGCAGGTCTGGTGCGCGTTGTTCGGAGTGTCCGCTTTTCCGGTGTTCCGGTCGACCCAGGCGAAACGTGGTCCGACGACCGCGTTGTTCCAGGTCAAAGGACGGAACCCGTTCGCGGTGCTGCCTCTATGGGATGAGCCGTGGACGCTGCAACGGTATCGTGCCGTGGTGCGTAGCCAGGCGTTGCTGGTCGTCGCCTTGGAATCCGTATTGGGTATTCCGAAAGCAGCAGAGAAGACAAAGGAAGGAGAGACGAAGGAAGAAGAGAGGGCGAAAGACGACATCGATGCGCAACTGCTCACGACGGCGAACGTCCAGAAGAGCCGGAAGTGGCTTATAGACAAAGGCGTGGAGACCTGCATGCTGTTTCCCCAGTCGGTGTCCAACAACAAGTCGGCACCCGAACGCTGGCTGCTGCAGGGCAAGGCTCTGTCGTTGCGGTCGGAGGGAGAAGCCCATGGACGATGAGCCGATTCCGATCAGCCTGGTGGCGAACTACATGTTCTGTCCACGTCGCGCATGGCTGGAAGCCGTGGGTGAGAAGGTCGACAGCGCCCAAATGGCCCACGGCATGTACGATCACCGTAAGGTCGACCGTGTCGGGACCATAGGGGATGCCGACGAATACCAGTCGATCGACATCCGTCATGAGACGTGGAACGTATCGGGGCGTCTTGACGCCGCGAAGCTCACCGACGACGGCGTCATCATCCGGGAATACAAGGCCACTCCCGTGAAGCGGGAGATGATCGTCACCGAGGCCATGCGCATCCAGCTGGCATTGCAGGCCGCGTGTCTTGAGGATATGGGGGTATCGCGTCGCGCAAACCGAGATATTCTTCACCACGCACCATCGCAACGTTGTCGTCGAACTGGACGAGGACGACTATCGGAACGCACGTCGGGCGGTGGAGGATACGTGTCGCCTCATCACCTCGGACTCCGCGCCGGAGCCACTTGAGGACAGTGCGCGGTGCATGAGATGTTCGCATGTCGGTATCTGTCTGCCCGAGGAACGCAAACTGCAGGCGGTGCCCAGACGGGTCATGGTCGCTTCGCCTGATAATCAGGTCACGCATCTGGCCAGTCCGGGAGCGAAGGCGTTCAGTCGGGCGGGCAGGATGGTGGTCGTCAAGAATGGCGAGGAACTCGCGTCCGTTCCTTTGGACACTATCCAGGGGTTGCAGATTCATGGCAACACGGATCTTTCCAGTGGCCTGATTCGTGAACTGATGTGGAGAGACGTGCCGATTCTGTGGTGCAGTGGGACCGGGCGGCTGTATGGTTGGACGATGCCCTCGTATGGTCCGAACGGTGAGCAGCGCGCTGATCAGCATGTCGCCTCGCGTGAAGGACGGTTAGGACTCGCGCGTGAATTCGTCGTCGCGAAAATCCACAATCAAGCGGTGTTGCTGCGTCGATCCGACAAGGCGAATCCGGCTGTCGGGGAACTTCTCGCAATCGAGAAGACCGCTCGTAATGCGAATCGGTGGCAGGACGTGCTGGGGCTGGAAGGTGAGGCCGCTTCCGTGTATTTCAGTCAGTTCGGGCAGCTCATCAAGCCGGATAAGCGAAACGAATGGCCATGGACGGCACGGAGGAGACGTCCCGCTCCCGATGCCGTGAACGCGTTGCTCGACTATACGTATTCGATGCTGTTGTCGGATTGCGTGCGGGCGTTGATTTCCTGCGGGCTGGACCCTTACGCGGGATTCCTGCACAGCAGCAAGCGCAACAAGCCGGCCTTGGCGCTTGACCTGATGGAGGAGTTCCGCGCTCCGGTGGCGGACTCCGTAGTTCAGACGGTCATCAACAACGGGGAAGTGAAACCTGGGGGATTCTCGTATTCACTGGGATCGGTCCGGCTGAACGACACTGCGCGCAAGTCACTCATATCCGCGTATGAGCGTCGACTGCAGACCGAGTTGACGCATCCGATTTTCGGATATAAGGCATCCTGGCGCAGAATTATCGAGATCCAGGCCAGGATGATTCTCGGCTATCTTGACGGAACGCAGCATGAGTACAAGGGGATTCGCATACGATGAGTGACGAGCAGCGAAGCTATCTGATCGCATACGACATCAACGATGACGTGCGGCGTTCGCATGTCGCCAAGGTACTGCAGAGCCATGGCGAGCGTCTGCAATACAGCGTGTTTCTCCTCCGCATACGTCCTGCGCAGCTGTTGAGACTGCAATCGGCATTGGAACGCGAAATCGATGGAACGTCGGATTCCGTTCTTGTATGCGATGTCGGTCTCAGCAGTCGAACAAAACGGAATCTGACGTTTCTCGGACATCGACGATACGAGGACACCGTGATTCCCACAGTGATTTGAACAGTTGGATCAGTCTTTGAGCATCACGCATGCATGCCGTTTGAAAACTACAGAGAGAGTATGCGGAATATTCTGCGAGAGCTGAATCAGCTGGCATATCCCCCGGGAGCGCTCGCAACCGGTGGCAGTAGGGGAATCCGATTGCGGAACGATTCCCAGACCGAGTGTGCCTATACTGGTACTGGCAGCTCTCGCAAATCCCCGCAGGAGCCCAACTCCCACAGGGATTTGCCACCCGGCTATTCCCGGAGTCTCACTCCGGGAACTTCATTGAGGAGTTTGCAATGACACTAATTACACCACCACGTCATTCTATTCCCGGAGTCTCACTCCGGGAACTTCATTGAGGATCTCTCTATATCCGTGGTGATGTAATTGACATGGCATTCCCGGAGTCTCACTCCGGGAACTTCATTGAGGATGGATCAGCCAGTGGCCCGACCACGTCGTGGCCGCGGGGATTCCCGGAGTCTCACTCCGGGAACTTCATTGAGGAGGGCTCGACCTCGACGAGCTGGGCTCCGCCATCCGCGATTCCCGGAGTCTCACTCCGGGAACTTCATTGAGGAGTAGAGTCTGGTCGAACCGTCGTCGGCGGCGATGGCGATTCCCGGAGTCTCACTCCGGGAACTTCATTGAGGATGGCCTGAAATGAACGCGCTCTCACCGTGGGTGTATTCCCGGAGTCTCACTCCGGGAACTTCATTGAGGAGGCCTGCTCGAACACCTCCACGAACACGATCAGGAAATTCCCGGAGTCTCACTCCGGGAACTTCATTGAGGAGGGTTCGGATGGAAACGCCGCCCCCTCCCGGAGACGCATTCCCGGAGTCTCACTCCGGGAACTTCATTGAGGAATGGGACGAGCGCGGAGTGTTGCTGCGGTCCGTGATTCCCGGAGTCTCACTCCGGGAACTTCATTGAGGATCGTACCAGACGGGCCACATGGTCTCATGGACGAACATTCCCGGAGTCTCACTCCGGGAACTTCATTGAGGACGGGCGGTGGTGGTGAGGTCGGCGTGGCCCATGAATTCCCGGAGTCTCACTCCGGGAACTTCATTGAGGATGTACATGGCCCGATGGCTGCGCGCCACGGAGAACGGGCATTCCCGGAGTCTCACTCCGGGAACTTCATTGAGGAACGCGATCGCGGACCGGGCCGGGTTCCGGCGCATGATTCCCGGAGTCTCACTCCGGGAACTTCATTGAGGAAAGATCGCGGCCGAAAGCCTCAGCCAGGAGCACGGAGATTCCCGGAGTCTCACTCCGGGAACTTCATTGAGGAGAGCAGCAGTTCTTGGCTTGCTTCTCGGTGGGCTTCAATTCCCGGAGTCTCACTCCGGGAACTTCATTGAGGAGTCTACGCGTTCATGGCCGACACGTTCCGCATCTCCCGCATTCCCGGAGTCTCACTCCGGGAACTTCATTGAGGATCGAACCCGGACGGGGACCTGTATCTGACGAAGTCGGATTCCCGGAGTCTTGCTCCGGGAATGCATTGGCCTGTGGGGTTGTGGTTTGCGGAGTGTGGCGTACCCCCTCAGTCCGGCGTCGCCGGACAGCTCCCCCTAGAAGGGGGAGCGAGGACAATGTCCGGTACGGTCGGCTTTGCCGGGCTGCTCCGCCTGAGGGAAGCGGATTGCTTGCGGCTCTCAGTCGGCGGTGCATTGTTTGTTGTGGACTCGTTCGGCGGCTTGGTCGCTGGCGTCCGATATCGCGTATTCGGGGTAGGACTTCGTGTTGCGTTGCAGGTTGGACCGGTCTCCGCCGAGGTATTTGATTGCGTAGCTGTTCGCCAGGGCCTCGCTGTTCACGCCGACCGGCGGACGGGTCGTGCCGCATTGCTGGTAGACGAGCGCGTGGCCCATCTCGTGTTTGATCACGTCCGCATAGTACGGGGTCGTGATGTTGGACGAGTATCCGGCGTGCGCCTGGTTCACGTAGATCACGCGCGGATTCGCCGAACAGAACGCGGCCACCGTGTATTCGTCGTTGTCGGCGGAACGTGAGCAGTACTGGTAGATCTGCTGGAAATCGTAGTTCGCGCTGAGTCCCGCCGCCTGGACGATGCTTTCGCCGACGCCCAGATACGTGCCGTCGGCGCCCGGCGTGACCGGCACCGCCCTGATTGCGTTCTCCACGTCGGAGATCGTCTGTTCCGGGGGAGCGCCGCCGTCGGACTCGTAGACGGAACCATCCGAACGTTTGATGCTGATTTTGATGCCGAAATCCTCATGGTCGTTGAGCTTGCGTTCCAGCTCCTTGACTTCGTCCGACTTCGCCGCGTAGATGTCGTCGAGCTCGTCCACGCTCGTGGTGATTTCGCAGCCGAACCGCAGCGCCGCCTTGCGGTCCGTGAGGATGAGCATGAAATCATGGACGTAGTCGGCGGAATCTTGCGTGGGCTGCAGGTTCAGATCGTCGAAGATTGTGCCCGCGTCGATCTTCCGTTCATACTTGTCGTACGTGTCATTCACGAGATCCGTATAGGAGGCGTACTGTTCGGACGCCGAACACGGGACGATGTCCTTCCCGTCGTCCGGCAGGACGCTGGAACCCGAACCGGAACCGCCCGAGCCTTCCGAACCGGAACCCGAGCCGCCGGAGCCGTTCTCGACGGCGCTCGTCAGGTCGCGTTGGATGGCGTTCACCTTCCACGCGATGCCGGCGAATACGAGTCCGAGCGTGAGGACCACGATCACGATCACGGAGATGGCCACCACGGCGACCGTCGTGCCGCTGCTCTTCCGCGGTGGTCGTCGCGGCGGCATCGGCCGGCCGCCGTACGGATATTGCGGACCGTACGGCGGTGGGTACCCCGGCCCCGCCGGATACTGCCCACTCGGGTATCGTCCGTTCGGCGACTGTGGATACTGTCCGTTCGGATTCTGCGGGTACTGCGGATTCTGGGGATATTGCGGTCCCGGGTACTGCGGAGGCGGATATGGCTGGCTCATGTCGGGTTCCCTTCTCGCCGTGTCCTCGTTGAACGCGGGCGTCGTTCCCAGCATACCGCCGCGATGACGGCCACGGAAGCGCCGTCGCGGTTCCGTATGGAAACGGATGGGAGGGGATGCCGCGGCCGACGGCGGCGTGGTCTATAGTGGGACGCGGTGATCGACCCGCATGGGCGGTCAACCGACGATCAATCACGATTCACGCGCGTGGATTCGCGGGGCGTAAGCATGCCCGCGAACGCGCGCGCCACGACAAGGGAGCATTGCATGTCCCAGCATGACGGTGTGCACGGCGAGGCCGGCGCAACCAGCGACAAGGCGACGAAAAGCGATATGGCGAACGGCGATACGGCGAACGGCAACGCGGCAAACGGCAACACGGCCGGCGCGGCCAGCACCGACGCGAGTCTCGAAGGCCGCGCGAAATCATCGAAACGACGCGACGGCGGCAGGTCGAAGGCATGGCTGTGGTCGCTGATCGCCGTCATCGTCGTCGCGGCGCTCGTCGTCGGCGTCAACGCGTTCTTCACGAACAAGCAGGACGACGCGAACGGCACCGGAGCAGGCGCCGGCGGCGCGTCCGCGGCGAAGACGGCGGACACCGTCGCCATCGGACTGAAGCTCGCCCCCGTGAACCTCGACATCCGCCACCAGTCCGGCTCCGCGCTCGAACAGATCCTCATCGGCAACGTGTACGAAAGCCTCGTCTCCCGCGGCTCCGACAACAAGGTGCATCCGGGCCTCGCGAAAAGCTGGGACGTGTCCAAGGACGGGCTCACCTACACGTTCCATCTGAACGACCACATGAACTTCTCCAACGGCGACACGCTCGACGCCGAGGACGTGGCCTGGTCGATCAACGAGCTCAAGGCGAGGAAATACTACAACTACGACCAGGTCGCCAACCTCGACAAGGCCGAGGCCGTCGACGCGCACACGGTGAGGATCACGCTCTCCGCGCCCGACTCGAACATGCTGTGGTACCTGACCGGCCGCCCCGGCCTCGTCTACGACAAGGACGCGACCTGGGACGAGAAGACCGGCGCGCTCGGCTCCGGACCGTACACGGTCGAATCCTTCGACCCGAGTGACAAGATCGTGTTCAAGGCCAACCCGAAGTATTGGGGGACCGCGCACAAGGCGAAGACCGAGAACGTCATCATCCGCTTCCTTCCCGACGACAACGCGGGAATCAACGCGTTGAAGAGCGGCGACGTGCAGGTGCTCTCGCCGATCGCCGCCACCCTCGCCGGCCCGTTCCGCGACAACCCCGACTACGTGGTCAAGGCGGGCGACGGCTCCGACAAGTTCGTGCTCGCGTTCAACATGACCGACGTCAAACTCAAGGACAAGCGAGTGCGCCAGTCCATCCGATACGCCATCGACCACCAGCAGCTCATCGCTTCGCGCGGCGGCGTCGACGCGAAGCTCGGCGGCCCCATCCCCAAGGTCGACCCCGGTTACAAGGACCTGACCGGCGTGTACCCGCACGACGTGGCCAAGGCCAAAAAGCTCATGAAGGAGGCCGGTTACAGCGAGTCGAAGCCGCTGCAGCTGACGCTCACCTACGCGAACGTGTACGGCACCGAACTCGGTGACCAGCTGAAAAGCCAGTTGAAGCCCATCGGCATCGACTTGAAGATTAATTACGTGGAGTTCTCCACCTGGCTGCAGGACGTGCACACCAACGGCGACTACGAGCTCTCCCTCGTCGACCACGCCGAAAGCCACGACTTCTACAAGTGGGCCACCCCCAGCTACTACTACCACTACGACAACAAGCAGGTGCAGGACCTGTACGCGAAGGCGCTCGCCGCCACCACGGACGAGGAGGCCTCCGACTATCTCGCCAAGGCCGCGAAGATCGTCTCCGAGGACGCCCCCGCCGACTGGCTGTTCTCCTGGCGCGTCACCATCGCCTACGCGAAGGGCGTCCACGGTTTCCCGCAGAACCTCAGCCAGACCGTGCTGCCCTTGTGGCAGATCACCTACGAGAAGTGAGTCATCGATGCGATTCGTGATACGGCGGTTGCTGCTGTTCGTCGCGGCGTTGTTCGGCATCTCCGTGCTCGTGTTCGCCGCGCTGCGCATCCTGCCGGGCGACGTGGCCGTCGTCATGGCCGGCACCAACGCGACCGCCGCACGCGTCGCCGAGCTACGCGCCGAATTCGGCCTCGACCGGCCATACCCCGTCCAATACCTCGACTGGGCGGGCGGTCTCCTGCACGGCGACCTCGGCATGTCCGCGCTGACCGGTCGCGCGGTCGCCGCACAGGTCGGCCAGCGCGCCGCGATCACGTTCCCGCTCATCGTCATGAGCCTCGTCGTCGCGCTCGCCGTCGGACTGCCGCTCGGCTGCGCCGCCGTCATCACGCGGAATCGCCGCCTGCGCGGATTCTTCCACGTGCTCGCCATCGCGGGCGGCGCCGTGCCCGCCCTGTGGAGCGGTCTGCTGCTGCTCCTCCTGCTCGGCCAAGGCGTGGGGTTGCTGGGCGTGCTCCCGTCGCAGGGATTCCCCGCCGACGGCTGGACGGGCGCGCCCGGACGCGCGTTCGCCTCGCTCGTCCTGCCCGCGCTCGCCACCGGATTCGTCGCGGCCGCCGGCATCATGCGCTACACGCGCGCCGCCTTGGAGGACGTCGCCGCGGAAGGCGGTCCGGTCGATATGGCGATGGCATGCGGCATGACGCGCACGCAGGCGCTGCTGCGCGTCGGACTCCGCCTCGCCACCCCGCAGCTCGTCTCCGTCGTCGGACTGACGTTCGCCTCGATGATCACCGGCGTCATGGTCATCGAGAACCTGTTCGCCCTGCCCGGGCTCGGCGCGCTGCTCGTCGGCGACGTCGGCAACCGCGACCTCGTCGCCGTGCAGAGCGAACTGTTCCTGCTGGCCGCGTTCTTCCTGACGCTCGGCCTCGTCGTCGATCTGGCGCACCGCGCGCTCGACCCGCGCCTCGCCGCTGGAGAGGAGGAATGATGGCACGACTGCGCATCATCGCACGAACCATGTGGTCGCGCGGGACGGGACGCTATGCGCTCGTCGCGCTCGGAATCTGGCTGCTCGTCGCGCTCGTCTCCCTGTTCTGGACGCCGCGGCCGCTGCTGGAGACCGACGGCTACCATGTGTGGGCCGTGCCGTCGTCCTCGCACTGGCTCGGCACCGACGGCACCGGTGCCGACGTGCTGAGCTGGCTGATGGCCGGTTCTCGCACGAACCTCGCCATCGACGCGCTCACCGTCGTCTGCTCGGGCGCGCTGGGACTGCTGCTCGTCGGGCTCATGGTCGCGCGCTCGAACGCGCTCGCTTCCATCTCCGTCGCCGTCGTCGACGCGCTCATCTCCATCCCCACCGTGCTCATCGCGCTGCTGCTCGCCGTGCCGTTCGGCGCGTCCGCCGCGGTCGTCGTCGGCGCCTGCTCGATCGCCTACGGACTGAACCTCGCCCGCGTCGCGCGTCCCGCCGCACTGCTCGCCGCACGCTCGCAGTACGTCGAATCGGCGCGCGCGAACGGTGCCGGCGGCTTCGGCGTGCTCGTGAGGCACATCGTGCCGAACATCACGTCGGTGCTCGCCGTGCAGCTGTCCATGTCCGCCGGAACGTCCGTGCTCGCCGAGGCGGGACTCACGTATCTCGGCGTGGGCGTCGGCGCGGGCGTGCCCAGTTGGGGACATTCGCTCGCCACATCGGTCAAACTCATCAACGTGTTCCCGCTGACCGTCCTGTGGCCGGGACTCGTCGTCACGCTCGTCGTCGTCGCGTTGAACCTGTTCGGCGACGCGCTGCGCGACGCCGCCGACCCGGTCGCGAATCCCGCGTTGCGGGCGGCGGTCGCGACGGCGGTTCCGCATGACGCCGGTCGAAAGGAGGCTTCCGATGGCCGTTGAGATTTCCGGCCTGCACGTCGCGCTCGGCGCGAGGGAGATCGTGCACGGCGTGGACCTGCATATCGGCGACGGGGAGCGCGTCGGCCTCATCGGGTCGTCCGGCTCCGGCAAATCGATGATCGCGAAATCGCTGCTCGGCCTGCTGCCGCGCGAGGCGACGTTGTCCGGCGCGATCACGATGGGAGACACGGCGATCCTCACGTCGGGCGGCGCTGCGTCCGTCTACGCGGACGAGCGCACACTCGCCGACCTGCGCGGGCGATACGTGGGCGTCGTGTTCCAGAATCCGACGCGCGCGCTCAATCCGGTGATGACCGTCGCGCAGATCGTCGGCCTGCCGCTCTACCTGCACTACGACCTGACGCTCGCCGAACGTGTGGACCGCATCAAGGCGATGCTCGGCAAGGTGGGGTTGCCGCAGGACGTGCTGCTCAAACGGCCGCATGAACTGTCGGGCGGGCAACGGCAGCGCGTCGGCATCGCCGCGGCGCTCGTCACGTCGCCACGACTCATCATCGCCGACGAGCCGACCACCGCGCTCGACTCGATCACGCAACGCCAGATCGTCGACCTGCTCGTCTCGCTCGTCGACGACGCGGGCGCGTCCATGCTGTTCATCACCCATGATTTCGCCGTGCTGCAACGCGCCACCACGCGGTGCTATGTGCTCGACGCGGGACGCATCGTCGAATCCGGGTCGACCGCCGACCTGCTCGCCGCGCCCCAGGCCGCGCCGACCCGTGAACTCGTCGCCGCCGCACGCACACTCACGCTGGAGGCGCACCATGACTGAACCGTTGCTCGCCGCCCGCCACATCGACGCGTCGTTCGCCGCACGCGACATGCACGCCGGACTGCGCGGTCTGACGCGGCTGTTCGCGTGTCCGACGCGTCGTCAGGTGCTGTTCGACGTGTCCGCCGAGGTGCGTGCGGGGGAGTGCCTTGCCGTAATCGGCGCGTCCGGTTCCGGCAAGACCACGCTGACGCGCATCATGCTGGGGCTCGACGCCGCCGACGCCGGTGAGATCGCGTATCGGGGGGAGCCGGTCTCGCATGGCTCCGCCGGCATGCGCGCCCTGCGCGCCGAATCGTCGATCGTGTTCCAGGACCCGTACGGCTCGCTGGACCCGCGGTGGACGGTGGAACGTTCCGTGTCGGAACCGTTGTGGCTGCGCCGTCGTGCGCTCGGCTACGCGTTCGACGAGGTGGGGGCGAAGACCGTGCAGGCGTTGGCGCGTGTCGGCCTCGACCCGCGCGAATTTTTAGGCCGCTACCCGTGCGACCTGTCCGGCGGACAGGCGCAGCGCGTCGCCATCGCACGCGCCATCGTCAACGAGCCGAAGGTGGTCCTCGCCGACGAGCCGATGAGCGCCATCGACGTGGCCGCCCGCGTGCGGATCCTGGAGACGCTGCAGTCGATTGTGCACGGCTCCGGGGCCGCCGGCGGGCGGGATGAACGTCCGGCGTTGATCGTCGTCTCGCATGATCTGGGCGTGGTCCAGCACATCGCCGACCGCATCCTCGTGCTGCACGGCGGCCGCGTCGAGGAGACCGGCCCCACCGCGCAGGTATTGGGGTCGCCGCGGTCCGACTACACGCGCCGCCTCATCGAGGCCGCTTCGCTGTAACGTCCCGCGATATGGGCTGGTGACGGATGGCTCCTACATCCGTGCTTTGACCATGCCCACCACGTCGGCGTTGATCTCACGGATACGCGGATCGGCGAGCATCTCGTCCACGGTCATCCAACGGCAGTCCTTCGAGTCCACGTGGAACCGGTCGGCCTTCCAAGCTTCGGGCATGTGCGTGACGTCGGCTTTGTAGAGAACGTAATCATAGAACCGTGTCTCGTGGTGCTCCGCCGACCATTTCTCGTGGGATTCTCCGCCTACGCGCGTGAGCGTGAAATCCGCCTGCGGGATGTCGAATCCGCGCGACAAGTATTCCGTCAGCGTGCGAAGGTTCTCGGACTCGTCGTCGCGCGTCGCGTGGTTGGGGAAGAAGTCGCAGTCCCAGCCGGTGTCGTGGTAGAGCAGATACCGGTTGCCGTCGTTGACGGCGATGATGCTGCTTCGTATCTCCGTGCGGTCCAAATCGATCAGCTCCCTGTACAGATTCCCGGCGTTGTAGCCTTTGCTCCAAGTAATGATAGTGGACAGTACGGCGTATACGGTGACCGCGACGAATCCGAACCGCCACCATATGCCCATGGACGTCGTGCACGCGGTCAGTATGAGGAACAACCCTTCCGCGACCGCGGTCAGATGCGTTTCCCGGTGTCCGAATCCGATTCGCTCCCGTCGTCGTTCGAGCAGATAGCGGAGTCTCGTCGAATCGATGCGCAACAGCATTGTCGCCTCCTTTCGGCTGGTTTTCGTAGGCGTGCGGGTGGAATGGCGCTCTATCTATCGGTAATGATATTGATAAACTATCAATAAATATATCATTGTTGAAGTCCGGGTGGGTTTGGCGTGTCGATATGGCACGTCGCATTTGACGGCGCGATTGGTTGGTTATATGGTTAGTTACACAAGTAACTAACTGACTAACTGACAAGGTTGCTTGCATCGGATTATTCATCAGGCTGCAAGGAGGTCATCATGAAGATTCAAGGGCGATATGCGGCGATCGCGGTCGTGTGCGCGATGCTGATCCCGCTGGCGGGATTGTCGGTCAATGCGCGCGGCGATGCGCTGGGCGAACCGGCTTCGACCTCCGCGGCCGCACGGCCGGCGGATGCGTTGGAGCCGGTCGTGCCCGACGGCGTCCAGAAGACGTACGCGCCCGAGATCGCGCGGCTGCGCGACACCGTCTCCAGTGCCGAGGCCAGGCAAGTGCTGGCCGACGGCGTCATCACGCAGGACGAGCTGTCCGGTCTCACCGCCGGATACACGCAGTGTCTCGCCGCCAAGGGCATCCGATGGGTCGAACCCACCGAGCCGGTCTACGCCGCCAAGGCCGACTACAATACCCTGCCCACCGGGCCGGTCGTCAAGAACGCCGACGGCACCTTCACCGGCAACGAGGAGGTCAAAGCGTGCAGCGACCAATACGGGTACGATGAAGTATTCGGTCTGTATGACGACATGCGCGCCAATCCGGCCAAAACCGCCTGGGAGTGACGCCGCCCGTGGCCGTGCGCAAACGCCGCGCGCATGGCCACGGCCCCACCATGAACGGAGTTGAAGCCACATGCGATTCGATTTTTCGGGGACCACGCCGCTGTTCCGTCAGGTGGCCGAACAGCTGGGCGAGGCGATCGTCTCCGGGGCCTTCGCCGAAGGCGAGCAGGTGCCCAGCACCACGGAGATCTCCACCACGTACAAGATCAACCCGGCCACCGTGCTCAAAGGCATGAACCTGCTCGTCGACCAGGGGCTGCTGGAGAAGCGCCGCGGGCTCGGCATGTTCGTCACCGCCGGGGCCAGGCGCAAGGCCGGCGACGCCAAACGCGACGAATTCCTCACCACGCGCGTCGGCGCATTCATCGCCGAGGCGAAACGGCTCGGCATCGGCGCCGACGAACTCAAGGACATCATCGACAAGGGGTACCGATCATGAGCCTCATCATCAACGACCTGACCAAGACCTTCCACAAGGCGTCCGCGCCGGCCCTCGACCACGTGAACCTCACGCTCGAACCGGGCATCCACGGCCTGTTCGGCCGCAACGGCGCCGGCAAAAGCACGCTGCTCGCCACCATCGCCAACCGGCTCCTGCCCACATCCGGCGACGTCGAACTCGACGGCGAGGACGTGCGCGACAACGAGCACGCGCAGGCGCGCATCCACCTCGTCAACGAGACGCTGCCGTTCCTGTTCGGCATGCGCGTCTCCTCGTTCCTCAAGCGCGAAGGCCGCTATTACGGCGGCATCGACGGCGATGCGGCCGCGCGCATGCTCGCCGCGTTCGGCATCAAGGAGAACGCCGCATACGGCGGTCTCTCGTTCGGCCAGCGCCAGATCGTGCGTCTCGTCGCCGGATTGTGCCTGCCCGTCGACGTGCTGCTGCTCGACGAGCCGGTCAACGGGCTCGACGCGGCGAACCGCGAACGCTTCTACCGACTCCTCATCGCATCGTTCGCCGAACGCCCGCGCGTCATCGTCGTCTCCACGCACATTATCGACGAGGTCGCGCAGGTCGTCGAACGCGCCGTCATCCTCGACCGTGGCCGGGTCGTCGACGCGTTCGACGCCGGCGACGTCGCCTCCCGCGCCACCGTACTCGTCGGCGACGAGACGAGCGTGCACGCGTTCGTCCACGCGGAAGGACTGCAGCCGGTCGCGGTCGAGCGCATGGGGCGTCTCGCCACCGTCACCGTGCGCGGCCACGTGGACGAACGCGACGTGCCCGACGGCATCGCCGTGAGCGGGCTCGGCCTGCAGGACTATTTCATCCGCGTGACCGGCGATGGCGGCGTGACGGGGGAGACTTCGGCCACCGGTGGTACGGGAGACTCCGCCGGGAATGCCGCCACGGCCGGTTCGACTGCGACGGGAGGCGATCACGATGCGTAACGGACACCCTCCGAACGGGATTCAATCCCGCGCGATGAGGCGGGACGCCCTGCCGGCGGTCGTGACGCTGCTCGCCGTGATCCTGTTGCTGGCGACCATGCGATGGGGATTGTATCTGGCGTCGCAGCGACTCGGGTTCCTGTGGGTCAATCCGTTGACCGGCAGCGCCTCCGTCTCTCCGTTCCGATTGGACTGGCTCACGGCGACGATGCTGTTCCTCGGCGCGGTCGCATGGTACGTGCTCTTCTTCGACCGGATGCTGTGCCACGGCGTCTCCCGGCGTTCGTTCGCTGCGACGTCCGGCGGTGTCGCATTGTTCACGGCAGTCGCTTCGACCGTACTGCTGGTGCCGTTGGCGTATGCCGGCACCTACTTGGGCAGTCTTCCGTTGTATCGGATCGGGCGTCTAGAGGGCGGCACGTGGATTGCGGAAGGTTCCAACGACGGTTGGAGATGGGTCGACGGCTGGCTGAGCAACGGCGTCATGATGGGTCGCGTCAACCGGTTCGTGAACGCATGGGTCGATTACGACCTCAATCCGCGCGATCCGTACGCCGACATCAGACATGCCGGGCTCCCGCCGTTCCTGCTCGCCTGCGTCATCTTCCTCGCGATGATGATCGCCGCCACGGCCCTCGGCATGCTCGCCGGAGCGGCGCTCATGTGGGTGCTCGACGGCGGGGCGCGGCGCATCGTCGGTGCGGTGGCGGTTCTGCTCGCCGCCTATGCCGCGGGTGTGCTGATGGTGCTCCCGTGGATGGAGGCGACGCGCGACCCCACGTGGTCCGGATGGGTGGGCGTGCTCAGCCCGTTGTGGATACGTCTGACGCGAGGCGATTCGCTCTACAACGAATACGACGTGAGCCATACGGAACTCGCACTGCTGTACGCGTGGCTGCCGCTCGTCGAATCGCTGCTGCTGTTCGCGGTGTGCGCGGCGGTGGCGAGACGGCTCACGGCGCGGCATGAGGTTCATTCCGTGCGGCTCGTCGCAGCGAAGGCCGGCGGCGGTGAAGGAAAGACGAGGTGATCGCGATGGAAGCGACGATGATGAAGACGGCGCGGCAAGCACGGCGCCATCGGACCGGCCGGCAGACGCGCGTCATGATGCGGCGATGCGCGGGACTGTATGCGGCGGTGCTCGGCGTAGGCGTCGTGATGGCCGCGATCGGCGGTGGCGTACGGTACCTCGCCTTGCAGGGTCACTGGCATGTGCGGATGCCGTATGCGCTCGACACCATGATGGGCGCCGGCGCCGCCGACATCGAATCATTGATGGGGCTGATGCTGTTCGCCGCCGGGCTGGTCTGGTTCCTGGCGTTCGTGGGGCCGGAACTGTGCCACGGCGTGGACCGGCGCTCGCTGACGTTCGCGCCGGCCGCATGCGGTGTGGCAGCCAGCGCCCTGTCGGCGGTGGCGATGACCGCGCTGGAATACGGGTTGGTGGATTGCGTTCGGCAAGGTTCCGTCGAGGTGACGGCCGGCGCATCCCCGGTCTACGGCTGGTGGGGCAACGACCTCTACCAGACGCCGTTCTCCTACCGGTTCCTGTACGCATGGCAGTATATTCCGGCCTCCACGGGCGGCGTCTCGAAGGTGTCGGGCATCATCCCCGGCGGATGGCTGTTCATGGGCGTGGCCTGCTTCGCGCTGATGCTCGCCGCCGCGGCGCTGGGGCTGCTCGTCGGTGCGGCCACCGCATGGGCGTGTTCGGGCGGGGCGAAGCGGCTCGCGGCATCCGTGGGCGTGGTCGTCATCGCATACGTGGCGGCGATGCGGCTGTTCCTCTTCAACGGTTCCGTGAAACTGGCCTGGCTGGCGCAGGCCATGACCGGCGAAGTCATCCGGTACGAATCGAACTGGAACGAATGGCATCTGTACGTCGCATGGATACCGTTCGCCGAAGCGGTGGCGCTGTTCGCCGTATGCGTGGCCGTGGCGCGCCGGCTCACGATGCGACGCGAGGTCCACGCCGCGCGGCGGTGGGTGATCTGACTGCTCGACTGATGGGGATTCATGCCTGATGATGCCCCTGCCTCGATTGTGTGGCCCGTGCCGTTGCCGGTATGGGCCACATGTCGTCTCCGGCAGCCGGCTTCGCCGGCAGCTCCCTCGTCAGAGGGAGCCAAGCCGAACCTGTCCACGATATGGGCGTTTGAAGTGTTCTCGACACGCTGGCGGGGAGGGAGGTGGTATCGTGTGAGGCATGCAGATTCTCATGTGTTGTTGTCGCTAACCGACGCCCCCGGGCGGACGGTCAGTGACGCATAACTTGAGACAGGGCATTCGAATGCGGCAGGGGAATCGCCGCGATTTTCGTTTCGGATTTCACGTACGTAGGTATCCATCGGTATCACGTCGATTATTGGCACGTTGGGGGTGCCGATACTCCTGACGGAATCCGTGAAGGAAGCATCATCGAACTCGCGCATGGCACGCGAACCACCCGTCATCACAGCCAACGCACCACTCCAGACCGTCTCGCAGGGGAACGCCGGTTCACGACGACAACCGACATCCCATCCCAACCCGACCGACCCGCAACGGAACCACAAGGAAACGAGACGATCATGACCATCGCGAACAGCACCGCCGACCTCATCGGCGACACCCCGCTCGTCAGACTCAACCGCATCCCCGCCGAAGACGGCGTCCGCGCCACCATCGCCGTGAAGATCGAATACATGAACCCGGGCGGCTCCTCCAAGGACCGCATCGCCGCGCGCATCATCGACGCGGCCGAACGCTCCGGCGAACTGAAGCCCGGCGGCGTCATCGTCGAACCCACGTCCGGCAACACCGGCGTCGGACTCGCCATGGTCGCCCAGCAACGCGGCTACCGCGCCATCTTCACCCTGCCCGACAAGGTCTCCGAATCGAAGCGCGCCGTACTGCGCGCGTACGGCGCCGAAGTGGTCGTCACCCCCACCGACGCCGGCCCCGACGACCCGCGCTCCTACTACCAGGTGGCCGAACGCCTCGCCAAGGCCATCCCCGGCGGCTACCGGCCCAACCAGTACGACAACCCGAACGGACCGGCCAGCCACTACGCCACCACCGGCCCCGAGATCTGGCGCGACACCGACGGCAAGGTCACGCACTTCGTGGCCGGCGTCGGCACCGGCGGCACCATCTCCGGCACCGGGCGCTACCTCAAGGAGGCGTCCGACGGGCGCGTCGTGGTCGTCGGATCCGACCCGGAAGGCTCCATCTACTCCGCGGCCGATCCCGCCGACGTACACCAGTACGACATCGAAGGCGTCGGCGAGGACTTCTACCCGGAGGCCTACGACCGTGCTATCCCCGACGAGATCGTCAAGGCGAACGACGCCGAAGCGTTCGAGATGACCCGGCGTCTCGCCGGCGAGGAGGCGCTGCTCGTCGGCGGATCCTCCGGCATGGCCGTCGCCAGCGCCGTCAAGTACGCGAAGACGCACGACCTCGACGAGAACCAGCTCGTCGTCGTGCTCGCCCCCGACTCCGGCCGCAGCTACCTGGAGAAGATCTTCGACGACGACTGGATGCGCGCCAACGGCTACGGCGACGTGGTCGAACGGACCGCACGCCCTTCGCTCGTCGAGCAGTACCTGTAGCCGGGCGGGGCGGACCGGTGCGCGCAGCCGCCCCGACCCGCCCGCCATGTCCCCGACATCGCCGGAACTCACATACCCGTCATCACCAATATCGATAACAACCACGCCGGTCCGCACGGGCCGGAGACGTATCCTCGGATACGACCCATCTGAAAGGAACACCATGTCCGCCGAATACAACGCCCAGTTCGCCGACACCGCCCTCGCCACCCGCGCCATCCACGCCGGACAGGAGCCCGACCCGACCACCGGCGCCGTCGTCACGCCCATCTACGCCACATCCACGTTCAAGCAGGACGGCGTGCTCGGCCTTCGTGGCGGCCACGACTACTCGCGTTCCATCAACCCGACGCGCACCAGCTTCGACGAACAGCTCGCCGCCGTCGAAGGAGCGAAATACGCGCTCTCCTTCTCCTCCGGGCTCGCCGCCATCGACGTTCTCCTGCGTTCCACCCTGGAACCCGGCGACAACATCCTTCTCGGCAACGACGTGTACGGCGGCACCTACCGTCTGCTCGCCAAGGTGTTCGTGCCGTGGGGCGTCGGCCTCGACGTGGTCGACATCACCGACCCGCAGGCGGTCGAAGCGGCGCTCGCCGCCAAGCCGTACCGCTACATCTGGGTCGAGACCCCGTCCAACCCGCTGCTTAACATCACCGACATCGCCCTGACCGCCGGACTCGCGCACAAGCACGGCGCGAAGGTCGTCGTCGACAACACGTTCGCCTCGCCCGCGCTCCAGCATCCGCTCGACGACGGCGCCGACGCGGTCGTCTACTCGACCACCAAGTACATCGGCGGACACTCCGACGTGGTCGGCGGCGCCGTCGTCCTCAACGACGCCGACGTGCGCGACCAGGTCGCGTTCCTGCAGAACGCGGCCGGTGCCGTGCCCTCCCCGTTCGACTCCTGGCTCGACATCCGAGGCTTGAAGACCCTCGACCTGCGCGTCAAGCGACACTCCGCCAACGCGCTCAAGGTCGCGCAGTGGCTCGAATCCCAGCCGTCCGACGTGATCGAGCGCGTCTGGTACCCGGGCCTCGAATCCCATCCTGGCCACGAGATCGCCGCACGCCAGATGCACGGCGGATTCGGCGGCATCGTCTCCGTGCAGCTCGCGGCCGGGGCAGAGGCGGCGAAGCGCTTCGTCGACCATACGGCCATCTTCACGCTCGCCGAATCGCTCGGCGGCGTCGAAAGCCTCATCGAGGTGCCCGCCGCCATGACCCACGCCTCCGTGTCCGGCACCACGCTCCAGGTGCCGGACAACCTGATCCGTATCTCCGTCGGCATCGAGAACGCCGACGACCTCATCGCCGACCTCGACCAGGCGTTGGCCCAGCTGTAACCCATTCCTCCCATCCCTCCCCGCATCTCCCATGGTGCGGTAAACCTCCCATGGTGCGGTGTTCCAAAACGGCTTTATTCCGCCGTTGTGGAGATAGTGTGTTGCCGCACTATGGGAATGGGGAGGGGGATGGGATGATCGTGCGGCGTGGGCGGGCTGCGGGGATGTATGGTGGAACCATGACTGGACCTGGACAGACGGTTGATGCGCATGCGGCGGCGCTCGGGGCGCTGGAACGGTACTTCGGCTACGGATCGTTCCGCCCCGGGCAGGACGGCGTGGTCGACGCGCTTCTTCATGGGCGCGACGTGCTCGCCGTCATGCCCACCGGCGCCGGCAAATCCGTGTGCTACCAGATACCGGCCGCTTTGCTGCCCGGCGTCACCATCGTCATCTCGCCGCTCATCTCCCTCATGCAGGACCAGGTTGACTCGCTGAACGACCAGGGCCTGCCGGCGGCGTTCGTCAACGGCATGCAGGCGCCGGACGAGCAGTCGATGGTGCTCGCCCAGGCGGCGTCCGGGCAGGTGAAGCTCCTGTACGTCGCCCCGGAACGGCTCGAGACCGGACGGTTCCGCGATTTCACTTCTCGCACGCCGATCTCGTTCGTCGCCGTCGACGAGGCGCACTGCGTCTCCCAATGGGGCCAGGATTTCCGCTCCTCGTATCTCGGTATCGGCGACTTCATCCGCTCGCTGCCGCGCCGTCCGGTCGTCGGCGCATTCACCGCCACCGCCACCGAGAAGGTGCGTCGCGACATCGTCGGCCTGCTCGGGCTGGTCTCGCCACAGGTGACGGTCACCGGATTCGACCGGCCGAACCTGTATTTCGACGTCATCAACATGGAACGCAAACGCAAGGCCGCGTGGATCGTGGACTACGTGGCCTCGCATCCGGACGAATCCGGCATCGTGTACTGCTCCACGCGCAAGGAGACCGAACAGCTCGCCGACACGTTGAACCAGTCGGTCCCGCAGCGTCCCGGCGCGGGAGGTGCGTCCGGCGCGGATCCGGGGACGGGGGAGCGCGGGCCCGTCGCCGTCGCCTACCACGGCGGCATGAGCCCGGAGGTCCGGGCCAGGGCGCAGCGGGATTTCGTGACCGACCGGGTTCCTGTCGTCGTCGCCACGAACGCGTTCGGCATGGGCATCGACAAATCGAACGTGCGCTATGTGATCCACCACAACATGCCCGAATCCATCGAAGCCTACTACCAGGAGGCCGGTCGTGCGGGGCGTGACGGCGAACCCAGCCGGTGCACGCTGCTGTGGAACGATTCCGACATCGGCACGCGCCGTCGTCTGCTGGAATCGGACCACGACAACGAGCGCATGACTCCCGAGGAGCAGGAGATCGCGCGCCGCAACCGCCGCCGATTGCTCGACGGCATGATCGGCTATTGCCGCACCACCGAATGTCTTCATCGGTACATGACCCGCTACTTCGGGCAGGAGGACGGTCCTGCCGCGGCGGGCGGCTCCGGCGAGGCGGGGGATGCGACCGTCAAGTGCGGCGCGTGCGCGAACTGCGAACGCACGTTCACCACCATCGACGTGACCGACATCGCGCGCAACATCAGCCGCTGCGTGCACGATGTGACGTTCGACCACGACGAGCTGGGGCGGGAGACCACGCCGTACCCGGTGCGCGACGGTCTGGGCTCCGGCAAGATCGTGAAGATCCTGCGCGGTTCGCAGGCGCAGGAACTCGTCCGGTTCAATCCGGAACGCATGCCGAGCTTCGGCACGTTGAAGGACGTGCCGGAGAGGTGCGTACGCGACGTGCTCAGCCAGATGGCCACCGACGGTTATCTCGCCATCAGCGACGGGAGTCTGCCGATCGTCCGCTTCGGCACCCGTGCGGTGGAGACGGTATCACCGGACTTCCACTATGAGATTAAGCGCGTGGAACGCAAGGCCGTGCGCTCCGACGGCGGCACGTCCGGCGGTGGTCGGATGCGCCGGTTCGGCGTCTCTGCCGGTTCGGCGTCCTCCACCGTGTTCGGCGCGGCGGGCACGAACGGTCCCGTCGATGCGGACGCCTACGTGCCGGGCGACGAGGAGGAGGCGCTGTTCCAGCGTCTGCGCGAATTGCGCAAGACCATCGCGCAGGAGATCGGCAAGCCGCCGTACATCGTGTTCTCCGACCGCACGTTGCGCGACATGGCGCGCATCAAACCGGCCGACGATGCGCAGTTCCTCGCGGTCAACGGTGTGGGCGAGCGCAAGCTCCAGGCGTACGGCGCACGGTTCATGGAGGCGATCGCCGCGTTCGGCGGAGCGGCCTGAGCCGGACCGTGTAGGCTTGGGGCGGCCGTGAGTATAACGAGCGTCTATAACGATGGCCGGATGCGACGGGCCGCCTGCCGACGATCGGCGACTAGGATGGGCGGCGGATACGCCGGTGGCACGCGGACGCGTGCCGTCGCGGCGTATGCGGAAAGGAACGAACATGGCGGAGAAGACCGACAAGCCGGTGGTGGAGAGCTTCCAGCTCGACCATACGAAGGTGAAGGCGCCGTACGTGCGCTACATCGACACGGAAAAGGGTCCCCACGGCGACGTGATCTCCAACTACGACCTGCGCCTCGTGCAGCCGAACGAGAACGCGATCCCGACGGCCGGGCTGCACACGATCGAGCACACGATCGCCGTGCTGCTGCGCGAACGCATCGACGGCTACATCGACTGCTCGCCGTTCGGCTGCCGCACCGGCTTCCACCTGCTCACCTGGGGCGAGCACCCCACCGAGGAGGTCGCCAAGGCGCTCAAGGAGTCGCTTGAGTTCATCGCCTACAAGGCCACGTGGGACGACGTGCCGGCCACCACGATCGAAAGCTGCGGCAACTACCGCGACCACAGCCTGTTCACCGCGAAGGAATGGTGCAAGGACATCCTCGCCAAGGGCATCAGCTCCGATCCGTTCGAACGCAAGGTCGTCTGAGAGAACGGTCGGGGCGCTGGGGCGTCGGGGCGTTTCCGTCGTCAGGACGCCTTTCGATCGTCGCCGGAAGGTCAGGGAACATTCAGCCGGTCCACGGGAAACCCGCGGTGTTTGTGAGGCGGGCATGGTAGCGTAGCGCGTCAGTTGATTGTTTCCGATCGAATCCCCGTGCGGGGCTCTCGCGCGACCGTGAGGTGAGGTGTGGTGTCCGATTCCAATGCGTCGTCCCGTCGTTTCCGTCACGCGACCATGCGTGACCTGCCGCATATGCTCAAGGTGTATGCGCATGCGCGCGAGCTGATGGCCCGCAACGGCAACCCCACGCAGTGGGGGAACACGTTCCCCCGCGAGGAGGTCGTGAAGGACGACATCGCCAACCAGCGCACGATGCTGCTGGTCGATACGCAGAATGGACATGAGCGCATCCTCGCCCAGTTCGCCCTGTGCCCCGGCGAGGACCCCACCTACGCGCATATCGACGGTGCGTGGCTCGACGACGACACGTATGTGACCATCCACCGCATCGCCTCGTCCGGTCTGGTGCGCCATGCCGCCCGCGACTGCATCCGGTGGGCGTTGAAGCACTACGGCAACGTGCGTGCCGACACGCATCCGAACAACAAGGCCATGCAGCACGTGCTCGAGACGAGTGGCTTCGCCCGCTGCGGTCTCATCCAGCTCATCGACCGGCCGACGGACACGACGCGTATAGCCTACCAACGCCACGAATGGTAGGGAGCATTGCTCCGAATTTACGGGAAAGCCCCTCGGCCCATTGCATGGGCATCGAGGGGCTTCGTCGTATCGGGCGGACGTGGCGGCTATTCGGCCTTCGCCGCGGCGACCTGCGGGGTGCCGGCGGCGTCCGCGCCCTCCAGCTTGGAGTGGCGGCGGCTGTAGCCGAAGTAGACGGCCAGGCCGATGACCAGCCAGATCGCGAACCGCACCCAGGTCTCCCAGTTCAGGCCGGCGATGAACACCAGGCAGAAGATGATGGACAGCGCCGGCACGACCGGCACGCCCGGCGCCCTGAAGCCGCGGTGCGCGTCCGGGGCGGTCTTGCGCATCCACAGCACGCCGGCGGAGACGATGATGAACGCGGACAGCGTGCCGATGTTCACCAGCTCGAACAGGATGTTGATGTTGATGAAGCCGCCGGCGATCGCGGTGAGGATGCCGAAGAACCATGTGCCCTTGAACGGGGTGCGGTGCTTCGGATGCACCTCGCTGAAGAACTTCGGGAACAGGCCGTCGCGGCCCATCGCGTAGCAGATGCGCGACTGGCCGTACAGCTGCACGAGCATGACCGTGGTCATGCCGACGAGCGCGCCGATGTTCACGATCACGGCCAGCCAGTTCATGCCGGTGTACAGGATCACGCCGGCGACCGGGGCGTCGATGAACTTCGCGAACTCCTGGTAGGGCACGATGCCGGTCATCACCAGCGTCATGATGATGTAGATCACCGTCGAGACGGCGAGCGACAGGAGGATGCCGCGCGGCAGCGTCTTGTTCGGCTCGATGGTCTCCTCGGCGGAGGAGGACACGGCGTCGAAGCCGATGAAGCTGAAGAACACGATCGACGCGGCCGGCAGGATGCCGTACGGCTGGGTGGAGCCGGGCTGGAACGTGTAGATGCCGTACGGGGAGAACGGCTGCCAGTTGGACGGCTTGACGTACCACACGGCGCAGATGATGAACAGCGCGATGATCGCGAGCTTGATCATCACCATGATGTCGTTGGTCTTCTTCGTCTGGTTGATGCCGATGGACAGCACCCAGGTGATGAGCAGCACGACGACGAAACCGGGCAGGTTGAAGTAGGTGGTCACGCCCGGCGTGGTGCCGTAGGCGGCCGTCAGCTCGACCGGCAGGCTCAGGCCGAACCCTTCGAGCAGCTTGTTGAAGTAGCCGGCCCATCCGGCGGACACGGTGGCCGCCTGCAGGGCGTATTCGAGGATCAGATTCCAGCCGATCACGAACGCGATGAGTTCGCCGAACGCCAGATACGCGTACGAATACGCGGATCCGGACACGGGGGCCATCGACGCGAACTCGGCGTAGCACAGGCCGGCGAAGCCGCAGCAGATCGCGGCCAGCAGGAACGACACGGACAGGGCCGGGCCCGCGGTGAGCGCGCCCTTGCCGGTCAGGACGAAGATGCCGGTGCCGATGATCGCGCCGATGCCGAGCATCGTCAGATCGAAGGTGCGCATCGTGCGCTTGAGCGGGGTGGAATCGGCGACAAGCTGATCCACCGTTTTCTTACGGAACAGATTCATGGTCTTCTCTCATGAACACGTGGAATGGGCTTGGCCGGACGGAATTCCGGGACCCCGGCACGCCTCAACGCCGGGAGTCTTGAATACGGTCGATTGTTGCCCCCGAACGTTACGGGCGGGAAAACGGCAAACAAACCGTGAAAAGCGAGTGTACATGGACTGCCGGAAAACCGGCGCGGCGCGTCTCATGAAGCGGTGTCGGGTGTGGACGCCGGCGACGCGGCGCCGCCACGCCCGGCCGCAATGTGGTCGCATGCCATGGACACGTCACCACGCCGCGCGACAATGGGGCGTCATGAGTATGAACGCAGCTCCCGAAATCGAATTCAGCTCTCCGGAGGGCAAGGCCAACTATGCGGCCGCCCGACGTCGCTACCCCGCGCAGGCCATCGTCGACCTCAAGGCATTGCGCGACAACATGGCGCATCTGGTGGACGTGGTCGGCGGCCCGCACTCCGGCACCGCCGTGATGGGCGTCGTCAAGGCCGACGCCTACGGCCACGGCCTGCTGCCCGCCGCGCTCGCCGCGCTCGCCGGCGGCGCGACCTGGCTCGGTACCGCCCAGTCGCACGAGGCGCTGCTGCTGAGGAAGCTCGGCATCGGCCCCGACCGCTGCCACATCCTCACGTGGGTCTACAACGGCACGGAAGTCCCGTTCGACGAGCTCATCGCCAACGACATCGACGTGTCCGTCGGCTCCCTGCCCGGCATCGACGCGGTGGCCGCCGCCGCCCGCAAGCTCGGCAGGACGGCGCGCGTGCACGTGAAGGTCGACTCCGGCTTCGGCCGCAACGGCTTCACGCCGGAGGGCTTCGACGCGGCGCTCGCCAAGCTCGTCCCGCTCGCCAAGGAGGGCGTGCTGCACATCGTCGGCCAGTGGAGCCACCTCGCCGTGGCCGATTCGCCGGACGTGCCCGAGTTCGTCTCCTCCACCGACCGTCAGATCGAGAATTTCAAGGCGTTCACCGCCCGCATGGAGAAAGCGGGCATCGCCCCCGAGATCCGCCATCTCGCGAACACCGCGGCCACGCTGTCCCGTCCGGAGATCCACTTCGAGCTCACCCGTCCGGGCATCGGCCTGTACGGCTACGAGCCGGATCCGGCGATGGGCACGCCGTCCAGCTACGCGTTGAAGCCGGCGATGCGCCTTCAGGCGCAGCTCGGCACCGTCAAGGACGTGGAGGCCGGCCACGGCATCTCCTATGGCCGCACCTACCTCACCCCCGACGACACGTCCACCGCGATCGTGCCGCTCGGCTACGCGGACGGCATCCACCGTTCCGCCTCCGGATTCGACATGCAGGGCGCCAAGCATGTGGAGAAGGCGGGCGGCCCGGTGCGCGTGATGACCGCCGAAGGCCCGAAGCTGTACCGCGTCTCCGGCCGCGTGTGCATGGACCAGTTCATCCTCGACCTGCACGGTTCGGCCGCCGCGCTCGGCGTGCACGAGGGCGACACGGTCGAACTGTTCGGACCGGGCCGCGGCGAGGAGTTCGCCGAACCGACCGCCGACGACTGGGCCCGCGCCGCCGACACCATCAGCTATGAGATCTTCACCTGCCTGCGCAACCGCATCCCGCGCCTGTACGAGCATGCCGCCGAGGTGCTGCCCGAGGCCGATCTCGCCAAGCTCGATCCGGCCTCGCTGCTGTAGCGGCCCGCGCCGACGCCGCGCATCGACAGGGTCTTCCCCCTTTGCCAAGGGGGAAGACCCTTTTTCTTTCCGTCTTTCCCCTTATATGGGGGTGTATGTGTGAAACCCATGTTGTGTATGGAATCCATAGTGATAACGAGGGTATAAGCGCTTCCTGTAGGGGTGTTAAGGGGGTGTTCGCGACGGGGGAAATGTCGATACCATGCGACGGAGAAGGGGCGTCGTCCGCGGCGTGTCGCGATGCGGAGCCGGTTTCCGGTAGATGTATACCGGCCGGTCGCATTGCGGGGTATCAATGATGGTATTGCGATGCCGTCGGTGCCGTGACCGCCGCCGCACGCCAACCGGACACGTCGAAAGGAGGCCGCCATGGGAGCCGGTGGATTCACCAACGAGGAGATCGCGTATCTGCGTTCGCTTCCCGCCGTCGCGCGCGTATCGAACGGACGGATCCGCTACTCCGAGGCGTTCCGTCGCGAGTGCATGCGCCGGTATCGCGCCGGCGAATCCCCCGTGCGCATCTTCCGCGACGCCGGATTGGACGCCTCCCTGATCGGATACAAGCGCATCGAACGGTGCATCGCGCGTTGGCGCACCATGCCGGACGCCCCCGAGACCTCCGGAACCACGGGAATCGCCGGAGCCGCCGGAAGCCCGGACGCGGACGCGGCGTCCGGCGGCGCGGCGGACGGCAGGCTCCCGAAGCCGTTCACGCCGGAACTCAACGTGCGCGCCGGCAAACGGGACCTGCGCGACCTGCTCATCTCCCAACAGGTGATGCTCATCGAACACCTCGAATCCGAGGTCGAACGGCTTCGCGCGGAAATCGGCGAACGGTCCGGAAAGTAGCGGACGGCCGCTGCTAGGCTTGGGGCCAAGGGGGAGATGCGCCATGGAACCCAGCCACCACGATGACCTGCCGACGGGCCGCGCCGAACGCGTGCCGAAAGGCGAGGGCTACACCGCGTCCGACGAGGAGCGGTGGGCTCCCGAGCCGCCCAAATCGAAGTCGCGCACCGCGTTCGAACGCGACCGCGCGCGGCTCATCCACTCGTCAGCGCTACGTCGGCTCGGCGCGAAAAGCCAGATCCTCGTCGCCGGCACCGACGACTTCGCGCGCACGCGCCTCACCCACACGCTCGAAGTCGCCCAGATCGGGCGCCAGATCGGCAAACTCCTCGGCTGCGACCCCGACGTGGTCGACTGCGCCTGCCTCTCCCACGACCTCGGCCACCCGCCGTTCGGCCACAACGGCGAGGCGGCGCTCGCCCGCATCGCCCGGGGCATCGGCGGATTCGAAGGCAACGCGCAGACGCTGCGCCTCCTCACCCGGCTCGAACCCAAGGTGTTCCATCCGGACGGCCGCTCCGCCGGCGTGAACCTCACCCGCGCCTCGCTCGACGCCGCCGTCAAATACCCGTGGACGCTCGCCGAGGCGGCGAAGCACCCCAAAGGCGAACGCAGCGCCAAATACTGCGTCTACCCGGACGACGAACCCGTGTTCCGCTGGCTCAAACAGGGGCTCGCCGACCCGACCGCACGGCCCATGGAATGCCGGATCATGGACCTCGCCGACGACATCGCCTATTCGGTGCACGATGTGGAGGACGCCATCGCCACCGGCGCGTTCAACCCGATCGCGCTCTCCGACGCGCGCGTGATCGACACCGTCGTGGAGCAGACGCGCGCATGGTACGGGCCGCAATGGGACCCGAACCGTCTCGTCGAGGCGTTCGCGCGCCTGAAACGGCTCGACATGTTCCCCGATCATTTCAACGGATCGCGATCGGCGCTGGCCCAGCTCAAGAACATCACCTCCGACCTGATTGGCCGGTTCGCGTGGAGCGTCGAGGAGGCGACGCGCGACACCTACGGCCCGGGGCCGCTCACCCGGTATTCGGCGCGGCCCGTCATCCCCGAGGAGACCTCGTACGAGATCGTCGCGTTGAAGGGCATCGCCGTGCATTTCGTCATGGCGCCCGGGGAGAGGGAGCCGATGCACGAGGAGGAGCGGCGCATCGTCGAAGACCTCGTCGACGTGCTCATGGCCGATTCGCCCCGCCCCAGCGACATCCTCGAAAGCCAGTTCCTCGACGACTGGGAGACCGCCGCCAACGACGGCGAGCGCCTGCGCGTCGCCGTCGACCAGGTCGCCTCGCTCACCGACTCCTCGGCGCTTGCGCTCCACTCGATCCTGTTCTGAACGATGTCGCCGGCGACGCGCGGCGAACCGGACGGACGACGGACACGCGCCGACGGCGGAAACCGGCATACCCGCACCGGTGCCGCGGCGAGGCGGTAGGGTAGTGTGTCATGGCCGGAATGATCAAGAAGGAAGACATCGAGAAGGTGCGCGCCGCCGCGGACCTCTACGACATCGTATCCGCATCCGTGTCGCTCAAGCCCTCGGGCACCGGCACGTTCGTCGGCCTATGCCCGTTCCACGACGAGAAGACCGGCAGCTTCAACGTGCGTCCCGCCCTCGGCGTCTGGCACTGCTTCGGCTGCGGGCTCGGCGGCGACGTGTTCAAATTCGTCGAACAGCAGGAGAACATCGACTTCCGCGAGGCCGTCGAACTGCTGGCCGACAAATACCATATCGAACTGCACTACGAGAGCACGGGCGCCGGCAGGCCGGATGGGCATTCCGGCTCGAAGCGCGCGCGACTGCTGGAGGCCAACGAGGAGGCGCAGCGGTTCTTCACCAGCCAGATCATGAGCAAGGAGGCGCTCGCCGCCAGGAAGCTGCTCGGAGGCCGCACGTTCAGCCAGGCCGATTGCGAGCGGTTCGGCTGCGGGTACGCGCCCCAGGGGTGGGACAATCTCGTCCGTCATCTCGCGTCCAAGGGGTTCACGCAGCAGGAGATGCTTGACGCCGGTCTCGCGCGTCAGGGGCAGCGTGGCGTCTACGACTACTTCCGCGGCCGCGTCACCTGGCCGATCCGCGATTCGACAGGGCGCACGCTCGGTTTCGGCGCGCGCAAGCTGTACGACGACGACCAGATCGCCGCGAAGTACATCAACACGCCGGACACGCAGCTCTACCGCAAGAACCAGGTGCTGTACGGCATCGATTTGGCGAAGAAGGCGATCGTGAAGAAGCGCCAGGTCGTGATCGTCGAGGGGTACACGGACGTGATGGCCATGCATCTGGCGGGCATCGACACGGCCATCGCCACCTGCGGCACCGCGTTCGGCACGGAGCATGCGAAGATCGTGCGTCGCCTCATCGCCGACGATTCGCTCGGCGCCGTCCAGCTCACCGGACCGTTGAAGGTCGAGGGCGAGAAGCTGAGCTCACGTGTCGTGTTCACGTTCGACGGCGACGCCGCCGGGCAGAAGGCGGCGCTGCATGCGTTCGGCCTCGACGCGGCGTTCCTCTCGCAGACGTTCGTCGCCGTGGCCGACGACAACCTCGACCCGTGCGATCTGCGCATCGAACGCGGCGACGAGGCGGTCCGCTCGCTCATCGAGCACGCCGTGCCCCTCTACGATTTCGTGATCGACGCGGCGATCGGCCGTTTCGACACCCAGTATGCGACCGGGCAGGTCGGGGCGGCCAAGGCAGCGGCCCCGCTGATCGCGCAGATCCGCGACCGGTCGCAGCTCGACTGGTACACGCGCCGCGCCACGCGCCGTATCGGCATCGACCTCGACATCATGCGGGACGAAGTGAGGCAGGCGCGTCGACGGCTGCACGTGCGCGACGAGGACGCGTACGCGCCGCGCCGCCGGTTCAACGGCGGCGGCGCGTTCGACCGCGGTCCGCGCGGCCGTGACGACGATCCGTACGCCGATCCCGCGAAACGTCGTGAGCTCGAGCACCGCGACGCGACCGAGCAGACGTACTTCCGCATCGACGACGCCGTGTTCATCGCCGAACAGCAGTTCATGGCGCTGCTCATCCAGGTGCCGCGTGCCGTGAGCCCCAACGGGTTCGCGGAGCTGACGCTCGCGAACTTCATGACGCCCGTGTTCCGCACGCTGTTCCAGGCGGTCGCCGCCGCCGGCGGGCTTCCCTCCGCGGACACGCCCCAGGGGCTGTGGATGCACAATCTCACCAAGGCGGGCGGTCCGATGCTCGAATCGACGATCAACGAGCTGGCCGTCATGCCGCTGCCGCTGTCCGGTGGGGAGCGTGTGGCGGGCGACGGCGGCGCGGGCGTCTCCGACCCGGCCGGCGCCATGCCGGACGCGCGTCTCAGGACACCCACGAAGGCCGAGAGCCGCTACGCCTCCGAGCTGCTCGCCAAACTGCTCGACATCGGCTATATGCGGCGCATCGGCGCGGCCCGGCGCAGGATGGCCATGATGCCGGATGGTGCGGAGAAGATCGCCCTGCTGGGCGAGATCACGCGGATGGAGACCCATCGCAAGGACATCCAGTCGCAGGTCTACGGCAACGACATCGGGTGAGCCTCGCGGGGCTTTCGCGATTGGACTGGTCGGGAATCCGCGGATTGGCCCCATCCAAATTGGACTGGTTTGGACTGGTCGCGCCGCCGGCGTCCGATAATGGTCGGCGACCGGTGCCGTGCCGTCCGTCATCGGACGCGTCCGGCTCCGCATGGCATCGTACGAACCAGAAGGGATCATCATGACGCAGAACCGTGCCGAACTCAACCGCAACCTCGCCCAGATGCTCAAGGGCGGCGTGATCATGGACGTGACCACGCCCGAACAGGCGAAGATCGCCCAGGACGCCGGCGCCTGCGCGGTCATGGCGCTCGAGCGCATCCCGGCCGACATCCGCGCGGCCGGCGGCGTCTCCCGCATGTCCGACCCGGCCATGATCAAGGGCATCCAGGAGGCCGTGTCCATCCCGGTCATGGCGAAGGTCCGCATCGGCCACATCGCCGAGGCGCGCATCCTGCAGGCCATCGACATCGACTACATCGACGAGTCCGAGGTGCTTTCCCCGGCCGACGACGTCTACCACATCGACAAGAACCAGTTCGACGTGCCGTTCGTGTGCGGCGCGAAGAACCTCGGCGAGGCGCTGCGCCGCATCGCCGAAGGCGCGGCCATGATCCGCACCAAGGGCGAGCCGGGCACCGGCGACGTGATCCAGGCCGTGCGCCACATGCGCACGATGAACAAGCAGATCCACGAGCTCGTCTCCCTGCGCGACGACGAGGTGTACGAGGCGGCCAAGCAGCTCGCCGTGCCCTACGACCTCGCCAAGTACGTGCACGACAACGGCCGTCTGCCCGTCGTCAACTTCGCCGCCGGCGGCGTCGCCACCCCGGCCGACGCGGCCCTGATGATGGAGCTCGGCGCCGAGGGCGTGTTCGTCGGCTCCGGCATCTTCAAGTCCGGCGACCCGGCCAAGCGCGCCGCCGCCATCGTCAAGGCGACCGCCAACTGGCAGGACGCCGATCTGCTCGCCAAGCTTTCCGAGAACCTCGGCGAGGCCATGGTCGGCATCAACGAGGACGAGATCCAGACCATCATGGCCGCCCGAGGCGAGTGAGACCCGGAGGCGATTGACATGGTCGTAGCGGTCGAATACATCTCCAAGGAGGAGTCCGACGGCGTCGAATCCGGGCAGGACCGGCACGGCGTGACCGGCATCCTCGCCGTGCAGGGCGCGTTCGCGGAACACGCCGCCGTGCTCGACAGGCTCGGCGCGCCGTGGAAGCTGCTGCGCGCCGCCGAGGATTTCGACGACTCCATCGACCGGGTGATCCTGCCCGGCGGCGAATCCACCACGCAAGGCAAGCTCCTGCACTCCACCGGACTGTTCGAGCCGATCGCCGAGCACATCAAGGCCGGCAAGCCCGTGTTCGGCACCTGCGCCGGCATGATCCTGCTCGCGAAGAGGCTCGACAACGACGAGCACGTGTACTTCGGCGCGCTCGACGCCGTCGTGCGCCGCAACGCGTACGGCCGCCAGCTGGGCAGCTTCGCCGCCACCGCCGACTTCGGCGAGCCCGGGGACGCCGACTACATCGAGGATTTCCCGCTCGTGTTCATCCGCGGGCCGTACGTCGTCTCCGTCGGCGGGTCGGCGCGCGTCGAAACCGAGGTCGACGGGCATCCGGTGGCGCTACGGCAGGGCAACATCCTCGCCACCGCGTTCCATCCGGAGCTCACCGACGACACGCGCCTGCACGAGCTGTTCCTCGCCCTGTAACGCTCCCCCATACTCCCCATGGCTGCTTCCCATAGCGCGGAACCCGCCCCGCAACCGCTCCCATGGTGCGGTGTGAAGATGATGTGAAACGGCTATTTTCCGCCGTTTTGCATCGCCGCACCATGGGAGTTTTACCGCACCATGGGATGATTGTCGGGATGATTGTCGGGATGGGTTGCAGGATGATCGTCGGGAGAGGCGTCCCGATGGCGGATGCGGATGCGGAGCGGAAAGGATGACGGGCATGCAGCTGGAACTCGACCGGCATACGAACGTGCCGATGTACCGGCAGCTGGCCGCGCAACTGCGCGAACGCATCGTCTCCGGCGAACTCGCCGAAGGCTACCGGCTTCCGCCCGAGCGTGAGCTCGCCGCCAGACTCGGAGTCAACCGCACCACCGTGCTGCAGGCCTACCAGCAGCTGAAGGACGAAGGCCTCATCGCCTCCAAAGTAGGCAAAGGCACGTTCGTGACGCCCGTCGCCGACGCCTCGCCGGTCAGGTCCGCGAACCATGAAGGGGATTCGCGGGCCGGTCGGGAACGGGAGCCCTCGCCGGCCGGCGGCATCGTGCACACCATACGGGACCGACACCCGGACTCGGAGACGGAACCGTCCGTCGTGCCGCCTCCATGGTCGGTGCTGTTCAGCGACTATTCCAACCGGTTCACCTATCACGACATCGCATCGGCCGATCGGGCCCAACGCGGCGGCACCGTCATCGATTTCGCCACCGGTTCGCCGAACCCCGGCGACATCCCCGACGACCTGCTGCGCGCGGTGAGCGTCGAGGCGTTCTCCTCGCACGAGTTCGACGGCCGTCCCGAATCTCCCATCGAAGGGTTCACGGAACTGCGCGCATTGCTCGCCGACCACATGCGTGCACGCGGCGTGCGGTGCGACGAACGCAACGTGATGGTGCTGTCGGGTTCGGAGCAGGGCATCGACCTGTGCGTGCGCGCGTTCCTCGATCCGGGCGATTGCGTGCTCGTCGAACAATCCACGCTGTTCTCCGCATTGCAGGCGTTCCGTTCGGTGGGGGCCCGCGTCGTCGGCGTGCCGATGGACGGGCGGGGCATGCGCACCGATCTGCTGGAAGGCTACTGCGCGCGGTACCATCCGAAATTCATCTACACGATTCCCACGGCGCACAATCCCACCGGCGTCACGATGCCGACCGCGCGCCGGCGCGAGCTCATCGCCGCGGCCAGACGCCACCAGTGCCTCATCATCGAGGACGACGCCTACGGCGATCTATGGTACGGGCCCATGCGGCAGCAGACGGGGGAAGGCGGGCGCGACGAAGGCGATGCCATGGCGGTCCGGCCCACGCCGGTGGCGGGCATGGAGAACGCCGGATATGTGATCTACCTGTCCACGTTCTCGAAGACCGTCACCTCCGGGCTGCGCACCGGCTGGATCGTGGCCGACCCGCATGTGATCGGCAGGGTCGCGGCCCTGAGGCGGATGGTCGACCAGCATACGAGCACGTCCTCGCAGCGCATCTGCATGGAACTGCTCAAGGAGGGGCGCATCGGCGCGCATGTGGACGCGCTCACCAAGGCGTACCGCGAACGTCGCGACCGGACGATCGCCGCGCTGGAGCGTTACGCGCTCGACGGCATGCGATGGACCGTGCCGGAAGGCGGCTACTACGTGTGGGTGACGTTGCCGCGGGGCGTTCGCGCGTTGGCGCTGTTGGAGCGGTGCCGGGCCGAAGGCGTCACCTTCATGCCGGGCGGCGTCTTCGACGTCGACGAGACGGATGACTCCCACATCCGTCTCAACGTCGTGCGCCCCGCAGCGCGTGATCTCGACAAGGGGGTCCGCATCATCTGCGAGGCGCTCGGATAGGTCCGGACGAATGAGTCCGGATAATCGGTTCAGGCGATCGGTTCAGGCGATCTGGGCGAGCAGGGCGGGAAGCTCGGCCATCGAATCGATGACCGCGTCAGCGCCGGCGGCGACGAACGCGTCACGCGCCTTGGCGCGGGCCGCGCGCTTGCCGGCCTCGTCCAGCGCCTCGAACTCCGCCTGGCTCAGCGCCATCTGCGAGCTGCCCTCGGTCACGCCGATCGTGAACACGCCGGCGTTCTTGCCTTCGCGGATGTCGGAGAGCGTGTCGCCCACCTTCGCGGCGCGGCGCACGTCGGTCACGTGCAACGCCTCCAGATTGCGGAAGATCATGTACGGGTAGGGGCGGCCGTAGCCGTCCGTGCCGTCCGGGCTGATCCAGAAGTCCGGATCGTAGCCGTTCTCCTTGGCCTTCGGCACGACGATCTCCATCATCTTGTCCGTGTAGCCGGTGGTCGAGCCAATCTTCAGCCCCGCCTCGCGCAGGGCGGCGACCGCCTCCGTCACGCCCGGCTTCGGATTGGCGAAGCCGTCGAGGATGGACAGCAGCTTCGGCTCGAAGTGCGCGTACACGGCGTCCGTGTCGGCGTCGGTCGGGGCGGCGCCGTGCCGCTCCTCCCAGGCGCGGGCGATGCGGTCCATGTGCAGCATCGTGTCGATGTGGTCGTGCTTGAGCATGCCCATCGGCTTCCTGGTCTCGGCCATCGTCGGCTCGACGCCGAACTCCTTGAACGCCTCCTGGAACGCCTTGACGGGGGCGAAGCAGCCGTAGTCCACGGTCGTGCCGGCCCAGTCGAAGATCACGGCTTCGAAACGGTTGGTCATGGTTCTGTCTCCTTGTTCCGATTCCCGAACGGTTTTCAGGCGGTGAACTTCACGTTCGCCGGGGCGGCGGCCTTGATCGGCTCGCCGGCCTTGTCCATCGCGGCGATCGCCTCGGGCACGGAGGCCGAGCCGGTGGCCGCCTCGAGCAGGCCGCGCTCGCCCATGTACAGGGCCAGCAGCTCGGTCACCTTCTCGATGTCGTCCGTGTAGATCTCGCCGATGTTGCCCAGACGGAACGTCTCCTCGTGGGTGAGCTTGCCCGGGTAGATCGCGTAGCCGCGCTCCTTGATGAACTCGTACATGTCGTGGAAGTCGAACTTCGTGCCGTCCGGGTAGAGGAACGTGGTGATGATCGGGCCCTGGTTCTTCGCGAGGAACGTGCGGAAGCCGAGCGCCTTCATACGGGCGATGAGCAGGTCGTTGTTGAGCTGGTAGCGGGCGGAGCGGGCCGGGATGCCGCCTTCGGCGAACATCTCGTCGAGCGCCTTCGAGAAGGCGAGCACCACGTGGGTGGGGGAGGTGTAGCGCCACTTGCCGTTCGCCTTCTCCAGCGTGTTCCACTGGTCCCACAGATCGAGGGACAGCGAACGCGCCTTGCCCTTGGAGGCTTCGAGCTTCGCCTTGTTGCAGATGATGAAGCTGAAGCCGGGCACGCCCTGGATGCACTTGTTGGCGGAGGAGACGAGGAAGTCGATGCCCCAGCCGGAGACCGGGATGTCGACGCCGCCGAAGGAGCTCATCGCGTCGACCATGAACGTGCAGCCGTGCGCCTTGGCGACGGTCGCCACGGCGGCGATGTCGTTGAGCAGGCCGGAGGTGGTCTCCGAGTGGATCATCGACACGTGCGTGATGGACGGGTCGCGGCGCAGGTACTCCTCGACCTTGTCGGCGTCCGGGATGCGGTCGTACGGCTCGGCGTACTGCACATAGTCGATGCCCGCGTGCTCGCAGATCTTGACCTGGCGGTCGCCGTACGCGCCGTTGGTGCACAGCAGCACCTTCTCGTCCTTGCCGATCACGGAGGTCAGGACGCTCTCCACGCCGAACGTGCCGGAGCCCTGCATGAGCACGACGGTGTAGTCGCGCGGGTCGCAGTGGGCGAGTTCGAGCAGCTGGCGGCGGATCTTCTGGGTGATCTGCTGGTAGTCCTCGTCCCACGTGCAGTGGTCGAAGAGCATCTCCTCCTTGACCGTGCGGGTCGTGGTCAGCGGTCCGGGGGTGAGCAGCTTGTATTCGTTGGCCATGATGGTCGTTTCCTTTCCTTGGCTTGATGAGTGGGGTTATGTGAAGTGCTGTTGCTGTTGCGAAATGCTGTGAATATGGCTTCCGCCCGCAGAGTGTAATCACGAAGGAAGTTTTTGAAAATTTCTACGTAGATTTCGCCCTGCGGGCGGAGTGTCGTTTGTAGTAAGCGAGTTGCGTTCAGATTGCGTTCACTTGCGCGGTCCGGGCGCGACTCAGGGCGAGGCCCGTCACTCGCCGCCTTCCGCGGCCCGCTTGCACTCGGACGAGAAGTCCTGGTGCTTCTGGAGCAGGTCGACGGTCAGCGGTTCGGGGAAGGACTTCGAGCGCTTGGAGGCGTTCGCCGGGGCCTTCTCGCCCTTGTAGAGCGGGGTCGGGTAGGTCTCGAGCAGCTCCTTGCGGCCCTGGTCGATGATGACGCCGGCCATCTTCTGCGCCTTCGGGTTGGTGGCGCGGCCCTTGTCGAGCACCGCCACCGATTCGGTCAGCGAGTAGTTGCCTTCGGTCGGGTCCACGTAGTCGATGGGCAGGCCGTTCTTCTTGTCCGCGACCGCCTGGTGGCGCAGGCCGAAGCCGATTGCCACCTCCTTGGCGCGCACGGACTTGAGCGGGCCGGAGCCGGACTGTTCGAGGTGCGGGCCGGCGTTGCGGTAGATGTCCGTCAGGATCTTCTTGCCCTTCGCGCCGGTGCCGTAGGCGTCGACGATGGCCTGGACCATCAGCCAGCCGGTGGAGGAACCCTCCATGTCCGGCACGGAGATCAGGCCCTTGTACTCGGGCTTGGCCAGGTCGGCATAGCTCTTCGGCTTCGGCACGCCCGCGGCCTTGAGGGCCTCGGTGTTGATGATGATCGCGCCCTCCTGCGCGGTGGTCGGGGAGCGGTAGGCCGGGGCCTTCGAGTTCTCCGTGTCGCCGAGCAGCTGTGAGTGCACGTCCGTCAGGTTCGCGAACATGTGGTTGCGGTCCTGGGCGGAGTCCACGTAGTAGGAGCTCATCGTCAGCATGTCCGCCTCGAGGGCCTTGCCCTCGGCCAGCATCTTGCCGCCGAGCTCGGAGGTGCCGAACTCCTGGATGATGTACTGGTCCTTGTAGCCGTTGCGGTCGAGCGCATGTTCGAAGGCGGTGACGGCCTCCTCATCGGCGTTCGTGTAGATGACGACCTTGCCGCCGGCCGCCGCCGCGGACGTGGAGACCGCGCCGAAGCCGACGAGCAGCGCCACGCACACCGCGGAGGCGATGCCGGTGAGCAGGCTGCGGTTCCTGCGGTTGCCGCTGTCCGGCAGCTGGAAGGTGGCGGCCGCCGCCGCGAGCTGGCGGCTCGGGCGCACGGTGCTGAACGAGGCGGCCACCTGCGGGGTCCTCACGGTGGCCTTGGCCTTGCGGGCCTCCTTGGCGCGCTCGGCGGCACGGTCGCGGGTGAACAGGGCGATCAGACCCTTGACCACGAGGTTGACGACGAGGATGAGCAGCGAGAGCACGAACACGTCGTCGAACTTGGCGATGTGCTGCAGGGCGGAGATCTTCGTCGTGATGACCTGCGTGCGGGCGCCGGTCAGGAAGACGACTGCCGAGATGGTGACCATCGCGTTGACGAAGTAGTAGCCGAAGATCTGCAGCAGGGTCGGCCACGCGTTCGGCGTGACGACGCGCACCAGCGTCTTGATCCAGTTGTCGCCCATGAGCTTGGCGGTGGTCTCCCAGCCGGCGTTCATCTTGGTCAGCGAGTCCTTGATCATCTGGTACGGGGTGGCGAAGTAGTGCACGATGTTCGCGATGATGAGGATCCAGAACGTGTTCTGCAGCGGCGAACCGGAGAACATGAACAGGAAGGCGATGCCGAGCACCATGCCCGGGACCGTGTTGATGATCGCGGAGATCGCGTCCACCGAGCGGCGGGCCCACGCGGGCAGCTTCGAACGGGAGGTGACGAGGCCCGCGGCGTAGACGAACACGCATCCGAAGATGGCGGTCATCACGGCGACGTACAGCGAGTTGGTGAACACCTGCGTCAGCTGCGAGTCGGTGAACAGGTTCGCGATGTGCGCGAACGTGAAGCCGAGATGGTCCGGCCACTCCTGGACGAACGGGATGAGCAGGATCACGAGGAACACGGAGAGCACGCACACGAGCGTGACGACCGAGGCGATGCCGCAGATCCAGTCGCGCTTCTTCCCCTTGGGCAGGTCGATCTGGCTGATCTGCTTGTAGCGGATAGCGAAGCGCTCGAGCACGGTCATCAGGACGATCGAGATGATCGAGGGGATGAGCATGAACACGGCGATCACGGCGCCGCGGTTGAAGTTCGGGATCGAGCCGAGCATCTGGTTGAACAGCGTCATGGCCAGCACGTCGTAGGTGCCGCCCACCGAGGTCGGGATGCCGTAGTCGGTGAACGCGAGGAAGAACGACTGGATGAACGCGACGGCCAACGTGCCGACCAGCGGGCGCAGCACGGTGTTGAGGAAGGTCGTCAGCGGGTTGTCGCCCATGATGTGCGAGACGATGATGAACTTCTTGTCGACGAACTGGAAGCTGTTGTTGATGAGCAGGAAGCAGGTCGGCAGCGTGTAGATGACGTAGCCGATGAGCAGGCCGTTGAACCCGTAGATGTCGAACAGCGGATGGCCGATGATCTGCGTGATCAGGCCGTTCTTGCCGAACGAGTAGATGATCGCGAAGCCGTAGGTGATGGTCGGCAGCAGCATCGGCAGCTGCGCGAGCAGGGCGACGGCCTTCTTGAATCCGCGCGGCACGTTCGTGCAGTTGATCGTGTAGCTCAGCAGGAACGCGAGCAGCACGGCGACGAGCGCGGAGACGGCGGCGACGGTCAGCGAGTTGGTGATCGACCGGATGAATTCGGGGCGGGACAGGATCGTCGCGTAGTTGTCGAGCGTGGCCTCGCCGCCCGCGGTGGTGAAGGAGCGGATGATCACGAGGATCATCGGCACGACGAGGAATCCGATGAAGCACACGGCGACGATCGCGAGCAGCGTCCACAGTTCGGTCTGCTTCGGCTTGGAGGGCCGCGCCTCGTAGTTGTGGATCTCGGGGCGGATGTTGGGCAGCTGTTTGCCCGCCTGGATGGACTCTACCGACATGGCTCAGGCCTCCTGGCCCGCGGAGGCGAGCTCGGCGTTGGCGTGCGCGGCCGTCTCGGCCTCGTCACCCTCGTTGAACAGGGTGTAGATGTTGTTGCGCTTCACCTCGAGCTGGTGGAGGATGAACTTGCGCACGAAGTCGGACGCCGGATGCTCGATGATGTTCTCCGGGGTGTCGTACTGCGCCACCTTGCCGTGGTTGATGATGAGCACCTTGTCGCTCATCGTGCACGCCTCCTCCGGATCGTGGGTGACCATGATCGTGGTGAGGTCGTACTGCTCGACGATCTGCTTGATCTTCGCCTTGATGGACTCCTTGATCACGCCGTCCAGGGCGGACAGCGGCTCGTCGAGGAGCAGCAGCTTCGGCTTCATGACGAGGGTGCGGGCGAGCGCCACGCGCTGCTTCTGGCCGCCGGAGAGTTCGTCGATGTGCTTGTTGAGGTGCTCCTCGAGGCCGAGCAGGCTGATCAGCTCCTTGATCTCGTCCGGCGAGGAGATGCCCGGGTTGTTCCTCAGGCCGTAGGTGATGTTCTCGTAGGCGGTGAGGTTCGGGAACAGCGCGTAGTCCTGGAACACGATGTTGAAGCCGCGCTTCTCCATCGGCACGTGGGTGAGGTCCTCGCCGTTGTAGATCAGCTGGCCGCTGGTCGGCTCCGTGATGCCCAGAATGATGTTGAGCAGCGTGGTCTTGCCGCCGCCGGACGGGCCGAGGATCGACATGATCTTGCCGTTGTCCAGTTCGAGGCTGATGCCGTTCAGCACATGGGTGTCGCCGAACGACTTGGTGATGTCCTTGAGTTCGAGCATATTTCGTCAACTGCCTTTTTCTGTCCGGGCCGGCTTTCCGCGGCCCGTTCGCGGGGGCGCCGCGGTCGCGGTGCCGTGATCGGTATTCAGTTATCGCGGTTTGGACCTCATACCGTGGCAGCCGAACCGCGCTGCATCTCCTATCGTGCCGCCGCTTCGGGCCGCGCGGACGGCGTGCAGGGGAAAGTTGACTGAAACCATGGTGAACAGCAAGTGAAACTACGCGGGCGGTGTGTAGTCGGCGTAGTCCCGCATCACGCGCGCGGACGGACCAGGGGACTCGGGAAAACTTGTTCTTCATATTCCGTTCATGCGGAATTCAGTCATGAAAAATCGAAAAAGTCGGGAGGAAAAGCCAATAGCGAGTAAGCGTGACCAATGATTTCGCGGAAAACGGTCGGAAAACAGCACGCCGGGACTACGTAACAGGGTGCGGTTTCCGTTAGGATACTTACGGTAAATCCCCTTGTTCCACGGAGGAATCGATGCGGCGCTGGCTGGTCGGACTGTTGAAAAGCGAGACGATTCTCATCGTCGCCACGGTGCTGGCATTGATCTCATGCTTCATCGTCCCGCCGGACGCCGACTACAAGGGCTATGTGCACATGAGCACGATCAGCCAGCTCGTGTGCCTGATGCTCGTCGTGTGCGGTCTGCAGCGCATCGGCGTGTTCCGCATCATCGGCTCGCGTCTGCTGCATCACGTGCGCACCGCGCGGGGGCTCGTCCTCACGCTCATCTCGCTCACGTTCTTCTCCGCGATGCTCATCACCAACGACGTCGCGCTCGTCACGTTCATCCCGTTCGCGATCTCCGTGCTCGTCATGGCGCACATGGAGGAGCATGCGGTGCTCGTCGGCACACTGATGACCATCGGCGCGAACGTGGGCAGCATGCTCACGCCGATCGGCAACGCGCACAACCTCTACCTGAAGGCGCTCACCGGCATGCCGTCGATGGAGATGATCGGCATCATGGCGCCGTACTCCGTGACCGCCGCCGTGCTGCTCGTCGTCATCACCTGCGTCGTGTTCGGCTCCAAACCGGTCTCCGAATTCCAGTCGTTGGACGGTGCCGGCATCGAGCAGGGCGTGCTCGCACCGGAAAGCGGCAAGCCGCGCCCCGACGAGATCCGCATCACCGGCTATGGCGCCGGCTACGGCGGATGGCGCACCGTCGTCTATGCGCTGCTGTTCGTGGTCTGCCTGCTCGCGGTGAGCGACTTCATCCCGCTGTGGCTCATGTGCGTGATCGTGTTCGCCGCGTTCCTCGTGTGCGACCGCAAGGCGTTCCGCAACGTCGACTGGGGTCTGCCGCTCACCTTCACGATGTTCTTCATCTTCATCGGCAACATGAAGCGCGTGCCCGAATTCTACGAGCTCGCCGCCTCGCTGGTGGACGCGCATCCGCTGGAGGTCGCGGTCGGCTCCAGCCAGCTCATCAGCAACGTGCCCACCACGATCCTGCTGTCCGGCTTCACCGAGCAGTGGCGTCCGCTCATCATCGGCACGAACCTGGGCGGCATGGGCACGCTCATCGCCTCGATGGCCTCCCTGATCGGCTACAAGAACGTCGTGCGCAAATATCCGGACCGCAAGGGCCGCTACCTCGCCGTCTACTCGGCCGTCAACGTGCTCTTCCTCATCGTCCTCGTGGGGCTTTCCTGGATCATCGAGCCGTGACCGGCGCGACCGGCTCGGTGCAGCAGGGAAAGTTAACGCACGGTTCACCTTCCGGTCAACCGTAGTCCCTCGGCGGCACACCCGCGCGGGCTATCGTCGTCCTCGACAATACGAGATGATGGTGGAACTGTCGCGAGGAGATGGAACCTTGCAGCCTTCGGTGGGAATTCGCGAACGCATCGACCACGTGTATCCGTCATTGAGGCCGGCCGAACGGTCCGTCGCGCGGTACATCCGCGACCATATCGAGGAGGCGGCGGGGCTGACCGTCGGCCAGCTCGCCGAGGCGACGCATGTCAGTCAGCCGACCGTGATCCGCTTCTCCCGCAAGCTCGGCTTCGGCGGCTATCGCGAACTGCGCTACGTGCTGCGGCATCCCGAGGCGGAGCGCCAGGTGACGTTCGACCCGCTCGAGGGCTTCGACCTCAACCCGTGGGACGATCCGGAAAGCGTGCCCGCCAAGGCGGCCGCCGGCGCCACGTCGCTCATCGACGAGCTGCGCCGCTCGCTCGACGTGAAGGCGTTCCGCAAGGCGACGACGTTGCTCGCCGGAGCGAACGCCATCGACATCTACGGCGTGGAGAACTCGCTCGTGCCCGCCACCGACCTGTTCACCAAACTCATGTATCTGGGATTGGACTGCCGTCTCAACACGGACGCCTACCTCCAGCAGATCGGCGCCGGGCATCTGCATCAGGAGGACGTGGCAATCGCGTTCTCCCATTCCGGCTCGTCGGCGGACACGGTGAAGGCGCTGCGCCTCGCCAAGGCGGCGGGCGCGCGCACCATCGCCGTGACCAATCACGTCGGCTCGCCGTTGGCCGGTTCCGCCGACGTGACGCTGGTCACCGGCTCCGGATCGCACACGATCTACGGCAACGCGATCTTCTCGCGCGTGGCGAACGTGGCGCTCGTCGACATGCTCTACATGGGCGTGATCCTGTCCGACTACGGCCGGTTCTCCACCGCGCTCGACCAGTCGGGCAGGATGATCGCGGACCGGGAGTACCGGGGCTGAGCCCCGGTATCCACCCCCAAGGCTCAGCCGACGTGGCGCTCGAAGCGGTGGAAGCCGGTGATCGCGTCGATCTCGGCCATCGCGTCGGCGGGGATCTCGAAGCCGGAGGCCTTGAGGTTGTTCTCCAGCTGGCTGGGCTTGCTGGCGCCGGCGATCACACAGCTGATCTCCTTGTGCTGGAGGATCCAGGCGAGGGAGAGGACCGGCAGGTTCACGCCGAGTTCGTCGGCCACGCCGCGCAGGCGCTCGACCATGTCGAGGTTCGCGTCGGTGAGCAGGTCGTTGATCTGGTGGTCGGCCTGCCAGGTGGCGCGGGAGCCGGCCGGCAGCGGCTGGCCCTTGCGGTACTTGCCGGTGAGCAGGCCCTGGGCGAGCGGTGAGAACGTGGTGATGCCGATGCCGAGCTTCGAGCACACGCCCATGATCTCGTGCTCGATGTAGCGATCGGCGAGGTTGTACTGCGGCTGCACCACGGTGATCGGGTAGAGGCCGAGACGGTCGATGATGCGCTGCGCCTCCTGGAGCCTCGCGCCGCCCCATTCCTCGGAGACGCCGTAGTAGAGGACCTTGCCCTGCGCGACGAGGTCGCTCATCGCGCGCAGCGTCTCCTCCAGATCGGTGGACTCGTCGAAGCGGTGGCAGTAGTAGAGGTCGAGGTAGTCGGTCCTCATGTTCTTCAGGCTCTGCTCGCAGCTCTCGAAGATGTGCTTGCGGCTCAGGCCGCGGTCGTTCACGCCGTCGCCGGTGGGGAAGAACACCTTCGAGGAGATGACCAGCTCGCGGCGCGGGAAGCGGCTCAGCGCCTCGCCGAAGAAGCGTTCGGCCGCGCCCGCGGAATACGCGTCGGCGCAGTCGAAGAAGTTCACGCCGTTGTCGAACGCGAGGTCGACGGTCTGCTTCGCCACGTCCTCGGCGGCGGTGCCCTTGAGGTCGGTCACCCAGCTGCCCAGCGCGATCTCGCTGATCTTCAGTCCGGACTTGCCTACGTTGCGGTACTTCATCGTTGCTGCTCTTTCCTTGATTCAGGCGTTAACGGTCACAATCCATTGAATCACTTCAAGTGCGCTTCAATGCAAACGCCGCATGATGGACGTGCGGCGTGCCCATCCGTCGTGCCCATCCGTCGTGCCCACCCGGCCGTGGCGTTCCCGTATCCGGACACGACGCCGGTGTAGTGTCTATGGTGGGAGAGAGCGAAATGCGACATGATGTCTGACAGACGGAATTGACGGTCTGTCAACATATCCTCAAGGAGGCGGCATATGTATTATTCCAACGGCAACTACGAGGCGTTCGCGCGGCCGAAGAAGCCGGAAGGCGTCGACGGCAAGCACGCGTACATCATCGGCACCGGACTCGCGGCCCTGTCCGCCGCATGCTATCTCGTGCGCGACGCGCAGATGCCCGGCGAGAACATCCACATCCTCGAAAAGGACGACGTGCCCGGCGGCGCCTGCGACGGCGCCGAGATTCCCGGACTCGGCTACGTGATGCGCGGCGGGCGCGAGATGGATAACCACTTCGAGGTGATGTGGGACCTGTTCCGCTCCATCCCCTCCATCGAGAACCCCGACGTCTCCGTGCTCGACGAGTACTACTGGCTCAACAAGGAGGATCCGAACTACTCGCTGTGCCGTGCCACCAAGGACCAGGGCAAGGACGCCGGCACCAAGGGCAAGTTCGGTCTGTCCGACAAGGCCGCGCAGGAGATCATGAAGCTCTTCTTCACCCCCGACGAGGAGCTCTACGACAAGCCGATCACCGACTTCTTCGACGACGAGGTGCTCGACTCCAACTTCTGGATGTACTGGCGCACCATGTTCGCGTTCGAGAACTGGCATTCCGCGCTGGAGATGAAACTGTACATCAAGCGCTACATCCACCACATCGGCGGTCTGCCGGACTTCAGCGCCCTGCGCTTCACCCGCTACAACCAGTACGAGTCGATGATCCTGCCGATGGTCACCTACCTCGAGTCGCACGGCGTCGAATTCCGCTACGGCACCAAGGTCGAGAACGTCGAATTCGCGATCGGCGGCGGCGACGGGCCGAAGCGCGAACGCACCGGCGTCGGCCAGGACACGATCCTGAAGATCCAGGCGACCTCCGGCGTGTTCAAGCGCAACCCGTACGGCAGTGCCACGAAGAAGATCGCCGTCCGCCTCGACCTCGACCACGAAGGCGACAAATCCTCCATCGACCTGACCGAGAACGACTATGTGTTCATCACCAACGGCGGCTGCGTCGAGAACTCCACCATGGGCTCGCAGCATGCGCCCGCGCCGTGGAACCCGGACCTGAAGCCGGGCGGCGGCTGGGACATGTGGCGCCGCATCGCCGCGCAGGACCCGAGCTTCGGACACCCCGACAAGTTCTGCTCCGACCCGCAGTCCACCAAGTGGATGAGCGCCACCGTCACCACGCTCGACGGCGAGATCCCGCCCTACATCCAGCGCATCTGCAAGCGCGACCCGTTCTCGGGCCACGTCGTGACCGGCGGCATCGTCACCGTCGCCGACTCCAGCTGGCTGTTGAGCTGGACCCTCAACCGCCAGCAGCAGTTCCGCGACCAGAGCAAGGACCAGCTGTGCGTCTGGGTGTACGGCCTGTTCCCCGACAAGCCCGGCGACTACGTGAAGAAGCCGATGACCGAATGCACCGGCGAGGAGATCTGCGCCGAATGGCTCTACCACATGGGCGTCCCGACGGAGAAGATCGAGGCGCTCGCCGCGAAGCACGCCAACACAGTGCCGGTCATGATGCCGTACATCACCGCGTTCTTCATGCCGCGCGCCGCCGGCGACCGTCCGGACGTCGTGCCGGACGGCGCCGTCAACTTCGCGTTCCTCGGCCAGTTCGCCGAGACGCCGCGCGACACGATCTTCACCACCGAGTACTCGATGCGCACCGGCATGGAGGCCGTCTACACGCTGCTCGACGTGGACCGCGGCGTGCCCGAGGTGTGGGGCAGCGTCTACGACGTGAGGAACCTCCTTAACGCCACGGTGAAGCTGCGCGACGGCGCGCCCGTCACGGACATGAAGCTCAACTTCGTGGAACGCGCCGTGCTCGGCAAGGTGCTGAAGAAGCTCGACGGCACCGACATCGCCACGCTGCTCAAGGAGTATCACGTGATCTGACCGCGTGACCCGCGCATGCGATTCGGCATGCGCGGGAACGGCGACGGCCCGGCCGCAGGCGGTGAGCCTGCGCTGGGCCGTCGTTCGTTCCGATGTCGGCGATCGTCGCCGTGCGTCGGTGGTGACGGTTCAGATGTTGCCGCGCACGTGCTGGTCCGCCCACGACTGGGAGTGCGTGAACGTGGCCGGATCGGCGCTCACGTTCGCGTGCGGGTCGTCGAGCGCGTCGATGGCGGCGATCTCGGCGGCGGTCAGGTCGAAGCCGGCGCTCGCGAGGTTCTCGCGCATGCGCTCCACGTGCTTCGACTTCGGGATGACGATGCGTCCCTCCTGCGTATGCCAGCGCAGCACCACCTGCCCCGGCGTCGTCCCGTGCGCCTCGGCGGCCGCCGTGACCGGTCCGGATTCGATGTCCCTGCCGTGGCCGAGCGGGCTGTACGCCTCGACCGCGATGCCGTGCGCCTTGCAGAACGCGCGCACGCCGGGCTGGTTGAAGCGCGGATGCACCTCGATCTGGTTCACGGCCGGCGCCTCGCCGGAATCCTCGATGATCGCGCGCAGATGCTCGGGCAGGAAGTTGCTCACGCCCGGCACGCGGATCGCGCCCTCGTCGCGCAGCCTCAGCAGGGCGCGCCACGTCTCGCGGTAGAAGCCGGCGGCGGGGAACGGCCAATGGATGAGATACATGTCGATGACGTCGACGCCCAGCTTGCGGCGCGACTCGTCGAACGCGACGCGCGCCGCGTCGTAGCCTTGGTCGCAGTTGCGCAGCTTCGTGGTCACCCAGACCTTGCCGGCCATGCCGGTGGCCTTGAGCGCGTCGCCGACCTGCTGTTCGTTGTAGTAGGCGGCGGCCGTGTCGATGTGACGGTAACCGAGTTCCAGCGCCTCCTCGACCGCGCGCTGCGTGTCCTCGGGCGGGATCTGGAACGTGCCGAACCCGATCTGCGGGATCCGGGTGCCGGCCTTGTCGTGCAGCGTCAGCTCGGGCGACGTCGCGGGTGATTCCTCATGTGATGTGGTTGTCTGCGGATCGCTCATCATGCCCCCATTCGTCGATGATGTGGAATCGGGTTCCATTGTAGGCCCGTGCGCGGGCGTTCCCGGGGGTCTATCCCGCGGATGCCGTCCGAATCGGCGGTGATGCGACACGCCGGGCGAACGGCGGTATGACAGCGTTCTGAAACCGGTTTCAGCATACGTTTGCAAAACGAGCCGGCGGCGTCTATCATGTGAGATGTCAGCCGGGATACGAAGCCGGCGACCCAATAAGAAAGGTGGATATCATGACCAACAAGAACATCTTCGGTGATTTCATCAGCTACTGCGCCGACAACATGTTCCCGGAGAACATCGCCCGCCAGAAGATGGCCGAGACCGCTCGTCGTCACGGCGATCGCTGAATCGCATACTGATTCGATACTGTCCGAGTAGCGGCCCATCCGCTTGACGCCGGAATGAATGAAAAGGCGTCGTGGAGTGTCGCGAGTTCGATGAGCAGTTGAGGATACGGACAACGGCGTCCGCCCATAATTCCGTCGTTATGATTCCCGTCCGCGCACCGCGAGACGGGTTTCGTCGTATTCGGGGCGATTGATGCCCTCAGGCCCTCGCGTCGAGTGCCTTTGCCCGCGCATATTGGCAGACTGCCGCTTCTCTGGCCCCCTTTGTGGAGGGGGCTCCCGGCTGTGCCGGGTGGGGGAGAGCGCTCCCCCTTGTGAGGGGGAGCTGGCGGCCGCAGGCCGACTGTGGGGGTTGTCGGGTTGTTTGTGGTCGGTTTTTCGACACGCCGGTGGAGGCTAGTGTTTGCAGGGGTTTTGGGGGTTGTTTTGTGGTGTGGGTTTGCGGTGTTGGTCGGTGTGGTGTAGGTTATTCATTCGCTGCCGCTGAGCGGTCCGGTTGTCTGCTGTTGGTTGGTTTCCGGGGTGTTCGG
>NZ_JBKEVK010000008.1:0-105834 GCF_056357015.1 Bifidobacterium sp. LH_413 | reverse complement strand
CCCCCCATGCAGAACACGTGGTCGATAGGCCGGACGTGGAAGCCCCGCGAGGGGTGGAGCCGACCGGTACTAACGGGGAAGCGCGACACACATTCATCCCCTCCTATAGGGGACGGCATCAACCTCTTCTGCGGATCATACGCGACACGGAGCAACCGTGACGTCACAACCCAAGCGATCAACAGCGTCCACCATCCGGTCCCCGAACCACCAGCCCGAGGGACTGCGGAACCCCACATGGTTCCCTCCCACAATTGAAGATTTGCGGCGGTCATAGCCCAGGAGAGACGCCCGGTCCCATTCCGAACCCGGAAGCTAAGACCTGGCACGGCGATGGTACTGCACCCGAGAGAGTGTGGGAGAGTAGCACGCCGCCGCATCCACACGATAAGGAAGGCCCTTGGTCGAGCAACAGCTCCCAAGGGCCCTTTCGCATATACGCCAAGACACGCGGCGAACCCCCTCAGCCGGCTCCGCCGGCAGCTCCCCCTCACAAGGGGAGCAGAGGCAAGGCATGCGCCCCCTTCCAGGGGGAGCCGGCGGCCGCAGGCCGCGGGAAAAATCGTATCGGCCGAAGGCCGATTCAGTTTCCCGCGGCCTGCGACCGCTCGTTTTCTCTCCCCCAGTCCGCTGACGCGGACAGCCCCCTCGTCAGAGGGGGCTTATGCGAACGAAGTAGGGCTTAGCCTATCAATCACGCGGCGCTGATACGCCCTAAGGCTATGGCGGTGGTCAGCACGTATGCTTCGCGCGGGTTCGTCGCGTCCCAGCCGGTCGTATCGGCGGCGCGCTTGAGACGGTAGCGCACTGTGTTCGGATGCACGTTGAGCGTGCGCGCCGTGGTCTCCAGCGATCCTCCGGACGAGAGGAACGTGGACACCGTCATCATCGTCGGATCATCCGCGCCGTGACCGGCCAACGAACCGTACACCACATCCACGAGTTCGCGCCGCGCATCATCATCGCCGAGTAGCGCGCGCTCCGGTAGCGCATCCTCGGCGCGCAGCGGTGTGAGCATCCGTTTGCGCGCGAGCGTCGTCGCACCGGAATCCTTGGCGGCCGCGGCGCCCGCGCCCGGCGCGCCCGCACCATGCCCGACGACCAGCGCGGGCGCCGCACGCAACGTCGTCAACGCGGCGATCAACGTCGCCGTCGCACCGGAGACGCCGTGACGCACCGGTCCGAGGCACAACGGTGTCGTCGTCGCATCGAACGCGCCCGCGACCGCCGTACACGTCACATCGGGACTGACCGCCGCCTCCACGCGAATCAACGCGGCGACCACGCCGTCACGCATGCCGACCAGCGGCAGACCGCCGCCCAGATCGACGACCGCCTTCGTCACACCGCGCATCGTCGCCTCGACGGTGGCCGCGGGACGCCCCGCAATCGCGAAACACGCGAATCCGCCGTCGAATCCGAGCACGCGCAGCAGCGACGCGACGCGATCGTCGGACAATCCGGACGTCAGGGATTCGAACGCGACGCGCTCCACGCGGGCGCGGGCCGAACCGTCGTCATCGTCGGCTTCGGCGGCGCTCGTCAGCAGGTCCAGGAAATCAGTCATGTCTCCAGTGTAGTGAGTGCGGGCGTGGCGCAGACCCCCTCAGTCGGCCTTTGGCCGACAGCTCCCCCTCACAGGGGGAGCAGAGGGAATCGCCGATTCCTCAAGGGGGAGCAGGGGAATCGGCGATCAGCGGGTCTTGAAGTAGCGGAACAGATGGCGTTCGCGAATCAGGAGCGCACCGATCAGCGCCCCCGTCATCACGCCCGCATACCCGGCTGCCGGCACGCGCAGCAGCGCCGTGGTGAGCACCGCCGCGTCGGTGCGCGTGTTCTCCAGCCACGTCCAGGCGAACTCCACCACGCTCATCAGCGTCGCGGTGGACGCCCACGCAGCCGTTTCGACGAGGATCTGCACGACCATCGCCGGTTTCGGCACGCCGCAGTGCAATGCGGACGCGAGCTCCAACCGTCGCCGCCACACGGAGACGAATCCGGCGATCAGCGCGACCACGCCGGCCACGATCGGCGCCCATACGGTGAGTCGCCCGCGGTACATCGCGGCCGCGTCGAACGTGCGTCCGCGCGACGTGTTCAATTGCGAGACCATCGGACGTTCCTGCGTGCCCGTCGCATCGCCGACCGTCGTGACGCGCAGCAACGATTCGATGTTCTCCGGGACCGGCCACGATTTCACCCAACACTGGTCGAACAGGCCGCCGTACCCCGCGGGGACGGGCGCGACCGCCGCATACGAGTAGCCGCTCTGCCGCCCGTCGTCCGGCCAGTCGTAGACGCCGGCGACGTCGAGCGTCCTCTCGTCGCGTAACGCGAGTCGGCTGCCGGCGCGGGCGGCGAGCGGTGCCGCCGCCTCGCCCGACAGCCACACGCCGTTCACGTCGGACACCGTCGTGGGGCTCGCCTCGCGCCCGCCCGCCGTGCTGTTGCGGAACACGCCGATCGCGCCCGGCGTCGCCTCATAGACGGGCACGCCGGTCGACGGCAATGCGGCGAACGTGAGTTTCGTCTGCGAGGCGCGCGTCGCGCCGGCCGCGATGACGCCGTCGAGCGAGGCGAGACGGTCGCACGCGGTGCCGTCGATGCGGCCCGTATATGTGATGACGGTGGTGGAACCGCCTGCGGCGACGAACGCGTCCGCCTCGCGCTGGATCTTCGTGATCGCCATGAGGTCGGCGCCCGCGCACAGGAGCAGCAGGAAGGCGAGCGTCAGGGCCATCCCGCACGCGTGCGACGTGCCGGTTGCGAGATTGCGCACGGCCTCGTCGAGGACTCCGGCGAGGCGCATGCGGGGATGGGACCGTTCGCGCTGCTTCCGCGGTTGTCGTCGTGGCTGCTTCGGCTGGTTCATGATGATGCCCTTCTGCTGCCGGTCACGGCCGGTCATTGCCAATCGCCGAGGTCGATGAGGTCGGTGCACGCGTCGCGTGTGCGCGGATCGTGCGTGGCGACCACGACGATCGCGCCGCCGAGCGACAGCGCGTGAAGGCGCTCGTTCACCGTGGCGGCGGTGGTGAGGTCGAGCTGCGCGGTCGGCTCGTCGACGAGCATCAGGTCGGCGCCGCTGGCCACACCGCGGGCGAGCATGAGCCGCTGCGCCTCGCCGCCGGACAGGTCGCTGAACGGCTTGCAGGCGAGCCGCGTGAGACCGAACGCATGGAGCAGGTCCAATGCATGCGATTCGGCGTCATGGCGGCTTTCGCCGCGTGCGATGAACGGGAGCGCCACATGGTCGAGGGCGGTGCGGTTGGCCACGCCGTGCGGATTCTGCAGCACCCAGTTGACGCGGTCGCAGCCGATACGCTCCACCGTGCCTTGCGCGGGCGCGGTCCAGCCGGCGATGATCGACAGCAGCGTCGACTTGCCGGAACCGGACGGGCCGGTGAGCGCGTACACGTGCCGGGGAAGCAGCGTGACGGTGAGATGGCGGAAGAGCATGTCCTCGCCGGTCGGGTCGAAGGTGTGGCCCACGTCGGTGAGGACGACGCGCTTGGCGGGGGCGGTGTCGGCGGTGTCGGCTGCGGTGACGGTATCGGCCGGAATGACGGTGTCGATGACGGTATCGATGCTCATGGCGTTACTCCCGGCACGGCTTGCTGGTGGTGGGGGCGACGTCGACCGTGGTGAACGGGTCGACGCCGTCGGGCGAGACCATCGTCTTGCCGAGCTGCGAGGCGATGATCGTGACCGGCGTGGGCTTGCCCGTGACGCTCACGCACGCGGTGCCGCCCGACGTGCGGTAGAGCGCGGACGGCGGCACGGTGATCGACTCGATCGGATTCGCGAGACGCCACGTGAACGAGACCTGGAGCGTGCCGCCTTCGCCGGTTCCGGTGCCGCCGCCGGAACTGGTGCCGGATGCGCCGGTGCCGCCGGAACCGCCGCCGAGCGAGGCGAGACGGTATTCGGTGCTGGCGGCGATCGCGGCGAGCGCCGCCACGTCGGTGATTTCGGTGGTACCGGCGGCGACGGGGAAGTCCTGGCCGTTCACGGTGAGGATGCGGTCGCCGGTGACCGCATCCGACGATTGCGCGGATTGCGCCGATTGTGCGCCGGACTGGGACGCGGGCAACGTGGCTTTGACGGGCGCGCCGGACGTGGCGAACAGGTCCGCGCCCTGCATGGCCTGCCGGCCGACCGCGATCCGGCAGTCGGCGACGGTCACGGCGGCGGCTGGCAGCCAGATGAAGAACGAGGGGTCGATGGCCCAGCCGTCGTCCTTGGTGATGCGGCGCGCGCCCACATTGCCGGCGAGCGCGTTGTAGGCGACGATTGAATCCCAGACGAACCAGTCGGAATCGGGGGCGGCGTAGCCGAGCGCGCGCAACGCGTCGTTCAACGCGCGGGCGTCCGGTCCCTGCGTGCCGCTCGCGAGACGGCGGTACGGCGGGGTGGCGGTGTTGAGCGCGAGCAGGGGGACGGCGTCCACGGCGAGCGGGGTGCTGCCCGATGCGACGGTCGCGTTCGCCGCGCAATCCGACGAGGTGACCGTGCCGGACACGGGCGAGGTGACGGTCGTGGAGGCGCCGAGCGTCAGCGTGAGCTGGACGGAACGGGAATCGTCGAACCGGGTGGATGCGACCGTCATCGAACCGGCCGGCGTGGAGGATTCCAACGATTGGGGGATGCGCGAGCGGGTGAGCAGGAACCCGCCGGCCACTCCCGTCGACAGCAGCAGCGCCGCCAGCAGGACGATCACGGAGACGGTGACGCCGGTGCGGGCGGGCTTGGACGTGGTGGCGGAGGAGGTCTTGGAGGTCGTCTTTCTGCGCATCGTGGGTGCCTCCTTGCTGATGGTCGATTCCACTGTATGGCGTTCCGGTTGTCCACCGGGAGGGAATACGTCATCCGGAGGACGACATCATCTCCTGACCGGCTGACTTAGCCGGTCAGGATTGGCATTGGCGAAGTTTGCTTTGGTAGGAGGCATCGTCGTTCTTCTCCGCGGAGAAGGGACCGGATTGGTCGGCGAGATCGGTGTCGTAGTCGTTGACGGTGTAACCGCCATCCACGAGCCCCTGCTCGATGAGACAGGTGACGATGGTCTTGCGGATGTCCTTGTTGTCCGGATTCATCCGGACCGAAGCGACCAGGCCTCGGATGGCCGCGGTGCCGTTGCGTCGGTCGCAGGTCTGTTGGACCGTGTTGGTCCGCTCGCCCCAAGCCTTGCTTTCTTCTTCGGATAAGCCGGACGGCGGATAGACGCTTCCGGCACCGGTGGTATCGAAGTCGAAGGATCCGGGGTCGTATCCGTGGTCGATGAAGCATTGGTCGTATTGCTCCTTGAGCTCGTTCAGCTCTCCCTCGGTCACGACACCATCCTCGAGGATCGACAGACCCAGCCGATTGTCGTCGTCATTGTCGGCATCGCGCAATTCCGACCTTACGGTGTTCAGTTCCGCGGAATAACCGGTGTTGAGATCGTAGCCGTCGGTCGTCGTGGCGTTCGTGCCCGTATCGTGCCCGCCGGCCGCATTCACGGAGCAGCCGGCGAGTGTGGCGATCATGCAGATCGTGCAGACGGCGACGGCCGCGCCATTGGAGAGGATGCTGTTCATATGTCGCCCGTTTCCCATGATGCTTCGTTGCATCACCATGCTCTCAGACGGGAGACATGACGGGAAGCGAAAACGTAATCCACTGGACGACGGGCGGGCCTGACGGGCGGCCCGACACGCGGATACGCCTATACGCCTCTATGCCTATGGGCGGGCTTCGGCGGTGACGATGGCGCTGCTGTCCGTTGCCGTTCCGCGCGAATCGCGGTGGAAGGTGAGGCAGAGGAAGGCGAAGCAGAAGGCGACGGGGAGCATGTGGCGTTCGAAGTTGTTCGCCGGCGCGGTGATCATCACGCCCATGAGCAGCAGCAGCGGCAGATGCCAGGCGAGCGAGCGCCACCGTTTCAGGATCACCTCGGCCGCGCCGATGAGCAACGTCAGGATCACATAGAAGTTGCCGTGCGTCACCCAGCCGAGCACCGGGATCGCGCCCCACGAGTCGGCGAACGTGGCCACGCGCTCGCGCCAGGCGTGGTTGACGTATTTGAGCCACGTCGAGTTCTTCTGCACGTAGTCGCTGTCCACGTAGTAGTTCATCGACACGTACGGCAGGTCCGCGATGTCGAAGTAGCCGTAGCATTTCGCCATCAGCGCGTCCATCGCCACCACCGGGTTCGCCTTGACGATCTCGAGCCACGCCTTGTTGAAGCTCTTCATGTCGTCGGGTTTGACGGAACGCCAGCGGTAGCTCACCTTCTTCGACTGGATGCCGGAGGATTTCACCGGGTCCGCGTCCTGCGGGAAATACGCGTCGGCCATCTGATCGAGGTTGAAGACGGGGGCGAGCTCCTTGCGCGCCGATTCCGGGATCGTCTCCGGAGCGCGTTCGGCGACGCGGGCGATCATCTGCAACTGCACGCCGTGGCTTTCGATCGGGTCGCCGCCGATGATCGCGCCCGACGAGATCGCCATCGAGATGCCGCCGTGGATGAGGATCGTCGGCAGGAGGATCGCGACCACGTAGGTGGCCCAGCGGCGGCGGTCGGCGGCGATGGCGAGCACGAACTCGAAGAGCAGCACGTACCACGCGTATTTCGCGGAGATTAGCATGACGGCGTTCGCCGCGGCGAACGCGACGAGCGTGCGGCGGGGGAGACGGAGAATAAGGGGCTTGCGGGACCCCCTCAGTCCGCCTGTGGCGGCCAGCTCCCCCTCCCGGGGGGAGCGGGGGGACGAGGCGGCATTCCGGGGGGAACGGGGAGCGTCGGTTCGTGAGGCGTCGGTGAGGGCGTGGAGCTCGTACCAGAAGCCGAACGCCCAGAGGAACGCGAACGCGAACAGCGGGGATTTCGTCAGCGAGATCGTCGAGAACACGGCCAGCGGGCAGACGAGGAAGAATGCGACCACCGCGAGACGCACGCCCGCGTGAGCCGCCTCGGGCGGCAGCGCCGGGCGCACGCCGCGTTCGGGACGGGCGAACGCGCGCGGACGGAACCGGCTGCCGCGCTCCGGATGCGCGAAGTCACGCCGGGCCGTGCGCACGTCGGTGCGGCGCATCCACGGCAGATTGAGGAAGCGGTGCGCGGTCGCCGCCGTGCAGCAGACGGCGAACAGGAACTGGGCCGCCGCGAGCGCGATCACGCCCCAGTCGTTCGACCCGGTCAGATACCGGCTCGCGGCCATCGTCGACCCGTAGAAGAGGGTGAGCACGATGTTGTGCTGGTCGGTCAGATACGTCGGGTCGGCGGGCCACAGGTAGTGGGCGGTCGGGTAGATGTCCATCGGGGCGAACGAGAAGAAGCCGATGTATGGCTGCTTCAATCCGGTCCACTGGTTCCACGCCCAACTGAACTCGCGAGCCTGGCTGCGCAGGTCCGCGCCGAACGCGGCGAGCAACGTGGTCGGCGCCCACAGCCAGCCAACGAGGAAGACGGTCCACAGCTTCCAGCGCCGGTCGGTGAGACGCACGATCCAGCGGGAGAGGAACGTCCGGGAGTGCGCCGCGATGGTGCGCACACGGGCGCACCATCGCGCGCGACGGGTGGTCGGTGCGGTTGCGGACGTCACGTCGGTGGGAACGTCGGGACGATTGCGCCGACGCAACGGCAGGATGCGGCGTGGCGTGCGCTCGCCGGTCGCGCGGTCCGTGCGCCAGCCGAGCAGCGGCTCCCGCCTGCCCACGCGCATCAGCGCGACGATGATGGCCATATAGATGACGAAGGCGAGGATGCCGTACAACGCGTTCAGCCAATGGAACGCGGCGATCGAGGAATCCGCCCAGTACAACGGGCCGACGGCCGTGCACCAGGAGAGCCACAGCACCGCCGCCACGGCCAGCGCCCACCGCGCCACGGCACCGATGCGGTCGATGGGGCGGTACGACGTGCCCGCCGATCCCGCGGATGCGTGGGTTCGGGACGTCGCCGATTCGGCCGGGGAAGGGGGATTCGCTGTGACATCGCTCATAGGGCAGTATTCTAGCGTCGCGGTCACCTCGCTCGATCGGCTGCGCCGACCGTCTCTCCCTCCGCCGGCTGCGCCGACCGTCTCTCCCTCCGCCGGCTGCGCCGGCACCTCCCTCGTCAGAGGGAGGCGGGCGAGGCGGGAGGGTTTGGGATAGGCGGGGCGTATGGTGGTGGGCATGATTTCACTGTTGAAGGTCGCAGCATCGGAGCTGGAGCATACGAGGCGCATCGCGGACAAGGTCGTATCGGTCGCGGATATGGATTCGACGCACGCCGAGGCCCGGCGCATGCTCGAACGCGGCGAAATCGTGTTGGAGCGCGGTGAGGGCGAGCTGCCGGTCACCGTGATCACCGCCGATTATCTGAGCAACGCGCTGGTCAGGTTCGGACGCCAGTGGATCACGGCGCCGGGCAAATCGTTGGCGGCGACGTTCGTGAGCGTGATTCCCGAGACGGTCGCGGACGACGAGATGGTCAACGGGTGGCTGGCGATGATCGCCGAGCTGTCCCTGTTGGACGCGCTGGAGGGCGCGGTCGACGACTGCGGTGCCCGTCCGTACGACGATGAGTGCGGCTTCCAGCTCAAATGGCCGAATGACCTGTACTGCCACGGGTTGAAGCTGGGCGGCACGGTCGCCGAGGTGATGCCGCTGCACGGGGATTCCGAACGCAAGGCCATCGTGTTCAGCGCGGGATTGAACCTGTTTATGCCGGCCGACCATCTGCCCACGGCTCAGGCCACGTCGCTGCAGATGAACGTGGGGCCGCTGCCGCCGGTCGACGGGTTGCGCGACCTCATCATCGCGCGGTTCGTCGAGTCGATGCGGTCGCGGTTGGAGGCGTTCGTCGCCGCGCCGCTCGTGCAGTCGGGACGATTGCGCGCCGAGATGCGACACGTGTGCTGGATGATGGGGCGCACCGTCGACGCGCAGCTCATCGACGGTAGCGCCGTGCGTGGCGAAGTGGTCGCGTTGAACGACGACGCGTCGATCAGCGTGCGCACCGAGGATGGCGAGGTGCGGTCCCTCCTCGCCAGCGAAGTGGGCTTGCTGCAGTAAGCGGTATATGACTAGGCCCCCTCTGACTGAGGGGGCTGTCGAACGTAGTGAGACTGGGGGAGAGCAGAGGAGAGGCCGTAGGCCGCGGGGATATCGCATCGGCCTACGGCCGATTCCGTTTCCTCCAGCCTGCGGCCGCGGTCTCTCCCCCACCCGGCTTCGCCGGGAGCCCCCTCGTCAGAGGGGGCCGATGCCAATGGGTGTCAGCGGAGCTTGGCGAGGCCGGCGGCGACGAGGGAGGCAACGGCGGCCTTGACGATGTCGCCGATCACGAAGCCCATCGAGGCGATGGCGACGGCCGCGATCGGCGCGCCGGTCAGCGCGGACTGGATGAGGAATCCGAACGCGTAGACGGCCACGACGCCGCCGAGGAACGCGGCCGCGAAGTAGCGCAGCGCGCCGAGGAGCGTCGCCTTGACGCCATGTTCGCCAGCCTTGCCCTTGAGCCACGCGATGACGACCACGCCCGGCAGGAAGCCGAGCAGGAAGCCCGCGCTCGGGCCGACGAGCGCCATCGTGGAGGTGCCGCCGGCGAACACCGGCAGGCCCGCGGCGCCGGCCGCGAGATACGTGGCGACCGCGGCGCCCGCCTGACGCCACGTGAGCATGAGGCCGGCGAGCATCACGACGAACGTCTGCAGCGTGATCGGCACCGGCGTGCCCGGAATCGGAATCTCGCCCGCGGCGGCGGAGACCCACATGAGCACGGCGAACAGCACCGGCTTCCAGGAGACGGCGGCGACGCGGCGCGCGATGGAGACGGACTTGGCGGCGGACGATTGCGCGGCGGGCGTAGGGGTGTTGGACTGCATGAGATGATTCCCTTCTCGTGAAAACGCGGACCCGAACGAGGGATTCCGCCCGGCCGCCGGATGGTCCGCGGCCTTCCCGGCGTTACGGTCGCGGCCCGAAACGAATACGGGATGCCGCGGCTCTCCGCCGGCGTTGACATCGAGGATAGAACCGTCAAGCTACGGTGACGTTTGTGGAAGGTGACAAAAGTCCGCGCCGGGTTTTGTGGACGTTTCGATTGAAACCGTCAGTTTTGAAGAGCAGAATCTGACGTCATGGGGCAATCCGTCAAGAAACTACTCATCGCCAACCGCGGCGAAATCGCCATGCGCGTGGTCCGCACCGCGCGTGAGATGGGCATCGCCACGGTGGCCGTCTACGCCGAACAGGACCGCGAGTCGCAATACGTGTCGCTCGCCGACGAGGCGTACCTGCTGCCCGGCGACACCTACCAGGACACGTATCTCAACGAGGACCGGCTCATCGACATCCTGAAGCGCTCCGGCGCGGACGCCGTCCACCCCGGCTACGGCTTCCTGTCCGAAGTGCCGTCCTTCGCCGCCAAGGTCGAGGAGGCCGGCGCGATCTGGGTGGGGCCGCACCACACCGCGCTCACCGAGCTCGGCGACAAGATCACCGCGCGCCGCGTCGCGCTGCGCGCCAAGGTGCCGCCCGTGCCCGGCCTGTCCGAATCGGTCAAGGACATCCGCACGCTGCTCGACTTCGCGCACACGCACGGCTACCCGATCATGATGAAGCGCACCGACGGCGGCGGCGGGCACGGCATCACCGTCGTGCGCGACGACGAGGAGCTGCGCCGCTTCTACACGAACCACGACGCGCTCGAAGGCGGCGACCTCGACGAGTACTTCATCGAGAAGTTCATCGACAAGGCACGCCACGTCGAGACCCAGTCGGGCCGCGACAGCCACGGCAACTTCACCGTCTACTCGACGCGCGACTGCTCGCTGCAGCGGCGCAACCAGAAGCTCGTCGAGGAGGCGCCCGCGCCGTTCCTGACGGACAAGGTCGCCGAGACGCTCGTCGAATACTCCCGCCGCCTGTTCACCACCGTCGGCTACACGGGACTCGGCACCTGCGAGTTCATGGTCACGCCGAACGGCAAGGTCTACTTCCTCGAAGTGAACCCGCGACTGCAGGTCGAACACACCGTCTCCGAGGAGGTCAGCGGCCTCGACCTCGTGCGCGAGCAGCTCAACATCGCCGCCGGCGGCGAGCTCACACCCGCGCCCGAACCTCGCGGCCACAGCTTCGAACTGCGCATCACCTCCGAGGATCCGGCCACGAACCTCACGCCGTCCTCCGGCACGCTGGAGCGCATCGTGTGGCCGTCCGGCCCCGGCGTGCGCATCGACACGGGCGTCACGCAGGGCGACACGGTGTCGCCGAAATTCGATTCGATGATGGGCAAGGTCATCGTCACCGCGCAGGACCGCGCCGCCGCCGTGGCGCGCGTGCGCCGCGTGCTCGACGAGATGGTCATCGAAGGCGTGCCGACGCCGATCCCGCTGTTCAAGGAGATCTTCCGCGACGACGCGTTCACCGCCGAACACGGCCACGCGTTCGACGTGAGCACGAAATGGCTGGAACGCACGTACCTGAACCGCGAGGCGAACGCGGCGCGCGGCGGGCAGCCGGCGTCGCTCGCCGGCGCGCCCGGCGCGGACGCGAAGGTCGCCTCCGAGACGTTCGTCATCGAGATGAACGATCGTCGCGTCAAGCTCACCGTGCCGCTCGACGTCGTCGAGAACCTGACCGGCGGCGCGCGCGCACGCGGCGCGAAACGACCCACGCAGCCGCTGCGCGGGTCCGGCTCGCACGCCGGATCCGTCGCACGCGGGCCGATCGACGACGGCGCGAAGTCCGGCGTCATCGCCTCGCCGATGCAGGCCGTCGTCACGCGCGTCAACGTGGCGGAGGGCCAGGAGGTCGCGAAGGGCGACCTGATCGTCGTGCTCGAATCGATGAAGATGGAGAACTACGTGTACGCGCCGGCCGCGGGCACGGTGAAGAAGATCTTCGTCGGCCCGGCCGACGGCGTCGAAGCCGGCGACACGCTGGTCACGCTGGACGTGGTTGGGGCGTCCGGCTCGGCCGGCGACGCCGAGGACAACGGGAAGGAGGCCACGGAATGACCGACATCGTGGAGATGCCCGCCGTGCGCGACGCCGTGAAGCAGGCCGCCGGACAGGGCGGCGCCGGCGACGGCCGCCAGCCGCTGCGCGCGGCCGTCGTCAAGGCCGCCGAACTCGCGCGCGACGCCGAGAACCGCGCGCGCGACAAGCAGCACGCCAAGCACAAGAAGACGGCGCGCGAACGCCTCGACCTGCTGTTCGACACCGGAACCTTCGAGGAGATCGGCCGCTTCCAAGGCGGCGACATCAACGCCGGGAAGGCCGGTGCGGCCGTCATCACCGGCTTCGGCCTCGTCTACGGGCGCAAGGTCGCCGTCTACGCGCAGGACTTCTCCGTCAAGGGCGGCACGCTCGGCACCGCGGAAGGCGAGAAGATCTGCCATCTCATGGACATGGCCATCGCGCTCAAGGTGCCGATCGTCGCGATCGTCGACTCCGGCGGCGCGCGCATCCAGGAAGGCGTCGCCGCGCTCACCCAGTACGGGCGCATCTTCCGCAAGACGTGCGAGGCGAGCGGCTACGTGCCGCAGATCTCGCTGATCCTCGGCCCGTGCGCGGGCGGCGCCGTCTACTGCCCGGCCCTGACGGACCTCATCATCATGACGCGCGAGAACTCCGACATGTTCGTCACCGGACCGGACGTCGTCAAGGCCGCGACCGGCGAGACCATCTCGATGGCCGACCTGGGCGGCGGCGAGGTCCACAACCGCAAGTCGGGCGTCGCGCACTACCTCGGCGCCGACGAATCCGACGCGATCGACTACGCGCGCACCGTGCTCGCCTACCTGCCGTCCAACTGCGACGAACAGCCGCCGGTCTACGCGTACGCCGCCACGCGCGCCGAACGCGAGACCGCGAAACGGCTCGCCACGCTCGTGCCCGACAACGACCGCCAGCCGTACGACATGCTCGACGTGATCCGCTGCATCGTCGACTACGGCGAGTTCGTGCAGGTGCACGAACTGTTCGCCGCGTCCGCGCTCGTCGGCTTCGCGTGCGTCGAAGGCCGCCCGGTCGGCATCGTCGCGAACCAGCCGAACGTGAACGCCGGCATCCTCGACGTGGACTCGTCCGAGAAGATCGCCCGGTTCGTGCGCCTGTGCGACGCGTTCAACCTGCCCGTCGTCACCCTCGTGGACACGCCCGGCTACAAGCCCGGCGCAGAACAGGAGCATGCGGGCATCATCCGCCGCGGCGCGAAGGTCATCTACGCGTACGCGAACGCGCAGGTGCCGCTCGTCACCGTCGTGCTGCGCAAGGCGTTCGGCGGCGCGTACATCGTGATGGGATCCAAAGCCATCGGCGCCGACATGAACTTCGCCTGGCCCAGCTCGCAGATCGCGGTGCTCGGCGCGGCCGGCGCGGTGAACATCATCCACCGCCACGACCTCGCCAAAGCCAAGGCGTCCGGGCGCGACGTGGAGGCGCTGCGCGCGAAGTACATCGCCGACTACGAGGAGACCACCGTCAACGCGAACCTCTCGCTCGAACTCGGGCAGATCGACGCGATGATCGACCCCGAGCAGACGCGCGAGGCGATCGTCGCCTCGCTCGGCACGCTCGCCACCAAACGCCGCGTCCGCGCGAACGACAAGCACCACGGCAACCAGCCGCTCTGATCGGTCCGTTCGGCAGACCGATCAGCGCGAGGAGGAGGACAGTCCAGTGGACTGTCCGACGACGGAGCCATCCGCATAACAGAACGTAACCACAGACTTACGTAACGCAACAACAGACAAGGAACACCAATGAGCACATTCTTCCTCGACCAGCTCGCCGCAGGCGAGACGCCGCACGCGCTCGCCTTCGCGGGCCAGTCCACGCCGTGGCCGGTCGCGCTCGCCGACCAGACCACCGATCCGACGCTCGCCGAGGCGCTGCACGCGCACGTCGACGCCGCCTACACGAAGCTCACGCCGGTGAACGCCGACCTGCTCGCCACCACCGGCCGCCCGGTCGACCTGTTCGGCTTCACGCCGAACCCGGCCCGCCTCGGCGCGGCCGCCGACGCCACCGCCTCCGTCGAAGGCATCGCCCTCACCCAGCTCGGCGCGCTCATCGACCTCGAACACCTCGGCTACACGCTGCCGGCCGCCAAGCCGGCCGCCGTGCTCGGCCACTCGCAGGGCGTGCTCGCCGTCCACATGGCCAAGGCCATCGAGCAGACCGGCTCCATCGAAGCCGCCCGCGACCAGATCGACGAGATCCTCGCCACCGCCGCCCTGATCGGCGCCGCCGGCACGCGCGCCGCCCGCGAACTCGCCCTGAACCCGCTGCACGGCGAGGCCACGCCGATGCTGTCGGTGCGCGGCGCCACCCGCGCCCAGGTCGAGACGCTCGCCGCCCGCGTCAACAACCCGCGCGGACCGATCGCCATCGCCGTGACCAACTCGGACGACCACCACGTGATCTCCGGCTTCCCGGACGACCTCGCCGCCTTCGCCGTCGAAGTCGCCAAGGAGCACAAGAAGCAGGCCGCCCTGCGCGAGGAGAAGGTGCGCGGCGGCGCCGTGTTCGCGCCCGTGCTCGAGTACCTCGACGTGACCCTGCCGTTCCACTCCCCGCTCATGAAGCCCGCCGTCGACCAGACGATCGCCTGGGCCGAGGCCTGCGGCTTCGACACCGACCGCGCCCGCGCGCTCGCCGAGGAGGTGCTGCTCAACCATGTGGATTGGGCCGCCCGCGTGCGCGAGGCCCTGACCGACACCGACCCGGCCAAACTGTGGATCGTGGACATGGGCCCGGGCTCCACGCTCGGCAAGCTCATCGGCAACGTGGTCGAAGGCACCGGCGTGGGCGTCGTCGAAGCGACCACGCTCGCCGAGCGCGCCGCCCTCTCCACGCTCGACCCGGCCGAGGCCGAGACGCTGCGCACCCAGAACTGGAAGGCGTTCGCCCCGCGCGTGGCGCACACGCCCGCCGGCGACCGCCTCGTCACCAAGTTCTCCGAGCTCACCGGCAAGCCGCCGGTGCTGCTGCCCGGCATGACCCCCACCACCGTCGATCCGGAGATCGTCGCCGCGGCCGCGAACGCCGGCTACTGGGCGGAGCTCGCCGGCGGCGGCCAGGTCACCGCCGAGGTGTTCGACCGTCACGTCGCCAAGCTCGAGGAGCTGCTCGACGAAGGCCGCACCGTCGAGTTCAACGCCATGTTCATGGACCGTTACCTGTGGAACCTCCAGTTCGGCTCCTCCCGCATCGTGCCGAAGAAGCGCGCGTCCGGCGCGCCGATCGACGGCGTCGTCGTCTCCGCCGGTGTGCCCGAGCTCGACGAGGCCGTGGCGTTGGTCGCGCAGCTCAAGAAGGACGGCCTGCCGTACGTGAGCTTCAAGCCCGGCACCGTCGACCAGATCCGTCAGGTGATCCGCATCGCCAAGGCCGTCGCCCCGACCGTCATCCTCATGCAGGTCGAAGGCGGCGCCGCCGGCGGCCACCACAGCTGGGAGTCGCTCGACGACCTGCTCACCTCCACCTACGCCGAAGTGCGCGCCTGCGACAACCTCGTGCTCGTCGCCGGCGGCGGCATCGGCACGCCGGAACGCGCCGCCGACTACCTGTCCGGCCAGTGGTCGCGCGCCTACGGCCTGCCCGACATGCCGGTCGATGGCGTGCTCGTCGGCACCGCCGTCATGACCGCTAAGGAGGCGCACACCAGCCCCGAGGTCAAGCAGCTGCTCGTCAAGACCCCCGGCATCACCGCCGAGACCGTCGCCGCGTCCGGCGCGGCCGACGACCCGTTCGCCCCCGCCGGCGAGCGCTGGGTGCCGTCCGGCAAGTCCGTGGGCGGCGTCGCGTCCGGTCTGAGCCATCTGCACGCCGACATCTACGAGGTGGAGAACGCCTCCGCCGTGTGCGGCCGTCTGCTCGTGCGCGTCATGAAGCACCCCGAGGAGCTCGAGTCCCGCCGCGACGAGATCATCGCCGCGCTGGACCGCACCGCCAAGCCGTACTTCGGCGACCTGGCCTCGATGACCTACCTCCAGTGGGCGCAGCGTTTCGCCGATCTCGCCTACCCGTGGGTGGACGACACGTACGCCGACCGTTTCCTGCACCTGCTGCACCGCATCGAGGCCCGTGTGGCCGACGTGGATTCCGGCGAGTTCGATTCGAAGCTCGACGTGACCCGCGACGACGTGATCGCCGATCCGGCGCCCGCGCTCAAGGCGCTGGCCGCCGCCTACCCGCAGGCCGCCGAGCTCAAGGTCACTCCGGCCGACGAGGCGTGGTTCCCTGTGCTCGTGCGCGAATACCCGAAGCCGATGCCGTTCGTGCCGGTCATCGACAACGACCTGCTGCGCTGGTGGGGTCAGGATCAGCTCTGGCAGTCCGAGGACCCGCGCTATTCCGCGGATTCCGTGCGTGTCATCCCCGGCCCGATCTCCGTGGCCGGCATCACCACCGTCGACGAGCCGGTGGCCGACATCCTCGGCCGTTTCGAGGCCGCCGCGCTGGAGCGCGCGAAGGAGTCCGGCGCTGAAGCCGAGGACGAGTACGCGACGCTCGGCGAGGCCGAAAACGCCGAGGACTTCATCCGCAAGTCGCCGAACATCTCCTGGGTGGGCCACGTGACCGACAACCCGGCGTACGGCACCAAGCTCGGCGACAAGGACTACGAGATCCGCGCCGTGGACGCCGCGAACGGCGAATACGACCTCGACATCCATCTCGACACGTATTGGGACGACGATCCGGACGGCGGCAAGTCGAAGCACGCCGTGCGCGACATCGTCATCCCGCTCACCGTGCCGACCGACGCGACCGGCGGCATGCCGATCGTCAACCGCGAACGGCTGATTCCGGACGTGTACGCGATGCTCGCCGCCACCGCCGGCATCGGCAACACCGCCATCACCGGCGACAAGCTGACCGCGATGCCGGCCATTTCGGCCCCCTCTGACGAGGGGGCTGGCACGCGCAGCGTGACTGGGGGAGAGACCGCGGCCACGGCCGCTTCGCGTCCGTTCGGCGAGGCGCACGCCACCTACACGTTCTCCGCGAACCTCGGCTACGACCACGAGGCGGCTACCGGCGGCGCCCTGCCGGGCACGCTGCGCGCCTCCCGCATCGCGCCGGACGCGCTCGTCGGACCCGCCTGGCCGGCGATCTACGCGGCGCTCGGCTCCGTGTCCGTGAACGGATACCCGGTCATCGAGGGTCTGCTCAACGCCGTCCACCTCGACCATCTCATCGAACTCGAAGAGACCGAGGACGAACTGCTCAAGCATGTCGGCGAGACCGTCACGCTCACCTCCTGGGCCGAGGACTACTTCGAATCCGCGTCCGGCCGTGTCGTCACCATCCACGTGACCCACGCCGCCGCCGACGGCACGCTGCTCGCCCGCGAGACCGAACGTTTCGCGATCCGCGGCCGCGTCTACTCCGACGCGCTGCCCGTCGACTCCCCGGAGTTCGGCGACGCGAAGCACGACGAGATCGAATCTACGCCGAGGCGTCTGCTGCGCCGTGTCAAGGTGACCGCGCCGAACGACATGACCGCGTTCGCCCGCACCTCCGGCGACTTCAACCCGATCCACACCTCCAAGCGCGGCGCCGCGATCTCCGGCCTCGCCGCGCCGCTCGTGCACGGCATGTGGCTGTCCGCCACCGCCCAGCACGCGGTGCAGGCGGCCGACGAGAAGGGCGCCCACTACGAGATCGCCGGCTGGACCTACAACATGTACGGCATGGTCCAGCTGAACGACGAGGTCGAGATCTCCGTCGAACGCGTCGGCAAGGTGCGCCACGGTGGCATGGCCCTCGAGGTCGCCTGCCGCATCGACGGCCAGCTCGTCTCCCGCGGCACCGCGCTGGTGCGCGCGCCCGAGGCCGCGTTCGTCTACCCTGGCCAGGGCATCCAGAAGCAGGGCATGGTGTTGGACGAGCGCGCCAAGTCGCCCGCCGCCCGCGATGTGTGGGAGCGCGCCGACAGGCTCACCCGCTCCAAGCTCGGATTCTCGATCCTCGCCCTCGTGCGCGACAACCCCAAGGAGCTCACCGCCAACGGCGTCACCTACCGCCACCCGGAAGGCCTGCTCAACCTCACGCAGTTCACGCAGGTCGCGCTCGCCACCGTCGCGTTCGCGCAGACCGCGCGCCTGCGCGAATCCGGCAGCGACATCTGGCCCGCCTACTTCGCCGGCCACTCGCTCGGCGAATACAACGCGCTGTCCGCGTTCGCCGGCGTGATCCCGCTGGAGACCGTGCTCGAACTCGTGTTCCACCGCGGCTCCACGATGCACCACCTCATCCCGCGCGACGCGCAGGGCCGCTCCAACTACCGCATGGGCGCGCTGCGCCCGAACCAGTTCGGCGTGGGCGACTCGCAAGTGAAGGCGTACGTCGAATCCGTGTCCGAGAAGACCGGCGAGTTCCTGCAGATCGTCAACTACAACCTGGCCGGCGCGCAGTACGCGGTCGCCGGCACGATCGCGGGCCTCAAGGCGTTGCAGGCCGACGCGAACCGCCGCGCCAAGGAGGCGGGCGGCAAGCCGGCGTTCATGCTCGTGCCCGGCATCGACGTGCCGTTCCACTCCACGCTGCTGCGCAAGGGCGTGCCCGAGTTCCGTGACAAGCTCGACGCGCTGCTTCCCGCGCACATCGACTACCGTGGCCGCCTCGTCGGCCGCTACATCCCGAACCTCGTGGCCACGCCGTTCGAAATGACCAAGGAGTTCGCGGCGAAGATCCTCGAGGTCGTGCCCTCCGAGCGCATCAAGGCCGCGCTCGACGATCCGGCTGTGTGGGACTCCTACGCCGCCGACGACCAGAAGCTCGGCCGCCTGCTGCTCACCGAACTGCTCTCCTGGCAGTTCGCCTCCCCGGTGCGCTGGATCGAGACCCAGTCGCTGCTCTTCCACAAGGCCGCGCAGGGCGGTCTCGGCGTGGAGGAGTACGTGGAGGTCGGCCTCGGCAACGCGCCGACCCTCGCCAACCTCGGTGCCAAGACCCTGCGTCTGCCCGAGTTCGCCGGCACCGACGTCACCGTCTACAACGTGGGCCGCGACGAAGGCCGTGTGTACATGACCGATTCGGACAGCCTTGTGCCCGAGGAGGAGCCGGAGAGCGCTCCGGCCGCTTCGGCCGCCGTCGAGGCGGCCCCGGCCGGCGGCTCCGCCGTCGCCAAGCTCGGCTCCGGCGCGGCTCCGGCTCCTGCCGCGGGTGCCGCCGCTCCGGCCCCGACTTCGGCTCCCGCCGTCCCTGCGCCCCCGTCATCGGGGGAGCTGCCGGCGCAGCCGGCTGAGGGGGCATCCGGTGCGGACGTGCCCGACCTGCCGTTCAAGGCCGCCGACGCGATCGGCGTGCTCATGGCCTACTCGGCCAAGGTGCGCCTCGACCAGATTGGCGCCTCCGACACCACCGACACGCTCACCAACGGCGTGTCCTCCCGCCGCAACCAGCTGCTCATGGACATCAGCTCCGAGCTGGGCGTGGCCAGCGTGGACGGCGCCGCCGAGGCGACGCTCACCCAGCTCGCCCAGATCGTGAACAAGGCCGCCCCGAACTACAAGCCGTTCGGTCCGGTCCTCTCCGACGCGATCCGCGACCGTCTGCGTGCCCTGTTCGGCGCGGCCGGCGTCAAGCCGGCGCACATCCGCGAACGCGTGACCGGCGTGTGGCAGCTCGGCGAAGGCTGGGTGGCCGCCACGACCGCCGCGCTCCTGCTCGACACCCGCGAGGGCTCCAGCTCGCGCGGCGGTGACCTCGCCAAGCTGCCGACCGGCGCCGCCGCCAACGCGGCCGCCGCCGACAAGCTCATCGACGACGCCGTCGCCCTGGTCGGCCAGACCAAGGGCGTGGCCGTCTCCAAGCCGTCCGCCGGCGGTGCCGCGGGCGGTGCTGTGGTCGACTCCGCCGCGCTCGACGCGTTCGCCGAGAAGGTCACCGGCGCCAACGGCGTGCTCGCCGCCACCGCACGGTTCGTGCTGAACGAGCTCGGCGTGGCCGCCCCGGCGCCCGAGGCCGGCGAGGACGAGAACGCGGCCGTGGTCGCGGCCGTCAGCGCTGAACTCGGCTCCGACTGGCCCAAGCAGGTCGAGCCGCGCTTCGACGCGAACAAGGCCATCCTCTTCGACGACCGTTGGGCTTCCGCCCGCGAGGACCTCGCCCGCGCCTACTACGAAGGCGACGCGGACGCGCTCGCCGGCAGCTTCATCGGCCTCGGCAAGGCCGTCGCCGCCGAAGCCCGGTGGTTCGCGGCGAAGGCCGATGACGAGACGCTCAAGTCCGCGTTCGACCGCATCGCCTCCGAGGCGCTCGAGCCGGCCTCGTCCGACGCGCAGGCCTCCCGCTTCGCGGGCGACGTGGCCGTGGTCACCGGCGTGAGCCCGAACTCGATCGCCGCCCAGGTGGTCGAGGGCCTGCTCGCCGGCGGCGCCACCGTGATCGCCACCTCGCACAGCTTCAGGCCGTCCATCAAGGCGTGGGGCCGCCAGGCGTACCGCGAGCACGCCACCGGCGACGCCAAGCTGTGGCTCGTGCCCGCGAACCTGTCCAGCTTCCGCGACGTGGACGCGCTCGTGGACTGGGTGGGTCACGTCCAGAAGAAGACGACCGGCGCGACCACCACGATCCTCAAGCCCGCCTACGAGCCGACCCTGTTCTTCCCGTTCGCCGCCCCGCCGGTGCACGGCACGCTCGCCGACTCCGGCGAACTGTTCGAATCGCAGGCCCGCCTCATGCTGTGGGGCGTCGAGCGCGCGATCGCCGGACTGGCGAAGATCGGCGCCGACACCGACGTGCAGCACAAGCTGCACGTGGTGCTGCCCGGCTCTCCGAACCGCGGCGTGTTCGGCGGCGACGGCGCGTACGGCGAGGTCAAGTCCGCGTTCGATGCGATCGTCAACCGCGCCCGCGCCGAACGCGACGCCTGGTCGGACCGTGTCACCTTCGCCCATCCGAAGATCGGCTGGGTGCGCGGCACCGGTCTGATGGGCGGCAACGACCCGCTCGTCGCCGTCGTCGAACGTCACGGCATCCACACGTACTCCACCGCGCAGATCGCGGTCAAGCTGCTCGACCTGTGCACCGCCGACTCGCGCAAGGCGGCCGCCGAGGCGCCGCTCGACGTGGACCTGACCGGCGGTCTCGGCAGCGAGCCGATCGACATCAAGGCGCTGAGGGCGGAGGCGGAGGCCGACGCCGCGGCCGCCGTCTCGGCTCCCTCTGATGAGGGAGCTGGCGCGCGCAGCGCGACTGAGGGAGAGAGCGCGCCCCGTGGGCAGCGGATCAAGGCCCTCCCCACGCCGCACGTTCCGCACCAGCCGCACGTGGACCTCGCCGACTGGGAGGGAGTGACCGCCCGTCCGGAGGACGAGATCGTCATCGTGTCCGTCGGCGAACTGGGCCCGTGGGGCTCCGGCCGCACGCGCGCCCAGGCCGAACTCGGCATCCACCCGGACGGCACCGTCGACCTCAACGCCGGCGCCGTGCTCGAGCTCGCGTGGAACATGGGCCTGCTCACGTGGGCCGACAGCCCGAAGCCCGGCTGGTACGACACCGACGGCAACCTCGTGCCCGAGGAGGACATCGCCGACCGCTACCACGACGAGGTCGTGGCCCGCTCCGGCATCCGCCCGTTCGAGGAGGGCATGGGCGACGACTACAAGGACGGCGCCGACGAGGAGGAGGCCGAGGTCTACCTCGACCACGACGTCACCTTCTCCGTGCCCACCGAGCAGGTCGCCCGCGAGTACGTCAAGCTCGACGAGGCCCACACGTCCATCGCCCGCGACGATGAGTCCGGCGAATGGAACGTGACCCGCCACGCAGGCTCGATGATCCGCGTGCCGCGCCGCGCCGCCATGACCCGCACGGTCGGCGGCCAGTTCCCGAAGGGCTTCGACCCGGTCAAGTGGGGCATCCCCGCCTCGATGGTCGGCGACGTGGACCGCATCGCGCTGTGGAACATCGTCACCACCGTGGACGCGTACCTGTCGGCCGGATTCAACCCGGCGGAGATCCTCCAGGCGATCCACCCGTCGCTTGTCGCCTCCACGCAGGGCACCGGCTTCGGCGGCATGGCCTCGATGCGCAAGCTCTACCTCGACCGCTTCCTCAACCACGAGATTCCGACGGACATCCTGCAGGAGGCGTTGCCGAACGTCGTCGCCGCGCACGTCATGCAGAGCTACATCGGCGGCTACGGCAACATGATCCAGCCGGTCTCCGCCTGCGCCACCGCCGCGGTGTCGCTGGAGGAGGGCGCCGACAAGATCGCGCTCGGCAAGGCCGACTTCGTCGTCACCGGCGCGATCGACGACATCGGCGTGGAATCGGTGATCGGCTTCGGCAACATGAACGCGACCGCCAACTCCGCCGAGATGTACGGCAAGGGCATCGACGCGCGCTTCTTCAGCCGCGCGAACGACCGTCGCCGCGGCGGCTTCCTGGAGTCCCAGGGCGGCGGCACGATCCTGCTCACGCGAGGCGACATCGCGTTGAAGCTGGGCCTGCCGGTCGCCGGCGTGATCGGCTTCATCCACTCCTACGCGGACGGCGCCCACACGTCGATCCCGGCCCCGGGCCTCGGTGCCCTGGCGGCGGGCCTCGGCGGACGTGACTCGAAGCTGGTCCACGACCTCGCCAAGCTCGGCGTCACGCCGGACGACATCGCCGTGGTCTCCAAGCACGACACGTCCACCAACGCGAACGATCCGAACGAGTCCGAACTGCACAACACGCTGGCGCACGCCATCGGCCGCACCGACGGCAACCCGCTGTTCGTCATTTCGCAGAAGACCGTCACCGGACACGCGAAGGGCGGTGCCTGCATCTTCCAGGTCAACGGCCTGACGCAGCTGTTCGCCTCCGGCGTCATCCCGGCGAACGCGGCGCTCGACTGCGTCGACCCGAAGCTCGCGAAGGACGACCACATGACCTGGCTGAGGAAGCCGCTGCGCATCGGCGGCGGCGAGGACGTGTTCGGCCGTTCCGCGGCCGGTCAGCCGGTCAAGGCCGGACTCGCCACGTCGCTCGGCTTCGGCCACGTCTCCGGCTTCGTGGCGCTCGTGCACCCCGGCGCGTTCGAGGCGTCCGTCGCGAAGGCGGACGGCGAGGCCGCGCTCGAGGCGTGGCGCGAACGCGCGAACGCCCGTCTCGCCGCCGGCCAGCGCCGTCTCGAGGAGGGCATGATGGGCCGCGCCGCGCTCTACGAGCCGATCGACAACCGCCGCTTCCGCGAGGACGGCGTGAAGCTCGCGGGCGGCGGCCGCTACGACGCCCACGAGGTCGAGAAGGCCATGCTGCTCGACCCGGACGCCCGCCTGAACGCCTCCGGCTACTTCGAGGCGTGATCCGGTGACGCCAATCGCCTCCTTCGTCAGAGGGAGGCTTTTTCATATTCGTACATATTCATGCATATTCGTATGCGTATCGATTCGCATGCACATCGATGGGAGGTCATCATGCCGGTGCTGGGACTCGGCCATGACGTGGTCGACGTGGCGGCGTTCGCCGAGCAGCTCGCGTTGCCCGGATCGCGCATGCGCGCGCTGTTCTCGGTGCGCGAGACGCGCCAGGCCGCGGCCCGCGCGGCGGCGAAGCATGACGGCGAGGCCGTGCATCTCGCCGCCAAATGGGCCGGCAAGGAGGCCGTCCTTAAAGCATGGTGCGAGGCCGTGGGGGAGGGGCCGTTGCCGTACACGATCGACGATTTCCCCTGGTCCGGCGTCGAGATTCTCGACGACGCGCACGGCCGCCCGCACGTCGCGCTGCGCGCCGACGTCGCACGCGCGTTGCGCGAGTCCGTGCCCCAGTCCTCCGCCTTCCGCTGGCATGTCTCCCTCACCCACGACGCCGGCGTCGCCTCCGCCGTCGCGCTCCTCGACTCATAACCCCATGGTGCGGTGAAATCCCCATGGTGCGGTGCCGCAAAACGGCCATTTTCCAACGATATGGAGATTGTGTGTTGCCGCACCATGGGAGTGGTGGGCGATGGTGGACGGGCGTGGGGTGCAAACGCTGTTACCGTTGCGGCGACGCGTCTCGAAACGGTTTGACACGCCGGTTATCGAACCGGTTTGATAACACGCGCGCGCGACGATACACTGGACACCGTCATCGCATACAACCAACGACGAAGTTAGGCATCGCAGCTAAAAGGAGTCACAGATGGCCGAAACCACCGCAACCAAGTCCGCCCCCGCGACCGACGACGTGTTCGCCGCGCGACTCGCCCGCCATCACGACGAATTCGAATCCCTGTTCCGCATGCTGTACGGCGACTCGCCGGAGCTCGCCGTCTTCGAGCGCGCCATGGCCGAGGCCTACGCCGAGCGCCCCGCCGACCTCAAGGCCCTCGACGTCGAGCGCGAGAAGGACCCGGAGTGGTACAAGCGCGGCGACATGTTCGGCATGACCATGTACACCGACCTGTTCGCAGGCGACCTGAAGAAGCTCGCCGGCAAGATCGACTACCTCAAGGAACAGAAGCTCACCTACCTGCACCTCATGCCGCTGCTGAAGATGCCCCACCCGGACAACGACGGCGGTTACGCCATCGAGGACTTCGACACCGTCGACCCGCTGCTCGGCTCCAACGAGGACCTCGCCGCCCTCACCAAGAAGCTGCGCAAGGCCGGCATCAGCCTGTGCCTCGACTTCGTGATGAACCACACCGCCTCCTCCCATCGTTGGGCGAAGGCCGCCGAGGCCGGCGACCCCGAATACCAGGATTACTACTTCTGCTACGACGACCGCACCATCCCCGACCAGTACGACGCCGTCGTCCCGCAGGTCTTCCCGAACACCGCGCCCGGCAACTTCTCCTGGAACGAGAAGATGGGCAAGTGGGTCATGACCCAGTTCTACCCGTTCCAGTGGGATCTCAACTACCGCAACCCGAAGGTCTTCACCGCGATGATGACCTCCGTCATGCACCTCGCCAACCTCGGCGTCGAGGTGTTCCGCCTCGATGCGGTGCCGTACATCTGGAAGCAGTTCGGCACCAACTGCCGCAACCTGCCGCAGGTCCACACCATCGTGCGCATGATGCGCATGATGCTTGAGATCGTCTGCCCGGCCGTCGTCCTCAAGGGCGAGGTCGTCATGGCCCCCAAGGAGCTCGCCGCCTACTTCGGCACCCCCGAGCGCCCCGAATGCCACATGCTGTACAACGTGTCCATCATGGTGAACCTGTGGGCCGCGCTCGCCAGCGGCGACGTGCGTCTGCTCAAGCGCCAGGCCGACAAGCTCAACGCCCTGCCGGACAACTGCTGGTTCGTCAACTACCTGCGCTGCCACGACGACATCGGCTGGGGCCTCGACGAGGACGAGGAGGTGCGCCTCGCCATCGACCCGCTCAAGCACAAGGAGTTCCTGTACCACTTCTACGAGGGCACCGTGCCCGGCAGCTGGGCCATGGGCGAGCTGTACAACTACGACGAGGCCAGCAAGGACGCCCGCAGCTGCGGCACCGCCGCCTCCCTGTGCGGCGTCGAGAAGGCGCTCATCACCCACGACAAGCCCGCCTACGAGAAGTCCATCGACCGCGACCTGCTGCTCCACCGCGCGATGGCGTTCCTGCGCGGCTTCCCGATGCTCAACTGCGGCGACGAGATCGGCCAGCTCAACGGCTGGGACTACAAGGAGGACCCGGACCGCGTGGCCGACAGCCGCAACCTGCACCGCAGCAAGTTCGACTGGAAGAAGGCCGCCGAGCGCCACACGCCCGGCACACTCCAGAACCGCCTGTGGGAGGGCATGGAGTCGCTGCGCGAGATGCGCGACGACCCGTGCTTCGGCCCGGACGCGTGGGTGACCACGTGGGACACCCACGACGACGCGATTCTTGGCGTCCTGCGCAAGGAGGGCGAGCGCACGATCGTCGGCCTGTTCAACTTCACCGACGCCGACACCTACGCCGTGCTCGACAGCACCGCCGACGTCACGCTTCCCGAGCGCGTCGACCTCAAGCCCTACGAGGCGAAGATCATCGTCGCCCACGAGTGAGCGCTCCCCGAATCGTCGTCGCGGGGTGACGCCGCACGCGCCGCTCCACGACGTACCATCATCGGCATCGTGTCCTGTTCCTCTCGGACGCGATGCCGTCCCACCTGTGGCCCCGGCCGCGCGGATCCCCTTCCCGCGCGGCCGGGGCCATCCATATTCCGGCGGCGATCCGGGCGGCGGGTCCGGCGATCCCGCAACGGTGGAAGGGCCGGATCATCGTCCGTCGCCGCGCGCTACAGTCGCGTACATGGGAATCATCGGGAACGATGCGCGCATGCCGCGCACGGAACAGGTCGCCGACCGCGTCGTCGCCGTCGACGAGAGCGGATCGACGAACACGCTCGCGCGCGAGCTGGTCGCGTCGGGGGAACTTGCGGGGAACGTCGCCGGGGTCGGCGTGGGTGGTTCCGCCGCATCGGATCGCCCATACGTCGCCGTCGTCGCGGCCGACCGGCAGACTGCCGGGCGCGGTCGTCTCGACCACACGTGGCAGAGCGCGCCGGGTGAGTCGTCCACCGTGTCGTACGTCGTGACCGTGCCGCGCGCGCTCGCCGTCGACGAGACGGTGAACGGCTGGCTGCAGATGACCGCCGGCCTCGCCACGCTCGACGGCATCCGCGCCGCGCTCGCCGAAACCGGCGCGAAACCGCGACATGACGCGGCCGCCGACCGTCTCGGACTCAAATGGCCGAACGACATCTTCGCCGGCGGACTGAAACTCGGCGGCATCCTCGCCGAACTCGTGCCGTTGCCGGAAACGGTCGCGTCGGGAGGCGGGCCGTCGGTGGAAGCGCCCGACGATGCCGGCCGCGTCGCCATCGTCTTCGGCGTCGGACTGAACCTCGCCGTGCCCGCCGACCGGCTGCCCACGCCGCAGGCCACGTCGCTGCAACTGCACTACGCGCCATTGCCGTCGGGGGAGGGGGTGCGCGACCGGATCGCCGCCGGGACCGTTGTCGCATTGCGCCGCCGTCTCGCCGCGTTCGCCGCCGGGCCACGCGACGCGGCGGCGGCGTTGCGGCGCGAGACGGCTGGCGTGTGCGTCACGCTCGGACGCCGCGCCGTCGCGCATTTCACCGACGGAAGCTCGCTGGAAGGCGAGGCCATCGCGCTGAACGACGACGCGTCGCTCACGATCCGCGACGACGCCGGCGTGACGCACATCGTGCGCACCGCCGACGTCGGCGTGCTGCCCGCGTGACGTGTGACGCCGCCCGGCGGTGGGACGATTGCGGAGGTTCCGGTCGCGGCATCGCCGGCGACACGACGGTGCCGCGCGGGTTGTGCGTCGCGCGGCCTTGTGTATAATGGCACGAGTTGTTTTATCGGAGTGATTCGATGAGACGATGCGCGGATGTAGCTCAATGGTAGAGCCTCAGTCTTCCAAACTGATTACGCGGGTTCGATTCCCGTCATCCGCTCCACTAAGAGCCGGCGGGATTCCGCCGGCTTTCTGCGTTGTGAGGGGTGCATTCGAACTGTTCCGAATGCGTATCTTTGTTGCGAGGGGTACCTGATTCCGGATATCCCGGGTACGTGTGGCTTTATATCGGGGTTCATACTCGGGAAACTGGTCTGGAGGCACCCCTCGTAAGCCAGATGGATGTCCGTGACGCGTTCTTCTCCGGCGGCTTGCAGTATCGTGGACGGAAGAAAAACGGCGCGCGCCGTGGTCGGGCGCGACGGATGTGAAGGAACGACGGCAAGCGAGGCGGTATATGGCGGACGAGAGCGAATGCAACGAGGCCACCGAGATCGTGGACGGCAGGGTCGAGACGGTCGAGGTGTCGAAGCATCCGGAGGCGACGATTCCCGAGACCGACCTGTCGCTCGCGGACATCGAACGCGGACGCTCCCACCCCGTGCGCTGGGCCGTGTACGCCGTGGCCGTGCTCGTCGCGATCATCGCGCCGTACTGGTACGGGCGCGCGCTCGCCGTCAACGACACCGCGTGGCTGACCGCGCACCTCGACGAGTTCACGCCGCAGGGCATGACGTTCCTCTCGTGGACGGTCACCCTGACGGCCATCGCCATGCTGGGCGTCGCGATCGTCGACTCCGGGCGGTGGATCTGGCGCATCCTGTTCGTGATCGGGCTCGCCGCCGAACAGTTCGTCGCCGGCGTGGCGCTGCTCAGGCTTGACTTCTGGTATTCGACGTACGTCGTGTACGGCGAATCGGCGACCGTCGCGAACGCGGCCAACCTCGGCATCATCGCCGCCGGATTCGGCGTGGCCGTGTTCGCCGTGATTTGGGTGGGGCTGCTCGTCGTCATCAGGAAGGAGTCGCCGCTCAACGTGCTCACGCGCAGCTGGGCGTCGTTCATCCTGTTCTTCGTGATCGAGGTGGCGGCGCTGCTCGTCGTCATGTTCGGCGGGCTGCTCTCCACCGTCGCCGCGTGATTCGTGGCCGTGAGAGGCGCGGACGGGCGGGGCGCGTTCGCCCTGCGCGTGACACGCACGTCCGCGCCGTGTCCTATAGTTTCCATTTGGCGTAAATCGCCCGCGGATAGAGAGCGCTCCACGCACCGAGCATGGGGCACCGCGCAACGACCATAAGGAGGATGCCGTGGCACTTACGGCTGAAGAGAAGTCCCAGATCATCAACGAGTTCGCGACGCACGAGGGCGACACCGGCTCCCCGGAGGTCCAGGTCGCGCTGCTCTCCAAGCGCATCTCCGACCTGACCGAGCACCTGAAGAAGCACCAGCACGACCACCACTCCCGTCGCGGCATGCAGATGATGATCGGTGACCGTCGCTCCCTGCTCGACTACCTCAAGCGCAACGACATCAACCGTTACCGTGCGCTGATCGAGAAGCTTGGTCTGCGTCGATAGTACAGACTTCCGCCCGGGCGCCTTACGGCGTTCGGGCGTTTTACATACGCCTGCCAAACGGCAACACAACCGAAGAGGGGACGGATTCGAGAGGACGGGCCGCAAGGTGCGGCCGGCGAGAGAATCCGGTTTACGAATCGTGAGTTGACACGAGGGCGCGGCCGGGGGTCGCGCATGGCGACGGCGGGAGGCCCGATCGGAGGTCCGATCGGATGGGGCCGCGCCGCCGGAACGAAAGCGAATGTAAGAGCCTGGCCCGGCTGAAGAAGGGCCGCATGGTTGTAGGAAAAGACAAGACAAAGGAGGAACCCTGATGGAGGGTCCCGAAATCAAGGCCGCAGAGGCCATCATCGACAATGGGTCGTTCGGCAAGCGCACGCTGCGCTTCGAGACCGGCCGTCTCGCCCAGCAGGCTGACGGCGCCGTCGCCGCCTACCTGGACGACGACACCATGGTGCTGAGCACCACCACCGCCGGCAACAGTCCGAAGGAGAACTACGACTTCTTCCCGCTGACCGTCGACGTCGAGGAGAAGATGTACGCCGCCGGCAAGATCCCCGGCTCCTTCTTCCGCCGCGAAGGCCGCCCGTCCAACGACGCGATCCTGGCCTGCCGCATCATCGACCGCCCGCTGCGCCCGCTGTTCCCGCACACGCTGCGCAACGAGGTGCAGGTCGTCGAGACGATCCTGTCCGTCAACCCGGACGACGCGTACGACGTGGTCGCCCTCAACGCGGCCTCCGCCTCCACCATGATCTCCGGCCTGCCGTTCTCCGGCCCGGTCTCCGGCGTGCGCCTGGCCCTCATCGACGGCCAGTGGGTCGCCTTCCCGACCTGGTCCGAGCGTGAGCGCGCCGTGTTCGAGATCGTGGTCGCCGGCCGCGTGATCGACAACGGCGACGTCGCGATCGCCATGATCGAGGCGGGCGCCGGCAAGAACGCCTGGCACCTCATCTACGACGAGGGCCAGACCAAGCCGGACGAGACCGTCGTGGCCGAAGGCCTCGAAGCCGCCAAGCCGTTCATCAAGGTCATCTGCGAGGCCCAGAACGAGCTCAAGGCCGCCGCGGCGAAGGAGACCCGCGAGTTCCCGCTGTTCCCGGAGTACACCGAGGACCTCTACAACCGCATCGACGAGATCGCCCACCAGGATCTCAACGAGGCGCTGACCATCGCGGAGAAGCTGCCGCGTCAGGAGCGCATCCACGAGATCAAGGAGCACGTGCGCGAGATCCTCGCCAACGAGTTCACCGACATGGACGACGCCGAGAAGGACAAGGAACTCGGCAACGCGTTCAAGGAGCTGCAGCGCCAGATCGTGCGCCGCCGCATCCTCACCGAGGACTACCGCATCGACGGCCGTGGCCTCAAGGACATCCGCACCCTGTCCGCTGAGGTGGACATCGTGCCGCGCGTCCACGGCTCCGCCCTCTTCCAGCGCGGCGAGACCCAGATCCTGGGCGTCACCACGCTGAACATGCTCAAGATGGAGCAGCAGCTCGACTCCCTGTCCGGCCCGCAGTCGAAGCGCTACATGCACAACTACGAGATGCCGCCGTACTCCACCGGCGAGACCGGCCGCGTCGGCTCCCCGAAGCGCCGCGAGATCGGCCATGGCGCCCTCGCCGAGAAGGCCCTCGTGCCGGTGCTGCCGAGCCGCGAGGAGTTCCCGTACGCGATCCGTCAGGTCTCCGAGGCCATCGGCTCCAACGGCTCCACCTCCATGGGCTCCGTGTGCGCCTCCACCCTGTCGCTGCTTGCGGCGGGCGTGCCGCTGAAGGCCCCGGTCGCGGGCATCGCGATGGGCCTGGTCTCCGGCGACGTCGACGGCCAGCACATCTACAAGACCCTGACCGACATCCTGGGCGCCGAGGACGCGTTCGGCGACATGGACTTCAAGGTGGCCGGCACCTCCGAGTTCATCACCGCCCTGCAACTCGACACCAAGCTGGACGGCATCCCGGCCGACATCCTCGCCGCCGCGCTGCAGCAGGCGAAGGACGCCCGCACCACGATCCTCGAGGTCATCAACGAGTGCATCGACGGCCCGGCCGAGATGAGCGAGTTCGCCCCGCGCATCATCACCACCTCCGTCCCGGTCGAGAAGATCGGCGAGGTCATCGGCCCGAAGGGCAAGATGATCAACCAGATCCAGGAGGACACCGGCGCCGAGATCGCGATCGAGGACGACGGCACCGTCTTCATCTCCTCCGAAGGCGGCGAGGCCGCCGAGAAGGCGAAGCAGATCATCGACTCCATCGCCAACCCGCATGTGCCGGAAGCCGGCGAGACCTACAACGGCAAGGTCGTCAAGACCACGTCGTTCGGCGCGTTCGTGAACCTCACGCCGGGCACCGACGGCCTGCTGCACATCTCCCAGATCCGCAACCTCACCAACGGCGAGCGCATCGACCAGGTCGAGGACGTGCTCAAGGAGGGCGACACCGTCGAGGTCGTCGTCCAGGGCGTGGACGACCGCGGCAAGATCTCCCTCGCGATCCCCGGCTTCGAGGATCAGGAGAACAACGCGCGTCGCGGCGGCGACCGTCCGGCCCGCGGCGAGCGCGACGACCGTCGCGGCTCCCGCGGTCCGCGTCGTGACCGTGACGACCGTCGCGACCGTGACGACGATTTCGACGATCGTCCGCGTCGTCGCCGTTCCGACGACCGTGACGACCGTCGCGATGATCGTGATTACGATGATCGTCCGCGTCGCCGTCGCGCCGACCGCGACTACGACGATCGCGATCGTGATTACGATGATCGTCCGCGTCGTCGCCGTTCCGACCGCGACTACGATGACCGCGACGACCGTCGCGTCTCCCGCGCCGACCGTGATGACGATCGTCCGCGTCGTCGTCGTTCCGATCGTGACGACGACCGTCGCTCCGACCGTGACGACCGTCGCGGCGGCCGCGGCCGTGGCGGCTACGACCGCAACCCGCGCTACGCGACCGACGAGAACTACGACGAGTACCACGCGGACCGCATCGAGCGCACCGAGCGCCCGCGCCGCCGCGTCCGTCGCGACTTCGATCCGTTCGAGGACTGATTCGGACCGATCGGACTGTGGTCGCTGGTTCTCTCTCGGCCCCCTCTGACGAGGGGGCTGTCAGACGAAGTCTGACTGGGGGAGAGACCTGAACGCAAAACGAGGGGTGGATGCCGACCCATATGTGGACCGGCATCCACCCCTCGTTTGTTCTCCCGCGTATATCGACCGCGCTACAGCCCGGCCTCGGCGAGGGCGTGGTCGATGTCGCGGATGAGGTCATCGGTGTCTTCGAGGCCCACGGCCAGGCGGAAGAATCCGCGATGGAACTCCTCCGGGTACAGGTACTGACGTTCGTCGTCCTCGCCGAGGAACACGATGAGGCTTTCGTCATGGCCGAGCGAGACGGCGGACGTGATTACGTTGAGCTTGCTGACGAACCGGTTGTGCCCGTCATGGTCGGTGTCGAGCCCGAACGAGAGGACGCCGCCGAAGCCCGCGTCCGGGCGGGCGAGCTGACGCGCCGCCACGTCGTGGTGCGGATGCGATTCGAGTCCCGGGTAGGCGACGAACCGCACCTGCGGCAGGCTTTCCAGATGCTTCGCGATGGCCAGCGCGGACGCGTTGTGCTGGCGCATGCGCAACGGCAGCGTGACGGATCCGCGGTTGATGAGCCACGCGTTGAACGGCGAGATGATGCCGCCGTAGTTCACCTGGTAGGTGAAGCGGATCTGGTCGGTGAGCTCCTTGCGGGTGGCGATGGCGCCGCCGAGCGCGTCGCCGTGTCCGTTGATGTATTTGGTGAGGCTTTCGATGACGATGTCCGCGCCGAGGTCGGCGGGGCGCACGTTGAACGGCGAGTTGAACGTGTTGTCGACGGACAGCAGCGCGCCGGCGTCGTGCGCGAGCTTGGCCACCGCCTCGATGTCCGTGACCTTGAGGGTCGGGTTGGCGGGCGTCTCGATGTGCACGAGCTTCGTGTTCGGGCGGATCGCGCGTTCGATGTTCCGCGGATCGGACGTGTCGACGATCGACGTCTCGATGCCGTACTTCTCCGGCAGGATCTGGTTGAGCAAACGGTAGGCGGCGATGTACGTCGTGTCGGAGAAGATCGCGTGGTCGCCGCGGCTCAGCAGCGTGGTGAACGTGGCGGCGAGGGCGGCGACGCCGGAAGCGAGCACGACCGCGTCCTCGGTGCCTTCCAGGTTCGCGAGCTTCGCCTCCAGATAACGCTGGTTCGGATGGCCGTTGCGCGTGTACAGGTTCACGTCGGAGCTGGACCAGTTGATGTCGGAGGGGTCGTAGGGCAGCGCGTAGGCGTTCGCCAGCGTAATCGGGCGGCGGATCGCGCCGGTCTCGGCGTCGACCCCGTTGCCGAGGTGGATGGATTTGGTCGCGAACCCGAGGGGCGTGCCGTCGAAGGATTCGCCATGATGTACGAGATCTGAGGTCATGGTTTCGGTTTACCAGCCGCGCGTCTCCCGCGCGAGTGCGCGTGGTCGGCGGGAATCCGCGGAATCGCAGGGGTTGATAGCCGCCCATAGGAAGAACCGTGCCCGATTGCGGTGCTCGCGCTTCTCCACGCGGGAATCCCTCGCGCTCCGGGCCCATGGTGCGGCGAAAACCCCATGGTGCGGTGAACCGCTCATGGTGCGGTGGTGGGTGTTGATATTCCGCCGTTATGGAGATTATGTGTTGCCGCACCATGGGAATGTGGTCGGCTGCGACACGCCGGCGGGGTGGGAGACGGTGGGTATGTACCGGTTTGTTGCGGGGCGTGGAAGAATGGGTGCAAGCGGTTACGGATGATCGCGGACGATTACGGAACGCGGGGCGCGTGGGTGCGGCCGTGTTCCCCCGAGCGAAGGAGCGGGCCATGGGCGGTGCGGCGGTGGCGATAGTGATTGTGGTGGTGATTCTGGCGGTCGTCATCGGACTGGTCGCGTGGACGATCGCCGTCTATAACGGTCTCGTGCAGTTGCGCAACCGGGTCGGCAACGGTTGGGCGCAGATCGACGTGCAGCTGAAGCAGCGCGCCGACCTCATCCCGAACCTCGTCGAAACGGTGAAGGGGTATGCGGCGCACGAGTCCGGCGTGCTCACGCAGGTGACGGCCGCCCGCGCCGGCGCGATGGCCGCCGCGGCTCCGGGCGCCACGATCGCCCAACGTGCCGCCGCCGAGAACCAGCTGTCGCGCGCGTTGCTCAACCTTACGGCCACGGCCGAGGCGTACCCGCAGTTGCAAGCCAACCAGAACTTCGTGAACCTCCAGAACCAGCTGCAGGCGCTCGAGCAGAAGATCGCATACGCGCGCCAGTTCTACAACGACGTGGTGATGAAGTACAACACGCGCATCGAGACCGTGCCGAGCAACATCATCGCGGGGCTCTTCCACTTCACGCAGGCGCAGTACTTCGCCGCCGACGAGGCGAGCCGCGCCGTGCCGCAGGTGAGGTTCTGACCGGCGACCGTACGGAACGGGGCGACAAGCTCGTGAAAGGAGGTGGACGACGATGCGCAGACGACTGATCAACGCCGTGTTCGGCGCGCTGATCGCCACGGCCGTCCTCGTGGGCATCCTCGTCATCAGCCATGTCGGCGGCGTCGACGGTGCGACGATGAGCTACCGGACCATCGACTACACGGCCGTCGCCACCGCCGACGGCGATCTCAAGGTCACCGAACACCTCGACTACAAGCTCAAGGTGCGCGAGGACGAGGACGGCCACACCAAACGCTGGAAGCAGCTCTACTGGCAGTACACGCTCGACCCGGAAAAGCTCACCGACATCACGGACATCAGCGTGCGCAACGCCACCACCGGCGAGACCTACACGCGCATCGAACCGCGGAACCCCGACCTCGTCGGCGACGGTACGTGGGACATCGAATACGCGAACCACTGGTACATCGCCGACGTGACCGACGGCGCCGACGACCCGCAGCCCTACGAACCCGGTGAGGACGGGCTCGCCACCGGCTACGGCGCGCCCAAGACCATCGAGATTGGCTGGAACATCCCCGCCGTCAAGGAGACCGACAGTCTGAGATTCGACGTCTCGTTCACCATGCACGACGTCGCCACGAAACACCCGGACGTCACCACCTTCCAATGGGAGCCCATCGAAACCAGCAACCAGGTGCCCGCCGGCGTCATCACCGGCGTGGTGCGGTTCCCCGAAGGCGTCACGAAAGCCGACGCATGGAGCTGGCTGCACACCGAAAGCGTCAGCGGGACCAATACGGACGCCGAAGGGCGCACCGACGACGGCACCCTCCGCTTCACCGTCCACGACCTCAAGGCCGGCGGCTATATCAACGTCGTCGCCGCCTACGATTCCGAGCATGCCGGCACCGTGAAACGCTCCGATCCCCATATCAGGCTCGCCCGGCTCAAAGCGGACGAGAAAGCCAAGGAGCAGGCATGGCGGGACCGGCAACGCGGCGCCGCCCGACTCCGCCTCGCCACATGGGCGGGCCTCGCGCTCGCGGCCGTCACGCTCATCGCATGGGCGCTCGCCGCCGTGTTCCGCACACGCCGGCTCGCCGGCTACCACGGTCCCATCGAATACTGGCGCGATCCGCCCGGCATCAGCCCGGCCTGCGCCGCCCGCCTCATCGACGCGGTCGACACGCCCCCGTCCGGCAAGACGGGGAAGACCGACGACCGTGCGCTCGCCGCGACCGTGATGGCGCTCGCCGTGAAGAAGGCCATCGCCATCTACCCCGGTTCCGCCGACCTGTACCGCGGCATCGATCTGAGCCGGGCGGACGCGGTCGGCATCTCCCGCATGATCGGCGCCGACCTGGGCAGGATCAACGCCGCGCGCTCCACCAGCACCATCGTCATCCTGCCCGCCGCACTCGGCGCGGGACGCCCGGGGCTCGGCCTGTGCCGCTCCGAATCCGCCTGCCTGGACCTGCTCATCGCCATCTCCTACCGCGTGGGAAGCCCGGTGTTCGACCTCATGCAGATGCGCGCCGCCTGCAGGAAATGGAAGGACGGCTACAAGCCGCTCGGCGGGTTCGCCGCAGCCACGGAAAGCGAGTTCATCCTGCTCGACGCCACCCGGTCGACGGTTCCCAGCTACGCGACGCCCGGCATCCTCCTCGTGCTTCTCGGCTGCGCGCTGCTCGTCACCCCGGTCCTCACCTCGAACATCGCCGTGCAGCTGTGCGTGGGCGCCCCGTCGTTCTTCACCGGCGTGTTCACGTTCCTGGCCAGCGCGCCCCTCACGCTCACCGCGCGCGGCCAGGACCTCGGCGGCAGATGCCTGGGGCTCAAACGCTATATGGAGGATTTCTCCGACTTCACCGACCGCGGCGCGGCCGACCTGGCCCTATGGGACTGGTACATGGTGTACGCGGCAGCGTTCGGCATCTCCCGGCGCATGGTGGCCGAACTCGCCAAGGCATACCCCGAGGTCGCCGACCCCGATTGGCTCGACGCGAACGGTTCCGGCTCCCTCTGGTATTGGAGCTACCGTCCGTACCGGTGGCGGAGCCGCCATGACGGTGCGGACACGTCCGGCACGTCCGGTTCCCCCATCGGCGCGGACGGATTCGGCGGGCCGGGCTCCGGCGGCTTCATGTTCGGCGGCGACTCGTTCGCGGCCGGTCTGGGCGACATCGGTTCGCAGCTGAGCTCCGGATTCGCGTCCGTCTCCTCCACGATCTCGGCCGCGGCGCCGTCCTCCGACGGCGGTTTCGGCGGGAGCGGCGGTGGAAGCGGTTTCGGCGGAGGCGGCGGCGGGTCGGGCGGCGGCTCCTCCGGCGGCCGCTGACCCGCGGAACGCCGCGACGTGATGCGCAGCGACGGGATGCCGCGGGATATGAACGGATGCGACGGGACACGCCGTACCGGTGGGATGATGGCGTACGGGCATGGAATCTCGAAGATCGGGGGCGACGGGACATGGCGACACGACATGGCAGGACGATGCGGCGGTCCGTCGGAAGACGGATCGGCGGCGCGCTGGTCGGCGGCCTCATCGTCGGGGCCTTGGTCTTCGCCGTGATGTTCGCATCCGTCCACTTCGCCGTCCGGACCTCGCCGATCGGCTACCGCAGTCTCGACTACGAGATGGCGGTGCAACCCAACGGCGACCTCAAGGTCACGCAGCACATCGACGTGAGGCTCGACAAGCGCGACGGCGACGCTCCGTGGAGACAGCTCTTCCAACGCTACGAGATCAACAGTTTCGATCTGACGGACATCACCGACATCTCCGTGCGCGACGCCGACACCGGCCAGACGTACACGCAGGAGGATCCGATCTCGCCGACCGACGTTTCCGCCGACGCCCGATGGGACCGCTACCACGCCGGGCGCTGGTACATCGCCGACACGGACGCCCCATGGACGGACACGGGCCCGCAGCCGTACACGCCCGGCCGCGACGGGCTCCCCATCTACGACGACCCCACGGAGTATCAGGACTACGCCAAGGTGCACGGACTCGACGACTCGCCGACCAAGACCGTGGAGATCGGATGGAACATCCCCACCACCGTGAAGGCGCGCAGCATGCGCTTCGACGTGACGATGACCCTCGTGGGCGCCGCCACCCTCTACCAGGACGTCGCGTCCTTCCAATGGGAGCCGATATCCATCGACAACACGATCCCCATCGGCACGGTGACCGGAACCATACGCTTCCCCGAAGGCGCCCGCGCGTCGGATTCATGGGGGTGGCTCCACTCCGCGGGAGTCTCGGAGATGTCGCGCGACACGGACGGAACCCTGCGGTTCGCCGTGCGCAACGTGAAGGCCGGGCGGTCTCTCGACATGGTCGTCGCCTACGACGCCGACGTGACCCGGGACACCTCCCACGGCACGCGCGGCAGCCAATACAGCCCGGCCGGCACCTGGATACGGCACGATGACTGGGCGCAGCTGCCCTCGCTCAAACGGGAGGAGCGCGAGCGGGAACGGCAATGGCACGACCGTCAGCGGCGCGCGGCGACGACATGGGGCGTGGTCGCGGCGATCGGCGCGGCGCTCGCCATCGTCATGACGGCGTTCGCGCTGCGCGCGCTGCTCCGTTCGCTTCATCCCATGCCCGGCGAATCCGGCGGACCCGATGACACCACCGCGCCGGACCTCACGTATGTGCATGAGCCGCCGGATATCAGTCCGATCGGCGCCGCACGCATCGCGGAGATCCTCGGGCTGCCGGGGAAGGGCATGCCCGAAGGGCGTCGCCTGGCGGCCACCATCCTCGACCTCGCGCGCAGGGAAGCGATCGAACTCCGCACCGGTCCGGCGCAGGCCGTGACCATCACGATCCCATCGCCGCGCCGGGAGCGTCACGACGGACCGCACCTGCGCCCGTACGAAGACAAGGCGCTGCTCCTGCTGGAAGGCGTCGCCGGACGTCTGGACCGTGACACGTTCGACCTGGACGAGATGCGCGCCCTCTGCCGTACCTGGAAGGACGGATCCGGACTGCTCGACGACTACGAGCGGGCCTGCAGGCGCGAATGCCGACGTCTCGGCGCTTCGGAACGTTCCGGGCGGATCGTCGGCGCGCTCGCCGCCGTCACCGGACTGTACGGCGTGGTCGCGGCGATCGTCGCCTGGAACGTCACCGGCGATCCTGCATCGGCGGCCATGTTCGTCGTCCCGTCGATCGCGATTGCCGTCGCCGCGGTGACGATCTGTCCCGACGAGACCCTCACCCGCAAGGGGCGGCGGTACGCCCGCCGGGTGTACGGGCTCTACCGCTATCTGGAGGATTCCGGCGGTTCCGCCGATCGTGACTCCGCCGATCGTGACTCCACCGATGCGGCGTTCCGGGACCGTCTGCTCGTGTACGCGACGGCCATGGGAGTCTCCGGCAAGGTGATGCACGGGTTCGCCGGGGCGTCCGGGGCCATCGGCGGCATCGGCGCGCAGCTGCGCGATCAGCTCGCCCAGGTAGCCGTCGCGATCTGGGCGGCGTCATCGACGGCGTCATCATCATCGGCGTCATCCGGCAGTGGTTCCGGCAGTGGTTCCGATGGCACCGGAAGCGACGTCGGCGGGTTCGACGGCGGGTTCGACGGGACGGACGGCGGTTCCGGCGGCGGATCGTTCGGAGGCCGGTGAGATCCACGGTGAAATCCACGCGGATGCCTACGCTGGAACCGGCATGACGCGCGTCCGCCGCCTCACGGCCAACGCGAGAACGTGGGCGTGACGGGCGCGACGACGACCAGCCAAGACGGGAACGCAAGGAAGGAGCGCACCATGGCGCTGTACCGCAATCTGGGACCATTCTCCACCACCGCGATCGGCCACGGCGAGATGCCGCTGACCATCGAGAACAATCGCGGGCACGAGGTCGGCATCGAGACACTGCACGCTTCGCTCGACGCCGGCTGCCGCCACATCGACACCGCGTGGGCCTACTACACGCCCGGCGAGGAGGAGCAGACCGGCGAAAAGCTCGTGCGCGAGGCGCTCGCCACGTGGAAGGGGCCGAAGAGCGAGGTGACCGTCGCCACGAAGATCGGTCTGCGCCGCGCATGGGAGGGCGACAAGCCGGTCTGGCCGCGCGACGGCAGGCCGGAGCATCTCATCGAGTATGGCAAGCAATCGGCGATGGCGCTCGGCGTCGACACCATCGACCTGCTCTACCTGCACCGCCACGATCCGGAGGTGCCGTACAACGAGTCCATCGAGGCTCTCAAGCAGCTCGTCGACGAAGGCGTGGCCTGCGTGGCAGGCGTGTCCAACGCGTCGATCGAACAGATCGACATCGCACGCTCGATCCTCGGCGACAAGCTCGTCGCCGTGCAGAACCAGTACTCGCCGATCCACCTGGAGACGCAGGACACGCTCGACTACTGCGCGAAGCTGGGCCTCGCGTTCGTGTGCTGGAGTCCGCTCGGCGGCTACCGCCACCCGTACGACGAATCCAAGTTCGACCCGTTCCGCGAGGTCGCGGCCGCGCACGGCGTGAGCTACCAGCAGGTCACGCTCGCGTGGGAGCTCGCCAAGGGCGACCACATGTTCGTCATCCCCGGTGCCCACCGCCCCGAGACGATCCTCGACTCCCTCAAGGCCGACCAGCTCGAACTCACTCCGGACGAGATGGCCAAGCTCGGCTGATTCCCGGCCTCACACCAATCCGGCCAACACCTGCGCCGCCCCGGCGAACTCCTCCGGGGTGGTGTAGGCGTAGCTCAGGCGCAGGGCGTTGTCGCCCTCGAAATCGTAGATGTCGCCCGGATTGAGCAGCACGCCGCGCTCGGCGGCCTGCTGGAACAGCCGTCCCATGCGCACCGGCTCATCGAACGTGAGCCAGATGTAGAACCCGCCGTGCGGCACGTTCCAATGCGCGCGCCCGGCGAACAGCCGTTCCAGCGTCTCCAGCGCCGCGTCGCGCCGGCGGCGCAGTTCGGCGCGCAGACGCCCCAGATACTCCGTGTACAGTCCGCTTGTCAGGAACCGTGCGAACACCCATTGGCTGAGCGTGCTCGCGCCGTAATCCATCTGCATCTTCACGTCCGCGAGCCGGTGCACGATCCGCTCGTCGGCCACGATCCATCCGATGCGCAATCCCGGCGCGAGCGATTTCGACGCGCTGCCCAGCGTGATCACCATGCCCGTCCCGTCATAGGATTTGAGCGCGCGCGGCGTGGACCCTTCGAAGACGAGATCCTGATACGCGCAATCCTCGATGATCGGCAGCCGATGCGCCACGCACGCGTCGATAAGCGCGCGTCGGCGCTCCTCGGGCATCGTCACGCCGGTCGGATTGTGGTTCGTGGGAATCGTATAGAGGACGGCGTCGCCGGCGCGCTCGTCGCGTTTCGCCATCCGCTGAGGTCCGGCTGGCGCATCCGTCTCCGTCGCGGCGGACAACAGTCCGTCCAGCGCGTCCACGTCGAGACCGTCGCCGTCCATCGACATGCCGGCGAGCCGCATGCCCGCCGACTGGAACACCTGCAGCGACTTGATGTAGCTCGGCGCCTCCGCGTAGACGGTCGATCCGGCGGACAGCAGGCTCACCGAGATCATCTGCAATCCCTGCAATGCTCCCGAGGAGACGAGCACCTGTCCGGGGCTGCAGTCGACGCCCCAGTCGCGCATGTGCGCGGCGATCGCCTCCCGCAGCACGTCCAGACCCTCCGGCGGCGGGTAGCCGAGCGCGTCGATCTCGGCGGCCGCCTCGCCGGCCACGTGCCGCCACATGTCGCGCGGGAAGAGCCGTGGGTCGATCTCACCGGTGCCCAGGCGCGTCTTCGTGCGGTCGAATTCGAGCCGGTTGATGGTCTGGATGGTCGCGTTGTTCGCCTTGAAGAATCCGGATGAGACGTAGTCCGCCCAGTCGGGCGCGCCGGGCAGCATCAGCGACCACGTGTTGCTCGCGATGCGCGTGCCGGCCCCGTGCCTGCCTTCGACGATGCCGTAGTCGGCGAGTTCCTGGACGGCCGCGATGATGGTGGACCGGTTCACACCGAACGATTCGGCCAACGCGCGCTGACTGGGCAGCCTCGCGCCGATCGGCCACGCGCCGGAGGCGATGCGCCCGCACATGTAGTCGACGATCTGCTCGGTGACGGGCGTGGGACTCGTGCGGTCCGGGGCCCAGTCGATGTCGAGCGGCGTGGTACGCGGCATATGCGGCTCCTTGGTGGCTTGTCGGGTGTGGATGTTCCTCCTTGCCTCCCTCTGACGAGGGAGGTGGCATCGCGCAGCGATGACGGAGGGAGAGACCCCGGCCGTGGGCCGGTGGGGGAGGTGGATTCCGCGCCCCCTTCAGGGGGAGCTGGCGGCCGCAGGCCGGCTGAGGGGGTGTTTGGTTGGGTGGTAAATGCTTGCCTTGGCTGGTTGCCAAGTGTAATCGGTTGCGTAGGATATGGCAACGGCATTGGAATGGTGCGGATTGCATGGCATGTGATTCGCCTATGGCTGGTTGGCTGAACTGTGTTTGGCTGGTTTTGGCTGGGTGTGGATTGCCCAGCCAAAACCAAAAAGCCGGTTGAGGGGCTGCCGTGACTACCCCTCAGACGGCCTGCGGCCGCCAGCTCCCCTGACAGGGGGAGCCGAGAAACGGGTGGAACCGTGCGTAATGCGGGTACCGGCCACTGGCTCCCTGACAAGGGGAGCCGAGGGACGGGTGGAACCGCGCGTGACGCGGGTGCCGGCCGAGGGAACGAGGAGCGAGGATGGGACTGTATATTCAAGGGCTCACGATGGGATTGGCGTACATCGCGCCGATCGGCATGCAGAACCTGTTCGTCATCAATTCGGCGTTGACGCGCACGCGCCGCAACGCGCTCGTCACCGCGCTCATCGTCATCTGCTTCGACATGGCGCTGAGCCTGTCCTGTTTCTTCGGCGTGGGCGCGCTCATGCAGGCGCACCCGTGGCTGGAGAACATCGTGCTCGGTCTCGGCGGGCTCGTCGTCATCCGCATCGGCCTCGGCCTCGTCCTCCCCAAGCGTCGCACTACCGAACGCACCGCCGTCTCCGCTCCCGCCGGCGGGAGCTCCCGCGAAGCGGGCGGGGACGGTCCCGCCACGGACGATCCGGCCGCGTCCCGGTCCGCGGCACGTCCAGCCGCCCATCTCGGCGCACGCGGACTCATCGACACGATCGGCACCGCCTGCGCGGTCACCTGGTTCAACCCGCAGGCCATCATCGACGGCACGCTGATGCTCGGCGCGTTCGCCGCCACGCTGCACGCCGGCCAGACCACCCCGTTCATCACCGGCGTGGAGACCGCCTCCGTGCTGTGGTTCCTCGGCGTCACGCTCGTCGTCAACGCGTTCGCCCACAAGTTCAGCCCGAAGATCATCGATATCCTCAACCGCGTGTGCGGCGGCGTCATCGCCCTCTATGGCGTCAAACTTCTCGTCGACTTCGCCCTCGCCGTCCTCTGACGCCGCCCTCGCGTCCGCCCCGATCCGTCTCCCAGCGGGCCGCTACACTGTTGGGGTGATGAATACGAATGGCAACAACCCCCTGCGCATGCGCCGCAAGCCCGAAGTGCTCGCCCCGGCCGGCAACCTGCGCGGACTCAAGACCGCCGTCGACTACGGCGCGGACGCCGTCTACTGCGGCGGCAAGGCGTTCGGCATGCGCAGCGCCCCCAGGAACCTCAGCCTCGAGGACTTCGAGGAGGGCGCTCGCTACGCGCACGAACGCGGCAGCCGCGTCTACGTGACGCTCAACGTGCTGCCCCGCAACGCCGAGGTCGAGGCGATGCGCGACTACATCGGCCAGTTGAAGGACACCGGCATCGACGCGATGATCGTCACCGACATCGGCGTGATGATGATGGCCCACCAGATCGCCCCCGACGTCGAGCTGCACGTCTCCACCCAGGCCGGCGTCACCAACTACGGCGCCGCGCAGGCGCTCTACGAGTTCGGCGCTCGCCGCGTCGTGCTCGCCCGCGAGATGGACCTGCAGGCCGTGCGCGACATCCGCGCGCGCATCCCCGACGACATGGACATCGAATGTTTCGTGCACGGCGCGATGTGCATGGCGTTCTCCGGCCGCTGTCTGTTCTCCAACTACCTGACCGGCCGCGACGGCAACCACGGCGAGTGCGCGCAGCCCTGCCGCTGGAAGTACTCGATCGTCGAGGAGAAGCGCCCCGGACAGTACTTCCCGATCGAACAGACCGAAGAGGGCGCATACCTGTTCAACTCGCAGGACATGTGCATGCTCGACCACATCGACGATCTCATCGACTCCGGCGCGACGAGCCTCAAGATCGAAGGCCGCTCGAAATCCGCGTACTACATCGCCGCGATGACCAACGCGTACAAGACCGCCGTCGACGCATACATGGTCCAGCGCGGCTTCGAAACCGCGGACGGCACCGTGCTCAAGCCGTTCCGCGACCGCGTGATCCGCCCCGACGACCCCGATTTCGCGGACGTCGCCGACGACACAATCGAGAGGAACGCCGACCGCGCGTTCGCCGGCGTGCCCGGCGAGCCGCCGGCCGAAGGCGACGCCGAAACCGCCGCCCCGGCGGCAGGCACGGCCGCCCCGGCGAAGACCGAGGACGCGGCCGCACGCTCCGCCGGCGGCGCGCAGCTCGACCAGCTGAGCTACAAGGCCCGCTCCGCGCGCCGCAAGTCGAACACGCGCGAGGAGGTGCTGCCGGAAGGCTGGCATCACGCGAAATGCCGTCCCGCGCCGCACGTCGAACTGCCCGGCTGGCTGCTCGACGAACCCGACAAGGTCGCCCACCGCGACTACTCCACCGGCTTCTACTATCCCGAGCACAAGGTGACGCAGAACACCAACCGCTCCGCCTACTTCCGCGCGTGGATGGTCGTCGGCGAAGTGCTCTCGTGGAGCCCGGAACGCGGCGGCCGCGTGACCATCATGAGCCGCAACAAGATCGAACCCGGCCAGGAGGTCGAATTCCTGCTGCCCGGCGAGAAGCCGCTCGCCTACACGGTGCCCGGCAGCGGACTTGAGGACGCGGACGGCGTGCCGGTCGCCGCGATCAACAACCCGGCGCACGTGTTCTCGCTGCCCTGCCCACACGAGGTGCCCGAGAACGCGGCCATCCGCTCGCGCACGAAGAAGCCCACACTGAAGGCTGAATGACCCCCTCAGTCGCTTTGCGACAGCTCCCCCTGAAAGGGGGCGCAAAGACAACGTAAGGAACAAGAATCATGAGTGAAATCGACGAGACGATCCTCGACTCGAACCAGATCAGCTCCACCGACAAGGCGGGCCGCCCGATCCCCGTCACCATTCCGATCGCGCTCGCGCCCGGCGTGACCGTCGTCTACACGACGCGTCTCGGAGGCCTGTCGACCGGCGACTTCGGCAATCTCAACCTGGGCGGCAAGTCCGGCGACGACCCGGAGGCCGTCCTGTCGAACCGCATCGCGCTCGCCGAGGCGGTCGGCGCGCGCCTCTCGCTCGTCTCGCAGGTCCACTCCGGCAAGGCCGTCGACGTGGACGAGGCGTTCGAGATCAACACGCCGTTCGGCTTCGACGTCTCCGGCACGCGCACCGGCGCGGCCGCCGCCGAGGCGACCGGCGAGCCGACCGAACCGACCACGCCGACCGAGCCTACCGCCGAGGCGGCCGATGCCGCGCCGCACGTCGTCGAGGCCGACGGCCAGGTCACCGCACAGACCGGCGTCGCGCTCGGCATGTTCGCCGCCGACTGCCTGCCCGTGCTGTTCGCCGACCCCGTGAGCGGCGTGATCGGCGCCGCCCACTGCGGCCGTCGCGGCCTCGAACGCGGCGTCATCCAGTCGACCGTCGACCTGATGGCCGCCAAGGGCGCGAAACCGGAGAACATCGTCGCCACGCTCGGCCCGTGCATCTGCGGCGACTGCTACGAGGTGGGCGACGAGATCGCCGACACGTTCGTCAAGCGCTTCCCGCTCACCAAGACCGAGACGCGCTTCGGCGGCGCCGGCATCGACATCGCCGAGGCCGCGCGCATCGACCTCGCGTTCGCCGGCGTGCACCGCATCGTCGATTCGATGCCGCGCATCCACGCCGCCACCGAATACCTGGAGGAGGACGCCGAACTCGCCGAACTGTGCCGCACCGACGGCGAGGGCCCGGCCGAGTTGTCCGCGCGCATCGCGGCCATCCGCCACAGCATGTGCACGCTCGAGAATCCGCTGTGGTACTCGCATCGCCGCGCCGCGAAGGCCGGCAAGCGTCATGAGGGCCGTCTCCTCGCGCTCATCGTGCGCCACTGAGACGTCGCCCCGCATAACGCTCGCCCCGCGTCCGGCGGATATTCCGTGCAGATGCGCGTGTGATTTCCGTCACCGTGCCGGGGCGCGTTCTACGGTGGAGGCATTATGACCGTAAGAGAGAACATGAACCAGTCCGCGCCCGTCGTGGCGGTGGTGCTCGCCGCCGGATTCGGCACGCGATTCGACCCCGACAACCCCAAGCAGCTCGTCTCCGTCGGCGGCAAGCCGATCGTGTGCTGGAGCATCGAGGCGTTCGAGCGGTGCGCGCGCGTCACCGATATCGTCGTCGTCGTCAACCCGAAGGTGCGCGACGAGGTGGAGCGGCTCATCGGCGAGGCCGCCTACGGCAAGGTGCGCGTCGTCATCGACGGCGGCGAGGAGCGTGTCGACAGCACGGCCGCCGCGCTCGACATGCTCGCCGCGGCCGGCATCCCCGACGAGGCGAAGATCCTCATCCACGACGCGGTGCGCCCGTTCGTCTCGCAGGAGTCGATCGACGGCTCGATCGACGCGCTCGACGAGTTCCGCGCCGCGACCGTCGCGTTCGCGTCCACCGACACCGTGCTGCTCACGCGCGACCTCGGCGACCGCAAGGTCGTCGCGAGCGTGCCGGACCGTCCGGACACGTACCGCGCGCAGACGCCGCAGTCGTTCCGTTTCGCGACGATCCGCCACGCCTACGAGCTGGCCGCCGCCGACCCGGACTTCCACCCGACCGACGACACGCGCGTCGTCGTCGACTACATGCCCGACGAGCCGGTCGCGATCGTCGCCGGCAGCGAGACGAACCTCAAGATCACGACGCTCGCCGACATCCCCGTCGCCGAGCGCATCGCCGCCGACCTCACGCACCACATGACGCGCGAGGAGGCGAAGGCGCGCATGCACGCCATGTTCGCCGGCGCCGCCGCCCAGATGCACCGCCGCTGAGCGCGCGTCGCGCGTCGCGGCGTCGCGGCGGCGGTGCGCGTGCGCGACCGGCCGGCCGCGGACGGGTACACTGGGTGCCATGCAACAGCTCAGTGTCGTGATCTCCGGCTTCGACCACTATGACGACGTCCGCGTCAACCCGTCCTACGAGGTGCCGAAACTGCTCGCCGAACGCGGCGTCGACGGGCTCGACGACGTGGAACTCAGCATCCGCGCGGTGAGCCTGCCCGTCAGCTTCGCCAAGGCGTGGCCCACGCTGCTCGCCGCCATCGAGGAGGCGAAGCCGAACATCGTCATCGCCACCGGGCTCAAGCACGCGGCACGCGGCGTGATGATGGAGCGTTGCGCGACCAATCTCATGGACGCCGCCAAGCCGGACGCCGACAACGTGGCGCCGCGGCGCAGGCCGATCGATCCGGACGGTCCCGCCGCCTACTGGACGCGACTGCCGCTGCGCGCGATCATCGCCGATTTCGCGCACGACGGCATCCCCGCGACGCTGAGCTCCGACGCTGGCACGTTCGTGTGCAATTCGCTGTTCTACAACCTGCTCAACTGGGCGCACGGGCAGGAGCGCGTGCTCGCCGGATTCGTGAGCTTCCCGCTCGTCAACGAGTCGCCCCACCCGCAGCATGGCCTGCCGTTGCGCCAGCTCGTCGCCGCCGGCGGCGACGTGGTGCGCGAGACGGTGCGCTACTATCGCCGGCCCAGTTCCAAGGAGATCCTCATCGCGTGACGCGCGCATGGTGCGTGCGCGCGTGACGTGCGTGACGTGCGCGGTTGCGTGACGCGCCGGCATCGAACGAAAATGGATGATGCTGTGTGCATTACGGACGTGTTCAGCCTGTTCCCAGCCGCGATGGGATACGATTTTGCTCGATATGCCCGTAGGGCAAGGGTAGAGCGACGTGATGGAGCCGAAAGGATCAGACATGGATCAGTTCCCGATCGTGTTGAGGGGTTACGACAAGGACAAGGTGGACGAGGCCTTCGCCGCCGCGCAGGAGCGCGTGCGTCAGGCGCAGCGCACCCTCGCCGGCATGCGCGAGCAGATCGCGGCCGACGACGACCGCATCCTGCAGCTGCAGGCGCAGCTGGAGGAGGAGAAGAAGCGCAAGCCCACCAAGAACAGCTTCGCCTCGCTCGGCGCCAACGCGCAGCAGATGCTCGCCTCCGCCGAACAGACCTGCTCCGAACTGCTCGAACGCGCCAAGGCCGACGCCTCCACCACGCGCAAGGCCGCCCAGGCCCAGGCCCAGACGCTCATCAACAACGCCAAGCTCGACGCCCAGCACATCGTCGGCGACGCCAACCAGAAGGCCTCCTCGATCCTCGACCAGGCCAACAACGAGGCTGAGACCATCACCACCACCGCCCGCAACGACGTCGCCCAGCTGCGTGCCGAGACCGCGAAGAACGTCACCGAACAGCGCCAGACCGTCGAGCTCGAACTGCGCAACTCCCGCGAGGAGCACAACAAGAAGCTCGCCTCCGAGCGCGCCTCGCAGGAGCGCGAGCTGTCGGACCTCAAGGCCACCGCCACCGCGCAGATCGCCGCCCAGCGCAAGAGCACCAACGAGGAGCTCTCCCGCCTCAAGTCCGAGGCGAACGACCAGATCGAGGCGGCGCTCGCCGAGGCGAACAAGAAGCTCGCCGACGTGCGCGAACAGGTCTCCAAGATGATGACCGACGCCCAGCGCAAGGCCGGCGAGATCACCGACGAGGCCAAGTCGAAGGCGCAGGAGATCACCGACGACGCCGAAGTGCACCGCACGAAGACCATGAGCCAGGTGAACGCCGAGGTCGAGCAGATCCGCACCGACATCGCCGCCCAGCAGGAGGAGGCCACCAAGAAGGTCAGCGAGCTGCTCGACAGCCTCGAGGAGCGCCGCACCGCCGCCAAGGACGAGGCCGACAAGCTCATCAGCCAGGCCAAGACCGTGCGCGAGGAGGCCGACTCCTACGCCGCCGCCAAGCGTTCCGACGCGGACGCCCAGGCCGCCGCCATCCTCAAGAAGGCCGGCGAGGAGGCCGAGACCCAAATCGAGGAGCGCCGCACCGCCGCGCAGGTCGAGCTCGACGGCCTCAAGAAGAACATCAAGGAGCTGCAGCAGCGCGAGGCGCAGATCACGCAGCGCGTCACCGAGCTGCGCTCCATGTTCACCAACGTGTTCTCCGGATTCCTCAACGACCAGGCCGCCGCTCCGGACGTGCCGGTGAACAACGCCGTGGCCGACGGCGACGCCGCGCCCGCCGACGCCCCGGCCGGGAACGCCGCCGGTGCCGATGAGGTCGACGACATCCCGGAGATCACCGACGGCGACGCCGGCGACCAGCAGCAGCCGGCCGCGCAGGACGCGCAGGGCGCCGAGCAGCAGCAGCAGTAGCTGCAGTAATAGCAGACGGCGATAGGAGCCCCTGCATGCCGACCGGGACGGGTCGGCATGCAGGGGCTCCCGTGTTTCCGTCATCGCCATACGTCGAGTAAGCTGGTCCCGGTTGTTATCCGCCCACAAGGAAATCAAGGAGATAATCGGACATGACTGAACTGCAGCCGTTGAGCACCGACGCGTTGGACACCCTGCGTGAGGAGTTCGACGCCGACGGCACCAACCGTATGGCGATGAACGCGGTGACCGCCGCCGGCATCGACACCGTTGCCAAGAACTACGATCGCGCGCGCCTGCTGCAGCGCCGCTTCTCCACCGTCGTGGACAACGGCGAGGCCACCCACCAGGACCGCTCCGGCCGCTGCTGGCTGTTCAGCTCCCTGAACGTGGCCCGCTTCGTCGCGAAGAAGAACCTGAACGTCAAGGAGTTCGAGTTCTCCCAGAACTACGCGATGTACTACGACAAGCTCGAGCGCGTCAACTACTTCCTGCAGGACGTGGCCGCCCTCGTTCGCGCCGGCGAGCCCGCCGACTCCCGTCTCGTCCAGCACCTGCTCGCCGACGTGATGGGCGACGGCGGCCAGTGGACGATGGCGATGAACGTCTACAAGAAGTACGGCGCCGTGCCGAAGGACCTCTACCCGGAGACCGCCTCCTCGAAGAACACGGGCGCGATGAACACGCAGCTGCGCCACATGCTGCACACCGCCGTCGCCCGCATGTTCGCCGCCGAGGCCGCCGGCGAGGACGCCCGCATCGACGAGGTCATCACCGAGGCCCGCGCCGCCGGCCACCGCATCCTCACCATCCACCTGGGCGAGCCGCCGGTCTCCTTCGATTGGGAGTGGACCGACGCCGACGGCGAGTTCCACCGCGACGGCGAGATCACGCCGCAGGAGTTCTGGAAGAAGTACGTGGGCTCCGCCGATCTGGAGAGCTACGTCTGCCTCGTCGACGATCCGCGCAAGGAGCACCCGAAGGGCCGCAAGATCGCCATCGAGCACCTCGGCAACGTGGCCGGCGGCGACGCCACCGAATACCTCAACGTGCCGAACCAGTTCATGAAGGACTGCGTGAAGAAGATCCTCGTCGAGCAGGGCATCCCGGTGTGGTTCGGCGCCGACTGCCACCCGTTCATGGACCGCGAGTCCGGCGCGTGGGCCACCGACCTGTTCGAGTACGGTTCGATCTACGACTTCGACTTCGACCTCGACAAGGAGGAGCGCGTGCGCTTCGCCGACTCCGCGATGAATCACGCGATGGCGTTCGCCGGCGTGGACGTCGCCGAGGACGGCGCCACCCGCCGCTGGCGCATCGAGAACTCCTGGGGCACGAAGATCGCCGACAAGGGCTACTTCACGATGAGCGACGATTGGTTCACCGAGTACGTCTATGAGGTCGCCGTCCCCAAGGCGCTCCTCCCCGAGGAGTACCTCAAGGCCCTCGAAGAAGACGCCATCTCCCTGCCCGCATGGGATCCGATGGGCGCGCTTGCCTGAAAGGCAAGCGCGCCTGAGCCGACATGCCGTATAGCGAACAGCCCGGTGGGCTGTTCGTAGGCATGGCCCGCGGTCGTGAGACCGCGGGGAACGGCGAAGGCAGATCTGAGTCTGCCGAAGGCAGTCAATAATTGCAGGGCGCACTCGCGTGAGAAACTCGGCCCCCTCTGACGAGGGGGCTCCCGGCGGAGCCGGGTGGGGGAGAGACCGCGGCCGCAGGCCGCAGAAGAACGGAATCGGCCTTCGGCCGATGCGATTTTCCCGCGGCCTGCGGCCGCTCTTCCTCTCTCCCTCCGTCATCGCTTCGCGATGACACCTCCCTCGTCAGAGGGAGGCGATGGCAGCTGGCCTCACATCAGCTCGCCTGTCGGCTCGCACATCGCCTACAAACGCCTCCGGCGTTCGCTTCACGGCGAGGTCCCGTCAGGGGGAGCCCGATAACCCGCCGATTCCGGCCGGCCGTTCCACGAAACGGCCGGCCGGTTTCGCATTTCGGGCACGGCACACTACAGTGAAGTGGTCGCCGCACGGTGCGGCGCGTATCGCGCATCGCATGTCGCATGCGCATATATCGAATGACTCATGGTCAAGAAAGGAGAGTCGGCATGGCAGCACTTCGTGGTCCGGACAGTTCCGAGGACGCGCGTCGTTTGGGGGAGCAGGCCGTCTTTCCCGAGACCGTCGACGTCAACATCCGCCAGCTCGACCCGATTCCCGCGCCGCGCGCGTTCCTGAGGGAGCTGCCGCTCACCGACGAGATGAGCGAGCTGGTGCTCACCTCCCGCCAGCAGATCCGCGACGTCCTGCACGGCCGCGACGACCGTCTGCTCGTCATCGTCGGCCCTTGCTCGATCCACGATCCGAAGGCCGCGCACGAGTACGCGGAGAAGCTCGCCGCCGTGAACCGCGAGCTCAACGACCGCCTGCTCATCGTCATGCGCGTGTACTTCGAGAAGCCGCGCACCACGATCGGCTGGAAGGGCCTCATCAACGACCCGGACCTCGACGGCCGGTTCAACATCCGCAAGGGCATGTGGCTGGCACGCAAGGTGCTCACCGACGTGCTCAACCTGGGCCTTCCCACCGCGACCGAATGGCTGGACCCGATCACCCCGCAGTACATCTGCGACCTGATCAGCTGGGGCGCGATCGGCGCGCGCAACACCGAATCTCAGGTGCATCGCGAGCTCGCCTCCGGCCTGTCGATGCCGGTGGGCTTCAAGAACGCGACCGACGGCTCGATCAAGCCGGCCGCCGACTCCTGCTATGCGGCCGCGTTCGAACATCATTTCCTGTCGATCAATCTGGACGGCCGCGTCATCTCGGCGGAGACGAAGGGCAACCCGGACTGCCATCTCGTGTTGCGCGGCTCGAACCACGGCCCCAACTACGACAAGGCGTCCGTCGCCCAGGCGCTGGAGGACCTGAGGAAGTCGAAGGCGTCGGGCCCGAGCGAGCATGGTCTCGTCATCGACGCGGCGCACGGCAACTGCGGCAAGGACGAGGTGCGCGAGGCCGAGGTCGTCGAGGAGATCGCGCAGCGCGTCGCCGAAGGCGAACCTGGCATCCTCGGCGTGATGATGGAGAGCTTCCTCGTCGCCGGCCATCAGAAGCCGGCGCCGCTCGACCAGCTCGTCTACGGCCAGTCGGTGACCGACTCCTGCGTGCCGTGGGACCGCACCGAGGAGCTGCTGCATACGCTCGCCGACGCGGTCGCCGCCCGTCGCGCCTCCCGCTGAACCCATCCGCCGCACTCTCCCGCCGCGGGCGATATCCGCTATCCTTGGGCACTGGATATGTGAGCCAAGGGAGAAGCGATCGTCATGCAGCAACAGCAGCCACTCAACAAGCCGGAGGATCTGAAGGCCATCCGCGAGGCGATGGACGCGGGCAAGAACCCGCTCGTCGCCACGGACGTGCCGCGCTGGGAGGACCAGGTCGGCGTCAGCCGCATCGTGAACCGGCGCGTGCTGGAGTTCGAGGTGCTGCCCACCCCGGCCCAGGTACTCGCCGACCTGCCGCTCGGCCCCGAGGCACAGGAGATCGTCGCCTATTCGCGTGACGAGATCCGCGCCTGCCTGTACGGGCAGGACGACCGTCTGCTCGTCGTCGTCGGCCCGTGCTCGGTGCACGATCCGGCGGCGGCGCTCGACTACGCGCGTCGTCTCGCCAAGCTCAAGGACGAGCTCGACGGCCAGCTGCTTATCGTCATGCGCGTGTACTTCGAGAAGCCGCGCACCACCGTCGGCTGGAAGGGCCTCATCAACGATCCGGACATCGACGGCTCGTGCAACATCCGCAAGGGCCTGCTGCTCGCGCGCAGGACGCTGCTCGGCGTGCTCGGCGAGGGCCTCGCCGCCGCCACTGAATTCCTCGAGCCGACCAGCCCGCAGTTCATCGCCGACGCGGTCAGCTGGGGCGCGATCGGCGCGCGCAACACCGAAAGCCAGGTGCACCGCCAGCTCGCGAGCGGGCTTTCGATGCCGATCGGCTTCAAGAACGCGACCGACGGCTCGGTCAAGGCCGCGTCCGACTCGTGCTTCGCGGCCGCGCAGCAGCACACGTTCTTCGGCATCGACCATCTGGGCCGCGCCGCCGTCGTCAAGACGCTCGGCAATCCCGACTGCCACGTCGTGCTGCGTGGCGCGAGCTCCGGTCCGAACTACTCGCGCGAGGACATCGCCGCCGCGTTGGAGACGATCCGCAAACGCATGCCCGCCGACTCCGCCGCCGCGCACGGCGTGATCGTCGACTGCTCGCACGGCAACTCCGGCAAGGACGAGCATCGCCAGGCGCAGGTGGTGCGCGAGATCGCCGCGCGCATCGCCGCGGGGGAGCAGGGCATCACCGGTGTGATGATGGAGAGCTTCATCGAAGGCGGCAACCAGCCGGCCGCGCCGCTCGACCAGCTCGTCTACGGCAAGTCGATCACCGACAAGTGCCTGAGCTGGGAGGATACGGAGGCCCTGCTGCGCGAACTCGCCGAAGCGGTCGCCACGCGCCGCTGGCGGTGAGGGGGAGCGGGGTCTACCCCTCAGTCGGCCTGCGGCCGCCAGCTCCCCTGTCAAGGGGAGCCGAACCTTGGCGATGTCAAGGGGAAGCGAAGCTTGGTGATGCCGAGGGGAGCCGGGATACATGGAACGTGGTCCACAATGTGAGCAGTCTCACCGCGGGGTCCGGACGGCGAGTAGACCAATAGGCAGCACAGCGGTGTGCGGACGCCGCTGCAGCCACAAGCCGCCAGCCCGCGCTCCGCGCACCCTGCCGATTCCCCGCGGCGCGACGCATACCGCGCATGGCCCGCGGGGATGAATCCGAGAGATTCATTCAAGAGGGGTTACATCACATCATGTCCGCAACCGCAGTCGCATCCACGGCAACCTCGGCGAAGAAGGACTCCGTTCCCGAGATCATCGCCGCGTCGATGGTGGGTACCGCCATCGAGTTCTACGACAACTACTGCTATTCCATCGCGTCCGCCAGCTACTTCGGCGCGATCTTCTTCCCGGCCGCCACCAAGGCCAACCCGGCCATCGGCACCATGCTCGCGTTCCTCACGTTCGCCGTGTCCTTCCTCGCCCGCCCGTTCGGCTCCATGCTGTTCGGCCACTTCGGCGACAAGATCGGCCGCAAGACCACGCTCGTCGTCGCGCTGATGACGATGGGCATCTCCACGTTCCTCGTCGGCTGCCTGCCCAGCTACGACCAGTTGGGCGTGCTCGCCATCATCATCCTGTGCATCTGCCGCGCCTGCCAGGGCGTCGGCCTCGCCGGCGAATGGTCCGGCGCCGCCCTCGTCGCCACCGAGAACGCCCCGGCGCACAAGCGCGCCCTGTACGGCTCGTTCCCGAACCTCGGCGCCCCGATCGGCTTCTTCTGCGCCTACGGCCTGAACCTGCTGCTCGACTCCACGCTCGGCCCGGAGACGATGCAGGCCTGGGGCTGGCGTGTCCCGTTCCTGTGCTCCGCCGTGCTCGTCGCCATCGGCCTGTATGTGCGTCTGCGCATGACCGAGACGCCGATCTTCCGCAAGGCCGTCGCCAACGACCGCGTCGTCAAGCACCCGCTGCGCTCGCTCGTGCCGTACTGGAAGGAAGTCCTTCTCGGCACCTTCGCCATGGGCATCACCTACACGCTGTTCTACGTGCTCGGCACCTGGTCGCTGAGCTACGGCGTCAAGGTCATGCAGCCGGCGTTCACGCAGAACGAGTACCTCGCCATGCAGATGACCTCCGTGGTCTTCTTCGCGGTCTTCATCCTCATCTCCTGCATCTACTCCGACCGCATCGGCCGCAAGAAGGTGCTCATCACCACCACCGCCCTGACGCTCGTCTTCTCGCTGTTCGCGATGCATCTGCTGCAGCACAACGTCGTCACCGTCATGGTGTTCCTGTGCGTCGGCTTCGCGCTCATGGGCTGCCTGTTCGGACCGTGCGGCGCCTACCTGCCGGAGCTCTTCCCGACCAACGTGCGCTACTCCGGCGCGGGCCTGAGCTACAACCTCGCGGCCATCCTCGGCGGCGCGTTCGCCCCGTCCATCGCCACCGCCCTGGTGCAGTCGACCGGCTCCGTCGTGTCCGTCGGCTGGTACATGGCCATCATGGCCGCCCTCGCGCTCGTCGCCCTGTTCCTCATCAAGGAGAGCAAGGACAAGGACTACGAGGCCTGAGTCCATCCGATCCGCGGTACCCCCTCAGTCGGCTTCGCCGCCGGCTCCCCCTGAAGGGGGCGCGGAGAGAGGTCTGACCATAATCTCCCCTATGCTCGGTTGCGGAAACGCACATCGAGCATAGGGGAGATTTCGTATGACCGGCAAGCATATCGCGTCCGCCGCGGCGGCATCCACCAGGACCATCGCGATCATCGGCGCGCTGGACGAGGAGGTGGCGCTCATCGCCGCCGCCCTCGAGCACGTCGAGCACGACCATGCGGCGAGCCTCGACGTCACGCGCGGCACGATCGCCACGAACAAGGGCGAGGAGCTCGCCGTCGTCGCCACCGTGGGCGGCATGGGCCTCGTCGCCGCCGCCGCGACCACGCAGCATCTCATCAGCACGTACGCGCCGGACGCCGTCGTCTTCTCCGGCATCGCCGGCAACCTCAACCGCGAACTGCACGTCAACGACGTCGTGCTCGGCGGCACGCTGCGCTTCCTCGACACCGACATGCGTCTTGTCGGCCAGTGGAAGCCCGGCACGCCGGACGAGCCCGTCACCGAATTCCATTCCGACGACCACCTGCTCCACATCGCCGACGAGGCGCTCGACGCGGCCGGCACGAAGCACATCACCGGCATCATCGCCTCCGGCAACTACTTCGTCGACTCGCCCGAGCAGGTGAGCCGCGTCATCCACGACACGGGCGCCGACGCGGTCGAGATGGAGGGAGCCGCGGTCGCGCAGGTCGCCGCGCGCAACGACGTGCCCGCGCTCGTCATCCGAGCCCTGTCCGACAACGCGGACACCGACTACGAGGTCTTCAAGGAGTTCGACATCAGCGAGTACGCGGACACCGCCGCCGCGCTCGCCGTCGACATCCTCAGGCGCATGTGAGCCCACGTCCCGCGGACGTCCGTTTTTCGCCGGAAAAAATGAACATCCGCTGAACTTACGTAGTCCTGCGTGAATCCTACGTGTTCTCCCGCTAGTCTGGAGGGGCAAACGTTTTCGGCCGGCCGTCGCGTCGACGTCCCGTCGCGCGCCGCCGGCCTCCCGTCAGTGAGGTGGAACATGGTCTGGTGGCAGGTGCTCGTTCTGGTCGTCGTCGCGCTCGTCGCGGCGATCGCCGCCTACCGCGACGGCATGGAGCGGGGCGAGCGCGTGGGGCGCGAGTCGCGCCCGCACGTCGCCGCCCCGATCGACCCCGACGACGTGCTGTTCGGTGGCGAACCGTCGGTGCGTGCGCGGGAGGAGGCGTTCGTCGCGGCGATTCCCGAAGCGGTGATTCTCGTCGACGGCGAAGGCATCGTCCGCTACATGACGAAGGACGCCGCCGAATTCGGGATGAACGAGTCGCGTCATCTTTCGGACGACGACGCGCTCGGCATCCTCGCGCGCGTCGCCGCGGACGGCAAGACACGCGAACGTGAGATCGAACTGCCTGTCGAGGGCGTGCACACGCTCGCCGGCGTGAACGGCGATTCCGGGCGCGGCGTCGAGGCGGGCAAGGCGATGCCGTCGAACATCCGCTATCTCAGGGTGCGCGTGAGCGCGATCGGCGACGACCTGTACGCGGTTCTCATCAGCGACATGAGCGAGCAGCGCCGGTTCGAGGCGATGCGACGCGACTTCATGACGAACGTCTCGCACGAACTGAAGACGCCCGCCGGAGCCATCTCCCTGCTCGCCGAGACGATCGGCGACGCCGCCGACGATCCGGACGCCGTGCGCTACTTCGCCGGACGCGTCTCCAAGGAATCGACGCGACTGACCGAACTCGTCCACCGTCTCATCGACCTGCAGAAGGCGCAGGACGCGGCCGGCGTGCTCGACCCGAAGCGTCTCGGCGTGCTCGCCGTCGCGCGCAAGGCCATCGCCGAGAACCAGGTGCAGGCGGACGGACGCCACATCGCGCTCGAACTGCACTATGACGGCGTGCAGGTGCCGGCCGACGCGCCCGGACCGGGGGAGAGGGACGCGATCGTCTCCTGCGACGAGGACTCGATCACCACCGCCGTGAAGAACCTCGTCGAGAACGCGATCCACTATTCGCCCGAACACACGACCGTGCGCATCGCCGTGGGCGCGCGCGACGGCAAGGTGCGCATCCGCGTCATCGACCAGGGCATCGGCATCCCGGCGGAATCCATCGACCGCATCTTCGAGCGCTTCTACCGGGTCGATCCGGCGCGCTCGCGCGCGACCGGCGGCACCGGTCTCGGCCTCGCCATCGTCAAGCATTGCGTCGCCGACTGCGGCGGCACCGTGTCCGTGTGGTCGCATGAGGGGGAGGGGTCCACGTTCACGATCGAGCTGCCGCTCGACGCGGACCAGACGCCGCTCGCCGGTCCGGCCGCGGACGGTGCGGACGCTACGGACGCTACGGACACCGCCGGGGTCGCCGATGCCGCGGACGTTGCGGATGATCGGGGAACGGACGCCCGGAAAAACGTAGTCGGCGATGATGGTGGTACTGATGATTCGCATGATACTGGGAATCACACCGAAAACGACGCGTAATTATTACGTAGTCGAGATTGGAGGCGGATGAACCGTGGGCGAACGACTAGGATTGTCCACGTAACAAAACAGGGGAAAGGTGATCATGACGCGCATTCTCATCGTGGAAGACGAGGAATCCTACAGGGAACCGCTGGTGTACCAGCTTACGCGGGAAGGATACGACGTCTCCGCCGCCGCGACCGGCGAGGAGGGGCTCGAACTGTTCACCAAGGGCGGCATCGACTTCGTGCTGCTCGACCTCATGCTCCCCGGCATCGACGGCACGGCGCTGTGCCGCCGCATCCGCGAGCAGAGCCGTGTGCCGATCATCATGCTCACCGCCAAATCCACCGAGATCGACAAGGTCGTCGGACTCGAGCTCGGCGCCGACGACTATGTGACCAAGCCGTACTCGTTCCGCGAGCTGCTCGCGCGCATCCGCGCCGTCATGCGCCGCAACCAGCAGCCCTCGGGATCGGGCGACGGCTCCGGCGCCGACGACCTGCCGCTCGTGTGCGGCGACATCTCGATGCAGGTCGGCCAGCATCAGGTCACCGTGCGCGGCGAGAACGTGTTCTTCCCGCTCAAGGAGTTCGAGCTGCTCGAATACCTCCTGCAGAACAAGGGCCGCGTCATGACCCGCCACCAGCTCATCGACCGTATCTGGGGCTCCGACTATGTGGGCGACACCAAGACGCTCGATGTGCATGTCAAGCGCGTGCGCGCCAAGATCGAAGAGGACCCGAGCCACCCCAAGTACCTCACCACCGTGCGCGGCCTCGGCTACAAGATCGACAAGCCGGCCGCCTGACCTGCGGTTGCGTGACCTGCGGTTGCGCGTGATTCATTCAGGCTCCCTCTGACGAGGGAGCTGGCAGCCGGAGGCTGACTGAGGGAGAGAAGGGCCGGAAGGCCCGATTGGGTCTCCTCTTCTCTCCCCACCCTGCTTCGCCGAGAGCCCCCTCATCGCAGGAGGCCGGCTCATGCGCCAAACTACGCGCAAGTCCCCGAAAACGACGTAGGCATTGATTGCGGATTGTTCATCGTCCGTTCACTGATTTCGGCCGGTGAAAGCCGTCGTTCCCTCTAGTCTTGAAGATGTCAAGAAATGACGGACGGTTCGGAATGCGTCTCCACACCACATCCGGATCGCCTCTTGCAAGTGATAGAGGGAAAAGAAACAATGCGTAAGAACATCCTCGTTCGCTCCATTGCCGCCCTGTCCGGCATCGTGATGCTGGCCGGCCTTGCGGCCTGCGGCGACAACACCGCCTCCACTTCCAACGGTGGCTCCGATTCCACCACCAAGTCCGAACCCATCTCCGGCAACTTCGCCGGCGCCGGCGCCTCCTCCCAGCAGGCCGCCGTCGAGGCTTGGACCGCCGCCTTCCAGGGCACCAACCCGGACGCCAAGATCGCCTACAACCCGTCCGGCTCCGGCGCTGGCGTCTCCACCTTCCTCACCGGCGCCACCGCGTGGGCCGGCTCCGACAAGGCCCTGTCCGACGACGAGGTCGCCCAGTCCAAGACCGTGTGCACCTCCGGCACCGCCTTCGACGTCCCGGTGTACATCTCCCCGATCGCCGTGGTCTTCAACCTCAAGGGCATCTCCGACGCGGGCAAGCACATCGACCTCGACGCCTCCACCATCGCCAAGATCTTCGACGGCAAGATCACCAAGTGGAACGATCCGGCCATCGCCGACCAGAACAAGGACCTGAAGTTGCCCGACACCGCGATCACCGTCGTGCACCGCTCCGATAAGTCCGGCACCACCCAGAACTTCGTCTCCTACTTCAAGGACGCCGCCCCGAACGACTGGAGCTACGACCTGTCCGAGAACTGGCCGAACTCCGTCGGCCAGGGCGCCAAGGGCACCTCGGGCGTGATCTCCACCGTGCAGCAGGCCGACGGCACCATCGGCTACGCCGACTTCTCCCAGGTCGGCAAGCTCGGCACCGTCGCCGTGAAGGTCGGCGACACCTACAACGAGATCTCCGCCGAGGCCGGCTCCAAGGTCATCGAGGATTCCGAGCTCGACTCCTCCGCCAAGGGCGACAACCGTGTGGTCGTGAAGATCAACCACGAGACCACCGCCAAGGGCGCCTACCCGATCGTCCTCGTGTCCTACATGATCGCCTGCCCGGCCTACAAGGACGCGAAGCAGGGTGAGTTCGCCAAGGCGTGGCTCACCTACGTCACCTCCTCCGATGGCCAGAAGGCCGCCCAGGACGCCGCCGGCTCCGCGCCGCTGCCGTCCAGCCTGACCGCGAAGATCACGAAGTCGATCGCGGCCATCAAGACCAAGTGATGACCTTCCCGGGTCGTCCATACGGGCGGCCCGGCACGGTCCGAACAGCTTAATTGAAGACACCGAATCTGTGAGCCGCAGTCGTGCGAACGGCTGCGGCTCACAGCCGGTTTTCGGAAAACCGTGCCATGAAGGTCCTCACGCACTCGCAATACGCACCAATTTCCACTAAGGAGAATCCGTGAGTTCGCAAGACACACCGGTCATGCAGCCGGCCGGCGGCAAAACGGCGGACAAGGTGTTCAAAGGCATCGCGTATGCCTGCGGCATCCTGATCCTCGTCGTGCTCGCCGCCGTGTTCCTGTTCCTCTTCTTCCGCGCATGGCCGCTCATCGGCGGTGACCAGGCCGCCAACAGCGCCACCATCTCGAGCTTCACCGGTGGCAAGACGTCGAGCTTCTGGGGCTACGTGCTCCCGCTGCTCTTCGGCACCGTGCTCGTCTCCATCCTCGCCCTGCTGATCGCCTTCTTCGTCTCGATCGGCATCGCCCTGTTCATCTCGCACTACGCGCCGAAGAAGATCGCCACCGCGCTGAGCTACGTGGTCGACCTGCTCGCCGCCATCCCCTCCGTCATCTACGGTCTGTGGGGCGGCCTGATTCTGGTGCCGGCCATCTACCCGTTCTGGAACTGGGTGGCCACCTACCTCGGCATCATCCCGTTCTTCGCAGGCCCCGCCGCCAACCCGCAGCGCACCGTCGCCACCGTGGCCGTCGTGCTCGCCGTGATGGTCCTGCCGATCATCACCTCCATGTCGCGCGACATCTTCCTCCAGACCCCGACCCTCCAGCAGGAGGCCGCCTACGGTCTGGGCGCCACCAAGTGGGAGATGATCAAGCTGGCCGTGATTCCGTTCGGCAAGTCCGGCATCGTGTCCGCCTCCATGCTGGCCCTCGGCCGCGCCCTCGGCGAGACGATGGCCGTGTTGATGATCCTGTCCCCGGGCCTCACCTACTCCATCAAGCTGCTGCAGGCCTCGCAGAACCAGACCATCGCCGCGAACATCGCCGCGCAGTACCCTGAAGCGAACGATCTGGGTGTCTCCACGCTGATCGGAACCGGTCTGATCCTGTTCCTCATCACCTTCGTGGTCAACTACGTCGCCCGTAAGATCACCGAGAAAGCGAGCGTCTGATGGCTGAAGCAACCGCGACCAAGAAGAAGAACCTCGACGGCGCGCCCGTCATCGACTTCGACAAGTTCCGTCCGACCCGCTCCTCGGAGAACGCCCGCAAGCGCAAGGACTACTTCATGACCGGCCTGATCGGCCTGGCCTTCGTCATCGCCTGCCTGCCGCTGATCTCCGTCCTGTGGACCACCATCGTCAACGGTCTGAAGCGACTGAATCTCAACTTCCTGTCCTACAACATGACCGGCGTGGTCGGCGGCAACCCGACCCCGTCCGGCGGCTACGGCGGCGTGCTCCACGCGATCATCGGCACGCTGGAGATCACCGGCGGCGCCATGGTCATCTCCATCCCGATCGGCATCATGTGCGCCGTGTACCTCGTCGAATACGCGCACGGCGGCAAGCTCGCCATGACGATCTCCCTGCTCGTCGACGTGATGAGCGGCATCCCGTCCATCGTCGCCGGTCTGTTCGCCTTCTCGATGTTCACCATCGTGTTCGGCCCCGGTACGATCAACGGCTTCGAAGGCTCCGTCGCACTGTCGCTGCTCATGCTGCCGACCGTCGTCAAGTCCTGCGAGGAGATGCTCAAGATCGTCCCGAACGACCTGCGCGAGGCCTCGCTGGCCCTCGGCGTCACCAAGCAGCGCACGATCACCAAGATCGTGCTGCGCACCGCCCTGCCGGGCATCGTCTCCGGCTGCATCCTCGCCATCGCGCGAGTGATCGGCGAGACCGCCCCGCTGCTCATGACCGCCGGCTACATCTCCAGCACCAACGTGAACCTCTTCTCCGGCCAGATGACCACCCTGCCGGTGTTCGTCTACCAGGAGTACTCGAAGCTCAACGCGAACTGCCCGGCCCACGCGACCGCCGCCTGCGTGCCGACCATCCCGATGGAACGCGCCTGGGCCGCCGCCCTCGTGCTGATCATCATCGTGCTGCTCCTCAACCTCATCGGCCGTCTCGTCGCCAAGGTCTTCGCCGTCAAGACCGGCCGCTGAGCCTCAGGCCCCCGCGAAACGTAACGCATCGTAAGCAACCAAAAGGAAATTCATCATGGGACAACGCATTGACGTCAACCACGAGAACATCTACTACGGCGACTTCCTCGCCGTGGAGGATGTGAACATCAACATCGAGCCGAACAAGGTGACCGCGTTCATCGGGCCGTCCGGCTGCGGCAAGTCCACCGTGCTGCGCACCCTGGACCGCATGCACGAGCTCATCCCCGGCGCCCACGTCGAGGGCGAGGTTCTGCTCGAAGGCAAGAACCTGTACGACAAGGACGTGGACCCGGTCTCCGTCCGCCGTGACGTCGGCATGGTCTTCCAGCGCCCGAACCCGTTCCCGACGATGTCCATCCGCGAGAACGTGCTCGCCGGCGTGCGCCTGAACAACAAGCACCTCAACAAGTCCGACGCCGACGATCTCGTCGAGTGGGCCCTGCGCGGCGCCAACCTGTGGAACGAGGTCAAGGACCGTCTCGACAACCCGGGCATCGGCCTGTCCGGCGGCCAGCAGCAGCGTCTGTGCATCGCCCGCGCCGTGGCCGTCCACCCGCAGGTCGTGCTGATGGACGAGCCGTGCTCCGCCCTCGACCCGATCTCGACCCTGGCCGTCGAGGATCTGATCAACGAGCTCAAGGACGACTACACCATCGTCATCGTCACCCACAACATGCAGCAGGCCGCCCGTATCGCCGACTTCACCGCGTTCTTCAACCTGAAGGCCGTCGGCGAGCCCGGTCACCTCGAGTACTTCGCGGACACCACCACGATGTTCAACAACCCGCAGAACGAAGAGGCCGAGCGCTACATCTCCGGTCGTTTCGGCTGATCGCGCGACGGATATCGCCGTCATTCCGGAAAGCCCCGTCCCGTACATGTGCATCGCACGTGTACGCGGCGGGGCTTTCCCCGTTTCGGTGCGGGTGCCGCGCATGCATGGATGCGGCGTCCGCTCGTGGCTGGTTTGTCCCTCGATGAATGAAAGGTCTGTTGCGTCGTCGAGGGACGGATTCCGTCGCCCCTCGACGCGGTAGGCATCCTTTTCTTCATCGAGGGGCGGGCCTCCCACGTTCCGTGAAGACAGGCACTCACCATAATCCGCTATTTTTCAACGATTTAACGAAGCGCCTTCTTGACTCGCAGGCCGTCCACGTGCCCCTCGATGCCAATTCCCTGTGCGTCTACGCCGAGGGGCAAGAATTCCTGCCCCTCGATGAATAAAACCCCAATCGCCATGCCGAGGGGCAACCTTCATCGTCCTTCGGTGTCGGCTGGTATGTGCCATCCGTATTGAGAGCTCTTCCATAAATAAGGGGCCCGTGCCGGACCGCCGGAACCGGCGGACGTCACGGGCCCTGCGCGTGGGTTCCGTGACGGGACCACGGAACCCACGCGCCACGCGACTACGCGATCACAGGATCGCCATGCACACGAAGTCGATGATGAACAGCGCGGCCACGACCCAGATGATCGGGTGGACGTCCTTGGCCTTGCCCTTGCAGGTCTTCACGATGCAGTACATGATGAAGCCGCCGGCGATGCCGTAGGAGATCGAGTAGGAGAACGCCATGAACGCGGTGGCGAAGAACGCCGGAATCGCGTCCTCGATGTTCGTCCAGTTCACTTCCTTGAGGGATGCGGCCATCATGCAGCCGACGATGACGAGCACGCCGGCGGTCGCGGCGGACGGCACGGCGGAGATGACCGGGGCGAGGAAGATGGACAGCGCGAAGCAGATGGAGACGACCACGGAGGTCAGGCCGGTGCGGCCGCCCGCCGCGATGCCCGCGGAGGACTCCACGTAGGTGGTGGTGTTCGAGGTGCCGCAGATCGCGCCGATGGAGGTGGCGATCGAATCGGCGAACAGGGCCTTGTCCATCTTGGAGGAGAAACCGGAGCCGTTCTCCAGCGCCTTCTCGTCCTCGAGGGAGAAGATGCCGGTGCGGCGGCCGGTGCCGAGGAACGTGCCGAGCGTGTCGAACGTGTCGGACATGGAGAACGCGAAGATCGTGACGATCACGAGCGGAAGCCTCGCCGGGTCGGAGAACAGCGCCGGGAAGCCTTCGGGCGTGAAGATCGCGCCGAACGTGGTCGGCAGCTCGGAGAACGTCTGCGACAGGGATTGGGCGGAGCCGAAGTTGGTCACGCCGAACGGGATGCCGACGATCGTGGTGATGACGATGGCCAGCAGCATGCCGCCCTTGACCTTCATCACGGTGAACACGACGGCGAGGATCAGGCCGATGAGGAACACCCACAGCACCGGGCCGTCGAACGTGGCCAGGCCCGGCGTCGCGGCGGTGGCGAGGCCCTTGCCGGCGGCCTTCGTGTCCTTCGGGGTGAAGGTGATGAGGCCGACGTTGAGCATGCCCACGTAGGCGACGAACAGGCCGATGCCGCCGCCGATCGCCTGCTGCAGCTGCTCGGGGATTGCCATGATGATCATCTTGCGGATCTTGGTGACGGTGATGATGATGTTGATCAGGCCGCACAGGAACACCATGCACAGCGTCTCCTGCCAGGTGAATCCGAGGCCGAAGCAGACGGTGTACGTGAAGAACGCGTTGAGGCCCATGCCGGCCGCCTGCGCGTACGGCACGTTGGCGAACAGGCCCATGACGAGCGTGCCGATGATCGCCGCGATGATTGTGGCGAGGAAGACGCCGCCCCACGGCATGCCCGTGGACGACAGGATCTGCGGGTTGACGACGATGATGTACGCCATCGCGAAGAACGTGGTCAGACCGGCCAGGATCTCGGTGGAGGCCGTCGTGCCGTTCTCCTTCAGGTGGAAGAACTTCTCCATATTCTCTTCTTTCCTTGGAATGGTTGGCAAAGCCGTGGCTGATTATATCGCGGGCGCGTTGCGCGGGAGCGGGGCCGGCGGGGTTAGACTGGGCGGCGGAACGATAGGTCTCGCATGATGGGGGAGCGATGGGCAAGCCGGCGGTAGAGGTGTCGATTCGCGCGTGGAGGAAGAACACGGTGCATCCGGGGCAGGAGCGTGGCCGCGTGCTGCTCATGCCGGGCACCGGCTACAACTGCGACCGTCCGTTGCTGTACTGGTCGGCGCAGGCGCTCGTGGAGGACGGCTGGCGCATCGACCGCATGAACGTCGCCCACGCCTCCGACGACCTGTCGACGGTGATTCCGGTATTGAACGGGGCGATCGACGGGTGGGTGGCTTCCGTACGCGCCGAGGCGGCGCCGTCGGAGCGTCCGCCGCGGCTGCTGCTCATCGGCAAGTCGCTCACGACGATGACCTATCCGCACGTCGCCACGACGTTCGGCCTGCCGTTCGTGCTGTTGACGCCGGTGCTGCATCACGCGGACTTCGACCCGTCCGCGCGCGTCATCCCGGTGCCGCGCGTCGGCGACGACATCATGGCCGAGCCGGACGCGCCGGCGGTCGGCGTCGCGCGCGCGGTCGTCGACGGCGACGCCGCCGCGCTCGCGGGCGGCGACGCCGAGCTGGAACGGTGGCGCACGTCGCGGTATCCCGGTCCGGCGCCGCTCGTGTGCGCCGGCACCGCCGATCCGTTCTATGACCGGGCTCGTGCGAACGCGTTGACCCCGCACGTGCACGAGTATCCGGATGCGAACCATTCGATCGAGGTGCCCGGCCATTGGCGTCGTTCCCTCGACTATCTCAAGGAGGTCGCCGCCTCCGTCGCCCAGTACGCCGCCACGATCTGATCGGTGATCGCGGCCGGGTCCGGCTCCCTCGATCGCGGCCGGGTCCGGCTCCCTCTGATGAGGGAGCTGTCGGCGGAGCCGACTGAGGGAGAGACGACCGCGGGGCCGGACGATGGACGACGCGACACGCCCATGTGACGCGTTGTCCGTGACCCCACGTAACTTATCCACTCGTAAACCACAGACCGTTGGTTGAGGTGCGCGTGAGTGCATCTCCGAAGTTCGGCACGCCGAGCCAACGCAGGTTGAGAGATATAAGCCCATTTACGGGTGAGCCGGAAACGGCCTTATGTTGCTCTGCCTGCGCGCAGGGCTTTTTTATTGCCCGGCGGGGCGTCCGAACCTCAGGTCAACGGCCGACTTAGGAAGGAACGCCATGAAGAGGCCCGAAAAGGAAGCGGTGGTCGCTCAGCTTACGGCTCAGTTCCGTGATGCTGACGCGGTCTACCTGACCGAGTACCGCGGGCTTACCGTTCCGCAGATCTCCGATCTGCGTGAAAAGCTAGGCCGCGATACTTCCTACACTGTGGCAAAGAACACGCTGGCACGCATCGCCGCCAAGGAAGCGGGCATCGAGGGTCTCGACGAGATTCTCGCCGGCCCGACCGCCATCACCTTCGTGAAGGGCGACTTCATCGAGGCTGCGAAGACCATCCGTGACTTCGCCAAGGAAAACAAAGCCCTCATCATCAAGGGCGGCTATGCCGATGGCACCGTCTACGACGCTGAAGGCGCCACCAAGCTGGCGGATCTCAAGTCCCGCCCGCAGCTGCTCGCCGAGTTCGCCGGCGACATCAAGGCCACGATGTCCAAGGCCGCGTACCTGTTCAACGCCCTGCCGACCAAGGCCGTGCGTACGATCGATGCGCTGCGCGAGAAGCAGGAGAAGGCCGCCTGATTCATGCCTGGCGCGGGTTCGTCCCCGCCGCGTGAACCGAACGGTCATAACTGAAAAGAAACCAAGTTTTTAGGTGGCGGACGCCCCTCTTCAACCTGTCCGCCGCCAAAGATCGAAAGGAAGCCATAATGGCTAAGTACACCAACGATGAGCTGCTGGAAGCCTTCGGCGAGATGACCCTGGTCGAGCTCTCCGAGTTCGTCAAGGCCTTCGAGGAGAAGTTCGACGTCGAGGCCGCCGCCCCGGTCGCCGCCGTTGCCGCCGTTGCCGGTGCCGCCGCCCCGGCCGAGGAGGAGAAGGACGAGTTCGACGTCATCCTCTCCGCCGTCGGCGACAAGAAGATCCAGGTCATCAAGGCCGTCCGCGCCATCACCAACCTGGGCCTCGCCGAGGCCAAGGGCCTCGTCGACGGCGCTCCGAAGGCCGTCCTCGAGAAGGCCAAGAAGGAAGACGCCGAGAAGGCCAAGGAGCAGCTCGAGGCCGCTGGCGCCACCGTCGAGCTCAAGTAATGCACGCGGTCGGGAAGGCCGCTCATTACCAGCTTCGCACGTTTCTTCGTGCAGGAACCCCGCATCCGTCGCTTCGGATGCGGGGTTTCCCGTATCCGGGCGGATTCTGTCGATTCGTCGGACGATAATGCGAACAAATGCGCCGGGGCATGACACAATAGGAAACAGTGCGTGAAATCATCAGAAAGGGAGGCCGCGCGGTGAGTGAGCAGACGGCGAGCCAGTGGCGATTGAAGGTCGCGGGCGGGGACCAGGTGAACGTGCGTCCGGGCGAAAGCCTCGAAATCGGCCGCAAGCCGCTGCGCCCCCTGCCGGATGAGGGCATCGCCCGTCTGGAGGTCGACGACGCGACCAAATCCATGTCGAAGCGTCACGCCCGGTTCTCCGTGGCGGCCGACGGCGGCGCGGTGCTGCGCGACCTGAATTCGACGAACGGCTCCTACGTGGTGAACGAGAAGGGCGAGCTCATGCGCCTGCCCGCCGGCCGCGACGTGCCGCTGCCCTCCTCGCCGATGCGCATCCAGTTCGGCGACGTGCCGGTCGATTTCGTCCGTGTCGAGCCGGATACGCGCCCCGAGGCCGAGGTGCCGAACCTGTTCGACTATTCCACGGCCGCGACGACCCGTCAGGAGCCGGATGCGGCGGACATGTCCGTCGACGAGATCCTCGACCTGCGTGCGGGCGAGCCCACGGCCGTGTTCAACGCGCAGAACGCCCGTCACGCCGCGACCTCCTCGCCGTTGGCGCGCATCGCCGACATCGAGCCGCTCACGTTCGCGCAGGTCACCTCGCCTGCCGGCGGTCAGGACGATCCGGACGATCGGGATGACGAGGAGCCGCCGATCGTGTTCTCCGAGGCGGATTCGCGTACCGATCTGCCCGTGACCCCGGTGCCGGACGCCACGCCCGTCGTTGTGCCGGACGATTCCGGAACCACGGGGAACGGCGCGGACGGCCCCGACGCCTCCGCCGTCTCCGCTGCCTCCGATATCCCCGTCGTGCGGGAGCCGTCGACGGATTCGGTGCCGTTGCACGTCGTCGAGGCGGCCGATCCGGTGTCGCCCCGCGACCTGTTCGCCGACGCGATGAACAAGCCCGCCGACACCGCGCCGGAATCGGCCGCGACGCCCGTCGCCTCGTCGCCGGAGCCCGTCGTGTCGCCCAGGCCCGTCGTGTCCTTCGGTGCCGTCGCGGCGTCCGACCCCACCGTGTCGCCGGAGCCCTCCGTGTCGTCCGACGCCGAGGCCGAATCCGCGCCGTCCGAGGACACGACCACGCCGATCGTCGTCGGCGCGGCGCGGGAGACCGTGTCCGTCGGCTATGACGATGACGCCACCGGCGTCTACAAGCCCGCCTTCGAGCCCGGTTCCGTGTTCGACAAGGTCTCCAAGGGCGAGTTCGGCAAACCGCAGACCCCGATGATCGAAGTGGACGGCCTCACCTCCGAGGACGCGCGCCACACCACCGACATGACCCTCCAGTTCGAGATGGCCCGTCACGCGGAACTGCTGCCCTTCCTCGCGATGAACCCCGCGCTGTACGACGACCTGTACGCCTGGCTCGCCGCGCAGGGCGACGCCGACATCGACGAGGCGCTCGCGCACAACGTGGGCTACCAGGACTACCGCGAAGCGGTCGGAAAGTGAAGGAGAGCGGACGATGAGCGCACAATCCACGAAACCCACGCTCGACTGGCTGCAGCAGTGGCATGACCAGTACAAGGCGGCACTCGTGCCCTCCCCGCTGGAGGACGTCAACCAGCTCGCCGCACAGCTCGACCTGACGCACGCGCACCCCTCGGGCATCGCCCAGCTGTTCGCGTCCGGGCACGTCACGCTCGAATCGCTGTTCCGCGACAACGGCATGCTGCGCGCCGCGGAACGCCGTCTCGGCCGCGTGCTCGACGACCGCGCCGCCAAACGGCGCGTGAGCGGCGTCGCCGAACTGTCGCTCGTCGTCGGCATCGCCACCTGGCACGGCAACGCGCGCCCGGTGCTGCTCTACCCGGTGCAGGCCGTCGCCTCCACGACGCCCGGACAGTCGACGATCGCGTTCACCGGCACCGTGACGCTCAACGCGTCGTTCGTCGACGCGATGCGCGAGGCCGGCGTCACGCTCGACGCCGACTACCTGTTCGACGGATCGCACTATGCGTCCGGGTCCCCCGAGACGTCCGCCGTGTTCGCTGAGATCGCGAAGCGCGTGAAGCCCGCGGTCGGCGACTTCAACATCGAACGCCACATCATCCTCGGCTGTTTCATGGAGCCGTCCACGCAGATCCTCACCGAGACGCAGCGCATCATCGACCAGCTGGGCGAAGGCCCTAGCGGCAACACGCTGCTCGACGCGCTCGCCGGCGACCGGGACGCAGCCGACACGCTGCGCGGCGCGCCGATCCCCGACTACAGCCCGTTCGACGCGGACCCGCACAGCGAGTATGAGGTGGGCGACGTCGACAACACGGTGCGTTACGCCGCCCAGCTCGCCGCGTCTGGCCACAGCGTGGCCGTCGACGGCGCGGTCGGCAAGGACACGGTCGAACAGGCCGCGGCCATCGCCACCCGCTGCGTGATGAACGGCCGCACCGTGCTGTACGCGCCCGGTGTGGCCGAGCAGAAGCGGCGCTTCATGCAGGTCATGCGCGCCAACGAGACGTCCGGCATGGTGCTCGACATCGCCGACGAGCAGGCGAACGCGGACATCGACCGCCAGCTCATCGCCGCCGTCGGATTCCGGTCCGGCGTGGCCACGCAGCATTTCGACCAGCTGGCCGACGAGCTCGTCGGCGTGCGCTCGCGGCTCACCCGCTATCTGGGCGACCTGCACGGGGTGAGCGAGAAGTGGGGCGTGTCCGCCTACCAGACCATCCAGAACCTGGCGGCGATCTCCGTCGCCCCCACCCATCCCTCCACGCACGTGCGGCTGTCCGAGAACACGGCCCGCAGCGTCGCCGGGCACATCGACGAATGGACGGCGAAGCTCGAGCGGGCGGCCGCCGTCGGCGAATACACGATCGGCCCCGACGACACCGCCTGGTACAAGGCGTCCGTCACCAGCGAGCAGGAGGCGGTGGACACCTACCAGCGCGTCGTCGACCTGCTGCAGAAGGTGCTGCCCGCCGTGCGCGAGCATGTCGCCTCCACCGTGCAGGCCTGCGGATTCCCCGTGCCCGCCACCGCGCGCGAATGGGAGCGCCAGATCATCGTGCTCAAGAACCTGAGGCGCGTGCTCGACGTGTTCCAGCCGGAGATCTTCGAACGCGACATCGATTCGATGATCGAGGCGACCAAATCGAAGGCCGACCGCAAGGCCGAAGGCACCACGATGGGCTTCTGGGAACGTCGCCGCCACACCCGCGAGGCGAAGTCCCTGCTGCGCGTCGGCGCCCAGGTCGAGGACCTGCACGGCGCGCTCATCATCGTGAAGAAGCAGTCCGAGCAGTGGCGTTCGCTCGTGCCGCACGGCGGATGGCCGGTGCTGCCGCCCAAGCTCGACCAGATGATCGCCGCGCAGGAGACCATGTCGCGCCACATGACCGCGCTCGACACGGTGCTCAGCACCACGCCGAAGGGCGGCGAACTCGAATCCCAGGACTTCAACGACGTGGAGAGCCGGCTCAAGGCCCTCTACGACGACCACAAGTCGCTCGACGACCTGCCCGAACGCTGCCGCCTCGAGAACGAGTTCCAGGCCGTGGGCCTCAACGACCTCGTCGCCGACTTCTCCAACCGCCACGTGGACGCCTCCGCCGTGGGCGCCGAGCTCCAGCTCGCCTGGTGGACCACCGTGTTCGAGGACATCGTCCGCTCCTCGCCGATCATCTCCAACCAGGACGGCTCGGTGCTCGCCAACGCGACCGAGCGTTTCGAGCAGGTCGACGTCGAACACGTGCGCTCCATCGGCCCGATGGTGGCCCAGGAGTCGATGCGCCGCCTGTGCGACCTGCTGTTCGCCCGCACGCAGGAGGCGAACCTGCTGCACACGAAGCTCGCCGGCCGCGGCCACATGCCGCTCGACCGCATCCGCCGCGACCATGCGGAGATCCTCGCCGCCGCCAAGCCGATCCTCATGGCCACGCCGGACACGCTCGCCTCGCTCACCGAGCCGAAGCCGCTCGCCGACGTCGCCATCATCGACGCGTGCGCGCACATCCCCGCCATCCAGCTGCTCAGCATCGTCGTGCGCGTCAAGCAGATCGTCATCATCGCCCATAGGGACACCGTCACGTGCCCGGGACTCAAGCGGCTCATCGACGCGCTGCCCGTCGTCGAGGTGAAGTCGCACCCGGTGCGTCGCGCCCCGAGGCTCAGCGCCTTCCTTGAATCCGAAGGCTACGGCGCCGTCCGCTACGACGTGTGCACCGACGCGGCCCGCGGCCGCATCGCCTACCACAAGGTCGAGGCGACCGGCACGCCCGTGTTCGCCACCGGACTGGTCGAATCCAGCCAGCAGGAGATCGACGAGGTGGTGCGGCTCATCACCGAGCGCGCCCACTCGTTCACCATCGTGCCGGCCAGCTACCTGCTCACCGTGGTCTCGCTCACCGACGTGTTCCGCGTGCGTCTCGGCGCCGAGCTCAAGGCGCTCGCCGCCAAGGACAAGTCGATGAACAGCTTCCTGCGCCATGTCCGCCTCGTCGGCATCCGCGAGGTGGCCGGCGCCCGCGCCACCGACGTGATTCTCGCGATGTGCTACGCGAAGACCTCGCACGGCCGTCTGCTCCAGCAGTTCGGCGCCCTGGAGGACACGGGCGGACGCGGCATGCTGCTCGACGCGCTCGCGCTCGCCGACCATCACGTCGATATCGTCGCCGCGTTCACCTCCGACGAGATGGAGGACGAACGCATCCACGCGCCCGGCGTGAAGCTGCTCAAGACGCTGCTGACCTGGGCGGAGCATCTGCCCGACGAGCCGGCGCTGCCGGCGTGCCGCGAGTCCGGCAGCAACACGCTGTTCAACGATCTCGCGGACCGCATCCGCGCCCGCGGACTCGACGTCGCCATCGACTACGGCTACGACAACGGCCTGACCATCCCGATGGTCGTCGGCCTCAAAGGCAAGCCGTTCGCCCTGGCCGTGCTCACCGACGACGCCGGGTACATGTCCATCCAGTCGACGCGCGAACGCCACCGCATGCTCACCGCCGACCTGATGACCCTCGGCTGGTCCGCGGTGACCGTGTGGAGCGTCGGCTCGTTCGTCAATCCGGAGAAGGAAGTCGACCGCATCGTCGCCAAGGTCGGCGAGATCTACCGGGAGGTGCAATGAGCGAGTACTCGTCCACCCGACGCACGCCGCGCAAGCACAAGCGCGTCGTGCGCGAGGGCACCGAACGATTCGACGCGGACGGCGTCAAGCTGGAGCCTTCGGACATGATGACCGAGCGCCAGCGCGAGGCCGACGACGACAAACGCATCCTCGGCGAACTGCCGCCGCACTGGGCCGTGTTCAACGAGAAGAGCTGAGCTTCGGCATCACCGGGTCACGGCGACGATCGCGCCGAGCTCGGCCGACGCCATCACCCTGACCGCGGCCTCGGGCGTCATGGCCATCGTGACGACCGCCGTGCCGGCGCCGTTCTCGTCGCGCCTCGCGCGTTTCATCACCAACGCGTCCTCGGCGATCGTGCAGGTTCCCCCATCGCCGTCCGGTCCGTCGGCCGATTCCCCTGACGGTGGATCGGTCGGGCCGCCGTCGGACGATCCGTCATCGGCCCGATTACAGCCCACGGCGGACACCAGTCGCACCGTGTCGCCGGCGACCAGCGCCGAGGCGTCGTTCGACACCGCCACCTGGAGCACCGTCCGGCCGCCCGGCACGACCGGCGCGTCACGGGCGTTCGTCGGAAAGAGGGGCTGACTTTCGTCCACATCGTTCTGCGCGATCCGCCCCACCACATCGTCGGTACGGGAGAACGCCCCCGCGACGACGGGGGAGCGGGGCGTCTCCACCACGGCGACGTCGCCGGCCTCGATCACGTCGCCGCGCCGGATCGCGCGCGTCGCGACGACCACATCCGTCGTCGCGACCAGAACGTCCACCAGTATCACCGCAATCACCGCGACGACGATGACGCAGCATGCGACGACGATTCGGGTGAGCCGCGCGCGGGCACGCCGCGCGGCGAGCGTGGGGCGTGTGAGCCTCGCCCAAGGCGGATCGGGTATTCTCATATGCCCAGCGTCGGGTATCGGCATGGTCGGACGCAACCCGTACCGGCAATGTGGATAGAGCCCCCGGAAATCTTCACATCCTGTTCGAACGGGTACGGCGACCGCCGGCGCCGGCGATGCACCTCGGACCCCGGACCCGGATACGACGAAGGCGGCGCACCGGATGACATCATCCGATGCGCCGCCTTCCCGCAATCCGCCGCCGGCGCGGCGCGAACCTCACTTCTTGCCGGAATCGGTGCGGTAGAAGCCGCTGCCCTTGAACTCGATCGGCACGGCGGAGAAGATCTTGCGCACCTGCTCCTCATGGCACTGAGGGCAGACGGTGATCGGCGCGTCATCGAACGACTGGCGCTCGGTGAAATCGTAGCCACAGCTCTTGCAACGGTAATGATAGGTAGGCAACGTAATCCTCCAACGAAACGAATCCGGCCCGGAACCCCACGGCATGGCCACCCGGCGAAAAGCCCGCGGCTCCCCGCGTGTCCCGGCATATGCAACCGTACATATCCTAATCGCCCGCGCGACACGTCCCGCCGGAAGCGAACACCGGTTTCCAGCATGCGGAACGGTAGCCGGAACGGGCGGCGAGGCGTCGGCGTCACGCGAACATCGTCACGCCGTCCGGCGTGAGCGCGCCGTCCACCGGCAGATCATGCGGCTCGCGGGGCAGCGGGTCCGCATCCGCATCCAGCAGCTCCCACGGCCAGCAGACGGCGACGACCGGCGCGTCGGGCGCGCGATGTCCGAGCGCGCGGTCGTACCATCCGCCGCCGCGTCCCAGCCGGGTCCCCGACCGGTCCACCGCCAACGTGGGGACGATCACCAGTCCGGCCTCGCCCAGCGCCTCGGGTGGCAGCGTCGGCACCGTCGGTTCGTCGGGCCGGTGATGCCCGTTCCCGCCCGCATCCACCGCACGCAGGTCGTCGAGATTGCGCAGCACGCCCCAGCCGACATCCAGCCCCGAACCCAGCAGCGGCACGAGCACGCGCGCGCCGGCCTCCAGCAACGTGCCCAGCAACGGGCGCAGCTCGACCTCCGACCCCATCGAGACGTAGGCCGCGACCGTCATGCCGGCGAGGTCGTCCGTGGGCCAGGGCAGGTCGCGCATCAGCGCGGCCAGACGTGCCCCCGCTTCGGCGCGCTCCCCGGCGGGCACCGCCTTGCGCCTGGCGATCGCCTCATGGCGCAGCCGCCGCTTCGTCTCGATCCGCTCGTCCCGTTCGACGTCCATCGTCCGTCCTTTCGTCCGGTTCCATCCGTTGCGTCCACGGCCGCCGGCGTCGCCGTCCGGCCGTTCATGACGCGCAACCATACGCCGTCGGTTTTTCGCGCGCGTGGCACAATGGTGGGCGTGTCAGTATTCCAGACCATCCGCCACGCGTTCGCGCCCGCCGACCCGAACGCCATCCGCACGCCCGTCGTCCTCAACGCGCCGGCCGGAGCGCCGCCGATCACGCTGCGCACGATGAGCGCCGACGACGAGGCCGAGTGGAGCGAGGTGCGATGGAACAACGACGCATGGCTCAGGCCGTGGGAATCCGGCGACCCGATGCACGGACCGGGCATCACGTTCAACCAGTGGATGGCCATCCAACGCCGCAACGAGGAACGCGGCACGGGCATCGTGCTCCTCATCGAACATGGGATGCGCATCGTCGGGCAGATCTCGATCGGCGCGATCACCTACGGTGCGATGCGCACCGGCGTGGTCGGCTACTGGGTGGCGCAGGACGCCGCCGGGCACGGCATCGCGCCCACGGCGCTCGCCATGCTCGCCGACTGGGCGATCGGGGACCCGACCGGGCCCCGCCTGCACCGCCTGGAGATCGCGATCCTGCCGGACAACGCGCGTTCCCTCGCCGTGGTGCGCAAGGTGGGCGCACGACGCGAGGGGTTGCGCGCGAACTATATGTATGTGGCCGGCCGGTGGCGGTCACACGAGACGTTCAGTCTGATCGCGGAGGACATGGGCTCCGGGTTCGCCGCGCGTCTCGTCGCCTGCGGCGGCGACGCGTCCGAGACGGCGGCGCAGGCGGACCCAGCGGCCGCCGACGGTCCGGCGCCCACGGACGCCGCCACGCCGTCCGCCCCTACGCGGGCAATCGACACGCCGCCGCACAATGCGGACAATGTGACGACCGTCTCCTATTCTTGAGCATTATGGGTTACGAGCAGTTGAGCACGATCATCGTGCTCGTCATCGTACTCATCGGAATCGTGGCATGGCTGCCGGTGCGCACGGCCAAAAGCATGCGGCATGTGGAGGAACATCGCGAGGATCGCTTCTCCTCGTCGCTACATCTGGTCGATGAGCACAGCGGCACGCGATTCAGCGATGACGGTACCTACGCGAAAGGGGTCTTGATGCAGCCGAACGAGAGGCGCGCGAACACGCTTACCCCCGAGCGCATCGCCGAAGTGCGGCGGTTGCGCCGTCAGGCGGTACGACGTCGCCAGATCCTCGTCGTGTCGTTGCTGCTGATCGCCGTCGTCGTCGCCGTGGCCGCGTTCCCTCTGCATTTCAATCCGTGGTTCGCCCTGATCCCCGTCGCCCTCGACGCCGTCGTGCTCGTGCTGGGCGCCCATGCCGCCGGCCAGGCCCGCGCATGGGAGCGCAAGGTCGCCAGGGCGCGCGCCCGCGAACGCCGTTCGCGCATGGCCAGGACCCGCGCGCAGGCGCGGAACGTCGACGCCGAGACCGCCAAGGTGAAGATGGAGGCCGACGGGCTCAGGAGGTCCGCCGAGGCGATGGCTTCGGCGATCGCCGATGATTCGGCCGTCGCCGGTGCTGTCCGGGGCGAGGAGGTCCCGACCGCCGAAATGGAACGTCGCGAGATCCGCAGCGTGCTGCGTCAGGCGGAGATCGAACAGCGTCAGGCGCTGGCCGCGCACGGCAAGCTCGATGCGCCCGAGGTGCAGGTGGTCGACGTCCCGGCCGCGGATGCCGAGGCGGCCGCCGCCGCGCAGCAGGACGCCCGGACCGTGCTCTCCGACGCCACCACGGAACTCGCCGAAGTGCGTCCGGCGAAGGCCCTTGACGCGTTCGACATGGCCATCGCCTCGCCGGACCTCATCTCCTTCTCGCTGGGCGAGCCGCGCAACGTGACCGAAGACAAGCCCGCCGCGCCGGAAAGCCGCGAGATCAAGTCGATGCGTCAGGTCGCCAAGGCCGATCCGGTGGACGCCGACGAGGAGAAGAGACTCGCCGAGGAGGCGCGCATGGAGACCGAGCCCGCCAAGGGCGCGGGCGATGGCGTCGCATCCGTCGCCCAGACCGGGGAGACGGCCGGGAAGACGTCGTCCGACGCTTCGGACGGCAGCGTGATCGCCGCGGTGCCGCAGGATTCCGGCGTCTCCGACGTGAACGCGTTCCACGAGTCCGAGGAACAGGCGAGGGTCGCCGTGCCCGCCGCCACCTCCGATTCGCTGGGCCATGACCTGCAGGCCATCCTCGCCCGCCGCAGCTCCTGACGTTCGTTTCTCTCACAGCGTTAGCACTCGAGTTGGCAGAGTGCTAAAAACCGCGCTACCATGTGAGGCAGTGCTTGGGATCGTGCAAGTGATCGTCAGCCTCTTGGGCGTTTCCGGCGCGAAGACATCGAACCTACAAGAAATACGAGGTGACCCACAGTGTCGATCAAGCTCACACCGCTGGAAGACAAGATCATCGTCAAGCAGGCCGAGGCCGAGACCCAGACCGCGTCCGGTCTGTACATCCCGGACAACGCCAAGGAGAAGCCGCAGCAGGGCGAAGTCCTCGCCGTCGGCCCGGGCCGTCGCGATGACAAGGGCGAGCGCATCCCGGTCGACGTCAAGGTCGGCGACAAGGTCCTGTACTCCAAGTACGGCGGCACCGAAGTGCACTACGAGGGTGAGGACTACCTCATCATCGGCGCCCGCGACGTGCTCGCCATCCTCGGCTGAGACACCCGCGCATACGCGTATATCGATTGCGAAAGCCCCGGCGGATTGCCGGGGCTTTTCTCGTATCCGCTCGCAGCGTATTTGAGACGCCATGCCCGCCGGCCGTACACTGGACGCGGATTCGAGCCCCCGTCGAAGGAGCGCAGCCATGATAGACACGCCCGGCATCCCCTCGCGCATCGCCGCGATGCTCCGCGACGCCTTGTCCTGCCCGCCGGACGTCATCGAACTCGCCGTCCTCACGTTCGTCGCCGGCGGCCATCTGCTGCTCGAAGACGTGCCGGGCGTCGGCAAGACCACGCTCGCCCGCGCGTTCGCCCGCGCCATCGACGGCGAGGTCAGCCGCATCCAATTCACCCCCGACATGCTGCCCGGCGATCTGACCGGCGTGAGCATCTGGTCGCAGGGCGAAAGCCGGTTCGTCTTCCACCCAGGCCCCCTGTTCGCGAACATCGTCATCGCCGACGAGATCAACCGCGCCAACCCGAAGACCCAATCGGCCATGCTCGAGGCGATGAACGAACGCCAAGTGAGCGTCGACGGCGAAACCCACCCGCTGCCCGACCCGTACTTCGTCATCGCCACGCAGAACCCGATCGAGCTGGAAGGCACCTATCCGCTGCCGGAAGCGCAACTCGACCGGTTCATGACCTGCACGGCATTCGGCTACCCGACCGCCGAAGCCGAGGCGCTGATGCTCACCGCCGGCGACTGGTCGCATCCGCTCGACCGCGTGGACCGCGTCTGCTCCGCCGCCGAGGCGGCTGCAGTCCGCTGCAAGGCTCGCGAAGTGACGCTCGAACGTCCGGTCGCCGACTATATCGTCGCCATCACGCAGGCCACGCGCGGGCGCGACGGCGTGCGCTACGGCGCATCGCCGCGCGCCAGTCTCGCGCTCGCCGCGATGGCCCGCGCCCGTGCGTTCATCGACGGACGCTCCTACGTGCTGCCCGACGACGTGCGTACGCTCGCCGTGCCCGTACTCGCCCACCGGCTCGTGCTCGACGAGACCGGCATGAGGTATGCCGACGGCGCACTGGAACGGGCGCGCGCCGTCGTCGCCGACGTGGTGCGCGGCACCGCGGTCCCGAGGGCATGACCATGCGGCGGCCGGGGCGTTCGGAGTGGGGGAGGGGAATCGCCCGGCAGCATATTCCGCGGCTTGACCTGTGGGACCTTCGCCATCATGGTCTGATCCGTCCCACGGCCGCCTGCCTGGCATTGGCCGTGTTCGGCGCGCTCGCCTGCTATGCGGGATTGCTGTTGGACGAGCGCACGCTGATGGCCACGGTCATCGTGGCCGTCTCGATGATCGTGCTGTCGCTGTCCGCCGCGGTGGTCCAGTGGGCGATAATCGGGCGCGGGGACACGGCACGATCGCCGTGGCTGTTGCTGCCGTCCGAGGTGACGGTCACAGCGTTGTATGAGCGCCTCGACCAATACGGGAACGTCGTCGACCGATGGGCGGGCGCGTTGCCCCGTGAACGCGGCCTGTACCGGCGAATCGGCACGCTGCTGCGCTGGCGCTCGCCGTTCGGCCTGTTCGTGGTGCGTCGTCGCGTCGCCGCCGCGGGGGAGACGATGGTGCTGCCCGAGGCGGCGGATGCGGCCGCGCGGGAGACGGGCGCCGTCGTCTCCGGGCGGACCGTCGCCCTGAGGGATGCGGAGGATTCGGGGGCCGTGCGCGGCTACGAGCCCGGCGACCCGATCAGACGGATCGCATGGCGGCACAGCGCCCGTCGCGGCAAGCTGATGACCCGTGAGAGCGAGGGAAACGAGCGCGCCACGCTGCTGCTGGTCGTGAACGTGGACGGTTCGGACGGCGTGGACGCGCGGCGGCTCGACGGTGCGGTCGCCGCGTTGCTGCCGTATGCGCAGGCATGCCACGGCATGGGTCGCGGCATGGACGTGGCGGCCACCGACAGCGTCCATGTGGCCGAAGGAGAGCGGGCGGTCCTGCGGTTCCTGGCCGCCGCGCGTCCGGTCGGCGGGCGGGGTGATGCGCGTGGCCGCGATCGGCTCCGCGGGCGTCTCCGCGAACGAGTGTGTATGGTTCTTGCCCGAGCGTGTATGGTCCTCAGGCGTATGTGCATGGTCCGGGGCGCAACCTGCACGATTCCGCGGGCAACATGCAGCATTTCCGCGGCGACATGCACGGCGTCGGTGGGAAACATCGTCCGGCGCCGTTCCGGGTCAGTCGGGGTGTTGGTCTGCGATGCCGGTGATTCCAACGGTTTGGCGGATGCCCTGCGCCGCTCGTCGCTCGCCGCCTCGGTGCGTGTACTCGACCCCACCCCGCAGGAACGGGTCGTGATTACGCAGGAAGGGTCCGAAACCCCGCACGTTCGACCCGAAACCATGCAGGTCTCCTCCCGAACTCCACAGGTTCACCTCGAAACCAAGCGGATCCGCCCCATCGGACCGCGTACGGCCCTGCGGACGCCCCGAATCGTCGCCTCGCTCGCCCTGTTGACGTACTTCGGCGTCATGCTCAAGGCGCTCGTCGGGCTTGTGGAACCCACGGGCTGGTGGATATGGTTCGCCGCCGGGGCACTCGCCGCCGCCGTTCTCGCCTCGACCGTGCCGGTGCCGTCCGGACACCCGGTCCGATCCTCCCTGATCCGCGTGTCGGCTTTCGCCTTCGCGGCGGGAATCACGGCCGTCGTACTGGTCGTTGCGCGATTGCGCGACGTATCCGGCTCGGCGGGAGGCGGCTCCGGTGCGGGTGGCACAGGCGGTGCGGCCGCTACGGGCTCGGGCGTGCAGGACGGTCTTGCCGGATTCCCGACCCGCTTCGTCGACGCGCTGTCCGTCGGATTCGACCGGCTCGACCGCCAGCTGCCGCCATTGAAGGTCGTTCCGGCGTCCGACATCCTGCTGATCCTCGTCGTCTTCGCGGCCGCCGTCCTCATCCGCTGCCTGCTCCTGTGGCGTCCGGCCGTCCCGTCGCTCGCCGTCCTCCCCGTCGTCGCGCTCGCCGCCGACTCCGCGATGCTCGGCCATGTCGCCCCCTGGTGGGCGGTCGCCCTGCTCGCCGCCGCCTTCCCGATGAGCGTGTGGGCGTCGGCGTCCCGTCCTCGCTCCGGTTCAGGTCCCGATTCAAATCCCGATTCAAATCCCGGTTCAAATCCCGGTTCAAATCCCGCATCCGCGACGGCGGCCGCCGCCTGCAACGTGCCGGCCGCCGCCGCACCCGTCCCCTCGGAGCCGGCACGGACCCTGCGCGCCGCATTCGCCGCGCTTCTGGTCATGGCCGTCACCTTGGCCGGCACCCCTGCCGCCGAGACCCTCGCCTACCGGGTGCCGTTGTCGATCGGCGAGGGCGGCGGCATGTTCTCATCGAACACGGTCAGCCCGCTCATCGACCTGAAACGCAACATCGACGCCGGTTCGGATTCGGTCGTGCTCGGCTATTCCGCCGACCGCCGCCTGTACCTGAAGCTCACCACACTCGACGCGTTCGATGGCGACACGTGGGGCTACGACCGGGAGCTCGCCATCGACGCCGGTCTGTACGGCTCGGGTATCCGTCTCGGCCGCGACGAGTCCGACGAGCTCACGATGGAGCAGCGCCGCGCCGGCGACCCGATCGGCATCTACGCGTGGCTGCTCGGCTACGCCGGCTACACCGCGTCCGCCTCCGGCACGGGCACCGCCACTGACGGCACCGACGGCACTGACGCCACCCGCATCGACGAACGCACGCTCGAACGCTACGAGACGACCGCGAACGTGCGCATCGACACGCTGCGCTCCCGTTTCCTGCCGGTCCCCGGCATCGCCAACGGGGCGAACGGCGTCGGCTCCTCATGGCTGCGCTACCGTGACGGCAGCATGGTCAACCGCACCGATGCGACATCGTCGGGCATGCGGTACGCCGTGTCCGGCACGTATCTGGATCCCATCTCGTCGGCGTCCGGATTCTCCGAGCTCGATCCGGTGCGCGAGGTCGTCGCCGCGCTGGAGCGGCAGCGCGACGATTCCGGCGGCCAACTCGCCGGCTGGCTTGAGGCGCGTCGCACAATCGCCGATTCGGGATTGGGAGAGACACGCGATGGGTTCGCCGTGATCCGCGCCTCCATCGACGTCGATGGCGTCGTGAGCGCCCCCGACGGCACGCGCATCGGCAAGGTGAGCGCCTACAGCATGGCGTTCTCCGGCGAGCAGGACAATGACCGTGTGTGGGGCGGCGGGACGACGACGCCTTCCGCGGGCCGATACTCCCAGCATCCCTCCCACATCGCCTTCGACGACGCATTCGAGGCGCGATACGGTGCCGACGGCGCCGGCATCGTCTACGGCTTCTCCGAGAACGGCGACGCCGTGACCCTCGTGATGCCCCTCACGAACATGACCGGCTCCGACGGCTCTTCCGACGGCTCTTCCGACGGCTCTTCCGACGGCGCGCGCGGTTCGTCGCCGTCGATCGACGGCAGGTCCGGGGCCGGCGCGTCGACCGTCTGGGCGCAGAACGCCATCACCATCCTCTTCCAATCCGACACCACCATGTCCATCGCCGTGGAGGCGGGCTCCGCCGCTGACGACCGCCGCATGGCGCGCCGCATCCTCGCCATGGTCGCCGCCTCCGACGAGGAGGCCCGAGCGGGCCGCTACACGTCCCTGCCGAAGTCGCTGCCGGCCAACGTGCGCGCCGTCGTGCGCCGGGCGCGCGCGGACGGCGTCGCCGCGAAGGCCGGGACCTACGACGAGCAGATGCGCGCCATGCGCTGGCTCGTCGGGTATTTCGCCGACAAGGCCAACCATTTCACGTATTCGCTGGATGCGCCGGACGGCGACGGCCGCTCCAACATGCAGGTCGTCGACGACTTCCTCGACCCCGACACCGGCCATGCCGGCTACTGCCAGCACTACGCCGCCGCGCTCGCCGTGCTCGGGCGCGCGCTGGGCGTGTCGACGCGCATCGTGCTCGGCTACAACGCGGGCACGAACGCGCGCGATGCCGACGGCTATTTCCCGGTGGCGTCGCGTCAGTTGCACGCGTGGGTCGAGGCGTATCTGGACGGCGTCGGCTGGGTGCCGTTCGACGTGACGCCGCCGAGCGAGGAGAACGGCATGCTGACGTCCGACGGTTCACCAGCCGCGTCCGACGGTTCGTCCGCCGGCTCCTCGGGCGCGTTGACCGGCGACGACGGGTCCGCCATCACCGAATTCGATACGACGGGGAACGACGGCGCGTCCACGCGACGGAACGGCGCGGACGGCGGCGCGTCCGCGAAATCCGACGACACCGTCTCCCGCGACAGGGATACGGGCGGTTCGTCCGAGGTGTCCGGTCCGCCCGTCTGGCTCGCACGGCCCGCGGCATGGTTCGCGGCGTTGCCGGTCCGGTGGCGTGTCGCGCTCGCCGTCGGCGTGGCCGCGGCGGCGCTCGTCGCGTGCGTGGCCGCGCCTCGCGCCGTACGCGCCTGGCGTCGCCGGCGTTGCATCGCCGCCGCGCGCCGCGCCGAGTCCGCTTCCAGCGGCGGTTCCGGTGGCGATGATTCCGGTGATGGCGATGCCGCCGCGTCCGCCGCGTCGCGTGCGGCCGCGTGGCGTATGGCGTGGGCCGAGATCCGTCGCGAGGGGCGTGCGGCCGGTGCACGATGGGATGACGCCGCCACCGACCTGATGATCGCCGATCGCGTCGCCGCCGTATGGCCGGGAGGGTCGGATGACGATCGCGGGCATCGCGCCGTGATTCTCCGGGTGGCCCGCGCCGCCGATTCGGTCGCGTTCGGCGGTGGCGCGCCTCCGGTCGATGGTCTGGCCGACGGACTCGATGCGCTGTTCGCGGCGACACGCCGATGAACGGGATTTCGGAAGTGGTTCGGGCGGCTTTCCGACGTCCTGATTCGGTGCCGGAACCCCGGAAACGGCGTCGCGACACGCCGATGAAGCCGAAAAGTTGCACGTCCTTGTTTCGTTGGAATTCCAACGATTATGACGTATATGGCGGGTGATTTCGCGGGGTGTTCGCCATGTCCGGGTTGCGCGACCGGGAATCCCGTGGCATGATGTTCGAGTTGCCTGACGAGGTCAAGACCTCGGAGGGAAACAGAGACTGGCGGATTTCCCAAGCGGTCAAAGGGAGCTGACTGTAAATCAGCCGCTTCGTGCTTCAGTGGTTCGAATCCACTATCCGCCACGCCCCGATAGCTCAGTGGTAGAGCACTTCCTTGGTAAGGAAGAGGTCGTGAGTCCAATTCTCACTCGGGGCTCTCTGGCGGGGTAGCTCAGCTGGCTAGAGCGTACGACTCATAATCGTAAGGTCAAGAGTTCGAGCCTCTTCCTCGCTACAAATCGCGCCCACCAACCGGTGGGCGCATATTATACCTAGTAAAACACAGAGGTGAATGACAATGGCTAAGAGCGCCGACATCCGTCCGGGCATCACGCTGGCCTGCACCGAGTGCAAGGAGCGCAACTACATCACGACGAAGAACCGTCGTAACACGCCCGACCGTCTCGAGCTGAAGAAGTTCTGCCCGCGTTGCGGCAAGCAGACCGTGCACCGCGAGACCCGCTGAGCGCATTCGAGATTTGCGAAGACCCGACCGTATGGCCGGGTCTTTTCGTATTCCCGGAGGTTTTTCCCGCTTTGTTCATGCCGCTTGCGGGCGAGCCCGCCAAGCCGCGGATAGGATAGGCAACTATGACCAGCTTTGCAGAGATCACCACGATCGGTGTGGGCGGCGAGATCGCCCGTTTCGTCGAACCGACCACGCGTGTCGGCGTCATCGAGGCCGTCGAAGGGGCGGACGGGCATGGACTGCCCCTGTGCGTCATCGGCGGCGGCTCCAACATGCTCGTCTCCGACGAGCCGTTCCCCGGCGTCGTCGTGCGCGACGCGCGCCGCCGCATCACCGTGCCCGACGAGGCGGCCCCCGTCGAGGGAGGCGACCGCACCGTGCACGTGAACGCGGAGGCGGGCGCCAACTGGGACGATTTCGTCGCCTTCACCGTGGAACTCGGCCTGGAGGGCGTCGAGGGCCTGTCCGGCATCCCCGGCACGGTGGGCGCGTCCGTCGTGCAGAACATCGGCGCCTACGGCCAGGAGGTCGCCACGTCCGTCGAATCGGTGGAGGTGTGGGACCGCGAGACGAAGACCACGCGCGACCTGCTCCCTGCCGACCTCAAGTTCGGCTACCGTTCCTCCGCCTTGAAGTCGAGCATGTACGCGGCCCCCGCCACGCCGGCCGACCGCTTCTTCCCGACGCCGCGCTACGTGGTGCTGTCCGTCACGTTCGCGCTGCGCCACAGCGCCGAAGGCACGGTCGGATTCGGCCAGCTGGCGAAGGCGCTCGGCGTCGAGGTGGGCGCGCGCATGGCCACCACCGCCATCCGCGACGCGGTGCTCGAGGTGCGCGCCTCCAAGGGCATGCTTGAGGATCCGACCCGCTACGCCCTGCCGGTCATGTCCGACACGAAGCGCGAAGGCAACATCATCGCCGACCTGAAGCGCCTCGCCGCGGCCGCCATGCCGGCCGACGACGGCTCCGGCCTGCCCGCGCCCGACTGGGACCGACACAGCTGCGGATCGTTCTTCATGAACCCGATCCTGCCCGAAGCCGAGGCCGCGCGCCTGCCCGAGGACGCGCCGCGCTTCGCCGCCGTGCTGCCTGACGGCACGCCCGGCGTGAAGACCTCCGCCGCATGGCTCATCGATCACGCCGGATTCCACAAGGGATTCGCCGTGGGGGAGCCGGACGGCTCGGAGACCGCGGGGCCGGCCGCGCCGGCGAGCCTGTCCACGCACCATACGCTCGCCCTGACGAACCGCGGGGACGCCACGGCGTCGGATGTCGTCGCCCTCGCCAAGACCATCCAGCAGGGCGTGAAGGAACGGTTCGGCGTGGCGCTCGTGCCCGAACCCGTGTGCATCGGCATCGACCTGCGCCCCTGACCGGCGTCGCGTCCCGAATGTGGGGAAAGGGCCTTCGCGTCGCAATCCGGTGGGCATATACTATGCCGTTGAACCTAACCGGAGAGACAAGAAGGTCCCAGCACCATGCAGATATTCCGAACGAAATCCGTCGAGCAGACCATCGCCGAGACCGGCGAAGAGGGTCGCACGCTCAAGCGCAACCTCACGTGGTGGGATCTGTCCATCATGGGCGTCGCCGTCGCCGTCGGCGCCGGCATCTTCTCCGTGGGCGCGCAGGCCGCCGCCTTCCACGCGGGTCCGGCCGTCATCATCAGCTTCCTCATCGCCGGCGTCGTGTGCGGCGCGGCCGTCATGTGCTACGCCGAATTCGCCTCGATGATCCCGGTGGCCGGCTCCGCGTACACGTTCACGTACACCACCGTCGGCGAGGTCGTCGCGTGGATCATCGGCTGGGACCTCATCCTCGAGATGATGATGGCCGGTTCGGTGATCTCCAAATACTGGGGCGTCTACCTGGACGACTTCTTCCACCTCATGGGCTGGGGCGTCGACACGAATCTGACGTTCGGCTCGTTCCACATCGACATCGCGCCGATCATCATCGTCGCGTTCTTCACCACGCTGCTCGTGTTCGGCACGAAGATCGGCGCCCGCGTCGATGGCGCGATGACCGTCCTCAAGATCGCGATCGTCCTGTTCGTCGTGGTCGTCGGATTCTTCTACGTGAAGATGTCGAACTTCACGCCGTTCATCCCGCCGAGCCAGCCCGCCGACTCCCTGCCCGGCAGCTCCGTCGCCGCCGACGTGCTCAACCAGCCGCTGTGGCAGTGGGCGACCGGCATGGTCCCGAGCGTGTACGGCGTGCCCGGCATCCTGTCCGGCGCGGCGCTCGTGTTCTTCGCGTTCCTCGGCTTCGACGTGGTCGCCACCGCCTCCGAGGAGACCGTGAACCCGCACAGGAACGTGCCGCTCGGCATCGGCGTGGGCATGGGCCTCATCATCGTGATGTACATGCTCGTCGCGTTCGTCACCACCGGCATGGTCTCCTACAAGGACCTCGCCAAGCAGGACAGCCCGTCGCTCGCCACCGCGTTCGAGCTGGTCGGCGCGAACTGGGCGGCGAAGATCATCAGCTTCGGCATCGTGCTGGGCCTCGCCACCGTGGTCATGGTGCTGCTGCTGGGCCTCACGCGCATCGTGTTCGCGATGAGCCGCGACGGTCTGCTGCCGCGCGGCCTGTCCAAGACGGGCAGGCACGGCACCCCGGTCGCGCTGCAGATCGGCGTCGGCGTGGTCGTCGCGCTCGTCGCCGCCTGCTTCGACATCGGCGTGCTCGCCGACATGGTGAACATCGGCACGCTCTCCGCGTTCACGCTGGTCGCGATCTCCGTGCCGATCATGCGCGCGCGCCGCCCCGAACTGCCGCGTGCGTTCAAGATGCCCGGCAACCCGTGGGTGCCGATCCTCATCGCCGTCGCCAACCTGTGGCTGATGCTCAACCTGTCCGTGCTCACCTGGCTGCGTTTCGTCGTGTGGCTGGTCATCGGCTTCGCGATTTACTTCGGCTACGGCTACTGGCATGCCCGCCTCGGCAGGGGAGCGCTCACCGAGACGCTCTCCGAGGAGACCGACAAGGCCATCAACACCGACTGACGGAGTGTCAAACCGTCCCCGCACGCGCCTAGACTGGACGGTCAGAGTAGTCAGGAACGTGTTCTAAGGAGAATCCCATGCCGTACGTTGTCGCCCAGCCTTGCGTGGACGTGAAGGACAAGGCCTGCGTGGACGAGTGCCCGGTCGACTGCATCTACGAGGGCGATCGTTCCCTGTACATCAACCCGAATGAGTGCGTCGACTGCGGCGCGTGCGAGCCGGTGTGCCCCACCGAGGCCATCTTCTACGAGGATGACCTGCCGGAGGAATGGGCTTGGTACAAGGACGCCGCCGCCAACTTCTTCGCCGAGGTCGGCGATTTCGGTGGCGCCTCCGCTCACGGTCCGATCGGCAAGGATCCGGCGCAGGTCGCCGCCCTGCCCCCGCAGAACCAGGACTGACCGATTGATTGGATGACTCCCCGCTCCCGGGGAGTCATCGTTGTTTTTATCATGCTCCCCCTTTCCCAGGGGGAGTCGTCGGCTTCGCCGACTGAGCGGGGTTCTCCCCGGAGAGGCATCACCATGGGCTTTCACACCTACTCCTCGCCATACGACTGGTCGCGCATCGCCGGCTACAAGACCACCGCGAAGGCGGTCGGCGGCGGCATGATCGACCTGTCCGTCGGCTCGCCGGTCGACCCGGTGCCCGCCAGCGTGCGCGACGCGCTCGCCGCGGCGGCGGACGCGGCGAACGCGCACGGCTATCCGGCGACCATCGGCACGCGCGACCTGCGCGACGCGATCGACGGCTGGTTCCGCCACCTGCGCGGCGTGGACCTGAAAGCCGTCAACGCGGCCGTCGTGCCCACCGTCGGATCGAAGGAGGGCGTCGCGCTGATGGCGTCGCTGCTGCACCTCGGCCCGGGCGACGTGGTCGTCCAGCCGAAGGTCTCCTATCCGACGTACGAGATCGGCACGCAGCTGGCCGGCGCCACCGTGCTCAAGGTCGACGACGTCGCCGACGTGGACTCGTGGCGCAACGTGCCGGGCGTGAAGGCCGTGTGGGTGAACTCGCCGTGCAATCCTTCCGGCGATGTGCTCGGCGCCGACTGGCTCGTCGGCATCGTCGCGGCGGCGCGCGCGATCGGCGCGGTCGTCCTGTCTGACGAATGTTATGCGCTGATGGACTGGCGCGCGAGCCGTGGGGCCGCCGACTCCAACGAGCCCGCCTCGGCGGACGCGTTCAGCCTGTCCGCCGCGCCGTGCGCGCTGAGCCCGCAGGTGTGCGAGGGCAGCGCCGACGGCATCCTCGTGCTGTATTCGCTGTCCAAGCAGAGCAACATGGCCGGCTACCGCACCGCGCTCATCGCCGGCGACTACCGTCTCGTCACCGAGATGGCCGAGTACCGCAAGCAGATCGGCGAGATCATCCCCGGACCCGTCCAGGCCGCGATGGCCGCGGGCCTGCGCGACGTCGAAGCGGTGCGCGTGCAATGGCAGCGCTACCGCACGCGCCTGTCGAAGCTCGTCGCCGCGCTGCGCGCGTACGGGTACGACGCGGCGATGCCCGACGGCGCGCTCTACGTGTGGGTGAAGGCCAAGTCCGGCGACTGCTGGACGGACATGGCCGATCTCGCGAAGCTCGGCATCATCGCCAGCCCCGGCGAATTCTACGGAGCCCCTGCCTTTCTGCGCTTCTCCGCCACCGCCACCGACGAGGCGATCGAAGCCGCCTGCGCCCGCCTCGCCGCCTGAGTTCTTTCCGGTTACTCACGCGCCGAACCGGGCCGCGCCTTTTCCGAACCTCCGGCGCACTTCGTCCAGCGCGCTCTCCGCGCGGCGCTGCCGGTCCGAGACGGTGCTCGCGTCGGCGCTCGTCGCCTCTTCGAGCATGTCGTCCAGTGACGGCTGCACGGTGCTCGCGGCGGCGGCTCCCAGTCCGCTCGCGCTCATCCCCGCCAACCGGATGAGCTTCGGCAGCGGCGCGTCGGGGGAGGAATCTTCGGGCATCCCCAGCATCCCGTGCAGCAGCCGCACGCACACCGGATACAACGCGCCCGCCGTGTCCACCGGGCGTTCCAGCGTCCGCGACCGCGTCCGGTAGCTCAGATCCGCGAACCGCAGTTTCACCGTCACCGTGCGCGCCACGAACCCTTTGCGGCGCAACGTTCCGGCCACCTCGTCGCACGCCTCGCGCAGCAGCCTGAGCACGACGCGCTGATCGGTGGTGTCCTTCAGCAGCGTCTCCTCCGAGCCGACCGACTTCTCCTCGCGCACCGGCGTGACCGTGCGTTCGTCGAGACCATGCGACGCCATCCACAATCCGCGAGCCGCCGCGACCGAACCGGTCGCCTGCTCCAAGGCCCGGGGACTCATCGCCGCCAGATCGGCCACCGAATCCACGCCCCACGCGTTGAGGCGCTTCTCCAACGACGGCCCGATGCCGGGGATGCCACGCAACGGCATCATCTGCACGAACTCGGCGGACCGGGCGGCGGGGATGAGTAGCATGCCGTTCGGTTTCGCGTTCGTCGACGCCATCTTCGCGACGAGCTTGTTCGCCGCGACGCCCACCGAGCAGGTCACGTGGAAGCGGCGCTCCACTTCGGCGCGGATCCATGCGCCGATCGCCGTCGGCCGCTTCCATGCGAGCAGCGCGCCTGAGACGTCCATGTAGCCCTCGTCCACCGACACCTGTTCCACCCGGTCGGTCACGGCGTGGAACACCTCGGTCATGATCCTGTGCGAGACCGCGCGGTAGTAGCGCATGTCCACAGGGAGGAACACGCCGTCCGGGCACAGCTGCCGCGCGCGGGCGGACGGCATCGCCGAGTTGATGCCGTAGCGTCGCGCCTCGTAGCTCGCGGCGGACACCACCGAACGCGGCCCCGTGCCGATGATCACCGGCCTGCCCGTGAGTTCGGGGTGACGCGCCACCTCGAGCGAGGCGTAGAACGCGTCCATGTCGATGTGCAGCACCGTGCATCCGGTCTCGTCATGCCCCCAATCGCGTTTCGCGGCGGCCAGTCTCGGTGCGGTGCTCATACCGCCATTCTACGGTCGTGCGTGGCGGGTCGGGATATTGCCGTGGGGGATATTACCGTAGGGGATATGAAGCGAGTGGTTGTGAATGCGCTGAACCATGTGCCGGTGGTCGCCATCGTCGTGTGCGAGGCGATCGTCATCTACAGTGCGACCGCCGTCGCGAAGCTCGCGTTCACCCAGCTCGACCCGCTGTACGCCGTGTGGTACCGTGTCGGATTCATGGCCGTGCTGATGCTGTTGTGGCGGCGTCCGTGGCGGGCCGACAAACGTGCGGCGCTGCTCCGCCATGATGCGCGTGGCTGGGGGTTGGTGGTGCTGTTCGGCGTCTCGCTCGCGCTGATGAACACGATGTTCTATGTGGCGATCTCCAACATGGATCTGGGCATCGCCGTCTCCCTCGAGTTCCTCGGACCGTTGTCGGTCGCCGTGGTCACCGGTCGCAGCTGGCGTGAACGGCTCGGCATCGGCATCGCCGCAATCGGCGTGGTCCTGCTCGCCGGCATCTCGCTCTCGGATCCGGAGAGCGGCGGCAGGTTCCTCGTCGGTCTGATCGCGATCCTCATCGGCGGGTCGATGTGGGGCGTGTACATCGTGGCCGGCAGACGCATCGCCGCGGGCGGCAACTCGCTCGACAACCTGTGCGTCGCCGTCACGATCGGCTGGGCGGTGCAGTCGCTGTTCCTCGGCGTCCCGGCCGTCACGTACCTCGTCCATCCCAAGGCGACGGCCACATGGGCGGCGGCTCCCGGCGGCCCGTTGAAACTGTTCGCGCTGCTGTTCCTCGTGTCGTTCCTCGCCTCGTTCGTCCCGTATGTCATCGAGCAGGTGACGCTGCGTCGTGTCACGCCCGCCACGTTCTCCGTCATGCAGTCCATCAACCCGGCCGTCGCCATCGCCGTCGGCCTGGTATTGGGGGAGGTACCCGGATTCGGCGAGATGGCCGGCGTCGCGTTGGTGATTCTGGCCGTCGTCATCACCTTCTCCGGAGACAAGGCCCCCGCCCCGGGCCGCTGATCGCACTGCGGCCGACGACGCCGGCGACGCGGAATCCTTTTGCCCCGGATGAGATGGTCTGTGCAACGGGGCCATCCGCGGACATCCATTTGGCTTACGAGGGGTGCCATCGGTTCGGTTTCCGGCGCATGATCATTGGTTTCAAGCCTCGCATACTCAGGATGTCCATGATCAGGTACCCCTTGTAACACGGATACGTGTTGGGAATGACCATAATGTACCCCTTGTAACGCGACATGGGAGCTGAATCGATTTCGTTACCCCGCTATGTACCCCGCACCGTCCCCCGTTTTCGGCATGAAAAAAGGGATTCACGTGAACCCGTGAATCCCTTGGTGGCGGAGTGAGGGGGATTCGAACCCCCGAGCCGCTCAAAGCAGCTAACACCTTAGCAGGGTGCCCCTTTCGGCCACTCAGGCATCACTCCACATTGTGTCATGAACACAACAGCATGAAACTATACACCACCCCTCGGATGCGACCCGCCGTATTCACAAAATCCATGATTTTCGCATACCCACATACTGACAGGGAACCTCCGGCACCGCCATCGTGCGTCATGTGTCGCATACTGCGTCGCATGCATATAGGCGGAGCCGGAGGTACGCCATTGTCCGTCCGTCTCCTGCGGGCCATTCTATCCCCAAACGTCGCGCGACACCCGGTTCCCACGGCAATCCCCGTGGCGGCATGGGCGGCGGTATCCTCGACGGAAAGAGCGGGAGAAGAAAGGCAGAGCAGCCATGAGACACATCAACGGCGTCGGTCGTCATACGCCGCCGTCCAGCGGACCGTCACACGTCAGGACCATCGTGGTCGTCGCGCTGGTCGCGGCGATCGTGCTCACGTTCAGTGGAGGCGCGTGGGCGGTATCCACCGGCCGGATCGGCGCGGTCGGGGAGACGCCGGAAGCGGCGGAATCCACGGAATCCCGGACCAGGCAGGCCGTGCCCAAGCCCGCCGCCGAGCATCACGGCAATTCCCCGGACTGCCCGGACACGGACTGCATCGCGATGCTCGTCAACGGCGACCTGCTGTTCCACGAGGGCCTGTGGGAGCATTTCGCCGGCCCGGACACCACGGCCACCGACGGCACCGCGTTCGACTTCGACCCGCTGTTCGAGCCGATGAGGAAGTACATCCAGGCCTCCGACATCGCGGTATGCGAGTTCGAGACGCCGATCGCCCCGCGCGGCGGCCCCTACTCCGCGTACCCGGTCTTCAACGTCCCTCCCGAGGTGGCGGACGCCGCCAAGCACGTCGGCTACGATGCGTGCACGCACGCCACGAACCATTCGTGGGACCAGGGCTCCGACGGCATCGCGCGCCTGTGGGACACGCTCGACTCGCTGGGCATCGCCCAGACCGGCTCGTACAAGACCGAGGCGGATTCCGTCAAGCCGCTCGTCATCGACTCGCCGACCGGCGGCGGCAAGCTGGGCCTCGTCACCGGCACTGTCTCGCTTAACGGCCAGACCGCCGACCAGGATTGGCGGGTGGACCGTCTGCGCGAAAGCGGCGACCCGCACCATGATTCCGACATCCAACGCGCGGTCGACAAGGCGGACAAGGCGCGCGAACAGGGCGCCGACGTGGTCGCCATCGCCATGCACTCGGTGCAGGAGTACCTCGACTACGCGGATTCCTGGCAGGTGTCCGAGGCGCACGAGCTCGCCGATACGGGCGCGTTCGACGTGATCTATGGCGCCGGATGCCATTGCGCGCAGCCGATCGAGCATTACAACGGCACGTGGATCGTCTACGGTCTCGGCAACGCGGTCACCGTCACCTCGTACATCCCCGGCAACGAGGTGAACAACCAGGGCGTCACCGCGCGCGTCCAGTTCGCCGGCAAGAAGGGCGTCAAGGGGTCGTGGCGCGTGAGCCGCATCGACTGGCTGCCCACCGCGAACATGCGGCAGGGCCAATACGTGTGGTGCCCGATCTCCTCCGACCATCCGGACGGCGTGTGCTGGAACGAGACGGAGGACGCGAGGCAGCGCCAGCGCATCTCCGACGTCATCTATGCGATGGGCGCCGACCCGAACGTCGTGCGCGAGTGGAACATCACGGACGAACGACAGGCGACCCGGTGACGCGCACCCACGCCGGCCCGCGCTAAGGTAGGCTCCATGACCATGCCGCACACGCCATCCGCCACATCCCCGATCATCCTCGACACGCAGCCGGAGCGCACCGACCTGCCGCTCGTCGTCATGCCCGCCGTGCTCGGCTCGATGATCGCGCCGCTCACCGCGCAGCTGGAACGTCTGCATGACGTCGCCCGCGTGCGCATGTACGGCGACTTCACCGAGGACGAGGACCTCATCGCCAGTCGCGTGGCCGGCGCGACCGTCATGCTCAACGGCGGTCCGCACATCTCCGACGCGCTGCTGCGCCGCCTGCACGCGGACGGCCTCAAGTGCATCGTGTTCTCCGGCACCGGCGTCGCCAGCTACATCGATCTGGCGCTCGCGCGCGAGCTCGGCATGCGCATCTGCAACGCCGTCCACTACGGCGACGCCGCCGTCGCCGAACACACGTTCGCCCTTCTGTTCGAGCTCACGCGGCATGTCGGCGCGCTCGACGCGGGCGTCAAGGCGGGCGGCTGGTCCGGTCCGTTCGCGGACGGCATGCAGCTCGCCGGCCGCCGTCTCGGCATCATCGGCCTCGGCGGCATCGGCGGCGCCGTCGCGCGGATCGCACGGGCGCTCGGTATGGACGTGTCCGCATGGTGGACCGGGCATACGCCGGTCGACCGGTTCACGCGGTACGGCGTCACGCCGGTCGACGACCTCGGCGCGCTCATCGCCGCCTCGGACGTCGTCACCGTCCACCTGCCGCTCATCGACGGCGTGACGCGCGGCATCGTCACCGCCGACCATCTCTCACGCCTCAAGCCCGGCGCGTTGTTCGTCAACACGGCGCGCGCCGAGGTCATCGCGCCGGGCGCGCTCGCGGAACGTCTCGCGCGCGGCGACGTCCACGCGGCGCTCGACGTGTTCGACAAGGAGCCGCTGCCCGCCGACGACCCGTTGCGCGCGATGGACAACGTGATCCTCACGCCGCACGTCGCGTGGCGCACCGACGGCGCGTTCGCCGATCTCACCAGGCAGATGGCGGACGCCACGCTCGCCTACCTCACGGGCGGCGACGTGAACGTCGTCGTCTCCGAACACGATCGCGAGGCGTGATGCGGACGATCCTCGACCCGACGGACCAGCCCGCGCACGACGCGTTCGTCGAGAAGAAATCCGAGTTCATCGGCGACGCCGCGCACGTCGCGACGCTCGACGAGGCGCTCGCCTTCGTCGAGCGGATCCGCGAGCGGCATCCGAAATCACGTCATGTCGCCTACGCGGCCGTCTGCGGCGGCGCCGACGGCCGCGTGGCGGAGCGCATGAGCGACGACGGCGAGCCGTCCGGCACCGCCGGCAAGCCGATCCTCGACGTGATCCGCGCGAACGACCTCACCGACTGCGTGGTCGCCGTGACGCGGTATTTCGGCGGCATCCTGCTCGGCTCCGGCGGGCTCATCCGCGCGTATTCGACCGGTGCGTCGATCGCCGTGAAGGCGGCGCGGCAGGCGGCGATCGTGCCGTGCCGGCGCTACCTCGTCGCGTTGCAGTACCCGCAGCTCAAACGGTTCCAGCAGATCCTCGCCACGGTGCACGGCACGCAGTCCGACGAGACGTACGCGGCCGACGTGACGCTCGTCGCGTCGCTGCCGGTCGACGAAGCTCCGCGATTCGAGGATCTCGTGCGCGAGACGTTCAATGCGACCGTCGCGCCGGAGCCGCTCGACGTGGTGAACCGCGCGGTCGCGCAGGACTGACACGCGCGGTAGGCTGGGGCGCATGAGCGACACCGATTTCGAGCCGTTGACCGTCACCTACGAGCATCTGCGCCACAGCGAGGATTCCGCCGAACTGTCCGAATTCGCGCGACGCGAGCTGCCCGACCGCGCCGACCAGGCCGCGTTCTCGCGCGCCACCGCACTGCTCGAGGCCGTCGGCGGCAACCCGCATACGCCGGTCGCCGACCGCGTCTTCCTCGCCGAGACGATGCCGTTCCCGAACGTGCTCGTCAAACTCGCCGCCGACCCGGAACCCGAAGTACGCAAGGCGGTCGCCGGCAACGAGAGCGACAAGAACTGGCTGGTCGGGCGTCTCACCAAGGACCCGGTGCCCGAAGTGCGCGACGCGGCGCTGCGCAACACGAAGACCTCGTGGAAGATGCGGCTCGAAGGCGCGCAGAACCCCGAGGTGGACGCGGCCACGCTCGCCTTCCTTGCCACGCTCGGCACCGAGCTCGAACCCGGCGCGCCCGCCGTGCTCTCCTCGATGGTGCGGCGCGCGGTGGCGCTCAACCCGAACGCCACGCCCGAGACCGTGGCGAAACTGGCCGACGACCCCTCCGCCGAGGTGCGGCACGCCGTGGCGAAGCGCAAGGCCGCACAGGCCGGCTGACGGGCCGGCGAGACTGACGGAGTCGGAGAGGCCTTCTCCGGGGCCGGCGGGATTGGCGGGCCGGCCCGAGGCGGCTCACGCGCGCGAGTAGTGTACGGCATCGCCCATGTAAACCCCACGTGTCGGCGTTTTCTCCACCTCGGCGTTACACTGGGAGCCATGACTGAGAGAACGGAAAGCGCTGAGCGGCTCGCCCGTCCGCTGATTCAGCTGGCCAAATTGGTGGGCATCGGCACCAGCTATGTGGGGATGAGCGACGACTACCACGAGATCGAGGACGATGTCCTGGTGGATCTGCTCGCCGCCTTGGGCATCGACGCCTCCGGAGAGGATGCGATCCGCGGTTCCATCAAGCACATCCGCGACGCGCGTCGCAGCCGCCTCGTACCGCCCACCGTGCTGCACACGGTCGGCGAGGACACGCGCGTGCTCGTCAACGGCGGCGTGTTCGACCTGCCGAAGGCGACCATCACGCTCGAAAGCGGCGAGGATTACGGCAGGACGCTCGACTACGGTCCCGGCGACGGCTCGAGGGCCTACGTGCTCAACGACCGGTTCATCACCACGTCGTCGATCACCATCCCCGCCGACCTGCCGGCCGGCTACCACACGCTGCATGTCACGGTGGGCGAGACCACGCAGGACGCCACGCTGATCAGCGCGCCGTCGCGCGTCGAACTGCTTGACGAGATGAAGAACGGCCGCCTGTGGGGCTGGATGGCGCAGCTGTACTCCATCCGCTCCGCGAACTCGTGGGGTGTGGGCGACTTCCAGGACCTCGCCGACCTGCTCAAGGAGGCGAAGCGCCGCACGGGCAGCGACTTCACGCTCATCAACCCGGTGCACGCCGCCGAACCCGTCTCCCCGCTGACGCCGTCGCCGTACCTGCCGATCGCGCGCGGTCTCGTCAACTTCACGTACATCCGCCCCGAGACCATCGAGGAGTACCAGCTGCTCGGCAAGGAGAGCCTCGCGCAGGTCGAGGAGCTGCACTCCTCCGTCGAGCCGCTCAACGGCGACGCCCAGCTCATCGACCGCGATTCGATGTGGCGCGCGAAGATGCACGCCCTGTGGATCATCTTCAAGCTCGGCCGTTCCCCGGAGCGCCAGCAGGCGTTCGCCGACTACTGCAAGGCCGCCGGCGACGACCTCGAAGGCTACGCCACCTGGTGCCTGTGCTACGACAAGTGGGGCGCGCCGACCCGCGAGCTCGACAACTGGGAGCAGAAGTTCACCAAGGATTCGCCCGAGGTCCAGGGGCTCAAGCAGCAGTTCCCCGACACGCTCAACTTCTACCGCTGGCTCGAATGGATCGCCACCGAACAGCTCGACCGCGCGCAGCGCGAGGCCCGTGAGGCGGGCATGCGCATCGGCCTCATGGCCGATATGGCCGTCGGCGTGCACGCGCTCGGCTCCGAGGTCTGGTGGCATCCGGAGAACTTCGCGAAGGGCGCGACCGTCGGCGCCCCGCCGGACATGTTCAACCAGCAGGGCCAGGATTGGAGCCAGCCGCCGCTGAGCCCGATCGCCCTGGAGAACACCGGCTACGCCCCCTACCGCAACCTCGTGCACAACATGTTCGCGCACGCGGGCGCGGTGCGCATCGACCACATCCTCGGCCTGTTCCGCCTGTGGTGGGTGCCCGCCGGGCGCAAGCCGGTGGACGGTGCCTACGTGCACTACGATTCCGAGACGATGCTCGGCATCCTCGCGCTCGAGGCCTCCCGCGCCGACGGCGTGGTCGTCGGCGAGGATTTGGGCGTCGTGCCCGCCTACGTGGCCGATTCGCTGTCCAAGCACGGACTGCTCGGCTGTGCCGTCGAATGGTTCGAGCAGCGCGACGGCAAGTTCCGCGCGCCCTCCGACTGGCGTCCGTACGCGCTCGCCTCGGTCAACACGCACGACCTGCCGCCGGCGGCCGGATACCTGGAGCTGGAGCACGTCGAGCTGCGCGAGCGCCTCGGCCTGCTCACCGAGCCGAAGGAGAAGGTCGAGCAGGACGCCATGAACGAGCAGAACGCCATGCTGGAGATGCTCGTGCGCGAGAACTACCTCGACGCCGACTTCGCCGACCATCGCGAGGACCACGAGCAGGACATCATCGAGGCGCAGTACCGCGCGCTCAAGGGCTCGCCGTGCAAGCTGCTCGCCGCCTCCATCACCGACGCGGTGGGGGAGAAGCGCGCGCAGAACCAGCCGGGCACCAACAACGAGTACCCGAACTGGCGCATCCCGCTCGCCGACGACAAGGGCGACGTGGTTCCGGTCGAAGGCCTGTTCGAGCGCGAGTCCGTGCAGCGCCTCGCCGCCATCATGAACGGCTGACGCGTTCGGACGAACGGTTGATGTGCCGTCCGTGTCCCTGACTGCCGAAAGTCCGCTCCCTTCACGGGGAACGGACTTTCTTTATTCTGCGCCCCCCTCAGGGGGAGCTGGCGGCCGCAGGCCGACTGAGGGGGTGCCGGGAGCGTCGGGGCGGAACGGCCCCGCCCGACTCCCGATTCTCACCGCCACGACACGCCCGGGGTGATGTCAAGGCCGGCGATATACTAGTGGATTGTTGTGTTTCCCTAAGGGGTCCTTCAAAGCGCTTTCCCACTCGCCATCGAGGACTTTCAGGGAGCCCACGGATAAAGAGGTCTGAAGCTTATCGGATCGCGCGCCCTAACCAAGCGCACACCGAGCAGCCGAAGCCCGGAACACAATAGTGAAAAGGTAGATACAGTGAAGACTTTCACTCCGAAGCCAGCTGATCTGACTCATGACTGGTACATCGTCGACGCTTCCGATGTGGTGCTCGGTCGTCTCGCCTCCCAGGTCGCGAACCTGCTGCGTGGCAAGAACAAGCCGACCTTCGCGCCGCACGCCGACTCCGGCAACTACGTTATCGTCATCAACGCCGACAAGATCGCGCTGACCGGTAACAAGCTGGGCAAGGAACTGTACTCGCACTCCGGCCGTCCCGGCGGTCTGCGTCGCGACAAGTACTCCGAGCTGCTCAAGAACAAGCCGGAGCGCATCATCACCTCCGCCGTCAAGGGCATGCTGCCGAAGAACCGTCTGTCCAAGGTGCAGCTCGGCCGTCTGCGTGTCTTCGCCGGCTCCGAGCATCCGCACGCTGGCCAGAACCCGCAGGTCTTCGAGATCCAGCAGGTTTCTCAGCAGGCTAAGTGAACCGAAGGGAGATAGAGAACATGGCTGAAAACACCAACAACTCCGCGGTTCAGGAAACCGAAGAGGAGCTCACCAGCTACACCACCGAGACCAACGCCGGCGCCGGCACCGGCACCTCCGCGATCGAGCCGGGCTACGGCACCGGTCGTCGCAAGGAGGCCGTCGCCCGTGTCCGCCTGATCCCGGGCTCCGGCAAGTGGACCATCAACGGCCGCACCCTGGAGGAGTACTTCCCCTCCAAGCTGCTGCAGCGTGAGGTCAACTCCCCGATCGTGCTCCTCAAGCTCGAGGGCAAGTTCGACGTCGTCGTCCTCGTCGACGGTGGCGGCACCACCGGCCAGGCCGGCGCCATCCGCCTCGGCGTGGCCCGTGCGCTGAACGCGATCGACCGCGACGCCAACCGTGCCGAGCTGAAGAAGGCCGGCTTCCTGACTCGCGACGCCCGCGTCGTCGAGCGCAAGAAGGCTGGTCTCCACAAGGCCCGTCGCGCCCCGCAGTTCTCCAAGCGTTGATTCGCCTGGGCGCTGCCCATCACGACAAGGAACCCCGTCACCGTTCGTCCGGTGGCGGGGTTCCGTCGTTTTCGTAGGGGGGCTTACGGAGCGTCCCGGGATCTCGCGGAAGACCCCGGGAGCTTGGGACCCCGGTCCTCAGCTCAGCTGCTTCATCAGGCTGATGCTGAGTGCGGGGAACGTCCACACGTTCGTGTCCGGCTCGGATTCCGTCTCGGCCCCGGTCGCGGCCTCCGGCTGCGCCGGTGCGGCGGTGGGTCCGGTGGGTCCGGTGGATCCTGCGGATTCCGGTCCGGAATCGGCGCCGGACGCGTCGGCGTCCTTCACGTTTGCGGCGTTCGTGCCGTTCGTGCCGTTGCCGTTCGCGACGTCCGCGCCACCCGTAGCGAGCGGCGTCGGGATGGCGCCGGCCATGGCGTGCGCCGCCTGCTGCGGCTCCGGCGCGTGCCGGTGCAGCAGCAGTGCCGCGGCCTTCTCGGCTTTCGCCCGTTCCTCCTTCTCCGCGGCGGCCTTCGCCTCCGCGTGGGCGATCGCCTTCATGTCCGCGTCGAGCGCGTCGGACAGCTGGCGCGCGGTGGCGCCGTCGCCCTCGCCCTGCATCCGTTCGACCAGATCGTGGATCTCGCTGCTTTCGGGCACGCTGATCGTCCACAACGTCTGCTGGCCGTCCAGTTTGAGATCCGCGACGGCGCGGCCGCGGCCGGGCATATGGCCGGTGCTCTCCGCCGAGCACCATGCGGGCGTCCATTCGCTGTCCGAGGGGAGTCGGAACTGCTTGTCCTCCGGCACGCCGTTGATGACGATGAGGATGTCGGTCTCGCTCGCGTCGAGCAGCTGCATCGCGAAACTGCGCTGGCCGAGGTCGAACCAATCGCGTTCCATCGGCGTGGTGCCGTTCGGCAGGAACCATTGGATGCGGCTCGACGGCTTGAGCAGGCCCAGCTGCGTGAGCCTGGTGAAGAAGCCCTCCTGATGGTACAGGTCGAGCGACTTGCGCAGGGCCACCAGCTTCGACACGGTCTCGAGGCGGTGCATGTGCCAGCTCTTCTCCGGCTGGTACAACCAGTCCCATTTCAGGTAGCTGATCGGGCTGTCCTGGCAGTAGGCGTTGTTGTTGCCGTCCTGCGAGTTGCCGAATTCGTCGCCGGCGAGCATCATCGGCGTGCCGAGGCTGAGCAGCAGCGTGCCGAGCATGTTCATCGCCGCGCGTTCGCGCCGCGCCACGACCGTCACGTCGTCGGTTTCGCCCTCCACGCCGAAGTTCGCGGAATGGTTGACGTTCGATCCGTCGTTGTTGTTCTCGCCGTTCGCCTCGTTGTGCTTGTTCGCGTAGCGGGTGAGGTCGGTGAGCGTGAACCCGTCATGGCAGGTGACGAAGTTGATCGACGATGCGGCGCCGCGGCCCGGATCGGTGGCGAACAGGTCGGCGGATCCGCACAGACGCGTCGCCATCTCCTGCATGCCGATGCGTCCGACACGTCCGCCGCCCTCCACGTCGGTGAGCCAGAACTGGCGTGACGTGTCGCGGAAGCGGTCGTTCCACTCGGCGAACGGCACGGCGAACTGTCCGGTGCGCCAGCCGAGATTGCCCAGATCCCATGGCTCCATGATGAGCTTGAGGTTGCCGAGCAGCAGGTCGGCGCGCAGCGCGTACAGGAACGGGTGGTGCTGCGTGAACTCGCCGTTGAGGCGGGCGAGCGAGACGCCCAGGTCGAAGCGGAATCCGTCGATGCCGATGCGTTTCGCCCAGTAGCGCAGCGAGTCGATCGCGAACGTGACGACGTGCGTGTTCGTGAAGTCGAACGTGTTGCCGCAGCCGGTCGTGTCCTCCAGGCGGCCGATGTTGTTCTTCTGCCGCCGGTACGTGGAGATTGCGTCGAGGCCGCGCCAGCAGACGGTCGGTCCCTCCACGCCGCCTTCGCACGAATGGTTGTAGACCACGTCCATGATGACTTCGAAGCCTGCCTCGTGCAGGGCGCGTACCATGTCGATGACCTCCTGGCGCACCGCCTCGGCTCCCGCCTCCTGCGCGGCCTTCGTGGCGTAGGAGGGCTCGGGGGCGAAGAATCCGAGCGTGTTGTAGCCCCAGTAGTTCACGCGGCCGCGTTCCTGGAGGAACACCTCCGGCTGTTTCGCCTGGATCGGCAGCAGTTCGATCGACGTGATGCCGAGCCCCTGCAGATAGGCGAGCGTGGTGGGATGGGCGAGGCCGGCGTAGGTGCCGCGCAGCTCCTCGGGCAGCCACGGCGCCTGCGCGGTGAAGCCCTTGACGTGCAGCTCGTAGATGACGGTCTTGCTCCACGGGATGTGCGGATGGTCGGGGTCGGCGTCGTGCTTGGTCTTGTCGCGGTCGTCGATGGCGACGGACAGCGGCATGTGGCCGAGCGAGTCGACGGTGCTCATGTTGCCGAACGCGGAGCCGGTGACGCGGTTGTCCTTCACCTCGCACTCGTAGGAGAAGGCGGCGGGGCACAGCTCCATCGTGCCGTCGATGCCCTTCGCGTACGGGTCGAGCAGCAGCTTGTACGGGTTGAACCGCACGCCGTGGCGCGGGTCCCATGCGCCGTCGACGCGGAAGCTGTAGCGCATGCCGCTCCACGCCTTCGGGATGTGCACGTACCACAGGCCGTAGTTGGGGCCCTGCATACGGAACAGGGTCTCACGCACGTAGAGATCCTCGAGGATGCGCATGCAGACGGGGAATTCGCGGATCTGGTCGACGAACGGCACGTTCGGCACGTCGAACAGTCGGATGGCGTCCTGATAGAACGCCGTGGGGTCGTCAAGCGATTCGATCACGCTCAGCCACACCTGATCGGCGGTCTCGGAGCGGACGACGACGTCCGCGCCGCCGTCCTCGGTGAAGTAGAAGCCAGGGCGGGTGGCGTAGCGATGCAACGGTGGGTTTCTCATACACCCATTGTAGGCGTGTCGGGTTTTCGCGGGGTCTTCCGGTGGTTTCCGCATGTGCGCGGCGTTCGTGCGGGTCGCGTGCGGTGCGTGTTCCGCGTCGATGCGTCGTTTTGGTGATTGTCGGGTGGTCGTTGGGTGGGCATCGGGAACGTTGGAATTCTGGGCGACACGCCGATGCGATTCGGTTTTAGAAAACGAATTTGCAAAACTTGGGAAAAGAAGTTATAGTATGTATCAACACCTCGCAGGGAACGCGAGATGAACGAACTTCAACACCGTCGGTGACGACGGAAGAACAAGGAACAACAAGCAACAGTCTTCGCAGTCGAAGACGCATCGAAAGGAACCATCATGAAGGCACTCGTGCTCACCGGCGTCAAGCAGTTCGAGATCCAGGACCTGCCCACCCCCGAGATCGCGCCGAACGAGGTACTCATCAACACCGCCTACGCCGGCGTGTGCGGCACCGACCACGACCTGTACGCCGGCCGCCCGGGCTCCGCCGCCGCCGTCCCGCCGATCGTCCTCGGCCACGAGAACTCCGGCATCGTCGAGGCCATCGGCTCCGAGGTCACCAACGTCAAGCCCGGCGACCGCGTCGCCGTCGATCCGAACATCTACTGCGGCCAGTGCGAGTTCTGCCTCACCCAGCGTCCGGAACTGTGCGACCACCTGTCCGCCGTCGGCGTGACCCGTGACGGCGGCCTCGCCGAGCAGTTCACCGCCCCGGCCACCGTCGTCTACAAGCTGCCGGATAACGTCTCCCTCAAGGACGCCGCCGCCATCGAGCCGATCTCCTGCGCCGTGCACGGCGTCGACCTGCTCAAGCTCAAGCCGTACCAGAAGGCCCTCGTCATCGGCGATGGCTTCATGGGCCAGCTCTTCGCCCAGATCGTGCAGGCCTACGGCGTGCATCAGGTCGACCTCGCCGGCATCTTCGACGAGAAGCTCCAGCGCAACCAGGAGCTGTTCGGCGTGAAGAACATCTACAACACCACCCGTGAGGCCATTCCGGAAGGCGCCTACGACGTGATCATCGAGGCCGTCGGCCTGCCGCAGACCCAGGCCCAGGCCGTCGCCGCCGCCAACAAGGGCGCCCAGGTGCTCATGTTCGGCGTCGGCCCGCAGGAGGCGCACTTCGAGATGAACACCTACGACATCTACAAGAAGCAGCTGACCATCCAGGGCTCCTTCATCAACCCGCTCACCTTCAAGGACGCGATCAGCCTGCTGGAATCCGGCAAGATGAACGTCGATCCGCTCATCAGCCACGAGCTCGAGCTCGAAGAGGTCCAGGACTTCCTCGACGGCAAGATCAAGGGCGTCTCCAAGGCCGTCGTCAAGCTCGCCCACTGAGTTCTGCAGCGGGGCCCTCGCCCCGCTCCGTTTCATAGACTTGGCCGCCGGTTTTCCCCTTTTTCCCGGCGGCCATTACACTCTTTGGTCATATACCGCCCCTTATCCGACAACGATGTTTATGTAGGGATTATTCATGATTCGCTTCTTCGAAAAGTTCGGCATCCCCCGTGCGCTGCTCCTCGGCTTCCTCGCCGTGGCCATCTTCATGACCGGCGACGGCTTCGAGCTCACCTTCCTGTCCAAGTACATGGTCGATCAGGGCTTCACCGCCGCGCAGGCGTCCGGACTGGTCACCGTCTACGGTCTGTTCGCCGCGCTCGGCGGCTGGACCGCCGGCGTGCTCGCCGAGATGTTCGGCGCCCGGCGCGTCATGATGTTCGGCGCCTGCTGGTGGATCGGCGTCCACCTGGTATTCCTCGCCCTCGCGCTGCCCAGCGGCATCTACCCGTTCATCCTCGCCGTCTACGCGGTGCGCGGCATCGGCTACCCGCTGTTCATCTACTCGTTCGTCGTGCTGATGGCGCAGTACATCACCCCCGCCCGTCTCGCCTCCGCCACCGGCTTCTTCTGGACCTGCTTCTCGCTGGGCATCGGCGTGTTCGGCGCGTACCTGCCGAGCTTCATCATGCCGCACTTCGGCGAATACAGGACCTTCTGGTTCGCGCTGCCGTTCTCGATCGTCGGCACCATCATGTGCTTCCTGTTCGTGCCGAAGAACAAGGTCGTCAAGGGTGAGGGGCTGAGCACCAAGGAGAAGCTCAAGGAGCTCACCGACGGCGCCACCATCCTGTTCACCAACCGCAAGATCGCCATCTGCGCCATCATCCGCATCATCAACAACCTGCTGCTCTACGGCTTCCCGGTCATCATGCCGCTCTACCTGTGCACCACGAAGTACGGCGGCATCAACATCTTCAAGACCGAGGAGTGGATGCGCATCTGGGGCTTCGTGTTCGTTGTCACCCTGATCTTCAACACCTTCTGGGGTTGGTTCATGGACCGCTTCGGCTGGGTGTGGCCGATGCGCTGGTTCGGTTGCGGCGTGCTCGCCGTCGGCTCCGTCGCCTTCTACTACATCCCGCAGTGGTTCGGCGCGAACGCGCTGATGATGATCATCGCCTCCATCATCGTCGGCATCGGTACCTGCGCGTTCTCCTGCCTGCCGACCATCATGACGCTCGAAGCCCCCGGCAAGCAGGGTGCCGCCCTCTCCGCCTACAATCTGGCCGCGGGACTCACCACGTTCGTCGGTCCCGGCATCGCCACGGTCCTGCTGCCGTCGATCGGCATCGAAGGCATCTGCTGGACGTACGCGGCCCTGTACGTAGTGGCGCTGCTGCTCACCTGCACCCTGCACCCGAAGCAGCCCGGCTTCGACGAGAAGGGCCACCGCATCAAGGAAACGAAGACCGAGACGGCGGAGTCTGCGATCGCGGCCTGATCGGCAACGAAATACCAATGATCGATTATTCGGGCGGCATGGCGTCGGCCACGCCGCCCGAATGACGGATTATCCTGAACCTGTCGAGACAATCGAATCAACCATCACCATTCAAAGGAGAATCATCATGGCCAAGAAGATGACCGAATTCACCACCGACCTCCAGCACTCCGGCATGATCGCCAAGGACCTGGACGAGACCATCAAGTTCTACACCGAGACGCTCGGCTTCGAACTCGCCGGCCTGTTCCACAACGGTGAGAACCGTTGCGCCTTCCTGCGCTACGGCCACCTGACCATCGAGACCTGGGAGGGTGATCCGGCCCCGCTGACCACCGGTGCGATCAACCACTGGGCGTTCGACGTTCCGGATATCGAGGCCGCGTGGGAGAACGCGAAGGAACTCGGTCTGGAGATCAAGGAGGATGAGATCCAGTCCATTCCGAGCTTCTGGGACAAGGGCATCCGCTACTTCAACGTCTTCGGCCCGAACCGCGAGACCCTCGAATTCTGCGAGATTGTCAAGTAACCCGCTCCGCCTCTCCATCCAACCAACAGTCTGCGCATGGCCGACGCGTTCATCCGCGTCGGCCATGCGCATTCGTGCCTATGGAACGGATTGTGTCGCGTGGTGTTGTGGTGGTGTCTGGTTGTTTCCTCCCGCTGGCGGGAGGTGGCGCGTAGCGCCGGTGGGTGGTTGTTGGTTGCGTGTTTTCGACACGCCGGTGTTTTGGCTTGTTTCTGGGGTTTTTGGGGTGTTGTGTTGGTGTTGGTTTGCGTTGTGGTGGTTGGTGGTGTAAGTTTGTCACTCGCTGCCGCTGAGCGGTCCGGTTGCCTTCTGTTGGTTGGTTTCCGGGTTGTTCGGTGTGTGTGGTGGTTTGAGAACTCAAGAGTGTGTTGTACTACTTACTTCTTTATAGTCAATGATTGCCAGTCCGATGCCGGCTCCGGGGTTTTCTGGAGTGCCCGGGGGGGTTTGAATGGTGTCGGGGTTTTTGTGCGAACCTCTTTCCTTATAAGGGGTTCCGTCTTTTTTCTTTTTGAGAGTCATTTGTTTGGTTCTCTTCATGAAGTTTTTTGTGGAGGGTTCGATTCTGGCTCAGGATGAACGCTGGCGGCGTGCTTAACACATGCAAGTCGAACGGGATCCTGGCAGCTTGCTGTCGGGTGAGAGTGGCGAACGGGTGAGTAATGCGTGACCGACCTGCCCCGTACTCCGGAATAGCTCCTGGAAACGGGTGGTAATGCCGGATGTTCCAATATGCTGCATGGTGTGTTGGGAAAGGGTTTTACTGGTATGGGATGGGGTCGCGTCCTATCAGCTTGACGGTGGGGTGATGGC
>NZ_JBKEVK010000007.1:0-110481 GCF_056357015.1 Bifidobacterium sp. LH_413 | reverse complement strand
GGAGACCTGCCCATAGTACGAGAGGACCTGGGTGGACGAACCTCCGGTACGCCGGTTGTCACGCCAGTGGCACCGCCGGTTGGCTGCGTTCGGAAGGGATAACCGCTGAAAGCATCTAAGCGGGAAGCCCGCTCCAAGATAAGTATTCCCAGGGCCCTCCGGGGCCTGAGACCCCCCATGCAGAACACGTGGTCGATAGGCCGGACGTGGAAGCCCCGCGAGGGGTGGAGCCGACCGGTACTAACGGGGAAGCGCGACACACAACCCACACCCACACGGGATGGGAGAGCATCACCACAGCGAAGACTGCGCGAAACACACGCGACACGGAACAACGGTCCGTGACCACAAAAACGATCAGCGACGCGTCCACCATCCGGTCCCCAAACCACCAGCCAGGGAACGACCCCCCCCCAAGCGGGGCGCGTCCCACAATTGAAGATTTGCGGCGGTCATGGCCCAGGGGAGACGCCCGGACCCATTCCGAACCCGGAAGCTAAGACCTGGCACGGCGATGGTACTGCACCCGACAGGGTGTGGGAGAGTAGCACGCCGCCGCACCACAACGAGAACAGGACCCCGGTCGAGCACACGCTCCCGGGGTCCACCCATACCCGGACCCGACACGCGGACAACCACACCCGGACGGGGAACCAAGCCCACGACACGACACCCGCCGGACCACCCTCCGGCGCTCACGCGCCACCTCCCGCCAGCGGGAGGAAACAACGGACACACGACGGGAACGAACCCCGCCAGCCACCCACCGACACCACACACGCGCGGGCCACGACACCACCCACCGGCGCCGCGCGCCACCTCCCGCCAGCGGGAGGGAACACTATCGGGCGGGATGGGCGATGCGGCCCAGGGCGATCGCGGTGGTCAACACATAGGCCTCACGGGGATTTGGGGGAAACAAAGAGAGAGGGGACGCCGTTGTCCGATCCTGTTGGAGCATCTGATTGATCGACATGACCGTTGGGCGATTATGTTCGGCATCGAAGGCGATGCATCCTATCGATGCGCGACGCGCGGCAGGAAGACGGCTCATGCCATCCATGCCGCTGCTGTATCGTTCTTAGGCTTTTGCGGCTCAGCGGTTTTCGATGGCTTCGAATGCCTTGGTGGTGGCCTCGCTGTAGCCGGCCTGGGCGAGGGCGTTCATGCCGCTGGCCTCGAAACCACGCATAACCGCTGCCATGAACTTCTTCTTGCTCATCATGATGATGTCCTTTCGTTGGTGCGCCTGCGGCGCATGTGGGCGGTATCTCCGTCCATCGCCGCCCAGCATAACCCCATGCGCCGACTTCTGTAAAGTCACTTTGTAAAATGCGTGTTTCGTGGTTCCTCGGTCGCCGTCCTGTGGGGCGGGGTATTCGCTCAAGGAATTGTTGAGCGTTCATAAGGTATGCAAAAAAGTATCAATTCTTGCCGTTCAATGCTGGGAAACACCGGTGTTTCCCACGGGAGAATTGTATTAACGCTTCAACGAGGAGCGATAAAGACAACGAAGTTCAGGTAAGGAGACAACGTGGCTCGGGGATTGATGAGAACACTGCTGCCGGGGTTCCTGGCCATCGCGGTGTTCATGACGGGAGACGGCTTCGAGCTGACGTTCCTGTCGAAGTATGTCGTGGATCAGGGATTCAGCTCGTCGCAGGCATCGATGTTGTTCACCATGTATGGTCTGGTCGCAGCATTGGCCGGCTGGTCGTCCGGAGTGCTTGCGGAGATGTTCGGCGCCAAGCGCATCATGCTGGTCGGTGCGGTCTCGTGGATCGCCCTGCACCTGGTGTTCATCGGCGTGGCGTTGCCGAGCCACATCTATCCGCTGATGCTGGTGTCGTACATGCTGCGCGGCATGGGCTACCCGCTGTTCATCTACAGCTACGTGGTGCTGCTTGCGCAGACCGTGGATCCCGGCAGGCTGGCCTCGGCCATGGGCTGGTTCTGGACCTCGTACTCCTTCGGTATCGGCGTCTTCGGCGCCTACCTGCCCGCGTTCATCACGCCGGTGATCGGTGAATACTATTCGCTGTGGGTGTCCCTGCCGTTCTCGATTGCCGGTCTGCTCATCTGCCTGTGGTTCGTGCCGAAGACCCGCAACGTCGATCTCGATGCGATGAGCACCGCCGACAAGCTGCGTGAACTCTCCCGCGGCGTCACCATCCTCAAAGAGAACCGCCAGATCGCCTTCGCCGCCGTGCTGCGCGTGATCTGCAACCTCACCCTCTACGGATTCCCGGTCATCATGCCGCTGTACCTCGCCACGCATACCAATGGCGGTGGCGCATGGTTCAAGGTCACCGAATGGTCCACCATCTGGGGGCTGCTCTTCGTCGTCACCGTGTTCGGCAATGTGTTCTGGGGGCGTATGGGCGACCGGTTCGGCTGGATGCGTCAGATGCGCTGGTGGGGTTGCTGGCTCTCCGCCCTCGGCACGCTCGCCATGTACTACGTGCCCCAGTTCTTCGGACGCAACCTGCCGCTCATGTACCTGTGCGCGGTGGTGCTCGGCATGGGTATCTCCGCCTTCGTGCCGATGGGTGCGGTGTTCCCCGCGCTGGAGCCCGAGCACAAGGGGGCGGCGGTCTCCGCGCACAACCTCGCCTCCGGTCTGACGACCTTCTGCGGTCCGTTCATCGCCACCGTGCTGCTGGAGACGGTCGGGTTCGCCGGCGTGTGCTGGGCGTACGCGATCTGCTACATCGGCGGATCGGTCGTCTCCCTGTGGATTCGACCGAAGCAACCCGGTTTCGATGAGAAAGGTCGTCGCATCGATCGGAGCGTGTCCACGGAGACGATGCCGGCGATGGCCTCGCAGTCCCCGGCCGTGGTCTGATCCGTCTTTCCCATCCATATCAACCAACAACCATCAACAACCATCCAATCAAAGGAGCATCATCATGAAGGCAGTCGTTCTCGAGAAGCAGGGCGTCATCAACGTGCGCGAGGTCCCGGACGTCCAGGCGCCCGGTCCCGGCGAACTGCGCATCGCGCCGCATACCGTGGGCGTGTGCGGCTCCGACCTGCACTACTACACGCACGGACGCGTCGGCAAGTACGTCGTCGAACAGCCGATGATCCTCGGTCATGAGGCCGCGGGCACCGTGCTTGAAGTCGGCCCCGGCGTCACCGATTTCAAGCCCGGCGACCGCGTCGCCCTCGAACCCGGCATCCCCGACATGACCTCGCGCGCCAGCCGACTGGGCATGTACAACGTCGACCCGGCCGTGCGCTTCTTCGCCACCCCGCCGATCGACGGTTGCCTGTGCGAGGAGGTCATCCACCCGGCCGCGTTCACCTACCACCTGCCCGACAACATGAGCTTCGGCGAGGGCGCGCTGCTCGAGCCCACCGCCGTGGGCATGTGGGCCGCCACCAAGGCGCGTATCAAGCCCGGCGACGTGTGCGTCGTGACCGGATCGGGCACGGTGGGCATGCTCACCGCCTCCGCCGCGCTCGCCGGCGGTGCCTCCAAGGTGCTTGTCTCCGACGTCTCCGCCGTCAAGCTCGGCATCATCGGCCAGATTCCGGGTGTCATCCCGGTCGATCTGACGAAGGAGGACCTCGTCGAGCGGGTCCGCGAGGAGACCGGCGGTTGGGGCGCCGACGTGGCGTTCGAATGCTCCGGCGCGCCGAAGGCCTACGAGACGTTCTGGAAGCTCATTGCCCCCGGCGGCTGCGCGGTGCTCGTCGGCATCCCGGTCGATTCGGTGCGGATCGACATCACCGAGCTGCAGGCCACGGAAGTGCGTATCGAGAACGTCTTCCGCTACGCCAACGTGTACCAGAAGGCCATCGACCTGGTCGCCAGCGGCAGGCTCAACCTCAAGCCCTTCATCACCGACACCTTCGCGATGAAGGACGCCAAGACCGCCTTCGACCGTATGGACGAGGGCCGTCCGGGTGACATCAAGCTGCAGATCACCGTCGACCGCGACTGATCGCGGATGACGGACGGCTGCTTGGCGACGGCGTGACGGCCGTCCGAGGAGTGCTATGGATAATCGATGACGGGCCGGCGGGATTCCCTTTTTCCGCCGCCGGCGCGCATCGGCATTTCCGGTGTTCCTCGGACGGTCGTCACGCCGTTTTCCGATGCCCGGTGGTATCCGTCGACGGGAGCCGGTGAACGATCGGCGATCGCGAGACATCGGGCGGCGGACGGTGCGGTATCGTAGAGGAATCGACGAGGAGGTTGGCGATGGATGCGCGTGACGCCGGCATGATCCCATACTCGGATGCTGGATCGCTGGAGGTGATCGTCCCCGATGGGGACGCCGCCATACGCTGGTCGAGCCACGGGTATCCGAGCGCGTTGGCCCGATGGCACTACCATCCGCAGATCGAAATCCACCTGATCCGTGAGGGAAGCGGACAGCTTATGGCCGGGGACGGACTCATGCCGTTCGAGGCGGGGCATGTGGCGATGATCGGCTCGAACCTGCCTCATAACTGGCTGTCGGACATCATCCCCGGCGAACGTCTCGCCCATCGTGACGTGCTGTGCCACGTCCGCCCGCAGACGTTGCGGCTGCTGGCGTCGGCATTCCCCGAGACCGCCGGGTTCGAGCAGGTGGTGCGTCGCGCGTCGCATGCGCTCGTCCTGTCGGGAGACTCCGCGCACGAGGCGGGAGTCCTGCTGGAGATGATGGGGGAGCATGGCGCGGCGCGGCGCGTGGCCGACCTCATCGCCATCCTCACGGTGTTCCAGCAGGCGCCGGCGGATGAGGTTCGCACCGTGGTGACCCCGGGATACAATCCGCAGGTCGCCTTCGGTGCCGAGGACGACGTCAACGTTGCCATCGCCTATATTTCGTCGCATCTCGATACGGTCACGCTGTCGGATGCAGCCGAAGCGGCCTCGATGAGCGTATCGACCTTCTCCCGCTTCTTCAAACGGGTGGCCGGCATCGGTTTCGCCGATTTCGTCCGTCGCCTGCGCGTGGGACGCGCCTGCCGCCTGCTGACCTGCACCGATCTGCCGATCGCACGTATCCAACGGATGAGCGGCTATGACAACGCCTCCAACTTCAACCGCCGGTTCCGCGACGAGACCGGCGTGACGCCGTCCCGCTACCGTCGCATGCACGCGTCCTGACACATGCCGGCGGGACGGGTCCGGGCCGTGTGCCGTCGGCGGGGTGCCGCAATGCGCCGCCCGCCGACACATGGGCGGGATGGGGCGATGACGTGAGTTGGTGCATGCACGCCGTTGTGTATGCAAACGCTATGATAGCTGAACGCCGGCGGAAAGATATTGATATTCCACGGAACGATATTGCGATTTTTTCGTGCGTGGCCCATGTTGTGCAAGCGCTATTATCGTAGATGTCAACCAATCGGACATCACGATACGCAGCACACGACAAAGGAGTTCACGTGGTAGACCGCAATCTCTTCTCGCTCGATACGCTCGGCGCGCATCCGGCCATGGACCCGGACCGCGTCATCCAGGGCGACCATTGGCGCATCGGCATCATCACCGAATCGCTCATCCGCTTCGAATGGTCCGATTCCGGCCGGTTCGTCGACGACGCCACGCAGTCCGTGCTCAACCGCGACTTCGGCGGCGAAAGCCCGTCCTTCACCGTCGTCGAGCGTGACGGATGGCTGGAGATCGAAACCCCCTCGCTCCACATCTCCTACAACCAGGCCCCGTTCAGCAAGGAGGGACTGTACGCCACCATCAAGCACGTCAAGGCCATCGACAACACGTGGCACTACGGCGACGACCAGATGCGCAACCTCGGCGGCACCGCGCGCACGCTCGACTTCGCCAACGGCCGCATCCCCGTCGACCCCGGCGTCAACGGCACCGACGGCTGGGCCGTCATCGACGATTCGGCATCGAACATCATCCGCGAGACGCCGGAAGTCAACGGCAAGGCGAACCCGTTCGGCACATGGGTGACGCCGAAGCCGGAACCCACCACCGACTTCTACCTGTTCGCCTACGGGCACCGCTACCGCGAGGCCGTGCGCGACCTCTACCGCCTGACCGGACCGACCCCGCTGCTGCCGCGCTTCGCGCTCGGCAACTGGTGGAGCCGCTACCACCGCTACACCGAGGCCGAATACATGACGCTCGTCGAACGGTTCGAGAAGGAGGGCATCCCGTTCACCACCGCCGTGGTCGACATGGACTGGCATCTCGTCGACGACGTCGACCCGAAGTACGGCTCCGGCTGGACCGGCTACACGTGGAACAAGGACTTCTTCCCCGATCCGAAGCGCTTCATGGCGTGGCTGCACGATCAGGGCATGAAGATCACGCTCAACGTGCACCCGAAGGACGGCGTGCGCGCGTTCGAGGAACGCTACCCGGAACTCGCCGAGGCGATGGGCATCGACCCGAAGACGGAGGAGGCCGTGCAGTTCGACCTCACCGATCCGAAGTTCATGGAGGCCTACTTCGACAAGCTCCACCATCCGATGGAGGACGAGGGCGTCGACTTCTGGTGGCTCGACTGGCAGCAGGGCGGCACCACCCGCCAGCCCGGCCTCGACCCGCTGTGGGGCCTCAACCACCTGCACTACCTCGACTCGGCGCGCGCCGACGGCAGCGACTACGCCGCGCGCAACCCGCGCCCGCTCACCTTCTCCCGCTACGCCGGCCCCGGCTCGCACCACTACCCGATCGGCTTCTCCGGCGACACGGTCGTCAACTGGGAGTCCCTGAAGTTCCAGCCCGAGTTCACCGCCACCGCTTCGAACATCGGCTATGGCTGGTGGAGCCACGACATCGGCGGCCACATGTTCGGCTACCGCGACGAGGAGCTGGAGGCGCGCTGGTACCAGTTCGGCGCGTTCAGCCCGATCAACCGCCTGCACTCCACCGACTCGCCGTTCAACGGCAAGGAGCCGTGGAACTTCCACAGCGACGTGGCCACCGCGATGACCGCCGCGCTGCGCCTGCGCCACGCGATGATCCCGTACCTGTACACGATGAACCGCCGTGCCGCCTACGAGGGCGAGCCGCTCATCCAGCCGCTCTACTGGGACTGGCCGGAGATCCGTGATGCGTACAAGCTCGTCGACGAATTCCGCTTCGGCACCGAACTGCTTGTCGCGCCGATCGTCGATCCGGCCGAGAAGAGCGTGCAGCGCGCGAAGGCCGACGTGTGGCTGCCGCAGGGCACGTGGTTCGACTTCTTCGACGGTCGCCGCTACGCATCGCGTCCGGCCGGCGGCCGCCGCATCGAGGCGTGGCGCGGCCTCGACCGCATCCCCGTGTTCGCCAAGGCCGGCGCCATCGTCCCGCTGCAGGAGGAGACGGCGGGCGAACCGCTCAATTCGGTCGAGAACCCGAAGTCCCTGCGCGTGGTCGTCTTCCCCGGCGCGAGCGGGTCGTTCACGCTGTGGGAGGACGACGGTGCGCCCGAAGCGTCCGTGCGCTGGGCGTCGACCGAACTGTCGCTGCGCCTGGGGGAGACGGAGGGTGCCGCGACGGCCGCGACGTTCACCGTCGCGCCGGTCGCCGGCGCCGCCGACGTCGTCCCTGAAACGCGCGACTGGACGCTCGTCTTCCGCGGCGTCGATGCGGCCGTCGCCGCGAACGTCGCCGTCACGTCCGACGGCCGCACGGTCGCCGCCGACGTCAGCTACGACGCGGCGACGCTGAGCGCGGTCGTGAAGGTTCCCGGCGTCGCTGCGGCGGACGGTCTCACGGTGACGTTCGCCGCCGGCCTGCCGGTCGCCGGCGACACCGTGGTCGAGGACGCGTTCGCCGTACTCAAGGACGCGCAGATGCTCTACCTCACCAAGGAGACCGCCTACGCGATGGTCAAGGAGCTCGGGAAGGACGCGCTGCCGGCGCTCCACACCATCGAGGATCTGCACGGCGTGGATGAGAGCCGCGAGTTCGACTCGCACATGCCTCAGCCGGTGATCCAGGCGCTCGCTGAGGTCCTCACCCGCGCTTGAACGCATGACGCATGACGCATGAACGAGCCCCCGAACCGGACAAAACCGGCTCGGGGGCTCGTTCATCCGTTCGGGAAAGGCGCCGAGGCCATTCGTCGGACGGCGGCCGTGCGGCCTCCAGCGGGATTCACTCCCCGCAGATCTCGGCCAGATAGGTCTCCACGTAGCGCAGGGCCGCGCCGATGATCGTCTGGTTCTCTGCCTGGTAGCTGCGGCGCAGTGTGAACCGTTCCGTGCCGAACGGGCTGCGTTCGATGACCCGGCGCTCCAGGTCCTCGATGTCGGAATCCTCCAGATACTGGGAGGCCTCGCCGCCGACGATCACGTCGCCGGCGATGACCGAACGTGCGTTGACGATCGCCTGCGCCACGTAGTCGAGCCACTCGTCCATGCGCTCGCGGTGGTGGCGTTCGCCCTGTTCGAGCACGCTGAAGAAGCCGGGGATGGACTCGTAGTCTTCGGGCAGCGATTCGGGCGAGCAATACGGGTCCATGCAGCCGCGGTTGCCGCAGTAGCATTCGCGGCCGTTCGGCACGAGCGTCATATGCTCGATGGCGCCGTTGCACATGTTCGGCCCCTGGTAGAGTTTGCCGTTCACGATCACGGCGCCGCCGGGGCGTCGTTCGAGATAGATGCACACGGCGTCGGTGAGCGAATGGTCGAACCAGAGTTCGGCCATCGCCGAGGCGTCGGAATCGTGGATCATCATGCACGGGTGGTGCACGGATTGCGTGATCGTCTCGAGCGTGAGCCCCGTGTTGCGCATGACCTTGCCGAACGTGATCGTCCCGCCGTCGGGGGAGACGATGCCCTGGATGGAGAAGGAGACGCCGAGCACGGGCCCGTGCTTCTTGCCCACTTCTGCGGCGAAGTTGTCGATGATGGCGCCGATGCGCTGGTAGTAGACGTTGGCGTTGCGGTAGGGGAGCGTGCGTTCGAGCTGCTCGACCACCGTGCCGTTGAGGTCCACCGCGCACATACGCACGCCGTTGGCGCGCATGGCCACGCCGATGGCGGTGCGATGGTCGGGGTTGAACTCGTAGTTACGCGCCTTGCGTCCGCCCGTGGAGCTTTGCAGGTCGCCCTGACGGATGATGCCGTCCTGTTCCAGGGCGCGCAGGTTCTGGGTGATGGTGGGCAGGCTCAGCCCGAGTTCGCGTTCGATCTCCTGCTTGGTGACGTGCTCGTGACGGTACAGGTATTGGGTCATGGCGATGCGGTTGTGCGTCTTCACCGCCGTCGATGGCATTGCCTTCATGCGAAACCTCCGTTGGATGCAATACCGACAGTGTACTTTTATAAAAGCCATTTCGCATATTGTCGGGCGTGCCGTGCCGTGCCGTGCGGTGCGGAATGACGCGGATGTGAACGATCGACTTTTGTGAAATGGATTTTTATTAATGTGGCCAGCGAGATAACTTTTAGAAAATCACTTTGCGCAAGAAAGGGGAGGTGCGGTTCGATTGGGCTGTGATTTTTACGAGAAAGTGAACAAAAAGTATCAATTTTGCTGTATTTGAGCGCTTTTGTGCGATAAAAATCACAAGAAATAACATAAAAAGCTCAAAGTTAAACACGAAACGCCGTCGATTTTGTGCGCATGCACCGCGTTGACCGATTCGTTATATTGTGACCCAGGCCACAACGAACAACGCAATGTTGAACAGGCCGACCGATGTCCGCCACTGCGGCGGGAGATTCCAGAATACGCATTTGCACCGGCAAATCGAGGAGGATTCATGGCAGAAGCGAAGAAGACCGAGGCTCCCACCAAGCCGAGCCCGGAAGAGAAGCAGGCCCAGGCCGAGGCCGAGGTCGACGCCCTCGTGCAGAAGGGCCTGAAAGCCCTTGCCGAGTTCGAGAAGCTCGACCAGAAGCAGGTCGACCACATCGTGGCGAAGGCCTCCGTGGCCGCGCTGAACAAGCACCTCGTGCTGGCGAAGATGGCCGTGGACGAGACCGGCCGTGGTCTCGTGGAGGACAAGGCCACGAAGAACATCTTCGCGTGCGAGCATGTGACCAACTACATGGCCGGTCAGAAGACCGTCGGCATCATCCGCGAAGACGACGTGATGGGCATCGACGAGGTCGCCGAGCCGGTCGGCGTGGTCGCCGGCGTCACCCCGGTCACCAACCCGACCTCCACCGCGATCTTCAAGTCGCTGCTCGCGCTGAAGACCCGCTGCCCGATCATCTTCGGCTTCCATCCGGGCGCGCAGAAGTGCTCCGTCGCCGCCGCGAAGATCGTGCGTGACGCGGCCATCGAGGCCGGCGCCCCCGCCGACTGCATCCAGTGGATCGAGCACCCGTCCATCGAGGCGACCGGCGCGCTGATGAAGCATGACGGCATCGCCACGATCCTGGCGACCGGCGGCCCGGGCATGGTCAAGGCTGCGTACTCCTCCGGCAAGCCGGCCCTCGGCGTCGGCGCCGGCAACGCCCCGGCCTACGTCGACACCGACGTGGACGTCGTGCGCGCCGCCAACGACCTGGTCCTCTCCAAGCACTTCGACTACGGCATGATCTGCGCCACCGAGCAGGCCATCATCGCCCACAAGGACGTCTACGACCGTCTGGTCGCCGAGCTCAAGCGCCGCAAGGCCTACTTCGTGAACAAGGAGGAGAAGGCCAAGCTCGAGCAGTACATGTTCGGCTGCACCGCCGGCTCCGGCCAGACCCCGAAGCTCAACTCCGTGGTGCCGGGCAAGTCCCCGCAGTACATCGCCAAGGCCGCCGGCTTCGAGATCCCGGCGGACGCGACCATCCTCGCCGCCGAGTGCTCCGAGGTCTCCGACAACGAGCCGCTCACCCACGAGAAGCTCGCCCCGGTGCAGGCCGTGCTCAAGGCCGACGGCAAGGAGCAGGCGTTCGAGATGTGCGAGGCCATGCTCAAGCTGGGCGCCGGCCACACCGCCGCCATCCACACCAACAACCAGGAGCTCGTGCGCGAGTACGGCCTTCGCATGCACGCCTGCCGCATCATCTGGAACCAGCCGAGCTCGCTGGGCGGCATCGGCGACATCTACAACGCGATCGCCCCGTCGCTGACCCTGGGCTGCGGCTCCTACGGCGGCAACTCGGTGTCCGGCAACGTGCAGGCCGTGAACCTGGTCAACATCAAGCGCATCGCTCGGAGGAACAACAACATGCAGTGGTTCAAGATCCCGGCCAAGACCTACTTCGAGCCGAACGCGATCAAGTACCTGCGCGACATGTACGGCATCGAGAAGGCCGTCATCGTGTGCGACAAGGTCATGGAGCAGCTCGGCATCGTCGACAAGATCATCGACCAGCTGCGCGCCCGCTCCAACCGCGTCACCTTCCGCATCATCGACTACGTCGAGCCGGAGCCGTCGGTCGAGACCGTCGAGAAGGGCGCCGAGATGATGCGCGAGGAGTTCGAGCCGGACACGATCATCGCGGTCGGCGGCGGCTCCCCGATGGACGCCTCCAAGATCATGTGGCTGCTCTACGAGCACCCGGAGATCAGCTTCTCCGACGTGCGCGAGAAGTTCTTCGACATCCGCAAGCGCGCGTTCAAGATCCCGCCGCTGGGCAAGAAGGCCAAGCTCGTGTGCATCCCGACCTCCTCCGGCACCGGCTCCGAGGTCACGCCGTTCGCGGTCATCACCGACCACAAGACCGGCTACAAGTACCCGATCACCGACTATGCGCTCACCCCGTCCGTCGCGATTGTGGATCCGGTCCTGGCCCGCACCCAGCCGCGCAAGCTCGCCTCCGACGCCGGCTTCGACGCCCTGACCCACAGCTTCGAGGCGTACGTGTCCGTGTACGCGAACGACTTCACCGACGGCATGGCCCTGCACGCCGCCAAGCTGATCTGGGACAACCTGGCCGAGTCCGTCAACGGCGAGCCGGGCCTGGAGAAGACCAACGCGCAGGAGAAGATGCACAACGCCGCCACCATGGCCGGCATGGCGTTCGGCTCCGCGTTCCTCGGCATGTGCCACGGCATGGCCCACACGATCGGCGCCCTGTGCCACATCGCGCACGGCCGCACCAACTCCATCCTGCTGCCGTACGTGATCCGCTACAACGGCCAGGTGCCGGAGGAGCCGACCTCGTGGCCGAAGTACAACAAGTACATCGCCGACGAGCGCTACCGCGACATCGCGATCAACCTCGGCATCGATCCGGGCAAGACCCCGGCCGAGGCCGTCGAGAACCTGGCGAAGGCCGTCGAGGACTACCGCGACAACAAGCTCGGCATGAACAAGAGCTTCCAGGAGTGCGGCGTGGACGAGGACTACTTCTGGGGCATCCTCGACCAGATCGGCATGCGCGCCTACGAGGACCAGTGCACGCCGGCCAACCCGCGCATCCCGCTGATCAACGACATGAAGGACATCGCCGTGGCCGCCTACTACGGCGTCTCCCAGGCCGACGGCCACAAGATTCGCGTCGAGCGCGAAGGCGAGGCCGCCACCGAGGAGGCCTCCGAGCGCTGAACACGCTAGGCTAGGCGGTCTCCGGCCCCCTCGTCAGAGTGAGACCTGCGACCGGCCTTCCCCATAACGATGAGGTCCCCTTCCGTCAGGAAGGGGACCTCATCGTCTTCGCACATCCTTTTTCCCGCCGATTCAGTCGCCAACTGATGCCGTCCCACGTGATCCTCCCGATAATGGCCCGTGAACAACGTGTCGAACGAGAGAACAAGGAGCACGACATGCGTATGGAACGGAAGATCGCGGGCGGCGTGGCCTGCGTGATGGCGGCGGCGATGATGCTTGCCGGTTGCGGCGGTCCGACGGGCACCGGATCGAATGGCGCGTCCGGCGGCTCGGCGTCACCGGTGGCGAAGCCGCTGGACCTCTCCAAGCTCGAGACGAGCGTCGCGTCGACGCCCGTCGACAACCAGCGTCAGGACATGATGTCGTTCACGAACGGCACGAACGTCACCATCGTCGCCGTCTCACTCAACTACCGGCAGAAAAGCGATGTGACCGACGACCAGCGGCAGGCGGCGTTCGCCGACCTGCGGCAGGCCGTGACGATGATCGAGGACTCCGACTACGAGGAGCTCAAGACCGAACCGCTCAAATGCACGAGCAACCTCATCGTCAAGCCGGGCGCGACCAGCGAGAACGGCGAATGCACGATCGGCGGGTGGAAGGCCATCGGCGACTTCACACCGCTCATGGAACCGGACACGATGTCCGTCGCCTACCTGAAGGGCACGAACACAATCGGCAAAGCCACCTACGACTTCGTCAACAAGAAGACCACACTCGACAAGGCCGAAAGCAAGGCGAACCAGTGGGGCGACGACAAGCTCACCAAGACCCTGCCCAAGCCCGAATCGACGATCATCGGCGGTTCGGTGAGCGACACGAGCGTCGGATACAGCGTCTACGGCACCACGCACGACCAGTTCGCCGCCTACGTCGAACAGTGCAAGCAGAAGGGCTTCACCGCTGACGGCGAAGGTGACAACTATGCGTCGATGAAGGGCTCGAACGGTTCCGATCTATCCGTGCACTACTTCCCCGACGACGAGAAGATGACCATCAATCTCCACACCGCCGACTGAGCCGGGAGCGGTCCCGTTCCCCTCGCCGTATGAGCAAGCTCACGGGAGTCGGAAGCTCTCGCGACATCATCGTCCTGTACAGTGGTCGACAACGGACGATCATCGACGAAGGGGCGTGACATGGGACTGTTCGACGGCATCAGGAACATCGTGGGCGGCGTGCTGGGCGATACGGTCGGCGACGCGGCGAACGGCGCCGTCGGCAACATCGCCGAACAGTTCGTCGGCGGCGTCGACCTGAGTGCGATCGGCGACCTGCCGGCGGCTGTGACCGAGCAGTTCGACGCCGGCCAGCTCGGCGAGATCGCGCAGATCGCCGGCGACCATCTCAACGCGGAACAGCTCGGCGACCTGACCGCACTGGCCGAGGAGCACATCTCCGCCGACCAGATCGGAAACGTGGCCGGCATGATCCAGGAGCAGGGCACGAACCTCGGCCTCGGCTCGATCGCCGAACAGGCCGGTCTGCCCGGCGACGTCATCGGCCAGATCTCCAGCCTGCTCGGCCGCTGAGCCCGCGGCGGGTGCTGCCGTCACCGATGGCATCGACGCCGAATGGCCGGACGGACCCACTCAGGCGGCGAGACGGCTGCGGATCGCTTCGGTGACGGTCACGCCGCCCAGCACGGCCATGATGCCCGCGGACACCAGACTCAGGATGCGGCGCGAACGGCCCGACTTGAGCCTGCCGGCGAAGAACGCGGCCATGCAGGCGAGCGTGACGAGCACCAGCATGCTCTCGACGAAGTGGATGAGCCCCAGCGAGACGCCCATCCGCAGATGGTCGACGCCCGGCACGAGGAACTGGGGGATGACGGCGATGTAGAACACACCGATCTTCGGATTGAACAGATCGGTGAGGAAGCCGCGCACGAACGAGGAGACGATGGGGGAGGCGAGCGGGCCGCGTCCGGCACCCGCGGTCGCGACGGCCGCCGCCGGTTCGGCCGGCTCAGCCATTTCCGGTTCCCCGCCCTTGCCGGCCTTCGGCCTGCGGACGAGACTGAACGCCAGATAGAACAGGTACAGGCCGCCGAGCAGCCTGATCGCGTCATAGGCGAGCGGGAACGCGTTGATGATTGCGGCGAGCCCGACCGCCGCGGCCACCGCCCACGCGAGCACGCCGAACGAGATGCCGCACGCCGCCGCGATGCCGCGCCGACGCGTCGAATTGATGGTCTCGTTGACCACCATCATCATGTCCAATCCCGGCAGCAGGGCCATCGACCCGGCCACCAGCGCGAATCCCAGCAGTGCCTGCACATACGTCATGTCGTCTCTCCTCTCCCGATGCACCCACATCCGTCGGTTTCCGGCCACTGTACCGCCAGTACGTTGCGGCGGACGCGTCGCGTCTCGTCGGACGACGCGGGTGTACGGTGTCACGTATGAGCGTTTCCCCCGTGCGTCATTCCGTGCATCCCGCATACGACGACGTGATCTTCGATTTCTGCGACGTGCTGGTCGACTGGCGGCCGCGTGCCGCGGTCGACGGCGTCGTGCCGGACGACGTCGCCGACCGGCTGTTCGACCGCGACGACCCGTACGGATTCTGGCATTACGACGAACTGTCCGATTTGGGCTGGAGTGAGGAGCGCATCCTCGCCGACTATGCCGCGCATCACGCGGCCGACGCGCACGAATCCGTGGAACTCGCGGCGTTCCGCACCTACTTCGCACGCCAGCGGCTCGCGCTCGCCGGCATGCTGCCCGGCATGGCCGGACTGCTGCGCGACCTCGACGCGGCGGGCGTGCGCTGCTGGGGACTGACCAACTTCACCGTGAAATACGTGGACGCGGCCCGCGAATTGTTCCCTGCGCTCGGGCTGCTGCATGACGTGGTCGTCTCCAGCGCCGAGCGCATCCACAAACCCGACGCGGAGATCTACCGTCGCGCGGTCGCCCGCTTCGGCGTCGACCCGGCGCAGGCGGCGTTCGTCGACGACAAACAGCGCAACGCCGACGCCGCGGCCGCCGCCGTGCCCGGTCTGACCGGCATCCGCTTCACCGACGCCACGTCGCTGCGCGCCCGGCTGTTCGCATAGGGCGTTCACGCGGTTGCTCATGCGTGGTCCGGACGCGAGCGACCGCGGAATCGGCGCCCCGCTTACTGCAGGCAGGCCTCGATGTTGTTGCCGTCCGGGTCGTGGATGAACGCGGCGTAGTAGGTCGGGCCGTAGTTCGGGCGCGGACCGGGTTGGCCGTTGTCCGTGCCGCCGGCGGCGAGACCGGCCTCATGGAACGCCTTGACGACGTTCTGATCGGCGGCGCGGAACGCCAGATGCGCCGGGACGAGCGGATTGCCGTCCTTCGGCGACTGGATCCACACGCTGTCGCCGTCCGCATCGTTCGCGAAGCACACGGCGCCCGGGAACTCATGCTTCTTCACGTATCCCAGCGGCGCCAGCAGCTTCTCGTAGAACCCCGCACGCTCGTTCGCATCCTTGACGAACAATCCGACATGATCGATCATGACAGCCTCCTTATGACTGATGACTGACGTTCGACTCGCGGAACCGCACAGGGTATCGTGCGCGCGCATCGCGCCGGCATATCCCGCCCGGTTCCGTCCCTCCCAGTGTAGTGCCGGAACGGCAAGGCGTTGCCTACGTATCGCGCATGGATATGAATGCCGGGAGAAGCTTGTGTTTCCAACCGCTACGGAGAATGGTGGCGATGCTTCTTGGGACCGATGACAGGCCGGTGTCTGATAAGACACTGACGGCGGTGGGGAGGTGTAGGAATCCGGCGGGCGGGGAGCGCGTAAGGATTCGAAACCATGCTGGCTACGCGATGGCGGGTGCCTGTGAAGAGTCGTGCCTTCGCGTGGGGATAGGCGACTGATATGCCTTCTATTGTTGACGGAATCAAACCTGGCAGGCGACGGAAGCCGGTTCGCCTGGGCTTCTTGGGGCCAATGACAGGCCGGTGTCCGATAAGACACTGACAATGGCGGGGAAGGCGTGTGCTGACGGAATCAAACCTGGCAGGCGATGGAAACCAGCAATCATCAGGTGTTGCAACAATCACTAGAACCCGCCAACCCACCCCACCCAGACAACCCCCTCTCATGTTCCGCATATGGAAGGCTCTGCAACAACGCTGAAGCCCGACTTCTCGCCGCACAGACTGGCGAAGACCCTTATTCGTTGATGCCATCGATGAACAAGGGCGCGATTGATGGTTGCTGAGTGGTTGTCGTCGCGTTTCAGGAGATGAACGGTGTTGTGTCTTGTCGGGTTGTGTCTTGTCGGGTTGTGTCTTGTCGGGTTGTGTCTTATCGGGTTGCGTCTTATCGGGTTGTGTCTTATCGGGTTGTGTCTTATCGGACACTAGGTTGCCAGCGCTGTGACTTTGTTTTGCGACCTCGCCCACTAATCGTTAGCATCCCCGTATCCCCGTATCCCCGTATCCCCGTATCCCCGTATCCGCATCCCGTATCGCAGGACACAGATCATTGGCATCAGATGGTATGAGCTGGAACACGACGATGTATGCAACGCGTACCGTTGGCGCCTTGAGGTTCGGCCTGCGTCGGATTCTCATGAAGGGCGGGGAAGAACAGCATCACCATGCGTAGTGTCCCGCCCGTGGTTTCCGTTCGTTCACTTGTCGACATGGTCCTTGAACAGATCGACGATGATTCCGGTGATGGCGCACAGCAGGCCGCCGATTACCCACGACATCCAGAACAACGATTCGGGAACGAGGAACAGCAGCGTCAGGCCGACGATCGTGGCGACGAGCATGATGATGCCGCTCAACGCCCCGGACAGCTTCACGGATCGCGGCACGTCACCGGAACGTTGACGCCGATTCCGCTCGATTTCCTTGTTGTAGCCGTCGATGTTCACCATGGTGTACCGCATGCCGCAGTAGACGAATCCGAACACCGCGGCCGCGGACAGCAGCAGCATGACCGCGTTCGGCCACCCCGCGGTGACCTCCCGCACCTCGTCCATGTACACGACGACCGCGATGCCGATCAGGATCGCCGCCACGCCCGCGACCACGCCGCACGCCAGAAGCCGGGATTCCCTGCGGCGGTCATCCTCGGTGTAGAAGTCCTTGACATACGGGTGATTCCGTCTGAACGCGGCATGCGCCATGGCGCCCGGGACCAACAGAACCAGTCCGATGATCACGCCCACGCAGATGCAGACGAACATCAGGAAGTCGTTGAGCGGATTGACGCCGATGATCGAATGTTCCGGGTCAAACAGGTTGGCGACGCCGACCGACGCGATGATCGCCGTCACGCCGGATGCAATCAGCATCGAGAACCGGAGGCGGTGGGCGTCGTATCCGGTGATGTCCTTCGGCAGAGGTGTGGTCGGACCGCCTTCCCGTTGCTCGACCGCGTGAGGATCATCGGCGACGGTCGGGGTGGCATCTGTCGTTCTCGCGGGGGTCGCCGGCCGGTCCACGTCGCCAAGCACCAGATCGTCAAGCGTGCAGCCGAACAGGTCGCAGATCGCCAGCAGCTTGTCCATTTCCGGGTACGCTTTCTCGGATTCCCATTTCGAAATCGCCTGCCGGGAGACGCCGAGCAGCATGGCCAGCTGCTCCTGCGTCATGTTGCGCCTTGCGCGCAGGGTCTGCAGATTGGTGCGGAAAGTCATCGTCATCATCCCCTAGGTCGGTAGTGTCGGCTTGTCGTGTCCTAACGATGATTCCACTGTGGCATGGTGGCGCCGTTTCCGCCACCATCTTGCGGTTGCCATGGCGAAATGCAACCGAGCGGCGTCGTAGTTGCTGCGCAACCGTTGGTTGTATGGGCGTCGATCCGCCGTTTTCTCACGAATCCCAAGTATGGGGGCAGGAACGGCGATTCACCGTTTGCCGCGCAGATTGTAGGGGTCGTAGGTGTCTCCGTCCGCCTGTGCGCGGCGTTCCTTGCGGATCTCCTCGGCAGTCTCGCGGGTGATGCGCCTCAACTCTTCTCGTTGCCGGTCGATCATCGTCTGGTCCTCGCTTCGCCATGGTCGTTCGAGGCCGATGATTTCCATCAGTCGCACCGCGCCGGCAGCGATGCTCGTAGCCGCGACAATCGTCATGTCCGTGTGCCAGAGGGTGGCGATCCACGGCAAGGCGAACGGCAATGCAATCTTGGTGGCGATCAGCGGCCATGGCATCGGCGAATTGATGCGGTTGACGGTCCGGCGCAGTTCATAGTCGCAACGTGAATCAATCAGCGATATTCCGATCCATGTAATCGCCAGCATTGCGGCGAGCGTGCCGCCATCGAACACGATGCGCGCGATGAAGCGCAGCCCCAGCCACGCAATGATCAGACTGATCGGGAACGAGACGATGGCATTCAGCAACAGGTGGCCGACAAATGCGTGGGCGTATCGGGGCCTGTCCGAGCCGGCTGATCGGCTGTCAGTGTCGTCGCCATTACGGCCGTCCATATCGAACCTTTCGCTATGCCGGATCGGAACGAAACGTCAGTTCCTGGTCGGATCCTTCTGTAGGGTGAGGAAGACGAGGGCGACGGCAAGGAGGATCGCGATGGAGAGCACGCCGAGGCTCGCATTGCCGGTCAGCGACGTGGTGGTCGCGACGAGGAACGTGCCGAGAATCGAGGCGGTCTTGCCGAAGATATCGTACAGGCCGTAGTACTCGTTGGCGTGCTCCTTGGGGATGATCTTGCCATAGTAGGAGCGGGAGAGCGCCTGGATGCCACCCTGGAAGATGCCGACCAGAATCGCCAGCACCCAGAACTCGACGGCCGAACGCAGGAAGAACGCGGCGAAGAACACGATGCCCAGATAGGCGATCACGGCGGCCATGATCATCGGCTTGCATCCGAACCGGCCGGCCAGACGGCCGTAGGCGATGGCGGACGGGAACGCCACGAACTGGGTGACCAGCAGGGCCGCCACCAGCTGCGTCGAATCGATGCCGAGCTGCGTGCCGTAGGAGGTGCTCATCGAAATCACCGTGTTCACGGCGTCGATGTAGAAGAAGAACGCGATCATGAACATCCACAGCGGCTTGTTCCTCACCACCTTGCCGAGCGTGGAGGCGAGTTCGGAGAACGTGCCGCGGATGGCTTCGGCCGTATGCTCGCGGGTCGCGCGATAATGCACCTGCCGGTAGCTGGTCAGCAGCGGGACGGTGAACGCCGCCCACCAGATGGCGGTGATGACGAACGACGCACGCGTGCAGGCCGCCGTGGACCAGCCGAACAGCGCCGGACCGCCGAAAATCAGCACCAGACACAGGATGAACAGCACCGTGGAGCCGATATAACCCCAGCCGTAGCCGTGCGACGAGACCTTGTCCATGCGCTCGTTCGACGTGGTGTCGACGAGCATCGAATCGTAGAAGGTGAGCGAACCGTTAAGTCCGATCGTCGCGAGCACGTACACGATGAGGAACGGCAGCCAGGTCAGCGGCAACGCCATCGCGCAGCACGTGACCACGCCGGTGCCGAAGAACCCGAGGAAGAACTTGACCTTCATGCCCTGCACGTCGGCGATCGAACCGAGCAGCGGCATGAGCAACGCGATCACCAGCGAGGCGATGGTCTGCGCGTAGCCCCACGCGGACACGATGTTGCCGTCCGCCGGCATCAGCGACTTCGCGTAGATCGGCACGACCGCGGTCGACAACAGCACGAACGCGGAGTTGCCCACGTCGTAGACGATCCACTTCTTCTCACGCGGCGTAAGCTTCGCCGCGGCGGACGGCGCCGCGTTCACTGACTGTTCGGACATGATGGAACTCTCCTCGACGACGGAAACTGCAATCCATCGTAGGGGAGTCCCCATGCCGCCCAGCGCGCCCGCCGGTGAACGCAGAGTGAATTATCGCGCGTATCCGTGTGTTGTCGGGTCGCGGTCGGACCGCCACCGGACCGCTACCGCGCTGCGACGCCGGCCAGCGTGACCGCCTCCTTGTAGCTCGGGCAGACGGGCACGCCGGCGCGATGGCGCTGGATGGCGAGCGAGGCGGCCGCGTTGGCGATGTTCACCGCATCGGCCAGCGACCATCCCTTCGCGAGCATCGCGCACATGGCGCCCGTGTGGCAGGAGCCGGCGGAGCGCGTGTGCACGCCCTTCGTCGGATAGCCCTCCACATGCTGCACTTCGCCGCCGGGTTCGCGCACCCATGCGCCGCGCGATCCGGCGCGCACGACCAGCGGCGCGCGCAGCGTGTTGCCGAGCGCGTCGCACAACGCGTTCATCGCCTGGTCGAATCCGCCGCCGACGGTCAACGCCCCCGCCTCGCCGAGGTCGACGCCGAGACGTTCCGCCAGCGTGTTCGCCTCCTGCCGGTTGCAGGACCATGTGGGGCGCGCGAGCACGAGATCCTCGAGCAGGTGGTCGTTGACGAGCTTGAGCGTGTTCGTCGGATTGATGACGAGCCGGTAGGGGCGCGACTTCGGGTCGTCGCCGGCCCGGTGCATGAATTCGTCGATGCCGGCCGCCGTATGGTCGAGCAGCGTGTTGCCGCTGACATGCACCACGTCGCCCGCCTCCGGTTCGACCGCGTCGAACGTGCGCGCGTCGCCCTGCGCCTCCACGCCGTAGCGTGCGACGAACGTCTTGCGCCCGTCGTCGTCGTGGAAGACGAGACGGAATCCGGAGTCCGCGTCGAGCCGGCACGGCCCCACGTGCGTGATGCCGTCGTGCTCGTACGCCTCGCGGATCATCGCCGCCCACACGCCGTTGCCGATGATGCCGGCGTGTTCGGCGGGCACGCCCATGCTGCTCACCGCGTCCAGCACGCGGTAGCTGCCGCCGACCACCGGGCGTGCGGCGTTGGAGACCGCGAAACCGCCCGGCTCGGGCAGTTCGTCCACATCCATCATGATGTCGACCCACACTTGGCCGAGTGAGATCACCGACGGGGTGTGGCCGCCGCTTGTGGAGTCCGACGACTTCGCGGCGGCCGCGGCCTTGTCAGCGGCGTCCGACTCCGCCACGGCCCGGTCGATGCGTCGTTCCTCCTGCCGCTGTTCGATGAACTCGCCCAGTCGTGTTCCCTTCGTCTCCCCGTTGATGTGCTTCGACAACATGGCGTCCTCCTTGAGCGCTCGATTGCACGCGTCCGACGCGATGCACTGCCACCATTCTATGGCCGTGGGCCCGGTGTATGGTGGATTTTAGGCCGTTCGGGGTGTGATGCAACGGTCATCGGAGACGATTCTGCTGCGTATTCGCCGTGCGCGGAACCGCATAGGATACTACGCGTGTTGCGTTTGTCGGGCCGCTGGGATATATTCGTGAAGTTGTGTGTTCGGCTAAGCGTGTTCGCATGCCCGGTCGAATCGCGAAAAAGACTTGATAGTCAAGGTTAAAGGGAGTCCATCATGGCAGCTCGTTGTGACGTGTGCGGCAAGGGTCCGCAGGTCGGATACACCGTGTCTCACTCGCATATCCGCAACAAGCGCACCTTCCGTCCGAACCTCCAGTCGGTCCGTACCACCGTCGAGGGCGAGAACGTTCGCCTGCGCGTGTGCGTCAAGTGCATCAAGGCCGGCAAGGTCCAGCGCGCGGTTGCGTGAGTGCGCGGATAGCGTCAACGTATCGAAGCCTCCATCGGTTCGCCGATGGAGGCTTTCGTTTTAGCCGTCGCGCGCGTCGTCGCGTGTGGGAGAATAGGACGTTATGAGCATCACCTGGGACACTCCGATCGCCGCGCTGTTGGCGAACAAACGCCGCGCGTCCACGCTCAAGTCGTTCGGCATCGTCACCATCGGCGACGCGCTCACCTACTATCCGTTCCGCGTCGCCGACCCGGTGCCGTCGCGCGCGCTCGGCGAGGCGCGCGTCGGCGAGGCGATGGCGTTCGCCGGCACGGTGCGTTCGGCGCGCACGTTCCACGGTTCGCGCAACATGCGTCTCGTCGTCAACGTCGACGACGACGGATTCGCCGCCTCCCGCGGCGTACTGCCGTCGGGCGCGCAGTTCGTCTTCTTCTCCGGCAGGAAGGGGTATCTCGACTGGATGGCGCGCCGTCTCGCCCCCGGCACCGTCGTGGTCGCCTCCGGCGCGCCCGGCGAGTACATGGGGCAGCTGCAGTTCAACCATCCGCAGGTGATCACCGTCGCGCCGGAACCGTCGATGCCACACGCGAACGGCTACGACGCGCCGAACGTCGCCGAGGCGCTGGCGCGCGTCACCCGGCCGCGACCCGTCTACCACGCGTCCGCGCGACTGTCCAGCGAACGCATCCACGAGACGATCCTGAGCCTCATGTGGGCGCTCGGCGGGCGCGACATGCCCGCGCCCGGCACCGACGACATCACCCTGCAATCCCACGACGATGAGGAACGGTTCTCCCGCACGCTCGCTGACGCCATCCCCGACGTGCTGCCCGAAACCATCCGAAGCGCGCGCGGACTCATGCACCGCGCCCAGGCGTTCCGCGCGATCCACGAACCGAAGACCGTCGCCGACTTCCACAAGGGCATCGCCACCCTGCGCTACGAGGAGGCGCTCGTGTGCCAGACCGCGTTGCTTGAGGCGCGTCGCAGCGCGCACAAGTCCGCGGCGCACCCGTGCCCGCTGCCGGACGGGGGCGCCGATGATGCCCCGTCCCTGCGCGACCGGTTCGTCGAATCCCTGCCGTTCACGCTCACGAACGGCCAACGCGAGGTCATCGACGACATCGCCGCCGACATGACGCGCGACACGCCGATGCAGCGTCTGCTGCAAGGCGAGGTCGGCTCCGGCAAGACAGTGGTCGCGCTCGCCGCCATGCTCCAGGCCGTCGGCGCCGGCTATCAGGCCGTGCTCGTCGCGCCCACGCAGGTGCTCGCCGAACAGCACGTCGAGACCATCACGCGCATGATCGCCGCGATGGACGGCGCGGACGGTGCCGGCGATGGCGACGGTGCCGGCGATCGCGGCGCGGACGGCGGCGACGCCGGTCCGTCCGTGCCGGTGACGCTGCTCACCGGCGGCATGAAGCTCGCGGCGCGGCGCAAGGCGCTCGCCGCCGCCGCGAGCGGCACGCCGGGCATCATCGTCGCCACGCATGCCGCCTTCTCGAAGACGTTCCAGGCGCCGCGGCTCGCGCTCGTCGTCATCGACGAACAGCACCGGTTCGGCGTCGAACAGCGCGAATCGTTGAACGCGAAATCGACGGACGGCACCGCGCCGCACCTGCTCGTCATGACCGCCACGCCGATTCCGCGCACCGCCGCGATGACCTGGTTCGGCGACCTCGACATCTCGTGGCTCACCGAACTGCCCGGCGGGCGCAAGCCGATCCGCACGATCGTCGTCAACGAGGCGGACGGGCGCACGATGGCGCGCATGTTCGCGCACATCCGTGCGCGCATCGACGCGGGGGAGCGCGCCTACATCGTGTGCGCGCGCATCGACGCGGACTCCGACGACGATGCGGGGGTGCCGGGCGGCGGCCGCGGCTCCTCGCGCGGCGGGCGGGGTTCGCGCGGCGAGGTGACGGCGTTGGACGGCATCGACGACGCGTATGAGACGCTCGACGAGAACGGCGAGACGGTCGCGCGACCGCCGCTGCACTCGGTGGCGGAGATCACGACGCGGCTCAAGGCGCTGCCGCAGTTCGCCGGCATCCGGTTCGCGACGCTTACCGGACGCGACAAGGACGATGTGAAGGCCGAGGTCATGGCCGGATTCGCCTCCGGGGAGACGCCGATTCTCGTCTCCACCACCGTGATCGAGGTCGGCGTGGACGTGAAGCAGGCCAGCTGCATCGTGATCTTCGACGCGGACCGGTACGGCCTGTCCCAGCTGCATCAGTTGCGCGGACGCGTCGGCCGCGGCGGCACGGACAGTTGGGCGTTCCTCGTCTCGCGCGCCGAAGCGGGCACGACGGCCGAAGCACGGCTTCAGGTCATCCACGATTCGCTGGACGGCGCGGAGATCGCGCAGGCCGATCTGGAGTTCCGCGGCGCCGGCGACGTGCTCGGCGACGCGCAGTCCGGCGCGAAATCGAGCCTCAAACTGCTGCGCGTCATCAAGGACGCGGACCTCATCACCGACGCGCGGGCGCGCGCCGAACGGATGCTCGCCGACGATCCGACGCTTGACGGGCACACGCAGCTCGCCGGCGCGGTGCTTGACTTCACACGCGGCAACGAGACCTTCCTCACCTCCAACTGACGCCCGTTTTTCGGCTCCCCTTGTCAGGGGAGCTGGACCGCGTAGCGGGACTGAGGGGTAGTCAGTACCGGAAATGGACGACGTGGCGTACCGCTAAAGTCGGTAGCCATGCGAGTGATCTCAGGACGATTCAAGGGCGTGGCGTTGGCCACGCCGAAGACCGGCACCAGGCCGACCACCGACCGCACCAAGGAGGCGATCTTCTCGCGTCTCGACGCGTGGGGCGTGCTCGACGAGGCACGTGTGCTCGACCTGTTCGCCGGCACGGGGGCGCTCGGCATCGAGGCGCTGTCGCGCGGGGCCCGCGAGCTGGTGGCCGTGGAGGCGTCGAAGCCGGCGGCCGCGCTTGTCGTCAAAACCGTCGCGCAGCTGAAGCGCAACCGGTCATGGTCGTCGGATCTCTCGGCGCGCGTGATCGTGCGCAAGGCGGAGGCGTATGCGGCCTCCGGCGCGGGAGCGGCGGGCGCGTTCGACGTGATCTTCATCGACCCGCCGTACGCGTTCGAGACGGAGGCGTGCGACCGGCTGCTCGCCGATCTCGCGGCGAACGGATTCGCGGGGGAGGGGACCGTGGTCATGCTGGAGCGTTCCGCGCGGTCCGAGCGGCCGACGCCGCCGGACGGCTGGGAGATCACGGACGACCGTGACTATGGTGAGACGGCCGTGTACTACATCGAGCGGATCGAAGGTGCCACAGGCGACGAAAGCTGAGACGGGCGGTTTCCCGGGCCTGACCGCGGGGTGGGCGGGCATTGCATGACCGCTTGGCCGGTGTGCGCCACGCCGAAGATACCTCGAATCGTGATATGCATGTATAGTCATATCTCGAAACGAGATATTGCGGGTGCCGCATGGGCATCCGGAACCACGAACGAAAAGGGGAATCTCATGTCCTTCGTCACCGCTCTTGAAACCCGCCGCTCCCAGTACGCGCTGACCGACGCCTCGCCGATCAGCGACCAGGAGATCGCCGACCTCGTCAAGAAGGTCGTCGTCGACGTGCCGAGCGCCTTCAACTCCCAGCCGCAGCGCGCCGTCGTCCTGTTCGGCGACGCCAGCCAGAAGCTGTGGGACATCGTCAAGGAGACCCTGCGCAAGGTCGTTAACGATGAGGAGGCCTTCAAGTCCACCGAGGCGAAGATCGACTCCTTCGCCGCCGGCCACGGCACCGTGCTCTTCTACGATGATGAGGACGTCACCAAGCAGCTGCAGGAGAACATCCCGGCCTACGCCGCCAACTTCCCCGGCTTCGCCCGTGACGCCGCAGGCATGCTCCAGCTCGCCGTGTGGACCGCCCTCGCCGAGAAGGGCCTGGGCGCCTCCCTGCAGCACTACAACCCGCTGATCGACGAGGCCGTCGCCGCCGAGTTCGACCTGCCGAAGAGCTGGAAGCTCCAGGCCCAGATGCCGTTCGGCATCGTCGCCCAGCCCGCCGGCCCGGTCGAAAAGCAGCCGGCCGAGACCCGCGTCAAGGTCTTCGGCCTGTAAGATTTCCTCGCCCCCGCCGGCGGGGGTTGTCGGCCGGTGACGATGCCGTTACGGTACGTCACGTTTCGTTGCCCCCGCTGGCGGGGGCTGTCGGCGAAGCCGACTGAGGAAGAGTGGAGAAGTAGCCGTAGGCCGCGGGGGAATCGCAACGGCCGGAGGCCGATTCCGTTTCCTTGCCCCCGCTGGCGGGGGCTCCCGCGAAGCGGGTGGGGGTGGTCATTTTCGTATGGAGCCACCCCCAGTCAGCCTGCGGCTGACAGCCCCCCGCCAGCGGGGGCGGAGTTGTGTTTGCGGCCGCCGGCGGGGGCGCGTCGTATCTATCGCAGTTTGCGGGGGTGGGGGGTGGAGACTTCCCAGCCTAGGGCCATCAGGGTCTTGCGGTCGGCCTTGTCCAGGGACTTGCAGTCCAGCTGCTCGATGAGGTCGGGGCGGATTTCGTCCGTGCGCGTCAGCGCCTCGTCACGGCGGTAGCGGTCCACTTTGCCGTGGTCGCCGGAGAGCAGCACATCCGGCACCTTCAATCCGCGCCATTCCGCCGGCTTCGTGTACTGGCGGTGTTCGAGCAGCGCGTTCGCGCCCGTGTAGGATTCCTCGACGATGGAGTCGGCGTTGCCCATGAATCCCGGAATCAGGCGCGTGATCGCCTCGACCATCACCGAGGTCGCGACCTCGCCGCCGTTGAGCACATAGTCGCCAATCGAATACTCGCGCACGTCGATGCCTTGTGAACGGTAGTACTCGGGAATACGCGCGTCGTAGCCCTCGTAGCGGCCGCAGCCGAACAGCAGATGCTCCGCGTGTGAGAGCTCCGTCGCGTCGCGCTGCGTGAACAGCGGCGCGGACGGATTCGGGAAGATGAGCACCGGCGTGTGCTCCTGCGGTGACTGACAAGCCGGTGTCTCATCGGACACCGTAAACGAGTCTTCAAGGGCGGATGATTCCGCGTTTTCGACGGTCTTGGGGCCGGACTCACCAGCGGTTCCACACGTGGAAACACGTCGAATATCGGTATCTACCGGTGTCTGAATATCGGTATCTGCCGGTGTCTCATCGGACACTGGTTTGCCAGTGATGGTATGCGTGGCCGTCACCGTCTCCGTCGCGGCTTCATGGGGTGCGTCGGTTCCTTCCTGCGGCTCCAGTCCCAGCAGCTCGTCGAGACATTCGGCCCACACGGCAGGCTTCATCACCATGCCGGCACCGCCGCCCACCGGGGTGTCATCCACCGAATGATGCACGTCATGCGTCCAGTCGCGCAGGTTGTGCGCGGTGATGGTCAGCAGGCCCTTCTCCTGCGCCTTGCCCATCAGGCTCAATCCCATCACGTCGAAATACTCGGGGAACACGCTCACGATATCGATCTTCATAAGCAACCACCCTATCGTGCGGTGCGGAACCACACGATAGGGCGGGAGGGAAGCGGAGACCGGAGGAATCCGCCGGTCGGGACGGCGTATGGGAGGGGAGAACGGTCTAGAGTCCCGGAATCAGGCCTCCGGGCGGGTCGAGCGTAAGGTAACCTTCCTCCACGTCGATGTCCGGCACGAGCTCGTCGACGAACGGCACGAGCGCGGTCTTCTCCATGACCGGCGTGCCGTCCTTCGCCGTGCCGACCTGCACCGGTTCGGCGAGCCTGATCTTGAGCAGCGACTGGGCGGGGGAGTCGATCACGTCGACCACCTTGCCGACCACCAGCCCGGTCTCCGCGCCCAGGCCGTTGCCCTCCGCCATGCGGGCCTCAAGACCGATGAGGTCCTTCGGATACCATTCGTCCGCTTCGAGCATCTCGTCCGGATCGTCGGCCTCGCCGTACAGTTCGGTGCCGTTGAGCGCCTCGGAGGCGTCGCGGTTGTCGCAGCCCTCCAGCTTGATGATCCAGCGCTTCTTGAACGTGCGCGAGGACTCCACCACGTATTCGGTCGCGCCGTCCTTCGAGTAGAGCACGGAACCGGGTTCGAAGCGCCATTCCGGTTCGTCGGTGAACACCTGGACGGTGACCTCGCCCTTCATGCCCTGCGCCCGTCCGATACGACAGACCCTCAGCAGTTCGAGCTGCTGAGGGTCGTCATGCATATTCTGATCTGCCATGCCAAGCAGTGTACCCCATCGAGTACCTAGTCGTCCGTCGGCCTCGCCAGTCGGTTCAGTGGCGCACGTCCATGATGTCGACGCGCACCTTGTGGTCGGACAGCGCCTGGATCACGGTGCGAATCGCGTTGGCGGTGCGACCGGAACGGCCGATGACGCGGCCGATGTCCTCCGGGTTCACGCGCACGCGAAGCAGTTCGCCGCGCGCGTTCTCATGGGACTTGACGGACACGTCGTCCGGGAAATCGACGATGTTCTTGATGAGATGTTCCACTGCCTGTGCGAGCATTCCAATCAGCCTTTCTATGCAGCATTGCCTTCGACCACGGGTCGCTGATTACTCAGCCTACCGCGTCGAAGGCAATGTCGTCGTCAAGTACGCCTTGCGGCGTGGCTCACTCGGCCTCGGCCGGAGCCTCGGCTTCCTCAGCCGGAGCCTCTTCGGCGGCGGCAGCGGCCTCAGCCTCGGCCTTGGCCTTCGCCTCGGCTTCGGACTTGGCGGCCTTGAGCTTCTGGGCCTCGGCCTCGACGGCCTCGACGCGGGCGGCGGCATCCGGGCCGGCCTCAACGGTCTTCAGGGTGCCCTCGGCACCGTCGAGACCCTTGAACTTCTGCCAGTCGCCGGTGATGTTCAGCAGCTTGTAGACCTGCTCGGTCGGCTGGGCGCCGACGCCGAGCCAGTACTGGGCGCGCTCGGAGTTGATCTTGATCGTGGAAGGCTGGGTGTTCGGATCGTAGGTACCGATCTCCTCGATGGCGCGGCCATCGCGCTTGGTACGGGAATCCATGATGACCACGCGGTAGAACGCGTAGAACTTCTTACCCATGCGCTTCAGACGAATCTTGGTTGCCAAAGTGGCTCTCCTTAAAAATATCAGGGGTGTGTGTTCGGTTCGCATTGTGGGGCGCAGCTCGCCGAGCCCACGTGTTCCTCGCGGCACGGGGTGTAGAGGGCGCCACGCACTCGCGAATAACCGGTTCATTATAGCGCCGTGCCCCGGACTCGCGACACGCCTATGCGCGTGCGCTTCGGTGCGTGGGTCTCTGCGTGCGTGCCTCGGTGCATGCCTACGCGCGCACCGTGAGGCGGGCGGTCAGCGCGAGATGGTCGGTTTCGGGGATCTCGAACGATGCGACGGCGTCGAAGTCCGCCCCGCGCGTGGCGAGGATATGGTCGAGTTCGATGCGCGGCCACTTGAGCCAGCGGGGGAACGTGAGGTTCGGCCCCTTCGCCTGGGTGAGGCTCGCGTCGTGGAATCCGGTCTTCAGCAGCGCGCGGAAGCTCGGATGCTCGGTGGAGGAGTTGAGGTCGCCGAGCACGACGGCGATGGCGTGGTCCTCCTGTTTCGCGGCCTTGGCGAGTCCGCCAAGGCCGATGATGCCCGCCGACCATTCGCGCGGCCCCCTCATCGGCGACTTCGGGTGCGCGGACGCGAACGTCACGTCGCGTCCGCCCGCCATCGGCAGGGTGATCGACGGCACGTCGGCCGCCGGGATGGCGATCGCGTCGGATGTGGCGTCGTCCGGTTCGACGCGGGAGAGGATCACGTTGAACCCGCCGTTGTCGGTCTCCTTCGACTCGCCGGACTGGCGGTAGGGGAGCAGATCGGCGATGCCGGCCGCGTCGAGACGCGCGAGCAGGTCGTCGGTCGCCTCCTGCAGCGCGAGCACGTCGACGCCGCGCATGCGCGCCTCGCGCGCGATCGCGGCGGCGTCGGCGCGTCCGTAGCGGCAGTTGAGCGTCATCAGCGTGAGCGACGACGGCGGTTCGGCGGGTGACGTTTCACGCGATGTTTCACGATTGTCGGAATCTGTTTCACGCGACGTTTCACGGGATGCGTCACGCGCCATGGCCTCGGTGCGGTGCTCCCGCCGCGGATGCGGGTCCGTGCCCCAATACGCGATGCGGCGGGTCGAAGCGGACAGGGCGACGCCCAGCAGACAGCACATCGGACCCCACGCGTGGATGATTCCGGCGACCACGGCGCAGGCGACGAGCGGCACCCACAGGAACGGGATCAGGGCGATCATGTACGGGAACGGCATGCGCGCCTCCATGCCCGCGGGCAGCTCGCTGAGCAGCACCCACAGCATGCCGACGATCATCACGCCCCAAAGCAACCAGACCAGCATGAACAGACACCTTTCTTGAGGACAATTAAATAGGCCCCCTCGTCGAGGGGGCTGGCAGCCGTAGGCTGACTGGGGGAGAGACCGACCAAGGACGGACTACCCCTCAGTCGCCTTCGGCGACAGCTCCCCTGACAAGGGGAGCCGAGACGTGGTCTACCGGAGCAGGCCGGCCAGGCCGCCGCCGAGGTTCGGCGGGAGTTCGCCGCCGTTCGCGTCCAGCGCCTGCTGGAGGCCGGCGGGCAGGGCCGGGTTCTGCGGCTTGGCGAACGCGGAGCCGCCCGACTTCTTGCCGGACAGACGGTCACGCAACGCCTTCTCCTCGGCCTCGCGCTTCATCGGATTGCCGGAACGGCCCTTCTTGTTTTTGTTCTTGCCCTTGGCCTTCTTGTTCTTCTTGCCGCCGCCCATCGAACCGCCGAAGCCGGGCACGCCGCCGCCCAGACCGGCCTTGTTCGACATGCGCTTCATCATCTTCGCGGCCTGCTCGAACCGCTGGAGCAGCGCGTTGACGGCGGAGACCGTGTTGCCGGAACCATAGGCGATGCGGGCGCGGCGGGAGCCGTTGATGATCTTCGGGTTGCGACGCTCCTCGGGCGTCATCGAACGGATGATCGCCTCCGTGCGGTCGATCTCGCGCTCGTCGAACTGCTCGAGCTCCTTGCGGTGGGCCGCCATGCCCGGGATCATGCCGAGCAGCGACTTCATCGAACCGAGCTTGCGGACCTGCTGCAGCTGCTCGAGGAAGTCGTCGAGACCGAACTCGCCCTCGGCCATCTTCGCCGCGGCCTCGCGGGCCTGCTTCTCGTCGAACTGCTTCTGCGCCTGCTCGATCAGGGTGAGGATGTCGCCCATGTCGAGGATGCGGGAGGCCATGCGGTCCGGGTGGAAGACCTCGAAGTCCTTCAGTCCCTCGCCGTTCGAGGCGAACAGGATCGGCTTGCCGGTCACGGACGCGACCGACAGGGCGGCGCCGCCGCGCGCGTCGCCGTCGAGCTTGGACAGGACCACGCCGGTGAAGTCCACGCCCTCGTCGAACGCCTTCGCGGTGCGCACCGCGTCCTGGCCGATCATCGCGTCGATGACGAACAGAATCTCGTTCGGGTTCACGGCGTCGCGGATGTCGCGCGCCTGCTTCATCAGCTCCTCGTCGACGCCGAGACGGCCGGCGGTATCGATGATGACCGTGTCGTACAGCTTCTGCTTGGCGAAGGCGATCGAATCGCGCGCCACCTTCACCGGGTCGCCGGTGGTCTGGCCCGGCGCGGACACCGCGTCGCCGCCGTCCGACTGCACGCCCTTCTCCGGGGCGTACACCGGCACGCCGGCGCGCTCGCCCACCACCTGGAGCTGGGTGACCGCGTTCGGACGCTGCAGGTCGGCCGCGACCAGCAGCGGGGTGTGGCCCGCATCCTTGAGCCAGTAGCCGAGCTTGCCGGCGAGCGTCGTCTTGCCGGCACCCTGCAGGCCGGCGAGCATGATGATCGTCGGCGGGTTCTTCGCGAAGTTCAACGGACGGTCCACGCCGGCACCGAGGATCGCCGTCAGCTCCTCGTTGACGATCTTCACGACCTGCTGCGCCGGGTTCAGCGCGTCGGACACCTCGGTGCCGAGCGCGCGTTCGCGCACACGCGCGGTGAACGGGCGCACCACTTCAAGCGCCACGTCGGCGTCGAGCAGCGCGCGGCGGATCTCGCGGATCGTGCCGTCGATGTCCGTTTCGGAAAGCTTGCCCTTGCTCTTCAGATGCTTGAACGCATTCGAGAGCTTGTCAGTCAAAGAACTAAATGCTGCCATAATGGGCAACAGTCTAGCCGTGGCGGGGGAAAACGAAGGGGCACCTTCCTTGCCTCCCTCTGACGAGGGAGGTGGCCGGGCGAAGCGAGGTCGGAGGGAGAGACCGGTCGACCCCGTCCACAGTCTCTCCCTCAGTCGCGGCATCCGCCTACTTGAGGCTCCAGGTGGAGCCCTGCGGGCCGTCCTCGATGGCGATGCCGGCTCCGGCCAGCGCATCGCGGATCGCGTCCGCCTTCGCGAAGTCCTTCGTCTTGCGGGCCTCGGCGCGTGCGGCCAGCTGCTCGCCGATCAGCTTCTCCAACGCCGCATGCTCCGGCGACTCGTCGGCGCCGTCGCCGGCGCCGCCCGCGGCTCCGGCGGACACCCACGGCTCGGCCAGCGGGTCGAGGCCCAGGGTATCGAGCATCGCGCGCACGGCGACGAGCGAGGCGCGCACCTCGGCGCGGGCCTCGTCCGAGTCGGCGTGGTCGGCGAGCTTGGAGAGCAGCGTGTTGCCGGATCGGATTGCCGTGAAGATCGCGGCGGTCGCGCCGGAGACGTTCACGTCGTCGTTCATCGCGGCCGTGAAGTCGGCGGGCAGATCGTCGGCGGAGACGGCCTCGATCTCGTCGCGCGCGGGCTGGCCGCCCAGCGCGACACCGGCGCGTTCGATGAAGTTCGCGATGCGGTCGTACGCGGCCTGCGCCTCGACGAGCGCCTGATCGGACCACTCCAGCATCGAACGGTACTGGACGGAACCCAGCGCGTAGCGCACCACCCACGCGGAATGTTCGGCGAGCACGCTCGGCACGGACAGGCCGGTGCCGAGGGACTTCGACATCTTCTCGCCCTTCGCGGTGACCCACGCGGAGTGCATCCAGCGGGCGGCCGAATCGTAGCCGGCGGCGCGCGTCTGCGCCATCTCGTTCTCATGGTGGGGGAAACGCAGGTCGAGGCCGCCGCCGTGGATGTCGAAGCCGTCCTTCAGGTAGCGGTGGCTCATCGCCGAGCATTCGATATGCCAGCCCGGGCGGCCCACGCCGAACGGGGTGCTCCAGCGGGCGTCCTGAGGATCGGTGTCCTTCGGGGCCTTCCACAGGGCGAAATCACGCGGGTCGTGCTTGTCGGGGGAGGCATCGGCCGGATCGACCGGATTGTACTTGTCGTCGCCGGCGGCGTCAACGGACGGGCCCATGCGGTCGGCCACGGCCGCCGCCTCGTCCACCTCGGCGGTCTGCTTCTGGTGCGTCAGCTCGCCGTAATGCGGCCACGACGCCACGTCGAAGTACACGTTGCCGGTCGGCTCGCCGTCCGCGTCGGTCACCACGTAGCCGTGGCCGTTCGCGATGATGCGTTCGATCAGGTCGATCATGTCGGACATGTGGCCGGTCGCGCGCGGCTCGACCGTCGGCGGCAGCACGCCGAGCGTCTCGTAGGCGTGCGTGAACTCGCGCTCGTAGTAGTAGGCGCGCGCCCACCACTGCTGGCCCGCGGCGGCGGCCTTGTCGAGGATCTTGTCGTCGATGTCCGTGACGTTCCTCACGAACGTGACCTTGTAGCCGAGCTTGAGGAACCACCGACGCACGATGTCGAACGCGACGGCGGCGCGGATGTGGCCGATGTGGGGCGACGACTGCACCGTCGCGCCGCACACGTAGATGCCCACCTCGCCGGGCTTGATCGGCGTGAACACGCTCGTCGTATGCGAGGCGGTGTCGTAGAGCTTGAGGCCCGCGGCGGCCTTGGCGACCTTCACCGGAGTGAACGCGCTCGGCATCACGGAAGTGCTGAAATCATGCGGTTCTTGGCTGTTTCCCATAAGTCAACAGAGTATGTGCGGACGGCGACGGGCGCAACCGGATGGCCGACGCGCCCGTCGTTTACGTGGGTCGTGCCACAATAGGAGACATGACGCCACAAGTGCTTGTTCTGCAACATGTCCCATGGGAGAAGCCCGGCCGCATCGCCACCGCCTTCGACGAGATCGGCCTCGGCTATCAGATCCTCAACGTGGTGGACAGGAAGAAACCCGACCTCCCCTCGTTCGACGAGGTCGCCGGCCTGGTCATCATGGGCGGCCCGATGGGGGCCACCGACTATGACAAGTACCCCGGCCTGAAGGCGGAGGCGAAGCTGGCGCGCGCCGCCATCGCCGTGAACAAGCCGGTGCTCGGCGTATGCCTCGGCCACCAGATCATCGCCACCGCGCTCGGCGCGAAACTGCACCGTGGCGAGCAGCCGGAGATCGGGTTCGCGCCGATCAAGCGCGTCGACAAGCACGACTACTTCTCCATGTGGGACAAGCAGATCAACGTGCTGCACTGGCACAACGACGTGGTCGGGCTCCCCGAGGGCGCACAGCTGCTCGCCCGCTCGCCCCTCACCAAGGTGCAGGCGTTCCGCGCCGGATCGGCCCTCGGCCTCCAGTTCCATCTCGAGGTGAGCTCCGCCCTGATGGAGGAGTGGCTCGACGAGCCGAGCATGGTCAAGGACCTGAAGGCCGCCGGCGGTTCCAAGTCGAAGCTGCGCGAGGACTTCGCGCAATACAACCCGCTGCTGCACCCGCTCGCCGACCAGGTGTTCACCGGATTCGCCGCCCGCTGCAACAGCTACGCGCGCCGTCTCGTCCGCGAGGCGAACGCAAACGCCCCCAAGGACCCGGTCATCTGCTGATTTTCCCCGCCTTTCCATCCCATGGTGCGGTAAACCCCTCATGGTGCGGTGAGCGGGAATGGCGTCATTCCGCCATTATGGAGAAAGTGTGTTGCCGCACCATGGGAGAAAGAGCGCACCATGGGGTGCGGGAGGGGTGCCGTGGGGCGTGAGGGGCGGCGGATGCCCGGTGGTGGCGCTAAGTTAGTGGCTTATGCCGACTTACGATATTGGACTGGAACACGTTTCGCTCGCCTTCGCCACCAAGACCATCTTCACCGACGTGACGCAGGGCGTGTTCGAAGGGGACCGCATCGGCATCGTCGGCCGCAACGGCGACGGCAAATCCACGCTGCTCCACCTGTTCCGCGGCACGCAGGAGCCGGATTCCGGCCGCGTGACGAAACGCGGCGGACTCACGTTCGGCATGCTCGACCAGCGCGATCCGCTCGACGACGACGCCACGATCCGCGAGGCCGCGCTGGAGGGGCGCGCCGACTACGAGTGGGCGTCCGACAACACCTCCCGCGAGATCGTCGAGGCATTGCTCGGCGGCATGAGCCTCGACGCGAAGGTCGGCTCCCTGTCCGGCGGCCAGCGCCGCCGCGCCGACCTCGCGCGACTGCTCCTGAAGGACTGGGACATTCTCGCGCTCGACGAGCCCACCAACCATCTCGACGTCGTCACCATCCACTGGCTCGCCGAACACCTGAAGAACCGCTGGTCGAAGGGTGCCGGCGCGCTGCTGCTCGTCACCCACGACCGCTGGTTCCTCGACGAGGTATGCGAATCGATGTGGGAGGTGCACGACGGTGTCATCGAGCCGTTCGAGGGCGGCTACTCCGCGTACATGCTCCAGCGCGTCGAACGCGACCGTCAGGCCGACGTGCGCGAGACGAAGCGCCGCAACCTCGCGCGCAAGGAGCTCGCCTGGCTGTCGCGCGGCGCCCGCGCCCGCTCCACCAAGCAGAAGTTCCACGTCAAGGCCGCGCGAGAGCTCATCGCCGACGTGCCGCCGATGCGCAACACGCTCGAGCTCAAGCAGATGGCGACCTCGCGCCTCGGCAAGCAGGTCGTCGACCTCGTCGACGTGACGCAGATCTTCGAGAAGACCGACGTCGAAGTCGATCCGGACGCGGCCGCGCTCGCCGAATCCGCCTCCCGTGTGGACGTGGTGGAACCGATGTACGCGGAACCGCAGTTGCACGGCTCGGTCGAGGTGGCCGTGACCGATATGACGGACCCGCGTCTGGTCGACGCCGGCGTGCCCGAGGCGGTCGCCGCCGCCGAGGAGGCGCGCGCGAAGGCCGAGGCGGAGGGCGGCGCCGCGACGTCGGACGACGATCGCGCTGTGCGCCGCAGGAACACCGGCGGCGAGTCCATCGGCGTGGACGCCTCCGCGTCGGCCGCGGACGGCGGCGCGGCCGACGGTTCCGGCGACGGCACGTCCGCCGCGCGCAAGGTGACCGTCTCCGGCCGCGAGATCCTCGACGACGTGACCTGGCTCATCGGCCCCGGCGACCGTTTCGGCATCGTCGGCGCGAACGGCGCCGGCAAGTCCACGCTGCTCAAGCTCATCGACGGCACGCTCACGCCGACCGTGGGCCGCGTGAACATCGGCAAGACCGTGCGTTTCGCCGTGCTCTCGCAGCGTCTCGACGAACTGGAGAAGCTCGGCAAGTACAAGATCAAGGAAGTGCTGTCGCGCTACAAGCCGAGCTACATCGTCGACGGCAAGGAGGTCACGCCCGGCCAGCTCATGGAGCGTCTCGGCTTCGAATCCGCGCAGCTAATGACCCCAATCCGCGACCTGTCCGGCGGCCAGAAGCGCCGCATGCAGCTGCTGCTCATCCTGCTCGACGAGCCGAACGTGCTCATCATGGACGAGCCCGGCAACGATCTCGACACCGACATGCTCGCCGTGATGGAGGACCTGCTCGACACATGGCCGGGCACGCTCATCGTCGTCTCCCACGACCGCTACCTGCTCGAACGCGTCACCGACCAGCAGTTCGCGCTGATCGGCGGCAAGGTGCGCCATCTGCCCGGCGGCGTGCAGGACTACCTCGACATGGTCGAGAGCCTGAAGAACGGCAAGGGGCTGCCCGAGGACACGCCCGGTTTCGCCGGCACCGGCGGCAAGAGCGGACGGAAGAGCACATCTTCCTCCCCCTTGCAGGGGGAGGTGTCGCCACGCGACGGAGGGGGTAGCGCCGTCGAGGGAGCCGGGGACACGACCACCCCGAAGCTCACCGGCAAGGCGTTCCACGAGGCTTCGAAGCGCGTGGCCGCCATCGAACGCAAGCTCGCCAAGCTGGAGGAGAGCAAGTCCGAGCTCGAGGCGCAGATGGCCGCGCACGATCCGAGCGATTACGAGGGGCTCAACAAGCTCAACGAGCAATTGCAGGCCGTCACCGACGAATCCGACGCGCTCGAAACCGAATGGATGGAACTCTCCGAACAGCTCGAACAGTAGCCGGGACGGACGGTCAGTCTCGGGCGAGCCTCCGCAGGAAGTCCGCGGACGTCAATCCCTGGTCGATGGCCGCGTAGGCCAGTCCGACGATGCCCGCCCGCGCCTCGTCGTCGCAGGATTCGATGCGCAACGGCGCGGCGGCAAGCGGCTGTGCGCGGGCCCATACGCGCTCGCGCACACCGCTCATCAGCAGTTCGCCGCAATGGGACAGCTCCCCGCCGACCACGATGCACGACGGATTGAGCATGTTGACGCAGGCGGAGACCACATCGCCGATCAGACGGCCCGCCTGACGGACCAGCCGCACCGTCTCGACGTCGCCATGCGCGGCGAGATCGACCACGTCCGCCAGTGTGCGCGCCGGTTCGCCGGCATCCTGCAGCGCCTCCAATACGGCCCAGCCGCCCGCGGTGGCTTCCACGCAGCCGAGATTGCCGCATCGGCATGGGCTTTCCGCGCCGGTCGCGCCGAACACGTGGATGTGGCCGATATCGCCTGCGCCGCCGAACGCGCCGTGCATGATCTCGCCGTTCGAGACGATGCCCGCACCCAATCCCATACCCGCGTGGATGTACAGCAGGTCGGCGACCATGCGCTCGCCGTCGGCGGCCATCCGGTGCGCCTTGCACAGGGCGCGCACGTTGGCGTCGTTCTCGACGAACGCCGGCACGTGGTAGTGCGTGGAGAAGTGGTCGCGCAGATTATGGTTTTCCCAATGCTGCATCACCGGCGCCTGGATGATGTTGCCGGTGGCGGTCTCGACGCGTGTGGTCACGGCGATGGAGACCGCGCACAGACGATACGGGCCGGTGGCGCCGTCATCGCCGGTGTCGGCCAGCAGCGCGTCCGCCGCCGTCTCGATCAGATCGAGCGCATGCTCCGGTTCGTCCTCGGCGCCGGTCCCGATGGTCCGGACCGCGGCCGGCGCGCCGTCGAGGTCGCACAGGGCGATTGTGGTGACCGTGGTGGCGATGTCGATGGCGAGGATGACCGCGCATGACGGATCGAACGTGAATCCCTGTGCCGGGCGTCCGCCGGTTCGGCTGGGCATGGAGAGTGGTCGGACGATGCCGATCGATTCCAATTCCTCGATGCGTCTGTTCACGGTCGGACGCGCCCATCCGGTCGCCGCGCCGATCTCGCTGCGCGTCATCGGGCCTCGCGTGCGCAGTTGGGTGAGGAGTTCGACGGCGCCGTCACCGAGTTCGGGTTGTTCCACGGGCTTATTCATATCAGTTAGCATAGCGCATCACTGTATTGACAATATCTTCACAATAATTGCTACTATTTTGTATAGCACTATACAAAACTATGGTACATTTATGTACTACAAGGAGAGCAATGGAAGGCGGTGAAGCTTCCGGGGCACTCCAAGGCAAACACATGCGGATGCCGCAACCCGCACATTCCACAGGAGGAAACGACGATGACCGTCCATATCGCAGATCTCGAAGAAGCCAAGTCCCGCGTCGCCCAGCTGCTCGCAACCCACGAGCGCGTGATTCTCGGCATCGTCGGCGCACCGGGCGCCGGCAAGTCCACGCTCGCGCAGCTTCTCGCCGAGGCGTTCGCCGAAGGCGTGCCGGACGAGACGGGCGTCGTCGGCGAGCCGAAGGACCATTTCGCAGCATGGGTGCCGATGGACGGCTACCATCTGGCCGACGTCGAACTCAGGCGTCTGGGCCGTCTGGAACGCAAGGGTGCGATCGACACGTTCGACGCGCGCGGCTACCGCTCCCTGCTGCGCCGCATCCACGAGGGCGAGGACGGCGTCATCTACGCCCCGATGTTCGAACGTGATCTGGAGCAGCCGCTCGCCGGCGCGATCCCGGTGTTCCCGTGGACCCGCCTCGTCGTCACCGAAGGCAACTATCTGCTCGACGAGACGGACGCGTGGAAGGACGTGCGCGCGGCCATGACCGAGGTCTGGTATGTCGACGTCGACGACGAACTGCGCCGCGAGCGCCTGGTCGAACGCCACATCAGGTTCGGCAAGGAGCCGGAACAGGCGCGCAAGTGGGTCATGGAGGTCGACGAGGTCAACGCCCGCCGCATCGCTGCCTGCCGCGACCGCGCCGACGCGACCGTCTCCCTGCCGCCGCTCGACCTGTGAGTGGACGGCGGCGGTGTGGTGCACCGCCGGTGCTTGCGCGCTACCGGCGGCCGTCAGCCCGTGTGCGCCCACGGATTGACGAGTGTGACCCCGGTGCCCTCGAAATCCTTGACGTTGCGCGTCGCCACGGCCGCACCGTGCGCCCGCGCGATCGCCGCGATCATCGCGTCCTGCATGCCTATGGGGTGCCCTGATGCCCGTCGTGTGGCGACGATGGCGGCGTAATATGATGCGGCTGCGGTATCGAAAGGCAGCGTCCGCTGCCGGAAGTTGTCGATGATCGCCGACGTGGTCTGTTTGAGTGTCTCCTTCCTGCGCGATTCCGGCAGCAGGGCGATGCCATACAGCAGCTCGGCGATGGTGATAGTTGTGGTGTGAAGGGTCTGAAGGCGTTGTGCTATGACCCAATCGCGGACGTTGGCGTTCATGAGGCTTCTGCTGGTGACTTCGCTGATGACGTTGGTGTCAAGGACGGTGATCATCATCGTCCCTGCAATCGTCACCGTCGTCTCCAAGGCCGAGGTCTACGGGACGTGGCCCGAAATCGTAGGTATTGCGCGGCGGGCACAGCTCCTCATCCGGCCCGAGGCCTTCGCCGTCGAGCAGGCGCTGCATTTCCGCCACGAGATCGGCGGAGGTGGTGATGCGGTGCGCCAGATATTCGGTGGTGCACTCCTCGAGCAGCGAACGCACCTCCGCCTCCATCGAGCGGTTGTTGTCCTTCGCCATCTTCTTCAGCGTGTCCAGACAGTCCGCGGGCACCTTGCGGACCGTGATGGTGCCGGTCGCCTCGCTCGTGCTCATCGTCGCCTCCTCGCCGTTTCGTCATGGCAGCACTGTCGTGCTGTCATGTTGCAGTCATATATGCAAGCATAATGCTAGCAGATGAATGCCAAGGAAAAAGGGGTTTGGGAATGTCTCGCGACACTCCCAAACCCCCTATGTTCCCTATGCGTGGGTCACCCGATTGGCGGCGGGCCGATGATGCTCAGCGGCCGGTGATCTCGGAGCCGAGGACCTTCTCGCTGAGCGCCTTCGGGCCGCGGGTCACAGCGACCGCGCCGGAGCGGACCAGTTCGATCACGCCGTAATGCTCCAGCAGACCGAGCAGCGCGTCGATTTTGCCTTCCGCACCGGTCGCCTCGATGGTGAGCGACTCCGGGTTCACGTCGACGACGCGCACGCGGAACAGGCGCACGATCTCGAGCACGTCGGAACGGTTGGACTCGTCGGCGGCCACCTTGATGAGCACGAGCTCGCGCTCCACCGTGGTGTTCGGGTCGAGTTCGACGATCTTCAGCACGTGCAGCAGCTTGTTGAGCTGCTTGATGATCTGCTCGAGCGGCACGGCCTCCACATCGGCCGTGACGGTCACGCGCGAGATGTCCGGACGCTCGGTGGGGGAGACGGACAGCGAGTTGATGTTGAACGCGCGGCGGGCGAAGAGCCCCGCGATGCGGGCCAGCACGCCCGGGCGGTTCTCGACCAGCACGGACAGCGTATGACGCTCGGAGCCGGGCTTGGAAGCAGGATAGTTCGCGGGCATGTCAGTTCTCCTTTCCATCCGACGCGTCGGCGGCCTCGCGGGCCTCCTCGGCGGCGTTCACGTACGCGTCGCCCTCGGTATCGTCCAGCAGGGGCTTGACGCCCGGCTTGTACGTCACCTCGTCGTTCGACGCGCCGGCGGCGACCATCGGCCACACCATCGCGTCCTTCCACACGCGGAAGTCGATGAGCACCGGACGGTCGTCGATCGCGTTCGCCTTCTCGATGGCCTCGCGGGCCTCCTCCTCGGTGAACACGCGGAACGCGACGCAGCCGTAGGCCTCGGCCAGCTTCACGAAGTCCGGCACCTCGAGCGGCAGCTCGCCGGCGGCCGCCTGCGCGTCGCCCTCGGCGCCGTGCGCCTCGCCGTCGAGCAGGTTCGTCTGCGAGTAGTGGTGGTCGTAGAACAGGGTCTGCCACTGGCGGACCATGCCGTACACGGAGTTGTTGAGCAGCGCGATCTTCACCGGCGTGCGCGCGAAGAACGCGGCCGCCAGCTCCTCGCTGGTCATCTGGAACGAGCCGTCGCCGTCGATGAGCCACACCGGCTTCTTCCCGTCGAACTCGCGGGCCGAGCCCACGGACGCGCCGATCGCGGCCGGCAGGCCATAGCCCATCGTGCCGAGGCCGCCGGAGGAGATCCACGACTTCGGGTTCTCGAAGTCGATGAACTGGGACGCCCACATCTGGTGCTGGCCCACGCCGGTCACCCAGATCGTGGACGGGTCGGCCATGTCGGAGAGGGTCTTGACGACCCACTGCGGGGCGAGCGAGCCGTCGGTCGGTTCGTCCCACGTCATCGGGTACTGCTTGCGCCAGTAGGCGATGCGGTCCCACCACGGCTTGTGGTTCGGCTTCGGCGTAATCGCCTGCGCGCGCTCGATCTCCGGGATGAGGTCGTCGAGCACGGTCGCCACGTCGCCGACGATCGGCACGTCCGGCGTGCGGTTCTTGCCGATCTCCGCCGGGTCGATGTCGATGTGGATGACGCGCGCGCCGGGGGCGAACGCGTCGAGCTTGCCGGTCACGCGGTCGTCGAAGCGCGCGCCGATCGCGACGAGCAGGTCGCAGCGCTGCACGGCGCCGGTGGCCGCCACTGTGCCGTGCATGCCGAGCATGCCGAGGTTGTGCGGGTCGGAGTCGGGCACGATGCCGCGTGCCGGCAGCGTGGTGACGATCGGGGAGTCGGTGAGTTCCGCGAGGCGCTTCACCTGCGCGCCGGCGTTGGAGCGCATCGCGCCGCCGCCGACGTACAGCACCGGGCGGTACGACTGGTTGAACAGCTTCGCCGCGTCGGACAGCACGCGGCCGTGCGCCTTCGTCGTCGGGTTGTAGCCGGGCAGGATCATGCGCTGCGGCCACGAGTAGTACATGTCGCCGACCTGCGCGGTCTTCGTGAGGTCCACGACGACCGGGCCGGGGCGGCCGGTGGCGGCCACGTGGAACGCCTCGGCGAGCACGCGCGGGATGTCCTGCGCGCGGGTGACGAGGTACGAGTGCTTGGAGACCGGGTAGGTCATGCCGACGATGTCGGCCTCCTGGAACGCGTCGGTGCCGATTGCGTTGACGCCCACCTGGCCGGTGATGACGACCATCGGCACGGAGTCCATGTTCGCGTCGGCGATGGCGGTGACCACGTTCGTGGCGCCCGGACCGGACGTGACGATGCACACGCCCACCTTGCCGGTGGCGATCGCATAGCCTTCCGCGGCGTGGCCGGCGGCCTGCTCGTGGCGCATCAGGATGAACCGGAACTTCAGGTCGTCGTTGATCTGATGGTAGACGGGCAGGATGGCCCCGCCCGGGATGCCGAACACGTCGGTGACGCCGAGATCCTCCAGCGAACGGACCAGCGCCTGCGCGCCGGTCATCTTCTCACCGTCGACGATGGTCTGCTTGTCGCTCACGGGCGTTTTGGGCACGCCGCTGAAAGCCTGCAAAGGCGTGGGTAAAGCCATAATCCCTCTCACACTTCACTTACTGGTCCATGGCCGCCCTTCTCCGGGCGTGTGGCCCGAACCGCAGGCGGCCCCGTTGCATGGAAAGCCGGGTCGTGGCCGGCTTTCGCGCGTGTTACCAGTCTATGCGTTCCGTGGATGTTTGCGAGACATGGCCCAATGGGCGGAACGCGCGTCGCCCCGGACGCGTGTGTTCCGCCCATGCGTTCCGCGCGTCCGAGGCGACGGAATCAGTCGGACAGCTTGTGCCAGGCGATCTCCGCCGCGGCCAGCTGCGCCTTGCGCTTGCTGGAGCCGCGCGCGGTGCCGAGCACCGTCTCGTCGTCGCCGAGCGTGACGCGCGCGGTGAACACCTGCGCGTACTCCGGTCCGGAGACGGACATGTGGTAGACGGGCTCCGGCCTGCCGAGCTCGTGCGCCTTCACCGTCAGCGAGGTCTTCCAGTCGAGCGCCGGGCCTTCGGTCGCGACCTCGGCGAGCGTGTCGTCGACGAGGCGGTGCACGACCTCGCGCGCGCCGTCGATGCCGTGTTCGACGAACGTCGCGCCGATCAGCGATTCGACGATGTCGCACAGGATCGAGCTTTTCGAGGCGCCGCCCTGCGCCGCCTCGCCGCGGCCGAGCAGGATGTACGGCTCGACGTGCAGCTTGGTGCGGGCGATCGCGCTCAGCGCCTCCTCGCTCACCGCCTTGGCCCGCATCTTCGCCAACTGGCCTTCGGTCATGTCCGGATGGACACGGAAGAGGGTCTCGGTGGCGACGAGTTCGAGCACGGCGTCGCCGAGGAACTCGAGACGCTCGTAGTGCTTGACGCCGGGGTGCTCGTGCGCGAAGGAACGGTGGGTGAGCGCCTGCACGAGCAGGTCGGGGCTGATCGTCGTGCCCAGACGCTCCAGCAGTTCGTTCGCCGCGTCGGACGGGCCGGCGGTGCGGGTGGATGTGGTTTCGGTCATCATATGCTCCTTGATGTCCTTGGGGATTTCGCTGTCCTTCAGTCCGTTTGCGGACGGCCGCATGAAAACGGCGTGCAGCTATGCGAAAGCCCCGCCACCCGTCGATGGCAGGGCTTTCTTCATGCCGTTATTCGTGGCTATGCCGCGTGGATCACTTGGCGTGACCGGGGCGGATGGCCTCACGGTAGATGCGGCCACGGAAGGAACCGCAGCTCGGGCAGGCCACGTGCGGCAGGGCCGGCTCGCCGCAGTTCGGGCAAGTCACGGTCGCCGTAGCGGTCGCCTTCCAGTTCGCGCGACGCGAGTGCGTGTTGGCGCGCGAGGTCTTGTACTTAGGCAGTGCCATTTCAGTATCCTCTGTTTCGTTCGAACATTGAGCTTAAGCGTTCAGTACTGTAACGCACCGCCTGTACAAAGACGATGCGCACGCCGCCGCGTGTCGTCACTCGCCTTGTCCGTCGGCCTCCAGCTGCGCCTTCAGCGCGGCGAGTCCGGCGAAGCGGATGTCGGTGGTCTCGTGGTGGTGGTCCGGGTGCTCGTTCAGGTCGACGCCGCACTGCGAGCACAGGCCCTTGCAGTCCTCGCGGCACAGCGGCTGCAGCGGCAGCTTCTCGACGAGCGTGTCGCGCAGCAGCGCCTCGAGATCGGCGAACGCGCCGCCCTGGAGCAGCGGGTACGTGTCCTCCGACTCCTCCTCGCCGGCGATGATGTCCACCTCGCCCTTGCCGTCGTCGCGGCCGCGGTTCGCGTCGCGCTCGGACTCGTAGGGGAAGAACGCGGTCACGTCCACGCCCCAGTCGCGCCTGATCGGCTTGAGGCAGCGCGTGCACTCGGCGTGCACGGGCGCGGTGACGCGCGCGGTGAGGATGAGGCCGTCGACGATCGAGTCGAACGAACCGGCGACGTGCACCGGCGCGCCCTCCTCGACGCCGATCACCTCGTCGCCGATGCCGCTCGGCGCGGGGAAGTCGGCGTCGACGGCCTTCGACTGGCCGGCGCGCGACGCGACCTGCGCGACGGAAACGGCCCACGGGGAATCTTCGGGACGGGACATGGTCCAAGCCTTTCTTTCGGTGTGTCTGTGTCTGTTGACGTGTTTGTTGACGTTCGGTCTGTCCGGGAGCATCCGCCGGTCAGCGCGACTCGGGGTAGTCGCTGATGTCGAGGTGCGGCATCTGCTCGCCCGCCGACTTGCGGCGCTCGTAGAGCACGTTGAGGCCGGCGTCCACGTCGCCGCTCATCTTCGCGAGCTGGGAGCGCAGCGACTCCATCACCTTCGTCGAGTACTCGTCGGCGCCGCGCGTGAGCCTGTCGGCCTTCGTCTGCGCAGTGTTGAGGATCGTGCGCGCCTTCTGCCGCGCGATCTCGGTGACGTTCTCCTGTCCGGCGAGGAACTGCGCCTGCTCGTTCGCCTCCTTGACGATGTCGGCGGCGCGGCTCTGCGCGGAGGCGACGATCGCGTTCGCCTGCGTCTGCGCGCCCTCCAGCCGGCGTTCCGCCTCGCGCATGAGCGCGGAGGCGCGTTCCAGCTGCACCGGGAGCATCTTCTTCAGGTCGCTCAGCTGTCCGGCGAACTCGGCGCGGTCGATCTTCACCTGGTCGGGGAAGAAGATGCTGCCCTTCGCCTCCTCCAGCACGGCCTCCAGCCGGTCGATGATGTCGTAGACGGTGGTGAACTCGTCGCGGCTGGCGTCGATGTCGTCGTCATTGTCGTCGCCTTCGCGCAGGTCGGGCAGCGGGAACGGCGACTTGAGCACGCGCTCGTCGTCGCCGGCCTTGCTCCCGTCGCCGTCGGAACCGTCCGCGTCGTCGCCGTCCGCCGGAATCGTCGGCGCGGCGACGGTGGCGGAGCCGGGCGCGGCCTGCGTCGCGCCTTCCGGCGGCGCCGGGACGGCCGCCGGAGCGGGTGACGGGACAGGTGACGGCGCGGGCGGCGCGATCATCGGTTCGAACGTCACGGGTGCGGAGCCGCCGTCGCCCGCCGGCGCGGGCGCGGCAGGCTGCGCCGTGAGGTCCACATAGCCTTCCGGACGCGCTTCGGCGCCGTCCGCGCCCTCCTGGTTGTCGTCTTGCGTTGCATCGGTCATGATGCGTTCCTTTCCTTCGACGCGCTCCCCGCGCGCCCACGATTGTCGGCGGCCGTCGCGTGCGCGGCCGTCACGCCCCGGCGCGTGCCTTGCGCGCGGCCGCCTCCCGCGACAGCGCCTCGGTGAGCATCGGCACCACGCAGTCGGGCACCATGCCGGTCACGTCGCCGCCGTGACGCGCCACGTCCTTGACGATGGAGCTGGAGATGTGCTCGAGCACCGGATCGGCGGGAAGGAAGACGGTCTCCACGTCGCCGATCTTGCGGTTCACGAGCGCCATGCCGAGTTCCGCCTCGTAGTCGCCGTTCTGCCGCAGTCCCTTCACGATCACGGTGGCGCCCACGTTCCGACAATAGTCGGTGATGAGGCCGTCCGTGGAGGCGACGACGACGTTCGCGCAGCCGTCCTTGGCGAGGGCGCGGCGGATGATGTCGACGCGGGTCTCGGTGGGGAACATCGGCGTCTTCGCCGCGTTCACCGCCACCACCACATGCACTTCGTCGAAGAAGCGCGCACTGCGTTCGATTACGTCAAGATGTCCGGCGGTCACGGGGTCGTACGAGCCGGGGCACACTGCTATGGTCATGGTTCACTAGCCTACCGCGTCGCGCCGCCAGCGCGCGGGAGGGCGCGACGATGCGGATGCGGCGGCGGTGGGCGTGTGCGATGGCGGCGGTTATGCGCGATGACGGTTATGCGCGATGACGGCAACTATGATGGTGGGCAGTATATAAGCCCGACATAAGCCCAAAATGGCCATGCAGGAGGTCGCCATGATGAACGATGATCTGAACGATGACAGGATTCCCGCCGCATTCCTCGACGCGGACACGTCGTCGCCGCTGTCCGACCCGGATGCCGGCACCGGCACCGCGGTGCTTGAACGCCCGGAGGAGAAGGAGGAGACCAGCCGCTCCGACGACGGCGACGCGGACCGTTTCGCGCACTACGTCTCGCGTGACCGCATCGCCGAATCGCAGATGACCGGCCGCCCGGTGGTCGCGCTGTGCGGCAAGGTGTGGGTGCCCAAGCACGACCCGTCCAAGTACCCGGTCTGCCCCGACTGCAAGCGCATCTATGACGAGATGCGCGGCTGGTGAGACGGCCTGGGAATTGAATCGGCCTTCGGTCGATACGATTCATTTGTGGCCTTCCGGCCGCAGTCTCTCCCCCACCCGGCTTCGCCGGGAGCCCCCTCGTCAGAGGGGGCCGGAAAGCCTCCCTCTGACGAGGGAGGTGTCAGCCGAAGGCTGACGGAGGGAGAGAAGTCCGCGGCCGGAAGGCCGCGAAAACATCGTATCGGCCGAAGGCCGATTCCTTTTCTTTGCGGCTATCGCAGCGAGATCTCGTCGATCTTGGCGAGTTCCTCGTCGCTGAACGTGGTGTTCTTGAGCGCGCCGATGTTGTCGAGAATCTGCTGCGGCTTCGAGGCGCCGGCGAGCACGGAGGTGACGACGCCGTCGTGCAGCAGCCAGGCGAGGCTCATCTCGGCGAGCGTCTGGCCGCGGGCGATCGCGATGTCGTTGAGTTCGCGGATTTGCTGGAGGCGTTCCGGGGTGAGCGCGGAGTCCTTGAGGAAGCGCGGGTCGAGGGCGATGCGGCTGTCGGCCGGCACGCCGTCGAGGTAGCGGTTCGTGAGCAGGCCCTGCGCGAGCGGCGAGAAGGTGATGAGTCCCTTGCCGAGGCGCTTGGCCGTGTCTTTGAGTCCGTTCCGCTCGATCGTGCGGTCGAAGATGTTGTAGCGGTTCTGGTTGATGACGAACGGCACGTGCAGTTCGTCAAGGATCGCCGCCGCCTTCTCCATCGTCGGGCCGTCGTAGTTGGACAGGCCGACGTACAGCGCCTTGCCGGAGTTCACGATCTGGGCGAGCGCGCCCATCGTCTCCTCGAGCGGGGTGTCCGGGTCCGGGCGGTGGTGGTAGAAGATGTCCACGTAGTCGAGGCCGAGGCGGGTCAGGGACTGGTCGAGCGAGGCGATGAGGTACTTGCGCGAGCCGTGGTCGCCGTAGGGGCCCGTCCACATCTCGTAGCCGGCCTTCGTGGAGACGATGAGCTCGTCGCGGTGCGCCTTGAAATACTTGTTCAGCAGCAGCCCGCAGTTCTTCTCGGCCTGGCCGGGTTCGGGGCCGTAGTTGTTGGCGAGGTCGAAGTGCGTGATGCCGTTGTCGAACGCGGTGAACACGAGCTGCTTCATATGCTCGAACGGCGTCAGGTCGCCGAAGTTGTGCCAGAATCCGAGCGAGACGGCCGGCAGCTTGAGGCCGGAGGCCCCGCAGCGGTTGTAGGTCATGTGGTCGTAGCGGTCTTCGGCCGGCGTGTAGGTGGTGGTCGCTTCCAGCATCGATGCTCCTTGCGGTTGTTTCCGTGAATGTTCCGTGGTTACGCAATCATCGTCGCAATTCAAGTAGACTTGAACGCAAGTCGGCATCCGCGGCGTGTCGCGCGACGGCGCGACGCCGCGACGGCGAAAACGGAAAGGAACGGGACGACATGGCGACGTACACGATTCGCGAGGTGGCGGAACGCTTCCACATGCAGACCTCCACGCTGAGGTACTACGAGGACCAGGGGCTGCTCACGAACGTGGGGCGTGACGCGGCCGGACGCCGCGAATACGAGGAGTGCCACATCAACCGGCTGCGCGCCATCTGCTGCTTCAAGAACGCGGGCATGACCATCGAGGACCTGAAACGGTTCTTCGCCTACGAACAGGACGAGCCGGCGCATATCGACGAGATCCTCGACCTGCTCGAATCGCGCCGGAAGACGCTCGACGAGCAGCGGCGCGCGCTCGACGAGGCCGCGATGCACGTGCAGCGCAAACTGCACTACTACGGCGACATCAAGCGCGCGCTCGACGCGGGGGAGGTCCTACCCGACTGGAAGGACTACAAGACCCGCGTCTACACCATCGACTGCTGAGCCGGTCCGGTTCTACAGGACTGAGTCGCCGTTCTACAGAACGGTGATCTCAGTAGCTGAGCCGTGAAACGGACACCCCGGTGGGGTGTCCGTAGGCGAAGTGAGCGATTGCGCTATAGGCAATCGCGAAGGATTCCTACCGAGTCGCGGTGCTACAGAACCGTGATCTCAGTCGGAATCACCGGGTCGCCGCGCATGAGGCTCTGGGCGGCGATGGGAAGTTCGGCGAGGGCCTTCGCGCGGTATTCGTGCGCGTTGACGATCGCGTCGTGGCCCTGCCACTGGTGGTCGATTTCGCCGTGGTCGACGAACGGCACGAGCAGGTCCTTCCAACCCTCCTCCGGCGTGAACGCGGCGAGCTGGTCCTCGGAGCCGGAGACCACGTGCTCCACGTCGGCGAGATTGTACTCGTAGGAGCGGTAGGCGAGCTTCCTGCCCGGCACGGTCGCCTTGTTCTTCGACTTCTTTGCGACCGTCTGCATCGTGCCGTCCGCGCCCTCGCGTTCGGTGAGCTTGTACACCATCGCGCAGGTGGGCGCGCCCGAACCGGTGACGAGCATCGTGCCCACGCCGTACGAGTCGACCGGCGCGGTCTGGAGCGCGGCGAGCGCGTACTCGTCGAGGTCGTTGGTGACGGTGATCTTCGTGTTCGTCGCTCCCAGCGCGTCCAGCTGGTTGCGCACGCGCTGCGCCATCAGGGCGAGGTCGCCCGAGTCGATGCGCACACCGCCGAGCTCCGGGCCGGCCACTTCGACGGCCGTCTTCACGGCCTCCTCGATGTTATACGTGTCGACGAGCAGCGTCGTGTTCTTGCCGAGCGCGGCGATCTGCGATTCGAACGCCTGACGCTCGTTGTCGTGTACGAGCGTGAAGCAGTGGGCGGCGGTGCCGATTGCCTTGAGCCCGTACATCTGGGCGGCGAGCAGGTTCGCCGTGCCCTTGAAGCCGCCGACCACGGCGGCACGGGCGGCGGCCACGGCCGACCATTCGTTCGTGCGGCGTCCGCCCATGTCCATGCACGGGCGGTCCTTCGCGGCGGAGACCATGCGGGAGGCGGCGGAGGCGACCGCCGAATCGTAGTTAAGGATGGACAGCACGAGCGTCTCCAGCAGCGTGCATTCGCCGAACGTGCCCTCGATCTCGAGGATCGGCGAGTTCGGGAAGAACATCTCGCCCTCACGGTAGCCCTTGATCGAGCCGGAGAAGTGGAAGTCCTCCAGCCACTTGATGGTCTCGGGGCTCACCACGTGCCGGTCGGCGAGGAAGCGCAGATCCTCGTCGTCGAGGTGGAAGCGCTCCAGCGCGTCGAGGATGCGGCCGGTGCCGGCGACCACGCCGTAACGGCGTCCGGCGGGCAGGTGACGGGTGAACACCTCGAACACGCACTTGCGGTTCGCGGTGCCGTCCTTGAGGCACGCGTCCAGCATCGTGTACTCGTACATGTCGGTCATCAACGCCGGTGAATAATCCATGTTCTCTCCTTCGCCCGTGGATACTGCACTGTTTTTCGGTGTTTTCGTTGCCAACCAGCCTACTCGCCGTCGCCCACGGTGCGCCAGTCCCCGCCCAGGTCCCGCCCAGGTCCCCGCCTAAGTCCCCGCTCAGGTCGGCAAACTTCCCATGGTGCGGTGAACACTCATGGTGCGGTAGGCGATTTTCGTTGGAAAATGGCGGATTTGCGAAACCGCACCATGGGAGGTTTACCGCACCATGGGAGTGGGCGGGGTAGGGGTGAAGGAGGCGGGGTGAGGGATGGGCGGGAAAGGACGGCCGCGTACACTGGGGGATATGAGATTCTTCGCGGGATTGTGGCGGCTGGCGATCGCCGGCATGTGCTTCGTCGGCACCTACGAGGCGTGGCATAGGCCCGAATACTGGACATACTTCACGTTCCAGACCGGATTCGCGCTCGGATTCGTGATGCTGTGGGCCGGCGCGGCCACGATCCTGAAGGGCATCCAGCCGCCCGCCTGGCTGAAGGGGTGCCTCACCCTGTACGCGATCGTCACCGCCGTGGTCGCGTTCCTGCTCATGCCGCCCGACGACCCCGCCTACGTGCCGCAGGTGCTCGGATTGATGACGAACACGTGGCTGCACCGCGTCGCGCCGATCATGGCGGTCGTCGACTTCGTGCTCTTCGACCCGCATCGCCGGTTCCAGTGGCACTACATGTTCTCGTGGCTCATCTACTTTCCCGCGTACCTCGCGTTCGTGCTCGTGCGCGCCGCCATGTTCCCCACATCGGGCCCGGCGGCCGGCGGCAGCCCGTACCCGTACGCGTTCATCGACCCGACCGCGCTCGGATGGCCGCAGTTCGGCGTCAACTGCGGCAAACTCGCCCTGGGGTTCCTTGCGTTGAGCCTCATCGTGTTCGTCGTCGACCGCATCCTGCCTGAGCGGCAGCTGCTCGGCTGAAAGCGGACGGTCCTCGGGAGACGAGCCCGTTCCGGCCAAGTGGGGTAGGCTGGGCATCATGGTTGAAATCACAGACATGCTGGGCAATCGCTCCATCACCCGTCAGGACGGACGCAAGGTCGACGAACTGCGTCCCGTGCGCATCACCCGCCACTTCACCGACGCGCCGGAGGGCTCCGTGCTCATCGAATGCGGCAACACGCGCGTCATGTGCACCGCCACGTTCACCCCGGGCGTGCCCCGCTGGCGCAAGGACTCCGGACTCGGCTGGGTGACCGCCGAATACGCGATGCTGCCGCGCGCCACCAAGGAGCGCACCGACCGCGAGTCCGTCAAAGGCAAGATCGGCGGCCGCACGCACGAGATCAGCCGCCTCATCGGCCGCTGCCTGAGGGGCGTCATCGACATGAAGGCGCTCGGCGAGAACCAGATCCAGCTCGACTGCGACGTGCTCCAGGCCGACGGCGGCACGCGCACCGCATCCGTGACCGGCGCGTACGTCGCGCTCGTCGACGCCCTGAACTGGGCGGAACGCAACCACCACATCAAGTCCGCCGACAAGGCGATCAAGGACGTCGTCTCCGCCGTCTCCGTCGGCGTCATCAACGGCACGCCGATGCTCGACCTGCCGTACGTGGAGGACAGTCAGGCCATGACCGACATGAACGTCGCCATGACCGGCCACGGCGAATTCATCGAGCTGCAGGGCACCGCCGAACACCGCCCGTTCACGCGCGCCGAACTCGGCACGCTGCTCGATCTCGCCGAAAAGGGCAACAAGGAGCTGCAGGCCGCCCAGCGCGCCGCGCTCGCCCTCGACTGAGACGATCCGACGAACCGACCAGACCCACCGAACGAAGGAACCAGCATGAAACTCGTGGTAGCCACGCACAACGAAGGCAAACTCGTGGAGATCCGCCGCATTCTCGCCGAGGATCTGGGCGACGACGCGGCGCAGGTGGAGCTCGTCTCCGCCGGCTCGCTGCACCTGCCCGATCCGGTCGAGACCGGCGTCACCTTCCAGGAGAACGCGCTGCTCAAGGCCCGCGATGTGGCCCGCCGCACCGGACTGGCCGCCATCGCCGACGACTCCGGCCTCATCGTCGACGTGATGGGTGCCGCCCCCGGCATCCTCTCCGCGCGCTGGGCCGGCGCGCACGGCCACGACAAGGCCAACAATGCGCTCCTGCTCGCCCAGATCGAGGACATCCCGGACGACAAGCGCACCGCGCGCTTCCGTTGCGCCGCCGCGCTCGTCGTGCCCGGCGACGCGGTGGACGCGACCGGCGGCGACGCCGTGGCCGCCGGGGATGCGGCCGCGCTCGCCGCCCATCACGAGATCGTCTCCGAGACGGTCGAGGTGGGGGAGATGCCCGGACGCATCATCCGCAAGGTCCGCGGCGAGCATGGCTTCGGCTACGACCCGATCTTCGTGCCCGACGACCAGCCGGGACGCACCAGCGACGACCCCGACCATGAGGGCGAGCCGCTGACCAGTGCCGAGATGACGCCGGCCGAGAAGAACGCGATCTCCCACCGCGGCAAGGCGCTGAAGGCGCTCGTGCCGGCCATCGAGGCGCTGCTGCGGTAGCGCGGGGATGCGGCGCGCGACACGCCGGGTTGCGTTTTGCGCGACGGCCCCTATACTTTTTCTCTTGTGCATGGGTAGCGAATGCTTCCCAAGCGCAAAGCCACTTTAGCTCAGTCGGTAGAGCGGCTCACTCGTAATGAGCAGGTCGTCAGTTCGATTCTGACAAGTGGCTCCAGCACCCGGATTCGGTTCGCCGAATCCGGGTTTTTCGTTTCCCCGTCCGTCTTCCGGTGCCGTGCCCCGTTTTCCCAGCCGACTGATAGATTGTCTTCTTGCGCGCGAGTGGCGTAATGGTAGCCGCGCAGGATTTAGGTTCCTGTGTCTTCGGACGTGTGGGTTCGAGTCCCATCTCGCGCACGAAATCCCCGGGCCCCGTCCAATCCGTCGCTCGCACGGCCGCGGGGTGGGGAGGGAACCATGACGGCGATACTCGGCCCGGCCTCGCTGCTGCTCATCATCCTGGCCGGATACCTGTTCAAGCGCTTCGGGCTGTTCGGCGCGAAGGACTACCGCGTCATCCAGACGGCCGAGTTCAACGTCGTGCTGCCGGGCGCCATCGTCTACTCGTTCGCCACGAACCCGCACGACGTGAGCTATCTGTGGATCAGCGTGTTCGCGTTCTTCTGCGCGCTCATCCCGCCCGTCCTCATCTACCTGACCACGCGCCGGCGCAACGTGACCGACCGCGCGTTTCTCATGCTCAACGGCGCCGGCTTCAACCTCGGCTGCTTCTGCTTCCCGGTCGTCACCTCGTTCTGGGGCGCGGGCGCGGTGGTGCCGGCCGCCATGTTCGACATCGGCAACTGCATCATGGTCGCGGCCGGCACGAACGTGATGACCCAGCAGCTGCTGCACATCCAGCCGGGCAAGACGCTCGCCGAACAGCATGCGGGCAGCGCGCCCACTCTGCCGTACGAGAAGCCGAAGGACCGGGACGCGAGGCGACTCGCCCGGCGCGCCTTCGCCAAGAACGTGTTCAAGAGCTTCTTCGGCTCCGTGCCGTTCGACACCTACATGCTGATGATCGTGCTCATGGTCGCGCACGTCCAGATCCCCGGCTGGATCGCGACCGTCATGCAGCCGTTGAGCGGCGCGAACGCGTTCTGCTCGATGTTCATGGTCGGCATGCTCATGGACCTGCCGCGCGACCGCCACGACGTCAAGGAGGTGCTGGCCGTGGTCGCCTGGCGCCTGCCGTTCGCCGTCGTGTTCGCGGCGGTCGCTTGGTTCCTGCTGCCGTTCACTGCGGAGATCCGCGCGGTGCTGGTGATCTGCGTGCTCGCGCCGATCGCGATCTTCTCCACGCTGTTCACCGACAAGGTGCTCGGCAACGCGAAGCTCGCCGGCTTCTCGCTCGCGTTCACCGCGATCATCGCCCTCGTGATGATGGCCGTCGCCCACGCGCTGATGGGTGTGTGACGTCCCGCCGCGTCCTGTCTCCACCTTTCCGTTCACCGCTACGTCGCCGGCGCGTAGCCGCGTGTTCTTTTTGTGTTCTTGTGTCCGCTTTTGTGAGTATTCTGTTGCGTGATACGGAACGGTAGGCGGACCGAGATGCAAGCGGCCCGCACGCCGTCTCCAATCAATGATGAAAGGAATGGAATCCTATGGCCATCAATCCGCCCGTTGACGCCACCACCACCCCGGCGTGGGTCGCCCTGCAGAAGCACTACGACGAGCTTCAGGCCGAGGGCATCAGCCTCAAGAAGTGGTTCGCCGAAGACTCCGACCGTGTCAAGGAGCTGAGCTTCGACGCCGGCGACCTGCACTTCGACCTGTCCAAGAACCTCATCAAGCCGGAGACCCTCCAGCTGTTCGTCCACCTCGCCAAGGAAGTCAAGCTTGACGAGCGCATCAAGGCCATGTACAGCGGCGTCCACATCAACAACACCGAGGACCGCGCCGTCCTGCACACCGCGCTGCGCCGCCCGGTCGAGGACGAGGGCAAGTACATCGTCGACGGCCAGGACACCGTCAAGGACGTGCGCGAGACCCTCGACAAGATCTACGCCTTCGCCGACGACGTGCGTTCCGGCAAGTGGACCGGCGTGACCGGCCGCAAGATCGAGACCGTCGTCAACATCGGCATCGGCGGCTCCGACCTGGGCCCCGTCATGGCGTACGAGGCGCTCAAGCCGTACGCGGACGCCGGCATCTCCGCCCGCTACATCTCCAACATCGACCCGAACGACCTGGCCGAGAAGACCAAGGGCCTCGATCCGGAGACCACCCTGTTCATCATCGTCTCCAAGACCTTCACCACGCTGGAGACCCTGACCAACGCCCGCGAGGCCCGCACCTGGCTGCTCGAGGAGCTGGTCGCCAACGGCGCCATCTCCGACAACGACGAGGCCCAGAAGGCCGAGGCCATCAAGAAGCACTTCGTCGCCGTCTCCACCAACCTGGAGAAGGTCGAGGAGTTCGGCATCGACCCGGCCAACGCGTTCGGCTTCTGGAACTGGGTCGGCGGCCGCTACTCCGTCGACTCCGCCGTCGGCACCTCCCTGGCCGTCGTCTTCGGCCCGGCCCGCTTCGAGGAGTTCCTGCACGGCTTCCACGAGATCGACGAGTACTTCGCCAACACGCCGTTCGAGAAGAACGTCGTCGTGCTGCTCGGCATGCTCAACGTCTGGTACCGCAACTTCTTCAAGGCCGCCTCCCACGCCGTGCTGCCGTACGACCAGTACCTGCACCGCTTCCCGGCCTACCTGCAGCAGCTCACCATGGAGTCCAACGGCAAGTCCGTGCGCTGGGACGGCACCCCCGTCACCACCGAGACCGGCGAGATCTTCTGGGGCGAGCCGGGCACCAACGGCCAGCACGCCTTCTACCAGCTGATCCACCAGGGCACCCAGCTCATCCCGGCCGACTTCATCGCGTTCGTCAACACGCCGAACCCGACCAAGGACGGCGACCAGGACGTGCACGAGCTGTTCCTCGGTAACTACTTCGCGCAGACCAAGGCGCTCGCGTTCGGCAAGACCGCCGACGAGGTGCGCGCCGAGGGCACGCCGGAGGAGATCGTCCCGGCCCGCGTGTTCACCGGCAACCGTCCGACCACCTCCATCTTCGGTGTGGCCCTGACCCCGTTCGCGCTCGGCGAGCTCATCGCCCTGTACGAGCACATCACCTTCGTCGAGGGCACCGTGTGGGGCCTCGACTCCTACGACCAGTGGGGCGTCGAGCTCGGCAAGCAGCTCGCCAAGCAGATCACCCCGGCGATCTCCAAGGACGACGAGGCCCTCGCCGCCCAGGATGCCTCCACGAAGTCCCTGATCGAGTTCTACCGCAAGAACCGCGAGTTCTGATTCCGTGAACCCGATTCCGGCGAAGCTGGGCGGGGACGGGGCCGATGAGACATCGGTCCCGAATCGGAACGCATGATGATGCCCGGCGTCGAAGAGGCGCCGGGCATCATCCGTATACGACGAAAGCGCCATCGGCGCCAAGGAGAGACAGGAGACACATGGTGGCAAGCAATTCGCAGAGGAAACGCAAGGCCGCGCGCCGCAACGCGCGGGGCGGCCGCGCCGACGCATCGCAGACGCGCGAACGCTGCGAACGGCCGCGCTCCGGCGCGCCGGAACCGGCACGGCGCGCCGGCGGCGGCCGGGACGGGCGCAACGGTCGGCCCGGCTTCGGCATGACCGTGCACGGCGAGTTCACCGTCGTCATCACCCAGCTCGTCGCCTACGCGCTGTTCTTCGGCATCGTCTACACGCTCGGCGTGCTGACTCCCGGCGGCATCATGGGTTCCGGCATGCTCGCCATGTCCGCCACGATGCTGCTCATCGTCGGCTGGCCGTTCGGCGGCGACGATTCGCAGGCTGTGTTCGGCCGCGCCGTGGCCGCCGCCACGTTCGTGGTCTCCGCGATCGTCGTGCTGCCCAGCGAGTTCTACACGGACGTGACCTACATCCGTTGGGCCGCGTATCTGGTGATCGCCGCCGCGCTCGTCGTCGCCGCGTCGTTCCTGTGGAACAACCTCCAGCGGGGCAAGGGCAGGAACGACGGCTACACGCGCGTCGGCATCACCGCCGGATTCACCACGCTGTGCGGCGCCTCGTGGATCTTCCTGCCCGCCATGTATTCGGACATGTCGAAGCCCGAGGCCGCCTCCTCCGTCGGATGGACGGTGTTCATCGTGCTCGTCGTGGCGGCCGTCGTGCTGCTGCGCGTCTCCACGAAACGCTGGAACGCGCTGGAGAAGCCGGGTGCGTACTCGTGGCTCGGCATGGGCATGGTGCCGGTCATGTGGTTCGGACTGGCCGTGTTCCTCGCCTCCTGCGCCACCAACTGGCTGCTGTGAACCGTGAGCCGTGAGCGCTTGGCCGGTCGAGAGCGGGCCGGGTGGCCGAGGCTTCCCGATTCCACGATGCGGTCGGTCCGCCGCATCGTAACACGACTTTCATAGAGTGCCTCTTGTCATCGCGGATCGCGTCCACATACGTGGGCGCGGTCCGCTTGTGCGTTATGCACGGATTGGAAGAGAGGAAAGTCATGCAGCACTTTGCGCTGACCAGGAAGTTCGCGACCGCATGCGCCGCGTTCGCCATGGCGCTGTCGTGCGGCGCCATGGGCGTCGCCTCCACGGCGCACGCCGCCGACGCGACCCCGGTGTACTCGCCGGTCGAGCAGTCTGATGCGGCCCGCAACTACGCGGTGAACCTGCCCGAAGGCTCCAGCGAGGCCCAGGTCAAGGCCGCCGTCGCCGAGGCGGAGGGTATGGGCGACGTCGTGGCGCTGGCCCAGTACCCGCAGTTCGGCACGTTCTTCGTGCAGGCCAAGTCGAAGAGCTTCGCCAAGGATTATGCCGAGAAGGCCACCGCCGACGGCATCGCCATCGACTCGGTCGGCACCACCCGCCAGGCGCGGGTGACCGGCAGCGAGGACGTGGTCGACAAGTATGGGATTTCCCCATTCTCGATGACCCGACTGAGCGAAAACAGCCAGTTCGCCAAAGAGGAATCGTTGCAGTCTGATCCGGATACCACGGCAGGCGGCGCGTGGGGCGTGCTTGCGCTCGGTGCGGACAAAGCGGCAGAAATCACTGATAAGGACGTTCCGTTGGCATCAGTGACTGTCGGTGTGATTGATGCCGGCGTCGATGCCCGTCATGCCGAATTCCGCAATAGCGACGGCACCAGCCAGATTGATGCCAGCAAGTCGGTGGGATGCCAGAACAACGGCATTCCGGATCAAAGCTATGAGGCGTGGCAGCCGACCACGAGTTCACACGGTACACATGTGGCGGGTACCATTGCCGCAGCTACCAATGGCACTGGTGTGGATGGCGTCGATCCGAAGGTCAAAATCGCCGCAATCAAAGCCGGCAATGATGCGGGCTCCCTGTACCCCGAATATGTGGTGTGTGCATTCAACTGGGCCGCTACACATGACATCGACGTGACCAACAACAGCTATTACGTCGATCCTTGGGAGTTCTGGGTGCCGTCCGACCCGACGCAGACCGCCGGCTACGAGGCCGTGCGCCGCGCCGTCGCCTACGCCACGTCCAAGGGCGTGACCAACGTCGCCGCCGCCGGCAACTCCAATCAGAACCTCGACGACCCGTCCCCTGACAACAATAGCCCGAACGACGTCGCAGATGATCCGGACGGCAAGACCGTCATCAAGAACCGCGATGTGAAGAACGGCGTCGATATTCCGGCGTCTCTGCCCGGCGTCGTGACCGTCTCCGCGGTCGGCGAGACCGATTGGGGCAAGCTCGGCAGCTACTCGCGCGCCTCCTTCTCCAACTACGGCAAGAACAGCATCGACGTGGCTGCTCCGGGTCTGTACATCTATTCCGCCGTCGACCCCGACATCGACAACGGCAAGGACTACGCCTACTACAGCGGCACCTCGATGGCTTCTCCGCATGCGACCGGTGTCGCCGCCCTCATCAAGGGCATCCACCCCGACTACACACCCGCCCAAGTAGTCAATCTCATGAAGAAGCAGGCCGTTGAAAACTATGGTCAGCTTGCTGATCCGTCCACTGATGCCAGCAAAGAATACCGTGGTGCTGGCTTGGTGAATGCGCTCGCTGCCGTCACCAAGAATCAGCCGCAGCCGACCGTTGCCGAGCCGGAATACTCCACTGATGCCGGCAAGACGTGGGCTCCGCTCAAGGACGCCACGGTTAAAGGCAAAGCAACCGTACGCGTGAACGCCAGTGGTCCGGTGAGCGCGCTGACGTTGACGGTCGCTGGCAAGACTACCACGGTCAGAGCCGACAAGAAAGCGTTCGACAACGTGTTGACTGCCAGTGCGGATGTTGAATTCACGGAGGCCGGTGATCAAAAGGCCGACGTCGATGCCAACGGCCTGAACGATTATGCTGATGCCGATGATGACGTGACCGTCGCCACCGCCTTCAAATCCGCACTCGCTGACGGTTCTGCCAACACGTCGGGTAAGAACCCCGGTGACGGTGCCGCTAATCCTGTGGGCAAGGATTCCGCTGTGAACAACGCCTCCGCCGCCAAGCCGACGCTGTCGAGCACCGGCAGCACGGTCGCCGGAATCGCCGGCGTCGCGCTCCTGCTCGCGGCCGTCGCGACCGCGCTCGTCGTGCGCCGCAAGCGCGCGTGAGACGCGTATGACCGTGGACCGGTCATACGCGACAAGGCGTAGGCCATGAACCCGATGCCCGACATCCCCGCGGATGCCGGGCATCGTTCTTTTGCCGGGGAAGAGTGAAGCGAGTTCACGCGGACGAAGTATCCTTGGAGACGGGAAACCGACCGTCCGGCAGCAAGGAGGCACCACATGACGGAGACGACGCCCAGAACACCCGGAACCTACGAGACCGACTATCCGATGGCGGCCAAAGTCTACTTCACGCGCGACATCAGCCCGGCCGGGCTGATGCGCGTCTACGAGGCGCTCGGCGCGAAACCGCAGGGCAAGGTGGCCGTCAAACTCAGCTCCGGCGAAGGAGGCAACACGCACTACCTGCAGCCGGCGCTCATCAAGGACCTCGTGCAGCGGCTCGACGGCACCATCGTCGAATGCAACACCGCGTACGCGGGCACCCGCGACACCACCGAACACCATTGGAAGACCATCAAAGAGCACGGATTCCTCGACATCGCCCCCTGCGACATCCAGGACGAGGACGGCGAGATCGAAATCCCCGTGGAAGGCGGCAGGCGCATCACCGCCGACATCGTCGGCTCCCACTTCCCGAACTACGACTACTACGCCGTGCTCTCGCACTTCAAAGGCCACATGATGGGCGGCTTCGGCGGCGCGCTCAAGAACATCTCCATCGGCATGGCCTCCTCGCGAGGCAAGAAACGCCTCCACTCCGGGCAGGACGAGATTCTCGCCAACCCGTTCAGCGGCGACCAGGACGCGTTCCTCGAGGCGATGGCCGAAGCCGCCACCGCCGTGTTCAACACGCTCAAAGGCGAGATGTGCTTCATCAACGTGATGAACAACCTGTCCGTCGACTGCGACTGCGACGGCAATCCGCACGCGCCCGTCATGGCGGACATCGGCATCTGCGCCTCGCTCGACCCGGTCGCCGTCGACCAGGCGTGCGTCGACATGGTGTACGTCTCGCACGACAACAAGGAGCCGCTGATCGAGCGCATCGAATCGCGCCACGGCATCCACACCATCGAACACGCCGTCGAAATGGGCCTCGGCAGCCGCGAATACCAGCTCATCGACCTCGATTTGCGCTGAATCGAAAGGAATCCAACATGCGACCACAATCCACTGTTTCGGCCCGCGCCGCCGCGCTGCCGTCCATCAAGTTCCAATCCGTTGCCACGCTGCTCGCCGTCGTGGCCGCCGTCGCCCTGCCGCAGGTCTTCCACCTCGCCGGTGCGGCGATGGGGCTCGGCGCGATGATCGGCCAGACCCTGCTGCCGATGCACCTGCCTGTGCTGCTCGTGGGGTTGCTCGCCGGTCCGTTCGCCGGCCTCGTCACCGGAGCGCTCGCTCCGATCGTGAGCTTCCTCCTCACCGGCATGCCGATGGCTCCGATGGTGCCGTTCATGGTCATCGAACTCGCCTCCTATGGCCTGATCGCCGGTCTTCTGCGCGGCGTGCGCGTCCCCGAAGCCGTCCCCTCGCCGCTCGGCTGGCTGGCGAAGCTCGTCGTCGCCCAGGTCGGCGGACGACTGGTCGACGCGCTCGCCATCGCCGTGGCCGTCTTCCTGCTCGGCAACGCGCAGATGTCGGTCGCGAGCGTATGGGCCGCCGTCGGCACGGGCCTGCCCGGCCTCGTGCTCCAATGGGTGCTCATCCCGCTGGTCATGTTCGCCGTGGACCGTCACCGTGACTGACGATCGTCTTCGCGCCCGCGACGATCTGCTCGCCGATGGCGCGCTCGGCTGTGTGGCCTGCCGCACGGACGCCGCCGGCCGCGCCGAAACGCTGACCGGCACGGGCCGTGGCGTGCGCCCGCTGCTCATATGGCTCGACGAAGGCCGCAGCCTCGCAGGCTTCTGCGCCGCCGACCGTGTGGTGGGCAAGGGCGCCGCCCTGCTCTACGCCCGCCTTGGAGTCAAAGCCGTATGGGCGTGCACGATGAGCGAAGCCGGACTCGCCGCCCTGCGCGCCCACGGCATCGAAGCCGCCTACGGTGCGCTGGTCCCCGTCATCCTCAACCGCGGGCGAGACGGCATGTGCCCCATCGAGCAATCGGTCGAGCACATCGACGACCCGACCGCCGCCGAACCCGCCATCCGAGCCGCCGTTGCCCGCCTCATGGCGGCGCGCCGCTGACTGTGCGGGCGCTGCGCGCTGTCCCGGTCCGGCCATAGACTAGACGATTGCTGTGTCGTGGCGGGGGTCGCCGCATAAACCCCTGTCGCATGAGGTCCAGCCGGGCCGCCCTCGGGCGCGATTTCCGGCGGATCGGCACCCCTCGCAGGCAGACCTGCGGGGAAGGAACATCGGTGCGTGCACCGAAGCCGGGAGACGGATACGTCCCCGGAGCCCGCGAGAGAACCGCGGGTCGTGCGCGCGCCCCGTCCGGTGGCCGATATGCGGCGGCACCTAAGGAACAATCATGGTCAACGCCATCGAGGCTTTCGACGCCAAGCACATGAAGCCGGCCGAGGAGATCCCGACCTTCCGTCCCGGCGACACCGTCGACGTGAACGTGAAGATCAAGGAAGGCAACAACTCCCGTATCCAGACCTTCACCGGCGTGGTGATCGCCCGCCAGGGCGCCGGCGTGCGCGAGACCTTCGTGGTCCGCAAGATCAGCTTCGGCACCGGTGTGGAGCGTCGCTTCCCGCTGCACTCCCCGTCCATCGACTCCATCAAGGTCGTGCGTCTGGGCCGCGTCCGTCGCGCCAAGCTGTACTACCTGCGCGCGCTGCGCGGCAAGGCCGCTCGCATCGTCGAGCGCCGCGCCAAGTGAGCAGCCTGAGTCGCTGACTCGCTCGAAGCGTAGAACGGTCCGGAACCTCCGTGGTTCCGGACCGTTTCGTATTTCCGGCACCCGTGCGACCCGTGCGTGTTCGGTGCAAGTCGTGCCCGCGGCGTGCGTGTGGGCATGCGCCCGATTACGATGAGTGGAGTTTTCGCGGGGAACAGGAGGGCACATGCCATACGACAACGATGAGCGCGACCGTCACACCGTCCTGGTGGCCGATCACGGCGTCGATCCGGCCGTCATGCCGGAGACGCCGGAATCGTCGGCATCGCCCGCACGGGCCACGGCCGCGACGCCGGCGGACCCGAAGCGGACCCGTCGCGACGACCGCTTCTCCTGGCGCGACACTCTCATCTGGTGCGGCATCCCGATCCTCGTCGTGATCCTCATCCGCGTGTTCCTCGTCGGCTTCTACGAGATCCCCACCCGGTCGATGGAAAGCACCATCGAACCCGGCGACCGCGTCATCACCTTCAAGCCCGCACCGAAGACGGTCGGCCTGAAGCGCGGCGACGTGGTCGTCTTCCACGATCCGGCCGGCTGGCTCGCCAACGAGCAGACCGCGAGCCCGCTCGCCGGCGACTATCTCATCAAGCGCGTCATCGGTCTTCCCGGCGACACCGTCACCTGCGAGGGCGCCGGCCAGCCGATCAAGGTGAACGGCGTCGCCATCACCGAGACCGCGTATCTCAAGGACGGCGTGCAGCCGAGCGCCTTCCCGTTCAGCGTGACCGTCACCGCCGGACATGTCTTCGTCATGGGCGACAACCGCGCCAACTCCGCCGACTCCCGCTACCATCAGGACGACGGCGACCACGGTCTCGTCCCCATTGCCGACGTGGTCGGCGTGGGCCTGTGCCGCTATTGGCCGCTGAGCCGTCTCGGCTCGCTCGACGCGCACCACGAGGTGTTCGCCGACGTGCCGGACGCGAGCGTCTCGGCCACGTCGGATACGTCCGGCACGACCGCCGGTACGTCCGGCGTCACGTCCGAGTCGAGCGTGACGACCATCGACCCGAAGCACGCGAACGACGGTCTGGGCAACTGATGATCACGCCGACGCTCGACCTCGAACGTGAGCTCGCCTCCCGCGGATTCGACCTCATCGCCGGCTTCGACGAGGTGGGACGCGGTGCGCTCGCCGGCCCGGCGATGGTCGGCTGCGTCATCATCCGCGCGCGCGATCTGATGGGGAAGACGGCGGACGGCGGCGATGTCGCCGGAACCGGCGATGTCTCCGGCGGCGGCTCCAGCGACGGCTCCGGCCTCGCCGTGCCCGCCGGCGTCGCCGACTCCAAGCTGCTCACCGAACGCCGCCGCGAGGCCATCTACGACGAGCTCACCGGCTGGGCCGCCGCGTGGGCGGTCGGCGCGGCGAGCAACGCGGAGATCGACGAGTGGGGCATCGGCCACGCACTCGGCATAGCCGCGTTGCGCGCGCTCGCCGAGGCGGAATCGAAGCTGGGACTCGGCGCGCCGGGCGCCGCGGGGGAGCGGCGCGTGCGCGTCGGCGCGATCCTCGACGGTCCGTACGACTACATCACCAAGGCGCTCGACACGTTCGACGCGCCCGACGTGCCCGTGCCCGCCGACGTGACGACCAAGGTGAAGGGCGATCGTTCCTGCGCGACCGTTGCGACGGCCGCCGTCATCGCGAAGGTGACGCGAGACCGGCTCATGGAGCGTCTCGCCGAACGCCCGGAATACGCGGCGTACCAGTGGGGGAGCAATAAGGGCTACGGCACGGCGGCGCACAAGGCCGCCATTGCCGCGCAGGGCCCGTGCGACCTGCACCGCGTCTCCTGGAAGCTCGTGTGACCGGCGTGCGACACATGCGACACGCGCGACACGGGAAAACCGGCGTGTGAACGTTCACGTGTCGCGGTGGTTTTCGCGCTACACTGCGTAAGTCAGTGCAGTGCCGCGCGAAAGGAGAAGAGGTTATGTCTGCTCGCCGCGCCAACAAAAGGCCATCGATGTTCGAGGTGGCGAAACTCGCGGGAGTGAGTCACCAGACCGTCTCCCGCGTCATCAACAACTCCCCGGACGTCTCCGACGCCACGCGTGCGCGCGTCAAGGCGGCGATCCGCGAGCTCGGGTACCGTCCCTCCAACTCGGCGCGCGCCTTGGCTTCCAGCCGGTCGCGCACCATCGGCCTCATCGCCGGCGGCCTTAAGTTCTTCGGTCCGATCTCCGCTATCTCGTCCATCGAGTCGATCGCGCGCGGGCACGGCCTGTTCATGAGCGTGATGATGGTGCACGAGGCGCTGTGCACGCAGGCCGAGTTCGACGACCTCATCGACACGTTCAACGAGCAGAACGTCGACGCGTTCATCTTCCTGACCCCCACCGACGTGATGCTCGACGTCGCCTGCCGCGCGCGCGTCAGCCAGCCGCGCGTCATCGTCACCTCGACGCACGGCGGCATGAGCATGCGCGAGGCGCGCTCGCTGATCCCCGCCGAGGATCTGGAGCGCACGTCGTTCGTCGGCATCGACCAGTGGGGCGCGATGGCCGACGTGATGCGCCTGGTCAAGTCCGCGGGGCATCGTCGCGTCCTCTATCTCGCGGGTCCCCACGACTGGCGTGACGCGGCGACGCGACTGGCCGCGTGGGAGACGCTGTCCGGCGCGGAGGCGATCCAGACTCAGGTGATGCGTTGCGAGACGTGGGATTCCGGCGAGGCGTACGCGAAGATGAACCGTCTCATCGACACGGCCGGCGTGACCGGCGCGAAGCTGCCGACCGTGGTCGTCGCCGCGAACGACGCGCAGGCGGTGGGCGTGGCGCGTGCGATCCAGGAGCACGGCCTGCGCATCCCGCAGGACGTGAGCCTCGTCGGCTTCGACGACATGACCGGCATGGACAACCTCTTCCCGCCGCTGACGACCGTGCGCCCCGACTTCGAGGGACTCGGCACGGCCGCCATGCGCGAGGTGCTGCGTCTGCTCGGCGAAGGCCAGGAGCCCTCGCTGCCGAACTCGCAGCATGGCGTGGGCCTGGTGCCGGCCGCGGTGCGCGACCGCATCTCGCTCGGACCGGTGCCTCGCGTGTAGGGGGTATCAGACGTGTCGATGACCTGTTATCAAACCGTTATCTTTCATGGCACGTCGGGGTTGTGATACGGCCTGAAGGCCGTTACAATGAATACGGAAATTGTGAGCGTTAACGGCCACCCAAGGAAGGGGTGCGGTAAGCGCCCAAGGAACGACGATCGGGCGGTGCTGGCCGGCCGGTCAGAAGGAGTCCACAGAATGGCAGCAACGAACGCCTCCGAGCAGGTCGCCACGATCGCGGAGAAGATTCGCGCCGGCAAGACCTCGCTGGGCATCGAATTCGGTTCCACGCGCATCAAGGCGGTCCTGATCGACGACGAATACAAGACCATCGCCTCCGGTGACTACGGCTGGGCCTCCCATCTGGAGGACGGCCTGTGGAGCTACTCCAAGGAGGAGATCTGGAAGGGCCTGCAGACCGCCTACGCCTCGATGGCCAACGACGTGAAGACCGCCTACGGCGAGACCCTCACCCACATCGGCCACATCGGCTTCTCCGCCATGATGCACGGCTACCTCGCCTTCGACAAGGACGGCGAACTGCTCGTGCCGTTCCGCACCTGGCAGAACACCAACACCTCCGAGGCCCACAAGAAGCTCTCCGAGCTGTTCCAGTACAACATCCCCGAGCGCTGGTCCATCGCCCACCTCTACCAGGCCGTGCTCAACAAGGAGGAGCACGTCTCCAAGGTCGCGTACTTCACCACGCTCGCCGGCTACGTCCACTGGAAGCTCACCGGCAAGAAGGTCCTCGGCGTCGGCGACGCCTCCGGCATGTTCCCGATCGACCCGACCACCCACGACTACGAGACCGAGTTCATCGAGAAGTTCAACGCGCTGCCCGAAGTCGCCGCCCAGCCGTGGAAGCTCACCGACCTCCTGCCGAAGCCGCTCGTCGCCGGCACCCCGGCCGGCGAGCTCACCGCCGAAGGCGCCAAGCTGCTCGACCCGTCCGGCGCCCTCGAGCCCGGCGTCGTGCTCGCCCCGCCGGAAGGCGACGCCGGCACCGGCATGGTCGCCACCAACTCCGTGCGCGTGCGCACCGGCAACGTCTCCGCCGGCACCTCCATCTTCGCGATGGTCGTGCTCGAGCACAAGCTCAAGGCCCTCCACCCGGAAGTCGACCTCGTCACCACCCCGGCCGGCGACCTCGCGGGCATGAGTCATGCCAACAACTTCACCTCCGACCTCAACGCGTGGGTCGGCCTGTTCGGCCAGTTCGCCAAGGCCATCGGCAACCCGGTCGACGCCGGCACCCTGTACGGCACGCTGTTCCGCGCCGCCATCGCCGACGACGTCGACGCCAACTGCGGAGGCCTGCTCAACTACCCGTTCCGCTCCGGCGAATTCCTCGCCGGCCTGCCGGAAGGCCGCCCGCTGTTCGCCCGCAGCCCCGAGGCCAACATGACCCTCGGCAACTTCATGCGCGCCCAGCTGTTCTCCGCGTTCTCCCCGGTCAAGATCGGCATGGACGTCATGACCAAGCAGGAGCACGTCCAGATCGACTCCCTCGTCGGCCACGGCGGCATCTTCACCACCCCGAAGGTGGCCCAGAAGATCCTCGCCGCCGCGTTCAACACGCCGATCAAGGTCATGTCCACCGCGGCCGAAGGCGGCGCCTGGGGCATGGCCGTGCTCGCCGACTACCTGTGGCACACCGACGAGGCGCACGACAACCTCGCCGACTACCTCGACGGCTGCGTCTTCAAGGACGCCCAGTCCACCACCGAGGCGCCCTACGCGGGCGACGTCGTCGGCTTCGAGGACTTCTTCGAGCGCTTCAGCAAGGGCCTGCCCATCGAGCACACCGCCATCGAGAGCATCGACCTCGAAGACAAGTAACCCCATAACCCCCATATATCCATGAGACTTCGGCTCCCTCTCCGGAGGGAGCCCATAGACGTCAGAACAAACGAAAGGAAACCAACAATGGCAACTCTGGCTGATTACGGTCCCGAGGTCCGCGCCGAAGTCAAGCAGGTGCGCGAGGTCGTGTCCAACCTGCACCAGCAGCTGATCAAGTGGAACCTGGTCGTGTGGACCGCCGGCAACGTGTCCCAGCGCCTGCACACCGCCGACCTCATGGTCATCAAGCCGTCCGGCGTGCGCTACGAGAACCTGACCCCGAACTCGATGGTCGTGTGCGACCTCGAAGGCAACGTGGTCGACGGCTCCGAAGCCCCGTCCTCCGACACCGCCTCCCACGCCTACATCTACCGCAACATGCCCGACGTCTACGGCGTCGTGCACACGCACTCCACCTACGCCACCGCCTGGGCGGCCACCGGCCAGAACATCCCGTGCGGCCTGACCATGATGGGCGACGAGTTCGGCGGCCCCGTGCCGGTCGGCCCGTTCCGCCTCATCGGCTCCGAGGCCATCGGCAAGGGCGTCGTCGAGACCCTCAAGAAGTACCCGAAGTCCCCGGCCGTCCTCATGCAGAACCACGGCCCGTTCACGATCGGCAAGGATGCTGAGGGCGCCGTCAAGGCCGCCGCCATGACCGAGGAGGTCGCGCACACCATGTGGGCCGCCCGTCAGCTCGGCGACATCATCGAGATCGACCAGGCCGACATCGACAAGCTCAACGACCGCTACCAGAACGTCTACGGTCAGCACTGATTCGATGGAGCGCCTCCCGCGTTGCGGAGGGCTCGACGTACCTTCGTACGCCTTCGCCCTCCGCGCCTTGGAGTCGCACGCATCGGATGATCGCCGGCTCCGCCAGCACTGAGGTTTTTCCCTTGGCCACCTCTGACGAGGGGGCTCCCGGCGAAGCCGGGTGGGGGAGAGACCCCACAAGAGACCCCGACAACACAACAACAAAAGACTTTGGGTCCTGCTTTGAAGGCGGGACCCGAGATGTGATTCCATCCATCACAACGAAGTAAAGGAAGTAACCCATGGTTATGGAGAACCCCTTCGAGGGCAAGGAAATCTGGTTCGGCGTCGGCTCGCAGGACCTGTACGGCGAGGAGGCGCTGCGCCAGGTCGCCGCGCACTCTGCCGAAATGGTCGACTACCTGAACAAGACCGGCAAGATTCCGGCCAAGATCGTCCTCAAGCCGACCCTGAAGTCCTCCGACGGCGTCAAGCAGTTCATGGTCGAAGCCTCCGCCAACCCGAACGTCATCGGCGTCATCACCTGGTGCCACACCTTCTCCCCGGCCAAGATGTGGATCCGCGGCCTCGAAGTGCTGACCAAGCCGCTGCTGCAGCTGGCCACCCAGCACCACAAGGAGATTCCGTGGGAGACCATCGACATGGACTTCATGAACCTGAACCAGGCCGCCCACGGCGACCGTGAGTTCGGTTACATCGTCTCCCGCCTCGGCATCCCGCGCAAGATCGTCGTCGGCCACTACACCGACCCGGAGGTCGCCGAGAAGGTCGGCACCTGGGCCCGCGCCTGCGCCGGCTGGGACGCCTCCAACAACATGAAGGTCATGCGCTGGGGCGACAACATGCGTAACGTCGCCGTCACCGAAGGCGACAAGACCGAGGCCGAGCGCGTCTTCGGCGCCTCCATCAACACCTGGGCCGTCAACGAGCTCGTCGCCGCGTACGACGCCGTCAAGGACGACCAGGTCAAGGAGATCATCGAGGACTACAAGGCCAAGTACGACGTCGATCCGGCCCTGCTGGACGCCAAGTACGACTCCCTGTTCATCGCCGCCAAGGAAGAGGCTGCGATGGTCAACATGATGCGCGCCAACGGCTGCACCGCCGGCGTCGACAACTTCGAGGACCTCGGCGCCCTGCCGCAGCTGCCGGGCGTTGGCCCGCAGCGCTTCCCGTCCGAGTACGGTTGGGGCTTCTCCGCCGAAGGCGACTGGAAGACCGCCGTCCTCGTGCGCATCGGCGCCGTCATGGGCTACGGCCTCGAGGGTGGCGCCTCCCTCATGGAGGACTACTCCTACAACTTCACCGAGGGCAACGAGCTCGACATGGGCTCCCACATGCTCGAGGTCTCCCCGGCCATCGGCACCATCGCCAAGCCGAAGCTGGAGATCCACCCGCTCGGCATCGGCGGCAAGGCCGACCCGGTCCGCCTGGTCTTCTCCGGCAAGCCGAAGAAGGACGCCGTCGTCGTCTCCATGGCCGACGAGCGCGAGCGCTTCCGCCTGCTCATGGACGTCGTCGACGTCGTCGAGCCGCAGGGCTCCCTCAAGGAGCTTCCGTGCGCCCGCGCCGTCTGGAAGCCGCAGCCGGATCTGAAGACCGCCGTCCAGTGCTGGATCACCGCCGGCGGCTCCCACCACACCTGCATGACCACCTCCGTCGGTCGTGAGGCCTGGGAGGACTTCGCCCGCATCGCCGGCGTCGAGCTCGCCGTCATCGACGACAAGACGACCGCCCGCCAGTTCGAGAAGGAACTGCAGCTGTCCGAGATGTACCACCGTCTCGACAACCGTCACTGATTAGAGGTGGGACGTTCGTTCCCGCTGACTGATTGGTAAATCAGGGCCCATCCCACCCGGGATGGGCCCTTGTCGTTCCCCTTCCCGCATTTCTCCCCGTACCAAACCCCCGTTATCCCCGATTCACAGCGTCAAATGCCCGGAACAACCCCATCAAAACGGGTGTTTGGTGCTGTAAATCTCGGATAACGGGGGTTTCGTCCCTGAGATTCGCGATGCCGGGCCCTTCTACAATGGGGACATGGTAAGGCATCATGCGGTTGATGCGCTGTTCGCCGAAGCGCGTCGGGAGAAGCGTTGCGTCGTGGCTCCCACGGACACCGAATTCAAGGCGATTCAGCGTCGCATGCGTTCCGGCGCCATCGTGAAGCCTTTCCGCGGACTATATGCGCAGGTCGATTATTGGAATTCCCTCGACCGTTACGAACGGATCCGGCACATCGTCCGGGCATTGGCCAAACGGCATCCCGATTGGGTGTTCGGCGGGCCCACCGCAGCGGTCATGCATCGGTTGGACTGCTCCTATCGTCTGGCGTGGCCGTTGCATGTCGTGGGCGCTCCCGGCACGCACTACCGCAATACCAATCGGTTGGAACGGCACGTCATCTCCGATCCCGAGGTCGTGGAGGTGGAAGGAGTGAAGGTGACGGGCTTGCTGCGTACCCTGTTCGACTGCGCCGCCACCTTGAGCCTGAGATATTCGTTGGCCCCCATCGACTCGTCGGTGCGTTCCGGCTCCGTCGACAAGGATGTCCTGCTCGCCTATCCGTCGTCGGTGAAGTATTCCCGCCATCGCCAAACCGTCATGCGGGCGTTCGATCTGGCGGACGCGCGCAGCGAGAACGGCGGTGAATCGTCGGCGCGGGGCATGCTGCATGACATGGGCTGTCCTCCGGACGATATCCAGGTCGAATTTCCCTGTCTGGACCGCCCGAATCGCTGCCATCGCGTCGATTTTCTCTGGAGGACGTCGGGCGATGGGCAGGTGGCATTGGAATTCGATGGAACGCGGAAATACGTCGATCCGGACATGACCTCCGGCAGGGCGATTCGTGAGGTCGTTGACGATGAGCGTCGTCGGCAGCATTGCCTGGAGCGGCAGGGGCTATCGGTCATCCGCATGCATGCCAACGAATTGGACGCCCCATGGCGCGTCATCCACGAACTGGAGGAACAGGGCGTACGGAGGACGAAGTGATGGTGACGGTTGCCGATGCAATGGCGACGGACGATGACGACCTCTACCTGCTGCCGCAGGAGCGGGCGTGAAACGTGTGCGTTATCCGCACAAAAACGCGCGTGGGAGATGTGCGAATCAACGTGGGTGAACACTTGTGAACATGAGCTGCGCCGTTGTCAATGGCGACACGCGGTGAAAGCCTTTTCTCAATGTGGTATCGCTCTTATCGTTATAAACTTGAGGCCAATCGGTTCGAGAGCGTTCACGGTCAATGTTCACAGTCAATGGAGACAAGCCCTGTAAGCGTTCACGAGGAAGAAGCCGACGGCACGGCGGACAGCAGACCCACAACGGCGTTCGGGCCCGTACCGTGCAGTCACCATGTAAGGAGAGAATGTGCTCGATCACATCCGAAACCATACGCTGAAGAGCCGTGCGTTTCGCGCGGCGATCGGCGTATTGGCGGCCCTCGCCATGTTCGTCACCGCGCTGCCCGCGCAGGCGGCGGTCGACTGGGCCGGCAAGAGGCTCGTCAATCTCGCCCTCTACGCCAAGGCAGGCGCGGACAAGGAGAACACGCCCGTATCCAACGTGAACAACGGCTACCTGGCCGGCTCGGCCTCGACCTCGTGGAACACGTGGTCGCAGGGCGGCGTCGAATACCCGACCAAGGTGTGGCTCAAATGGGACACTCCGCAGCAGCTGTCCGGATCGCGCGTCATCTGGTGGGCCGACAACAACGACATCACGGCCACCGACAACGTCACCTTCCCGAAATCCGCGACCATCGAATACCTCGACGACGCCACCGGCGAATGGAAGCAGCTCACCGGCATGACCGACGAGGACGGCAAGGCCACCGACCAAATGGGCGTCAAGTACGACACCTCCGACGGCAACGGCCTCAACGGCGCCAACAAGTACTGGAACGAGGTGCTGTTCGCCGCCGACGTGACCACTACGCAGGTCCGCATGAAGATCGAACGCAACGGCAGCGGCAAGAACGGCGTGGGCATCAGCGAATGGGAGGTGTACGGCGCGCAGGGCGAGGACTTCCAGCCCGGTATCGCCCAAGGCAAGAACATCGCGCCCGAGGGCGTCGTCTCCGCCGACTACACGAACTCCGGCACCAATACGGCCAACGTCAACGACATGAACCTCGCCGGCAAGAGCGACACCTCGTGGAACACGTGGAAGAGCGAGGGCGACCTCGAATACCCGCAGCCCATCGAACTCACGTGGAGCGAACCGAGGAACATCCGCAGCATGCAGGTCATGTGGTGGGCCGACGGCGGCGGCGTCAAGTATCCGAAGAGCGCCAGGCTCCAGTACTGGAACCACGCCACCGGCAAGTGGGCGGACGTCACCGGCATGCTCGACAAGGACGGCAAGACCGTCGACACGGTCGGAGTCGACCACGCCGACGGCAAGTACAACGGCGACAACCGCACGTGGAACGGCGTCGCCATCGACGCGAAGCACCCGATCAAGACCACGAGGATCCGCATGCTCGTCGACCGTGACGGCAGCGGCCAGACCGGCGTCGGCATCGGCGAATGGCAGGTGTACGGCGAGACCGTCACCGACGAGTTCGTCACCGCGAAGGTGACCGGCAAGGCGAAGATCGTCAACGGCGAGAACGCCACCTACACCGCCTCCCCGCTGCCCACCGGATACGCGGGCGACTTCACCTACCAGTGGAGCACGGAAGGCGACGCCCTCTCCATCATCGGCGACAGGACCGGGGCCACCGTGACCGTCGCCGGCGCGAAGAAGGGCGAGGGGACCGTCAAAGTCGCCATGACCGACAAGACCAGCGGCGAGACTCGCACGGCGACCGCCTCCGTCGCCGTCGAGGAGGTCACCGGCGTCGACACGTACAAGACGTCCACCGTGGCCGGCATCGCGCCGATCCTGCCGAACAGCGTCGTCGTCAACGGCATCCAGTTCGACGATCCGACGCCCTCCACGCACAACACCGGGCAGAAGACCGTCTCCTACGACTTCGGCGAGACCTTCGACTCGAAGCTCATGCCCGTCACCTGGGACAAGGTCGATCCGGCCAAGTACGCGGCCGACCAGGTCGGCAAGACGTTCACCGTGACCGGCACCGTGTCCGTCAACGGCGTCGCATTCCCCGCCAAGGCGGAGATCGCCGTGAACAGCAAGGTCGCCGCCTCCACGGCGAACAAGTCCGTCACCTTCGAGAACGTGACCCTCACCGACGACTTCTGGAGCCCCAAGCAGAAGGTCAACATGATGAAGTCCCTCGAGGTGTCCATCGGGCACATCGAGGAGGCGTCCGGCGGCGAACCGAACTTCGAGAACGCCGTGAAGAAGCTCAACGGCGAGGAGTATGCGGCGTTCCAGGGCTTCGTGTTCCAGGACTCCGACATCTACAAGTCCCTCGAGGCGATCAGCTACACGCTCGCCGCGATGAAGGACGAGAGCGACCCGACCGTGCTCGAGCACAAGGCGCGCCTCGAGAAGAAGCTCGCCGAATGGGTGGACCTCATCCAGAAGGTGCAGTACGCGGACGGCTACATCAACACGCACTTCACGCTGCGCTCCTCCAGCTACTCCGGAGGCCGCGCCCCCGGCACCCACCGCTGGCGCAACTTCAACAACCACGAGATGTACAACGCCGGCCACTTCATCGAGTCGGCCGTCGCGTACACCCGCTACCGCGAGGGCATCGGCGACCCCGACTACAGCCTGTACGTGGCCGCCAAGCGCTACGCGGACGAGATCGTGAACCTGTTCGGGCCGAACGGCACCCGCCACGAGGTCCCCGGACACGAGGAGATCGAGCTCGCGCTCGCCAAGTTCTCCGAACTCGTCGAACAGCATGAGGGCGAGGGCGCCGGCGACAAGTACGTCCAGACCGCCAAGACGCTCATCGACCGCCGCGGCGAGGATCCGAAGCTGCGTGACAGCCAGTATGACGGCTACTCGTCCGGCCAGCGCGAATACTCGCAGGACGCGCTGCCGTTCACCGAGGAGACCAACGCGGTCGGACACGCCGTGCGCGCCAACTACCTGTACGCGGGCGCGACCGACGTGGCCAGGCTCGTCGGCGGCGAGACCGAGACCTCGTACCTGCATGCGCTCGACGAGGTGTGGGATTCGGTCGTCAACCGCAAGATGTACGTCACCGGATCGATCGGCGTGGCCAGTCACGGCGAGGACTTCGGCACCGACTACGAGCTGCCCAGCAACGACTCCTACGCGGAGATCTGCGCCTCCATCGCCCTGGCGAACTGGAACCTGCGCATGAACCTCGTGCACGAGGACGCCAAGTACGCGGACGTCATCGAACGCGCCATGTACAACGCGATCCTCGACGGCGTGAATCTCGAAGGCGACCGCTTCTACTACGCGAACAGGCTCGAACTGCCCACCAAGAACGGCGGCACGCTCGGCCGCTCCAGCTGGTTCGCCTGCGCCTGCTGCCCGCCGAACCTGATGCGCACGCTCGCACGCCTCTCCGAATACATGTACACGACGCACGGCGACAACGTGTTCGTCAACATGTACATCGGCAGCGAGGCCACCATCAGCGTGTCCGGCGTGAAGGTCGGCGTCACCCAGAAGACCGCCTATCCGAACGACGGCAACGTCGAGATGACCGTCAACCCCGAGCAGTCCAAGGAGTTCACCCTCAAGGTGCGCATCCCCAGCTGGCTCAAGGGCCAGAGCGACGAGACGCCGGTCATCAAGGTCAACGGCAAGAAGGTCAAGACCGACGCCGTCAAGGGCTACGTGTCCATCGACCGCACGTGGGTCAAGGGCGACGTGGTCTCCCTCGACTTCCCGATGGAGATCAAGCTCACCGAAGGCAACGAGAAGGTCTCCGACCAGCAGGGCAAGGTCGCCGTCGAACGCGGACCGCTCGTCTTCTCCATGGAGAAGGCCGGCAACAAGCAGCTCAACAGCGGCATCGCCAACTTCGACCCGCGCAAGATCCAGATCCGGCGCGACGAGAAGAACACGCTCAAGGCCGCCGAGGGCACGCTCATCGACGGTATGGACGCCAGCCGCATGATGATCATCACCGGCAAGGCCAAGTACGTGGACGGCGACACGACGCAGGACATCGACATCCAGGCGATCCCGTTCTACGCGACCAACAACCGCTCCGACGGCACCACCTACGTGCAGAACAGCAACTCCACCGGCATGGTGACCTGGACGAAGGCCGCCGGCACGGCCAAGGTCGACACGGCCGCCCTCGAATCGGCGCTCGCCGAAGCCAAGGGCTATGACGCCGCCGACTACGAGGCCGACGAGGCGTGGGACGCGCTCCAAAACGCGATCGACGCCGCCGAGACGCTGCTCAAGAAGACCGGCGCCACGCAGGCCGAGGTCACCAAGGCCACCGCCGACCTCAAGAACGCGATGGCCGCGGTCACGGCGAAGAGCGTCCGGCCCGAGGCGACCGTCGAGAAGATCGAGGTCACCAAGGCCCCGGACAAGACGACCTACACCGTGGGCGACGCCGGCCCGGACCTCAACGGTCTCGAAGTGACCGCCACGCTCTCCGACGGCACCACCAAGGCGCTGGCCTACGGCGACGACTACGAGCTGACCGATCCGTCCGGATTCGACACCGCGACCGCCGGCGAGAAGACCGTCACCATCGTGCTCAAGTCGGACACGACGAAGACCGCCACGTTCACGGTCACCGTCAACCCGGCCGAAGGCAACACGGTCAACAAGGAGGCACTGACCGCCGCCATCCAGAGCGCATCCGCGCTCAAGGAGTCCGACTACACGGCCGTCACGTGGAAGAAGTTCCGCGCCGCCCTCGAGAACGCGATCAGCGTCCACGACGACAAGACCGTCTCGCAGATCGACGTGAACGACGCGCTCGCCAAACTCGAGGAGGCGAGGAAGGCGCTCAAGCCCGCCCCGTCCGCGGGCGAGCCGGGTGCGGGCAAGCAGGACGCCGGCACGCTCACCGGTGGCAAGGGTTCCGGCAAGACCGACGGTTCCGGCACGGTCGCCGGCCTGTCGCGCACCGGCACGGCCGTCGCCGGCCTCGCCATGGCGACGCTCGCGCTCGCCATGGCCGGCCTCGCCGTCCTGACCGTCCGGCGCCGCCGTCGCGAGTGACGGACGGTCTCAGCCGCGTGCCGTCCAATCGACGGTGGTGGCCCTTCTGACGATGCCGGTGGGGGCGATGCGTTCGACGCGCGCCTCGCCGGCCTCGCCGTTCAGGCGCTCGAACAGCATCTCCGTGGCGCGTTCGGAGAGTTCGATCGGCGTGGTCGAGACGTTCGTGACCGGCCATTCGAACGATTCGGCGGCGTAGTCGGAACAGTACGACACCACTGACACGTCCTCTCCCGGAGTCAGATGATGACGCCGCAGCGTGCGCAACAGCCATTCCGTGGGGCGTGGCTGTCGCACGATGATGCCGAGCCGGTCGTCGGCGTGCGCCAGCAGCTGGCCGGCCGTCTTCTCGATGCCGGACCAGTCGTCGTCAAGCCTCTGGACCAGCGAGAATGTCATATCACGCTCCTCCGCCCGGTCTCGGGCGGCGATGTAGAAGTCGTCGACGAAGGTGTATTCGTGCGTGTCGGTGCCGATGATGTTGCCGACCATCGCCACATGGCGATGCCCGGTCGTCGCGAGTTCGTCGACCGCGAGTTGCGCCGCCCGAGCCGAGTCGGCGACGACCGAGTCCAGTCCGCGTGGATTATTCGTGCGTCCGAAGAGCACCACCGGCTGGTTGAATTCGGACGCTATCGGGACGCGTGCGTCTTCGCTGCGCACGTCCATGAGGATGAACCCGTCACAAATGGATTCGCCGGCCATGCGCTTCAGTGCGGACACCCCGTCGCGCATGGTGTTGATGATCACGTCGTAGTCGTGGCGTCGCGCGCATTTCACGATGGTATCGATATATGGAGTCGATTCGTTGGCGTCAGAGGCCTTGTTCATCTCCACGAACAGGGCGATGATGTTCGTCTTCGAGGTGCGCAGCATACGCGCTCCGGCATTCGGCTGGTAGTTCAGCTTGCGCATCGCCTCCTCGACACGCTTGCGCGTGGATTCCGCCACCACGCTCTTGCCGTTGATCACGAACGAGACCGTGCTCTGCGATACGCCTGCCAATGCGGCGACGTCCCTGCTGGTGGGCGGCCTGTTGCCACGTATGGCTTTTCTCGACATGAGTGCTTCCTTCGCATAGTGATTGCTTCACATGGAAATGTGTGCAGGCATGCATTGAATAATGCATTCAAACGTTTTCAATCTATTCTAGTAATAATATTTGCTACGTATTCATTAACTGTAGCCATGCGCCAGGTGTTTGGATTGTAGGTAAGCTTGATTCGCTGTGCTAAGCCGATGAAGGAATGCTGATATATATATAACCAGCGTAGGGCAATCCAATAGGGGGTTTTCTGCGGAACCTGTCTTCAAAATCGTCGCCGTCGCACCGCCACACTGGTATCCGGTTCTCCTGCCGGTTGGGTTCCGATGCTGTCGGAAGAGAAGCGAAAGAGGACGGTTCCGTCATATCCCGATACGGCTTATATACTCGACAAGGCTGGCGCAGTTGTTGGGCAATCGGAATTAATACGTATCAACACGCGGAATTGATGTTTTCGCAAACATCGGTTACGATGCAGATAACACATGCAAAGCATGTGAGACCCCCGAAGTGGGGAGGGCCTTGAAGGCGAGGTATGACTGGGAAGAGGTGGTTTCACCGACTACAACATCTGATATAAGACGGATTCCGACTACCTGCAAGTAACGGAATCCGATTGAATACGACGAACGATGGACGTCCCATCGGCAAATGACGCGTCAATCGTTCGAAATAGAAAGAACAACACACGAATCGTGTGTCCTTCCATTGATAATGGTAGCAGAAATGCAGTCGAAAACAAGGAATATCAGGATATTCCCTGTTTTTAGGGTGATTGTTCGCAGATTGCGAATCCGTTGTCGGTGTGAAGGTGCACGGGAACGGAAACAGGATATGAGCAAGAAAGCAATCAGAGGCCTGGCCTTGATGGCCTCGGCGTCCATGCTGCTGTCGTTGATCCCCGCCGCGGCGGTGGCGACGACGGCGCTGGCCGACGAGCCTGTGGGCACGAAGACCTATGTGGTCGATAACTCGACGGGCAAGACCCAGGACGGTGTCGCCATGGCGTCTCCAGGCGTCAAGGTCGGTGATATGTACTACACCATCGGTTCGAGCGCCATCGCGGCATCCGCCGGTGGCTCGAGCAACCTCGTGCTGTACGGCGGCAAGGACTGGCTCAACAAGCAGCCGGTGCTCGACAAAGACGGCAACGAGATCGTCATCATCGGGCCGGAGACGCACTTCACCGACCCGAACACCGGCGACGAAGTCTACCCGCTGGCCAATGCGAAGTCGGAACGTGTGGCGTTCTCCCAGACACCGAACGGCAAGTTCATCGTTTGGATCCACTGGGAGATGAACTCCGACTACTCCGCCTCACAGACGCTGGGCCTGATCGCCGACAGCGTCGAGGGGCCGTATCGCATCTATCAGAACCATCAGCGTCCAGGAGCCAGCACTGTCGACAAGAACGGCGGGCATGCCGCCAAGAGCCTCGACCCGAGCGTGCTTGCAGACAGCGAGCTCAACACGGACATCCCTGAAGCCTACGGCGACAGGCAGGGCAAACTCATCACCGACCGGCACACCGTCGGCACCGACGGCAACAACCTAGAGAAGCCGGCGCGGAACCCATACCCCGAGAGCATCAAACTGTACAACACCAGTGATGGGGGCAATCCGACGGTCAACGGCGACGGTTCCGTGGCTGATCCGAAGTGGAGCACCAAGGCCGGCTGGAACCTCTCCGGCAACGCGAGCTTCGGTTCCTCCGAGGCCGGCAACCGGTGGACGTACCAGTTCAACGACCTCAAGGACACCCTGCATCTGAGCGCTCGCGCCTTCCGTATGACCGACTTCGATTCCAGTGTCTACACCTCCAGCAAGAGCAACTACAGCGGCAACCTATCCACCAGTAGCTATGTCGCCCGCTACCCGGCCGTCAAGACCGACGATCCCAAGGACGAAGGCAAGTATGCGGCGGGCGTAGACGGCTCCGCCTACGTGGGCAAGACCAAGGACGGCGTGGACGGCGTGGCGTATCCGGAAGGTGGCTCCACTCCGGCCTACGATCCGAATACGAAGGATTCGATCGTCCCCCGTATGGGCGAGTACGACGCCTCCTCCACGATGAGGGTCACGGCCGATTTCACCAAGAACGCCAAGTCCGATGGCAGCGAGGACGCCAAGCCCGCGGCACCGGTCATCTCTCCGAAGCTCGATGAGAACAACAAGGACGGCGTGCTGGTGCTGCGAGGCAACAGCGATCCGCAGAAAGCCGACGGCATCTACGCGACCGCAGGATCCGCCGCCACGTACGACTCCACCATCTGGCTGACGAACGACGGTTCGGATCCGACCGACGAGAACAATCCGAACCGCATCTCCTACCACACCCGTTGGAACCCGTATCCGATCGTGGTCACCCAGGGCAATGGCGGCGGCACCCTCGTCCAGGGGAACTTCACCATCAAGGCGGCGACCCAGACCGGTAGCGAGGACGAGGGCAACGTTAAGTATTCCGACGTTGTCTCCCAGACTTTCCGCTACGCCGACCAGGGAACCGACGAATGGTATGACGTGCCGATCTTCCAGCCCGTGTCCACGCACGTGTCCGGCACGTACGACCATCAGGTCGGCTATCAGGAGGTCAAGGTCTTCGAGCCTTCCTACGGCACCGAGGTCTACTACACGATGGACGGCTCCACCCCGGCCCCGACCCGTTACGGCCAGAACTTCGGCTATGGCAGCCGCGACTACTCGTTCATCAACGACACCGTGGAATCCGGCGGCGACGGCAAGGCCTACTTCTTCACCGCGTCCGACGACCAGTACATGCGCGTCTGGGCGATGAACGACAACATGACCGCCGTCGTGCCCACGAAGGAATACGACATGAACGTCGGCGAGCACCGCGAGGCGCCGCAGCTGATTCGAGGCCCTCACGGCAAGTACCTGTACATGTTCACCTCCGGCCAGTCCGGCTGGTACAAGAACCAGGCCCAATACCAGCGCACCACCGGCGCGACCGTGGCGGCGGGCTTCGACGAGTCGAAGTACCCGCGCGACAAGTACGGCTACCGCGACGGCAGCGGGGCCTGGACCAGACTCCAGCCCTTCTCCGACGGCACCACGTACAACAGCCAGGTGGGCGGCGTGTACAACCTCGGCACCAAGGACGAGCCGAACTACCTGTTCAGTGGAAGCCACTGGGTGGTGGGCAACCTCGAGGATTCCTACACCATCTGGCTGCCTATGACCATCGACGACGATGCGTACGGTCCTGGAGGCAAATCCGGCCGCGAGCTGCGCGTCAAAGGCAAGGACGACAAGGGCAACGACCAGATTTCGTACCTTCCGATCTACACCGAGGATCCGGGACTGGTCACGGTGAAGTACACCGGCAAGACCTACATCACGCTTGGTGCGGATGGCAAGGGCACCGCTTCCGCTGACCCGTCTACCGAGAAGATCGACATCAAGGCGCCGAAGTCCTACGACCAGCTGAAGACCGATGAATTCAAGGTGAACCCGGACAACCACACGCCGCGAGTCATCGACTACCAGCAGGAGCAGAGCTTCCAAGCGTCCAAGTGCGATATCCCGGACTCCAACGGATGGCAGACCTGCTGGGACGGTAATCCCGCCGACAAGGATTCCGCGGTTTCCAAGAAAAACGGCGTCGTCGCCGATGCCAACGACTTCCTGCTCGGAGCCGACGGCAAGCAGCTGCTTGATGCCGACGGAAACCCGACCACCGATCCGGACAAGGTCATCGACAAGTCCAAGATCCAGTACGAGAGCATGAAGGACGCGGGCATCATCCGCAACTACTCGGTCGCCACCGCCTTCAACAACAAGGACTGGGATCTCGACAACTACGACGGCAACGAGGAGGCGTATCTGGGTTCCGGCGTCGACTTCTACATCACCGTGGACCTCGGCCAGAAGCGCGACGTGAAGACCATCGGCCTGTCGTTCAAGTCCGTCGGTGGCTCGGACAACGCCCACCGCTACGGCATCTACGCCACCAACGACGTGGATAAGAACGGCAATCCGACGAACTGGCAGATCATCGAGAACAACAAGGAGAACAACGTCCCCGGCTTCCAGGGCCACAACTTCGAGAACACGAAGTACCGCTATGTGAAGTGGGCGAACTCCGGCAACCAGGACATGTCGCACGGCAAGAGCGCCTCGTGGTCCCGCGGCCTCTATGAGATGACCATCCGGGCCACGAAGCTCGTCAAGGAAGGCCTCGATGCGACGGCTCTGGAGAAGAACATCAGCCAGGCCACCGCACTCGTCGGCTTCACCGACCGCTACACGGCCGATTCCCTCAAGAAGCTGGGTGACGCGCTCAACGCCGCGAAGTCCCTCGATGACCAGCTGTACGCCGAAGGCCAGGCGACCAAGCTCACCCAGAGCGACATCGACAAGGCCAATACCACGCTCGATGACGCCATCAAGGGATTGACGGACATCAACGCCACCCCGACGCCGACCGTGACGGCCGACGGCCTGAAGCAGGCCATCGCCATCGGCTCCGAGCTGGCGGCGAAGACGGACGTGTACACGGCCGATTCGCTGGCCGCGCTCAAGACGGCCGTGGATGACGGCAACGTGGTGCTGACGAAGACCGACGCCACGCAGGACGAGGTCGACGCCGCGACCGCGAAGATCGCCGACGCGATCAAGGCGCTCGCCGTGATCGAGCCCGAGCCGACCCCGGCGCCCGCCCTGTCCCTCGACGGTCTGAAGGCCGCGATCGACCTGGCCGACAAGGTGAACGCCGACGACTACACGGACGCCTCCGTCAAGTCGCTGGCCGACGCCGCGGCGGCAGCGAAGAAGGTGCTCGAAGCCGCCCAGGCCGAGAACACCACGACCACGCAGGCCGACGTGGACAAGGCCACCTCCGACGTGCTCGCCGCCTACGGCAAGCTGGAGAAGAAGCCTGTGGAGCCGACCCCGGCCCCGCTCGACTACTCCGCCCTGCAACAGGCCATCGATGACGGCAACGCCATCGTGAACGGCGTAGATGCGAAGAGCCTGTACACGGAAGACACCCTCAAGGCCCTCTCCGACGCGATCGCCGACGGCGAGAACGTGAAGAAGACCGCCACCGAGCAGAAGCCCATCGACGCTGCCGCCAAGGCGATCAACAAGGCGATTTCCGGCCTCAAGAAGCAGGAGACCAAGCCTGAGACGGCCAAGCCGGACACGTCCAAGCTCGACCTGGCGATCAAGGAATCCGAGAAGCGCAAGGCCTCCGACTACACCGCCGACTCCTGGGCCGTGTTCCAGAAGGCGCTCGACAACGCTAAGCAGGTGCGCAACCACGCTGCCACCCAGCAGGCCGTCGACGACGCGCTCGCCCAGCTTGCCGACGCCGCGTCCAAGCTGGTGCCCGCGCAGTCCGGCGACAACGGCGACCAGTCCGGCGACCAGTCCGGCGACGGCAGCCTGACCGGCAACGGTTCCAACGGTTCCAACGGTTCCGCCGACGGCAAGACCGGTTCCGCGTCCGGCCGTCTGTCCAAGACCGGCGCCGACACGGCCGGCCTGGTCGCGGTCATGGTCCTGATGACCATCGCCGCGGCAGGCGCCGCCTTCGTCAAGGAAAGGAGGAACGACTGATCTTCTGATCCCCTAGTTTTTCTCCTCCTTCACCGCGAAGCCCGGTCCCATCGCCATCCTCCTTCCACACAAGGCGACGGGAACCGGGCTTCGCCGTCTTCGCATCCCGTATTCCCGCGTCCTGTATCCCACACATACGTGCGGAGGTGTCATATCGTCCGGAAGGCCGCGAAACGCCGTCGTATTGTTAATACGTATGAACGCTGTGGTAACGTAAACATTATTGCGGATGCATCATCGCATCACACGCCGGACCACGTGCGTCGCGGTGAGGGCGGGATGCGGCGACGCGGACGAAGGAGTCGGCACCCACCGATCGCCTCCGCACAACAGAAGGAAGGATTGCAGCAATGCCCACCAACGCAGGAAGAAGGACGGTCGCGCTGCTGGCCGCCGCGGCGACGCTCGCCTGCGGCGTACCGGCCGCCGCGGCCGCGACGCCGCAGGCGAGCGCCGACGGCGCCACGCTGGGAATCGCCGCACAGGCGTTCCAGTTTGCCGGCGAGACCGACGTCGACAACATTAAGGTCAACTGGGCCGGCGAGGCCGGTGCCACCTACGACATCGCACGCGCCGAACGCAAGGACGGCGCGACCGGCGGCTTCACCACCGTGAAGAAAGGCGCCACCGGCTCGTCATGGGACGACTACGACCTGAAGACCGGAACCGACTACGTCTACAAAGTGACCGCCTCCTCCGGCGCGGCCGGCGAGAGCAACACCGTCGCGACCTATAAGGCGCCGGGCGGCCTGGCCACGTGGGAGAACACGAAGGCCGGCGTCTACCAGGGCAAGAGCGGCATCAAGGTGGGCGACACCTACTACCGGTACGAGGCGAAGAAGGCCGACGGCGGCGTGGACGTCGTCGAATACACGTCCGCCGACGACGCGACTTGGTCGAAGCCGCGCACCATTCTCGACCACACCAAGGTGAGCTGGCTGAAAGGTGCGAAGATCGAAAGCTTCGGTGCGCACTACAACGCCAAGACCGACAAGGTCGTCATCTGGGCGCACTGGGAAAACGACAAGGACTACACCGAGGCCAAGGTGTTCTCCGCCTCCGGCACGCCCGGGAAAGACGATTTCAGGAGCGTCGAGCCGTACCGCCCGCAGGGCAACGAATCGCGCGACCTGAGCTTCTACGAGGACTCCGACGGTAGCGCCTACCTGATTTCCTCCACCAACAACAACTCCGACCAGATCATCTACACGCTCGACAAGGACTGGACCGCCGTGTCCGACAAGTCCGGAGTGACCGTCAACAAGGGGCTCAACCGCGAAGCGCCGAGCCTCGTGCGCGTGGACGGCTGGTACTACCTGTTCACCTCCGGCACCAACGGCTGGTATCCGACCCAGGGCCAGGTGCTCGCCGCCAAGACCATCGCCGGACTCGCCGACGCCAAGCCACAGCTCATCGGCAACAGCCAGACCTACGGCGCGCAATCCGGCGGAGCGGTCCGCGTCGGCGACGACTACATGATCGCCGCTAACCGCTGGTCCGGCGGTTGGGCGAAACCCGACCCGGCGTTGAACGGCGCGTTCTCCTCGCAGCGCATGCTGCCCGTCGCGTTCAACAACGGGTTCGCCGCGTACGACTACTACGCGCAGGTCAAGTACAGCAAGGATTCCGACGCGAAGAACGCAGTGATCGTGCCCGTGCAGTCCGGCCGTGACCTCACCGCCGGAGCGACCATCCTCACCGATCAGACCACCGAGGCCGGCACCAACACCGACGCCGGCTGGACCGGCGAGGCCTCCTACGCCATCGACGGACTCGACGACGAGAACGCCCGCCAGTACATCCCCTCCGGGAACGGCGCGTACACATGGACCGTCGACCTCGGCAAGCTGAGCACCATCAGCCAGGTGGATATCGACTTCCATGAGGTACGCGGTTCCGACACCTACGCGCAGTACGTCATCAAAGGCAGCGCCGACGGCGTCAACTACACGACGCTCGCCGACAAGTCCGCCAACACGATTCCCGGATTCAACGAGAACCTCATCGACGCCAACGGCCAGTACCGCTACCTGCAGATCGCGGTCAACGCGACCAAGCGCGTGAAGGACGACGCCTCCGCCGAGACCTGGTGGCAGCGCGGCTTCAAGGAGGTCCGCGTCTACGGCATCCAGACCAACGCCCAGTACGACGGCAAGACCTATAGCGGCGTACCCGTGGGCGAGGAATGGTACGACACCTCCGGCCAGCCCATCCAGGCCCACGGCGGCGGCTTCCTGCAGGAGAAGGACGCCAAGGACAATCCGGTCTACTACTGGGTCGGCGAGGACAAGTCCCACAACTCCGCCAACTTCAAGAGCGTGAATCTGTACAAGTCCACCGACATGCTCAACTGGACCAAGGTCGATTCCATCCTCACCAAGGACTCCGCCAAGGCGGCCGGCGCCGAATACGGTCTGATCGACGTGAAGATGGAACGCCCCAAGATCCTGAAGAACAAGGCAGGCAAGTACGTGGTCTGGGCCCACTGGGAGGACGCCACCGGTTACGCCTCCAGCCAGATCGCCGTCGCCACCGCTGACAGGATCGAGGGACCGTACACCTTCCAGGGCCATTGGCGTCCGGGCGCGGGCACGGCCGCCAAGTACCGCAACTGGCGCTCCGTGTCCAACGGCAACGAGACCATCCAGATCACCGACGCCGATTACGCCAAGGACACGGACGACGGCGGCAAAGCCATCACCGATCCGGCCGTCTGGGCGGCGATGAAGGCCGACGCCATCACGGACAAGGGCTTCAACGACACCATCGACGAGAGCGACTGGAGCGAAACCCCCGATCCCGAATACGGCCAAGGCCAATACGGCTACGGCTCGCGCGACATGACCCTCTACCAGGAAGGCGACGAGGCGTACATCGTCACCGCCGAGGACTACCAGCAGATGCGCATCCACAAGCTGAACGCCGACCTGACCGACGTGGCCTTCACCGACGCCTCCAAGACCAAGGAGACGATGACCTACCGCGCCTTCCAGGGCAAGCGCCTCGAAGCGCCCGCGCTGATGAAGCACGACGGCGTCTACTACCTCATCATGTCGACGCAGTCCGGCTGGTACCCGAACCAGGCCCGCTACTACACGAACACCGATCTGACCAAGGCGAACGGCTGGAGCGGACCGACCATGATCGGCAACAACTCCACGTTCTACAGCCAGCCCACCAGCATCATGACGGTGACGGCGAACGGCAGGAACAGCTACATCTACCTCGGCGACCGCTGGCAGCCCGACCGTCTCGGCTCGTCCACGTACATCTGGTTGCCGCTCACGTTCGGCGGCAAGGACGGCAAGACGCTGACGATGGACTACACGCCCGGCTGGAAGCTCAACACCAAGACCGGCGACATCGAATACGCGAAGACCAAGCTCGTCTCGCAAGGCCGCCCGGTCTACGCCGACCCGCGCAAGGACGGCAAGACCGATGCCGCCTACGCCCCCGGAAAGGCGAACGACGGCGACTACCAGATCGACACCTGGTGGGACGAGAACAAGACCTACTACGCGCAGGACCACGTGCCGTTCACCTGGACGGTCGACCTGGGCGCGGTGAAGGACCTCGCCCGCGTCGACCTGAGCTTCCCGATGGTCGGCGGCTCCGAAGCGAAGTTCGGCTACCTGATCAAGGGCTCGAATGCGCCGATCTCGTCACTCGACGAGGCGAAGGCCGCCGACTGGACGACGCTCGCCGACCAGCGTGACAACCAGACCGTCGGATTCAAATCCGATCGTGTGTCCGGCAAGTACCGCTACGTGCAGATCGAAGTGGACAGCGCCATCAACGTGCACAACGGCAATTCGGTCGCCGACTGGCTCAACGGCCTCGTCGAAGCGCAGGTCTACGAGAACACCGGCACCGGCGAACTCGCCGCCCTGCCGACCTCCAGCCTCAAGGCCGGCACCTACACCAGCGATCAGCAGGTGACGCTCTCCTCCAGTGACGAGGGCGCGACGATCCACTACACCACCGACGGCTCCGCGCCGACCACCGACAGCCCCGTGTTCGACAAGGCCAAGCCGATTACGGTCACCAAGGGCGTCACCACCGTCAAGGCCATCGCGGTCGCCGACGGCAAGGCGGCCAGCGGCGTGGCCTCGTGGACATACCGGATCATCGACCCGAACGACGTGACCGGGCTGCAGGACGGCCAGGCCACCGCGTTCGCCGTCACCCCCGACGAAGGCGCGAACGGCCTGCCGAAGACGCTCAAGGTGATCACCGCCGACGGCAGGAAAAAGGACGACGCCGCCGTGACGTGGAACACCGACGGCGCCGACCTGACCACCCCGTACACGCAGACCAGCGTCACCGGCACGATGGCCGGCGGCTACACGGTGCACGCCACCGTCGCCGTCGCGCCGAAGAACCTCGTGTTCATGATCGACTCCGGCACCAAACCCGCCGAGGAAGCCACCGGCACGTCCGCGTACTTCCAGGCCGTCAAGAACCGCTTCGGCGACCAGGTGCTCAACGCGCAGTCCGACCAGAAGTTCGACGCCGCCAGCGGCTGGGGCTACACCGGCAAGGTCGGCAACCCGAACAACTCGGACGCCACCATGGGCATCTACAACGGCGACGGGATCGACACGACCGGCTGGTACTCGCAGGGCTCCAAGGCCATGACCTACTCGCTCACCCTGCCCGCCGGAACGTACACGCTGACCACCGGCCACCAGGAATGGTGGACCGCCACCCGCAACATGAAGGTGGACGTCACCGTGGACGGTACGACCCAGACCAAGGACGTGCACGTCGACAAGAACGCGCCGCACGCCGAAGCCGCGTTCGAGCTGACCCTCGACAAGACCTCCAAGGTCGACGTCTCCGTGCATGAGGACGGCGCCGTCATGGCATGGATCGGCGTGTCCAAGTCCGACGCCTCGCCCGACGACCTCGTCGCGCTCAAGACCACGGACCTCGGCACCGCCGTGGCCAGCGGCACCACCGCCGACGAGCTCAAGGCCAAGCTGCCGAAGACGCTCGAGTTCACGACCCGCGGCGGCGACACCGTCACCCGCGACGTGGCCTGGGCCGTGCCCGACGGCTTCGCCAAGGGCAAGGACTACGACGCCTTCGACGTGACCGGAACCGTGGACGGCTATACCGCGGGAGCGATCTCCTACCATGTGGAGATCGCTCCCGAAAACCTCGTCTACTTCATCGATTCCGGCACCGCGGGCAAGGACTCGCCCGCATGGCGGGCCGTCAAGGCCGGCGTGCCGTCGCTGAAGAACGCGGACGTCTCCGACCAACAGGCCGCCGACGGCACATGGGGTGCGAACCTCGCCGACGTGACGGCCTACGGCAACGGCGCCGACAAGTCCGACACCGCGCTCGGCGGCGAGAAGGACGGCGGCAAGAAGGACATCGTCTACACGCTGCCCCTCGACGCCGGCACCTACCGGTTCTACATCGGCTCCAAGGAACTGTGGCAGGGCCCGCGCTCCGCCACGTTCACCGTGACCTACACGGACGCCGACGGCGAAACCAGGACCGCCAAGCTCAACGACGGACAGCCGGTCGTCATCGGCAACAAGTCCGGCGAAAGCTACGAGCCGTACGCGATCACCACCAGCGACGAGATCACCGTCGGCTCCGGCATGGTCACCGTCACCGCAGCATACGGCGGCAGCGGCGACGCGGCGCTCGTCTCTTGGCTGGGCGTCGCCGGCAAGGCCAAGGAAGCCGTGAAGACTGACAAGTCGAAGCTCGAAGCCAAGATCGCCGAGATTGACGGCGAACAGCTCGACCAGTCCAAGTACACGGCCGAATCCTGGTCCGCGCTCGAAACCGCGCTGACCGCCGCCCGCAACGTGCTCGCAGACGAATCCGCCACCCAGCAGCAGGTCAATGACGCGCTCGCCGCGCTGACCGTAGCCCGCGACGGCCTCAAGCCCGCCGAGAGCGCCAAGGCGGACAAGACCGTGCTGAACGAGGCGATCGCCGCCGCCGAAGGCCTCACGCAGGACGACCTGGCCAAGTACACGGACGACTCGGTCAAGACGTTCCGCCAGGCGCTGGCCAAGGCGAAGCAGGTGGCCGCCGACGCCGACGCCACGCAGGCCGAAGTGGACGCCGCCGCGGCCGCACTGGTCGCCGCTAAGACCGGCCTCGTGCCGAAGACCGACAACGGCGGCAATGGCGGTAATGGCGGTTCTGATGGCGGTTCTGATGGCGGTTCTGATGGCGGTAACGGTGATGCCGGCAACGGTGGTAATGGCAGCGCCGGTGGCTCCGGCTCCGGTACGGAATCCGGAATCTCCGGTACGGCCGGCGCCACCGCATCGACCGGCAAGCGAGGCCTGTCCCGCACTGGTTCGGCCATCGCACCGATCGCCACGGTGATGCTGCTGGCGCTCGCCGCCGGCGTGGCGGCCGTCATCCGCCGCAAGCGCCGCACCCGCGGCTGATCCAATCCGCCGCAAGCGTCATATCCGCGGCTGATCCGACCCATCGGCGTCGGTTTCGTGCCATCCTTGGCATGGAAGCGACGCCGATGCGGGTCCTGGCGTCGTCGTTGTGCCATGGAATGGCCGGCGGCGACGCGAAACGAGCCCTTGGCGTCGGTTCCGGCCAGTGATTGGCACGGAACCGATGCCAAGGGCTCTCTCAGTGGCGTTTCCGTGCCATCGGCCGGCCGGAACCAACGCGTATGGCACGGAACTGACGCGTATGGCACCATGCCGACGCGGATGGCCGTGGCCGGGGCCGGGCGGGACTACCCCTCAGTCGGCTCCGCCGACAGCTCCCCTGACAAGGGGAGCCGGGAAAACCGCTGGCCCAACTCGGCACCTAGCCCAACCCGGCCCGGCCGGCCCCACAAGCACCCGGCCCAATCCGGTCTTCTCCGCCACGCTCACCGCTTGCCGTTGTAGATCTCGTGGTCGATCACGTCGGCGAACACGCGGTTCACGGCCGGGCGCACGACCTTGAGCGACGGCGTCAGGCACTTGTTCTCCTGCGTGAGGCGTTCGTCGAGCACGACGAACTTGCGCACCGATTCGGCTCGGGAGACCGTCGCGTTCGCCTTGTCCACGTACTCCTGGATCTCGTCGCGCACCGCCGCGTTCGTGGCGAGGCGGTCGACCGGCGTGTCCAGCGACAGCCCGTGCGCGGGCAGCCACACGGCCAGCGCCTCCGGGTCGAGCGTGACGAGCGCGCCGATGAACGGCCGTTGGTCGCCGACCACGACCGCGTGCTCGACGATCGGGCACTTGGCGATCTCCTCCTCCAGCGGGATGGGGGAGACGTTCTTGCCGCCGGCCGTGATGATGATGTCCTTGATGCGGCCGGTGATCGTGATGCGGCCCTCGTCGTCGATCGTCGCGAGGTCGCCGGTGCGCAGCCAGCCGTCCGCGGTGAACGCCTCGGCGGTCTTCTCCGGCAGATTGTGGTAGCCGCGGAACACGTTCGGGCCCTTCACCTGCAGCTCCCCGTCCTCGGCGATACGCACCGAGGAGCCGGGCGCGGGCTGGCCGACCGTGCCGATCACGTTGTCGTGCACGCGCGTCGCCGCGAACGGGGCGGCCGTCTCGGTCATGCCGTAGCCCTGGATCATCGGCAGGCCGATGCCGTTGTAGAAGTGCGCCAGGTCGAGCGACAGGGGGGCGCCGCCGCACGCCACGTACTTGATCTTCGGCCCCAGGGCGCCGCGCACGGTGCGGTAGACGAGCGTCTCGTACTTCGCATGCTCGGCGATCTCCTTCAGCGTGTGCTTCTCGCCGGCCTGCTCCTCACGGCTCCACACGCGCGCCGCCTCGGCCGCGCGAAGGAACAGGCGTCCCTTCCAGCCGGCGCCCGCCTTGTGCGAGGCCGCGTTGTACACCTTCTCGAACACGCGCGGCACGCCCAGCAGGTACGTGGGTTCGAACGAGCGCAGGTCCGGCAGCAGGGACTTCGTGTCCGGCAGGTAGCCGACCACGCCGTCGTCGGAGGCGATCGACGCGTACTGGATGAAGCGCGCGAAGCAGTGGGCGAGCGGCAGGAACAGCAGCAGGCGCGGATGGTCGTCGGTGATCATCTCGTGCAGCGCCTCCGAGGCGGCGATGGTGACGGACACGAAGTTGCGGTGCGTGAGCTCCACGCCCTTCGGCGTGCCGGTGGATCCGGACGTGTACACGATGGTCGCGAGGTCGTCGATGCGCACGGAGGCGATGCGCTCGTCCAGCTCCTCGTCCGACACGGTCACGCCGAGGCCTTCCAGCGCGCCCAGCGCGTTGCCTTCGATCATGAGGATCTGCTTCAATGCCGGGCAGTGGTCCTTCACCGAGTCGAGCCGGTCGAAGCGCGTGCGGTCGTCGGCGACGGCGAGCTTCACGTCCGCGTCGTTCATGATGCGTTCGGCCTGCGAGGCGGAGTCGGTGTCGTAGATCGGCACGCTGACCGCGCCGATCGCGGCGAGCGCGAAGTCGAGCACGCCCCATTCGAGGCGTGTGGAGGAGAAGATCGTCACCGCGTCGCCCTTGCCGATGCCGAGCGCGATGAGGCCGCGCGCGGCGGACAGGACCATGCGGTGGAATTCGCCGGTGGTCACGTTGGCCCAGTGGCCCGGTCCGAGCTTTTTCTCGGCGATGACCGTGTCCGCGCCGGTGCGGTCGAGACGGTCGGAGAGCAGCGAGTAGATGGTCTGGTCGTCGCGCAGTTCGACGGACGATCCGGGGGTGGTGTAGTGGTCAAGCATGGTGCGCGTTCCTTACCGTTCCTTGCGTTCTTCCGTGGCCGGGCCCCTTCCCGCGATCCGCATGTCGCGGTGTCGCGGGCGTGGTTCCGGCCGATCATCGCCTAAGTTACGCGTGCGTAGCCTCGTGCGTGTTGTGCGCCATGCCACAACCGCGCCGTCGTCTTTTGTGGATTGCCGCAAACCCTTCCATTCTGCTTCGTTTTCCGTTACGGTGGCTTGAGATTCACGAAAGGGGATTCATGTTCGACAAACGATTGTTCCGGCTGGCGCCCGGCGTAGGCCGTCTGGTCGCCGGCAAGGTCGTCTGCATGTGGGTGGGCCTGCTCGCCAACATCGCGTTCGTGACGGCCGTCGTCGGCCTGTTCGCCCACCTGCTCCATGCCGCCACGCCGGGACTGATCGTCTGCAGCACCACGCCCTCCGGCACCGCCTGTCCCGTGGACGAGCTGTCGATCTCCGGCGCCACCGTCACGCCGCTGCCGGGCGACATCGTGTTCTGCACCGGCGTCATCGTCGCCGCCGCCCTCGTGCGCTATCTGACGACCGCCGCCGCCGCGCGTCTGGGCACCGAGGCCTCCGAGCGCGTCAAACTCGCGTTACGCGTCAAGCTCTACCGCAAGATGCTCGCGTTCGGCCCCTCCTACGCGCAGCGTGTGAAGACCGCCGACGTCGTCCAGTCCGCCGGCGAGGGCATCGAGCAGATCCAATCGTTCTTCGACCTGTTCCTACCGCAGTTGTTCTACGCGGTCCTCGCGCCGCTCACCCTGTTCGCCGTGGTCGCGCCGATGGACCTGCCCGCCGCCCTCACGTTCCTCGTGTGCGCGCCGCTCATCATCGTTGTGGTCGGCATGGTCGCGATGAGCGCCGCCCGCACGTTCAAGAGATACTGGGGCCGCTATACGGACATGGGCGCCGCGTTCCTCGACGACCTGCAGGGCCTCGAGACGTTGAAGGCGTTCGATGCCGACGCGCGCGCCGCCCGCGACCTCGACGGGAAGGCCGAGAACTTCCGCGTGATGACGATGCGCGTCCTCCAGATTCAGCTGCGTTCCCTCACCGCGATGGACGCGGTCGCCTACGGCGGCACCGCGGCCGGCATCTGCGTCGCCCTGTGGCGTTTCTCCACCGGCGCGCCGATGACGCTCGCCTCGCTGCTGCTCATCGTCCTGCTGTCCGCCGACTTCTTCATCCCGTTGCGCCAACTCGGTTCGTTCTTCCACGTCGCGATGAACGGCATGACCTCCACGAAACGCATCTTCGCGCTCCTCGACGCCCCCGAACCCGCGCGTGGCGACGCCGATCTGCCCGAAACGCACGACGCCGGCCTCGACGTCACGTTCGACCACGTCGCCTACACGTACGGCGACGGTTCCGGCGACGCGGCGGAAGCATCCGGCGCGGGCACGCCCGTCGCGCCGGCGCTCGCCGACGTCGCCTTCGACGCGCGCCCCGGCGAGCTCACCGCCATCGTCGGCGTCTCCGGTTCCGGCAAGTCGACGGCGGCCTCGCTGCTCGCCGGCACGCTCGCCGGATACTCCGGCTCGCTGCGTCTCGCCGGCGTGGAGGTCGCGACGCTCGGCGGCGAGGCGCTGTCGCGCGCCGTCACGGTGATCGGCGCGCGCAGCCACCTGTTCGCCGGCACGTTGCGCGAGAACCTCGCGATGGCGTTGCCGAAACGATATGACGACGATGATGACGCCGCCGACGTCGACATGATGATGTGGGACGCGCTGCAGCGCGCCCGCATCGACGATTTCGTGCGCGCACAGGCCGACGGACTCGACATGACGATCGAACAGGACGCCGCCAACCTGTCCGGCGGGCAGCGCCAGCGCATCGCCATCGCGCGCGCCCTGCTGCACGACGCGCAGGTCTACGTGTTCGACGAGGCGACCAGCAGCGTCGACGTGGAAAGCGAGACGCTCATTCTCGACGCGATCCGTGACCTCGCGCACAAGGACGGCAGGACGGTCATCATGATCACGCACCGCATGGCCAACGCCGAACACGCGGACCGCATCGTCGTCCTCGACCACGGCAACAGCGTCGAAACCGGCACGCACGCCGAACTCATGGCCCTCGAAGACGGCCGCTACGCGAAACTCTTCCGCACCCAAGCCGAAGTGGAGGACCTAGGGGAGGCAGATGGGAACAGGCCCCCTCTGACGAGGGGGCTGTCCCGCAACGCGGGACTGGGGGAGAGAACCGCCACAGCCCAGCCTGCCGACACACCGGACCAACCCCTTTCTACCTTCCGGACCATCACACGGCTGCTGGGGGAGGCGCGGCCGCTCGCACGGCTCATGGCCGCCGCGTCGCTCGCCGGCACCGTCGGTCACCTCGCCGCCACGATGCTGCCCGTGTTCGCGATGATCGGCGCGTTCGCGCTCGCCGGCCACCCCGTATGGTCGATGGGCGTCGCGCCGGCCGTCGCCGCGATGATCGTGTGCGCGCTGCTGCGCGGCCTCATGCGCTACGTCGAACAGTATCTCAACCACAACGTCGCCTTCCGCCTGCTCGCCCTGTTCCGCTCCAAGGCGTTCGCCGCGCTGCGCCGTCTCGCGCCCGCCAAGCTCGCCGGCCACGGCAAGGGCGACCTCATCGCCCTCGTCACCACCGACGTCGAACTGCTGGAGATCTTCTTCGCGCACACCATCAGCCCCGTCGTCATCGCCGCGACCACGACCATCGTCTACGCGCTCCTGCTGCTCATGCTCGACCCGTGGATGGCGCTCGCGCTCATCGTCGCGCACCTCGTCATCGGCGTGCTCGTGCCCCGCTTCTTCGCGACCGGCGTCAGGAACCTCGGCCCCACGATCCGCAAACAGGCGTCGTCGCTCGACGACGTCATGCTCGACGACATGCGCGGCCTGGGCGAGATCATCCGCTTCGGCCGCGGCGAGGACCGCGTCGCCATGATCACGCGGCTCACGAAACGCCTATGGGCGGAACACGTGCGATTGAGCCGCGTCAACGGCCGGTTCGCCGGCATCGCGGGCGTGCTCGTGCTCGTGCTCACCACGGCCGCCGCCGCGCTCGCCATCGCGCTCGCCGCCGCGGCTCCCGCACACGGTCCGGCATTGGTCGTCGCGTTCACGCTGATCGCCAGCTCGTTCGGCCCGACGATGGCGTTGAGCGCCCTGCCCGCGAACCTCACGCAGACGTTCGCCTCCGCCCGCCGCCTGTTCGCCCTGATGGACGAGGCCCCAGCCGTCGCGGAGACCGGCACCGCCACCCCCGCCTACAAGGGCATGCGCCTCGACCACGTCACCTTCGCCTACCCCGCCTCTTCTTCGCGCCCTCTGCCCGAACCGGACGGTACCGCTTCTTCGCGCCCTCTGCTTGAGCCGGAGACTACTTCTTCTTTGCGCCCCCTTGAGGGGGAGCTGTCCGCAACGCGGACTGAGGGGGTGTCCGCCGCCCTCACCGCCTCCGCCCCCGTCCTCGCCGACTTCTCCCTCGACGTGCCGGCCACCGGCATCCTCGGCGTGCAGGGCCCGTCCGGCCGCGGCAAGTCCACGACCATCAAACTGCTCATGCGCTATTGGGACCCGCAGTCCGGTGGCGTGACCCTGTCCGGCACGCCGCTGCCCGACGTGGACGCGCATCACCGCCGCCGCGTGCAGGCGCTCATGGGACAGGAGACGCACCTGTTCGACGGCACGATCCGCGACAACCTGCTGCTCGCCCTGCCGGAATACGATGGTGGCGATGCCGGTGACGCCGTGGCGGACGACCGTCTACGCGACGCCCTGCGCAAGGCCTCCGCGCTGGAGCTCGTCGACTCGCTGCCCAAGGGGATCGACACCCCGGTGGGCGAGCTCGGCGACCGTCTGTCGGAGGGCGAACGCCAGCGCATCGGATTGGCGCGCGTGTTCCTGCGCGACGCCGACCTCGTGCTGTACGACGAGCCGACGAGCCGTCTCGACGCGTTGAACGAGGCGGTCATTCTCCGGTCCATCCGCGACACGTCCGAGGGACGGGCCGCCGTGCTCGTCTCGCACCGCGAATCGGCGATGCGTATCGCCGACCACGTCGTGACGTTCTGACCGTATCGCCCGTACCGTCCGCATGGTTTCCGGGCATGCGAAAGCCCCCGCCGAATCGTCGACGGGGGCTTTCGCATATCCGAATCGGGGATTATCCCTTGATGAACGAATCCAACGTGTCGAGGGCGTCGTCGATGGCCTTCGCCTCACGCGCGTCCTCGGCGCGCTGGCGGGCCATCGCCTCCGCACGCTCATGCGCGGTCGCCAGCGAATCGGGGGCGCCGGAGACCGGGGGAAGCCGCTGAAGGTCGAAATGCCGGGTCGCGTCCATGTCCGTCATGCCGGAGCCGGGGAGGGAATCCAGATCGATGTCGGTGCGCCTCGTCCCGGACGTCTCGGCGTTCCGTCCCCTGCCTTCGCAGTCGAGCATGTCGATGGCGTTCACGGCGGCCTGCGCGTCCGCGTCGAGGTCGCGCGCCGGACTATCCGGCGCGATCGCGGCCGCGGTCTTCGCCGCGTCCGCATCGGAGCCGGCCGCCCGGCGTTCCGGCAGGTCGATGGTGACGTCCTTGGCGATGTCCGCGCCGCTCATCGGATTCGATTCGACGGTGATGCGCCGTACTTCGCCGTCGCCCACTTCGGTGGCCGTGGCGGTGCCGGCCATGAGGTCGGCGGCGATGCGGTGCGCGCGCGCCGTCGCGGCGACCGCATCGTGACGCGTGCCCGACGACGGCAGCGGCACGGTGGTGGACATCAGCGTGCCGTCGGTGCGGTTCTCGGCCGTGCCGAAATCATGCGTGACGCGTGCGGTGAGGTCGTCGGCCGTGGGATGGTGCGCCGCCGTCGCCCCCGAAACCGCGCCGGATGCCGGAGACGGCACGGATACGAGCGTATGCGCGGCCTTGCGCGCCTCCTCGACGGCGCGTTCGGCGGACAGGCGTTCCGCCTTCGCGCGCTCCTTCGCCTGGATTTCGAAGATCTGCTTCTGGGCGGCGACGCGTGCACGTTCCGCCGCCTCCAGGATGCCCATCGCCTGCAGCCGCTCGTTCTCGGCGCCCACGATCGTCGCCTCGGCGTGACGGATGTTCGCGTCCGCCGAGCTCAGCGCGTACTTCGCGACGGCGAGCGGCGTCTTCGGCTGCCACAGGTGCTCGATCTCCTCGAGCGTGCGTCCCATCGTCTCCGGGACGAGCGCGACGATGCCGGCCACGCAGATGATGTCGAGCAGACCGAAGATGAGGAACGTGATGCCGCCGCCGAGACTGTCCACCAGCATCGGGGTGAACTGCGCGATCGCCCAGTTCACGGTGAGCAGGCACATGATGCACAGACCGGTCGCGCGGCCGCGCAGGAACGTGGGGAACAGCTCGGGGATGACCACCCATGGGATCGGGCCCATCGAGAAGGCGAACGACGCGGCGAACAGCATGATGAACACGAGCGTGAGCAGCGGCATGCCGACGAGGTAGGAGCCGGCGATGCACAGGGCGAACACGGCCATGAGCCCGGCGCCCACGGTCATGAGGCGCTTGCGGCCGACCGTGTCGATCAGGTACATGCCGATCACGGTGCACACGAGCTCGCAGCCGCCCACGCATGCGGCGGTCATGAATTCGGTGTCGCCGCCGAACCCGAGGCGCGAGAACATGACGGGGCCGTAGTAGGAGATCGCGTTGATGCCGACGGCCTGGTTGAACACGGCGAGGAAGATGCCGATGAACAACGCCTTCTTGAGACCCGGGCGGAACAGGTCGGTGAACTCGTTCGACATCTCCTGCTCCAATTGGATGGACGCCTGGATGTCGTCGGTGCGCACACGGGCGTCCTCGGTGCCGAGGATGTGCTCGAGCACGTGGAAACCCTCCTCGGGGCGCCCGTTCTGGATGAGGAACCGGGGGCTCTCCGGCGACCGCCACATGGCGATCAGGAACGCGAGGGCCGGGATCGCGCCCAGGCCGAGCATCCAGCGCCAGCCGATCGCGAGGTCCCATGCGGGCGTGCCGTAGGAGGCGATGATGTAGTTGATGACGTTCGTCAGGAAGATGCCGCACACGGCGAGCATCTGATAGGAGAACGTGAGCGTGCCGCGGATGTTCGTCGGCGCGGATTCGGTGATGTACGTGACGGCCAGCGCGGCGGTCAGACCGATGCCGAAGCCTCCGACGATGCGTGCGGCGATGAGGTCGTAGGGGCCGAACGTGAGCGCGCTCCATATGGCGGAGACACAGAAGAACCATCCGCCGGCGATGAGGACGCGGCGGCGGCCGAACCGGTCGGAGAGGAAGCCCGCCCATGCGGCGCCGACGATCGCGCCGAGCATGATCGAGGAGATGACGAGGCCTTCCATCACGGTGTCGAGCCGGTAGCGGGTGCGCAGGAACTCGATGGCACCGGAGATCGACACGGTGTCGTATCCGTACAGCAGGCCGGCCAGGCCCGCGCTCAACGCCAGTCCGAAAGTGTACCGTCCCGACCCGTGCAATCGTACCGCCGTTCCCAAGGGGTTCCGCTGTTTCGAGACAGCATGAAACAGACCCGCCATGCGCCTTCCTCTCAAATGCATCGATGGGGGATTACATACCGATGCTATCCGGAGGGGCCGTTTTCGTCACCGGGTATTCCACAAGCGGATGCCGAATTCAGATGCGGCCCGTGGGGTGGAGAGTGGCGTCGGCTGCGACACGCCGGCGGCGTGGTGTGGTACACGGGTGTATCATATGAACTGTTGGTACACGGGTGTACCGCTGGAAGTCACTCGTGAGGAGCGCTGTGGAGGAAGGTCTTCGCGGCGGGAACAAGGAGAATGATATGCGTAACGTCAAGAAGGTCATCGCGGCCGCCGCGGCCGTGGCCACGCTCGTCGGCCTCGCCGCATGCGGCGGCGGTGACGATACCGCGTCCGTCGACACCGATACCGCGAACGCCAAGGGCGAAGTCGTGTTCTGGGGCTGGGGCAACGGCATCAAGGAGACCATCGCCGCCTTCGAGAAGGAGAACCCCGGCATCACGGTCAAGTATTCCAGCACCGGCACCGCGGCCGACACCGCCACGGCCCTGCAGAACGCCGTGGCCGCCGGCAAGGGTGCGCCGGACGTGGTGATGATGGAGGACGCCACCATCTCCCAGTTCGCCGTGGACGGCAGCATCGTGGACCTGAGCCCGTTCGGTGCCGAGAAACTCGAATCCGATTTCGCCGCTGGCCCGTGGGCCAAGATGCTGCAGGGCGAGGGCAAGCCGTACGCCCTGCCCATCGATTCCAGCCCCGAGGTGTTCTTCTACAACAAGGCCGTGTTCGACAAGGCCGGCGTCGACGGCGAATCCATCAAGACCTGGGACGACTACTACGAGGCCGCCAAGAAGATCCGCGCCCTCGGCGACGACTACTACATCGCCAACAACGCAGGCGATTCCAACGGCTACCAGCCGTTCACCGCGCAGGCGTGGCAGGCGGGCTCCAACCCGTGGAAGGTCGACGGCGAGAACATCACCATCAATATGAACGACAAGGGCATGCAGCGCTACGTCGCGTTCCAGCAGAAGCTCATCGACGAGGGCCTGATCAACACCAAGATCTCCAACTGGTCCGACGACTGGTACCGTTCGCTCGGCGACGGCACCACCGCATCCCTGACCATCGGCGCGTGGATGCCGACGAACCTCGAGTCCAGCGCCGCCGCAGGCAAGGGCAACTGGCGCGTCGCGCAGCTGCCGCAGTGGCAGGATGGCGACCAGGCGTCCTCCGAGGACGGCGGTTCCGCGCTCGCCGTCACCGAGCAGTCCAAGAACAAGGCCGCCGCCTACAAGTTCATCGAATATCTCACCCATGGCAACGGCGCCCAGGTGATGGCCGACCACGGCACCTTCCCGGCGAAGACGGCCATCCTCGACGACGAGGACTTCCAGTCCCAGAAGAACGAGTACTTCGGCGGCCAGGAGGTCAACAGGGTGCTTGTCGAGGCTGCCAAGCGCAAGGTGAGCAAGTTCCAGTACCTGCCGTACAACCCGTACGCGCAGTCCAAGTACGGTGACGACATCGCTCCGGCCTATCAGGGCAAGAAGACCCTTAAGGCGGCCATGCAGGCGTACGCCAAGACGCTGGCCGACTACGGCGAGCAGCAGGGCTATACCGTCACCGTCAAGTAAGTGGCATGGGGCCGGTCCGGCCCGTGGCGACTGCGTCCGGGGGCGTCTCCTCCTTCCGCTCCCGGTCCTCCTTCCCTGGTCGCCGCATACCACTTGCATGATGGCGAGGGCGGGGATGCGTCCGGTATCCCCGCCCTCGCCATGTCCGACGGCGACCGAAGGCCGCTGCGGATCGTTGCATCGTCGGTTTGGCGATTGTTGATTGTTGATTGTTGATTGTCGTAGATCGATCATTTCGATCATTATGGAAAGCGCAAGGTGAGTAAATGTCTGGGCAGACGATGGAGTCGTCGGTCGCCATGACCGCTCGTCACACGCAACAGGCGCGTGTGAACCGGCATAAGGCGGATTGGCGTGGTTGGAAGTTCATGGGTCCGTTTGCGGTGGTGTTCGTGTTCGTGTTCATCATCCCGATCGTGTATGCGGTTTATATTTCGTTCTTTAAGAAGCAGATGATCGGTGGGACGCAGTTCGTGGGGTTGCAGAACTACGCGCGTCTGTTGGGTGATCAGCAGTTCTGGTCGTCTGTGGGTCGTGTGGCGTTGTTCACGGTGGTGCAGGTGCCGATCATGTTGTTCCTGGCGGCTGCGATGGCGTTGGCGATCGACAGCATGAAGTTGCATGGGACGAAGTTCTTCCGTATCTCGACGTTCCTGCCGTATGCGGTGCCGGCGGTGGTGTCCACGTTGATCTGGGGTTTCGTGTATGGCGCGAAGTATGGTCTGGTGGGTTCGCTGAACGACGTGTTGGGCGTGAATATCGACATGTTCGCGCCGAACGTGTTGTTGGCGTCGATCGGGAACATCAACACGTGGGAGTTCACGGGCTATAACATGCTGATCTTCTACAGCTCGCTGTCCACGATCCCGCATTCGCTGTATGAGGCGGCGAGCATTGATGGCGCGTCGGAGTGGCAGATCGTGAAGTCGATCAAGCTGCCGGAGCTGAGGGGTTCGTTGGCGATCACGGTGATCTTCTCGATCATCGGTTCGTTCCAGTTGTTCAACGAGCCGAGCATTTTGCAGAACATGGTGCCGGGTAACGCGATCACGACGTACTACACGCCGAACATGTACGCGTACAACCTGTCGTTCTCGGGTAACCAGTCGAATTACGCGGCCGCGTTGGCGATCGTGATGGCGGTGATCACGATGGCGATCGCGTATGCGGTGCAGTTGAACAGCATGAAGGAGCAGATGAAGTGAGTGCGACGACGGGTATCGAGACGTTGACTCCGGCCGAGCTCAAGGCGCAGGAGAAGGCCGTGAGGGCGGCGGAGAAGGCGCGCCAGAAGCGGGTCGCCAAAGACGAGGCGGCCGAGCGGCGCCGTGCGGAGAAGTCCGGGTTCGCGAACGTGAACAATCCGCGTCGCAGCACGTTGATGACGGTGTTGTGCGCGATCTTCGCGGTGTACTGCCTGTTCCCGTTCGTGTACCTGATGATCAACGCGACGAAGACGCAGGCCGACTTCACGAGTACGTTCGGCCTGGGGTTCGGCAAGTCGTTCGCGTTGTGGGACAACATCGTGACGGTGTTCACGTACCAGGATGGGATCTTCGGCCGTTGGCTGGTCAACACCCTGCTGTATGTGGTGGTGGGCGCGGGCGGCGCGACCTTGTTGGCGATCATGGGCGGCTACGCGTTGGCGAAGTTCCGTTTCCCGGGCAGGAAGGCCGTGTTCGCGGTGATCATCGGCAGTATTTCGGTGCCGGGCATCGCCTTGGCGGTCCCGCAGTTCCTCCTGTTCGCGAAGCTGGGATTGACGAACACGCCGTGGGCCATGATCATCCCTTCGCTGATCTCCCCGTTCGGCTTGTATCTGATGTGGATCTTCTCGGAGCAGGCCGTGCCGACCGAGCTTCTTGAGGCGGCGCGCGTGGACGGTGCGAGCGAGTTCCGCACGTTCTGGCAGATCAGCCTGCCGTTGCTGGCGCCGGGTATCGTGACTACCGCCTTGTTCACGATCGTGGCGACGTGGAACAACTACTTCCTGCCGTTGATCATGTTGAAGGACGCGGACTGGTATCCGTTGACGATCGGCTTGAACCAGTGGAAGGACCAGGCTTCCACGGCGGGCGGTCAGGCGATCCAGAACCTGGTGATCACGGGTTCGCTGATCACGATCATCCCCCTGGTGGTCGCGTTCCTGTGCCTGCAGAAGTACTGGCAGTCCGGCCTCGCCGCCGGCGCCGTCAAGGAGTGACGGAACCGGCCTCCGGCCGGTGCCCCGTTTTCGGCTCCCTCTGACGAGGGAGCTGTCCGCCGCAGGCGGACTGAGGGAGAGCAGGAGAGCGGCCTCCGGGCCGCGGGGAAAACAGCATCGGCCGAAGGCCGATCCCGCTTCCTGCGGCCTTCCGGCCGCGGTCTCTCCCTCCGTCATCGCTTCGCGATGACACCTCCCTCGTCAGAGGGAGGCGAGAGCACCGCATCGGCTTTCGGCCGATTCCGTTCCCCCTGCCGGGTGGCGGTACCCCCTCAGTCCGCCTGCGGCGGACAGCTCCCCCTGGAAGGGGGGAGCGGGGAAATGGGTGTGTTTGCTCCCCCTTTCAGGGGGAGCTGTCGGCGAAGCCGACTGAGGGGGTTCAGAATACCGCATCGCCCGCAGGACGATTCCGAGATTCCGAACGATTCCGAAGCTTGATACTAAGGATTGTGTTATGACTACTCGTAGAGCGTTCAGGTGGCCGGCGTTGCTCACGCCGTCGACCCGTGGCATCGCGTTCGGTGGCGACTACAACCCCGACCAGTGGCCGGACGAGACCGTCGCCGACGACATCCGGCTCATGCGTGAGGCGCACGTCAACACGGTGGCCCTCGCCATCTTCAGCTGGGATCGGATCGAACCGCGTGAGGGCGAGTTCACCTTCGACTGGCTCGATTCCGTCATCGACCGGCTCGGCAAGGCCGGCATCGCCGTCGACCTCGCCTCCGCGACGGCGACCGCGCCGTTGTGGCTGTACGAGCGGCATCCGGAGGTCCTGCCCGTCGACCGGTACGGACATGTCGTCAACGCCGGGTCGCGCCAATCCTGGCAGCCCACCAGCCCCGTGTTCCAGGAGTACGCGCTGCGTCTGTGCCGCATGCTCGCCGAACATTACCAGGACAACCCGTACGTCACCGCATGGCATATGGGCAACGAGTACGGCTGGAACAACCGCTACGACTATTCCGACAACGCGCTCCACGCGTTCCGATCATGGTGCGAGGCGAAGTACGGCACCGTCGAAGCATTGAACGAGGCGTGGGGCACCGCCTTCTGGTCGCAGCACGTCAACTCGTTCGACGAGGTGTTGCTGCCGCGCCACATGGGCGGCGACGCCATGGTCAATCCGCCGCAGCAGCTCGACTACGAGCGTTTCGGCAACGACATGCTCCTCGACTTCTACAAGGCGGAACGCGACGCGATCGAGGCGATCTGCCCCGGCAAGCCGTTCACCACGAACTTCATGGTCTCCACCGATCAGTGCTGCATGGATTACGCGCAGTGGGCGAACGAGGTCGACTTCGTCTCCAACGACCACTACTTCCATGAAGGCGAATCCCATCTCGACGAACTCGCCTGCTCGGACGCGCTCATGGACTCCCTCGCCCTCGGCAAACCCTGGTATGTGATGGAGCACGGCACGTCCGCCGTCCAGTGGAAGCCGCTCAACACGCGCAAGCGCCACGGCGAGCTCGTGCGCGACTCGCTTGCCCACGTGGCGATGGGCGCCGACGCCATCAACTTCTTCCAATGGCGGCAGTCCTCCTCCGGTGCCGAGGCGTTCCACTCGGCGATGGTGCCGCACGCCGGCGAGGATTCCAAGGTCTTCCGCGGCGTCGTCGAACTCGGCGCGACGCTCGCCACGCTCTCCGAGGCCGGACTGCAGGGCACGGAGCTGAAGCGTTCCGACACGGCGATCCTGTTCAGCGCCGAAAGCGAATGGGCGACGCGCAGCGAGACCCTGCCGAGCATGAAGCTCGATCATTGGCATGACGTGCGCGACTGGTACCGCGCCTTCCTCGATGCGGGAAGCCGCGCCGACATCATCCCGCTCGCCTACGACTGGAGCGGTTACCGGACCATCATCCTGCCGAGCGTGCTCGTCCTGTCCGACGCGGACACGCGACGCATCGCCGATTTCGCCGAAGCGGGCGGCACCGTCGTCGTCGACTACGCGACCGGCATCATCGACGAACACTTCCACGCCGGTCTCGGCGGCTATCCTGGCGCCGGCAACGGGCTCCTGCGCGACGTGCTCGGTGTGCGCGGCGAGGAGTTCAACATCCTCGGCGAGGAGGCGGAAGGCGAACCCGACGCGATCATCCTGTCGAACGGGCTCACGACGCGACTGTGGCAGACCGACGTGACCTCGGTCGCCTCCGACACGACCGTCATCGCCACGTACGCGGGCGAGGTGGCCGCCGACTGGGAGCTCGACGGCACGCCTGCCGTCACCAGCCATCCCTATGGTGAGGGCCGGGGCGTCTACGTCGGCTGCGATCTCGATCGCCACGACATTGCCGCCCTCATCCCCGCACTGGGGGTATCGGAACCCGAATCGTGCGGCGGTCCGGTTCCGGCTCCCTCTGACGAGGGAGCTGTCGGCCGCAGGCCGACTGAGGGAGAGACGTCCGCTCGCATCACGGATTCCCGCATCATCCACACCGTCCGCGAGTCCACGGACGGCGCCATCCGCTTCGACTTCTACCTCAACCGCACGCGCGGCGACGTCACGCTGGAAGACGTTCCTGGCGAGCCGGTCGTCGCGCATCGCACGGAAGCCGGAACGGCGGACCGTGCGAACGGCGCGGACGGCGCGAGCGATACGGACGCCGCGAACGGAACCGGCGCATACACATTGCGGCGCAACGCCATCCTCGTCACGAGGACCGTGCGTCCGGAATAGCCGGACGCAAGCGGGTACAATGGCGACGTCGAACCAACGGAAGCGAGGTGCGGAGATGAGCGGGACGAAACCGGCGAAAAGGCGCGTCACCCTGCGCGACGTGGCGCAGGAGGCCGGCGTCTCGCTCAAGACCGCCTCGAACGTGATCAACGGCAACGGGCGCATGAGCGAGGCCACGCGCGAACGCGTCGAAACGGTCATCAAGGATCTCGGCTACCGCGTCAACGTGGCCGCACGCAACCTGAACCGCGACCACACCGGATTCATCACGCTCGCCGTACCGTCGCTCACTCCGCCGTACCTCGCCGAACTCGCCAACCGCGTGATCGACGCGGCGCGGCGGCACGACTACTCCGTATACGTCACCACGTATGCGGAGGGGTCGGCGAAAGGCGCGCGCGACCTGTTGGAGAAGTTCAATTCCACCGTGTCCGACGGCATGATCCTGTCGATGAGCGAGGTGGAGAGCATCACGCCCGACGATCTCAAGGTCGATTTCCCGCTCGTCGTGGTCGGCGCGCGCACCACGTGGGGCATCGCCGACCACGTGACCCCCGACGACGTCAACGCGGCCGCCCGGGCCGCCGGATATCTGTACGACCATGGTTCCACGCGTCTCGCCGTCGTCGGCGCGCGCGGCGTCTACGACGAGACGGCGCTGCTGAAAGCGACCGAGGGCAACGCGCAGCTGCGTCTGCGCGGCATCATCGAGGAGAGCCGTCGCCGCGGCGTCGCATTGGACGCGCGGCTCGTCGGCAACACGGATTTGGATTGGACGATCGGCGCGGGGGCGCGCGTCACGCAGCGCCTCATCGACTCGGGAATCCCGTTCGACGGGGTCGTCGCATTGAACGACCAGCTGGCGATCGGCGCGATGACCGCGCTGCGCACCAGCGGCATCGACGTGCCCGCTCAGGTGCAGGTGATCGGCTTCGACAATATCGAGGAGGCGCCGTACCTGCAGATTCCGCTCACCACCATGTCGTCGCGTCTCGAATGGACGGCGCCCGTCGCGGTCGAGAGGATTCTCGGGCGCATCCGCGGCGACATCACGAAACCGGAGCTGCTCACCTGCGAGTCGGAGGTCATCGCGCGCGAATCCACGCGGTGAGCGGTGAACGGCGGGTGCGTGGTGCGCGGTGGCGTCCGACGCGTCGACTCCGTTGCATCGTTCGTCTCCGACGCGTCGCGTCCCTGTTGAGGTACACCGGTTGACCAAAGCCGGAACCGGTGCTACGCTGTAACCGTTGTGATACACTGCTGTATCTATTGGTACGCAAGGAATCGTTGTGTACCAGATTGTGTACCAGATTGTGTACCAGAGCAGAGCCGCTGCAATCATCCCGTTCGGGAATCGTAAGGAGAAGCATGAAGCAATCAGCATTATGGGGCCGCGTCGTCGCGGCCGCCGTCGCGGCGATGACCCTGTGCGCATCAGGCATGGTCGCGGCGTCCACCGCGGCCGCCGCCGAGACGCCGGTCAAGGCGGACATCAACGTCAAGGCCATCGACGGACTGTCCAAGGACTTCATCGGGGGAGCGGACGTCTCCTCCATGCTGTCGCTGGAGGAGAGCGGCGTCACGTTCAGGAACGAGCAGGGTCAGGTCGAGGACCTCTTCACGCTGCTCAAGGAGAGCGGCGTCAACTACGTGCGCCTGCGCGTGTGGAACGACCCGTTCACCGCCGACGGACAAGGCTACGGCGGCGGCAACGTGAACGCCGACCGCGCGCTCGTCATGGCCGAACGCGCCACCAAGGCCGGTCTCAAGGTGCTCGTCGACTTCCACTATTCCGACTTCTGGGCCGACCCCAGCAAGCAGCAAGCACCCAAGGCATGGAAGTCGTTCGAAGGCGACGCCGACAAGACTGCGCAGGCCGTCCACGACTACACCAAGGAGACGCTCACCCGGTTCAAGGAGGCCGGCATGGACGTCGGCATGGTGCAGGTCGGCAACGAGACCACCGCGAAGATCGCCGGCGTCTCCGGCTGGGACGGCATGTGCAAGGTGTTCTCCGCCGGAGCCAAGGCCGTGCGCGAGACGATCCCGCAGGCCAAGGTCGCCATCCACTTCACCAATCCGGAACGCAACACGTACGCCGGCTACGCGAAGCAGCTCGCCGACCACAAGGTCGACTACGACGTGTTCGCCAGCTCCTACTACCCGTTCTGGCACGGCACCGCCGACAACCTCGCCAAGCAGCTGAAGAACGTCGCTGCCGCCTACCACAAGGACGTGATGGTCGCCGAAACCTCATGGGCCTACACGCTCGACGACGGCGACGACGACTCCAACACCATCACGGCGAAGAACGTGAACGCCGCCGACGTGAAATTCGACATCAGCCCGCAAGGCCAGGCCGACGAACTACGCTACGTGGCCGAAGCGGTGAACTCGGTCGGCGACAACGACGGCGACGGCGAGAACGACGGCCTCGGCATGTTCTACTGGGAGCCCGCATGGCTGCCCGTCGGCCAGGGCGGCCGCGACAACGCCGACCTCGTCGACCTGTGGAACGAATACGGCGGCGGCTGGGCCACCGCGGCCGCCGGCGAATACGATCCGAACGACGCCGGCAAGAAGTGGGGCGGCTCCGGCGTGGACAACCAGGCGCTGTTCGCCTTCGACGGCACCGCCCTGCCCTCGCTGAAGACCTTCTCCTACCTGCACACCGGCGCGGTCACCGACCATGTGTTCGCCGGCATCGACGACGTCGCCATCACCGCCTCCGACAAGGACTCCATCGACGCGATCAAGGCGAAACTGCCCGCCGACGTGACCGCCCGCTACAAGGACGGCGTCGACGAGACCGAAACCGTCACCTGGCGTTCCGCGGCGCTCGACTGGATCCGCGGCGCCGGCACCTACACGATCGACGGCGTGACCGCGTCCGGACACACCGTCAAGGCGGTCATCACCGTCGAAGCCACCCCCGCGACCAACCACGTCGTCAACGGAAGCTTCGAAGACGGCGCGAAGAGCGGCTGGACCGTCACCGGCAGCGGCGCGAGCATCAAATCCGACAAGGGCAACGCCTCCGACGGATCGTGGGTGCTCGGCTTCTGGGCGGACAAGGCGTACACGTTCCAGGCGTCCCAGACCGTCACCGGCCTCGAGCCCGGCGCATACACGCTCACCGCGAAAAGCCAGGGCGCGCTCGTCGGCGGTACCGCCGGCACGAACAAGGTGACCCTCGACGCGACGACCGGCGGCACCGGCGATACCGGCGACGCGGGCAAGACGCAATCCGCCGAACTCAAGCTCGACGGCTGGAAGCAATGGCACATCGCCAGCGTGCCCGTCACCGTCGGCGAGGACGGCACCGTGACCATCGCCATCACCGGCGACCTCGGCGCCGCCGACTGGGGCAGCGTCGACGAGGTCACGCTCACCCGCACGGCCGAAACGCCTGCCAAGCCCGACACGGCCGCGCTCGAAGCCGCCGTGAAGAAGGGCGAGGACGTGGACCGCGCCGGCTACACCGACGACTCGCTCGACAAGCTCGACGACGCGCTCGCCGCCGCCCGCGTGCTGCTCGCCGGCAGCGCCGCCACTACCGACGACGTCACGCAGGCGACCAAGCTCGTCGACGACGCCATCGCGGGACTGACGGCCAAGCGGTTCGTCAGCATCTCCGTCACGCCGAAGAAGACCGCCTACCAGGTGGGCGGGAAGATCGCCGCCGACGACCTGACCGTCACCGGCAACTACGAGGCCGGCTCCGGCAGCGTCGAACTCGCCGCCGACCAGTACACGCTCACCTACGACTTCTCCGCCGCCTCCGATGCGGCGAAGGTCACCGTCGCGCTCGCCTCCGATCCGAGCGTCACCGAAACGTACACGGTGAAGGTCACCGCGAAGACCGACGCCGGCACCGGTGGTTCCGGCGAGACCAGCGGCTTCGGCGAAACCGGTGACGGCACTGTCGCCGGCGACGGCACCGGCTCCGGCGCCGCCGCGACGCGTCCGGGCGCCAAGCCGGGCGCGACCGGCCGGAACGCCGAAGCCGGCGGCCTCACCGCCACAGGCGCCGCCGTCGCCTCCATCGCCGGATTCGCGGCCGTCGCGCTCACCGCGGGCGACGTCGCGCTGGTGGTCCGTCGCCGGCGTCGCGGCTGACATGGACGGATCGGAGGTGGTTGCGTCAGCCGCTGGGACATGACGGCGTTCGTCCGGTGAGGATTTCGGACGAACGCCGTGCGTCGCGCCGACGTCGGTGGCGACGGCGGAATTCGGCGACCTCTTCCGGACGGCCGCCGCGCGTCGTCGCCCATGCCGGGGCCGTATCATCCCGTCGACGTTGCGCCGGAGCGGGGCGTCGGGCGGGACCCGCGCCTCCGCTGTCCCGCTCCGCCCATCCTCACGTGGCCATGTTGCGCCGGGAATCACGGGAACCGCGCGATAGAATCGTGGGGAAAGTACCGTTCATCTCGGATGGCCGGTGCCGGGCCGGCGACGTGACGGATCGCGCCGCCGCCCGGTCTCCGCCGATGCCGGTGAGGAGGCATGGCAATGGTTGACGGCTTGCATGCGGATAGTGCGCGAGATGTGCGCGATGAGGTGACGCTGCCGGACGGGAGCGTGATGCCACGGCTCGGCATGGGAACCTGGTATCTGGGCGAGGGACGACGGCCGTTCGACGACGAGGCGGCGGCGTTGCGCGCTGGACTGGACGCGGGAGTGCGCCTGATCGACACGGCGGAGATGTACGCGGACGGCGGTGCCGAACGACTCGTCGGCGCGGCGATTGACGGGTACGATCGCGGATCGCTGTACATCGTCTCGAAGGTGTATCCGCACAACGCCGGACGCCGTCACCTGCGCCGCAGTCTGGAGGCGTCGCTGCGTCGCCTCGGCACCGATTACCTCGACATGTACCTGCTGCACTGGCGCGGCAGCGTGCCGTTGCGCGAAACCGTCGACTGCATGGAACAGGCGGTCGAGGACGGTCTGATCCGCCGATGGGGCGTCTCGAACCTCGACCTGAACGACATGCGCGAACTGATGGATGTGTCCCGCGGATCGCATTGCTGCGTCGACCAGGTGCTCTACCACCTGGGATCGCGTGGCATCGAAGTCGATCTGCTGCCATGGCTGCGCGGGCGGCGCATTCCCGTGATGGCGTACTGTCCGCTCGCGCAGGCCGGGCGCCTGCGTGACGGGTTGCTCGGCAGTGCGGCGGTGCGCGAGGTCGCGGCCGCGCACGGATTCACACCGATGCAGGTGCTGCTCGCGTTCGTGCTCCACCAGCCGGACATGATCGCCATCCCGCGTTCCGGCGTGCCCGAACACGTGCTCGCCAACGCCGCCGTACTCGATTCCCCGCTTTCGGACGCCGAGTACGCGGCGTTGTCCCAAGCCTTCCCCGCCCCCAATCACCCCGTCCCGCTCGACATGGAGTGACCCGCTTCTCTGGCCCTTTTTGTTGAGGGGGTTGTCCGCGGAGCGAGCTGTCTGAGTCGAGCGCGTCAAGCTTGTCGGCGGGCGCGTGTCGGCCCTCTCTGTTGAGGGGGCTCCCGGCAATGCCGGGTGGGGGAGAGTGTGCTCTCCCTGTGAGGGGGAGCTGCCGGCCTTTGGCCGGCTGAGGGGGTTGTCGGGTTGTGGTTGTGGGGTGTCGTGTTGGTGAATGGGGTGGTTGGTTTGGTTGAATTCCTGTGACACGCCGGCTGGTGGTGGTTTTTGGTGGTGTGGTGGTGTGTCGGGTGGGGTTATGATGTGGTTATCGGGTTGTCGGGCCTGTTTTCGACACGCCGTGGGAGCGCCGTCGTTGCAACGTTTCGGGCGTGGTTTTGTCATGCCGGTTTGCGTTGTGGCGTGAGTTCATGTAGATTGTTCGTCTGTTGCCGCTCGGCGCGGCGGGCTGGTTCCCTTTCCTTCTGGTTGGGTTGGTCTGCCTGTCGGCGTGGTGGTGGTTTGAGAACTCAAGAGTGTGTTGTACTACTTACTTCTTTATAGTCAATGATTGCCAGTCCGATTCCCGCTCGTTTTCGAGTACCCGAGGGGGTTTGATGGGGGTCGGGGTTTTTGTGCGAACCTCTTTCCTTATTAGAGGTTCCGTCAATTGTTTTTAGTGAGAGTCATCTGTCGATGTCTTTCTGCAATGTTTTTTTGTGGAGGGTTCGATTCTGGCTCAGGATGAACGCTGGCGGCGTGCTTAACACATGCAAGTCGAACGGGATCCTG
>NZ_JBKEVK010000006.1:33453-130639 GCF_056357015.1 Bifidobacterium sp. LH_413 | reverse complement strand
ACGAGAGGACCTGGGTGGACGAACCTCCGGTACGCCGGTTGTCACGCCAGTGGCACCGCCGGTTGGCTGCGTTCGGAAGGGATAACCGCTGAAAGCATCTAAGCGGGAAGCCCGCTCCAAGATAAGTATTCCCGGGGAGCCTTCGGGTTCCTGAGACCCCCCATGCAGAACACGTGGTCGATAGGCCGGACGTGGAAGCCCCGCAAGGGGTGGAGCCGACCGGTACTAACGGGGAAGCGCGACACACAACCCACACCCCCAAGGAGTGTGGAGAGCATCGGCGAAGACTGCGCGAAAACACGCGACACGGAACAACGGTCCGTGACCACAAAAACGATCAGCGACGCGTCCACCATCCGGTCCCCAAACCACCAGCCATCAGGAGACACGGGACACGATTCCCTCCTGATAATTGAAGATTTGCGGCGGTCATGGCCCAGGGGAGACGCCCGGACCCATTCCGAACCCGGAAGCTAAGACCTGGCACGGCGATGGTACTGCACCCGACAGGGTGTGGGAGAGTAGCACGCCGCCGCACCACAACGAGAACAGGACCCCGGTCGAGCAACAGCTCCCGGGGTCCTTCCCATACCACGACACGCACGCCACGTCACCACGCGCGCGTGCGACCACCCTCCGGCGCTACGCGCCACCTCCCGCCGGCGGGAGGAAACAACGGACACACGCGACGGGAACGAACCCGCCAGCCACCCACCGACACCACACGCGCGCGGGACACGAAAACCACCCTCCGGCGCTGGCGCGCCACCTCCCGCCAGCGGGAGGAAACAACGGACACACGCGACGGGAGCCCCGCGCCGCACGCGTCCTCACCGACACCACACACGGGGGCCGCCCACGAAGACCACCCTCCGGCGCTCACGCGCCACCTCCCGCCAGCGGGAGGAAACAACCAGGACACCGACGAAAGAGACGGCGGGAGGAAACAGGGGACGGCCGTTCTTGAGTTGTGTCAGCGGTCTAGGCGGAAGCCTTGGGCGGCTGCCTTGGGAAGCAGGCACTTGCCGCTGACGTCCTGCACGCCGACCTTGGCAATCTGATCACTGAACGCGTCCACCGGACGATCTGTGTTACGCAGATCGTAGTATTCGTGCACCGTCGCATCGAACTCGTCAAGACCTGACAGCATGGCGGCACCAACACCAACACCAACACCAACACCAACGCCAGCTCCAACACCGGTACCAGCTTCGGTATTGGTTTCCGTACTGGCGCCAACACAGGCATCGGCACCGCTGCCATCGGACGGATATGTGTTCTCGAAGAACTGCATCGTGCGCGGCATACGCGGCTTCAACGCGGGCTCCTGATCCGGCTTGCCGATGGCGATCGCCAGCACCGGATACGTGTATTCCGGCAGATGGCACACATCAATCAGACCGGGGATGTCGTTCAGCACGGAGCCGAGAATCACGCAGCCGAGTCCCAGCGAGTAGGCGGCGGTCTCCATCGCGTGCAGGGCGAGCACGGCATCGTTCTGCGCCTGCGTGAAGCGGTAGCTGGAATTCAGCGTCCACGCGTCACCATGCGCGTCGACGCCCTTGCGTTCGGCGATCAGCGCGTTGCGGTGCTCGTCGATGATGAACAGGTAGAGCAGCGGCGCCTGCGCGATGTACGGCTGATGCCCGAATTCGGCGAACCTCGCCTTGATCGCCGGATCGGTGATGCGAATCGCCGACCAATCGTTGAGATACTGGCTTGAGGCGGCGTGCTGCGCGACCGTTTCGAGCGCCGCGCGGGTGTCGTCGTCGATGGCCTCGTCTTTGAAGGCGCGGATCGAACGACGGTTCAACAGGGTTTCGATAGTGCTGTTAGTAACCATGACCCCATTGTCGTCCGCGCACTGGCCAAACGGCGACGCCGGTGCGCCGGCAGCGCACGTGCGTCGCCCTTCAGCGTCGCCCTTCAGCGGCGGCGGCGGTGACGACGGTCGACGATCGCCTTGGATCCGCGGTCGGACAGCTGCGAGACGAGCGCGCCGAACGCGGCGGACAGCACGGTGAACAGCAGCTGCGTGAGGAATCCCTGCGGCGCGTCGGCGGCGAGACCGCGACGCACGTTACGACGGGATACGCCTCGATTCCACATGGTTTGGAACAGTTTGCCGCCGATCAGTCCCGCGAGCGACGGCAACGCCCATGTCACGATCTTGTCGCCGAGGGAATCGGGATCATTCAACCGGTGTGCGCGCATCGCGTCGACCTTCTCGTCGATACGATGGAACGCGGAGACGGCACGATCCGCCGACGATGGCCCTGCATGCGCCCCGCTATGCTTCTCATCACTCATAGCCTCCAGTCTACCGGCGCGTCGATCATCAATCGAACACCTCACGGCGATTCAGTGGAGTCGGGAGCGTTCACGGGCTACAGTGGAACCATGACTACACATCAATCGGACGGCACCGTAGCCGTCGACACGTCCCGTGGCGGCACCGGATACCTGGTGCTCCTGCGCCACGGGCAGACCGCATGGAGCCAATCGGGGCAGCACACTGGACGTACCGACATTCCGTTGACGGAGGTCGGCAGACAGCAGGCCGTGGATGCCGGCAAGCGTCTCGCGGCCGCGTTCCCCGGCGGATTCGACGAGGGGTGCGTGTTCTCCAGTCCGCTCGTGCGCGCGAGGGAGACGGCCGTGCTGGCCGGTTTCGAGCATCCGGGCACGTTGGACGGCATCGCCGAGTGGGATTACGGGTGCGCGGAAGGTCGCACACGCCAGCAGGTCGGCGAGATGGCGGGATTCCAGTGGGACGTGTGGCGTGACGGTCCGCGATCGCTGCCGGAGCATATGCAGGCTGATTGGGTGGAGACGCTGCCCGACGGCACGCAGGTGCCGGTGCATGACGGTGTCGGCGAGACCGTGGAGGAGGCGGCCGCCCGTGCGCGTGGCGCCATCGACGAGGTGCTGCCGCTGCTTGAGGCGGGGCACAACGTGCTGTTCGTCGCGCACGCGCATATCCTGCGTATCCTCACGTCGCAGTGGCTGGGCGTCGAACCGCGGTTCGCGCGTCTGCTGCGCCTCGACACGGCGCACTACTGCGTGCTCAGCAAGTACAAGGGCGACAACGTCATCGAACGCTGGAACTGCTAGTGCCGTCCGCTGAGGCCGTATGAAGGGCAGTCCGGTGGGGACTGCCCTTAGGCCGAAGGCTTGCCCGACAGGCAAGCGGGTGGGACTGTCGGCGCTAGCGTCGACCGGTGCTGGAACGGACCACCAGTTGCGCGGGGAGCGTGCGGAACCGGTGGTCCGTGTTGCGTCCGCGGATGAGGTCGAGGGTCATACGGGCGGCGATGCGCGCCGTTTCGACCGGGTTCTGGCGAATCGTCGTCAATCCGATGTCGTCGGCGTAGAAGCTGTCGTCATAGCCGAGAACGGACACGTCACCGGGCACGGAGAATCCGTTGCGCTCCAGCTGGAAGATGAGCGGCAGCGCGATGCCGTCCTCCTGACAGGCGATGGCGGTGGGCATCGTCGGCAGGCTCATCAGTTGCGTGACCACGCTGCCGATCTCGTAGTGGCCGTCGTCGTCGATCTGACATTCGATGGCATGCGGTTCGACGCCTTCTTTGCGGCAGTAGTCCATGAATCTGTCGAAACGGCCGCGTACGGAGAAGCTCAGTGAGACGTCGCGGTTCGTGGTGATGTACGCGATGTCGCGGTGTCCGAGCGTGAGCAGGTGGCGTGCGGCGAGCGTCGCGCCCTGCGCGTCGTCGATGGTGACGGACGCGGCGAAACCGTGCTGTTCGGAGTCGGCGCAGTTGATGCCGATGATCGGCACGTCGATCGACGCGAGCTGCGCGGTCTCGGCGGCGTCGATGTCGAACGACACGACGATGACCGCGTCGGCGTTGCGGCGCACCGGCAGCATCTCGAAGAACTCGCGGCGTTCCTCGATACTGGAGATCTGGAAGATGGAGATGTCGTAGCCTTCCGCATGGAAGATGTCGTTGAGCCCCTCGATCACGGAGGCGGTGAACCACATGCGGATGTGACCGCTCATCAGCACGGCGATGCGCAGCGATCGGCCGGATTTCAACGCGGCGGCGGAACGCGACAGGGAGAAGTTGAGTTCGTCGGCGAACTTGAGTACGCGTGCGCGGGTCTTCGCGTTCACCAGGTCGGGACGGGTGAACGATCGTGACACCGTCGAAATCGATACGCCCGCCGCTTTGGCGACATCCTGGATGTTGCTGTTCATGCGAACCACCTTGGTAACGGAAACAATCGAATCGTGTCCAGCTTACACGGGTGTGGCGGGTGACGAGGCGGCGGCTTGGATGCCGCCTCGTCACCCGCCACACCCGTCACTCAACCATCGTCAGTCGAGCACCCAGACGCTCACGTCCTGCGGGAGGCGTCCGTCGTCGGTCAGTGCGGCGGAGGCGAGCACGATCTCGCCGTCCGGCAGCGCGACCGGTTCGGCGCCGAAGTTGGTGACGGAGGTGAGCGTGCGCGGCTCGTCGTCGCCGGCCGGCACGGCCGGGCGACGGTAGGCGATCACGTCGGCGCCCATATCCACCCAGTCGAAGGTGGACGTGTCGCCGGTGGCGGTGAGCAGTTCGGCGCGCAACGCGAGCAGACGACGGTACAGGGCGAGCATCGACGTGTCGTCATGCTCCTCCTTGTCCGCGGCGAAATCGCGGAACCACAGCGGCTGCGGCAGGTGCGGGGCCTCGGCGGGCGTGCCATCGGCCTTAGTGCGCGGCGAGAAGCCGAACGACGTGCCGACGGCGAACTGGTCGCTCCACTCGGCGGGCGTCACGGCGTCGCCCTCGCCGGACTCGTCCGCGACCCACGGCAGCGGCACGCGGCAGCCGTCGCGGCCCTTGTCGGTGGCGGCGCGACGCGTGTTGAACGCGGTCGGATCCTCGAGACGATCCCACGGGATGTCCGCGACCTCGAACAGGCCGAGCTCCTCGCCTTGATAGACGTAGATGCCGCCGGGCAGACCGAACTCCATGAGCGCGGCCGCACGGGCGCGCTTCGTGCCGAGCGCACGGTCCTCGACGTACGTGGAGCCGTCGCGCACCAGCCAGTCATGCGCGAGCTGGTGGTAGGGCGCGTTCGGCACTTGCGGCAGACCGTAGCGGGTGGGGCTGCGCGGCACGTCGTGATTGTTCATCACCCACGTGGTGGTCGAACCGTGCGTGGCCGCGGCCGCGCCGAGCCCGCCTTCGATGGCGGCGCGGATCTCGTCGGGCAGCCACGCGGCCTTCGCGAAGTCGAAGTTGAAGCACTGGCCGAGCTCGTCGGTGGAGGCGTACAGATGCTGATGCTCGGGCACGACCCACGCCTCGGCGACGGCGAAGCGTGGCGGATCGTAATGGTCGAACACCTCGCGGCGCCATTCGCGGTAGATCTCATGCACTTCGTGACGGTCCCACAGCGGGCTGGTGAAGTCGTGGCACAGCTGGTTCTGCACGTCGTTCGCGGCCATGTCCTCAAGCGGCGTGGAGTCGAGGTCCTTGGCGAGGCCGTGAGCCACGTCGATGCGGAAGCCGTCGGTGCCGTGGTCGGCCCAGAAACGCAGCGTCTTGATGAATTCGGCGTGGATGTCCGGGTTGTTCCAGTTGACGTCCGGCTGCTGCTTGGCGAACAGGTGGAGGTACCACTGGCCGTCGGGCACGCGCGTCCACGCCGGGCCGCCGAACATGGACTGCCAGTCGTTCGGCGGCAGTTCGCCGTGCTCGCCACGTCCCTCGCGGAAGATGTAGCGGTCGCGTGCGGGGGAGCCGGGCGCGGAGGCGAGGGCCTCCTGGAAGAAGACGTGCTTGTCGGCGGTGTGGTTCGGGACGATGTCGACCATCACCTTGATGCCGGCGGCGTGCGCGGCGGCGATCATCGCATCGAAATCGTCCATCGTGCCCAGACGCGGGTCGACGTTGCGGTAGTCGATGACGTCGTAGCCGCCGTCAGCCAGATCGGACGGGTAGAACGGGCTCAGCCAGATCGCGTCCACGCCGAGCTTCTCCAAGTAGTCCATCTTCTCGGTGACGCCGGCGATGTCGCCAAGACCGTCGCCGTTCACGTCCTTGAAACTGCGCGGATAGACCTGGTAGACGACGGCCTGCTTCCACCAGTCGTCGTGCATGTTGTTCGCTGTCATGCGGATTGCCCTCCTTTGGGTTGTCGGTGTGCGGTGCCGGTGTGCGGCGGTGTGCGCAAGTGCGGCACAGCATGCCGCTTGCGGCGTGTATACGTGTATTCCCTCACGCGGCGAACTGTCTGTCGCGTTTATGACAACGATAGCATCGTTGCGGTCATTGGGTTATCGGGGTGTCGTGAATCCGTCCTGCCGCGCTGTTGCAAGCGCGGCAGGACGGCAGACGCGCCGCCCGCGCTCGCCGATGCGCGCGGCGGCGTGCATCATACGAGAATCGCGAACGACTGCGGCGGCAGTACGAGCGCGCCGTCCGCGGCGATCGTCGGGCCGCCGAGCGCCAGCGCGATCGTGCGGGTGACGGCAGCGTGGATGACGGCGTCGCCGCCGGCGCGATCGGCATCATCGTGATGGCCGTCGCGCGCCGGCACGTCGATCGTGACGGTGCCGTGGCCGGGGTTCATCGCGACGATCACGTCGTCGGCTGCGGCGTCGGACGTGATGTCGCCGGAATCGTCGCCGCGACGCGTCTCGCCGTTCGCCCCGCCGTCGTCGCGCGCGACGCGGCGGAAGGCGAACGCGCGGCCGCCGTCGCGACCCGCGACCACCTCGAACGCGGCGTTTGCGCGCAACGCGGGCGTCGTGCGGCGGAACGCGAGAATCGCGCGAATCCAATGCCACAACGATTCCGGATCGGACTGCGCCGCCGCGGCCGTTGGCGCGTCTGGCGCGGGGTCGACGGGCAGATACAGGTCGGCGATGCCGGTCGCGGGGTCGACAGGCGCATCGGAGAACCCGAGATTCGGTGCGCTCGCATCCCACTGCATCGGCGTGCGGCTGCCGGTGCGGATGTAGCCGCCCTCATGCGTGGGCAGCGGGCGGTAGCGCATCGCGATCTCGTCGCCGTAGTAGACGAACGGGCAGCCGGGCATCGTCAGCAGCATGCCGTACGCGATTTTCAGCTCGCGTTCGGTGAGGCGTTGGCCGACGCGGATCGTGTCGTGATTGCAGGTGATGAGATCGAACAGGCCACCCGCGCGCTCGCAGTCGGCGAGCTGCGGCAGATACTGGTCGAGGAACGGTTTGATCGCCGCGCCGGAATCCGCGTTGAAATAGCTGGCGTCACCGTCGCGGACCAACGGGGTGTCGGTGTTGCGCAGCAGCATGTTGTAGCCGTTCGGCCAGCCGCCCCACCGCCAATCGAGGTAGAAGTCCATGTCGAAGCCCGCCTGCATCGACTCGTAGGGGCGGCCCCATTCGGCGACGAACGCGGCCTGCGGGAATTCGGGGCGGATCTTCGCGAACATGTGCTGCCACGTGCGGATCGTGAACGGTTTGCCGTCGTCGTCGTGCTTGACGAGACTGTCGGACATGTCGACGCGGAAGCCGTCCGCGCCGCGCGAGAGCCAGAAGCGCATCACGTCGAGCATCGCGTCGCAGGTGGCGAGGGCGTCCGGGCCGAGCGCCGGCTTCTGCCACGGCTGGTTCGGGTGGGCGAAGCCGTAGTTGAGCGCCGGCTGGCATTTGAAGAAGTTCAGGATGTAGGTGCCGTCGCGCGGCTCCTCGCCGCCGACGAACGGCAAGCCGTCGCCGCCGGCGATCCAGCAGTCCGTCCAGATGTAGCGTTCGGATACGTTGACGGGAGTTGGGGCGCCGGTGGTGGGGATGGCGGTGCCGGGGGTGGTGCCGGTGGCGGTGGTGGGGCCGGCAGGACCGTCGCCGGGGTCGACCGGGGGAGCGGCCACGCGGTCGTCGTAATCGGCGCGTGCGCTGGCGCGGAACCAGGCGTGCTCCTCGCTGGTGTGGCCGGGCACGAGGTCGAGCAGGACGTGCATGCCGCGATCGTGCGCCTCGGCGAAGAGGCGTTCAAGGTCCGCGTTCGTGCCGTAGCGCGGCGCGACCTTCGTGTAGTCGCGCACGTCGTAGCCGGCGTCCTTGAACGGCGAATCGTAGCAGGGGTTGATCCACAAGGCGTTGCAGCCGAGGTCGCTGATGTAGTCGAGTTTTTCGATGATGCCTGGAATGTCGCCGATGCCGTCGCCGTTCGAGTCGTTGAACGACTGCGGGTAGATCTCGTAGAAGACGGCCGTTTCGAGCCATGCGGGGCGTGAGGTGGGGGAGTGGGGGTCGGAGGCGGTGTGTCGTGGTGTGGCGTTCATGGAAACTCCTGTGTTCATGCGGTTTCGCAGCATTGCATAACGATTGCAATTCTAGCGGGATGACGCGAAATGCGAACGTATGCAGAAATGGTGCTATACTGTGAGTCAACGATGTTCCGCAGCGTTGCAAATACAAGACATCTCAGCGCCCCAAAGCCGCGGTGTTAACGTATTCAGCGTAAGTGTCAATATGGCATTGCAAACGTGGTCATCGTGAAGTTGGAGATCCGACCGAGCAGGAAAGGAATGATCGAAGATGATCAGTTGGAAGAAGAGGATCGTCGGACTCGTCGCCGCGGCCGCCATGCTGGTGCCGCTCGCCGCATGCGGTTCCGATGCGGATTCCGCGCAGAGTGCCGACGGCGGTGCCGTCACACTGAGCGTCTGGGCCCCGCAGGAGGATCAGGACGGCAACGACTCGTGGCTGAGCCAGGTCGAGAAGGGCTTCGAGAAGGCCCACCCCGAGTACCAGATCACGTGGAAGAACGACGTCGTCTCCGAGGGCGATGCCTCCAAGCAGGTGCAGACCGACCCGTCCGCCGCGGCCGACGTCTACATGTTCGCCTCCGACCAGCTCGGCACGTTCATCAAGCTGGGTGCGATCGGCGAGCTCGGCACCGACGCCGCTAAGCAGATCAAGGAGCAGGACGGCAGCCTCGAAGTCGATTCCGTCACCGGCTCCGACGGCAAGTACTACGGCGTGCCGTACACCGACAACACGTGGTTCATGTACTACAACAAGGCGAAGTTCTCCGACGACGACGTCAAGAGCCTTGACACGATGCTCTCCAAGGGCGTCGTCTCCTTCCCGCTGGCCGACTCCTGGTACCTCGGCGGCTTCTACGACGGCCTGACGCTCTTCGGCGAGAAGGGCAACGACGAGAAGGCCGGCATGGTCTTCCCGAAGGATTCCGCCGACATCACCACGTACCTGGTGAACATGGCCGCCAACCCGAACTTCCACAACAGCGCCGACAACTCCGGCCTGTCCGAGATTCAGGCCGGCACCGCCGACGCGTTCTTCTCCGGCTCCTGGTCCGCCGCCGACATCAAGAAGGCCCTCGGCGACGACATGGGCGTCGCCCAGCTGCCGACCTTCACCGTCAACGGCGAGACCAAGCAGATGAAGTCCTTCGCCGCCACCAAGGCCGCCGCCTACAACCCGAACGCCAAGAACCCGAAGGCCGCCGCGCAGTTCGCCGCTTACCTCGGCTCCACCGAGGCCCAGAAGCTGCACTACACGACCCGCGGCATCATCCCGACCGACAAGTCCCTCGCCTCGCTGACCACCGATGACGCGGTCGCCAAGGCCCAGTCCGATACGATGGCCAACACCGCCATCCTGCAGTCCGGCCTGGCCGGCATGAACGACTGGTGGACCCCGGCCGAGACCTTCGGCAAGGCCATCGTCAACAAGGAGGTCACGGCCGACAACGCCGCGGCCAAGACCGACGCCTGGGTCAAGTCCGTCGGCACCTACGCCGAGTGATCCGCACGGGGCCGGTCCCTCCCTCCTTCGGGGGCCGGCCCCGTTCCCTCGTCGGCCGGCAGCGGCCGGCGGCGATCGTCGAACATCAACCATCGATCATCAATCCACACGTAACAATTCCACACGTATCAACCATGTTGAGAGGCGGTAGGGTGCAATGACATCGGCAACCCTTTCCCCGCGCGAGATGAAACGCCGTCGCAGGCTGGGCGCGGACTACGTGGCGCCGTCGCCGTATTCGGTGCGCAACGCGCTGACCCGCGGCGACGTGTTCACGAGACTGTCCGCCCTGGTCTTCGGTCTGGGCAACTTCGCGCGCAGACAATTCGTCAAAGGCGCGGTCCTCCTCGCCCTGGAGATCGCGTTCATCGTGTTCATGGCCGTCAGCGGCGCCGGCTACCTGTCGAAGCTGCCCGGCCTGGGCGACCAGAAGCAGGGCAAGACGCTCGTTGACGGCTTCTGGGTGTACACCAAGGGCGACAACTCGGTGGTCATCCTCCTGTACGGCGTGTGCACCGTCGTGCTCATCGCCGCGTTCGCCGTCCTGTGGGCGGTGTCCGTGCGCAGCGCCTACCGGGCCGAATGCGAGGCCCGCGAGCACGGCCACGCGCCGACCATCCGCGAGGACCTGCACGATCTGACCGACGGCCGCGCGCATCAGCTGCTCATGTTCCTGCCGACGCTCGGCATCCTCGTGTTCACCGTCCTGCCGCTGATCTTCATGATCTCGATGGCGTTCACCAGCTACGACCACGACCATCTCGTCCTGTTCGACTGGGTGGGCTTCGAGAACTTCGGCAAGGTGTTCTCCAACAGCGGCGGCACCGTCAACGCGGGCCTGTTCGTGTCCGTGCTGGTCTGGACGCTCGTGTGGGCGTTCTTCGCCACGTTCCTCAACTTCTTCCTCGGCCTGTTCTTCGCGATGGTCATCAACCGCAGGACCACCCGGTTCAAGGGGTTCTGGCGCGCCTGCTTCTCGATGTCCATCGCCGTGCCGCAGTTCGTCTCGCTGCTCGTGATGCGCACGATGCTCCAGCCGACGGGCGCCGTCAACCGCCTGCTCATGGAATGGGGGTGGATCGACTCCGCGCTGCCGTTCTTCACGAACGCCACGTGGGCGCGCGTCACCGTCATCATCATCAACCTGTGGGTCGGCATCCCGTACACGATCATGCAGATCACCGGAATCCTGCAGAACATCCCCGCCGACCTGTACGAGGCGGCGCGGCTCGACGGCGCGAACTGGTGGCAGATCTTCACGCAGATCACGATGCCGTACATCATCTTCGTGCTCACCCCGTACCTCATCACGACGTTCACCGGCAACGTGAACAACTTCAACGTGATCTACCTGCTGTCCGGCGGCGACCCGACGCCGATCGGCTCGTCCGCGGGCAAAACCGACCTGCTCATCACGTGGCTGTACAAGCTGACCGTCGACAAGGGCGACTACAACCTCGGCGCGGTCATCGGCATCATGACGTTCATCGTCCTCGCGGTGGTGTCGCTCGTCACCTACCGCAATTCGGGTTCCTACAAGAACGAGGAGGCGTTCCGATGAGCAAGCACAGCGACAAGTCCATCGTCACGGACAGTGCGGCCGGCGCCGCCGACGCGGTGAAGGCCGAATCGCACGGCCTCATGCACGATTCGCGCAAGCGCCGCATCCTCGGCGACGTGCTCGCGCACCTGTTCCTCGCCGTTATGGCGGTGATCTGGCTGATCCCGATTGTGTGGGTGTTCGCGGAAAGCTTCAACAAGAACACCGCGCCGTACACGAAGACGTTCTTCCCGACCGAGTTCTCGCTGGACAACTACATCGCGCTGTTCACCGACAAATCGGTGCTCGACTTCCCGAAGATGTTCGCGAACACGTTCATCGTCGCGTGCTTCACGTGCGTGATCTCGATCGCGTTCGTGCTGTCCGTCGCGTACTGCATGAGCCGTCTGCGTTTCCGCACGCGCCGCACGTTCATGAACGTGGTGCTCATCCTCGGCATGTTCCCCGGCATCATGGCCGTCTCCGCGATCTACTTCATCCTCAAGGCGATGGGCCTGACCGGCGGCGGCATGACGATTCTCGCGCTGATTCTCGTGTATTCGGCCGGCACCGGCGCAGGCTTCTACGTGATGAAGGGCTACATGGACACGATCCCCACCTCGCTCGACGAGGCGGCGCTGCTCGACGGCTGCACCCGGTTGCAGGTGTTCACGAAGATCATCATCCCGATCTGCAAGCCGATGATTGTCTACCAGGCCATCATCGGATTCCTCACCCCGTGGCTCGACTTCGTCATGGCGAAGGTGATCTGCCGCACGCAGTCGAACTACACGGTGGCGCTCGGACTGTGGCTCATGCTGCAGAAGGAGTACATCCAGAACTGGTACGCCCGCTTCGCCGCGGCCGCCGTCCTGATCTCCATCCCCATCGCCATCCTCTTCATCGTCATGCAGCGCTTCTACCAGGAGTCCATGGCGGGATCGGTAAAGGGCTGAGGCCACCAAGGAAGCCCAGTGGGCTTCCGACTGGCCTCAGCCTGAGTGAGGCGACAGCCGAACGAAGGCAGGATCGGGCCCGGCCGCAGGCCGGTCCGTTCTTGCGGGGCCGGAGGAGGGCCGTCACTTGCATATCATCGCGGCGCTCGCCGGCCTGTCCGGCGGGCGCCGCGTTCCATGAAAGGAGACTTCGATGGAGAAGCCCGTGCAGATTCCGGCCGTGGCCGCCGGCACACCCGCCGAGCCGGCCCTGCCGTGCCCCGATCTGCCGGTATACGCCGGCGGCGATTTGGGCGCGCGTCCGGACGCCGCAGGCACCACGTTCCGCGTGTGGGCGCCGACCGCGTCCGGCGTGACGCTGCGGTTGTTCCGCTACGGTTCGGACGCCGAGTCCGCCGTCGAGGAGCCCGCGGCGTCCATCGCCGGCGCCGCGGAATCCGCGGGCGACTGCGCCGGCCCGTTCGCCTCGCGCGACCTCGTCCCCGGCGCGGACGGCACGTGGGCGGCGCGCTGCGACGGCGTCGGCCACGGCGTCTACTACGACTATCTCGTCCGATTCCCCGACGGCACGACGCACCGCACCGCCGACCCGTGGGCGCGCGCGGCCGGCGTGAACGGCCGGCGCAGCATGGTCGTCGACCTCGCGCGCACCGACCCGGACGGCTGGGAGGCCGACCGTCGCCCGCACGTCGCCAGCCACGACCTTGTCATCTGGGAGACGCATGTCGGCGACTTCAGCGACGACATGCACAGCGGCGTCCCGTTCGAGCATCGCGGCACGTATCTCGCGTTCACCTACGACGACACGAGCGTCGACGGCGACGGCGAATTCCCCACATGCGTCGCCTACCTGAAGCATCTCGGCGTGACCGCCGTCCAGCTCATGCCGTTCTACGACTACGGTTCCATCGACGAATCCCTCGCGCACGACGATCCGCGCCACGGCTTCAACTGGGGCTATGATCCGCTCAACTACAACGTGCCTGAAGGCTCGTACAGCACCGACCCGTTCCACGGCGAGGTGCGCATCAGGGAGTGCAAGCGCATGATCCAGGCGCTGCACGCCGCCGGCATCAAGGTCATCATGGACGTGGTCTACAACCACATGTTCTCCACGGACAACTGGTTCGAGCGCATGATCCCCGGCTACTGCCTGCGCCGCCGCGCCGACGGCACGTTCGCGGACGGCTCCGCCTGCACGAACGACGTGGCCACCGAGCATCCGATGATGCGCCGCTACATCGTGGATTCGGTGACGTACTGGGCGCGCGAATACCATATCGACGGATTCCGCTTCGACCTGATGGGACTCATCGACGTCGACACGATGAACGCGATCCGCACCGCGCTCGACGAGCTGCCGGGCGGCGCGACGATCCTCATGCACGGCGAGCCGTGGTCGGCGCGCAGGACCGCGCTCGACCCGGCCGCCGGCGTCGTCCTCGCCGACAAACGCGGCCTGCCGTACCTGAGCCCGCGCATCGGCGCGTTCTGCGATACGACGCGCGACGCGGTGCGCGGCCACATCTTCTATCACAAGGAGCCCGGATACCTGTCCGGCGCGGCCGCCGACTACGCGGACGACATCCGCCATGCGGCGGACGCGTGGCGCGGCACGCCGCACGAGACCGCATCCGTCGCGCAGGTCATCCAATACGTCTCCGCGCACGACGACCTCACGTTGTGGGACAAACTGTGCGCCGCGATGCGCCGGCTCCCCACGGAAGCCGACTACGCGGCGGACGACGTTGACTCCGGCGGCCGGTGCGCGGACCTCATGGCCGCGAACCGGCTCGCCGCCGGCATCGTGTTCACCGCCGCCGGCGTGCCGTTCCTGCTGTCCGGCGAGGAGTTCGCGCGCACCAAGCGCGGCGACTCCGACTCCTACCGCAGTCCCGCCGCGCTCAACCGGCTCGACTGGAGGCGCGCGCGACGGCTCGCGCGCCTCGTCGAGCACTATCGCACGCTCATCGCGTTGCGACGCGGCAACCCCGCGTACTTCGGCGGCGCGCGCACGATCGTGCCGCGCGACGACGAGGTGGTCGTGTTCCGCGTCGGCGACGACTGCGTGGCCGTCAACCCGACCGACGACGTGCGCACGCAGCCGACCGTCGCCTTGGAGACGCCCGCCCCGTACGACGAGGTCGCGAAGATCGCGCCCGACGACTGGCGGTGCGTCTACCGTTCCGACGATGACGGCGACGTCGCGGACGACGGAACCGTCGCGCGGCGCCGCAGGCTCACGCTGCCGGCCCGCAGCCTCACCATCTGGAGGCGCGCATGAGCGGCGTTGCACAGGGCACGGGGAACAGGCGGCGCAAGGGCCTGACCGTGTTCCGGCTCAAGGTGGTCGGCGCGGTGCTTATGGCGTTGTCCGTCGCGTCGACGACGGTCGTGCCGCTGCTGTTCGGCGCGCCCACGGCGGACAACATGACCGCTCTGACGGCCGCGGTCGTCTGCGAGGCGGCGTCCTGGTGCGCGGTGCCGATCTACGCGTGGCTGCTGTTCGACGGATGGCGGCACACGCGTGACGTGAGGCGGTACGCGCTGCGTCTGTGTGCGGTCGCGGCGCTCTCCGAGCCCGCCTACGACCGGTTGGCGACCGGGCGATGGCTCGACCTGCGCGTGCAGAATCCCGTGTGGGGGCTGCTGGTCGCGCTCATCGTGCTGGTCGTGCTCGACCGGCTCCGCGCGCGGTACGCGGGCGCCGCGCGATGGGCGACGGCCGCGGTCGTGATCGTGGCCGGTGTGCTGTGGGATCTGCTGCTGCACGTCGGGGTGCGGCAGAGGGTCATGCCCGTGGGCGTGCTCACGCTCATGTTCGTGCTGGTGTTCCGTTTCCTGTCGCCGCGCGAGAACACGATGATGTTCACCGCGGGCCTGCTGGGCGCGGTCATGTGCATCACGCCGGCGGTGGGCGTCGCCATCCTCCACTATCGCAACGGCGAACTCGGCTATCGCGATCGCAATGGGCATGGGCATGCATGGGTGACATGGGTGTTCGCCGCGCTGTACCCGCTGATGCTGTGGGCGGGGTGCCTGCTGTAGATATGCCTGCTGGAGGTGCGGACTGGCGGGCGTCCGTGACGGTTCGGTTCAGTCGTGGTATGGGGCGTCGGTGCCGCGTAGGACGAGCTGCGCCTCGACCGTCTCGTGCGGGGCGTCGAGCGTCTTGCCCTGCATGAGATCGAGCGCCTTTTCCGCCGCCTTGCGCCCCATCGCGTACGGGTCCTGCCGCATCGTGGTGAGGTTGAGCGTGTCCGCATACGGGCTGTCGTCGAAGCCGACGATCGAATAGTCGCGCGGCGTGCGGTGACCGTAGCGTTCCAGCTTGACCATGAGTGGAATCGCCATCATGTCCATCTGGCAGCAGATCGCGTCCGGGAACTCGTCGAGCGCGAGCAGGGCCGCCAGCGCGGAATCCACGAATTCGGGGCCGCGCGGCACGGTGAGCACCTGCCAGTCGATGTCGTGCTTGCCTTCCGCCTCCTCGCATGCGCGGACGAACCCGCGTGTGCGGGCGTCGATCGAGGCGTCCAGATTCTTCACCGCCTCCGAACATGGGTAGACGATGCGGTGGTGCCCGAGACCGATGAGATGTTGTGTCGCCTTGCGCATGCCCTCCTCATCGTCGATACCGACCGACGCGTCGAGACCCTCGTCGGAAGGGGTGTTGATGCCGACGATCGGCACGTGGATGCGGCGGAGCTGTTCCACCTCGTGCGGGTCGATGGCGAACGAGGCGACGACCACCGCGTCCACGTTGCGGCGGATCGGCAGGTTGGTGAAGAACTCGCGCCGGTTCTCCGCCGTGTCGATGTGCTGGAACAGGGAGATGTCGTAGCCGGCCGGGTGCATCGCCGATTCGAGTCCGGCGAAAACCTCGGCGTTGAACCAGCTGGTGATTTCCTCGTTCATCAGCAGCGCCACGCGGTTCGTGCGGCCGGATTTGAGCGCGGTGGCGGAACGCGAGATGTTGAAGTCGAGTTGGTCCGCCACCGCGAGCACCTTGGCGCGGGTCTTCGCGGAGACGAGCTCGGGGCGCGTGAACGCGCGCGAGACGGTGGAGATGGACACCCCGGCCGCCTTGGCCACGTCGTGGATATCGGCCTTGCCCATGGTGTCCTCCTCCTCGTGCGTGCGTTGCCGTGTGGCGTTCCATCATACTGCGAACGTTGCCGTCGCCGTCCGTGTTTTCGAACTTGAGTGGGATGTGCTCAAGATTTTGTGGCGAATGTGGGAATAAAACTTGCGGAGTGGAAGTTGAGTGGTGTAGGCTCAAGTTTTGGAACGGCAAAGGGCCGGGCAATCGGGCCGCACCGATCGCATCCGGAACCTGAGCGAAGAACGTAAGAACGAACAAAGAACAAAAGGAGCACACATTATGGCACGTGCAGTTGGTATCGATCTGGGCACCACGAATTCCTGCATCGCCACCCTCGAAGGCGGCGAGCCCACGGTCATCGTCAACGCCGAAGGCGCGCGCACCACGCCGTCCGTGGTCGCGTTCTCCAAGTCCGGCGAGATCCTCGTCGGCGAGGTCGCCAAGCGTCAGGCCGTGACCAACGTCGACCGCACCATCTCCTCCGTCAAGCGTCACATGGGCACCGACTGGACCGTCGAGATCGACGGCAAGAAGTGGACCCCGCAGGAGATCTCCGCGCAGATCCTGATGAAGCTGAAGAGGGACGCCGAGGCCTACCTCGGCGAGCCGGTCACCGACGCCGTCATCACCTGCCCGGCGTACTTCAACGACGCCCAGCGTCAGGCCACCAAGGACGCCGGCAAGATCGCCGGCCTGAACGTCCTGCGCATCATCAACGAGCCGACCGCGGCCGCGCTGGCCTATGGCCTCGAGAAGGGCAAGGAGGACGAGCGCATCCTGGTCTTCGACCTCGGCGGCGGCACCTTCGATGTCTCCCTGCTGGAGATCGGCAAGGACGAGGACGGCTTCTCCACCATCCAGGTGCAGGCCACCAACGGCGACAACCACCTCGGCGGCGACGATTGGGATCAGAAGATCATCGACTGGCTCGTCACCGAAGTCAAGAACAAGTACGGCATCGACCTGAGCAAGGACAAGATCGCCCTGCAGCGTCTGAAGGAAGCCGCGGAGCAGGCCAAGAAGGAGCTCTCCTCCTCGACCTCCACCTCCATCTCCATGCAGTACCTGGCCATGACGCCCGACGGCACCCCGGTGCACCTGGACGAGACCCTGACCCGTGCGCACTTCGAGGAAATGACCTCCGACCTGCTCGGCCGCTGCCGCACGCCGTTCAACAACGTGCTGCGCGACGCGAACATCTCCGTCGGCCAGATCGACCACGTGGTGCTCGTCGGCGGTTCCACCCGTATGCCGGCCGTCAAGGAGCTCGTCAAGGAGCTCACCGGCGGCAAGGAAGCAAACCAGTCCGTCAACCCGGATGAGGTCGTCGCCGTCGGCGCCGCCGTGCAGTCCGGCGTCATCAAGGGCGACCGCAAGGACGTCCTGCTCATCGACGTGACCCCGCTCTCCCTCGGCATCGAGACCAAGGGCGGCATCATGACCAAGCTCATCGACCGCAACACCGCCATCCCGACCAAGCGTTCCGAGGTGTTCTCCACCGCCGAGGACAACCAGCCGTCCGTGCTGATCCAGGTCTACCAGGGCGAGCGTGAGTTCGCCCGCGACAACAAGCCGCTCGGCACCTTCGAGCTGACCGGCATCGCTCCGGCCCCGCGTGGCGTCCCGCAGATCGAGGTCACCTTCGATATCGACGCCAACGGCATCGTGCACGTGTCCGCCAAGGACAAGGGCACCGGCAAGGAGCAGTCGATGACCATCACCGGTGGTTCCGGCCTGCCGAAGGACGAGATCGACCGCATGGTCAAGGAGGCCGAAGCCCACGAGGCCGAGGACAAGAAGCGCAAGGAGGACGCCGAGACCCGCAACCAGGCCGAGGCCTTCGCCTACCAGACCGAGAAGCTCGTCGCCGACAACAAGGAGAAGCTCTCCGATGAGGTCGCCAACGAGGTCACCGAGAAGGTCAACGCCCTCAAGGAAGCCCTCAAGGGCGACGACATCGAGAAGGTCAAGACCGCTCAGACCGAGCTGATGACCTCCGCCCAGAAGATCGGCCAGGCCCTCTACGCCCAGCAGGGCGCGGCGGATGCCGCCGGTGCGGCCGGTGCGGCCGGCGCCGCCGGTGCCGCGGGCGCCGGTTCCGCCTCCAACGGCGGTGACGACGACGTGGTGGACGCCGAGGTCGTGGACGACGACGACAAGGACAACAAGTAAGGTCCCGTCCGATGGCTGAGTTCAACAAGGACGACTACCTGAACGACCTGCCCGACGCCGACGACGCCCGCGAGGCGGGCTCGTCGGCCCCGGCCGACACCCCCGCCGACGCGGCCGCCGCCGCGCAGAAGCCGGCTCCTTCTTCGGATCCCTCCGACAAGGGAACGGACGCGGCTGATGCCGCGGCCTCCTCTTCGGCTCCCTCTGACGAGGGAGCTGGCGCGGCGAACGCCGCGACTGAGGGAGAGACCGCCGACGCCAAGGCTGACTCCGACACCCTGACCCCGCTGGGCCAGGCCAAGAAGGAGGCCGCCGATTACCTCGAGGCCCTGCAGCGCGAGCGCGCGGAGTTCATCAACTACCGCAACCGCGCGAAGAAGGAGCAGGAGCGCTTCCGCGAGCACGGCATCATCGACGTGCTGACCGCGCTGCTGCCCGCCCTCGACGACATCGACCGCATCCGTGCCAACAGCGAGATGGACGATTCGTTCAAGGCCGTCGCCGCGAAGATCGACAAGGCGTTCGAGAAGTTCGGCGTCGAGAAGTTCGGCGAGGCCGGCGAGGAGTTCGACCCGACCAAGCATGATGCGATCCTGCACAAGCCGGACGCGAATGCCGAGAAGGAGACCGTCGACACGGTCGTGGAGGCCGGCTACCGCATCGGTGACCGCGTGATCCGCGCCGCCCGAGTCGTCGTCGCCTCCCCGCACAACTGACGTCGTGCAGGCCCCCTCTGACGAGGGGGCTCCCGCGAAGCGGGTGGGGGAGAGATGGTCGGAACGTGACGGCTGAGGTTTCTCTCCCCCAGTCAGCTTCGCTGACAGCCCCCTCGTCAGAGGGGGCCGAATCATACATACAAGACTTCAACACGAAAGGAGACATGAATGGCTGAGAACGAATGGCTGAGCAAAGACTTCTACAAAGTCCTTGGTGTCTCCAAGGACGCCTCCGATTCCGACATCACCAAGGCCTACCGCAAGCTGGCCCGCAAGTACCATCCCGACCTCAACAAGACGAAGGAGGCGGAGGAGAAGTTCAAGGACATCTCCGAAGCCTACGACGTGCTGAGCAACAAGGACTCGCGCCAGAAGTATGATGCGATCCGCCAGTTCGGCATGGGCGGCGCCCGCTTCGCCGGCGGCTCCGGTCAGGGCGGCTTCGACGCCTCCGGATTCTCCGACATCTTCGGTTCGATGTTCGGCGGCGGCTCGGGCATGGGCGGCAACGGCTCCCGCATCCGCTTCTCCACGTCCGGCGGCGGCAATCCGAACCTCAACGACATCTTCTCGATGTTCGGCGGCGCGGCCGGCGCCGGCGCGCAGGGCGGCTCGCCCTACGGCGCGTACGGTGACGCCGGTGCGTACGGCGGCTACGAGGAGGCCCCGCAGCCGAAGAAGGGCAAGGACCGCAACTCGAAGATCAGCCTGACTCTGCGTCAGGCCGCGAAGGGCGCGACCGTGTCCCTGTCCGTCGACGGTTCCAAGTTCAAGACGCACATCCCCGCCGGCGTGAAGGACGGGCAGAAGATCCGTCTGGCCGGCAAGGGCCATGCAGGCGTCAACGGCGGCAAGCACGGCGACCTGTACCTGCAGGTCAACGTGAAGCCCGACTCCAAGTTCACGATGCGCGGTCATGACCTCGTCATGGACCTGCCCGTGAGCGTCGCCGAAGCCGTCGCCGGCGCGAAGGTCGAGGCGAAGGACATCGACGGCGAGACCGTCACGTTCAAGGTGCCCGCCGGCTCGTCCAGCGGCGCCGAAGTGCGGATCTCCGGCAAGGGCGTGCAATCCGGCAACACCCCGGGCGACCTCGTCGGCCGCGTGATGATCCAGGTGCCCGCCAAGCCGGGCCTCGGCGTCAAGCACGCCGCCAAGGAGTTCGACAAAGCCGCCGGCGACTACATCCCGCGGTAGGCGGGTTCCGGGTGGCGGAAACTCCCTCAGTCCGGCAACACCCCCTCAGTCCGGCGAAGCCGGACAGCTCCCCCTCAAGGGGGCGCAGAAAGCCGTATACTTTGCTCCCCCTGTGAGGGGGAGCTGGCGCGCGTAGCGCGACTGAGGGGGTGTCCCCGGCCCGTATGCATTCCCGTGGTTTATTCCGATATATGGAGGTGAATGATGGCGAGGATCGCCCGTGAGGTGCGCCAGTTGTATGCGATGTGCGCGGCGGCGATCGTGCTCGGCCGCGCCGATCTCGACGGTGCCGACGACGCCGGCTTCGACCTCGATCTGGCGGTGTTCACCGTCGGTCAGGCGGCGGAGATCGCCGACATCCACCCGCAGACCCTGCGCCAGTACGATCGTGTCGGTCTCGTCACGCCGCAGCGCACGGAAGGCGGTGCCCGCCGCTATTGTCTGCGCGACATCGACCGTCTCGTGCAGGCGCAGCGGCTGAGTCAGTCGGAGGGCATCAACCTGTCCGGCATCACCCGCATCCTCACGTTGCAGGAGGAGAACCGCCAGCTGCGTCGTCAGGTCCGTCGATTGCAGTCGGCCGGCGAGGAGAGCGTGTTCGCGGCCGGCCGCGACGGCGACATCATCGAGATGCAGCGGTCCAACAGCGCACGCATGTGGCGTCGCGCGATCCGCACGCAGACGCGTGAACTGCCCGGTCGCCCGCATCGTCGCGTCGACGCCGACCCCGATTCCAAATCGATCGTGCTGTGGCGCTGAACGTGCCACGTCACGCGCGCGATTCGCACACAACGTAAAACCGCACACAACGTGACGGAACGCACCACAACGTAACGAAATGGCCCGATGGCCACGTCGGAAGACGTGCCATCGGGCCATGCTCATGTCACGGGAGTCGCGCGCGTCGCGTCACACGCGACTCCCGCCGTGCGCCGCTCATCGCGCGCGGCGACGCGCGAAGGTGACGGCGATGCCGGCGACCGCCAGCGCGGCCGTCGCGATCGCGGCCACGGCGACGGACGCGCCGGACGCGGACAGCGCCGCGCCGGAACCGTTCGCGCCGTTCGACCCGTTCACGGTGCCGCCGTTCGCGCCGGACTCGGCGGAACCATTACCGTTACCGGACCCATTTCCGGATCCATCACCCGCACCCTCGTTGCCGCCGTTGTCGCCGCTGTTGCCGCCGTCTCCGGCGGACTGCAGCGTGCCGTAGGCCTGTTCGAGCGCGGCCGCGGCGTCGTCGACCTGCTGTTGCGTCGCGTCGTCGTCGCCGAGGACCGTCTCGGCCCGCTTGAGCGCGGCCGCGAACGGCTTCCAGCTGTCGGGCGTGTAGCTGCCCTCACGCAGTTCGCGCATCCGCGTGACCAGCGTGCGCAGGTCGGTTTTGTCGGCCGGCGTGGTCGGCTCGACCGACGGACGCTTGACGAGCGCCTTCGTCGCGGCGTTCAGCGCCTTCGCGGCCTCGTCGACCTGCTGCTGCGTGGCGGCGGCATCGTCGGCCACCTTCCGCGCGGCGTCCAGCGCGGCGGCGAACGGCTTCCAGCTGGCGGCCGTGTAGTCCGCCTCCCGCTTCGTCAGCGCCTCGGTGATCGCGGCGTCCAGTGCGGTCTTGTCGGCGGGCTTCGGCGTCGGCGTCTCTTTGGCCTTGCCGGCGATGGCGAGCCAGCTCAGGACCGGGTCGGCGCTCACCTTGGAGACCGTGAACGTGACGGTCTGCGCCGAGTCGAGCGTGAACTCGACCGGCAGCGTCTTCGAGTCGCCGGCTCCGGACATGTCCATGTTGCCGGAGGCGAGCTCCTTGCCGGACGCGTCACGCACGTACGCCTTCATGCTGCGCGACTGCCACCATTCGTGGAAGCCGGCCTCCAGCGTGTACGTGCCGGCCTCGAGCGGCAGGCGGTAGGTGATGTCCTTGCCGGATTCGGCGTACAGTCCGGTGCTGAACTTGTCGTTCGAGTCGGTGCCGCCCTTCACCTTCACGCCGTCGGCGTCGTAGCCCCACGACGTGCCGTCCGACGTGCGGTCGGCGGCGTCGTTGAGCAGGTCCGGCACGACGGCCTTCACCGCCGTGTATTCGGGTGATTGCGTGGTTCCGGAGTCGATGAAGTAGCGCACGTCGGCGGGCAGCGCCTCGAGCTCGGCGGTGAACGTCTTGCCCTCGGCGGTGACGCCGGAGACGGCGGCCTTCGTGTAGTCGTCGGCGTTGTTCACGGCGGCGGCCGACTCCTCGCTCCACGATTTGACCGTGACCGTGGCGCCGTTCACCGTCACCTGCTTCGGCAGCGCCTCGCCCTTGACGGTCGCGCCGACGAAGCCGTAGTCGGTGTTCTCGGCGACGGCGAGCCAGCTGATGACCGGCTTCTGGGAGCCGACCTTGCCGAGCGTATACGTGACGGTCTGGTCGGTGGGGACGGAGAATTCAACCGTGCCCGTGGCCGTCTGCGCGGAGGAACCGAGCTTGATGCTCGCGCCGGTGGCGAGCGTCGTGCCGTCGGCCGCCTTGACGGTCTGCGACATCTCGCGCGTCTGGTTCCACCATTCGCGCGCGCCCGCGGTCAGCTTGTACGTGCCGGCCTTGAGCGGCAGGTAGTAGGTCAGCGTGTCGCCGTCCTGGTACCAGCCGGTGTCGGTCTTGTCGCTGGCGGCGAGGTCGCCCGCGTAGCTCTTCGCCTTGAGGCCGGTCGCGTCGTAGCCCCACGTCGTGCCGTCGGAACGCTGGTCGAACTTGTCGTTCGACAGCGTGGCCGCCTGCTTCACCGCCGCGTATTCGGGCGCGTTCTCCGCGCCGTTCGAGTCGATGAAGTAGGTCACGTTGGCGGGGACCGCCTCGACCTGCGCGGTGAAGCGGTACTTCATGCCGTCGGCGAGGGCGGTCTTCGTGACGCCGGTGATCGTGGCCTTCGTGTAGTCGGCCGTGTTCTTGAGGATCTCCGCCGTGTCTTCGTCCCACGTGACGTCGACGGTCTCGCCCTTGACGGCGAGCTTCGCGGGCAGCGTGGAGGCGTCGGTCTTCGTCACGGCGTGGCCGGTGAAACCGAGGTCCTGCGTCTCGGCGGCGATGTTCTTGTCGACGAGCGCCTTGCGCGCGGCCTTGAGTCGCGCGGTCAACGCGGCCGCGCCCTCTGCGTCGAGCCCGTAGGCGGCCGGATCGGCGAGGGCAACGGTCGCGGCGTCGCGGCTTGCGGCGAACACGACCCAGCTGTCGGCGTTCCAGTCGGCGGCGTCGAGGTCGGCGTAGGAGTCGACGAGCGTCTTCAGCGCGGCGACGTCCACGCCGGCGGCGGTCGCGGCGTCCGCCTTGACCACGCCGACGGCGTCGATGTTGAACGCGTCGTCGGTGGCGGTCGTGAGCGCGACGGTGTGGCGGCCGTTGGCCAGGCCGCGCAGACGGAACGACGTGTGCAGGTTGCCGCCGCTCTGCGTCGCGGCGCCCTTCGCGACCGGCTTGCTGTCGACCGTGACGTCGAGCTTGGCCTTGCCGCCGTTGGAGCCGATCACGTCGAGGCCGGTGCCGTCGAACGTGTAGGTCATCGTCGCGCCCTTGCCGGTGCTGGTATCGGACGTACGCAGCCATTCGAACATGCCCTTGCCGATGAGATGATCCCACTTGCCGTCATACTGTAGGATCGGCGTCGAGGAATCGTCCCAGCTGGTCTGATGCATGCCGTCGATCACGTCCGTGTAGTACGGCGTGTAGCCGGGCAGCGTCGTCACCTTGAGATTGTCGAAGCGGACGAAATCGTAGCTGGAACCGAGCTGGACGCGGCCGTTGGACTGCGGCGAGGCGTCCTGGTAGGTGGCGACGTCCACGCCGTTGACGCCGACCGTGTAGGTGTCGCCGGCGACCTTGACGGACAGCCTGTTCCACACGTTCGACCCCTTGTGGAAGCCGACCTTTGCGTTCGAGGCGACGTTGCCGGAGGCGACCTCGGCGCCGTAGCGGCGCATCGACCACCGGCCGTCCGGGTAGAGCTTGATCTCGGCGGCGGACGTGCCGTTGCCGGAGTTGTTGCCGCCCATCTGGCGTGCGCCGAGCGTCGCGTAGCCGCCGTCCTCGAAGAGCACGTCGGCGCTCACCTCGTAGTTGGCCCAACGGTAGTCGCCGATCGTGGTCTGCGGGTCGCCGCCGTTCCATGCGCCGCCGTTGAACGAGCCCTGCGCCATGCCGGGGCCCACCTGCTGGCGCATCACATGGTTGCCGTCGTCGGTCCTGACCACTTCGAACGCGCCGTTGGTGTCGTTCGTGTAGCGCGGGGTGGCGCCGGTGTCGCCGCCGCGGGAGGCGAGGTAATCCTGCGTCACGTCCTTGCCGGTCTTCGGATCGTAGGAGACGACCGTCTTGCCCTGATACTCGAAGTCGTCGGCGTACAGCGTATCGTCGTCGGTCACGCCCTGGCGGTCGCCGGTGGCGTCCGTGTCGAGCACCGCGCGCTTGCCGTCCGTGTACTCCTCGGAGCGCGGCAGGCGGCTGATGCGCTCGCCGACTGTCGCGCCGCGGTCGAGCGTCGTGGCGGTGAGCATGCTCCACGGCTGCACGGTGACCGTGTACGTGCCGTTCGCGTCCGGCTGGATCTGTTCGCGCAGACGCACGTAGTTCGCGTCGTAGGCCTCGCCCTTGGCGGCGGCCGTCGTCTGCCACAGCTCCATCGTCTTGTCGTCGCCGAGCTTCATGTCCTTCGCGGTGATCCGGTAGGTCTTCGTGGTGGCGCTGTCGTTGACGATGACGGTGGAGAAGTCCTTCGCGTCCGGAGCGGCGAGCGTCATGTACGAGGAGGCGCCGCCGCGTGAGGTGTTGGAGCCCGTGCCGCGCCCCGGCGGATTGCCGTCCTTGAGGCCGCTGGCCGAGGCCTGCGGGATGCCGCGCCAGACGCCGTTCGCGTCTGGATCGTCCGCGTCGGTCTCGTAGCCCATCGTACTGAAGTCGGCGATCTGCTCGAGCACGGCGAGGCCGCCGTCGTAGTACGTCCAGCCGCTCCACGGGTCGCGCGCGCTCAGCAGCTCCTTCGAGGAGTACTGGAAGCCGTCGTAGAACGAGCCGATGGCCGGCTGGTAGACGTTCATCGTGCGGCGCGAATGGTCGAATCCGGCGACGATCCAGTTGCCCATCTCCAGCGCGGAGTTGATGCCGCCGATGCCGGTGCCCTTGCGGTCGCCCGCGTTCTCGCCGGACGCAGAGTCCACGGTGTTGTTGACGCGGTCCGCGGTGTTGGAGAAGGTGGCCTGCGCCTCGGAGTTCCAGATCTCCTTGTCGTAGTCGTCGGCGAGCGTCTTGAAGTTGTTCCCCTGGTCGCCGGTGGTGTAGTGGTAGCCGGAGATATCCACCGCGTCGCGCAGCGTCTTGTCGGCGAGCATGTCGTCGCCGAACGAGCCGGTGCTCACCTCGTCGGAGATGACGACGCGGATGCGGTGGAACAGGTTCTTCTCGGTCGCGTCCTTCCACGCGGGCACGTCGTTGCCGTCCAGGTCCTTGACCGTCCCCGCGCCGACGAAACCGGTCTCGTCGGCCTTGACGCGCTTCGAGAACTCCTTGGTCCAGTTGAGGTCCGGCGCGGTCTCGTTGATGTGCGGGTTCACCGAATCCACCATGTAGCCGTACTGGCGGTAGACGGCGAGGATCGTGTTCTTGTACCACGTGTACACGTCGTCGTTGCTCTTGACCCAGGCGGGGGAGCGCCAGCGCAGGATGCTCACGCGCACGTCCGGATTGACCTTCATCGCGTCGGCGGCCAGCTGGAAGCCGGGCTCCAGCGCCACGTTCGGGTAGGCGTCGGCCGAGCGCATCGTGGCCGGCTCCGGGCCGGTCGAGTTGTTGCGGTCGTTGCCCATCTCGATCTTGACGGTGTTCATCAGCGGATGGTCGCCGCCGAACAAGGTGGTGATGATCCGCCAGTAGGCCTCGGGGCTCTGCGCCTTGTAGTCCATCAGCAGCGAGCTGGTGGAGTTGGCGGACAGTACGCCGAAGCCCTTGAACGTCAGGCCGTTGCGGTTCTTCGCCGCCGCGGCGACGTCCGCGCCGTCCACGGTGACGTCGACCGGGTCGGTCGGCGACGCGGCGGTCGCGGCGGTGGCGGGTGCCGTGGCGACCGCGAACGTGCCCAGCATCGCGAGGGAGGCGAGCGCGGCGGTGACGCGGCGCAGGTTGCGGCCCGCGGCGTCGTGGGCCGGGGAAGTGGCGGTCTGGTAGGTCTGGCCGGTCTGGTCGGCTTTACCGGTCTGGTTGCGTTGCCATAGGTGCGTCCGCTTCGGCGCGCCCTTGTTCTCGTGCATGCGGTTCCTTCTTCTTGTTGCCGTTGCGGTGGGCGCGTTCGGGTGATTCGCCGGTCGTCGTGCCGTCGGTCCGGGTCTTCCATCCCGTTCCGTGGGTCGTCCGTTCCGTGGAGCCGTTCCATGGAGCTGTTCCGTGCGGGAGTCGCCTCGTCGCCGTGTCCGCTGTTCCCGTCATGCGGCACCCCATTGTGAGCGTTCCCATGACGTTTGCTGGATATTGTAACCCCTTCCATCGCCATCACGGGGTTTGCCGTCCTTTGCCGGCGTCGGTGTCTCGGCGGCATCGGGAATCGCGCAATCGATCGTCACGTCATCATCGCCGCGTGACCGTCGTCATCGCATCATCGCCGTCGCCATCGCGTCATCGCATCATCGCCGTCGCCATCGCGTCATCGCGTGACCGTCGTACCGTCGCACGGAATATCGCAATCGTCCACGGAAATCGCAATCACGTTGCGACCTGCGCGGACCGCGTCGCGCTCGCGCGCGCCGGGCCGCGTGTCGCGGCGGATCTGTCGCCGCGCTTTGGTGAGATGGACATGGAAACGCACCCGCCCAACCGTGATGGATGGAGGAACCATGCAGCTCAAAGCCGTGTTCTGGGATCTCGACGGCACGCTCATCGACTCGGAACCGCTGTGGCACGACGGCGAAATCGAACTCGCCGAGGCCAACGGAGGCCACTGGACGGAGGATCTCGGCTGGGAATGCTCCGGCACGCCCGTGCCCGACGTGGCCCGCAAGATGATCGAACACGGGTGCACGCTGAGCGTCGAGGAGATCGACGTGCAGCTCAAGGCCTACGTGTTCGAACACGAGAAGATGCACATGCCGTGGATCGACGGTGTGCTCGACACCCTGCGCTCGCTCAAGGAGGCCGGAATCCCGACCATGCTGGTGAGCACCTCGCCGCGCCCGATCGTCGAGAACGTGCTCGCCGCCGCGCCCGGCCTGTTCTCCGGCTACGTGTGCGGCGACGACGACGCCAAGCACAAGCCGTCGCCCGAACCGTACCTGCTCGCCGCCTCGCGCCTCGGCATCGCGCCCGAAGACATGGCCTCCTGCGCCGTGTTCGAGGACACGCCCGTCGGCCTCGCCGCCGGTGCCGCGTCCGGGGCGACCGTCATCGCGCAGACGTGCACGATCCGCACCGACACGTCGGACGGGCCGCAGTTCACGTCGATCGACGGGTATGCGGGCGTCGACGCGGAGGCGATCGACACGATCGTGCGCAAGCGCCTCGCCGCGCTCGCCGCCGAGGCGTGACGCGGCCGGAAGCGCGGTCTCTTAGTCATTTCTTATAGGGGCTGCTGGTATGGTGATTGGCGGTTGATTCGCGGCCGTCCGTCCGATTGCCGGCGGCCCCTTATCCGTCTGCGCGAGACCTCTCCGAGAGGCAGTCCGCATAAGACAAGAGAGCATAGGAAACACGGAAAATCCATGGGTTTTGTACATTTCATCATCGAACTGCTGAAGGATCCGCGCGCGGCCATCGCCAGCTGGATCGCGATGGGCGTCGCGCCCACGCTCGGCTTCATCTTCCTCATCGTCTTCATCGAGACCGGCGTTGTCTTCTTCCCGTTCCTGCCCGGTGACTCCCTGCTGTTCGCGGCCGGCGTGTTCGCCGCGCCCGACGCCGCCACCGGCCAGGTCGCGCTGCCGTTGCACTACCTGCTGCCCGTCGTGTGGTGCGCACCGATCATCGGCGACCAGTGCAACTACTTCATTGGCCACTTCTTCGGTCGCCGCATCATCGCCTCCGGCAAGGTCAAGGCCATGACGCCGGAGCGCATCGCGAAGACCGAGGCGATGATCGAGAAGTGGGGTCCGCTCGCCGTGTTCCTCGGCCGCTTCTTCCCGTTCATCCGCACGTTCATGCCGTTCATCTCCGGCATCTCCGGCATGCGCTGGCGCCGCTTCACGCCGTTCTCGGTGCTTGGCGGCTTCATCTGGTCGTCCCTGTTCACGCTGCTCGGCTACTTCTTCGGCAACATCCCCGCCGTGCAGAAGCACTTCGAGCTCGTGATTGTGCTGATTCTCGCCGTCTCGCTGATTCCGACGATCGTCGGCCTCGTCAAGGCGAAGTTCGGCAAGAAGAAGGGGGAGACCGCCGAGCCGGCTCCGCACCACGTGGCTGAGGCGGAGTGATCGCCGGGTGGTCGCTGTGCGATCGCGAGCGATCTTCAATTTCCCGGGCGTGTCGGGTTGCGAAATCCTGAACGCGGGATAATATTGGTCGAGTTGTCCTGCGGAGCAAGACAACAAACCAAGGGGCTGTAGCTCAGTTGGTAGAGCGCTTCGTTCGCATCGAAGAGGTCGTGGTTTCGATTACCATCAGCTCCACAAACCCTCCGGATTCCACCCCGGAGGGTTTTTCTTTTACTTGATTCCCGCCCGACCGCCGGGCTGGCAGCTGTCGGCTTCGCCGACCCAAGCCTGCGAACGGCCCACTGGACCGTTCGCTTTACGGCTTGGCCCCGGAGGGTTTTTCTTTTACTGATTCCCGCCCATGTGTCGGCCGGCCGTCGTCGGCTTCGCCGACCTGCGCCTAAGAACAGTCCACTGGACTGTTCTCCGGGCGGCGCAGCCCGCGGAGGGGTTTCCTTTTTGTAATCTTGACCGACTGTTCAGAAAGCCGAGCGCGGGTTTATGGTTGAGCGCGGTTTCTCGCTCGGGAGGGGTACATCTCTGCTGTCTCGAGCGCGTATCTGCGTTGCGAGGGGTATCAGACCCGGATTATTCCGAGTCCACACGCCGACATGGTGCCATCTGCACCGGCACAAACCGAGATATTCCCCCGGTCATGTACCCCTCATACGCCGGTTACGCTCGGAGAATGACGGGAAAGTACCCCTGCCAACCAAGAAAACGAAATCAGGCTATGGGCCAACATGTATGCCCGATGGTCTGCTCGTTTCCTCTCGTCCGGGAATAGTTGCGCTGAGACAAGGTCAGTACAACCATTCCCGGACGAGGCCGTTGTTTTCCGGGATTCTTTGCGCTGGCGTCATCTCAGTGCAAGGAATCCCGGACGATAGGGCGTATTCCCGGGATTTCTTGCGCCGGCCGTCCGCAACGTCGCCTGCCAACGGTCCGCCGGGCCGCTTGTCTCACGGATTCCACCTCGGAGGGTCTTCCCCCAAACGAGACGCCGCGCGCCACCGTAGGGGCCGTAAGGTAGTCTTGTTCCCCGGCGGAATCATGCGGAAATCATGCAATTGCGGAGGTGCATCATGCCTGGAATCGTTCTGATCGGCGCCCAGTGGGGCGACGAAGGCAAAGGCAAGGCCACGGATTTGATCGGCACGAAGGTCGATTACGTCGCGCGTTTCAACGGCGGCAACAACGCGGGTCACAGCGTCGTCGTCGGCGATGAGTCGTACGCGCTGCACCTTCTGCCCTCCGGCATCATCAACCCGCATCTCACCCCGGTGATCGGCAACGGCGTCGTCGTCGACCCGGAGGTCCTGTTCGAGGAGATCGACGGCCTCGAGGCCCGTGGCATCGACTGCTCCCACCTGCTCGTCTCCGAGGCGGCGCACATCATCGCGCCGTACCATCGCACGCTCGACAAGGTGACCGAACGCTTCCTCGGCAAGCACAAGATCGGCACCACCGGCCGCGGCATCGGCCCCGCCTACGCGGACAAGATCAACCGCGTCGGCATCCGCGTGCACGACCTGTTCAACGCCGACCACCTGCACGACAAGGTCGAGGCGAGCCTGCACCAGAAGAACCAGATCCTCGTCAAGCTGTACAACCGTCGCGCCATCGACGTGGACCAGACCACCGACGAGCTCCTGAAGCTCGGCGAGCGTCTCAAGCCGTACGTCGCCAACACGGGCCTCATCCTCAACAAGGCGCTCGACGAAGGCAAGACCGTCCTGTTCGAGGGCGCCCAGGCCACGATGCTCGACGTGGACCACGGCACCTACCCGTTCGTCACCTCCTCCAACCCGACCGCCGGCGGCGCCTGCACCGGCACCGGCGTCGGCCCCACGAAGATCACCCGCGTGATCGGCGTCTCCAAGGCGTACGTGACCCGCGTGGGCGAGGGCCCGTTCCCGACCGAGCTGTTCGACGAGTCCGGCGAATGGCTGCGCCAGCAGGGCCACGAGTTCGGCGTGACCACCGGCCGCCCGCGCCGCTGCGGCTGGTTCGACGCGGTCGTCAACCGTTACGCGAGCCAGGTGAACGGCCTGACCGACATCGTGCTCACGAAACTCGATGTGCTCACCGGCCTCAAGGAGATTCCGATCTGCGTCGCCTACGACGTGGACGGCGAACGCCACGACGACATGCCGACCGACCAGGCCGCCTTCGCCGCCGCGAAGCCGATCTACGAGACCATGCCCGGCTGGGACGAGGACATCTCCGGCTGCCACAGCTTCGACGAGCTGCCCGCCACCTGCCAGGCGTACGTGAAGCGTCTCGAGGAGCTGAGCAACTGCCGCATCTCCGCGATCGGCACCGGCCCGCAGCGCGACCACATCATCTCCGTCCACTCGCTCATCGACTGACGCCGGCCCGTCCGCCGAGCCGATATGGCCGTCACGACCGAACAGCCCGAATATTTCGCCGAGCCTGATCCGGCGACGCAGGAGATGACCGCCGCGCACGCCCGTTCGTACGCGGCGGGTGTGCCGCATCCGCAGGGCGCCGCCGCCGCGCCCGCCCCTCCCGCGATTCCGCTCGCCCCCGCCAAGCGCGTGCAGGCGCAGTTCAATCCGCTCGCCGACGGCATGATCTATCTCGTCGTGTTCGTCGGCGGCTGCGTGGGCACCGCCATGCGCTACGCTCTGTCGTTGCTGCTGCCCGCGCCCGCCGCCGCGCACGGTTTCTTCAGCGCGTTCCACACGGCCACGTTCCTCGCGAACATGATTGCGTGTCTCGTCTTCGCGTTCGTCTCCACCTACATGTCGCAAGCCGCGTGGATCCGCAAACGCGTGCGACAGCTCGCCTCGCGCGGCATCGGCATGGGCATGTGCGGCGGTTTCTCCACCCTGTCCGCGATGGTCATCGAGGAGCTCATCTCCATTCACGCCGATCAAATCGGCGGCTTCCTCTTCTATATGTTCGCCAGTTTCGCGGGCGGTCTCATCGTCGCCGCGACGGGCGTGCGTCTCGCGCTGGCGGCGTCCTCGCGCCGCTCCGCGCGCGTCGTCGCCGATGCGCTCGCCGCCGCTTCCGGCGCGGCGGGTCCTGCGCACGCCGCGCCGAAGCGTGACGTCGACGGCGTCGCGCTCGCCGACAAGCCGATCATGGTCGGCGATCCGGCGTCCGGTCCGGTCGAGATCAAGGCGTCCACGCCGCCGGAGGGTGATTATGGTCAGCCGTTGCCGCCTGCCGTGCCGCGTGTCGCGGCGTCGGCGGCGTCCGGTGTTTCCGATGATTCCGGTGTTTCGGGTGATTTCGTCGGCGGATCGGCGATTCCGTCGTTCGAGCCGGCGCCGGTCACCGATGAGATTCCGATGGTCGGCGATCCCGTCACCGGCGACGCGCATGGCGAGGAGCGTCGCGACGACGCCGCGCGTCACGCCGGACCGTCGCAGGACGGATTGTCGCATGGCGACGGACGGGAGGCGACGCGATGACGTTCCTGCTTGTCTGCCTGTGCGGCGGCGTCGGCGCGGTGACGCGTTTCATCGTGAACACGTCGGTGCAGCGCTGGTGGAGCCGCGCGTTCCCGCTGTCCACGTTCATCATCAACGTGATCGCCACGTTCTGCGCGGGCATCGCCGCCGGCGCCTACGCGTCCGCCACCGTCGACCATCACGCGTATCTGCTGTTCGTGACCGGATTCCTCGGCGGATTCTCGACGTTCTCCACCGCGATCAACGAGATGGTGTCGCTCGCGCGCGCCGGCCGCCACCGCATGGCCGCGTTCTACTGCGCGATGACGATTCTCGTGCCGATTCTGTGCGTCGCCGCTGGCTGGTGGCTCGCCTCCCTCGGCGCATGACGATATCCGACACCCTCTGAGGAGGAGACCCATCTTCTTCGCCTCCCTCTGACGAGGGAGGTGGCATCGCGTAGCGATGACGGAGGGAGAGATAGCTGGAACGTAACGTTCCCGGTATCTCTCCCCCACCCGGCTTCGCCGGGAGCCCCCTCGTCAGAGGGGGCCATCACGCGCCCCGATTCTGTAACGTGGGCGACATGTTGTAATGCCCGTGAAACCAAACGCGGCGCCGCGACATACTCGGGTAATATGCGGGCCTCACGGTAACTCGCGGGAAATCATGGCATAACGGTGAGCGCTGTTTGCCTCTCTAGGTTGTGAGACAAATCCAGAGAGGACATTCACATGACAGCCGTGAAGAACATCGAACGGCGTCGTCGAATGGGATTGTTGCGCTCGTCGCTTTGCGCGGCGGCATTGACCCTACTGATGGCGTTCTGTTTCACACCACCCAACCAAGCCCAGGCGGCCGAAGCCGTCCCCACATGCAACCCGTCCGCCACGAACGGATGCGTCAACGGCATCCTGCAGGACGCGTCCAAGAAGCCGATCGCCGGCGTCGAACTGAAGCTCACCGGCGCGGAAAGCGCCACGACCACGACCGACGCGAATGGCAACTGGGCGTTCAGCGTCGGCAAGGACGGCTCGTACACCGTCACGATGGACGAGTCCGTCGCCAAGGAGCACGGACTCAAGGCCGCGACCGCCACCGTCAAGGTCGAGAAGAACAGCTTCGACGCGGCCCGCCAGGTGGTCCGCTTCGACAAGCCCGCACCGGCCGGGAGCGGGTCGGGCGGTTCCGGTTCCGGCACCGCGTCCGGCAAATCCGGTTCGGGTTCGAGCGCGTCCGGCTCGACCTCCTCGACCGCGCCGGCCTCGTCCGACGCCGGCGGCGCGGGCTCGAACATCGGCGCACGATTCTGGCAGCAGCTCTACTCCGGTGTGATCTTCGGCCTCATGCTCGGCCTCATGTCCGTCGGCATGAATCTCGTCTACGGCACCACCGGACTGAGCTCCTTCTCACACGGCGAGCAGGTCACGCTCGGCGGCCTCATGGCGTTCGTCGGCACGCAGATCCTGCACTGGCCGCTCGTGCCCGCCGCGATCGTCGCGATCGCGATCGGCGGTCTCACCGGCTGGATTCAGAACGAGATCGTGTGGGCGCCGCTGCGCCGCAAGCACGTCGGCACCATGCAGCAGATGATCGTCACGATCGGCCTGTCGATGGCGCTGCAATACCTGTTCCAGTTCTTCTTCGGCGGCGACATCAAAGGCATCGTCAAATCCGTGCCGAACAGCTTCCAGGTCGGCCCGATCACCACCGATTCGCCGACGCTCATCTCCGCGGCCATCGCGATCGTCGCGATTGTCGGCGTGAGCCTGTTCCTCTACCGGACGCGACTCGGCCGCGCCACGCGCGCCGTCTCCGACAACGCCGCGCTCGCCGCCGCATCCGGCATCAACGTCGAACAGGTCGTGCGCATCGTGTGGATCATCTCCTGCGCGATGGCCGCGTTGTCCGGCGTACTGCTCGGCGTCTACCTGAACGGCATCTCGTGGAACACCGGCGCGACGCTGCTGCTCCTCATGTTCGCCGCCGTCACGCTCGGTGGCCTCGGCACCGCGAACGGCGCGCTCGTCGGCTCGCTGATCATCGGCATCGTCGCGGACATGAGCTCGCTCGTTATCCCCAACGACATGCGATACGCCAGCGCGCTGGCGATCCTCATCATCGTCCTGCTGGTGCGCCCGCAGGGCATCTTCGGCAAACAGCAAAGGGTGGGCTGAGACATGGACATCATGACCATCATCACCAACACGCTGGGCGAGCTCATCGCGCCCACCACGGCGGCGTACGCGCTCGCCGCCATCGGATTGAACATCCACTTCGGCATGACCGGACTGATGAACATGGGCCAGGCGGGCTTCATGCTGCTCGGCGCGTACGGTTTCGCGATCACGCAGTCGATGGGCGCGAACCTGTTCACCTCCGTGTGCGCCGCGATCCTGCTCGCCGTGATCTACGCACTGCTGCTCGGCATCCCGACGTTGAAGCTCGGGCCCGACTATCTCGCCATGGTCACGCTCGCCGCGGCCGAGATCATCCGCATCATCGGCCGTTCCACGGCGATGACGACGATCACCGGCGGCTCGGCCGGCATCTCGCCGCAGGACTTCACCACGAAGTTCGAGAACCTTTCGCCGCTGCCGAACGATTCGACCACGTTCCTGTTCTGGACGTATTCGAACAACATCGCGAACTCGTGGTGGCTGCGCATCGTCGCCTGGGTGCTCGTCGCGATCGCCGCCGTGCTGTGCTGGCGCTGGTTCCGCTCCCCGTGGGGCCGCGTGCTCAAGGGCATCCGCGAGGATGAGAACGCGATCCGCTCGCTCGGCAAGAACGTCACCGTCTACAAGATGCAGGCGCTCATCATCGGCGGCATCTTCGGCGCGCTCGGCGGCATCATCTTCGTCCTGCCGCGTTCCGTGCAGCCCGATTCGCTGGGACGCGCGGTCACGTTCTACGCGTGGACGATCCTGCTGCTCGGCGGCGCCGCCACGATCTTCGGGCCGATCATCGGCTCCTGCCTGCTGTGGGTGCTACTCACGTTCGTCAAGGAACTGATGCGCGGCGCGATCCCCGAAACCGTCATTTCCTCCAACCAGGTCGAATCGCTCGGATGGGTGATCGTCGGCGTCGCACTGATGTGCCTGGTGATCTTCAGACCGCAGGGTCTGCTGGGAGACCGAAAGGAGCTGGCCTTCAATGTCTGAGAACACAGCTGAACCACTCAGGAACAAGCCGTTCCACGACCTCGCCAAATGGGCCACCAAGGCCCCGGAAGGTGAGCATCTCATCTCCACCGCGTTCGGCGACAAGGTGAAGGAGGATCTCAAGTTCGTCAAGAACGAGCCCGGCGTGCACAAGCCCGATCCGATCCTCGTGGCCGACAACGTGACGCGCCGGTTCGGCGGCATGACCGCCGTCGACGTCAGGCACTTCGAGATCGAACGGCACGGCATCACCGCGCTGATCGGCCCGAACGGCGCCGGCAAGACCACGTTCTTCAACCTGATGACCGGCTTCGACGCCCCGAACACGGGCGCGTGGCGGTTCGACGGCAAGGATCTCGCGCACGTGCACCCCGAACAGGTGGCGCGCATGGGCATGGTCCGCACGTTCCAGCTGACCAAGGTGATGAGCCGCCTCACCGTGCTCGACAACATGCTGCTCGGCGCGCCCGTCCAGCCCGGCGAGGGCCTGTTCCGCGCGCTCGTGCCCGGCCTGTGGCGTCGCCAGGAGCAGGCGAACATCGAGAAGGCGGAGGCGCTGCTCGAACGCTTCCTGCTCATCAAGAAGAAGGACGATTTCGCCGGCTCGCTTTCCGGCGGCCAGAGGAAGCTGCTCGAAATGGCGCGTGCGCTGATGAGCGACCCGCAGCTCGTCATGCTCGACGAGCCGATGGCCGGCGTCAACCCGGCGTTGAAGCAGTCGCTGCTCGACCACATCCTGTCGCTGCGCGAGGAGGGCACCACCGTGCTGTTCGTCGAACATGACATCAACATGGTCCGCCACATCGCCGACTGGGTGACCGTCATGGCCGAAGGCAAGATCGTCGCCGAAGGCCAGCCGAAGAGCGTGATGAACGACCCCGCCGTCATCGACGCGTACCTCGGCGCCCACGCCAACATCGACCTCGGCGACGACTCGGTGATGGACCTCAAGGAAAGCGAGGAACACTGACATGACCGGTTCCGACACTATGCGCTCCCTTCAGGGGGAGCTGTCCGGTTCGGCCGGACTGGGCGGGTATCCCAACATCCTGCTCCCCCTTCAGGGGGAGCTGTCCGCGAAGCGGACTGAGGGGGTCAAGGAGGCCATACGATGACTGACACCGCAACACTGACCGCGCCCGCCGCGCCCACGACCGACACGCGCCCGCGCGCCGAAATCCACGTGGGCGAGCCGGAAGGCGAACCCCTCCTCGACGCCGTCGACCTCGTCGCCGGCTACATCCCCGGCGTGAACATCCTCAACGGCGCATCCCTCACCCTCCACGAAGGCGAGATCGTCGGCATCATCGGCCCGAACGGCGCCGGCAAATCCACGCTCCTCAAATCACTGTTCGGACTCGTCCACATCCACTCCGGGCACCTGATCCTGAAAGGTGAGGACATCACCAACCTGCGTGCCGACAAGCTCGTCTCCCTCGGCGTCGGCTTCGTACCGCAGACCGAAAACGTGTTCCCCTCGCTCACCATCGCGGAGAACATGCACATGGGCGCCTACCAGGCACCGAAGAAGTTCAACGAACGCTTCGACTACGTGTGCTCGATCTTCCCCAAGCTGGGGGAGCGCAAGGACCAGCTCGCCGGCTCCCTGTCCGGCGGCGAACGCCAGATGGTCGCCATGGCCCGCGCCCTGATGATGAACCCGTCCGTGCTGCTCCTCGACGAGCCCTCCGCCGGCCTGTCGCCGATGCTCCAGGACGAGACCTTCATCCGCGTGCGCCAGGTCAACAAGGCCGGCGTCTCCGTCATCATCGTCGAACAGAACGCGCGCCGCTGCCTGCAGATCTGCGACCGCGGCTACGTCCTCGACCAAGGCCGCAACGCCTACTCCGGCCGCGGCCGAGACCTCCTGGAAGACCCCAAAGTCATCTCCCTCTACCTAGGCAACCTCGAACAAGAAGTCGAAGAAGAAGGCCAGTGATGGTGTGTCTTCGGCGTTGCTCCTCGGTCGACGTGCCTTCGCACGCCTTCCCTCGGTGCGCCTTGAAGCCACACACATCACCGACCTTCTCGCAGAAGGCCAGTGACCTGTACCCCGGCTCTGCCTCCCTCTGACGTGGGAGGTGGCCGCTGAAGGCGGACGGAGGGAGAGACACCGAATCCCGGCCGCAAGCGCCCCCTCAGTCGGCCTCCGGCCGCCAGCTCCCCCTAAAGGGGGCGCAGGAACGCAGGGGCGGAATGCGCTCGGCGCATGCGATTTCCTTGCTCCCCCTGAAGGGGGAGCTGTCCCGCGAAGCGGGACTGAGGGGGTGCACCATCACAAGGCGACAATCACATCGCCCCGTCACACGTTCATATTCGCTTGAATAGAGAGGAAGCAATCATGAACAGCAAAAAGAGGATCCTAATCACCGCGACGGCTGTCGTCGCAGCCGCCGTCATGGCGCTCGCCGGCTGCGGCTCGGCCGGCTCGTCGTCCAGTGCCGGCGCATCCGGCTCATCCGGCAAGAAGGACGCGTTCGTGCTCGGCGGACTCTGGCCGGAAACCGGCTCGCTCGCGTACCTCGCACCGCCGGAACTCGCCGCCGAGAAGCTCGCCGTCAGCGACATCAACGCGGCCGGCGGCGTACTCGGCAAGGACGTGACCACCACCGACGCCGACACCTCCGATGCGGACCACGCCGACCAGAACACGTCCGCCGTGCAGTCCGTGCTGTCGAAGAACCCGTCGTTCGTGATCGGCCCGGCCTCCAGCGCCGTCGTCAAGAACGTGTACAAGACCATCACCGAACAGAAGATCCCGATGCTCTCCATGGGCGCCACCAGCTCCGACTTCTCCGGCCTGAGCCCGTACTTCTTCCGCACCGTCCCGCCGGACACCGTGCAGGGCACCGTGCTCGGACAGGTCATCGCGCAGGACGGCGTGAAGAACCTCGCCGTCGCGGTGTTCAACGACGAGTACGGCACCGGTCTGCGCGACACGGTCGTCAAGACCGTCAAGGACGCGGGCGTGAACGTCGTCTACGGCGAGAAGGACGCGTTCGACCCGACCGAGACGAACTTCTCGTCGATCGCCACCGCGATCAAGGCGAGCAACCCGGACGCCGTCGCCGTGATCGCCTTCGACCAGACCAAGCCGCTCGTCAAGGCGTTGAAGAGCGCCGGCGTGGACACCCACAAGCTGTACTTCGTCGACGGCAACACGTCCGACTATTCGAAGGTGTTCGACGCGGGGCTGCTTGAAGGCTCGAAGGGCACCATCCCGGGCGTCCAGGCCTCCGACGACTTCCAGAAGCAGCTCGTCGACGCGTACGGCAAGGACATCGACAACTTTACCTACGGCGCCGAAACGTATGACGGCATCATCCTCGCCGCGCTCGCCGCGCAGAAGGGCGGCAGCGCCGACGGCGAAACCATCCAGAAGAACATGGCGGCCGTCTCCGGCGCGAACGGCGGCACCGAATGCACGTCCTACAAGGAATGCCTTGCCGCGTTGAAGTCCGGCAAGGACATCCACTACAAGGGTGTGACCGGCATCGGACCGTTCAACTCCAGCAACGATCCGAGCTCCGCCAACATCGGCGTGTACAAGTTCGACGCCAAGAACGTGCCGAACTTCGACCACGCGCAGGAAGGCAAGGTCCCGACCAAGTGATTGGAATCGGCGCGGGGCCGGCCTCCCGGTGATCCGGTGAGGCCGGTCTGGTGCCGATCCGGCGAGGGCCCGTCGACGCGTTTGTCACGCATCGGCGGGCCCTCGGGTTGCCGTTCCTCCGGCTCTCGTGTCTCCGCGCCTTCGCCCGTCCGGAGCGGTTGCGTTCAGCCGCGGTTGTCGAACATCTGCAGCAGCATCTTGCTCGGCTCGAGCGCGTAGACCGTGTGCGGCAGGCGCGCGCTCAGATACACGATGCCGCCCGCCGTGAGCTCGACCTCGCGCTCACCGCCGCCGATGCGCAGCCGGCCTTCGAGCACCTGGATCGTCACGGGCATGGCCGCGGTGTGTTCGCTCAGCGCCTGGTCCTTGTCGAAAGCGAACAGCACGGCGCGCAGCCCGTCCTCGCGCAGCACCGTGCGCGACACGGTCGCCTCCTCCTGGATGTCGATCAGCGAGGCCAGATCGGCGACATAACCCAGATGCGATTCGGCGGTGATGGCGTGCCCTTCGGCGTCGCGGCGGCATGCGCCGTGCCCGTGTCCGTTGCCGCACCTGCACTGGTGGTGCCGTGCGGGTTGCCCGGTTTGCGTGGGCTGTGCGGGTCGCCCGGTTTGCGTGGGCTGTGCTGGCTGCGGCTGTGCGGGCTGCCCGGTCTCGTTGGTGGTCTGGGTGGTCTCATCTGCCATGATGCGCTCCCGTTCGTCGGCCCCGTTGGGCGTATGGATGTTTCGTCACCATCCATTATCAGGCATCAGGTCTTCCGGTCGCCTGTGCGGCGATCGCGATGCGTTGTGGGCCTCGGCGCGTCCGATCGCGGCGATGCCGATGGGAGCATTCGCTTGCGGCCTCCGCTGGCGATGTGCGGGAGCTGCCGATTCCTGTGCTTTCTCGGTTGAAAGGGGTACTTCCCCGTCGCTCTCCAAGCGTAACTGGCGTATGAGGGGTACTTGGACAGGGGGAATGCCGGTGCAGATGGCGTCATATCGGTGTGTGGCCTCGGAATGACTCGGGTCTGGTACCCCTCGCAACGCAGATACGCATTCGAGACAGCAGAGATGTACCCCTCTCAAGCGAGAAACCCTGAACTGGATGGTCGTCGGCGCCCGGCCTCCCACTCCCGCCGGCGGGAGCTGACAGGCCGAGCCAAAATTCCTATAGGCCGCCTGACTGAGGGCGGCCGGAAATGCAAAAGGACCGGAATCTTTCGATTCCGGTCTTGTCTGTGCCCCCGCAGGGATTCGAACCCTGGACACGCTGATTAAGAGTCAGCTGCTCTAACCAACTGAGCTACAGGGGCGTAGTTGGTTCCTTTCGGAGAGCCCCGAGTGAGAATTGGACTCACGACCTCTTCCTTACCAAGGAAGTGCTCTACCACTGAGCTATCGGGGCGTGGCGGATAGTGGATTCGAACCACTGAAGCACGAAGCGGCTGATTTACAGTCAGCTCCCTTTGACCGCTTGGGAAATCCGCCGATCCGTTCCCTCCGCGGCCAGGCCTTTCAGCCCGACCCCATAAAGGCAACCTGAACATAATGGCACGTCATCGCACATCGCGCAAGTCGGCACGTCGCGCGGGTCGCGCAGGTCGCGCGGGTCGCGCCGTACCGTCGCGGTCGCGGTCGCGGTCGCGGTCGCGGCACCCGTCATCATCGCATTCACGATGATGACGGCACGAGTTCACCTGCGCGTGGTCGAACACACATCCTGCGGAAACGCGCGCGGAGTACACCGGATACCGACAACGATGAGGTCCGACTCAAGGGACGAACGAACGAAGGAGCGATCATGCAGAACGACAACCATTACGACGCGTATCACTACAACACGTCGCATCTCGACGACAGCCAGTACGATGCCTACGTGTACGACGAATACGGCATCGAGCGCTGAGCTTCACCTATTCCTCGGCATCGTCCGAGGCCAGATCGTCACGGCCGGCCCGCACGTCGTCCACCCACATGACGAACGCCTCGGAAGGCGCGATGCCATGCTGCTCGTCGCAGACGATGGGATCATAGGCATAATGGGCACGGTAGCCGCCGGAGGCCGCGTTGTAGCGACCCCGGATCTGGGTTGGGCAGTCGTGGCCGTTCGCGAAGCACAGGTCGCGGAGCTTTCCCAAGTCGCCGGTGCCCAATTCCAGCACCTGCAATCTGATTGACTGGTCGTCGACCACATCCCGCAGGTATTGAATCGTTCCGTCCACGCGGAAGAACACGTTGAAGGCCGTCATACAGCCCTCGATGGATCCGTATATGTACACATCCTCCACGTTGACGTCGCCGACGGCCTCCAAGGCAAGCGCGACCAGACCCGCCTGGATGTCCATGAAATCGTCCTCGAATACGGCCATGCTGCCCTCCTTGCGGATACCAGCTACAGGTTACAGCAGCATGCCGAGAGCCCCGACGGCGCAGACAGGCCGGCTCGGTGACGGGCCTTCGCGGTGTGTGTGGGGCGTGGAATGCGCGTGAGTTCGCTGCGCCGAATCATCGGTACGTACCAGTCCGGCGACCGTAATCTACTGGAGCTCACTGACGGGGAACTGGAGCGATCCCTGCAGCTGACGGTGACCATCGACGGCAAGATCATGCCGACATTGACCGGATTGCTGCTGCTGGGCAAGGAGGAGTCGCTGAAACGTTTCATCCCGACCCATAGGGCGTTCCGTGAGGCGCGGGTGACTTCCACATGTGCTGGTGGTCGTTTCAGTAGAGGATCTATTGTGCTGGTCATTCGCCGATGATGCGGTCGATGAGGGCGTTGATGTGGATGCGCATGACGTCCATGACGTTCACCGGTAGGCTCGTGCCATCGAACGCCAATGGCAGTTCCGTGCAGCCCAGCACGATCGCCTCGGCATGCTCCCGTTCGGCCAGCCGAACGGCGATGTCTCGCAGCGCCTTCCGGGTCGCCGGTCTGACGATGCCGTATTCCAATTCCGTTTCGATTGCCTTGGCTATGTACCGCTTGTCCTCATCGTCCGGTGTGACGACGTCGATGCCATGCACTTGGAATGGGTGCTGGAAGAAATCGCCGTCCATGGTCGGACCGGTACCCATCAAGACGACTCGATCGTAATGCCGGTCAACCGCGTACTGGCAGGACGTGTCCAGCATGCTGACGATCGGGATGGGCGAGCGTCGCGTCACCTCGTCGAACACCACATGCGGCGTAATGCCCGTGAACGCGGCGAACTCGGCCCCCGCGACGGCGAGATTGGCGATTCCATGGGTCAGGTAGTCGGTGAGCCCGTCATAGTCTGCGCGTCTGCAGAAGCCCAGCACCTCGAACACGTCCAGACTTTCGATGCTCAGATGCGGGAACCGGTCTTGTCCCAAGCGTCTGCGCGCCCCGTCGGTGATCTCCTTGTAGTAGATGATCGTGGATTCCGGCCCGGTCCCGCCGATCAGTCCCAGCTTCCTCATGGCCGATTCCTTTCCGTGCCCCTGCGTTTCAGTGTGACTTGATGATTCCCGTACCGCCGGCCATGTAGTCGCACAGGACGACCGCGTGATTGACCAGCGGATTCTTGGCCGCATACAGGAGCGTGACGGTTTCATGGGTCATGACGACGTCGCGCAGGGACGCGACCGTCTCTACGTTGGCGTCCAGTTCCGCCCGGTACCGTTCGGAGAACTTCGCAAAGCGCGCCGGATCATGTCCGAACCATTTGCGCAGTCCGGGTGAGGGCGCGATGTCCTTTAGCCACAGGTCAAGGGCGGCGCGTTCCCGGCTCATGCCGCGCGGCCACAGCCGATCCACCAGAATCCTGCAGCCGTCATCGGGTTCCGGCTCGTCATAGATACGTTTCACCATGATGCCCACGCCCGCCATCATCGAACTGCAGGGCGGACAAGTCAATCGATGCGGGACATTCGAAAACCGAAGTCGGGCAGGATGGTGCCGATGGAGAACAGCGCCGCGCCGCCGCCGAGGCTGACGCGGCCGTCGCCGACCGTGGCGTGGATGACGCCGCCGCGCGCCGAGGCCTGATACGCGGTGAGCGTGGTCTTGTCGAGGCGTTTGCTCCAGTATGGCAGGATGTGGCAATGGCCGGAGCCACAGACCGGGTCCTCGGGGACGTTGAGCTTCGGTGCGAATGAGCGGGACACGCAGTCGAAGCCCGACCTCGCATCGCCGGCCGCCGTGACGTTGGCCAGCAGGCCGGGCAGGTCCTCAAGCAGCCCTTGGTCGGGATCGAGTCCGCGCACGGTCCGCTCGTCGGGCATCACGCACAGCAGGTCGCGGCCGAGCCACGCCTCAGCCGGACGGGCACCCAACGCCTGCTCCATCGCGTCGGTGACCGGTGTGGGTTTCAGGTCGAAGGCGGGGAAGTCCATCGTGAACACGTCGCCGGCGTGGTCGTCGCCATCACGCCCGCCGCCCCGCCGTCGGGTCACGGTCAGCACGCCGCTCATCGTGCGGAACCGCACCACGTCGGCGTCCGGTTCCACGAACCGCAGCACCACATACGCGGAGGCGAGCGTCGCGTGACCGCACAGGTCGATCTCGCCGCCCGGCGTGAACCAGCGCAGGTGCCATCCTTCCGGTTCGCGTACGACGAACGCGGTCTCGGAGAACAGGTTCTCCATCGCGATATCCGCCATCAGTTCGTCAGAGGGCCATGATTCCGGCAGGCACACCGCCGCCGGATTGCCCTTGAACACCCTGTCCGTGAACGCATCCACCACATACTGCCGCATAGCCATACTTGTCTCCCATTGCTTTCGTCGTCTACCGTCGTCGTCTACCGTCGGATGTCCGTCGCCATGAATCCCCCAACGGGGCAGGAATCCGCAAACCCGTCACACGAACACCAGCTGGACGAGCATCATATACGCGATGGTTCCTCCGGCGACGGACACCAGCATGCTGTGGCGCCACCGATGCAGCAGCACGATGACGAGGACCGTGATCGCCTCGGGCGCTCCATGGGATCCGGAGAGCGGCGACACGTCCTTGAGCGCGTACACCACCAGCAGACCGGTCATCGCATGCGGCAGAACCCTGCCGAGGTAGGTCACGGTTCTGGGTGGTCGGCGTGAATCGGGAAACAGCGTGAACGGCAGGAAGCGGGTGAGTATGGTGCCCAACGAGACCGCCGCTATGGTCACGACGGCTTGCCATGTGGTCATGGTCATCATCGTTCCTCCCTGTTCCGGGTGCCGTGCTCGTCGTCCGCGTCTTCCAATCTCGTACGCAATATCAGGAACGTCACCAGCATCAGCGCCATGGCCGGAATCATGAACCGGTCCGGGCCGAACAGCGCCAGACAGATCGCGGAGGCCGACAGCCCGACCAGCGCAGGCGCATGAGGCCGAGCCGAATCCACGAGATTCGCGACCGCCGGGTGTGGACGCGGGTCGCTGTCGTCGCTCTCCTTCCGGTTCCGGTCGTCATCCCACTGTTCGAGGAGAATCGACAGGAACAGGGCGGCGAGCACGAACTCGATGCCCTTGGTGTCGAACGGAAGCACGCCGCCGGCCAGCCAACCCAACGCTATTCCACCGAACCAGTAGGAGCGGCAGAGGACGGAGACGAACACCATGAACCATCCCCGGTCGACCGATGCCGGAATATGAACGCTGGAACCGATGGCGAATGTCTCGTCAATCATCGTGAAGATCAGATACGGTTTTCTCCAGCCCAATCCACGAAATGTGTCCAGCATCGACAGACCGTAGAACAGATGACGCGCGTTGACCATGATCGCCAACAGGAACGCGGACCACGGATCGAACGCGGACAACAGCAGATTCACGGTGACGAACTCCATCGACCCGGCAAAGATGACGTAGCCCATGGCCAGCGGGTACACGATTGGGAATCCCTTGGCATGCATGAGTAGTCCGTAGGATCCGCCGAAGAACAGGAAGCCGGCGGCGATCGGCAGCGTGGGCGGCAACGCGGCCCGGAACGCCGTACGCAACAACGCCATATCGGGGGATCCTTTCCTTCATTGATGTTCCCGTGCATGTGTCGAACGATCCAACTGCGCTGGACGTGTCCGATGGCGGCCATCGTATGACGTGCATATACGATAAGTACAATCAAATCCGCTAATGGACATGTAAGCGATGCTTATGCAACGTCTATGATGAACGATTATGGACAACCGGTATCTCGCCCTGCGGCACATCGTCGAATACGGCAGCTTCTCCGCGGCCGCCGACGAGCTGCGATGCAGCCAGTCGGCCGTCAGCCAGATGATCGCATCGCTGGAGAAGGAACTCGACGTCACCCTGCTCAACCGGCAGCGCGGCGGATGCACGCTCACCGAGGAGGGACGCCAGCTCTACCCGCTCATCGAACGCTACGTGGAGGACGGTCTGCGCATCCGCGAACGGACCGACGAGATCCTCGGCCTCGACACCGGCGTGATCCGCATGGGCACCATCGCCAGCATCTCCGCCCACTGGCTGCCGGGGCTCATCAGCGGCTTCCAACAGCGTCACCCGAACGTGCGGTTCGTCCTGCACCAAGGCGACTACACCACCATCCAGGAATGGATCCACAACGGCACCATCGACTTCGGATTCATCAACCCCGCCGCCGCGCGCGACGTGCAGACCATCACCATCAAACGGGGCGCCATGCTCGCCGTCCTGCCGCAAGGTCATCCGCTCGCAGCACTTGACCGGGTGCCATTGGCCGCGCTCGCCAAGGAACCCATGATCCTGCTGGAGGAGGGGCATTATTCCGAGCCGTTGGAGGCGTTCGCGTCTATCGGGCTCAAGCCGAATGTGCGGTTGCGCATCCACGACGACTACTCGATCATGACCATGGTCGAGGCCGGATTGGGCTTCAGCATCCTCGCCGAACTCATCCTCCACCGCACCAGTGCCAACTACCGGATCGTCCTGCGTCCCACCGACCCGCCCGTGGACCGCACCATCGCCATCGCCTATGCCGACCGCGACAGGCTCCCCTTGGCGGCCATGCGATTCATCGAGCACCTGCGAAACAACATCGATGCATTGCCCTGAAGGGGTTGCCGGGTTGCCTCTGTTGCCCGGTTACGTGGGGTTGCTGGAAAACGAAAAACCCCAGAACCGCGTGGTTCCGGGGCGATGGCGGAGGATGCGAGACCCCAACCTTCACGCTGGCTCCGCCTTACTGCCGACTGGGGTTTCGCGTTTCGACGGTTCCACGGACTCATCTTCGCGCCCATTCGACGCGAATTAACAGGACAATTTTGACTATTGTCGATTTTGTCAGAAACTGATAGAATGGCGGCAACATAAGGAGGAATCATGACGGCTGTACTTGAAATGCCGCGTGCCGGTGGGACGACGATTCCGCGCGGCAATCGCGCGCTCGTCGGTTCGGACGGTGACGTGGTGGAGTTGAGCGCCGAGGCGTATGAGGCGGCGTTGAACGCGGCGTTCGGTGCGATGGGACGTCGCCGCATGATTACGACGGGAGAGGCAGCGAAGTTGCTGAACTGCTCGGCGCGCACGGTGGCCCGCATCCTCGATTCCGGCAGGCTGCCGTTCACCCGCAATGGTGCCGCCGGTCGCCGCATGGTGGATGTGGTCGATGTGATGGACTATCAGAAGCGTGAGCGTGAGCGCATGGAACGGTCCCTGGCTTCGATGCGCCACGCGGCTGTGGAGATGGGGCTGTACGGCGACGATGATGCGGCCTACGTCGCCGATTTCGACTGACGAGCCGGGGACGAATCGTGACGAAACCCGTCGTATTGCTTGACGCCAATGTCTTTCCCGCGGTCTGGCTGCTCGACATCATGCTCACGCTGGACGAGGAACAGGTGATCGACGCCGTGTGGTCCGAGCGGATTCTAGAGGAGGCTCGCCGCGCGCTCATTGAAAGACGCAATCGTACGCCGGAACAGGCGGATCGTCTGCTCTCGTTCATCACGCCGATGAACCCTACCCATTGCGTCTACGGTTGGGAACATCTCGAAGCGACGCTTGAGCTGCCGGACCCGGATGACCGGCACGTGCTCGCCGCTGCCCTGTCCGCCGATGCCGATTACATCGTTACGTACAACCTCAAGGATTTCCCGCCGCTGAGTCTTGAACGGTACGCTGTGGAAGCCGTTCATCCGGACGAGTTCCTGAGCACGATGCTCACGCGCGACCACGATGGCATCGTGAATGCGATGAACGCCGTCGTGTCCAGTAAGGATAATCCGCCGCGTACCATGGCCGAGGAGCTGGCACATCTGCGTAGGCTACGCCTGGACAGATTCGCCGATGGCATGGAGCGGGTCGCTCGCTAAAGGGTGATGGGAATCGTGTGTCTTGCCCGGGAGCGGGCCTAGGGGTCTGAACCTAGGAAGTGGGTGTGGGTAAGGTTCCTAGGTTCGGGTGGAGGTTGGGTTCCATCAGGAGTCCACGATTCCGTCTCCGTCACTGTGTCCACGCCATGTTGGCACGAGCCGTCGCATCACTCATGGGATGACTGTGATGGGGTGAGGATGCGCCATGCGCCGCGTCTGTCCGAGCCGATGCGCTCATGGATCCGCCGGTGCCGGTGAGTACGTTGAGCGAATTCCGCATCATCTTCGGACATCGCAGAATGACCGAGCAGGAAGGAACCTCATACTCGCGGGACAACATGCGTCAGGCGATTCTCTCGTATCTGGCGGAGCGGAACAGCGCCAGCACATCCGAACTGGCCGACGCGGCGGGAGTATCGGCGAAAACCATCCGCGACTACCTGTCCGGTTTGATGGACGAGAACCTCGTCGAGGGCATCGGGTCCAAGTACAGTCCCAAGCGCCGGTACCGGCTGGTGGCTTCCGAGTAGAAGCCGGGGCTGCGTTGCGTACTCCGAACCCGAACCTGGGAAGTTACCTAGGAACCTAGGAAGTGGGGTGTGGGTAAGGTTCCTAGGTTCGGGTACGGGTGCGGGCCGATGGGGGATGCCTGTGGGATGCGGGGCTCTGGCTGCGCGTCTGTCCGAACCGGTTGTTGAACGAGCGCACCGTCTCGACGTGTCCGCCTTGGGCTGGACGCCGCAGCGCTTGGACCCCACTTCTCGGGGTCGTCGGCAATGAAAAAGGGTTTCCGGAAAACTCCGAAAACCCTGTTGGCGGAGGATACGAGATTCGAACTCGTGAGGCTGTTACACCAACACGCTTTCCAAGCGTGCGCCATAGACCACTAGGCGAATCCTCCATGTGTTTCCCTGAACTCCTGAACAAGCAAGCTCAGCACACAATTGAGAGAGAATAGCATGGGATTTGCGGATGTGTCCAATCTTGTGTGCCATCGGCGTGTCGCGAGCCGTCGTCGACGTTGACGACGGTGGTCTCGTTCGCCTCGTTCCGGGGCGTCGTGAGCCTTCTCCCCACTGACAATCATAGGGTGTGAAGGTTAACGGAATGTGGTGGTCGTCGACCGGGTGCTGACGATGCCGGAAACGTCGTGGCCGCCGTTCGTCGGGTGGTGAGAGAATACGTCCATGACCGAAGTGAAGACGACCGCGAACGCCGCGAAGACCGACAAAACCGTCGCGAAGACCACGAAGACCGCGAAGACCGCGAAGAAGGACCCCAGGACCATCGACAAGCTCGCCATGGTCATCACCACCTACAAGCGCCAGAACCTGCTCGCCACCCTGTTCGAGTCGATTCTCGCGCTCGAACAGGCGCCGTGGCGCGTCATCGTCGTCGACAACGAGCATTCCGACGAGACCAAGTCCATGGTCGAGGATTTCGCCGCCGACGTCACCGCGCAGTGGGGCAAGACCGTCGCCGACCGTTCCGGCAACCAGTCGCGCGTCGTCTACGCGCCGCAGACCGAGAATCTGGGCGGCGCGGGCGGCTTCTCCGCCGGCGTGAAGAAGGCGTACCAGCTCGGCGCGGAATGGTTCTGGGTGATGGACGACGACGTCGCCGTCCTGCCCGACGGCATCGCCAAGCTCGCCCCGTGGACCCGTCGCCACGAGGTCATCCAGGGCAGCCGCTTCGACTATGACGGCGGCCCGTTCTACTGGCAGTACGATTTCCGCATCGGTCTCGGCATCCCGAACCCGATCGCGCCGGCCGCGTTCGGCCGCGCCGGCTTCCGCACGATGAACACGCTGTGCTTCGAGGGCGGCCTGTTCAACCGTCGCGTCGTCAAGGAGATCGGCCTGCCCGATCCGCGCTTCTTCATCTATTGGGATGACACGATCTACGGCTACCGCGCGAGCAAGGTCACCGCGCCGATCGTCATCCCCGACGTCGTGCTGCGCCGTACGCGCGAAATCGGCAACTGGGACATCGCCGGCCTGCGTCAGCTCAACTCCACGTCCGACATGAACCGCTACCACATCATGCGCAACCGCGGCTACATGGCCCGCTACTTCATGGTGTACGGCGACTACCGTCCGTTCCTCTTCGGCCTCGGCACAATCGCCACCGCCGCGAAGGAGCTCATCCGCCTCGTCATGGTCGACCGCGAGCACTTGAAGACCGGCGTCGTCCAGATCGCGAAGGGCTGGTGGGATTCCCGCAAGCTCCTGCACGACAACGCGTGGCGTCCGATGCCGTGCCCGCTGCCCGACGTGCTCGACGACTGATTCGGGGCCGGTTCCGCCGACCGGTGCGCTGCGGATGCGTCTGCCGTTGTGTCTGCCGCGCGATTGGTGATGGCGCTTGAGTACGGTCTGCCAACAGGGGTTTATAGGGGGTATGCCCCCTATAAACCCCATTTTTAATGGCTTGCGCTCTTGGGGTGTTAGGGGGGCATTGAAGGGGGTATAACACCCACGCGCAAGAAGCGGACGGAGTCATGTCGGTGCTGACGCCCGGAGGCGTGATGTTCCAGAGCTTGTCAGATCTATGCAGGTAGAAGTGGCGAGATCTGGAGCCCCCCGTGGTGGCTGACAATAGGGGGTATTTCTGCCTATAGGGGGATTGCATAGGGGGACAGCTGCGAAGAATCTTTACGGGGGTATGGTGTAAAGAAGAACGGAGTATTGGAGTTGGGCTACTAACCCTGCCCTCAAGACATGTCCGATTGATCTCAGCTGCCTCATTCGGCTCAGGTGGTGCAGGAGCTAGCGGCGTGAATGGTGCTCCGTGACACACAACGAACGTTCGGTGGCTCGACCACGTCCCCTGGGGCTCGGACGGAAGGCGCCGTGCCGCGTTGCCTGTTTGACTACTAAAAAATATGGGGGCATTTTAGGGGGCTATTCCCCCCTTACTGCCCGGGCGTCTTCGAATCGCATTACCCCCGTTTATACCCCCTATCGACAGAATGGAGGACCGCAGAACGGGGTGCCATGTCAGGCCTGTAATGTGCGCGACTCGGGTAATCCCGGAAACTCGCCGCTTTCGTGCTAGCGCCGTTATTGTCTGTGCCGCCCGTACGCGTGCACCGATTGCTGGTTAGGGGGTATGTATGGCTCCATACCCCTGTTCAGCTTCAGCGGATAGGCTGCATGCCCCCTTCCTGACCCCCTATTGGTTACGGCACCCCCGTAAATCACATAGGCGTATGGGGGGCAGCGCGCGGGCGCGTATGCCCGTTTGCCTCGTCACTCCTTCTGCGGCCTCGTTCTCTCCGCCTTGCGTTGTGCATGCTGCGCACGCTGTGCATGCCGCGCACGCTGCAGGCTGATTTGCCCACAGGGCATGAACCTGCGTGGAAACTCCGGAACGCGGAGACTTGGGGCTCTCGAACATGTATGGTTTGCCCCGCTTTGTGCGTGGTTGGGCACGTAACGTGCATGGTTGGAAGGGCAACGTGCATAAACGAGCATGCAACATGTAGGAGAATAACGCCAACCTGCAGTGTATGGTCCTGAAGGCATCCGCATCTACGATTATTTATGTCGCCGACTTCCGCGGAATTCCAAGGATCGTGGTCTTGCAGGCAGCCGGCGGGAAGACGTTCTTCAAGGTCGTGCCCTACAGGTTCAAGCCAATCGGCTACAGGTTCGTCCGGTTCTTCTACAGGTTTCCGCCTGGACTATGCAGGTACCTACCCGAACCATGCAGGAATGCGTCTGAAGCATACAAGTTCGGATACGGATACGCCCTGTATGGTCCTGTCCCCATGCGCCTGTACACACTTGGCCGGCCCCGGCCGGCCCGGGCCGGCCCGATGGCGTGCAGAACTGCCAAGCATGGGGCAAATCCTCACTCGGCGGCTCCCATGTACGGTTCCTCCCGAAAGTCATCTCCGGTTATCCACCGTCTCATACGTGCTCCTCCACCGCGGGCCGGCTGGATTTCAGCTCCGATCCATGACCGCCTACGCTTCATGCCATGAACGTTGCAACCACACCGACGACCCCGGGCATTGCGATGAGGCAATTGGCGCTGAACCGGCTTGACGAACTGCGCAAGGCCATGGACCTCGCGAACAGGCATGGTGTCGCATTCGAGTGCGGTCTGATTTCAGCCCTCCGGCTGCATGGCATCGAGCTGCCGCTGCTCCCGCGCGGCGCGCTTGACCTGGAGAAGCTGCACATCGTCGTGGACGACCCCGCGAAGCGGCGCATCTGGAATGGAGTGCAATGCCATCTGTTGACCAAGCCCGCGTGGCTGACCATTCCCCAAGAACACCGTCGCGAGTATTCGCCCGGCCAGATCATCGAGGGCGTGCAAGCGACGCATCCGCTGCTGGTCTGGGCTCAGATGGCGCGGATTCTCGACGAGGACGAGCTGACGGTGCTTGCCGACTCGATGATGCGCCGCAACCAATCCGACCCGCATTTCACCCCGGATGATTTCAATGCGCTGTTCGAAGTCCTGCCGCCGCGGTTCAAAGGCCGCGTGAAATGCCTAAACGCCATGCGCCGCATGCGCGAGAACACCGATTCCTCGATGGAGACCCGGCTTCGTCTCAGATTGGAGGCCGAGCCGCTGCCGGAGCTTCGCTCATTACAGGTCAACCACAAGGTGGCGATTAACGAAAACGGTGCCTTCGTATATCTGGATATGGCGTTGCCCGATCTGCGCATCGGCATCGAATACGCGGGACGTCATCACGCCGACCAGTGGAGCGACGACGTGTCCCGCCAGTCCGCGCTCACCGCGGTCGGTTGGGAGGTGCTGACCGCGCACAACAACACCTTGAAGGACGCCGAACAGTGGCGCGAGTTCCTGATCCGGCTGACCGCGTTGGTCCTGAGCCAGCGCCAATACCACCGCCGCCACCAACGATGAACGCCATGTGACCGTCCCGCCGCCGCCCGCCCTTCACGCGCCTATGGTGTCTTGCGTATCCGATAACCACAACCCACGCATAACCACAACCTACGCAATCACACCAACCCACACCAACCCCACATCAAAAAGGCCATTCCATGCTGTTCCAATCCGGCGCGCTGCTGCTCGCCATCATCGGCCCGTACGCGCTCAAGCATCTGCACGTGTTCGGCGACCGCGACTACAAGGTGACGCAGGGTCTCGTATTCAACCTGACCCTGCCGTGCGCGATCATCCTCTCGTTCGCCACGAACAAGCATGACATGCGCATGCTGTGGATCGTGCTGTTCGGCTTCTTCGCGTGCGCCGTCCCGCTGTTCGTCGTCTACGCGGGTTCGCGCGGCGACGAGCGCAACTACCGCGCGTTCCAGATGCTCAACGCGTCCGGCCTGAATCTGGGCGCGTTCTGCCTGCCTGTGGTGCAGACGTTCATGGGCGCGTCCGCGGGCCTGCCGGTCATCATGCTGGACATCGGCAACGCGACGGTCGCGACGGCCGGTTCGCTCACGATCACGCGCACGCTGCTGCACATGGACGACAATTTCAAGAGCCTGCCGCTGGTGCTGCGTCTGCGCAACATCGCGCGTGATTTCCTCGGTTCGATCAGTTTCGACATCTACATGCTGATGCTCGTGTTCATGTTCCTGCACATCACCATCCCGCAGCCGATCGTCACGTTGATCACGCCGTTCGCCAATGCGAACGCGTTCTGCGCGATGGCGATGATCGGCCTGATGATGGAGGTTCCGGACAATCGCAAGGATAAGATCGAGCTCGCGAAGGTGATTGCCTGGCGCGCGCTGTTCGGCGTGCTGATCGCGCTCGCCGCCTGGTTCCTGCTTCCGTTCGATATGCGTATCCGCGAGATCGTCGTCCTCGGCTCGTTCGCCCCGATCACGATCTTCTCGACGAAGTTCACCGATTCCCTGACCGGTAACGCGAAGCTCGCCGGTTTCTCCCTGACCGTCACCGCCGTCATCTCCCTGGTCGTGATGACCGCCCTCCACGCCGCCCTCCCGGGCGCGTGAGTGCGCGTGCGTGTGCGTGCGTGAGTGCGTGCGTGTGCGACGCGCGATCTGCGTCGCACCGTCGCGCATTCACGTACGTCACGGTGCGTGGCCGGCACCGTCGCTACTCCAGCAGCCAGTCGATGATGTTGGTCTGTTTGATGCCGGCGTGATTCCCGTTCCCGATGCGGTCCATGGTCAGCAGGGTCTTGGGATGGTTGTCGTCGATGATTCGGAGCGGGCGGAGTTCTCGGGCGAGCGTGGATTCGTCCATCACGCTTAGTGAAACCTGGTAATAGTGGTCGCCTTGAGAACCCGGCGTATAGAAGTCCACTTCGGTGGCGCCTACTTTGCCGATGTGGACGGTACGGTGGCGTCGGAGCAGCTCGAGGTAGATGATGTTCTCAATGCGGTGCCCGAGGTCGCCGCCGGTTTTGCCGAGGAACCAGAATCGGAAGCCGGGATCTCCCAGATAGTATTTTTCAAGGGTCTTCAGATAAGCTTTGCCTTTGATGTCGTATCTGTCGGCTCGGAACAGCAGATAGTTCTCGCGCAGGGCGGTGATGTACTCGTTCACCGTGGTGGGGGAGATGCCGCGATGGGTCTGTTTCATGGCATCGGCTATGCCTTTCACGGATGTGATGTTGCCGGCATTGTCCGCCAGGAACGAGGCGACTTCGTTGAAGGCGGCGGTGTTGATGCGCGGATGGCGTTGCGCGATGTCTTTGACGAGGATGGTGTTGAAGACACCTCCGAGGTAGTCCGCGATGTCCTGATCGGAGTCGAGGGTGGCCGCGTACGGCAGGCCGCCGTACAGCAGGTAGCGGCCGAAGGACTGTTCCGGCGTCTCGGTGACGGGTCGTACGCTGCGGTATTCCTTGAACGATAGGGGCAGCATGCGGAGTTCCACGTATCGTCCGGTGAGTCGTGTGGCCAGTTCGCTGGAGAGCAGGTCGGCGTTCGATCCGGTGAGGTAGAGGTCGACGTCGTCGCGCACATAGAGTCCGTCGGCGGCGCGTTCGAACTCCCGGACATGCTGGATTTCATCCAGGAACACGTAGTTCGTGACGCCTGGTGTCAGACGAGAGACGATGTAGTCGTAGAGGGGTTTGGCGTCGGTGGGGTAGTCCTCTTCCAGGCTTTCGAAGTTGATGGCGATGATGCGTTCCGGTGCCACGCCCTCGGCGATGAGATAGTCGCGGAATAGTTTGAGTACGGTGGATTTGCCGCAGCGGCGCAGACCCGTGACCACTTTGATGACGTCCTTGCCGCGCCATCGTTCCAACCAATCCGTGTACGTGGGGCGATCGATCATTACGCGTCCTCCTCATTCCTGTGCGGTCCCAACTCGCTTGCAGCCCGTTTGCAAGACTTCTGCAGTCGTGGCATGCCGCCAGAATCCACCGCTTCTATCAGTGATGTGGCAAGTATATGTCATTCCGTGAATTTCTATCAGTTTATGTGATAGAACTCTGTTACAGAGGAAGTTGTACTACCTATTCCGGCAAAACAAACAATTCGCCTCAGCTGGATGCCGATGTGCGCCCGTTATTTGCTCCGTGCGCTGTCGGGAGTCACGCCTCCCGTATCGGGCTTCGTCTTATCCGACTCGCCGGTTAGACTGAACCACGGTCGAAAACGTTGCGATTGCGCCGGTTCCCGCGTGTGGCGGCCGGCATGATGGTCGATGCGGCGAGAGCGCGTCAAGGAGTCTGGACATGGTGGGGAAGAATCGGTTTGGTGCATCGGGGCATGGTTCTGTGGAGTCGTGCGCGTCGCGTATGCCGCGTGTGTTGCGTGTGGCCGCGGCGCCTGTGGCGTCGGTGGTGTCTGTTGCGTTGTTGGGTGCGGTGTGCGTGGTTCCGGCCAGTGCGCTCGCCGACGTGGGTGCGGGTGCTGCGGGTACTGCGTCTGTTGCGCCCGTCGCGAGTGCCGCGTCCGGCGCGACCGCGTTCGCGGCGCGTCCGGTCGCCGGCGATACGGCCTCCGATGCGATGCCGGGTAATCCGGATGCCGATCTGCCGGACAGGGTGTCTTCCGATATCCCGGATGATGCGACGGTGGTGTCGGAGCAATATGCGGTGACTCCGGATGGCGGGTTGAAGGACATCGAGACGGGCGAGACGGTCACCGATCCGCGGATCGTGGGGACGGAGAGCCGGCAGCCGGATCCGTTGGCGAAGTCGGGAGGCGAGTCGTTCATCCCGGTGAGCGCGGCCGAGGTGAAGGCGAAGGTCGCGGCGAACGGCGGCGACGTGGAAGCGGATGCGGCGGATGCGTCTGGCGTCGCTTCCCGTTCCGTCGGTTCCGTGCGGCTGGCGTCTCTGCCGGGCAACGAGTATGGCGCGCATTGGGGTTCGTATAACGGGACTCCGGCGTTCTTCGACGCGAAGGACAATCTGTTCGTCCAGCAGGCGAAGGGCGTAATCGACGTGTCGACGTGGCAGGGGACGATCGACTGGCAGAAGGTGAAGGATGCGGGCGTCGGTGGCGCGATCATCCGTCTGAGCTATGGCTGGGACAACGGGTTCGACGCGCAGGCGTTGCGGAACATCAGCGAGTGCCGGCGTCTGGGGATTCCGTTCGGCGTGTACGTGTTCTCGTATGCGGAGAATGCGGGTGATGGCGCGTCGGAGGGCGCGGACGTGGTGAGCCTGCTGCGGAAGGCGGGTGTGAATCCGGGGGACTTGAGCTATCCGGTGTTCTATGACTTGGAGACGTGGACGTATACGGGGCATCGGAGTCCGTCGTCCCCGGGCGTGTATGAGGGGATCGTGGATGCCTGGTATGCGAAGCTCCGGGCGGCGGGGTACACGAATCTGAGCGTCTACTCGTACACGAGCTATCTGAACACGGCGTTGGACAGCGCGAGCATCCATGCGAAGACGCGTTGGGTCGCCCAGTACGGTTCGACGATGCAGTACACCGCGTTCCCCGCGAACGACCGCGGCTGGCAGTACACCAGCAGCGGCAAGATCACCGGCATCACCGGCAACGTCGACCTCAACGCCTTCGGCAACAAGGAGTATCAGACCGGCTACGATGTGCGTACGATGCCGGCGATTTCCGTTCCGAACGGTACGTACTACATCAACTCTGTGAAGCGTGATTCCTCCGGCGTGGAGATCGCCGGTGGCGGCACCGCGAATGGCGCGAAGACCCAGTTGTATGCCGCGAACAAGTCGAAGGCCCAACAGTTCACGTTCACGAGGCAGTCCGACGGCAGTTACGTGATCAGGAACGTCAACTCCGGCAAAGTCCTTGACGTCGCCAATGGTGAGGCCAAGCCCAGTGCCGTCGTCCAGCAGTTCGACGCGAACGGTACCGTCGCCCAACGATGGTTCATCCGTGATTCCGGTTCGGGTTGGTACCTGCAGTCCGCGCTCGGCAACTGGGTGTTTGATATCGCCGGTGGCGACACGTCCGACGGCACGACCGTCGCCTTGTACGGGCCGAATGATTCGTCCGCCCAAAAGTTCTCCGTCGCCACGGTCGGCGCGAATGTACCGACGAATACGAAGGTGCGTATCCAATCCGCGAAGAACGCGGACTTCGTGATGGACATGACCGCTGGTTCCACGGCGAATGGCACGAGAGCCCAACTGTATGCGTGGAATGGCTCCGAAGCGCAGATGTACCGTCTCAATGAGGTTGGTAACGGTGTGTACCGCATCATGAACGTCAGGTCCGGCAAAGCTGTGGAGGTCGCCGGTGCGTTGGCCGGTAACGGTGTGGCCATCCAACAGTTCGACTCGAATGGTACGACGGCGCAGCATTGGTCCGTGCTCGCGGATGGGAATGGGCTCACGTTCCTCAACGCGGGGACCGCGAAGGCGGTCGACGTGCCTGCCGGCAACGTGTCCGCGCAGGTGAAGCTGCAGACGTCCACATACAACGATTCCGTCGCACAGCAGTGGACGCTGGATAAGGTGAAGACGATGCGCGAACGTCTGGACGAGCAGGCCGCGGCCAATAGGAGCGTGCTCGCGGACGGTACATACAAGGTGTCGGCCGCTGTGAAGACGTCGATGGTTTTGGATGTCTCCGCCGGTTCCGTTGCGAATGGCGCGAACGTGCAGCTGTATTCGGATAACGGCACCGACGCCCAGCGTTGGATCGTCTCCCATGATGCGCAGGGCTATGTGACCCTGACGAATGCCGGTTCCGGCAAGGTGCTGGATGTGTTCAACGGCGTCACGGCGAACGGCACGAATATCCAGCAGTTCGCCGGCAACGGTACGTGGGCGCAGAAGTGGATCGCGGTGAGGAACGCGGACGGCAGTATTACGTTGCGTTCCGCCGCCGCGGAGGGCATGGTGGTTGATGTGTTCAACGCGTCCACGTCGAATGGTGCGAACGTGCAATTGTTCGCCGGCAACGGTACCACCGCGCAGAAGTGGCGGTTCATCGAAGCCAAGACCATGCGCGGTCGGTTGAATGACGCCGCCTCGAAGAACCGGAACGTGCTTGCTGACGGCAGGGTGGTCGTGTTCGCATCGAAGTTGAACGCCGGCAAGGTAATGGACGTCGCCGGCGGATCCGCGTCGAATGGCGCGAACGTGCAGCTGTTCGCCGGTAACGGTACGAACGCGCAGAAATGGCGGGTCTCACACGATGCGCAGGGATATGTGACGCTGACGAACATCGGTTCCGGCAAGGTGCTGGACATCGCCGGCGGATTCACCACCAATGGGACCAACATCCAGCAGTTCGCGGGCAACGGTACGTGGGCGCAGAAGTGGATCGCGGTGAGGAACGCGGACGGCAGCGTCACGTTGCGTTCCGCCGCTGCGGAGGGCATGGTGATTGATGTGGCCGCCGGCTTGACCTCCAACGGCACGAATGTCCAGTTGTATACGTCGAATGGCAGTGCCGCCCAGCAGTGGCTTCTGAAATAGTCGACGAGGATGGTGGTGCGGTGACGAGTCATCGCACCACCACATCGGAGTTTCAGTCGTGACTCCATTTCAGATTGTGATGATTCCATCGCACAATGGTTTGTGCATCGTGGTCGGGAATATTTGCAGTAGCTTTTCGCCATCCCCCTCTGGGAAGCCGTTACGTTTGGCGTAAGGGGCGAGGAGTTCCGCAAGATAGGAGCGGTTGAGGTTTTCGAGCATCTCCTTGCTGGCGTTCAGGAAGATATCCGAGACAAGCGAGAGGTCCGTATCCTCTGCGACGAGGTCCGCGGTGGTCTGTTCGATGGTGGTTACGGGCAGCCCTTCCCGGTTCGTCAGTGATTCAGGTGGGTATCTTTTGGTGCGTAGCATGATACCGGTGCGTTGGGTTTGCTTACGCATGGGGGTGCTGAAGCAGTAGGGTTCCGGAACGAAGTCGCCTATTCCAAGCAGCCACGCGGCGGTATGGGAGCTCACTACTGCATCCGGAATCGAATCCTGCAGCCGCTCCTCGGCCGTTTGTTGCGGGTATAGAGACAGCCAGGCGGCATGTATCGCCTCGAATTGTTCCGACGGGGCGGAGTTGTTGCGGTACACCCCTTTGAGCAGTCTCTCTAGTTTGCCTGCCCTCTCAAGCTTGTAAAGGTCCGAGCGGGAAACGTTGAAACGTCGGGCTTGAGCTGAGGTCACCAGTCCCCATTGCGTCGCCATCAGAGGGGCGAGTCTTTGGAATGCTGGCTTGTTCTTCATGCTTGGATTGTATCCCTATGAGGATACAATCCAAGCATGCTCCTTACTGTTGAGGGTTAGTGGCGCTTCATATAGGCGAAGCGGTTGGCATCGACGACACCGATGCTCTGGAAGTGACGGCACGGTGATATGTACTACTCCAACCGAGCGCGGTCTTTGCGCTTCGTTGTGGATAACCGTCGGAGATGGGCTACTATGGTGTACCGTTCATGAAATGTGCGCATGCCGCTTGACGGGAGCGAGTTTTCAGCTGACAGAGTGAGGTAGTGCGGGATATGGATATTCAGAACTCCACGGATAGGCGTTCGCTGACGGTGATGGTTCCTTGCTTCAATGAACAGGAATCGTTGCCCCTATTGTTCAAGCGTATGGATTCGTTGATTGCCGACGCGAAGAATCTTGAGTATACGTTGCTGTTCGTGGATGATGGTTCCAAGGACGATACCCGGGCGTTGATACGCGAATACGCAAAGACTCATTCGTATGTGGAGTACATCTTCCTGTCGCGTAACTTTGGCAAGGAAAAAGCCATGTATGCCGGGATCGAGAATGTGCATACGGATGGTTTGGTGATTATCGACGCGGATTTACAGGACCCTCCGGAGCTGATTCCGCAGATGGCCGAGCTGTGGAGGCAGGGATACGATGACGTGTATGCCCGGCGCCGTTCCCGTGAAGGGGAGAGCTGGTTGAAGAAGGCGACGAGCCGTTGGTACTATGACTTGTTGCAGAAGGTGTCTGGTGTCGCGATTCAGAAGGATACCGGTGATTTTCGCCTATTGGATCGCAAGTGCATCGATGCGTTGAAGCGACTGGACGAATCCGAGCGTAACTCGAAGGCGCTTTTCAGCTGGATTGGCTTCCGGAAAATAGAGTTTCTTTATGATCGCGATAAGCGTGTAGCAGGAAAGACCAAGTGGAATTACATGAAACTGTTCCACTTGGCAATGGATGGCATCACAAGTTTTACTACCATGCCGTTGAAGATCGCTACATGGGCGGGCGGCATCGTATCCTTTGCTGCAATTGTATATGCGATTGTGATTTTGATTAGAACGTTGGCATGGGGCGTTGATGTGCCGGGGTATGCGTCGACCATGGTGGTGGTACTGGTCCTTGGTGGAATCCAGCTACTGAGTCTCGGTATCATAGGCGAATATCTCGGACGAGTGTTCATGCAGACCAAGCATCGGCCGAATTATCTCGTGCAGGAGCAGCATATTGTCAAATGAGCAGCAGGCAGCATCCTGTGAAATGGTTTTACCTGCCTGCGGGATGAGGCAGTGGAAGCGTATTGTCGTACTATTCTTGGCGATAGTGTGGTTTGTCGCCGATATCCCTATGTTTATGACATATCTGCCTATGACACAAGGGCAGGATCTGCTGTTTCATCTCTATCGAATTCAAGGGATTGCGAACGCACTGCAGAGTGGGCAGTTCCCTGTTCGCATGCAATATTCACAGATTGATGGATATGGGTATCCGCTATCCATTATGTATGGGGACATATTCCTGTATCCATCGGCAATATTGCATATACTGGGTTTGTCCATTGGGTCCGCATACAAACTATTTGTATTAGCACTTAATTTGGCAACAGTCATCGTCACATTTGTAATTGTTAGACGGGTGTTTGACTCCACGTTAATTGCGTGCGTTGCCAGTGCTCTATGGACATTGTCTCCTTATCGTTTGGTGGACGTGTATTTGCGCGCAGCCGTTGGTGAATACACGGCTTTATTCTTCTTCCCGGTGCTTTTATATGGGTGGTATGCGATTATATATTCCGGCTCCAGTAAGCATCCTTGGCTGTGGACTTCACTGGGGATTTCAGGTATCGTATTATCGCACGTAATTAGTGTCCTGCTCATAGCCGTGACGATGCTTTGTTTCTTGATTGTGGGACTCTATGTGAATCACACAAGATATGTATGGAAACAGCTGGCGCTATCCGCCGCATGCTCGATAGGTCTCTGCATGTGGTATGTAGTGCCCTTCCTGGATTATTACCACAACGTCGACATGCGTGTCCTGTCGTTGGATAATGCCGAGAAAATATCCGTAGCGGCAAGTAGTCTGGTGCAGCCGGCACAGCTGTTCATGTTTCTTCCTCCTATGACAGGTGCTAGTGGACGTGATCCTAATCAGGTGGCGCAAGATATGCCGCTGGCGCTCGGATGGGCGCTGTTGCTCGGCATGGCAGTATTTATTCTGGTAATTGTTCTTGGCGATGTTATTTGCCGGAAGAAGTCATGTCGTATGTTCCGCATCGGTCTGATTGCTTTTGCAATCAGCATGGCGTTACTATTTCTAATGTCGACTCTATTCCCTTGGCACTTGAGTAGATTCGCTATATGGAATGAGATGATTAGTCTTGCTGCTTCTATTCAATTCCCGTGGCGTTTCCTTGGTGGCGTATCCGTCTTACTGATAGTGGTTTGTTGTGCTGGGTTATTTTGCCTATACTCCAATGCAGCCTATATGCGCATAGCCCGTATGGGAGGTGCGCTGATTGTATGTATTGCTCTAATGGAGGCCGGGTTCGCTACAAGTAGCTGGATTCATGGATCCGAGCCCAGCGGTAAGTTCCCATCTGTAGCGTCTGCTCAGATGAGTGGATATGGCGTAATAAATGGTGAATATCTCCCTGAGAAGTTCGATGTCTCGTACCTTGATTCACACCTTGGCGACCCTGAGAGCAGCAATGCTCGTATAGAAAAGTATGTGAAAAAGGATGGGACAATCGATTTGTATATTTCGGCGTCGAAGAGTGGTAGCGTAACGTTGCCATTGCTTATGTATCCCAATTATCGGGCTGATACTGATTTCGGTCGTACGCTTACATTGCGTGAAACATCAAACAGGTTGATGCAATTGGATTTGCCTGATGATTATGCCGGATGGGTGCATATTTCCTATGTTGAACCATTGTCTTGGCGTATATCAGAAACAATTTCTGTCATCACAATTTGTGCTTTAATGCTCCTTTTTGTGGGAAAACGTTTTGTTCGACTCGTACTTATGTTGCCGTTTGCTTGCCGATCTGCGTAGGTAAAGGTTGAGTTTTCAATTATTTCGTTGTTTAATTGAATGCCGTGGGTATATGAAAGGCTGGGGTGCTACGCGATAGGGGCGCGGCATCCCAGCCATTGGTTTGGCATAAAATGGTTTATGCTATCTTCCGCTGAATAATTTTGTTTTTGACCCCTGTGAGAGATTCGGCTAGAAGTCGAATACCAATTGCTGCATATGGAATCATGAGTTGAACGAAGGGCAGCGTGTACTGGCCTTTCGCTTCCCACGCTATATACAGTAGGAATCCCCCGGTGACGCAAAATGCAATTCCCCAAAACTCGTATCTGTTTTTCTTAGACAGGAATGCTACTAGATAGCCAAGGGAAATAATTGTAGCGAATACATCCATTAAATACACAATGATGGTGTGGAGCTTTCCGTCATATACGGAATTGGCAATGGCGGTTTTGGGACGATCGCTGATGGGAGGCGTAGTGCCACGAGTCCAATTGGAAGCTATGATTGATCCATAAGTCGGATCACCCCATTCATAGACCAGTTTCTTCGCTATGAAATGAGCTGCATCCAGCGGATCGTCCTTGAAATGGGAGAGTCGCCGCGAAATCAGTTTTTTGTTCAGCTCCGCCTGGCGCTCCGGTGAATATGAGTTCGTGGGTATCTTCGCGGTGAATCCATCGAACATGCCCAGTTGCTGATACTTGCCGAGCGTGCCATTATTGTTGGCTCCCAGTCCGATGACCAGCCATGTGGTTTTGGGAAGACCATTGTTGGAGTCGGCTCCGTGCCTGCGAAGGATCGCGGAATCTATGGCGGAGGGGATGGTGAGTGTCAGCGCCAAGGTAATGATTACTGGAATGACGATTTTTGCGTTCCTTCGTTTGAGCGCATATACGAGCCAGGACAGAACGAGTGCCGCCACCGCGATGGTAAAGGTCCTTTTGGCGATGATGGCAATAAGTATTGCAAGCGCCGACAGGCAGTGCCAGGAAAGTTTGTTCTTGTTGAATCCTATCGTCTGAAGCAGGAATGCAATAAGAACGAACGTAAGTGCAAATTGATTTCCGTATACGAAAGTCGTATAAAGAACCGGCGGAAGGAACATGACCTGCAGTACTGCAGCGATTGAGGCATCGCGGTCACTTTGAGTCCACTCATGGACGAGATGCACTACCGTCCAAGACGCTACTCCGACACATACGGCGTTGCCCAGCTGAAACAGCAGTAGGGCGTTTGAGCCAGCGAGCCATTGGCAGATTTTCAGTGCGACAATCATCGATGCCTGATAGGGGGATCGTTCCAGATAACCCGCATGCTCCCATTGCACGGCGTTTGGTTCGTTTGCCGCAATCCACAAATCAAGAGAATCCCAAACCACGCCTACATTTGCGGCGAATACCCAAATTATAGACATAAGACCCGAGATTAGGCCGGCGGTTATGGCTAGACGCTTCACTCCCAATGTAGCGAGGGTATCAATAAACGGAGTGAAGGTCAGTAACAGAATGAAGATGATAGCGGAAAGTGCCACGATCCAACATGAGCTGGTCGAGAAAGTGAATATCGATTCACCGTAGTCCGTGGACACTGTCCATATCAGTGAGATTACGGTTACTGCTATTGCTGCGATGGCAATGCAGATTCGAGCGGCCAGTAGCAGATATTCAACAATGGAGTCCATTGTTTTCCCCATGTTATTCTCCTTTCCGTGTCTTGTTTATTGGGCGAGTTTCTTTTTTGACTGTAGATATGGGAAGAACAGTGTGTTGACTTGAGGAATATGGAACAGCAGGAAAGCGAATGCCAGATCGAAGCAGATTCGGCACATAAGCACCAGCATCCATATGACATGGGGGTTTCCAAGGTGCATGTCCAAGTATGGAATCAGCCGCTCCCAAGGTACGGTATCGTCTTCAAGGATATGCGCGCATAGGATACCAAGACTGTTCTGTCCCAATCGTGCGAATATGTCTGCTATCGAATCGACTCCGCGATCCAGAAGCATGGAAATGCCAAGAATGCAGAATGTGCCGCTGACTGCACCAAGTATGGATACAACGAAGTGCCATCCTCTGCCGTATTGGTTCATTGCCATACTGAACCCTTGGAATGTGACTATTGATACAATCCAAACGACGGCGAAAACAAGCCAAAGGGGTGTAGGTCGCCGTAACGTGTTGAAAGCGTCATATCGCCTTAATGCCACGCCGCAGTATACAAATGCAGATGCCGCGAGTCCCGATTGAATGCTTAGCGGGAACCAGAAGACCTTGGCGGAACAATATCCGGCGATGAAGCATAGGAGCACGATTAGCCAAGGGAACCTCGTTTTGTAAGCCATGTGTACTTGCAGATGAGCCCAAAAGAGCCCAAGTAAGAACCACAGCGCCCCGATTCGGTAAGGAACATCCCATAGATAGTTGTTGGCAAAATCGCCGGCCCCGTAATAGGCTGCCGCGCTCCATCCGGCGAATGTTTGTTTGAAGCTTATATGGCGTGAGTGCGCCAGTGCAGTATTGATTACAATAATCGCGATAGCTGTCAGGGCGTAGGTGGCTAGCAATTCACGACTTTCCTTGCCCCACCTGAATGGTCTTTCGGGATGCATAAAGTAGCCGGAAATAATAAAGAAGAGGGGCATGTGGAATGTGAAGCAGATATGATAAATCGTTTCCGCAAAATTCCCTTGTGGGGCGAATGCGTCGGAAATGAGAATACTGTGACCAATGATAACTGCGAGTATGGCAATACCCTTGGCAATGTCATAATATCGTATTCTCGTTTTCATTAATATCCTTATTGCATTGAAAGTACTAACATAAAAACTAATCTAGTCTATCATTGGGCCTGGCCGAATCGGATTTGGATGTTTGATTAGGCTGGTGGGTGTCGCCATGCGTTCTACAGCGTATGGGGAGGGTGTCTATTACGCTATATGTTCATAGCCATCTGTTGTGGATTTGTTTGCGATGGATTTTCGAAGGATAACGTGCGACCACGTACTGGAGAGTGAGCAATGGGAGATTTGAGAGACGAAGGTTTGCATGATGTCGCCGCGAGGTATGCTGATACCGTATTTGGTAAATTCGCCAATTATTTCTTTATATGGATTGCCATTGCAGTGTTCTCCTGTATTGGCATTCTGTCATTGTTGGTGACGGTCAGCTACCCGGAATACGGAAGGCCGGGTACCGAGTATACGGTTTCAACATCGGCGGTGGTAACCACCATTCTGGGGTCGCTCATTGGGCTGGTCGTCATGGCATTGTTGAATTTCTATAACGTGTTGGAACAATGCGATGCAAAGAAGATGCTGCGTTATCTGGCGGTTTATCTATTTTTCATTTCCGCTTTCTGGTTTGTGCTAGCGAATACATGGCCTGATTGGGATTCCCTTGATCTGTTTGGTGCGGCGACTACGCTTGGTCATGATTACAATTCCTTTTGGGCTCATGGTTCGTATATGGAACGCTATCCGTATCAAATTTCCTATGTTTTATTCTTGAAAGTATGTGTGTACATATTTGGGGACAATGCTTATGTCGCCGTTGAGTTGATTAATTCGATTTGCATTGCGGCATCGGGCTACCTGTTGGCTAAGTACTCTCTGGTCGCTTTTGGTAATAAGGCGTCCAATGCCACGGTGCTTCTTTGCGCGGCATTTTTGCCTGCTGTGTTCTATTCTACTTTTGCATATGGTAATCCGGTTGGTTTCCCGTTTGCCATCGGCGCTTTGCTGATTCAGCTTTACTATTTTAAAAATCCTAGGAAAATAAAAATTGTCTGTAGTGCTGTTTTGTTGACAGTTAGTATCCTACTGAAATCAACGATGATTGTCGTCTTATTTGCGATGTGCATTGCGTGGATTGTTGTTTCAGTAAAAAGGCGAAGGGTTGCCGATCTTTTCGCTTGTGTGGCTACTTTTGTTATATATGTGCTATGCTCCACTGGTATTAATGCCGCCGTCTCGGCTCGTTATCATGTGGTTACCGATAATGGTCTGTCCAAGATCGCTTGGATTGCAATGGGTTTGAGGGTTGACCGGTATCCGAACTTGCCGGGGGCTCCGGGGTATTATGACGGGTTTGTGTGGCAGTGGTCCGGAGACCAGTATAATCCAGGAACGGCGGTGCGTGATTCAAAGCAATCCTTGCTTAATACGTGGAAGGTTTTTTCTTCTGACCCAAAGTATGCGTCCGATTTTATGGGCAAGAAGATTACCTTGGAATGGGCGGAACCGAGCTATGAATCTCTGTTGAACAGCAACTGGAACTCGGAAGGGCCGCAGAAGCCTGGAGTGATGGCGAAGCGGCCTATGTCGCCTGTTCTCCATTCCATATACTATGGGAATCTCAACAAAATCATTTGGGTTGAAATGGATGCAGTTCAGTTTCTGACTTTCGCTGGTGCTGTAGCGTTCTTGCTGATAAGGAGAAAGGATATTGAGATTGAATCACTGGTTCCATTGATTACTTGCTTGGGAGTCGCTTTTATATATATATTTTGGGAGGCGAAATCTCAGTACATTATGCCAGCTGCGCAAATATTGTTAATTTACTCCGCCGGTGGTTTATGTGTGATTTCCGATTTTGTCGTTGCTAAATTCAAACTCCTAAAATCAAGAAACCGTTCTTCTTGACGGTTGGATTCCAAGTTCAAGATGTTAATGATGTGCGGTTGGCATGAATGCTAAGGTTCGTTTTTATGATGTGGCTAAAGATATTGCTATTCTTGCTGTTGTTTTAGGTCACAGTGTGCTTATAGCTGATACTTTTGTTCCGCACAATGATATCGCGATTGCGTTGTATCATACCCGTTTCACGTTTCATATGTCTTTTTTCATCATATCGGGTTACTTCATGCATCCCAAGCGTGGGTTCCGATGGAGGAAGGAGAGTCATGAGCTCATTGTCACGTATGCCATTACTGCTTTGGCCATTGTCGTGATCAACACGACCGGTGCATTTATTCTTCGCACCGGGGCCGAGCGTGCTTTCAAGGGTTGAGCGGCGGCTGCATACTACAGTGCAGGCGACTTCGGGAACTATCTGTGGCCTGTTCCGTTCCGTATCGGAGCACTGTGGTTCCTGCTTGGCCTGCTCTGGGCACATTTGTTCGTCCATCTCGCATACAGAAGTAAGTATCCGTCAATTGTCATATCTGGCTTGTTCATTGTCGGCTATGCTTCGGCACGGGTGTGCTGGCTGCCGCTCGGTATCCAATCAGGAATGGCGGCTTCTGCTTTCGTCTATTGGGTGTATTGGCAAAACAACACGGATTCGTCGACTATATTCGAGTCTATTGGTGGATTGTCGCGGTTGCTGTGATTATCTGGGTTGCGGCAATCGTCGGATTCGATGGGCTCAGCATGGCCATGAATCAATACGGTGAGGGTCCTCACTTCGTGTTGTCTATCTTTGGTGCGCTGGCGGTGGACGTGTTCTTCGCTTGGATATTGTTCTGCATCCCACGAATCAATGGGTTATTCTTCCCCTATCTAGCGAAAGCGAAGAAGCAGGTAGGAGAAATAGCAGGATGAAGTTTGACGGGCGGCACCGGGACGGAAGCCATTGGATTCGACAGACACTAGATAATCCCGAAACCGGAATGGCGCTGCCTCAGCCTTTGCAAGTACTGGTATGCGTCATCGGGGCGGGAGTGATTGCGGTCGCGGACAATGCCGCCGTGTATGCAATGGTGAAGCCGTTCGATGCGGCGTTCTGGCGCAGATTCATCATGATGGCATTGGGTTTGCTCGTCGTGTTCTGGCTGGGCGAGATGTTGCTGTCCGGTCGGGAGTCATTTGGCCGGCATGCCAGCAGGAGGCAAACGCGAATCGGCCGGGTTGCATCAGCGGCTTGGGCCCGCTGCGGTGTCATTGCCCGCGGCACGATACTGTCCATAACGATGCTGCTCTGCTGGACTCCGTATGTGGTGCTGCTATACCCCGGTCTGATGTGGTACGACACCGGTGATGAGATTGCGCAGATCTTCGGCATTCCCGCGGTGGAGCAACCCGCTGGAGTGATTTCGGCCCATCATCCTGTATTCGATACGTTGGTGTTCGGCGGTTTCGTCAAAACGACCGCCGCATGGTTCGGCGATTACCAGCTTGGCCTGTCGATTCTCGTCACCGCGCAGGTGGTACTGCTGTGCGTAGCACTATCCGCCTGCGTGCTGTATGTGCGCAAGGTCGGGGCGTCCCGACTGGCGTCCGTTCTGCTGTACCTGTTCTTCGCGTTGTTCCCGGCACTGCCGGTTTTCTTCATGTCGTTGGTCAAAGACAGCCTGCATGCGGTCTTCGCCGTTCCCTGGCTGTTGATGTACGTCGAGACCTGCCGTACACGATTGGAATCATTGCGTTCGCTTCGATTCCTGTGCGGATTCATCGTGCTGTCCTTGGGGTCCGCCCTGACCACGATGACCGGAACGTATATCACCGCGCTGTCATTGCTGGGATTGGTCTTCGCCCGGAAACGGGAGGACTACGACGGTCCCATGGCGTTGTTGCGCGCGATCGCCGCCGCACTCGGCGTGACCGTCCTGCTTGCGGTACAGGTGGCGTTCCCTATGCTGGCGGGGACATTCCTCAACATCAAGAAGGAAGACGCCAATCAGATTCTGGTCGTCCCCATGCAGATGACGGCCAGATACGTGTCAGACTATCCCGATGATGTCTCCGACGAAGAACGTGAGGTCATCGACTCGCTGAACAAGGTCCCCACGGCGCAGATGCTGCAGGTGTACAACCCGTACCTTGCCGACAACGTGATCCACCTGTCATTGAGGGATTCCTCCTATATCGGCCGATACTGCAAGGTGTGGCTTGCACAGGGCGCGCGTCATCCCGACAGCTACATCAACGGATTCGCGGCCTTGGAATCCGGTTGGTTCGCGTTGAAACGGACTCCCAGCAACGAAATGGGCCCTATGGGAGTGGAACGTTACGCGGATATCGCGCACGACGCCGTCGCCAATCAGATAGTGCTGAGGACGGCGAACGATATTAGCCCGTCGTTCGCCGAGATGCCGGAATACCGTTCGAACACGGCCGGTCAGGATGTGGCGGCACGCATATGGGGCAAAATGTCGAATATGCCGGTCGTCAAATGGACGACGTACACGGCGGTCTGGTCCTTCATTCTCCCGTTGTTCCTGCTGTTCTGCACACTGAGGAGGCGCGGAGACACGCGAATGCGGTATGGTGTCGCCTACACGCTGCTGGTCGGAGCCCCGTTGATTTGGTCGTTGCTCGCGTTGCTCCCCAATGCGATCTCCATTCCTTTGAAGCCCACAGCCTCCCGGTACATCATGTGGGCGATATACACGATTCCGGTGTACATCGCGCTGCTTCATGCTGAGCGTGCCGGTGACGCGCGGCAGGAAAGCGAACAGTGATTTCTGTTCGGTTCCGCTCTGCTCGCCCCTGACGAAAGCGGTCCGTCGAAAACCGTCCAGTCCCGGAATATGGGCCTTCGACTATGCTTGTGGTGTTTGGTTATGTGAGTAGATGAGGTGAGTATGTCCACAATCAAGTTCGCGAACATCCTGCTCGAGCACAATCCGCGCTCGTTGAGCTATCCGTCCCTGTACTGCAAGGCCGAAGGCGCTGTCCTCGAGAACGAGGCGGACGGTTCCTGGCTCCTGTACGACAAGGGCGAGTACGACTTCTCCACGTACTTCAACTCGCTGTCCGTGCAGAAACTGAAGAAGTACACGAAGGCCACGAAGTTCTTCCTCCACCTCGAACTCAAGGGCGCCGCCGCCCATGTGCTGCAGACCAAGGGCGGCGTGTTCTCCGCCCATCCGGAACCGGTGGACGCCGTCACTGCGGACGTGCCCGCTTCCGAGGAGTGGCAGACCGTCGACCTGGAGCTGCAGGAAGACGCCGAAACCGTCCTCGTCGGCTTCTCCATCACCACTGAAGGCCGCGTCGCCATCCGCAACAGCTACTATTCGCTCGAATACACGGGCGAGCTGAACCCGGTTGAGTTCGTGCTCTCCACCACCACGTTCAAGAAGGAAAGCTTCATCGAGAACAACATCGGTCTCGTCAAGAAGCAGATTCTCGGCTCCGGCGAGGAGATCGCCGACCACTTCACCATGTACGTGATCGACAACGGCCGCACGCTCGACGCCGAAAAGCTCAGCGACGAGCACGTGCACGTCCGCCCCAACCAGAACGTGGGCGGTGCCGGCGGCTTCACCCGCGGCATGATTGAAGCGATGGAGCAGCAGCCGCAGGCCACCAACATCCTGCTCATGGACGATGACGTGGCCGTCTCCCCGGAAAGCATCAAGCGCACCTACAACCTGCTGCGCCTGCTCAAGCCCGAATACCGTGACGCGATGATCAGCGGCGCCATGCTCAACTACGAGATCGGCGAGGACCAGTGGGAGGACACGGGCTACATGACCCCGCAGGGCACCTTCGCCCCGGCCAAGCCCCCGCTGCGCATGACCAAGTACGAGGACATCATCTACAACGAGACCTTCCGCGTTCCCGCCGAAGTCCAGCAGAACAACCAGCGCTACGCCGCGTGGTGGTACTGCTGCATCCCGATCAGCGTCATCAAGGACAACGGCCTGCCGCTGCCGGTGTTCGTCCGCTGCGACGACGCCGAATACGGCGTGCGCTGCGGCAAGGAGCTCATCACGATGAACGGCCTGTGCATCTGGCACATGTCGTTCCACGTGCGCTACAACGCGGCCGTCGAACGCTACCAGACCACCCGCAACACGATGATCGCCCAGTGCACCACCGGCTTCGCTCCGCACTCCGACTTCATGTACGAGCTGCATAACAACATCCGTCTGGAGCTCAAGAAGTTCGGCTACGCGAACGCCGAACTCTGCCTCGACGCCTTCGAGGACTTCCTCAAGGGCCCGAAGTTCATCTCCCAGCCGGGCGTCGCCGAGAAGACATTCATGAAGGCGAACAAGAACAAGGAGAAGATGTTCTCGTTCGACGAGGTGCAGCGTCAGGCCAACGAGCTTGGCCTCACCGACTTCGACATTACCGCAATCGACCGTCAGCTGGTCGATAGCGACCGCCCGCGCTCCCTGTTCGAGCGCCTCGAGGACTACGCCACCGACAACGGCCAGCGCGTGCTGAAGAGCGAAGGCAAGGGTTATGCGGTCCTGCCCGTGCTCGGCTGGTCCTACCCGGCCGGTGCCATCCACAACAAGAAGTACCTCATCGTCATCGACTGGTACAACAAGAAGGGCGCCATCCGCGTCAAGGACGCCAAGCGCTATAGCGAAATCACCAAGCGCTACCACCGCGACCTCAAGTACTACAAGAAGAACATCGAGCGTCTGCGCCAGGAGTACTCCGCTGCCCGTGCCGAGCTGACCTCGGTCGGCTACTGGAAGCGCTACCTGGACATGGACTGATTGGTCTGAACGGACGGTTCCGGTTCCGTTGATATGACGATGGGGTGGGCACATATCGTATGTGCCCACCCCATCGTCATATCGTGCGGGAATCCGGTCCCGTGCACGCCGTTTCGAGATCAGCGATGCCGACGCTTGCCGATCACCCGCTTCGCGATTGACAACGGGCTGATCAGCACGTGGCCGATCCGGTACGAGACCGAACGATAGATGTCGTCGATGCGATCCTGCTGTTCGCGGATCACCCGGTCGCGTTCGCGAATCTCCCGGCCCTGCTCGCGGATGCGGCCTTCCAGCGATTCCACCCGCCCCCGCGTCTCGTCCAGCTGCCGCTGCAGGTCACCGATGCGGTACACGTCCTCGAACGTCGTGAGAATCAGCTGCGATTTGCTCTGCTGAACCATGTCGACGAAATGGTGGTCGCGCTCCTCGAAGTAATAGGGTTTCTCACTCGGCAGAGACTCAAGCGACGGATACGCCGCATCCAGCATCCTGACCGCCGTGGGGAATTCGAGGGACTGCACGTTCCACAGGATGAAATGGGAGATCCAGTTGTCGTAGCTGCGCTTGGTGAGGGCGTGGTTATCCAGCTCCTGCAACGCCGCGCCAATCGACTTGATCGCCGTGAGCGCGCACTCCCAGCTCTTCCTGCGCGTGGCCTCGAGGGACCCGGTGTTGTGCGTGCGGTGGTGGAACAGCACGTCGTCCATGCAGTAGATGGAGCTGGCGGAGGCCAGCGCCATGTATGTGAAGAACGCGTCGTTCGTCGTGCGCAACGGCTGGAACGTCAGCTTCTTCGCGTAGATGAAATCGCTGCGGAACAGCTTGTCCCACGCCCATCCGACGAAACTCTGGAACACCGTGCCGGCGTACTCCTCGTTGCCCAGCACGCGGCCGGTCGGTACGCCCATGATCGTGTAGTCGATCAGCGCCTCGTCGTGCGTATCGGCGTCATGGCTGTTAGAACGGGCGACCACGATATCGACGTCGTTCGTCTCCGCGGCGTCGACCATGCGCTCCATCGCGTCATGCTCGATGAAGTCGTCGGCGTCGAGGAAGTACAGGTACTTGCCCGTGGCGTGGCTCAGACCGTTGTTGCGCGCGACGCCGGCATACTGGTTCGCCTGTTTCAGCAGCGTGACGCGCTCGTCCTGCGAGGCGATGTTCTCCACGAGAACGCAGGTATCATCAGTCGAACCGTCGTCGACGACGATGACCTCGATGTCCTTCAACGTCTGCGCGGTGACGCTGCCCAAGCACTCCTCGATGAAGGCCTGCGCGTTGTAGGCAGGGATGATGACCGAAACGACGGGGGAATGAGATACCGCTTGCAAACCAACTCCGCTTCTTCAAAGGGCAAATAAGCCAATCATACCGTTATGACTGGTCCTGCGTCGCCTGATTCACTTATATGTATATACTGGGATATACATAGCGCTCATTCGGGAGGTGGTGAACATGACTACGTTGACACTCAGCAAATGGGGCAATGCCCAAGGCGTGCGTCTGCCCAAGGACATGCGCGAGCAAGTAGGCATGGCCGACGGGTCTCGCGTCGAAGCGACTGTCAAGGACGGTTCCATTGTGCTGCGTCCGATTCGTACCAACGTTAGAATCATCCGGGTTCCACGACTCGCCGATGTGTTCCGCGACCGCACCGAGGAGTATAAGGCTGCCGAGGAGCTCGACGGTCCCGCCGTCGGCGAGGAGGAGCTGTGACCGCTTGGAGATACGGAGATGTTCTCCTCGTTGATCTCGACCCAGCAAAAGGACATGAGCAGAGGAAGCGCCGTCCCGTCGTCGTAGTGAGCAACGACGATTTCAACCGTAATTGCAGTCTCACCGTCGTCATCGCGATTTCGCACGGGCGCGGCGACTTCGAACTGCATCTGCCCATCACTGTCACTCGGCGCGAAGATGGTGATGGTTGGATTGATGGCTACGCGCAAGTCGAGCAGATTCGTGCTCTTGATCTTGAGGAACGAAATCCCGTCAAAATCGGCCGCCTTAAAGACGATGATATGGACCAGATTACAGGAACTCTCATCAGCTGCTATATCCAGCCAGAAATGATGGTCATCCCCAATTACGCATAGCGTGTTTCCGGCAGGACTGTATTCCGTGCATGTTCGGGCACACAGCTGTAGGGATGCTTTGTAGGTCGCGGGTTCCGGGGGCGTGGTAAGTACCCCCATTGGTAAACTACATGACCGTGCAAGAACTAGTAAGCAAGCTGCAAGCTCGGTACAAGTACGCGTGGGTCGTGCTCAAGGGCTTGGTGAAGACCGATTTCCGGCTGCGATACCAGGGTTCGTTCCTCGGCATCGCATGGTCCGTGCTGAAGCCGTTGATGATGTTCTGCGTCATGTACGTGGTGTTCGGCAAGTTCCTCCGCATGTCGGACGGCACCCCCACCTACCCGGTGGTACTGCTGCTGGGCATCAGCTCGTGGCAGTTCGTCACCGAATCCACGAACGTCGGCCTGCGTTCGGTCGTCGACCGCGGCGACCTGCTGCGCAAGATCCACTTCCCGAACTACATCGTCGTAGTATCGGCCACGGTGGGCGCGATGATCAGCTACGCCATCAACCTGGGCGTCGTGCTCGTCTTCGCGATATTCGCCCGTGTGCAGTTCACCTGGCGTGTCGTGCTGCTGCCGATCAACGTCATCGAACTGTATGCCGTCACGCTGGGCATCACCCTGATCATGGCCACGATGTACGTGTACTTCCGCGACATCGCCCACATCTGGGAAGTGCTCCAGCAGCTCGTCTTCTACGGCATGCCTATCATCTACCCGCTGAGCTACGTCACCAACCGCGGCGGCCTGTACGCGGATCTCGCGCGTCTGGAGCTCCTCAACCCCATCGCCCAGGCGATCCAGGACATCCGGCACAACTTCATCGCGCCGGAGACCCAGCCGACCGCGTGGAACCAGTTCGACAACCCGGTGCTCAAGGCCATTCCGGTACTGCTCACCGTCGTGCTTCTGTGGCTCGGCGTGTACCTGTTCCGACGTAACAGCCGTAAATTCGCGGAGGTCATGTGATGAGCGATGTGATGAACGAAAACAACGATGGCACCATCGATCTGACGAAGAACCCCGTCGTCCTCTCGGTCGACCATGTCTCCAAATCCTTCAAGCTGCCCACCGAGCAGGCCACCGGCCTCAAGCAGGCGTGCATCAACTGGTTCAAGGGCATCAAGGGCTACAAAATCCAGCATGTGCTGAAGGACATCAACTTCGAAGTCCACCAGGGCGAGTTCTTCGGCATCGTCGGCCGCAACGGCGGCGGCAAGTCCACGTTGCTCAAGCTGATCTCGCAGATCTACTACCCGGAGACCGGTTCCATCAACGTGACCGGCAAGCTGGTGCCGTTCATCGAACTCGGCGTCGGCTTCAACCCGGAACTCACCGGCCGTGAGAACGTCTACCTGAACGGCTCGCTGCTCGGCTTCACCCGTGAGGAAGTCGACGCGATGTACGATGACATCGTCGAGTTCGCCGAACTCGAGGAGTTCATGGACCAGAAGCTCAAGAACTACTCCTCTGGCATGCAGGTGCGTCTCGCCTTCTCCGTCGCGATCAAGGCGCAGGGCGACATCCTCGTGCTCGACGAGGTGCTTGCCGTCGGCGACGAGGCGTTCCAGCGCAAGTGCGACGACTTCTTCTCCGAAATCAAGAAGGACCCCAAGAAGACCGTCATCCTCGTGACCCACGACATGGCCTCGGTGAAGAAATACTGCACCCGCGCCATGATGATCAAGGACGGCGTCGTCGAGGTCATCGGCGATAAGCAGACCGTCGCCAACGCGTACACGCTCGCGAACCTCGAGGCGGAGAAGCAGAAGGAGCAGAAGCGGATCGAACGCGAGCAGCAGAAGGGCCACTACCCGGACGGCCTGAACGCCCGCTGCCCGATTCTGCGCACCTACGCGGTCTCCTCGTCTATGGTGAAGAACACGGACATCTTCAAGTTCGCCGTCGAATACCAGTACGACGAGCCGGGCGACTTCTACCTGGCGATCGCGCTGAACGACATCCGCCGCGGCGGCATCCCGTTCGACACCGGCCCCAAGGTGCTGCGCATGAAGGAGCACGGCCACCACACGGTCCAGTTCGAAATGCCGCTCAACCTGTTCAACAACGGCGAATTCCAGCTGGTGACGTCCCTGCGCACGCCGAGCGCGACCAACTCCGGCTTCACCGACATGGTCGCCGTGGGTACGGGCAACAACGCGTGCACCTTCGTGATCCGCGATTCCGAGACCTACACGGACTACGCGCTGATCAACATGGATTCGATGAGCATCACCCCGGTCCCCGAAGAGACCGGAGTCGAGGTCATGGACCCGAAGCAGTGGGGCAACCACACCGGCGTCGCCTGATCCGGTCGAGAAAGAGGGTACGGGCACTATGCCTAATGCAGAGCTTGAGACGATTTGGCGGGTGGTGTTTCCTTCGGGGAACGTCGGACTGGACGAGGACTTCCGTGTGGCCGCGGCACCGATCTACGGCAGCGGGCGGGACACCGCCGGCGCGCCCGTAGGCAACGAGGCGCTGCACTCGTGGGTGAAGGGCCGTACCTCCATCGAAATCCCCGCGGGAAACGGCTACTCGACCGGCTGCTACTACAATGCGTTCCCGGCGGCGTACTGGGCGCAATGGACGAACGTGCAGTCCGTGACGTTGCGCCTGCGCGCGGCCGGCCACGGCACCGTGACCGTCCACGCCTCCGACGAGAAGGCGAACGACCGCATCGTCCACAGCGTCGACGTGAACGCCGCGTCCGGTGACGGCACCGTCGAAAACGGCGACATCGTCGAAACCATCATCCCCATCGCCGGCATGGGCGAGGGCGGCTGGCTGTGGTTCGACGTGCAGGCCGCGCCCGACGCCCCGATCACCATCGCCGACGCGCAATGGCTGTCCTCCGTGCCCGCGAAACGCACGCTCACCGCCTCCTTGTCCATCACCACGATGAACAAGCCGGAATGGTGCATCCGTCAGTTCAACCTGCTCGCCGACATGGCCGACATGAGCCTCATCGACGCGGTCTACGTCGTCGACCAAGGCACGAAACTCGTCGCTGACGCCCCCGGCTTCGACGAGGCGAAAGCGAAGCTGGGCGACAAGCTGCGCGTCATCCGCCAAGGCAACATCGGCGGCTCCGGCGGCTTCGCGCGCGGCATGTACGAGGTCGAACACCATGGCGAAAGCGGCTACGCGATGCTGCTTGACGACGACACGGTGCTCGAACCCGAATCCGTCTCCCGCGCCATCGCCTTCGCGAACCACTGCATCGAACCCACGCTTGTCGGCGGCAACATGCTGTTCCTGAGCGAACCGACCCGCATCTGCGCGCTGGCCGAAGTGTTCGACGCGAAAAGCATCAGCTGGGGCACCGCCGTGCAGGAATCCCGCTACGACGATCTCGCGTCCGAGCCGTTCCTCAAGAAGACGTACCTGCACAAGCGCGTGGACGCCGACTACAACGCGTGGTGGATGTGCCTCATCCCCGTCGAGACCATCCGCAAGATCGGCCTCTCATACCCGTTCTTCATCAAGAACGACGACGTCGAATACGGCGTGCGCGCCCAGCGCGCCGGCTACCGCACGGTCACCGTCCCCGGCGTGTGCCTGTGGCACCAGTCCTTCGTCGACAAGGACGACCAGCTTGACTGGCAGGCGTACTTCCACATCCGCAACCGCACCATCATGGGCCTGCTGTACACGAACCAGGCGTACCGCACCGGCGTGCTGAAGGAGATGGTGCGGTTCACGATGTCCGCCACCGCCAAGATGCGCTACTCCGCGGTCGCGCTGCACCAGGCCGCCATGAAGGACATCATGGCCGGGCCTGAGCACGTGGGGTCCATCCTCGAGACCCGACTGCCCGAAATCCGCGAGATCCGCGGCAAATTCGACGATTCCGCGATGGTGCCCATCGAGGAGCTGCCGGACACGCTGCGCGGGCAGAGCGAGGAGTTCGAGCACCTGCACGACGCCTCCCGTGCCGCCGTCACCTTGAAGATCGGCCTGCACCAGATTACGCCGCCGCGCGCGGACCGGAGCCGCGTGATCGACGGCTACATGGAGCCGACCAAGGTGCATTGCCTCATCGCCGACGACCACCACACGAGCGACGTGCCTGCCGACCAGCTGAACACGTTGACGTTGGTCGCGGACGACGCTTCGGATCACTGGCGTGCGGCGGGACTCATGGACTCCGCCGTGTTCGTCGACCCGGAACGCGGCAAGGGCATTTTGTTGACGCGCAAGCCGTTGCTTGCAATCGGCGGATTCGTGAAGGCCTGTGCGCTGTATGTGCGGATCATCGCGAACTGGAGGACTTACCAGAAGGAGTACCGCAAGGCGTTTACCACGATGGTCTCGCCGGAGTGGTGGCAGCGGTACTTCGGGGAGTAGGGGTTCTTGGGGGCTGGTGGCACCCCCTCAGTCCGGCTTCGCCGGACAGCTCCCCCTGGAAGGGGGAGCAGAGGACATGGACATGCGCTATGCGCGTGACGATTGCTTTGCGCCCCCTGTAGGGGGAGCTGGCGGCCGCAGGCCGACTGAGGGGGAGGTGCCGGGCTACCTCTTGGGGTACCCCCTCAGTCTCGCTTCGCGAGACAGCTCCCCCTGAGAGGGGGAGCAGACTACCCCTCAGTCGCGCGGAGCGCGACAGCTCCCCTGACAAGGGGAGCCGAGGAGATTGGCATGCGCGTGGCGCATGACCGTTTTTATTTGTTTGCGGTGCGGAAGATCTGCTCCCAGGTTTGCATTGAGGGGAGGCCGTAGTCGCGGTATTCCTTGGAGAGGCGCTTCCAGTGGCGGGACAGGTGGCGAGCCAGGTGGAAGCATTTGCGCATGTTGCGGCGGTAGAGGCGGCTGTCGCGGCGGAACCAGGCTACCGAATCGCCGTCGGCGGACGTGACCATCGCGGAACGCACGCCGATGAACGACGGCCAGATTGAGAACCGGGCCGGAATCGCCATCTGCGGCGCCTCATCCTTCACGCCGTCCGCGCGGGAACGGGAACGTAGGGCGGTGAGCACCGCCTTCATACCACGCTTCGTCACCTCACGCGCGCCGGCCGGCGCCCACGCGCGATCGGCATGATCGTCCGGTTCCGGCAGATCCAGCGGACTCGAATACGTGACGCTGTCCGAGAAGCCCTTACGCGCCTCACGCACCTCGGCGATTTTCGTCGGCAGCGACTCCACCAGATACTCCGGGCCCTTCAACAGGTCGGCGAGGGCCAGCTGGCTCAGCTCCATGCCCGAATAGAGCATGCGCAATCCCAGATTCGCCTCCTCGTAGAGCATGCGGAACGCGGCCGCACGGCCCGCGTTCGGGTAGTGCAGCAGCGCGCAGACCCACCGGTTGCGCACCTGGAAATACTCCTCCCATCCGCGCGCCGGATCCTTGTCATGCCAACCCATATGCCATACGGCCACACCCGGCAGGCTCACCGTCGGGAATCCATGCCGCTTCGCGCGCAGGCCATACTCGATGTCGTCGAACTTGATGAATACGGGCAATCCCAATCCGACCGCACGCATCGTCTCGACCGGAATCAGACAGAACCACCATCCGTTGAAATCGGAGAAGCGCACGGCGTGCATCGACGGACTGTCCGCCAACGGCTCCGAACGGAAATCATGATTGAACTCGGCGCCGCGCGACGGCTCCATCCACTGCGCACGCGCGTCATACCGCTCGCCCTGCACGTGCAGCACCGTGCGATGGTCGATATGGAACATGCCGCCGCCCACCAGCACCGGACGCACCGTGTAATCCGCGAACTGCACCGCACGCAGAATCGACTCCGGCTCACTGATCGCATCATCGTCGAGCAGCAGCGTGTAGTCGCTCACGCCCGCCTTCACCGTCTCGTACATGCCGCGCGAGAATCCGCCGGAACCACCCAGATTGCCCTGACGGATATACGTGAGATGACCACCCAAGTCGTCCGCCGTCTCGGCGAAACCAGGCTGGTCGAGCACCAGATCCGTGCCCTGATCGGTGCAATACACGGTGTCCAGACGCTCACGCAACTCGCGTTCGCCGGCGATCGCACGCAACTGGTCCAGACAGTAGGAGGGACGATTGAACGTCGTGATCGCGACGGACACCGTACCCGGCTCGCGCGTGCGACGCACGCGAGCCGGGACCTGCCAGACCGCGTCGCCGACCGTCAGCGACGCGTCGGCGTCCGCGCGCGCGTCGAACCAGTAGAAGCCGCCGTCCAGCATGCCCTTGAGCGACAGTTCCGCGACGAGACGCTCCGGGCCGCCGTCACCATGCTTCGTGTCGATCGTGAACGTCTCCACCGGCGCGGCGAGACCGCGCGCCGTGGAGCGGAACAGCGTGACCGTGCCCTTGCCGGCCGCCCACGCGACGAACCGCACGCTCCTCACGCGCGTCCAATACCGCCAATAGCCGGCCGGGAACGCGTTGAAATACGTGCACAGCGACAGGTGCGTGCCCGCCGCCAGCGTGACCGTGTTGCGCGAATCGACGGCGAACCCGTGCGGCTCCTCGACCGCCGCGCGGCGGCTGGCCGCGATGAGCCGGGACAGTTCGGAACGTGTCATGCCGTTCGGATTCGCGCTGACCAGATTGTCGCGCTCGTCGAACACGCTCGGGTCGAAATGCGCGGGATGCCAGTTCACCGCATAGAGAGGCATCGTCTGGTCGGCGTCGCGCATCGGGTAGACGACGCGGTTCACCGTCTCCCAGCCTGCGGGTGAAGCCGGGGTGGGCTCCGTGTGCGGTGACGTGCTTGACGACGTCGGTGTCGTGTCTGGTGCGCCGCTGGGCGTATTCTCAAAAGCCGTGTCTCCGGCTGCAGCCTGTGCCTGTACCATACCAGTCAGTATACAAACGGGAATCCGTCGCGCGGACGGGATTGGCGTGCGGGCGCATGGGCCGAATCGGCGCATGGACCGAATCGGCGGACGGACGACAGACGGAATCGGCATATGGAATCGGTAGACGGACGGAGGATCAGCTTGTTGAGTGAGACTATCCGGGGAACGCGCGCCACGGTGCGCGCCCGCGTGCGCGCCGCTGTGCGCGCGACGCTCGCGGCGACGGTCGGACTGGCCATGATGGTGACGGGCGGATGCGGGATCGGCGGTTCCTCCGGTACGGGTGATTCCGCAGGTGCCGGCTCTTCGACGGCGGTCTCCGGAGTGAGCGTCGCGCTGCCGAACTACTACATGCCGGGCATGGTGCTGCAACGCGGGAAGCCGATCCACATCCGTGGAACGCTGGAGAAGAGCGGCACGGGGGCGAATGGTTCTGGGCCGAGCGCGAAATCGGGGGAGAACGCCGAACGCGTCGAACTCACCGTGCGGTTCATGCACGGCGACCAGAAGATCGAATCATCGCAACAGGTGGCCGTCGGCACGACCTTCGACATCACCGTGAAGAACGTGCCCACGCGCAAGGACGCGTACACGCTCGCGTTCCTGATCGGCGGGCAGGTGGCGCGCACCGTGCGCGACGTGTACGTGGGTGACGTGTTCGTGGCCGCAGGACAGTCGAACATGGAGCTCAACCACGTCGACTACTACGGGTCGAAGGACCTCGTCGCGGGGAACATCGCCGGCGTCTTCGACGAAAGCGACCTGCCGAAGACCGTGAACGACGAAGGCATCCACTTCCTCGCCGTCGAACGCAAACTCGGCGGCTCGTCGCTGCCGCTGCGCTCGGTCACCGCGCACAAGTGGGCGGCCGCGACCGGAAGCAACAGCGACTATCTCGGCTACCTGCCACAGCTGTTCGCGGCGCGACTGCGCAAGGCGCACCCGAACGTGCCGGTCGGCATCATCCAGATCGCGTGGGGCGGCACGGCTATCGCACGCCACATGAAAGGCGGCGACATCTACGCGAACCACGTCAAACCGCTCACCGGATACCGCGTCGCCGGCGTGCTGTGGTACCAGGGCGAGAACGACGCCGCCACGCAGGCCACGGCGCTGCGCTACGAAAGCAACTTCGCCGCGCTCATCAACCAGTTCCGCAGCGTGTTCGGCGAAGAGGACCTGCCGTTCCTGTACGCGCAGCTCGCGCGCTACAGCGGCGGCAACCAGTACACGCCCATCGTGCGGCAGGCGCAGCTCGACGTGCTCGACAGCGCGGCGCTCGGCACGACCGACAATCTTGCGATGACCGTTTCGCTGGATACGGACAAAGGCACGTCGAAGGTGATCCACCCGCTCGGCAAGGACATCCTGGCCGAACGCATGGCGACGCAGTGGTTCGCGATGGCGGGCGACGGGAACGGCGCCGGGAATGGCGCCGGGAATGGCGTCGCGTCGTCCGGGCCGATTGCGCAGAGCGCGAAGGCCGTGAGCGGCGACGCCTCCACCGTCGCCGTGTCGTTCGCCGCGAACACGGCGATCGGGCTGCACGCGATGAAACCGGACTACACGCTGAAAGCGACCGCGACGGACCCCGCCACGGTGACCGCGACGCCGCTGCAGGGCTTCGAAGTGGCCGGTTCGGACGGCGCGTTCCACGCCGCCGACGCCACCGTGCAGGGCAATCAGGTGATCGTCCACTCCGACGACGTGGACACCGTCACGCAGGTGCGCTACCTGTGGGGCCTCGCGCCCAACAGCGCCAGCATGCTCTACGATTCGGCCAAACTGCCCGCGAGCCCGTTCGTGGTAAGCGTGGGGTAGGCGGGGCGGAAGACCGGAAGGCGAATGTGCATGGTTTCGGGGTGAACCTGCATGGTTCGGTGGCGAACCTGCATGGTTCAGCCCCGAACCTGTAGTATTCCGGGGCGAACGTGTAGGTCATGGGCCGCAACGTGCATGGTGGGGTGCTGAAGAAGGCGGTTTCCGGGTCGGAGCCGCTTTTGCAGAAGCTTGGAATTCCGCCAAAACCGTTGGCGCAGGTTCGGGCTGATCGACGGTTCTTCAAGACCTGCCCGTGCAGGTTCGTGTCTGAATCCTACAGGTTGGCCTCCGGAACCTACAGGTTCGGGGCTGAACCATACACATTCGGTTTCGAACCATGCAGGTTCGGGCGGAATTCATGCAGGTCGCCTGTTACACGATTGTCGGCCTACACTTCGGCGGGAGCATGGCCCGTTACTTCACGTCGAAGAAGGGGGTGCTGGCCAGGTAGTTCTTGCCGGCGGTCATGTCATATTGGACGAGACGGTACTCCTTGAGGAGCTCACGCTGCTGCTTGGAGAGGTTCTTGCGCTTGATCGTGTCGCCGTTTTTGTCGAGGTAGGTGGTGGACGTTTCATCGGAAGAGCCGCTCATATCGATAACAAAACGTTCGACGGACGGAAGAGCGGAGCGCGCGGCAGACAGGAACTGAAGGTACGGGGAGACCTTCGCGTTCATGTGCTCGCTGGCTATTTCCATGAAGTAGTTCGGTGACGTGTAACTCGTCGAAGCCTTGTCAGGGTCGAGCTTCACGCCGGAGCCGGCATCGCCGGACGCTTGGTTCGACCAGATGAAATAGTCGGTCTCGTGCAGGGCGAGGGCATTGTGCCGGTCCGCGGCGGCCGTCGTATAGTCGCTGGGCAGGTGGTCGCCGTAGAAGATCACGGTGACCGGCTTGTCCATTGCGTCGAGTCGGTTCAGGAAGTCGGCGGTCGTCTGGTCGGTGATGCTCACGCCCTTCATGTACGTGTTCACCGCGTAGCGTTCGTCGTCGCCCATGTTCTCGGAGACGTTCGCCCAGTCGAACTGATTGTCGTTGTACCAGCCGTTGTGCGGGAAATGGTTCTGCATCGTGACCAGCTGCAGGAACTGCGGATGCTGCTCCTTGTTCAGCTGGTCGATTACGTTCTGGTAGGCGGCCGCGTCGCTCACATACGGGTTGTTGTCGATCTTGTCCTGATGCTTAATGGCCGGCTTGCTGTCCAAGGTGTAGAAGTGGTTGAACTTGAACTTCTTGTAGTTCGTGTCGCGCAGGTACATGTTCTTGTAGTACGGGTGGAACCCTGTGGAACCGGTCTCGCCGTAGCGCGCATTCCAGATCTGGTTGAACGAGTACGGGTTCGTCTGGTGCGGGACGAGCTCCTGGTACATGACTTGCATCGAATCGTCGAACAATGCGTAATCAAGACCGGTCAGCGTCTGGTATTCGATGTTCGCCGTGCCGCCGCCGTAGCCGGGGGAAAGCATGAGGCCGGACGTGGTCGAATCCTTGACGGCGCGGATGTTCGGCATCGGGTCCTCGAGTACGCTGACGCCGGGCACGCGCGTCGGGTCGGAGAACGTCTCCGAGAGGATCATCACCACCGTGCTGTCGGTGAGCCGGTTCTTGCGCGACTTGTTCGTGACCTGCGCCTGCTTGGCGTACTTCTGCGCCAGCTCCTCCATCGTCTTCTGGCTGTAGCCTTCCGGCTTGTCCATGATCTTCGGGTGGGTGAGGCGCAGGAAATTGATGGTCGGGCCGTTCGCCTGGGCGTCGCCGGCCGCGTCCCACAGGCGTGGGGAATCGCCCCAGCTCTTTGCCCACTCGTAGCCCCATGTGCCGGGGATGCTCAGCGTCCACGTGAACGAGCACAGCAGCGCGATGCTCGTGCCGGCGGCGACGAGACGCGTGACGTTTCCCGCGATGGTCTTCGCGTTGCGGAACGGGCGGCGCCAATGGAACGGGATCACGCAGCGGCGGCCGTCGACGAACTGGAGAATCAGGCAGATCACGGTCAACCAGACGAGCATCGTAATCGTGCCGTTGACCAGCGACTGGCTGCCATCCGGGATGAACGAGGCGATTTCACCGCCGTTGCCGCTGGACAGGAAGCTCAGGCCGGAAGGGATGATCGGCTCGTTGCGCAGGTCCATCTTGATGCTGTTCGCCACCGCGTACACACTCATCGTGATGCCGAACACGGCCGTCGCCACCCAGAAGCGGTTCAGCACGAACACGATCACCAGGTAGATCATGCCGAGCGCGCAGAAGTTGAGCAGCCAGTTGAGCTTGCTGGTGTCGTCTGCGCCGTTTCCCGACAGCCACATTTGCGCGACGAACCGGGTGAGCTGGCCGTTCACGCTGTTGAGGGCCTTCGTGGTCTCGTCGACCGCGTTCGGGTCGTCGTATGAGGGTTCCGTGTACATGCCCCACTGGATGAAGATCGTGGCCGCGGCGGTCATCAGCGCCGTGACCAGCAGGTACAGCGTGTACGGGCACTTCGGGCGTTTGAGCCAGATTTCGCGGATTGTGGCGCGCGCGGCGCGGCACCGGGGGCTGCGCCACAGGGTGCGTAGTTTCGCGGTCAGGGTGCGCAGGATGGGGAGTGCTTTGGCGCGGATGGCGGTGAGTGCGGAGTGGGTCGCGCGGGTCGCGATTCGGGCGGCTTGGGCGGCGGCGCGGGCCGCGGTTCGGGCGATGGGCCGTACTTTGGCGACAATGTTCGTGAACGTTTCGGCGATTCGCTTGGGGAACGCCTTGGGGAACGTTGTGATGAATGCCGAGTCGCGCATCGATGTGCGGAGCGTGGCGATCGCCGCGACGAGCATCGAGACGCAGTGCAGGACGAAGGCCTTGGCCTTGCGCGCGGCGGCGGCCATGGTGCGGCGCGCGGAGCCGATCAGCGGCTTCGACTGGTCGGCCAGTTGCCGCGCGTATTCGGGTACGTGGTTGGCGGCCGAGGCGATGTCGGCGGCGACGCGGGCCTCGGTGGATGCGACGTTGGTCTTGGCGGCGGCGACATGGGCTTCGACGCTGGCTTCGGTCGAGGCGACACGGGCCTCGACCGAAGCGATACCGGCCTCGACCGAAGCGACGTGGGCTTCGAAACGGTCGATGGGTGATTCCGCGTCGGTGGCGGCTTTGGAATCCGCTGCATCTTCGGCATCCGACGTGGTAGCCGATGCAGCGCCCGAACCGGCGTCCGTTCCGGCACCCGAAGCATCATCCGCCCCGGCCGAAGACGACGGCTCGTCGAGGGAAAGTCCCATCGGCATGATGTCGTCGATACCGTCGATATCGACGAGCTTCGCCGCGTCGAGCATGCCGGAATCATGTGCGGACGCGTCCGCGGACGCGTATCCCGTGGACGCATGCTCCGTTGATTCATCCTGCGGCTTGCCCACTTGTCCCCACCTGTCCACTGCGATAACGTACCGGCACATTGTAGCCGCAGGTTCAGGACGAATTCACCCCTCGTTCACCGCAATCCGCCATAGGACGAGACGGGAGGGAGCAAGGCGGAATGGGAGGAGGCAAGGCGAGACGGAAGGGGGCAAGGCGGAGCGGCGCGGGCCGCCCGCCCCGCTCCCCGTCAGTCCCTCCGGAACAGATCGCGCGTGTACACCTTCTCGCTCACGTCGGCGAGATCCGCATTCCAACGGTTGGAGATGATCACATCCGCATCGCGCTTGAACGCGGCCAGATCATGCGTGACCGGGCTGCCGAAGAAATCGGGTTTGTCGAGCGTCGGCTCGTAGACGACCACGTCCACGCCCTTCGCCTTGATGCGCTTCATCACACCCTGGACGGCGGACTGGCGGAAGTTGTCCGAACCGGACTTCATCGTGAGGCGGTACACACCCACCACCGGGCGCTCCTTGCCGGCGGCACGGGCCTTGTCGACGAGCTGCAGGATCTCGTCGGCCACGAAATCCTTGCGCGTGGTGTTCGACTCGACGATTGCCTCGATCAGGTTCTGCGGCACCTTGTCGTAGTTGGCGAGCAGCTGCTTCGTGTCCTTCGGCAGGCAGTAGCCGCCGTATCCGAAGCTCGGGTTGTTATAGTCGTCGCGGATGCGCGGGTCGTAGCAGACGCCCTTGATGATTTCGCGCGTGTCCAGGCCGCGGCTCTCCGCATACGTGTCCAGCTCGTTGAAGTAGGCGACGCGCAGCGCGAGATACGTGTTCGCGAACAGTTTGATCGCCTCCGCCTCCGTGGTGCCGACCACGAGCTCCGGGATGCCGGTCGTGCCGTCCGGGTTCGTGCGGTCCCGCTCGGCCGGGTCGGCGCCGGCGGCGAGCAGCGCCACGAACGTGTGCGCTGCCTCGACCGCCTCCGGGTCGTCCTGCGGGGCACCGGCCACGATGCGGCTCGGATGCAGGTTGTCGTACAGGGCGTGGCCTTCGCGCAGGAACTCGGGGGAGAACAGGATGCGGTTGTCCGCGAAGCGCTCGCGGATCTGCTGCGTGTAGCCCACCGGGATCGTGGACTTGATGACGATCCACGCGGTCTTGTCGTAGGTGCGGATCGCCGTGATCGCCGCCTCCACGCTGGACGTGTCGAAATAGTTCTTCTGCGGGTCGTAGTTCGTGGGCGTGGCGACGATCGCGTAATCCGCGCCCGTGTACGCCTGCTCCGGGTCGAGCGTCGCCTGGAAGTCCAGCGGCCGTTCGCCGGACTTGTCGGCGTCGAGGAACGCGGTGATCTCCTTGTCCACGATCGGGCTCTTGCCGGCGTTGAGCAGTTCCACCTTCTCCGGCACGATGTCCAACGCGTGCACCTCGTTGTGCTGCGACAGCAGCAACGCCACCGACAGGCCCACATACCCGGTACCGGCAACCGCAATCTTCATATCCGCGCGCTTTCTACGAGGCTTCCGTGTTTCGCTGGGCACCAGCTTAGTCGAAAGCGCCCCTCCCTCCAACGGAGACGACGTACATGGCTCGTGCAGTGTATGGTTCAGGTGGCAACGTGCATGGTTCGCGGGCGAACCTGTATGGTTTCGGGCCGGACGTGTAGTTCTGGAGCGACAACATGCATGGTGTGGTGCTGAAGACCTCCGCTTCCGAGCGTTTCGACTCCTGAGAAAAGCCTGGAATTCCAACAAAATGCCTACCGCGCCCCGGCATGATTCGGCGTCTCTTCAGCCCCTACCCATACACGTTCGTTCGTAATCTCTACACGTTCGCCCGTAATTCCTGCACGTTGGCCCTAGAGCCATGCAGGTTCGCCCCCGAACCATACACATTGCCCGCCGAACCATACACATCCGTGGCGTCGAGCGGCGTCGAGCAGCGTCGACCGGCATCGAGCAGCGTCGAGCGTGCCCATTGAGGCATAACATCCGTCGCATCCGTCGGCGCATACGCCCGACGTGCCCCGCTCAGTGCCCCTGCAACCGGTATTTCTCCTCGGTGGCCTGTTTGTCCGGCAGCCACCAGCTTTCGTGGTCGCGGTACCACGCGATCGTCTCGTCGAGACCTGCGGCGAAATCGGTGTGACGCGGCCGCCATCCGAGTTCGCGCGTGATCTTCGAGGCGTCGATCGCATAGCGTTTGTCGCCGCCCGGCCGGTCGTTCACATGGTCGAACGCGTCGGAGGGCAATCCCATGCGCGAAAGGATCATGCGCAGCACGTCGATGTTGCTCATCTCGCCGTCCGCGCCCACCAGATACGTCTCGCCGATGCGTCCGCGCGTGAGAATCGCCCAGATCGCGCTGCAATGGTCCTCCACGCTGATCCAGTCGCGCACCGCCGCGCCCGTCCCGTACAGTTTCGGCCGGATGCCGGCGAGGATGTTCGTCACCTGCCGCGGGATGAATTTCTCCACATGCTGGTATGGCCCGTAGTTGTTGCTGCAGTTGCTGATGGTCGCCCGCACCCCGTACGTGCGGTGCCATGCGCGCACGAGATGGTCGCTCGCCGCCTTCGACGCCGAATACGGGCTGGACGGCTTGTACGGGCTCGTTTCGGTGAATCGCCGCGGTTCGTCGAGCGCGAGGTCGCCGTACACCTCGTCGGTGCTGATGTGGTGGATGCGCAGTCCGTGCCGTCGCGCCGCTTCGAGCAGCACGTACGTTCCGTCGATGTTGGTGCGCAGGAACGGCGTCGCGTCGAGAATCGAGTTGTCGTTGTGCGATTCGGCGGCGAAGTGGACGATCGCGTCGATCGCCGCCCCCGTCAGCAGGGATTCGACCAGTCCGGCGTCGCAGATGTCGCCGTGCATGAACGTAAGCCGGTCCGCGGGCACGCCGTCGAGGCTTTCGCGTTTGCCCGCGTAGGTGAGTTTGTCGAGCACGGTGATGCGCACGTCCGGCTGTTCGCGCGCCACCCAGTGCACGAAGTTCGCGCCGATGAACCCGGCTCCGCCCGTCACGAGGATGTGGCGGGGGCAGAAATCGTTGTGTGGGTTTGTCATGGTTTCCATCGTAAAGTGTGCATGGTAATCGGCTTTGAGTCGTTTATCTCAGGTAGTAGCGCGATTTGCGGGCGGCTCCTTGATGCGAGATGAGTCCGTCGGCGAGCATGCGTTTGAGCAGGCGTGATGCGGTTGCATAGCTTACGCCGAGATGATTCGCGATTTGGGCCACGGAAACGCCGTTCGAACGGGTGCCGTCCTTTGAGGATTCTTCGCGCATATAATCCATGATATTCTGAACGACCTGCCGCGCGGACCGGCGATGATTCCGTTGCGGGAGTCTTTCCGCAACGGAATCATCGCCGGGTATGATGCTTGTCTCGGAACCGATTATCGAATAGGTTTTCTCTTGTTTTTCGATGGCGTGCAACGTTTCCAAATCGTTTATGGCCATGCTTACGCGTTCTTGGCCGAGGCTGGTTCTCGCTCTGATGTCTTCCGGCTGCAACGCTCCATATTGTCTGAGCGCGGCCAGAACAATGAGACTCTCTATCGGCAAAGGCGATTGCCGCTTGTCGGTCAGGGCGTTAACGGTACGGATGAAATGTTCGTCGACTGCGGTGGTGCGTAGCAGCAGTACGACTTCTTCTGGTGTGGATTGGGAGTAATCCGGCAATGGGCGTCCCGCCGCCACCGTCCTTGCGAAGATGCGGTCGATGCCGCGGCCGGTGCGTTCAACGTACCCGCAGCGTTTGAGTACGTCGGCGAGTTGCTGGTTTCTGGGCGTAGGCGACGTGGTAAGCAGATTGCCGAGGCTGACTCCCCTCATGAATCCTCCGGGGTTTGCGATTGTCAGTCCGGTCTCATCTAGCTGGAATCGCACGGGGCCCAGGATTGTGTAGTCGCGATGGCAGAACGCGTTGATCATGGCTTCTCGGAACGCATCGCGGTCAATGTCATCGTAATTGGCGTGGTGTAAGCCAAGCATGACTTCGGTCTGCTTGTTCCAGGGGGTCAGCAACTCCTCTATGCGTGGGAGCATCGTCACCAGCGGCAATCGCAGAGTCTCGTCGGTTACCGGTTTGCCGTCACGCATGACTTGGAATGTCGCTGTCGCCGAGGGGACTCGTTGCCGCAATGCATGCTGTGTGCCGATGGTCACTATGCCCGCGATGGTTGGCGTTGTTGCTCCGGTACGGATATCGCGCACTGTCAGCCCGATGGCCCCGTCGAAGTCGGCGTCGGTGAGGGAGAGCAATTGGTCGTCTGCGTGGGTTCGCGCGATGCCCTCCCTCAACAGGTCGCGTGCTCGGGGGTCGAGGTCGTCTAGCGAGGCGCCGGGTGCTGGCTGCGCACTGTAATCGTATTGCTTGATGCTCGAGAGGCGTGATATGAATTCGTACGGGTACATGGTGATGATTTCCGGCTCGCCGTCCGCTTTCAACACCCGGTGAATGACTCGTCCGCTTTTCGTGCATGTCAACTGTGACGATTCGTCCACGGTGATGGCGACGACGCTATGCTCGTCCACATTCAGGACCGAGGGACGCACCGGGGTTGGTGGAACTGTGTTGTTGAATACGAATGCGGCCAACTGACTGATGTTGCGGTGCTGTGGGCTCACGCCGGTCACTCGGCCGTCATCCTCGATGCCGAGATAGAGTGTTCCTCCTCGCGTATTCGCGAATGCGACCACATTGTTAATGATTGTCGAATCGTCGATTGGCCCCGAGCGCTCGCTCTTGAATTCGACGTGAAGGGATTCTTTGCTGGGCAGATGCATTGCGCCTCCTTGCCGGTGCAAACGTCATGATCAGTCGATCTCTTCAAGAATCTTATCATATGAAGAGATTGATCTTTTCATTTGATAAGTTTCTTGGATTTTCTCTATTTGCCGGGTGGCACAGGGCGTGTGAGATTTCGGCGGGGTGGCCGGTAGGATGGGATGCGACAAAACGCACATGGACGGTGAAAGGTTTGAAGCCATGGTGGATAATACGCTGGAGAACAAGTACCCGGATCTGGTGATCGTGGGCGCGGGCCTGTTCGGCCTGACGGTCGCGCAGCAGGCGGTGGAGCACACGGGCGCGCGCGTGCACATCATCGACGTGCGTGACCACATCGGCGGCAACGCGTACTCGTACTTCGACGAGGAGACGGGCGCGGAGATCCACAAGTACGGCGCCCACCTGTTCCACACCTCCAACAAGCGCGTGTGGGATTACGTGAACCGTTTCACCGAGTTCACCGACTACGTGCACCGCGTGTACGCGACGCATGACGGCGTCGTCTACCCGCTGCCGATCAACCTGGGTACGATCAACCAGTTCTTCGGCAAGGCGTACACGCCGGCCGAGGCCCGCGCGGTCATCGAGGAGCAGGCCGGCGAGCTGGCCGGCACCGATCCGCAGAACCTCAACGACAAGGGCATCCAGCTGATCGGCCGCCCGCTGTACGAGGCGTTCATCAAGAACTACACGGGCAAGCAGTGGCAGACCGACCCGAGCGAGCTGCCCGCGTCAATCATCAAGCGCCTGCCGGTGCGCTTCAACTACGACAACCGCTACTTCAAGGACACTTGGGAGGGCCTGCCGAAGGACGGCTACACGAAGTGGATGGAGCGCATGATCGACGATCCGCGCATCACCGTGGAGCTGGGCGTCGACTTCTTCGACGAGTCGCAGCCGTACAACAAGAAGGCGCTGCAGGCGGCGGGCGTGCCGGTCGTGTACACGGGCCCGATCGACCGTTACTTCGACTACGAGCTGGGCGATCTCAAGTGGCGCACCGTGGACTTCAAGGAGGTCCGCTACGACGAGGGCGACCACTTCGGCTGCCCGGTCATGAACTTCTCCGACGCGGACGTGCCGTACACCCGCGCCATCGAGTTCAAGAACTTCAACCCGGAGCGTCGCGAGCAGCAGAACCCGGACAAGACCGTGGTCTGGGAGGAGTACTCCCGCTTCGCCGAGCGTGGCGACGAGCCGTACTACCCGATCAACACGGACGCCGACAAGAAGCTGTACGCCGAGTACGAGGCGAAGGCGAAGGCCGAGCCGAAGACCGTGTTCGGCGGCCGTCTCGGCACGTACAAGTACTACGACATGCACAACGTGATCGACACCGCCCTCACCGCCTACGACGAGCAGGTCGCCCCCCTCCTCGCCGACCTCGCCAAGTAGTCCCGTCGCGACTGGCGACTGGCCCCCTCTGCCGGCAATGTGCCATCAGAGGGGGCCATTGTTTTCAGCGCGTGGGTTGGTTGCGTGGACTGGTCGCGTGGGGGATGATGAGTGGGGTGAACATCAAAGCGGAGTCCGTGATGTGGCGGAATCCGTAGCGTTTGTAGAATGCGGCGGCGTGGTCGGTGGCCGGTTCCACCACGAGCGCCCGTGCGCCGATGATGTCCGCGGCGCCCAGCGCGCGGAGTACGGCGTCCCTGAGCAGTTGGCTGCCGACGTGCATGGTCTGGAAGCGTATGTCCACGCCGAGCATGCCCAGCAGGATGACGGGAATCGGGTCGGGCGTGTTGCGTCGCAGCCATCCCGGCGCGTCCGCATGTTCCATGCTGAACGCGCTCAGCGTGTAGAAGCCGGCCAAGGTGCCGGTTGCGGGTGCGTCGGTTGCGAACGTTCCGTAGGCGACGGCCGTTCCCTGCTTGCGGGCGGTGCCGAGGTGTCGTTCCAGCCAGTCGTCGACCACGGGTAGTCCGCAATGGAAATCGTCGATTGCGTCGTCCGGGGTGAGTTTGCGGGGTGCGCTGAACGTGGTCACTTCCAGATCGGCTCGCTTTCCAGCAGGCTGACGAGTGCGGGCGACATGGGTGCGTCGAGCGCGGACGCGAATTCCTCCCATGATTCGTGATTCAGGCGCATGACGTGTGCCTCGCGGATATCCCGGTCCGCGGCGAATAGAAGATTGGACAACGCCCATTGCGATGTGCTCAATCCCTTGGATGCGGCGGCCTCGTCCAACCGGGCGCGCTGCTCCTGACTCAGTCGCATCTCGAAGCGGCTGTCCTTGCCTTGCGTTGTTGTAGTCATACCACCAGTGTACGGCGCATGTACGGACACGCGCATTACGGATGGAGGTTTCTTGTCTCCCTTGTTGCCCCCTGGTGCAGTTTGGCGCCTCCATCGCGTCGAGGGGCGAGATTGTTTGTCCCTCGATAGGGGAACTGGGTGGTTTTGCGTCGAGGGGCAGGATTCGCGGTCGGGGAGTGTGGTGGTTGTTTTGGGAAGCGTTGGAAAATAAGGGTTTTGATGATTTGTGATGATTGGGGTGATGGGGGATTGCTGCCCCTCGGTGAGGATACGGACTGATTCCGCATCGAGGGGCAAGTTTTCTCGTCCCTCGGCGGGATTTCGGGCTTGTGTTGCGTTGGGGGACAAGGAAGGGTTGTATTTGGCCCCCCTCTGTTGGGACATCGCCGTGAAGCAAACGCCGGAGGCGTTTGTAGGCGATGTGCTCGCCGACAGGCGAGCTGAGATGAGGTCAGCCGAAGGCTGTCCGTGATTGCGATCGGGCTGGCCGCGAAGCGGACTGGGGGAGAGTGGGGGAGTGGCCGCAGGCCGCGGAGGTATCGCATCGGCCGAAGGCCGATTCCGTGTTGTATGCGGGCTCGAATCTTATCTTATCTGTGCTCGATAAGATACGATTCGATAAGATAAGATCGCCATCGAGACCGGCTGGCAAAGTTGCCAAAGGTGAGTCTCTCAAATCTTTCTCGCACTGGATTATCTCAGTAAGGCGTAATTCTGCATATTTTTTGCATAATGGGCCCTAACTTGACATTCGTGTGTGCAGAAGGGGAAGCAACTGCAACGGCATGCATCGTGAGTGAACTTTGCTTTTCCTTGCTTCGCTATTTTTAGTATACTAAAAATAAGGAGGTGGTGCGGTCGTGGATTATATTATACGTGAGAAGCTGATGTCTGCGCTGGAGAGTCACCGGAATACGCCTGAAGTCAAGGTGCTCACCGGGGTTCGTCGCTGTGGCAAGAGCACGCTGCTGAATCGGTATGCGCAATCATTGCTGGATCAGGGGCTGCGGGAGCGCAACATCTACCATCGTCGCTTCGACTCCTTCGATACGCCCATCGGGTACTCCGCCACGGACCTGTACGACGATCTCCGCCGTGCGTTCGATGCCGCCGGGCCAGGCCCGTTCGTCGTGCTGCTTGACGAGATCCAGGACGTGCCTGGTTGGGAGCAGGTTGTGCGGCGGCTGCACACGCGCGCCGACACGGACGTCTATATCACGGGATCGAACGCGAGACTGCTGTCTGGCGAACTTGCCACATACCTGACCGGACGATACGTCGAAATCCCCGTGTATCCGCTGTCCTACGACGAATACGCGACGCATATGGCGAAACGGCGGCCCGGCGCGAGCGAGGACCGGCTGTTCGCCGACTACATGATGTTCGGCGGCATGCCGGGCCTCTACGCGACCGGCGCCGTCGAACCGGACCGGGCACGGGCGGGCGAGGTGCTCGACGCCGTCTACGAGTCCGTGGTGGTCAAGGACGTGGCACGACGTTACGGCATCCGTGATCTCGCGACGTTGGAGAAGCTGAGCCGGTACCTGTTCGCGACATCCGGCAACCTGTTCTCCACCAACAATGTGGTGAACACGCTCAACAGCGCCGGACTCAAGGTGACATATGCCACCATCGACAACCAGATCGACGCGTTGGAGAAGGCGTTCATCGTGTACGGGTGCGAGCAGTCGCGCATCCGTGGACGGCAGCTGCTGCGACCACAACGCAAGTACTATCCCGTCGACAACGGGTTCCGCAACCTCGCCAACGGTTTCAATGGGGCGGATCGCGGCGCGCAGCTCGAAGGCATCGTCTACATGGAGTTGCGCAGACGTGGCTGGAACGTGTCCGTCGGGGTGCTGCCGGGCGGCGAGATCGACTTCGTGGCGCGGCATGGCGCGGATCGGCAGTACATCCAGGTCACGTTGAACATGACGGAGGAGCAGACGCGTGAACGCGAGCTGGCACCGTTGCGCAAGCTCGACGACGCATTTCCGCGGATCGTGCTTACCCTCGACCGGTTCAGCGAAGGCGTCACCGAAAAGGGAATCCGCATTCTCAATGCGATGGACTGGTTGCGCGGGTGAGTTGGTTGCTGGTTGCGTGGGCTGGTTGCTGGTTGCGTGTTGGCCCTCGATGAAGATGTGACGTGATTTCGCGTCGAGGGACGAGTTTTGTTGTCCCTCGACGGGATTGTGGGTGTGGAGTGCGTCGAGGGGCGAGTTTCGCGGTCGGGGAGTGTGGTGGTTGTTTCCGGAATCGTTGGAAAATAAGGGTTTTGATGATTTGTGATGATTGGGGTGGTGGGGGATTGCTGCCCCTCGGTGAGGATACGGGCTGATTTCGCGTCGAGGGGCGAGTTTTCTTGCCCCTCGATGTGAGCAGGGGCTGTTGTTCCGTCGAGGGGCGAGGAAGGGTTGTATTTGGCCCCCTCTGACGAGGGGGCTCCCGGCGAAGCCGGGTGGGGGAGAGACCGCGGCCGTAGGCCGCATAAACACGGAATCGGCCTTCGGCCGATGCGATTTTCCCGCGGCCAAAGGCCGCTCTTCTACTCTCCCCCAGTCCGCTTCGCGGACAGCCCCCTCGACTGAGGGGGCCTACCCCCTCAGTCCGGCTTTGCCGGACAGCTCCTTCGCAATTATTGACGGCCTTCGGCCGACATTATGTCTGCTCGCTGTCGCTCGCCTTCGCCTACGAACGCCGCCGGCGTTCGCTTTACGGCTCAGCCTTCAGGGGGCGCAAAGATCCAGGGGGGCAAATGAGACTGTATGCGCCGTGGGCGCATTCCGTTGTTTCTGCGCCCCCTTTAGGGGGAGCTGGCGGCCGTAGGCCGACTGAGGGGGTTCACCTGCCTCCACTCCCGCCCCCGAAACCGCACGGTAATAATCGGCGCGAGGTTGACCCTTTTCTTTGAAACAAACTGGCGGTAAACTCGCGGGCTATGTCTGACGAGAAGAGCGCAAGCAGCAGTATGGGCGCGGCCGGCACGGCCGGCGCGCCGGGTAGCAGTAACACCGCCTCAGCGGCCGGCACCACAGCAACGGCCACCCCCGCGGCCACCCCCACCGGCACAACCCCCTCCACCCTCGAGTCCGTCGAATCCCTCGACGCGGGCAACGAGATGGACCGTGGCCTGAACAACCGGCACGTCCAGTTCATTGCGATCGGCGGCACGATCGGCACGGGTCTGTTCCTCGGCTCCGGAAAGTCCATCGCCCTGACCGGCCCCTCCATCGTCTTCGTGTACATCGGCGTCGGTCTTGTCATGTTCATGCTGATGCGGGCGATCGGCGAGATGATGTACCGCGATCCGAGCCAGCATACGTTCATCAATTTCATCACCCGTTATCTGGGTAATGGCTGGGGCAAGTTCGCCGGGTGGTCGTATTGGATCGTGCTGGTGTTGATCGGCATGACGGAGATCACGGCGGTCTCCACGTATTTCATCACGTTCTTCAACACGTTCGACATCGATCTGACGCCATGGAAATGGCTGATCGAACTTGTCTTCCTCGTCATCCTGTCCACCATCAACCTGATCGCCGTGAAGGCGTTCGGTGAGGCGGAGTTCTGGTTTTCGATGATCAAGATCACGCTGATCTGCGCGATGATCGCCACGGCCGTGGTCATGGTGGTCATCGGCTATCACTATGACGCGGTCCGCATTCCGGGCCATGACGGCGTCTCGCCCGCGGGCAGCGCGAGCCTCACCAACCTCATCGCCAACTTCCAGATCGCCCCGAATGGCTGGCTCGCGTTCCTGATGAGCTTCCAGATGGTGTTCTTCGCCTATGAGGCGATCGAGTTCGTGGGCGTCACCGTCTCGGAGACGCAGAATCCGCGCAAGGTGCTCCCGAAGGCGATCAATGAGATCATCATGCGTATCCTGATCTTCTATGTGGGCGCGCTGGTGGCGATCATGTGCATCGTCCCGTGGACGTCGTTCACGCCGAACAAGGACGGCTCGTTCGCGTCCCCGTTCATCATGGTGTTCCAGTATGCGGGTCTGAATTGGGCGTCCGCGCTGGTGTTCTTCGTGGTGATCACGGCTGCGTCGTCGTCGTTGAATTCGCTGCTGTATTCGGCGGGCAGGCACCTGTACCAGTTGGCGAGTGAGTCGGATTCTCCGGTGTTTTCGAAGATCGGCAGGGTGTCGAAGCGTCATGTGCCGGCGCGTGCGATCCTGATTTCGGCGGGCTGCGTGCTGATGTCCCCGGTCATCAACGCGTTCCCGCAGGTGCATAGCGCGTTCGTCCTGTTCTCGTCGGCGTCGAGTGCGGTGATCATTTTCATCTATATTCTGACGATGGTCGCGCATCAACGGTATCGCCGTTCCGCGGACTTCATCGCGGATGGTTTCGTGATGCCCGCGTACAAGTTCACGAACACGTTTGCGATTGTATTCTTCGTGTTCATTTACGTGACGTTGTTCCTCGCCGCGGACACGATCGGTTCGGCGGTCGCGGGCGTCGTGTGGTTGGTCGTGTTCGGCGGGTACTGCCTGCTGCATGACCGTTTCCAGAATCGCGATCTGAAGGCCGCGTTGAAGCGTTGACGCCCGTCACGCCGACGTTTGCGCGGTGTGCGTGAGTGGGGAGGAGAAGCCCGCCCGGTGGTTCCCACCGTGGCGGGCTTCCGTGGTTTCCGGCGTGGGGGCGAACGTCGCGTGTGTCACGTGTAAGCGCTGACACTCCCGGGAAAGAGGGCGGATTCTGTGTGAGATTTCACAGTGTGACACGCCGTCCGTGTTCACATGATGCGGGGGGGGGGC
>NZ_JBKEVK010000006.1:0-33386 GCF_056357015.1 Bifidobacterium sp. LH_413 | reverse complement strand
TGGGGGGGGGGGTGCTCGTTTCGTTGGAATGATGCGGATTGCGGCGGATTGTCCATTATTCGGCATGATGTCTAAAAATGATGATTTTGCAGAGAGCTGTCATTTAGCTGTACTAAAAATGTCGATTAGAGGGTCGGAAGAGCCCTCATTGAGGTTGTGTGTGAGGGCTCTTCCGTCCTACGAAGGATATGTGAGGAAGAGGAAGGTGCACGACATGTTGCACATACAACAGACCCCGGGATCCGGTGAGGGTTCCGCTGCGAAGAAGGGGCGCGGCCTGGTGGGTCGTGTCGTAGCTGCAGCGGTCTCCGTCGTGATGCTGGGCTCGATGAGCTTCGCGCCGGGCCTCGCGCTCGCCGATTCGGCGCAGACCACAGCTCAGAACAACACCACCGTCGTCGCAGGGGACACCGCGGCGGCCGATGCCGCCGCCGCGCAGAACGGCGCTCAGGCGACGGCCAACACTGATACGCAGACGAAGCTGGGCAAGAAGGCCCAGGCCGCCCAGGACGCGATCAACGCGCTCCCGGATGCCTCCGCGCAGGATTTCGCGGTCACCAGTGACAACGTGGGCACCCTGAACCAGCAGCTCGACGACGTGACCACCAAGGTCAACGCCGTCCCGACCGCTCAGGCCCAGCAGCTCGACACCACCCGAGCCGACGTCCTGATTCAGAAGGTCGACAAGTACAGCCACGACTGGGCGATTGATGCGGCCAAGATGGTGGCCGAGAACGACCCCTCGCCGACCAAGCTGCCGATTAATGATGACGGAGTTCAGGTCACGTGGGATGAAGTTCGCGATTATATTAATAAGAACTTCACCGGCTCCAAGGTTTTTGCTAACGCCGTGTACAACACCATCTATGCGTCAGGGCAGGATTACACTGATTGGTCGTTGTATGGTGGCGCCGAACCGAGCACCGCATCTGATGTGATTACCTATTTCGGTGCTCCTAATTCTCGTGCTGCTCAAATCACCGTGACGGATGCATTGGAAGATAATGCAGTACTTACTGGTATTACGCTATTGAACTACACTTCGACACTGTATATTGAGAATGCAGGCTCGCATAAGAGCCTTGGCTTTGTTGAAGATGCGTATACTCCTGCTGCTGAGGGGCATGAGTCATGGGATACCGGTATTGGCCCAGCAGTTGTTGTTAAGTCCATCGGTGTAACTGTCCTCCCTAAAAATCCTTATGAGGTTAATCTGACCAGAACTCCTGGTGGTAATCTTCATAACTTCCAGACTACCGGTTTCAATGATTTGCCCGTTGTTATTTTGCGTGAGCGTAATAAGGATTCAGAAATTTCCATTAACACTACGCTGACGGGTCGCAATGCCGATGTTGATTTGAGTGCAACCCGCTCTGCGAAGAATGCGGGTAGTGCCATTCGCCCTACTGTTATAGCTCCGACCTTCAATGGCCAAAAGACGGATGCTATTAATGCTAGCGGTAATACAATTACGATGATCATCCCCAGCGATGGCAAAGATGGCTCTTATCAAGAACGATTGATGTTTAGTCAAATATACAATTATTGGGCTAATACTGCTGATCAGCATCAGTCGATTGATTATTTCTACCGTGCTGATGTCACTTATCTTAACACGGTGAAGATGAAGAGTGATGCCACTGTGCTCTCTGATTTGTCGTTCCAGAAGGTGGACAAGGACACCAAGAAACCCCTTCCCGGTGCGCAATTCAAGGTGTACGATGACAAGGGCAATATCGCCAAGCGTGCTGAGGTTGGTGCCAACGGCGAGGTCGAGTGGCACAACATTGGTACTCTCACTTCTGACAATTACGGCATGATTAATGTCCAGTACGTTGCTCCGGGTACCTATTACCTTAAGGAAGTCAAGGCCCCTGAAGGCTACGAGATTTCTACCAAGAAAATTCCGGTTCAAGTGACGACCGATTCGGTGGTGACCAAGTCTTCTGCCAGTGATGGTGAAGGTAAGACCGCCGAAGTGTACGGTGAGAAGAACACTGCTGTCGCCGACAACTTCAAGGATGCCATCAACTGGATTGATGCCGCCGGCAATATGCGTCTCACTTCCAAGAAGGAGACCGTCACTGCCAGCGATAACGGTGTGTTCATCAAGAACCGCGGCAAGGCCGTTGCACTGAATGACGACACTGCCACGAACGCGGAACTCATCAGCGCTTCCAATGAGTATGTCGTCAAGACTTCCAAAGGAGACTCGCAGAGCTTCAGCACTCTGGCCGATGCTCAGGCATACATCAATAAGTTGATTTCCGGTAGGAAGCTCGACAGCAGCAACGCGGTCATCACCGTCAACACGGGTAACCATGTGTACTACAGCAAGAACACTTCTGCGATCGCTCCGGTTGAGAACCCGAAGCTGCCGGTGTACATCCAGCCGAAGGTGAAGAAGGTGCTTACTGGCACTGCCACTACCAATAAGGCCAAGGAGTTCAAGTTCAATATCTCCGGCGAAGGCGTCAACCAGACGGTCTCCGTCAACCTGAAGAAGGACAGTGCGGCGGATGCCACGGCTGAGGCTGTGTTCGATGCGCTGAAGTTCGGTGAGGACAACATGAAGGACGCTTCGGGCAACCCTGTTGACCAGAAGACCTTCACGTACACCATCCGCGAGGTGCCCGGTGACGATAAGGACATCACGTATGACAGCCAGTCGTACACGATGACGGTCGACGTGTCCACGTTGGCTGGCTCCGGCTACCTTGCCAAGGTGAGCATCACCGATGCGTCGGGCAAGAATGTGGCCGCTGCTCAGTACACCAGCATCCAAACCAACAAGACCAGCACGGATGCGGATGGCAACATCACGTACACGCCGGCTCCGGGTCAGGTTGATGGTGTGGACTTCAAGTTCGAGAACATCCTCAAGCCGTCGTTTGAGTTCACCAAGGTCGACGGTGATGACACATCGAAGCACCTTCAGGGTGCCGAGTTCCAGCTGTACCAGTGCAATGCTGGTGCCGGCAAGTGCTCGACCGAGCTGGTCGATTGGCAGGGCAAGTCGAACGTTGGTGACAAGAACAGCGGTAAGGCTTGGTCTCTGTTCGATACACAGACCAGCGATGCGGACGGCAAGGTGAAGTTCTCCGGCCTTGACGAAGGCGAATATCGCCTCGTCGAAACCAAGGCCCCGGGCGGCTACACTCTGCCCACCGGCCAGTGGAAGATCACCGTCGCGGATGGCAAGGTCTCCGAGCCGGAAGCCGTCGACGTGAAGGGCGACAAGCCTGCCGCCTTCATCACGCCTCAGGCCGGTAGCAGTGATGGACTTGAACTGTCCAACTACACGCCGATGACGGTTCCTTCGACCGGTGGCCGTGGATTGATTGTGTTCGCCACGTTGGGCGGCGCGCTGCTGCTCGCTGGCGTAACGGTTGTGACCATTGATTCGAGGAGGAGGGCACAACTTCAGTAAGGAGTAGTTTTCGGGAGGCCGCGCCCCAAGCGTGGCGCGGCCTCCTATAATCCGTAATCACATTCAATAGAAGAAGGAAAGAATCATGTTCAACCTGAAGAAGAGCGGCATCGCAGCCGTGGCCGTCACCGCGGTCGCCGCCATGCTCGGCTCCTTCGGCCTCGCCGCCCCGGCCCTGGCCGCGGACACGCCGACCATCGGCACCGACACCGTCAACGGCACCATCACCGTCAGCAACGTGGAGGTCGGCGCGACCGTCACCGCGTACAAGATGATTAACGTCAACTACACGAACGCGGGCACCAAGGATGCGCCGTCCTACGTGCCGACCACCCCGCAGTACACGTGGACCGATGCAGTCGCCGGCTGGGTCAAGGGCCAGTACAGGCAGTACATCGGAGACAACCACGAAGTGACCAAGGCATACACCAGCCTCGCCTCGGATTCGCTCAACGACGAGAACAGTGGCGCTCCGGATAAGGAGACCGGCAAGACTTCCGAGATCGCGAAGTTCTACGATGAGTTCTCCGCCGCCTTCACCGAGGGTGCCGCCGCTGAGAATCTGCCGGTTGCCGCTACCGCTAATGCTGAGGGCACTGCTGGCACTGACACGACCGTGACGCTGAACGTGCCGGTCGGTGGCTACCTCGTGCGCATCGAGAACAACGGCAACGTCAACGGCACCGTCGGTGACTGGTCCTACCGTCCGGTTGCTGTGGATGTGAACTTCAAGGCGAACACTGATTCCACGAAGTGGGAGATCAATTCCGCGACCGTCGTCGCCAAGCGCAGCCGTGCCGGCCTTGACAAGTCCGTCAACGAGAAGACCAACGACGGCCACAACACCGGCAAGAACAAGCCGAACCAGGGCTCCGACACTGTCGCCGTCGGCGACACCGTCCGCTTCGACCTGCGCTCCGATGTGCCGGTCTTCCCGAACGACGCCATCGACAAGACCTATGTGCTCGCCGATAAGATGGACGACGCCCTGACGCCGAATTACGACAACAACGGCGACCATATCTTCAAGGTCTACGGCTACAAGGGCACCGAGAAGTTCCCGACCGACGGTTCCGACGAGAACGCGGATAACCTGCTCAAGGAAGGCGTCAACTACACGCTGACCAAGAACACCACCGATCTCGACGGTACGGACAACGAGGCCACTTGGCGTCTTGACTTCAACTACGAGACCATCCGCCAGTACGACTACATCCACGTCGTGTACACCGCCACGGTGAACGAGAACGCCGTCGTCGGCGAGCCGATCTACAACAACGCGAAGCTCCAGTACTCGAACAACCCGTACGAGCACAATTCGCACCGCACCGTCCCGGATGAGGTCAAGCTGTACACCTTCGGTATCAAGGTGCTCAAGCAGTTCTACGACGACAAGGGTGTGCTCCTCACCGATAAGCTGCCGCAGGGTGCCGAGTTCGCCGTCTACAAGAACGGTGCAGACAAGGCCCTGTCCTTCGTCAAGGTCGCCAATGGTGAGTACCGCGCCGCCAAGGCCGGTGAAGCCGGTGTGACTTCCCTGCCGGTCGACGCCGAGGGCCACCTCAAGGTTTCCGGCATCAACAAGGGCAAGTACCAGCTCGAAGAGACCCAGGCCCCGGTCGGCTACATCAAGCTCTCCGGCAAGGTCGATGTCGAGATCATCCCGGTGACGGACGGCAACAAGGATTACACCGGTGCCGTCGAGGGCAAGATGGGTGAGCTCGGCTTCGTCTCTACGACCATCAACAACACCAAGGGCTGGCTGCCGAAGACCGGTAGCGCTGGCATGGTCGTGATGACCGTGGCCGGTGTGCTGCTCGTCGCGGCCGGCGTCACCGTGCTCGCCCGCAAGCGTCGCGCCTGAGTGACCACTGATTAGGTCTCTCCCCCAGTCAGCCTTCGGCTGACAGCCCCTTCGTCAGAGGGGGCCCAGGGGAGAGGCCTTTTTCGTTAGGGGGGCACGAGTTGGCCCCCTCTGACGAGGGGGCTCCCGGCGGAGCCGGGTGGGGGAGAGATAGCTGGGACGTTACGTTTCGCTGTGGCGTCGCCTTCCAGCTATCTCTCCCCCAGTCGCCTACGGCGACAGCCCCCTCGTCAGAGGGGGCCGAGATTGTCATGTTCGGCTATGGCGACGGCTTCTTCGGCTGAGGCCTTGCCCCCTCAGTCCGGCTTCGCCGGACAGCTCCCCCACGTGCGTGGGGGAGCGAAGGGAATTGGTATGCGCTGTGGCGCATTCTGTTTTCTGCGCCCCCTTTAGGGGGAGCTGGCGGCCGGAGGCCGCGGTCTCTCCCCCAGTCGCCTACGGCGACAGCCCCCTCGTCAGAGGGGGCCAAGTTCGATGCCCCTTGCTGTCGGGGCACTCGGGTCAGGGGGTGCGCTGACACGGGGCGGAATCATTTCTTATAATGCTTGGTGACCACCCGCATACCGGCGGGAGGCACGCGACTTTTCTGTGGGGGACGGACGGGACTATGGCAGGACGACGCGACCGGCGAAACCACGATGCGCGCGGCGAGGCACCGCAGGCGACGACGCGACGCGCGCGAGGAGGCGGACTCACCAGCGTTCTCGCGATTCTGCTCATCCTCGCCGGCGTATGCGTGTTCTCCTACCCGATCGTCGCCGACCTGCTCTCCACACGGCAACACGACCAGGTCATCACCAACTACAGCAACACCGTCCACACGCTTTCGCCCGCCGAAAAAGCCAAACAGCTCAAACTCGCGCGCGAATACAACGACAACCTCGCCGGCGATCCGCTCCACGACCCGTTCGTCGAAGGCAGCGGATACGCCCTGCCGCAGAACTATACGGACGTGCTCAACGTCAACGGCGACGGCGTCATGGGATACCTGAGCATCCCCAAAATCAAACTCAACCTGCCTATCTACCACGGCACCGACGACGACACGCTCGCCAAAGGCGTCGGACACATGCGGCAGACCGCGCTCCCCATCGGCGGGAAAGGCAACCGCAGCGTCCTCACCGGACACCGCGGACTGCCATCCGCGGAACTGTTCACACGACTCGACGAGCTCAAGAAAGGCGACCTGTTCACGATCAACGTGCTCGACGAGATCCACGCGTACAAGGTGGTTTCGATTCAGGTCGTCAAACCGGACGAGCTCGACAAGGTGCGCGCCATCCCCGGGCGGGACCTGGTCACGCTCGTCACCTGCACGCCATACGGCATCAACACGCACCGCCTGCTCGTCACCGGAGAGCGGACGGCGTACCATCCGGAAGACGTGAAAACGCCGGTCGTCTCGTTCTCGCCCACCTCGCCGGACAGCTGGTTCCGGTTCGGCGGGCTGGCGCTGGTCGCGACGCTGGTGGGCGTTGCGGCGTGGAAGTGGTGGATTGGGCCGATGATGGCGGCCGGTGCGGCGCGGAGGCGGGGTGCTGGTGGTGGGGCTGGTCGCGGTCGCGGGGCCGGGTCGGCTGGGACTGGTTCGGCTGGGCGTGGTGACGGTGATGCGGGTGGTTCCGGTGATGGTGATGGTGGTCGCGGTCGCGGTCGCGGTCGTGGCCGTGGTGACGGTGGTCGCGGTCGCGGGAAGCATGCTGGTGTCGGAAGGGCTGGTGCCGACCACCCCCAGTCGGCTACGCCAACAGCCCCCGCCAGCGGGGGCAGAGAAACGGGCGGTGGCGGTGCCGGTGGTGTGGCTGCTGCGGCTGACGGCATCAGTGGCGTGAATGCCGCGGGCACCGGTGGCGTGAATGCTGCCGGTGTTGCCGGTGCGGCGGGCGTTGTGGCGGCCGCTGGGGCTGGTGCTGCCGGTGTTGAGGGTGCTGATGCTGGTGCGGCTGGTGCTACCCGCGGTTCTGCCTTTGGCGCGGGCGGCGTGCGGACGGTGCGGAGCACGGGAGTCGCGCACGACACCCACCCCGACCCCGACATCGGCGACCAGCTCCGCGGCGTCAGCGACTAGAGGAGCGGTATCGGCTTTGCGCCCCCTTCAGGGGGAGCTGTCCCGCGAAGCGGGACTGAGGGGGTTAGGCCCCCTCTGACGAGGGGGCTGTCCGCGGAGCGGACTGGGGGAGAGATAGCTGGAACGTACCGTTTGTGGTCGCCGCATCCGCCACGCAGCAACAACTGCCTCTCAGCGGTAGTATGAGGAGAATATAAGCGGAAGGCGACTCCCACAGGCGGGTCACAAGCTAGGCCGCTTCCCAATTGGAAGGGATAGTTATGGTTATGGCGCAGGAAGCATTGGAGGCGCAGAGCCCGCAGGAGGTTTTGCGCCTCGACTCGTTGCGGGTGCGGAATTTCCGGCTGTTCACCGATTTCAGCGTTGATTTCGACCCCAAGCTGACGGTCATCGTGGGCGATAACGGCGCCGGCAAGACGGCATTGCTGGATGCGGTGGCCGTGGCGTTGGGCGCCGCGATTGTGAAGATCAATGGCGCATCCAGAAGAAACATCAAACTGGAGGACGTGCGTCAGGTGTCCGTACGCCACGGTTCCCGATACGTGTCCGAGCGACTGTACCCGGTGGAGGTCATCGCTGCCGGAGTCGCAGAAGGCACGACCGTCAAATGGCAGCGCACCAAGAAAACCCACGGCGGGCGTGTAGCCGATACCGGCGATATGAGCGCGTACGCCAAGCGTTGGAGTGAAAGCGGGCAATCCGAAGAATATTCGGGAGCATCCCAGAAGAAGACGGTGTTGCCGATCGTCGCATACTACGGCTCCGATCGTCTTCACGGTGGTAAGCGCCTGAGGCAGGATCCCCAATGGATGAAGCGTTTCGCCGGATACTGGGAGTGTCTGGACACGAAGATCAACCTGACCGAATTCGCCGATTGGATGGAACGGGTCAGCTGGTCGGAATATGAGAATTACAGCGAGGGCGTGACCACTGTCGTTCCGGAACTGCAAGCAATCAAAGAAGCTGCGCGCCAATGCCTGAAAGGGTTGACCGGACGCGGAGACACGGACGTGTTCTACAGCCCCAAACAGCAGAGCGTCGTCGTCCAATACTCCAAAGACAACGGTGAGATTGTCCGGCTGCCGTTCTCCTGGTTGAGTGCCGGATACGTCAGTGTGCTCAGCATCGTCATGGATATCGCGCATCGCATGATCAACCTGAACATCGACGCGGTGGACGACGCGGTGGACGTGCTGCGGACCCCCGGCGTCGTCCTCATCGACGAAATCGACCTGCATCTGCATCCCAAATGGCAGGAACGCGTGCTCGAGGACCTGCAACACGTGTTCCCGAACATCCAATTCATCGTCACCACGCACGCCCCCATCGTCGTCTCATCGGTGAGAAACCGCGAACAACTCCGCATGCTGCGGGAGGGGGATGACGGACGTTTGTACGCCGACACACCCGATACGGAAGTCTACGGACAGACCGCCGCAAGAATCCTCGAACAGGTGATGGGCGCCAACGACGTGCGGGCGGACGTCAAAACCCGAATCGAAGCGATCGAAGACGCGCTGGACTACGACGAATTCGATGTCGCGCGCAAAGATCTTCAGCAACTGCTGGAAGTCGTCGGACCCGACAACGCCGAATACGAACGACTGGAGACGGCGCTGGAATTCATGACACCCATCGACGCCGATGAGGCGGATGACGGGCCGATTGACGGAGGCGACGATGCTGTACGTTAGGAAACTCGGCGGCAACCAGATGCCGGAGCTGCAGGAGGCCGCGCAGCAATACCGGGACGACCGTCGGAGAGAGCTGGAGGAGAAACGGCAGGAAGGCGTGGCCCCGGAGGTGCTGCAGGAATGGCATGATCCCGAAGTGCTATGGGATCACCTTGGTGGGAAAGAGGACAATGTCATTGACGTGGTGCTCGATCAGCTGATTCGCGAGCAGGGCGGCCTCTGCGCGTATTGCATGAAACCCATCGAACATGTGCGTCGCGGTGAAAAGCCGAGCAACAAGAAAGCCATGCCAGCGCACGTGGAACACTTCATTCCGCGAAATCCCACATCGGTGGAATACCCGTCAAGCGATTACCCGGAAATGCAGTGGCGGCACGAAGGAGAGGACGGCGAGTACTCCCCATATGCCGACGAACAGTCCGTCAACTATCAGAACCTGATTGCGGTCTGCGACCAGAGTCGTATCAAGCACGGAAAATCATTCGATTTCACGTGTGATGCAGATGCGGCACGAGGACGTAAGCGTCTGCATCGCAATCCCTGCGATCGTGACGATGTGCGGCGTTTCAAGTATTCGAGTTCAGGGAATGGGAAAGTGCTCCCCGTCGATAAGGCCGACACGGATACGTCGGAGGATATCAAGACGCTCAATCTCAATGCCACGCGGCTGAAGGATTCGCGGAAGACGAAGGCGGCGGAAATACTGAGGCAAATATATGAAGAACACCATGCCGGAGCCGACCGCATCGCCTTTTGCAAAGGGAAGCTTCGGGAATTTCGTAGGAGCAAAAACAAGCCGGAGTATTACGAAATGTATGTGTACTTCCTGTGCGAGGGAATGAAAAACTTCGGTCAATATCCGGCACCGGCGCATGAATGAATCGAAGTGTGCCATCATGGGAACATGAGTGCATTGCAGCAGGGACAGTTGGTCCGGGGCGCGGAGTCGCCGAATATCGTTCGGTTTGCGGGGAAGGCGCGCGTGCCGCGGCTCGGCATGGGGACGATGGCGCTCGCCATCGAAGGGCGGCCGGACCGTGAGACCGCAATCGCGACGATCCACGCCGGACTCGACGCGGGCGTGCGGTACCTCGATACGGCATGGTCGTACTATCTGCCGTCCGCGCCGGGAGCGGACGGCACGGGGGTGCCGGGCGACTTCGGGTATGGCGAGAAGCTCGTGCGCGACGCGCTCGCCACATGGGACGGCCCGCGCGACGAAGTGCTCGTCGCCACGAAGACCGGGTATCGGCGGACGATCGAGGTGGACGGGCCTGCGGTACCCCCTCAGTCGGCTTCGCCGACAGCTCCCCCTGATAGGGGGAGCAACGAAGAAGGCCAAGCTTCTGCAGGGAGGAGTGACACCGAGACGGGTAATCGCTGCGCCCCCTTGGGGGAGCTGCCGGCTTCGCCGGCTGAGGGGGTGGCCTCGGCGGAATCCGACGCGGCCGTACCTCGTCAGCATTTGCAGGCGGAGGGGAGTCGGTATGGGTGGATGGCGGATTCGCGGCCGGAGACGATGATCCGCGACGCGAAGGAATCCGCACGGCATCTCGGCGTGGAGGCGCTTGACTTGTTGTATTCGCACGGGCCGGATCCGGCCGTACCCTACGAGGATCAGGTCGGCGCGCTGAAGACGCTGCTCGACGAAGGCGTAATCTGCTACGCGGGCATCTCGCGCGTGAACAACGAGCAGATCGACGTGGCGCGGCGGATTCTCGGCGACCATCTGATTGCCGTGCAGAACCAGTTCTCGCCGTCGCACCCCGACCCGGAACACACGATGGAGCACTGCGCCTCGCTCGGACTCGACTTCGTCTGCTGGTCGCCGCTTGGCGGATTCCTCGACCCGTTCGACAGCCACGCCTACGACCCGTTCCGCGCGGTCGCCGCGTCGCGCGGCGTCTCCTACCAGCGGGTCGTGCTCGCGTGGGAGCTCACGCGCTACGGTCGGCTGTTCACCATCCCCAGCGCCCGCAACCCGCACGAGATCCGCGACTCCTTCGCCGCGATCGACCTGCACCTGACCGACGAGGAACTGGCGACCCTCGCAGCACTAGGCTGAGACTTGGTGGCGACGGCTTGATGACGGCCGGGCTGAATGGGCGCAGCTGAATGGGCGTGGCATGCTCCTTGCTTCCCTACATCGTGGGGGACATCGTGGGGGAGCCATCATCGGGCATGACCCGCACGCAGCGGGATCGCCTTGCTCCCCACGGATATGGGGCTCCATGGCGATCAAGGGGTCCGGCATCCGGGGCGCCTTGCTCCCCCACGGATGTGGGGGAGCTGTCCGGCCTTCGGCCGGACTGAGGGGGAACTGGCCCGCTGCCCTAGGCACATGACCGTTTTCTGCGCGAACCTGCATGGTTTTGGATCGAACCTGCATGGTTTTGGGCCGAACCTGTAGGAATTTGAGCTGAACCTGCGGGGTGGGGCTTGGTAGACGGGCCTTTCTGGGATGCTGTGCCGATTCAAGAACGGCGGAATTCCGCGGATTATGCGTTGCGTAGTTGAGGGCGATCGGCCTGTCTTCAGAAGGGGTGTGCGCAGGTTCGCGGAATAGACCTACAGGTTAGGTGCGAAATCCTGCAGGTTGCGCTCTGATCTATACAGGTTCCACTTCAGACCGTGCAGGTTCGGGGAGAACCGTGCAGGTTTCGCCTTGTGACTGACGTGGGGTTCTGCATGGGGTTCTGCGTGATTGCCCCCTCAGTCCGCCTAGCGGCGTCCAGCTCCCCCTGAAGGGGGAGCAAAGAAGGAACCGCGTCTGCCCGAGGGGAGCGAGGAGGGGGTGCCTGACCGAGGGGAGCAAGAAGGAACTGCACCTACCCGAGGGGAGCGAGGAAGGAACCGCACTTACTCGAGGGAGCAAGGAGGGGGCGTCTGCCCGAGGGGAGTACACCTACCCGAGGGGAGCGAGGGAAGAACCGCGTCTGCCCCCGAAAACAAGAAAAACGGCGCGAATCTGATTACGAGCTGAACAACCACTGCGCGTACCCCCATACGTCTGCTGTGGCGTTGTGGGCCCGTAATGCTGTACCTCTTGACTGATTCGTGCCGTCTGAAATTATCGATTGATTGGGCTGGGTCACTCAGCTGTGGACGCGGCTGGTGGCGGTGTACTGGAACGCGCCGTGCACGAGCGCGGCAGTAAAGTGCATGCCGCACATGCCTGCCTCTTCCGCTTCGTGAGTGCATCCGGCGATGCTGCATAGATGACGAGTCATGGTGTCTTCCCCTTCCTTGGGCCTTCAGCTTCCGTGCCGTGGTGGCCGCTAGCTTCCGTGCCAACGTTTCGTTGTCCAATATACGCGTATTGTGCTCGAAATCCAAGATAACAATTTGATAATGTGGGCCAAATCACATTATAATGACGCGTTTGAGCGTGTCGCGGGCCGTCTGTCTGGTCTTGCGATGAGGCGTTGGCTGCGCCGCGTGCGTGGTTCGATTCCGCAACGGATTGCGGTGGATTATGCAGGCGGGGCCGGGTGATTGGATGCCTGGGGTACTTGGAGGCCGTCGGGGCGGTGACGCTATCGGGACTTGTCGGGGCGTGTTGTTGATGGGGTAAATTGTTTATAGTGTGAGGTATATTTGAGGGATATTGGGTGGAAAATTCGACGAAAGGGCCGATGATGGGCTTTGAAGAAGAAGCGGTGGATGAGCTGTACTCCAAGGTGTGGAGTCATCGGTCCGCGATGCAGCGTGAGCTCAACCGTGGGGCCCACGGCGAGGTCTTCGCCCTCCGTCAGCTCGCCTGCCACGGCGAGATGACGCCGTCCCAATTGGCCGAATCCCTGCGCGTGAGCTCCGGGCGCGTGTCCACGGTGCTGTCGTCGTTGGAGAAGAAGGGGTTCGTCACGCGCAAGCCCGATCCGGACGACCGGCGCGTGGTGCGCGTCGCGCTTACCGATGCCGGCCGTGCGCGCATCGAAAAGGACCTAGAGGACATCCGTTCCGCGGTCCGCTGGATCTTCTCGCAGATGGGGGAGCGGCGCACGCGCGAGTTCGTCGAACTGACGCGCGAATTCATGACGTACATGTCGATTTGCCACCCCGGTCAGCCGAGGCCCACCGCGGAAGAGGTGCGCAAGGCGTTCGAAGAGAAGGAGTAGGAAGGCGATGTTCGGCTCCCTCTGACGAGGGAGCTGTCCGCCGTAGGTGGACTGAGGGAGAGACGGGGCGGCCGTAGGGCGCGGGGGAGATTGTATCGGCCGAGGTCGATTCTGTTTTCTGCGGCCTGCGGGCCGCGGTCTCTCCCCCACCCGGCTTCGCCGGGAGCCCCCTCGTCAGAGGGGGCCGGAAGGCTGCTTCGCCGAGAGTCCGGCCGCAATTGCGGACAGCCTTCGGCTGGCCTCACATCGGCTCGCCTGTTGGCTCGTACGTCGCCTGCAAACGCCCCCGGCGTTTGCTTCACGGCGATGTGCCGTCAGAGGGGGCCGGGGCACTGCATCGCCCGCGGGTAATGCGCTGATTTGCTGGTTTTGTGGGGAACACGCCGGCGGGTTTGGAAATATCTTATAGTGTAAGTAATTTATGGGGCAAAGATAAATGAATCGGTGGCGGTGCAGGTGGCACCCCCTCAGTCCGCTTCGCGGACAGCTCCCCCTCAAGGGGGAGCAGGGGCGGGGTGGCGATGTGCCCTCTTTGTGCGGTGGTGGTCTCTCCCTCCGGCGCTTCGCGCCACCTCCCTCGTCAGAGGGAGGCTGCAAGAGAGCGCGCCGGCCATGCCCCTCGTCAGAGGGAGGCAGGGTGCGCCGGGCGCCTCCCCATCAGAGGGAGGCGAGTGAACCGACTTTGCCACCCGCCTAATCGTCGGTCCGCCTTTTCGTATCGCTCGTCAGAGGGAGGCAGAGGGCACCGGGCCGGGCTACCGATCATGTTGTCAGTCAGATAAGGGGAATCAATGTTTCGTGTGATGAGATATCTATCCAAGGGGGAGGTCGGGCAGATGCTCGTCGCCCTCGTGACCATCGTGGGGCAGGTCTTCTTCGACCTGAAGCTGCCCGACTACATGTCCGACATCACTACGCTCGTCGAAACACCGGGCAGCGAGATGGCGGACATCTGGATCGCCGGCGGCAAGATGCTGCTCGTCTCGCTCGGCTCCGTGGCCTGCGCCGTCGTCACCGGCTTCATCGCCGCGCGCGTCGCCGCCAGCTTCGGCCAGCGTCTGCGCTCGCTCGAATTCGCGAAGGTCGAATCGTTCGGACCGGCGGAGATGAGCCGCTTCTCGACCGCGAGCCTCATCACCCGCTCCACCAACGACATCACGCAGATCCAGATGTTCATCACGATGGGCCTGCAGCTCATCGTCAAATCGCCGATCATGGCCGTGTGGGCCATCGCGAAGATCGCCGGCGACGGCTTCGAATGGACGCTCGCCACCGGCATCGCCGTGGTCGTCCTGCTCGTCGCGATCGTCGTCCTCATGGCGATGGTCATGCCGAAATTCAAGGCCATGCAGGCCCTCACCGACGACATCAACCTCGTCGCCCGCGAGAACCTCACCGGCCTGCGCGTGGTGCGCGCCTACAACGCCGAGGACTACCAGGAAGCCAAGTTCACCAAGGCGAACAAGAACCTCACCGACACGCAGCTGTTCACCAACCGTGCCATGGCCGTCATGATGCCGCTGATGAACACCGTGATGAACGGCCTCATGCTCGCCGTCTACTGGATCGGCGCCTACCTGATCGACGCCGCCGCCCTCACCGACAAGCTCACCGTGTTCTCCAACATGGTCGTCTTCTCCAGCTACTCCGTGCAGGTCATCATGAGCTTCCTCCTCATGAGCATGGTGTTCGTGCTCTGGCCGCGCGCCGACGTGTCCGCGCAGCGCGTCATGGAAGTCCTCGACACCGATCCGCTCGTCAAGGACGGCGCCGACACCGCCGCCGACGTGACCCGCCTCGGCCACGACGCGCACGGCACCGTCGAATTCCGCGACGTGAGCTTCACCTACCCGGATTCGCGTGAGCCGATCCTCGAACACGTCACGTTCACGGCGAAACAGGGCCAGACGGTCGCGTTCATCGGTTCCACCGGCTCCGGCAAGTCGTCGCTCATCAACCTCGTCCCGCGTTTCTACGACGTGTCCGCCGGGCAGGTGCTCGTCGACGGCGTCGACGTGCGCGACTGGAACGTGACCGACCTGCGTGACCGCATCGGCTACGTGCCGCAGAAATCCGTGCTGTTCAAGGGCACCGTCGCGAGCAACGTCGCGTACGGCGACGACACGCGCGTGGCGGCGGGCCGCGGCGAACCACCTTCCGGCGCTACGCGCCACCTCCCGCCAGCGGGAGGCAATGAGAGGCGGGACGTCATCGATATGACGCGGGTGCGGGAGGCGGCGGACGTGGCGCAGGCCACGGAATTCGTCTCGCGCATGGACGGCGGCTTCGACGCGGCCATCGCGCAGGGCGGTTCCAACGTGTCCGGCGGACAGAAGCAGCGACTCTCCATCGCGCGCGCCGTCTACCGCGATCCGGAAATCCTCATCTTCGACGACTCGTTCAGCGCGCTCGACTTCAAAACCGACCGTGAGGTGCGCGACGCGCTCGCCACCCACGCGAAGGGCGCGACCAAGCTGATCGTCGCGCAGCGCATCGGCACGATTATGAACGCGGACCGGATCGTCGTGCTCGACGACGGCAAGGTCGTGGGGCAGGGCACGCATAAGGAGCTGCTGCAGGACTGCGACGTGTACAGGCAGATCGCCGAATCCCAGCTCAGCCAGACCGAGCTGACGGCGTGATGGCAGGAGCGGCTGCGCGTGCAACCCCCTCAGTCGCGCAGAGCGCGACAGCTCCCCCTGACAGGGGGAGCGGGGAAGGGGATTGCGCCCCCTTTAGGGGGAGCTGGCCGGCCGGAGGACGGGCTGAGGGGGTGCGGCGACAGCCGCTTGATATGGCGGCATCGGCCTTCGGCCGATTCGATTTGCCCGCGGTCTGCCAGCCGCTCGGGTCTCTCCCTCCGTCCGCCTGCGGCGGACACCTCATCCGCAATTACGGACGGCTTTCGGCCGACCTCATATTGCTCGCCTATCGGCTCGCCTTCGCCTACAAACGCCTCCGGCGTTTGCCTGACGGCTCAGCCCGTCAGAGGGAGGCAAGATGACAGACTTTGTGAAAGGAATGGAATAATGCCAGGACCTATGGGACATGGCGGGCCGGGACGCGGCGCCGTCGAGAAACCGCAGAACTTCGGCGAGGTGATGGGCAAGCTCGTGCGGTATTGCAGGAGCTACATCCCCGTCATCATCATCGCGCTCGTGCTCGGCGCGACCGGAACGATCTTCCAGATCATCGGACCGGACAAACTCAAGGACATGACCAACGAGATCGTCAAGGGCCTGCCCGCGATGGTCCACGGCCGCCCGGTCATGGGAGCCGTCGACTTCGACGCGGTCTCGCGCATCGGCTTCACGCTCGTCGCGCTCTACGTCGGGTACGCGGTGCTGAGCTACGTGCAGAGCTGGCTGATGGCGAACGTCACCCAGCGCACCACCCAGCGACTGCGCGAATCCATCTCGCAGAAGATCAACAAGCTGCCGCTCAGCTACTTCGACAAAGTCAGCTACGGCGACGTGCTCAGCCGTATCACCAACGACGTCGACGCGATCGGACAGACGCTCGGCCAGTCGCTCGGCTCGCTCATCACGTCCGTCACGCTGTTCGTCGGCGCGCTCGTCATGATGTTCTACAACAACGTCATCATGACCTTGTGCGCAATCGGCGCGAGCCTCGTCGGACTGGTGCTGATGATGGCGATCATGAAGGCGTCGCAACGCTACTTCACCCGGCAGCAGGTCGCGCTCGGCCAGGTCAACGGCCACGTCGAGGAGATGTACTCCGGACACCTCATCGTCAAGGCGTACAACGGCGAAACCGCCGCGATCCGCGACTTCGAACGCTACAACGCGGACCTCTACGACTCCGGCTGGAAGTCGCAGTTCCTCTCCGGGCTGATGATGCCGCTCATGCAGTTCATCGGCAACTTCGGCTACGTCGTCGTGTGCGTCGTCGGCGCCGCGCTCGCGATGAACGGCGACATCGAATTCGGCGTCATCGTCGCGTTCATGATGTACATCCGACTGTTCACGCAACCACTCTCGCAATTCGCGCAGGCGTTCCAGAACCTGCAACGCTGCGCCGCCGCATCCGAGCGCGTGTTCGGCTTCCTCGAGGAGCCGGAGATGGCCGACGAAAGCGCGAAACCGGCGCTGCTCGGCGCTTGCGCCGACGCGCCGGTACGCGGCGACGTGACGTTCGACCACGTGCGCTTCGAATACGAACCCGGAAAGCCGATCATCAACGATTTCAGCGCCGACGTGAAAGCCGGACAGAAGGTCGCGATCGTCGGACCGACCGGCGCGGGCAAAACCACCATGGTCAACCTGCTCATGCGCTTCTACGACATCGCCGGAGGGCAGATCGCGATCGACGGCATCGACACGGCGAGCGTGCCGCGCTGGAACGTGCACGAACAGTTCTCGATGGTGCTGCAGGACACGTGGGTGTTCCACGGGACTGTGCGCGAGAACATCGCATACTCGAAGCCGGGCGTGACCGACGAGCAGATCCGTTCGGCGTGCCGCGCGGTGGGGCTCGACCACTACATCATGTCGCTGCCCGACGGGTACGACACGGTGCTCGACGAGAACACGTCGCTGTCCGCGGGGCAGAAGCAGCTCCTCACCATCGCGCGCGCGATGGTGCAGGACGCGCCGATCCTGATCCTGGACGAGGCGACCTCGTCCGTGGACACGCGCACCGAGGAGCTGATCCAGAAGGCCATGGACGCGCTCACCGTGGGGCGCACCTCGTTCGTGATCGCGCACCGGCTCTCGACGATCCGCGACGCCGACATGATCCTCGTGATGAACCACGGCGATGTGATCGAGCGCGGCACGCACGAGGAGCTGCTGGCGGCCGGCGGGTTCTACGCGGACCTGTACAACAGCCAGTTCGCGCCGGTGGCGTGAGGGGCGTGAGGCGAATCGCCTGACGGGGTGTCCGCTGGGGCGCGACGGCGGTCGGGGCGTCCTGTCGGGGTATCTCTTAGCGGTGTCTTTTGGGGTATCTCGGTTGGGAGGGGTGGTTTGGCGCTGCGACGGAGACCTATCTGCGTTACGAGGGGTGCCGGAGGCGGGCTGCACCGGGCATATGCGGCTCGATGACGGTGATATTTAGTCGTCGTTGGCGGTTGCGGTACCCCTCGTAGGCGAGAAATCATCGGGAGCGGGGGAGGATGTACCCCTTGTAAGCGAGAAAACCCCCGGAGCCCGGTTAAGGGCTTCGGGGGCTTTGTGGTCTCCCGTTGTGGTGGTCTCTCCCTCCGGCGCTGCGCGCCACCTCCCTCGTCAGAGGGAAGCGATGACTGGGATGACTTTCTGGCGGCAGCTTCCTCAGAGGGAGGCGATGGCTGGAATCAGGCGTAGATGTTGCGGGGGCGCATGTCCTCGGGGAGTCCTTCGAGCAGGGTCTGGACGGAATTCTCCTCGAAGACGGAGCGGATGCCGGCGGCCAGCAGCGGCGCGACGGACAGGACCGTCATGTTCGGCAGGCGCTTCTCCTCGGGGACCGGCACCGTGTCCATCAGGACGATCTCGCGCGCGCCGCACTGCGACAGGCGCTCGACGGCCGGGCCGGACAGCAGGCCGTGCGTCGCGACCAGCGTGACCGAGCGCGCGCCGGCGCCGCGCAGGGCGTGCACCGCCTCGCAGATCGTGCCGGCCGTGTCGATCATGTCATCGACGACCACGCAGTCGCGGTCGAGCACGTCGCCGATGATGCCGTGCGCGACGGCGTGGTTCGGACGGGTGATGTCGCGGGTCTTGTGGATGAAGGCGAGCGGCAGGTTGCCGAGCTTCGCCGCCCAACGCTCCGACACCTTGATGCGGCCCGCGTCCGGGGAGACGATCGTCGTGTTCTCGAGCGGCAGATGATTGCGCACGTAATCGATGAGCACCGGCGTGGCGGTCAGATGGTCGACCGGCGCGTTGAAGAAGCCCTGCTCCTGGGAGGCGTGCAGGTCGACCGTCATGATGCGGTCGGCGCCGGCCGTGCGGAACAGGTCGTAGACGAGGCGCGCGGTGATCGGCTCGCGGCCCTGATGCTTCTTGTCCTGACGGGAGTAGCCCATGAACGGCGCGACCACGGTGATCGTGCGGGCGGAGGCGCGCTTCAGGGCGTCGATCATGAGCAGCTGCTCCATGATCCACTTGTTGATGTCGCCGGAATGGCATTGCAACGCGAACACGTCCGCGCCGCGCACCGGCTCGGTGAACCGCACGTACATCTCGCCGTTCGCGAAATCGTAGGCGGTGGTCTCCAGCACTTGCGTGCCCAGACATGCGGCGACCTGATCGGCCAGTTCGGGGTAGGCGCGGCCGGTGACCACCGCCATACGCTTGTCCGGAGTGCCCTCGAGCAGCGACGTCATGTTTCTCGTACCCGTCCTTTTGTTCGTAGTGTCCTCGCACCGCGCGGCGCTTCCGCATGCGCGGTGAACCTCAGACAAGTGTACTAGGGGAGGGGAAGAAGGCGTGTGGGGGAAGGTGCGGGATGGGAAAGGTGCGGGGTGTGGGCTGTTGGCGGCTGTCGGCGGGAGACCCCCTCAGTCAGGCTGCCGCCTGACAGCTCCCCCCTGAAGGGGGCGCAGGATGGGGAGTCCGCTGTTTGCGCCCCCCTCAGGGGGAGCTGGCGACCGGAGGTCGTCTGAGGGGGTGCCCGTGCGGGGTGCCTGTGCGGAATGGCTTGCGCGGGGTGGTGGTTCGGGCGTGGGCGAGGGGCGTGGGCTGTCCCGCGGGGGCGTTATCTTGGGGAGGTTGCTTTGTTGGGGTCATAGGCGTGTCCGGCTTCTCGCCGCGCGCATGCGACCCGGATGATGCAGCACGCATACACACTCCTGCCACGGAAGGTCCGTGGCCACATAGTCCGAAGGAGGTGGGTGATGTCTGCGCATAAGTACGAACTGATGTTCATCGCCGATCCTGAGCTGAACGAGCGTGATCTCAAGAAGCTGACCGAGCAGTACCTCGAGCTGGTCACCAAGGAAGGCGGTTCCGTCGATGAGCCCGATTTCTGGGGCCGTCGCAAGCTCGCCTACGAGATCAACGGCAAGACCGAAGGCAACTACGTCGTGGTGACCTACACCGCCGAGCCCGCTACCAGCGATGAGCTCGACCGTGTCCTCAACCTCAACGAATCCGTGATCCGTACGAAGATCCTTCGTAAGGACGTCAAGTAAGCGTTTGAAGCGTCAACCGGCTCCCGCGGCGGAACACCGTCGCACGGGACGCCGGTGCGGAATACAGTCGAAGTAGGAATCTCGAAGTAGGAAGGCGGCAATCATGGCAGGCGAAACCACGATCACCATCGTCGGCAATCTCACCGCGGATCCGGAACTGCGCACCATCGGTTCCGGCGCGACCGTGGCGAGCTTCACCATCGCGTCGACGCCGCGCACGTACAACCGCCAGTCCGGCCAGTTCGAGGACGGACAGGCGCTGTTCATGCGTTGCTCCGCATGGCGTGACCTCGCCGACCACTGCGCACAGTCCCTGTCCAAGGGCATGCGCGTGATTGCGCAGGGTCGTCTCCAGCAGCGTTCCTATCAGGCACAGGACGGTTCCAACCGCACCGTCGTCGAGATGACGGTCGACGAGATTGGCCCGTCGCTGCGCTACGCCACCGCCCAAGTGACCCGTCAGTCGTCCGGTAACGGCGGCTTCGCGGGCCGCAACCAGGGCGGCAACGGCGCGGGCGGCTTCGGTGGAAGCAACGGCTACGGCCAGAACGCCGGCGGCTATGGCCGCGGTAACGGCGGCAATGGCGGCTACTCGGGTGGCAACGGCTACCAGGGCGGCGGTTCCAGCTTTGGCGGCGGCCAGTCCGGCGCGCCGGCGGGCGGACAGCAGCCGGCCGCGGACCCGTGGAGCAGCGGCTCGGATTCGGGCAACAGCTTCTCCACGTTCGGCGGCTCCTCCGATTTCGGCGGCGGCTCCGACGACGATCCGGAGTTCTGATCCGCGTTTCCGCGCTTTTGCGCTTCGGCGTTTCCGCGCCTTCACGCTTTCATGCCGCGTAGTACCTGACGCGTATGCAACGCGCAACGCGTAACTGCGACGAGCGAACACAACATCAACATCGTAAATAAGGAGAACATCATGTCCCGCAAGAGGCCGCAACCGCCGGTCAAGCCGTTCAAGAAGAAGCCGAACCCGCTGAAGGCGGCGAAGGTCACCGAGATCGATTACAAGGACGTCGCGCTGCTGCGCAAGTTCATCTCCGATCGCGGCAAGATCCGTTCCCGTCGTATCACCGGCGTGACCGTGCAGGAGCAGCGCAAGATCTCCAAGGCGATCAAGAACGCCCGCGAGATGGCCCTGCTGCCGTACGCCACTTCCGGCCGCTGAGTTCTAGGAGGCATCTGAAATGGCTGAAACCAAGGTTATTCTCACCCAGACCGTTGCGGACCTCGGTCACTCCGGTGACGTCGTCACCGTCAAGGCCGGCTACGCCCGCAACTACCTGCTCCCGCAGAAGCTCGCCTTCGCGTGGAACAAGGGCGCCGAGGCCCAGATCGTCGCCATGAAGCGCGCCCGTCTGGCCCAGGCCGTCGCCACCCGTGAAGACGCCGTCGCCGCCAAGGAGGCCATCGAGGGTTCCGCCGTCGAGATCGCCGCCAAGGTGTCCGAGTCCGGCAAGCTGTTCGGTGGCATCTCCAAGGAGGCCATCGCCATGGCGCTGCTCGACAAGGCCCCGGTCGACCCGAAGGCCATCACCGTCGAGACCATCAAGACCACCGGCGAATTCCCGGCCACGGTCCAGCTCCACCCGGAGATCTCCGCGAACTTCTTCGTGAAGGTCGTCGCCGAGTGACGATTCCGGCGGTGATTATTGCCGCCGGATTCCCATCAGACTGACGGATTGAAGTCTGAGCTTAAGCACTGAGAACCCCGTGCCGCGCGTGATTGTTGTTGTTCACGCGGGGCGCGGGGTTTTCGTATGCGGCGGGTGTTGCGGTTGTGTTGCGCCAAGGCTGGCGTGGTCCCGATGGTTCTGGCGGGTTCCGACGGTTTCCAAGGCGCGGCTTCGACCGCTCGGGTATGACTCCTGCCATTTATGTGATGATTATGTGAAGAGCGGTTTTCAAGGTGGGTTAGGCGAGGTGGATGAAGCGCACAGACGGCAAATCCGCGATTTTACAAACGTTGGAATTCTGGGCGACACGCCGAGAGTTGCGTCAGAATCAAACGGGAGTATATTTATCACTCGTTGCAAGGAACACTTCAACAACTAGCCAACGCCCCTGTAGCTCAGTTGGTTAGAGCAGCTGACTCTTAATCAGCGTGTCCAGGGTTCGAATCCCTGCGGGGGCACAGATAAGACCGGAATCGAAAGATTCCGGTCTTTTTGTATTTCCAACCACCTTCAGCTAAACTCCGCTGACAGCTCCCGCCGGCGGGACGTAGGGTTCAACCAGTTCAGCCCTCGGCGTATGCTTGGCTCGTTTGTTTGTCTCCCGCCTTTCGGGCGGCCGCATCATCAATCCAGACAAGAACAAGAAGAAAAGAAGAAGCAGTGGAATACTCCCTCTTTACCAAGCTGGCCGCCGAGTTCTTCGGCACCGCCATCCTGATGATCTTCGGCAACGGCTCCGTCGCCAACGTGGAGCTCAAGAACACGAAGGGCCACCACGCCGGCTGGCTCAACATCGCCATGGGCTACGGCTTCGGCGTCATGTTCCCGGTGCTCATGTTCGGCGCGGTCTCCGGCGCCCACATCAACCCGGCCATGACCCTCGCGCAGGCCATCAACGGCATGTTCCCGTGGAACGAGGTGCTGCCGTACATCATCGCGCAGCTGCTCGGCGCCGCGCTCGGCCAGTTCATCGTGTACCTCACGTACTACCCGCACTACAAGGACACCGATGACGCCGAGGCCATCCTCGCCACCTTCTGCACCACCGACGCGGACAACAAGAAGCTCAACTACTTCCTCAACGAGATGTTCGGCACGCTCGTGCTCGTCTTCGGCGCGCTGTGCTGCCTGATGGACCCGTGGGGCGAGAAGGATCCGGCCGCCGCCGCGATCGTCGTCGGCTTCATCGTGTGGGGCCTCGTCACCTCCATGGGCGGCCCGACCGGCCCTGGCCTGAACCCGGCCCGCGACCTCATGCCGCGCGTCCTGCACGCCATCCTGCCGATTCCGTCCAAGGGCACGTCCCGTTGGAACGAGGCGTGGATTCCGGTCGTCGCCCCGATCGTGGGCGCAATCGTCGGCGCCTGGCTGTTCAAGGCGTTCTTCGCGTGATTGCGTGATTGCGTAGCGAATACGCATAGCGAATATGAAACCGGCCCGTCGGCTCCCGCGTATTGCGGGGCGACGGGCCGGTTTCGTTATGGTGGGGAATCAGTGCTCGAGGAAGATCTGGGGGGCCTTGGCGAAGTTGTTGGCGCAGTGCTCGCCGCAGAAGTAGTAGGTCTTGCCCTCGTACTCGCGGGTGATTGCGTCCGCGTTCACCGCGACCGTCATGCCGCACACCGGATCGGTGGCGGTCTCGCCCTCGGTGGGGGCGGCGTGGTGCATGGCCATGTGGTCGTGGTGCATGTGGTTCATTTCCATGGTGTTCTCCTTGGTTGTGATTGATGGGGAAGTGCTGGTGGTTTCGGTGTCGGCGGCCCCCCTCAGTCCGGCTTCGCCGGACAGCTCCTCCTGGGAGGGGGCGCAGGAAGAGGAGGTGCCGGTGGTGAGGGAGGTGCGTTCGTCGATGATGACGCGGGGACCGGTGCCGGTTGCGCTGGCGGCGGACACCCCCTCAGTCGGCTTCGCCGACAGCTCCCCCTCGTAGGGGGAGCCGGAAGAAAATGCCGACGGCTGGATGGGGGAGGCCGACGGCTCTCCTGCTCGGGAAGCGTCGGTGGCGGAGGCGGTGCGTGCTTTCTCGGAGGACTTCGCCGCCGACGGCTCCGTTCGGGAGGTTGCGGCGCGGGGCTCCTTGAGGGCCGTGTCGCTGAGGGTGATGCGGTTGAGGCGGTTGGCGTTGAGGACCAGGCAGACGGAGCTCAGGGCCATCGCGAGGCCGGCGATCATCGGGCTCAGTAGCCAGCCGGTGAACGGGTAGAGCACGCCCGCCGCGATCGGGATGCCAATCACGTTGTAGCCAAACGCCCACCCGAGGTTCTGCCGGATGTTGCGCATCGTCGCCTGCGACAGGTTGATTGTGCGAATCACGCCGCGCAGGTCGCCGCTCATCAGCGTCACGTCCGCGGACTGCATCGCCACGTCCGTGCCGGTGCCGATCGCGAATCCCAGATCCGCCTGCGTGAGCGCGGGCGCGTCGTTGATGCCGTCGCCGACCATCGCGATCAGCCCCTCATGCGGCTCGTGCTGCAATCGTTCGATCCAATATGCCTTCCCATCGGGCCTGACCTGCGCGATCACCGTGTCGATGCCGACCTCGCACGCGATGCCGGCCGCCACCTCGGCCTTGTCGCCGGACAGCATGACCGTGCGGATGCCGGCCGTGCGCAACGCGGCCACCGCCTCCTTCGACCCGGGCTTGACCGTGTCGCGCTCGTAGCTCGGCCGGCTCCAATCCGCGGAATCCGCGTCGGCCACACCGCGCGTGATCGTGCCGGTCTTGTCGAACACGACCGTGCCGATCTCGCGTGCCCGTTCCAGCGCTTTCGCGCTGGTCACGAGCACGCCGTTCGTCGCGCCCACGCCGGTCGCCGCCGTGACCGACAGCGGCGTGGCGAGTCCCAGCGCGCACGGGCATGCGATGATGAGCACGCTCACCGCCGTGACCAGCGCGTGCGCGAGCTTCGGGTCCGGGCCGAGCGCCAGCCAGATCGCGAACGTCCACACGGCGATGATGAACACCGCCGGCACGAACACGCGGGCGATGCGGTCGGCGAGACGCTGCACCGGGGCCTTCGTCGCCTGGGCGCGCGCCACCATCGCGACGATCTGCGAGAGCACGGTGTCGCCGCCCGTCTGTGTGACACGCATGAGCAGATTGCCGCGCAGCACCACGGTCGCGCCGGTGAGCGTGGACGAGCGGGCGGGAGCGGAACCCTCGGAAGTCGCGGCATCGCCATCTCCGTCGGCGAATGTGTATGGTTCGGAGGGTGTTGTGTGGGGTTCGGCGTCGAATGTGTATGGTTCGGCACCCAACGTGCAGGAATCCGGACCGGACGTGTAGTCGTTTTCGGCGAACGTGCGGGGTGTGGTCGTGAAGACCGGGGTTTTGCGCACCGGACGGGACTCGCCGGTGATCATCGACTCGTCCACCTCGGCCTCGCCGGCGACGACCACACCATCGGCCGGGATGCGTTCTCCTGCCTTGATTACGAGCAGGTCGCCGGGTTCCACCTCGTCGATGTCGACGTCATGGAACGCGCTCGGATTGAGCCAGCGTTCGCCTGCCTGAGAAGAGGTCTTCACGACCGGGGCGTGCAGGTTCGCATCAGAATGCTGCACGTTACCCTCGGAATCATGCACATCGCCGTCCGAACCATGCACGACACCCCCGGAACCATGCACATTCGCCCCGGGCGCGGGCTGCCCGGCTCCCGATGCCTGCGCGGCGGCCTCCTCGATTCCCTCGGGGACCCCATCGAGCCGGTGTGCGACCCGCGGGCGGAGCTTGATGAGGCTCTGCACCGCCTTGCCGGTGCCCTCGCGCGCCTTCGTCTCCAGCAGGCGGCCGACGAGCACGAGCGTGATGACCACGCCCACCGATTCGAAATACGGTTCGCGCGAGCCCTCAGGCAGCAGCCACGGCGCGATGCACACGAGCAGGCTGTACAGGTAGGCGGCGCCCGTGCCCAGCGAGACAAGCGAGTTCATGTCCGGTGCGCGGTGACGCAGCGCGGGGAAACCGACCTGATGGATCGGCGCGCCGCAGTAGAACATGACCGGCGTGATGAGGATCGCCTGCCACCACGGGTTCGTGAGCCAGTCCGGCAGCAGCATGTGGTTCGCCATGTGGATCATCATCACCGCGAACGCGGGGAGCGTCAGCACCGTGCCGATCGCGACCAGACGGGTGAGGTTGCGGATTTCGGTACGCCGTTCCTCGGCTTCGCGCGCCTCGTTCGCCGCGTAGTCGGCCGAGGCCGCGGCCACGCCCGCTCCAGCTCCCGCTGCGCCCGTCGCGCCCGCTCCGGCTCCGGCGGTTTCCGTCGATGCCGTCGCCGTCGAGCCTTCCCCGTCGCCTTGGACACGCAGCAGCCCGTGCACCATGTTCATGCCGCAGGCGAACGGGTAATCGCCGGCCGGCAGCGCGGGCAGCTTCACTTCGGTGGCCGTGTTGCCCGGCAGCATCGCGTCGAGCCCCAGGTCGCCGAACACCACGTGCGAGGTGCATTCGCCGGTCTCTTGCCGGTCGAAGTTCAGGGTGATCGGCACACCGGCGCGCATCGTCACCACGTCAGGGGAGTAGCCGCCCTTCACGGTGATGGTGGCGCGCTGGACGCCCTCGTGCAGCTCGCCGGCCACGCCCTTGCGCTCGCCGAAGAAGAACCGCAGGATGAGCCACGTCGCAAGCGCCGCGACGACCAGTGCGGCGACGCACGTGAAGATGTTCAGTTCCATGTCCGCTCCTCGTTCTCGTCTCAGTCCATCGTATACCGCATCACAGTGTATACCCAATACCCCTATGGAGTATATACTGGATGATGTTTTCCGGACGGCGAAAGGAGACTGGCGATGCACGGCTACGGCGATGACAAGACGAAGGTGTTGGCGCGGTTGAAGCGCATCGAAGGCCAGGTGCGCGCCATCGAGCAGATGGTGGACGACGACCGGTACTGCATCGACGTGCTCACGCAGATCTCCGCCGCGAATTCGGCGCTCAAATCGGTGGCCCTGCTGCTGCTCGACGACCATCTCAACCATTGCGTGCGTCAGGCGTCGGCCGAAGGCGGCGACGTGGCCGACGAGAAGCTCGCCGAGGCGTCCGCCGCCATCGCCCGCCTCGTGCGGTCGTGACGAGGGCGCGCCGTACCCTATGGGATATGAGTGATTCAGGATTCCGCGCCACCGGCCCCGCCGACCTGCATAACGAGCCCATCGACTTCGCCGCGCTCGACCCGCGCGAGCAGCTCCGCGCCCTGCTGCGCGAGCGCGTCGCAGGCAAGCCGTTCTCCGAGCTGTACGCGGTGACGCTCGACCATCACGGTGCGGCCGTGATGGGCCACGTCCTGCTCGACACGTTGGAGGACGCCGGCTATTCCGTCGACGATTACGATGCGGTCGGCGCGCTCACCGCCGCTTCCGTGCCGCTTGTCGGATCGATGATCCAGGCCGCCGCCTCCCGCGGCGAGAACCTCGACGGATTCGTCATGGACTTCGTGTTCCCGTCGATTAAGGGACCGTCGATCAAGGGCAAGCGCGTGCTGCTGCTCGATGCGTGGCTGTCCGAGAAATCCTACGTGCAGACGAGTTCGCTCGTCACGCTGCGCAACGGCAACGAGCTGAGCCTCGACTTCTCGATCGTCGAGCACGAGGGCGCGAGCGTCGTGGCCGTCGCCTCGCTGGTCGGCGGCGTCGGCAAGGGCGCGGACGAGCATGAGATCACCGTCATCAGCCCGGTCGACGGTGCGCGGCACGAGGTGCCGTTCATCCAGGTGTTCCACGAGTCCGATCTGGCGGAGTAGGTCGGTAGCGGAGCCCACCCTCAGTCACCTTCGGTGACAGCTCCTACGCGATTGCGGACAGCCTTCGGCTGGCATGATGTCGGCTCACTGTCGTTCGCCTTCGCCTACAAACGCCTCTGGCGTTTGCTTGACGGCTCAGCCTCAAGGGGGCGCAAGATGTATGGAAAGGTGATATGCATCCTCGTAATCCTATTGATGTCGAAGGCGAGCGGTCCGGGGAACCGGTGTTCCGCGAGGTGGGTGTCGGGCCGTGGGCCGAGGCGCATCCCGGCGAGCCGCGGCCGGACGATCCGGCGTCGCCGCTGTACGCCGACCGCCTCCTCTATGACCCGAAACTGCTCGACCAGGGCGATCGGCGCAACGTGCTCGACCGCTACCGGTACTGGACGGTCGCCGCGATCAAGGCAGACCTGGACGCGCACGGACGCCACGATTTCGAGGTCGCCATCGAGAACTGGACGCACGACTTCAACATCGGCTCGATGGTGCGCACCGCCAACGCGTTCCAGGCGCGACGCGTGCACATCGTCGGACCGCACAAGTGGAACCGCAACGGCGCGCTGATGACCGAGCTGTACCAGCACATGGAGCATCACGCGTCGATCGCGGCGATGGTGCGCTGCTGGCGCATGCGCATCGCCGGCGAAATCGCGGCCGAGCGGTCGCGCGCCGCGGCGGCCGCGTTCCACGCGCACGAGGCCGCCGCACGCGCGACGGCCGCCGTGCGCGGCGCGGCCGGTAGCGTCGCGACGGGCGCTGCGGCGTCGCGCGCGGGCGGCGACGTGCGCGCCGCGCAGGCGCCGTTCCTCGCGGAACTGGACGCCGCCGAGGCGCGCATCCGCGAGCTGGAGGCGGCGCGCGTCGTCGCGATGGACATCGTGCCCGGCGCCGTGCCGATGGAGCGGTACGCGTTCCCGAAACGCTGCCTGCTGCTGTTCGGCGCGGAAGGTCCGGGACTGACCGAGACGGCGCTCGACCTCGCCGACGACGTCGTGTACATCTCGCAGTTCGGTTCGGTGCGTTCGATTAACGCGGGCGCGGCGGCGGCCGTCGCCATGCACAGCTGGATCGCGCAGCACGCGGCGATCCGGTGACGGGCGATGGTGACGCGGCAATCCGGCGGTCGCGGTGCGGCGGCCGCCGGGATGCGATGACGCGATGATGCGGTAACGCGATGATGCGATGACGCGATGATGCGGTAACGCGATGGTGCGATGACACGGTGATTCGGGGCGGGCGGTACATCCGTTCCGCGTGTCACAAATTGCTCGTATAGTTAGGCGCATGCCTACATTCACACGCGAAGAAATCGTGCATTTGGGCGATCTGGCCCGAATCGCGCTCACCGATGAGGAGATCACCCGTCTGCAGGGCGAGCTGAACGTCATCGCCGATTCCATCAACAAGGTCCAGGAGGTCGCCTCCGACGACGTCGAACCGACCGCCAACCCGGTCCCGCTCGAGGCGTACCTGCGCCCGGACGTGCCGGTCACGCCGCTGACGCAGGCCGAGGCGCTCGCCGGCGGCCCGAAGACCGAGGCCGGCATGTTCGTCGCGCCGCGCATCCTGGGAAGCGAGGAGTGAGCCGATATGACCGAAGCAACCAACGAACTCGTCAAGCTGTCCGCCGCCGAGATGGGCGCGGCCATCAAGAAGGGCGACGTCTCCAGCCGTGAACTGGTCGACGCGCACCTCGCCGTGATTGAGGCCGCCGAGCCGAGCATCAAGGCGTTCCTCAAGGTCTCCGCCGACGTGGCCCGCGAGCAGGCCGACGCCTTCGACGCGAAGTCCGCGGACGAGAAGGCCGCCCTGCCGCAGCTGGCCGGCGTGCCGATCGCCATCAAGGACATGATCGTCACCAAGGGCATCGAGACGACCGCCGCCTCGAAGATCCTCGAAGGCTGGATTCCGCCGTACGACGCGACCGTGATCGAGAAGCTCAAGGCCGCCGGCATGCCGATCCTCGGCAAGACCAACCTGGACGAGTTCGCGCAGGGCTCCTCCACCGAGCACTCCGCCTACCAGACCACCCACAACCCGTGGGATACCGACCGCGTCCCCGGCGGCTCCGGCGGTGGTTCCGCCTCCGCGGTGGCCGCGTTCGAGGCCCCGCTCGCCCTCGGCACCGACACCGGCGGTTCCATCCGCCAGCCGGGCGCACTGACCGGCACCGTCGGCGTGAAGCCGACCTACGGCGGCGTCTCCCGCTTCGGCGCGATCGCCATGGCCTCCTCGCTCGACCAGATCGGCCCGGTCTCCCGCACCGTGCTCGACTCCGCGCTCCTGCAGGAGATCATCGGCGGCAACGACCGCCGCGATTCCACCTCCATCCCGGAAGGCCCGCGTCCGATGGTCGCCGCCGCGCGCGAAGGCGCGAAGCGCGACCTCGAGGGCGTGAAGGTCGGCCTCATCAAGGAGCTCAGCGGCGACGGCTTCCAGGCCGGCGTCTCGGCTCGCTTCAACGAGGCCGTCGACAAGCTCAAGGAGATGGGCGCCGAGGTCGTCGAGGTCTCCTGCCCGCGCCTCGAATACGCGCTCGGCGCGTACTACATCATCATGCCGTCCGAGGTCAGCTCCAACCTGGCCCGCTACGACGGCATGCGCTACGGCCTGCGCGTGATGCCGCCGGCCGGCGTGCCGCAGACCGCCGCCAACATGATGGCCTACACGCGTGAGGCTGGCTTCGGCGACGAGGTCAAGCGCCGCATCATCCTCGGCACCTACGCGCTGTCCGCCGGCTACTACGACGCCTGGTACGGCTCCGCGCAGAAGGTGCGCACGCTCATCATCGAGGACTTCAAGAAGGCGTTCGAGCAGGTCGACGTGCTCGTCTGCCCGACCAGCCCGACCACCGCGTTCAAGCTCGGCGAGAAGACGTCCGACCCGCTGGCCATGTACATGAACGACATCGCGACCATCCCGGCGAACCTCGCCGGCGTGCCCGCCATGTCGATTCCGGCCGGCCTGTCCGATGACGGCCTGCCGGTCGGCTTCCAGTTCATCGCGCCGCAGCAGCGTGACGAGGTCATGTACAAGCCTGCCGCCGCGCTCGAAGCCGCGCTCGAGGAGGACTGGAACGGTCCGATCTGGAAGGACCTCAAGGCCCCGTGGCTCGACGGTCTCGCCAAGTGAGTGACATCGGAAGGATTACAAGGACAACATCATGGCTGAAAAACTGATGAAGTACGCCGATGCCACCAAGAAGTACGATGTGGTGTTCGGCCTGGAGACGCACGTCGAGCTGTGCACCAAGACCAAGCTGTTCTGCCCGGCCGAAGTGAGCTTCGGCGGCGAGCCGAACACCCAGCTCACCCCGGTGAGCCTCGGCCTGCCCGGCTCGCTGCCGGTCGTCAACAAGACGGCCGTCGACTACGCGATCAAGCTGGGTCTCGCCCTGCACTGCGAGATCGCCGAGTGGAGCCAGTTCGCCCGCAAGAACTACTTCTACCCGGACATGCCGCGCGACTACCAGATCTCCCAGTACGACAAGCCGACCAACGGCAACGGCTACCTGGACGTCGAGCTGGAGGACGGCACCGTCTTCCGCGTGCCGATCGAGCGCGCCCACATCGAGGACGACGCCGGCAAGAACACCCACGTGGGTGGCGCCGACGGCCGCATCGAGGGCGCCGACCACTCGCTGGTCGACTACAACCGCGCCGGCGTGCCGCTCATCGAGATCGTGACCAAGCCGATCGAGGGCGCGGGCGACCGCGCTCCGGAGATCGCCGGCGCGTACATGCGCGCCATCCGCGACATCATGCGCGCGCTGGGCATCTCCCACGCCCGCATGGAGCAGGGCAACATGCGCGCCGACGTGAACGTGTCGCTGCGCCCGTCCCCGGACGCCCCGTACGGCACCCGTTCCGAGACCAAGAACGTGAACTCGTTCCGCGGCATCGAGAAGACCCTCCAGTACGAGATCCGCCGTCAGGCCGCACGCCTCGACGAAGGCAAGGAGATTCTGCAGGAGACCCGCCACTGGGACGAGGCCACGCAGACCACCGCGGGCGGCCGTCTCAAGTCCGACGCGGACGACTACCGCTACTTCCCGGATCCGGATCTGGTCATGCTCCACATCACCAAGGAGCACATCGCCGAGATGGAGGCGCAGATGCCGGAGATGCCGCGCGAGCGCCGCAACCGTCTTAAGGCCGAATGGGGCCTGACCGACCTGCAGCTGCGCGACATCCTCAACGCTGACGCCCTCGACCTGATCGAGGAGACCGTCAAGGCCGGCGCGACCGCCGGCGGCGCGCGCAAGTGGTGGCTCGGCGAGCTCTCCCGCGAAGCCAACGCGAAGGGCGTCTCGCTCGAGGAGCTGCCCGTCACCCCGGCCGACGTGGCCGAGGTCGAGAAGCTCATCGCCGACGGCAAGCTCAACGACAAGCTCGCCAAGCAGACCATCGCCGGCGTGCTCGCCGGTGAAGGCACGCCGGACGAGGTCGTCAAGAAGCACGGCTACAAGATCGTCGAGGACTCCGGCGCCATCGAGGCGGCGGTCGACGCGGCGTTCGAAGCCAACCCGGACGTCGTCGAGAAGCTCAAGAGCGGCAACATGAAGCCGATGGGTGTGATCATCGGCGCCGTGATGAAGGCGACGCGCGGCCAGGCCGACGCGAAGGCCGTCACCAAGATCGTCATGGGCAAGATCAAGGGCTGATTGGCTGATTCGCTGATTAGCTGACTGGCCGATTCGTCGCAGACGGACCGAAAGGCCGAGCGGGAAACCGCTCGGCCTTTTTCGTATGTGCGTGGGGCGTCGTCGTTTTGGGCCCCCTCTGTGGAGGGGGCTCCCGGCGTGAGCCGGATGGGGGAGAGCGCTCCCCCTTGTGAGGGGGAGCTGGCGGCCGCAGGCCGACTGAGGGGGTTGTCGGGTTGTTTGTGGTCGGTTTTTCGACACGCCGGTGGAGGCTAGTGTTTGCAGGGGTTTTGGGGGTTGTTTTGTGGTGTGGGTTTGCGGTGTTGGTCGGTGTGGTGTAGGTTATTCATTCGCTGCCGCTGAGCGGTCGGGGTTCCTTCCTGTTGGTTGGTTTCCGGGTTGCTTGGCGTGTGTGGTGGTTTGAGAACTCAAGAGTGTGTTGTACTACTTACTTCTTTATAGTCAATGATTGCCAGTCCGATTCCCGCTTCGGTTTTCCGGAGTACCCGAGGGGGTTTGATGGGGGTCGGGGTTTTTGTGCGAACCTCTTTCCTTATTAGAGGTTCCGTCTTTTTTCTTTTTTGAGAGTCATCTTTCGATGTCTTTCTGCAATGTTTTTTTTGTGGAGGGTTCGATTCTGGCTCAGGATGAACGCTGGCGGCGTGCTTAACACATGCAAGTCGAACGGGATCCTGGCAGCTTGCTGTCGGGTGAGAGTGGCGAACGGGTGAGTAATGCGTGACCGACCTGCCCCGTACTCCGGAATAGCTCCTGGAAACGGGTGGTAATGCCGGATGTTCCAATATGCTGCATGGTGTGTTGGGAAAGGGTCTTACCGGTACGGGATGGGGTCGCGTCCTATCAGCTTGACGGTGGGGTGATGGCCTACCGTGGCTTCGACGGGTAGCCGGCCTGAGAGGGCGACCGGCCACATTGGGACTGAGATACGGCCCAGACTCCTACGGGAGGCAGCAGTGGGGAATATTGCACAATGGGCGCAAGCCTGATGCAG
>NZ_JBKEVK010000005.1:0-161179 GCF_056357015.1 Bifidobacterium sp. LH_413 | reverse complement strand
AATATTCCCCACTGCTGCCTCCCGTAGGAGTCTGGGCCGTATCTCAGTCCCAATGTGGCCGGTCGCCCTCTCAGGCCGGCTACCCGTCGAAGCCACGGTGCGCCATCACCCCACCGTCAAGCTGATAGGACGCGACCCCATCCCATACCAGTAAAACCCTTTCCCAACACACCATGCAGCATATTGGAACATCCGGCATTACCACCCGTTTCCAGGAGCTATTCCGGAGTACGGGGCAGGTCGGTCACGCATTACTCACCCGTTCGCCACTCTCACCCACCAGCAAGCTGGCAGGATCCCGTTCGACTTGCATGTGTTAAGCACGCCGCCAGCGTTCATCCTGAGCCAGAATCGAACCCTCCACAAAAAAACTTCATGAAGAGAACCAAACAAACGGCTCCCAAAAAAGAAAAAAGACGGAACATCCTATAAGGAAGGACGTTCGCACAAAAACCCCGACCCCCATCAAACCCCCCCGGGTACTCGAAAACGAGCGGGAATCGGACTGGCAATCATTGACTATAAAGAAGTAAGTAGTACAACACACTCTTGAGTTCTCAAACCACCACACACAGCCAAGCAACCCGGAAACCAACCACACAAAGGAAAGAACCAGAAGCCGACCGGCAGCAAGAGAAAAACATACACCAACCCACGCCACACCGCAAACCAGCATGCGAAAACCACGCCCGAAACGTTGCAACGACGGCGTTCCCACGGCGTGTCGAAAACAGGCCCGACAAACCCGACAACCACATCATAACCCCACCCGACACACCACCACACCACCAAAAACCACCACCAGCCGGCGTGTCACAGGAATTCAACCAAACCAACCACCCCATTCACCAACACGACACCCCACAACCACAACCCGACAACCCCCTCAGCCCGCCCCCGGCGGGCAGCTCCCCCTCACAGGGGGAGCACACTCTCCCCCACCCGGCACAGCCGGGAGCCCCCTCCACAGAGGAGCCAAGCAAACGCCCGCCAAGCATCCGACGCCGCTACCAGGTGAGTTTACTGATCATATGGTGGGTGTCCATCCACCAAAGGCGAAGCCGGTTCCGGGGATTGCTGGTGAAGGGTTCGCCGAGCAGCATATGGGCTCCGGGCGGCGGCGAAATCCATCGTCGGACCAACTTGGTGCCGATCACCATCGCCGCTTCCACCGCGGCAAGCGCAAACGCACCTGTCACGCCCTCCATCCATGGAATCGTTGCCTGATTCCCATCCCCCAGACGTATCGCGACCTGCTCCATGATCCGCGTACCCCATGAGGAAAGCCATGCGCATAGACGCGCCGCATCCATGTTCACCCATGCGAGTGCAAGCCCTGCGAGCCCAGTCATCGTGGAGAAGGCGACCACGGGCGTGACGAGGAGGTTCGCGAGCACCGACCAGACCGGCAGCTGCGGTTCCATCAGCACCTGGATCGGCAATGTCGCCATCTGCGCGGCGACGGTCATGGCTATCGCATCGGCAAGGGAGTCGGGCAACAGCAACGCCATGGCGCCGGCCATGGGGCGCGCCATGAGGATGATGCCGAGTACGGCGGCGCAGGACAAGGCGAATCCGAAACTCCACGCCAAGGCGGGATTCGTCAGCAGCATGATGATCGAGGTGACGCATAGCGCGCTCAGCGCCTGCGCGCGTCGTCCGACGAATAGCGCCGCTGCGGAGAGCCATCCCATGGCCAATGCGCGGGTGACGCTGTCGCCGGGAGCCATCATCGCCGCCATCAGCGTCGTGGATACGACGGTCATGCATGCGACCATCTGCCGGGGCATGAGCAGGTACGCGCCCACTCTGCGGATCAGCGCGGCGACGATGACGAAGTGTCCGCCGGACACGGCCATGAGGTGCATGATCCCGGCACGGCGGAAGCAGTCCTCCACCCGGCCTGCATACGTCTCGTCGATCGGATCGGAATCCGCAGCCGAACTTGATTCAGGGACGCCCACATGGTCCTGCCCGAGAAACCCCATGGTGAGTCCGGGCACAAGTATGCGCCCCGAATCATCGAGACCGTCGGTCGCTTGGAAGAATGATTCCTGCACACGCTCGCGCCAACCGTCGAACAATGGCTGGCGTTCGGTCATGCGTATGCCCGACATGTCCGATATCGAACCGGGAATCCCGGCATCGGCCACTGCCTCATCATCATCTTCGGAGACGGTCAACCAGAGCGGCGTCACGCCGAGTTCCGCCTCCCGCAGTTCTCCGCTCGCCTCATAGCCGGCGCCACGGTGCAGTCGTCCGCAATCGGAGCCCGACGCAAGAAGCCGTACTCGCGCATGCGATCGTGTCGAAACGACGCCGTCGTCCATCGCGACGAGACGTGTCTCCGCCTGACAGTCGGCGTCACGCATGGACGACGTTTCGACCGGCTCGACGACACGCAGTCGTACCACGACCCTGGCGGGGCCGTCTCGTGCGCGCGTCATCGCAGGATCAAACCATGCGGCCGATTCCGCGGCCCATGTCGTGACGGCCCCCAGCAGGAACGCTCCCACGCAGACGACGACCGTAACGCGGCCGATTCCCCGGCGCGCGCACTGTTCCGCCACAATCCATACGAGAAGCACACCGATCGTCACGACGCATACGGCGACGATCGGCGCCATCGATCCGTCTGATTCCCCGGAGCCCGCACCGGCGAACAGCGCCATGCACCGGGAGAACAACCCGTGCGCGCCCAAACATGACGCCCACAGGACGACGGCGACGGGCAGCAGTCGCCGATCGTCACCGCCACGCTCCAACCGTCCACTCATCAGACCTTCACCTCTGGTCTGATTTTCTCCAACGTCTTCGCGCCGATGCCGGGCACGTCGAGCAGCTGGTCGACGCTGCCGAATCGTCCGATTGTTGCACGATGGTCGAGGATCTTCTGCGCGGTGACCGGACCGATGCCGGGTATCGCATCAAGCTGTTCCAACGTTGCCGTGTTCAGGTCGACGCGGGTATCGGCCGGTTGCGGTGGTTGCGCCTGTGCTTGCCCCGGCATCGTGCCGGAGCCGGCCGCCATACCGTCTCCAGACTGCGACGCATCGCCCTCTGGCGTCTCGTCACCCGCCGCAGTACCGCCCGACGTCGCTCCCCCGACGTCGTCGCCTTCCGTCACGCCGCCGGAAGCGACGGCGGACGTGGCGGACGCCGCTTCGATCGCCGCATAGTTCACGGCCTGCCGGATGAGCAGGGTAAGGCTCGCGCAGGTGGCCATCACCATGATGAGAATCATCGCCAGCGCCTGCGTGGCGCCGAACCGCAATCGTGGTCTACCATGGCGGGCGCGATCGGCGAAATGCTCGTCCCTGTCGCCTCCGCGCACGCCGGACAGTTCCGAAAGCACGGCTTTCGGTCGTGCAGCGGAGTCCGGAACGGCTGCCGGTGGCGGAACGGTTACGGCGTCCGGAACGGCTGCCGGTTCCACCGATGTCTCCGATTCCGCTGCCGCCGCCGTTGCGGCGGGAGGCAGCGGGACCGGCGGCACCGTGGAAGCCGGGTACCCGCCGTACGACGGACAGACATCGTACGCGTCATACGCGGTCGGCGTCTCCACCGCATCGTATCCGGCCGCGCCACCGCATCCGATGATGCCATCGCGTCCGACGGCATCATCGAAACCGACGGCACCGTCTCCTCCGATACCGTCGACGATGCCGTATCCGCCGTGCCGTGCGCGGCCGTTTCCGTTTCCACTATGACGAACGCCCATGCCTCCACTGTGGATGAGGCATGGGCGTCGAGTCCAACGCTGCGGTGAATGTGGATAGAGCCCCTGGAGTTCTTCACATTTGCCGCGGCGAGTGTCTAATTATCGTGTGTCGTCCGCGTCGCACGGGAACGCGAGACGCGGACGACACGGGCGGAATCATTCGGCCGGGACGATTGAGACGATCTTCGGGGCCTTGACGATCACCTTGCGCGGTTCTTTGCCGCCGAGACGGGCGGCGACGGCTTCGAGCGCGAGCTTCTCCAGCTCGGCCGGATCGATGTCCGGGGAGACCTCGAGCTTGGCGCGCACCTTGCCCTTGATCTGCACGACCGCGGTGACCGTGTCCTGGCCGACGTACTTGTCGTCGGCGACCGGCCACGGCGCGGCGGACAGGGACTCGGCGTGGCCGAGGCGCTGCCACATCTCCTCGCAGATGTGCGGGGCGATCGGGGCGAGCATGAGGATCAGCGGCTCGACGGCGGCGCGCGGTACGGCCTTGAGGGAGGTCAGATGGTTGTTGAGCACGATGAGCTTCGCGATGGCCGTGTTCGGACGCATGTTCTCCATCTCCACGGTCACCTCGGCGATCGTGTTGTTGAGGAGCTTCAAAGTCTTCACGTCCGGCGCGTCCTCGCTCACATGCGCCTCGCCGGTGGTCTCGTCGACCACGTTGCGCCACAGGCGCTGCAGGAAACGCATGCCGCCGACCACGTTGCGCGTGTTCCACGGACGGGACTCGTCGAGCGGGCCCATGCTCATCTCGTACAGGCGGAACGTGTCCGCGCCGTAGTTCTCATACATGTAGTCCGGCGTGATGATGTTCTTGAGGCTCTTGCCCATCTTGCCGAACTCGCGGTTCGCGTGCTCGCCGTTCCAGGTGAACGTGGGTTCGCCGTTCTCGTCGACCGGGCCCTCCACGACCTCGTCGGCCGGCACGTACTGGCCGCGGTCGTCGGTGTAGGCGTACGCCTGGATCATGCCCTGGTTGAACAGCTTGTGGAACGGTTCGGCGGAATCCACGTAGCCGAGGTCGAAGAGGATCTTGTGCCAGAAACGCGAATACAGCAGGTGGAGCACCGCGTGCTCGACGCCGCCGATGTACAGGTCCACGCCACCTTCGTCGCCCGAGTACTTGTTGTGGTTCGGACCCATCCAGTAGTCGAACTCGTCCTTCTCGACCATGTGGGCCGTGTCGGTCGGGTCGATGTAGCGCATGTAGTACCAGCAGGAGCCGGCCCAGTTCGGCATCGTGTTCGTGTCGCGATAGTAGGTCTTCACGCCGTCGCCCAGATCGAGCTCGACCTTCACCCAGTCCTCGTTGCGGCTCAGCGGCGCCTCGGGGTTGGATTCGGCGTCCATCGGGTCGAAGGTGCGCGGCTGGTAGTCGGGCACGTCCGGCAGGTTGATGGGCAGCGCGGAGTCGGGCAGCAGGTGCGGGGTGCCGTCCTCGCCGTAGACGATCGGGAACGGTTCGCCCCAGTAGCGCTGGCGGGAGAACAGCCAGTCGCGCAGACGGTAGGAGACGGTGCCCTTGCCGACGCCCGCGGATTCCAGCCATGCGTTCACCTTGGCGATGGCGTCGTCGACGCGAAGGCCGTCGAGGGAGAGCGCGTCGCCCTTCGCCTTGGTCGCTTCGACGGAGGAGTTGATGACGATGCCGTCGTGGGAGACGAACGGCGCCTTGCCCTCGTAGTTCGCGAGGTCGTCGCCGGATTCCGGCAATGGCTTGACGGTGTAGATGACCGGCAGGCCGAACTTGACGGCGAAATCATAATCGCGCTGGTCGCCGCCCGGCACGGCCATGATCGCGCCGGTGCCGTAGTCCATGAGCACGTAGTCGGCGGTGAACAGCGGCAGCTTCGCGCCGGTGATCGGGTTGACGGCGTACAGGCCGGTGAACAGGCCGGTCTTCTCGCCGGCCTCGTCGACGCGGTCCTTCGCGGTCTTCGATTCGGCGGCGAGACGGTACGCCTTCACGGCCTCGACCGGGGTGGCGTAGCCGCCCTTCCAATCCTCGGGGGTTTCGGCCGGCCATTCGGCGGGCACGTCCTCGAGCAGGTGGTGTTCCGGGGAGACGACGGCGAACGTGGTGCCGAACAGGGTGTCCGGACGCGTGGTGTAGATCTCCATGTCGCGCGTGCCGTTCGGGGTCTCGACCTGGAAGTGCACGGAGGCGCCGTGGCTCTCGCCGATCCAGTTGCGCTGCATGAGCTTGACCTTCTCCGGCCAGTCGATGCCGTCGAGGTCCTCGATGAGGCGGTGGCCGTACTTGGTGATGCGCATCGACCACTGGCGCAGCTCACGCTGGAAGACCGGGAAGTTGCCGCGTTCGGACTTGCCTTCGGCGGTGACCTCCTCGTTGGCGAGCACGGTGCCCAGGCCCGGGCACCAGTTCACCGGGGACTTGGAGATGTAGGCGAGGCGGAAGTCGTTGAGGATGTCCTGCTGCTCGGCCTCGGTGAGGTCGCCCCACGCCTTGCCGTCCGTCTCGTGGCCCGGGATGGCCTTCTCGCCGTTCTCGAACTTGGCGACGAGCTCGGAGATCGGGCGGGCGGAGCCCTTCGTGCCGGACGGGTTCGTGGCGTCCTCGTCGTACCAGGAATCGTAGATGCGCGAGAAGATCCACTGGGTCCAGCGCACGTAGCCGGGGTCGATGGTCGCGAAGGTGCGGCGGTCGTCGAAGCTCAGGCCCATGCGGTGCAGCTGGCGCGACATGTTCGCGATGTTCTGCTCGGTGGTGATGCGCGGGTGCTGGCCGGTCTGGACGGCGTACTGCTCGGCGGGCAGGCCGAAGGCGTCGTAGCCCATGGCGTGCAGCACGTTCTCGCCCTTCATGCGGTGGTAGCGGGACACCACGTCGGAGGCGAGGTAGCCGAGCGGGTGGCCCACGTGCAGGCCCTTGCCGGACGGGTAGGGGAACATGTCCATCGCGAAGTAGGAGGGGCGCCCCTCGGCGTTGCGGCCCTTGCCGTCTTTCAGGTCGCCGGAGACGTTGGCGGCCCAGAAGGTGCCCTCCTCATCCCACTTCTTCTGCCATTTGTTTTCGATGTCCTGCGCCAGAGCGGCGTTGTAACGGAACTTCGGTTCGGTCTCACTCATAGAGCACGATGATACACGCGGGGACGCCAATCACGGGCGGGACGGCGGCTTCTCTGGACAGTCGGGAATCTTTCACATTGTGCAACAACCGTATTCCCCTAATCTCATGCAGCATATTGAGCATCCGGAAATCCGACGGACAACCAGAGATACAGAGCTCTGTATCGTTTTCGTCCCATGCAACTGGGCGATGCCCATAAATGATGAAACAGTCATTTCACGCTCCCCGAGTGGGGAGCGACACGCGTCAGCGATCTTCGCCACGTCCGTCAACGTCAGTCATTTCACGCTCCCCGAGTGGGGAGCGACATACGGGCATGAGCGTGTGCGCATCGTCGGCGATCAGTCATTTCACGCTCCCCGAGTGGGGAGCGACGACGGATCTCGACGACATCGACGACGACACGTGCAGTCATTTCACGCTCCCCGAGTGGGGAGCGACGGCGGATATGGACATTCGATAGCCGCATTATGAACATCAAGCGCCCATTCTCGTAAATATTTTACCACCAGATTTCAGAAATCAGCGTCTGCCTCCAGATTGCACGAGGATGCAACACTATTCATTTCTCAAACCACAATGAAACACGAATTCTACTCGCCCGATTTATTGATCTTAGAGTGCGAAGGCTCCAGCAAACCATGAGAGCTCGGGGCTCGCACCTAGTTACCTCAACATGTCAGTGTGCATCGCCCCCCTTCATCGTCGTCAAACGGGGAACAATCTAGGAGTACAAATGAAACGCAGCTCCTTCTCACACCGCGTAGGCGGCCCAGCGGTTGTGGGAGCGTTCGACTTCGATGGGCATGCCGAACAGGTCGGAGAGGCGTTCGTCGGTCAGGCCCTGCTCGAGCGGGCCGGTGTAGACGATGGTGCCGGCGCCGGGGTTGCCCATCGAGTCGACGCCATCCTCGGTCGCGTCCTCGGCGGGAATCGGCTTCCTGCCCATGATGGCGATGTGGTCGAATCCGGCGGGGATCTCCTCCAGACGGTGCGTGACGAGCACGACCGCGCGGTCGGAGTTCTCCTCGCCGATGCGGCTCAGCGTGCGCATCACCTGTTCGCGGCCGCCCAGGTCGAGACCGGTGGTCGGCTCGTCCATGATGAGCAGCTCCGGGTTGCCCATGAGCGCCCTCGCGATGAGCACGCGCGTGCGTTCGCCCTCCGAGAGCCGCCACATCTCCTTGCCTTCGAGGTAGCTCACGCGGAAGTCGCGCAGCAGGCCGCGGGCGCGCTCGTATTCGGCTTCGGTGTACGTGTCGCGCCAACGGCCAGTCACGGCGCTCAGGCCGGTGACGACCGCGTCGAGCGGATCCTCGAATTCGGGGAACTGGCGGCCCAGATCGGCGGAGGCGAGGCCGATGCGTGTGCGCAGCTTGAACACGTCGTATTTGCCGAGTTGGTGGCCGAGGATGAACACGCGGCCCTCGGACGGGAACGTGCGCGTGGCAAGCATGCCGACGGCCGTGGATTTGCCGATGCCGTTCGGTCCGAACAGCACCCACCGCTCCCCCGCGCGGATCGTCAGGTTCACGTCGGTGATGATGACGCGGCGGTTGCGGCGGAATTCGACGTTTTCGAGTTGGAGTACGACGTTGTCGGTCATGCGGATCTCCTCAATGAATGAAAAACCGGCTCCCGCGAACGGGGAGCCGTCAAGTATGGAAAGCCGAGGGAGAGATGCGGGCTCCCGTTGAGCGCCGCAATCTCTCCCTCCGTCACGCTTCGCGTGCCGCCTCCCTCATCGGAGGGAGGCCTTTGATGGTCTTACTTCTGTTCGGCGAGGACGTCCTCATAGACCTTGACGGTGGCGTCGGCGATGGACTCCCAGCTGAACACGTCGCGGGCGCGCTCGTAGCCGGCCTGTCCCATCTTCTTCGCGAGCTCCGGGTCGGCCATGACCTTGTTGATCGCGTCGGCCATGTCGTGCACGAACTTGTCCGGGTCCGTGGGGGTGCCGGTGCCGTCGCGCAGCTGGTCGATCGGCACGAGGTAGCCGGTCTCGCCGTCGACGACGACCTCGGGGATGCCGCCGGTGGCGGAGGCGACGACCGGCAGGCCGCACGCCATGGCCTCGAGGTTGACGATGCCGAGCGGCTCGTAGATGGACGGGCAGATGAACGCGTCGCAGCCGTGCTCCAGCGCGGAGAGCTCATTCTTCGGCAGCATCTCCTCGATCCAGATGATGTTGCCGCGCTTCTCGTCGAGCTCGGCGAAGGAGTTCTTGACCTCCTCCATGATCTCCGGGGTGTCGGGAGCGCCGGCGCACAGCACGACCTGGATGCCCGGATTGACGAAATGCAGCGCCTTGAGCAGGTACGGCAGGCCCTTCTGACGGGTGATGCGCCCGACGAACAGCAGGGTCGGCTTGCTGCGGTCGATGTGGTAACGCTCGAACACCTTCCAGCCCGGATCGTCGTCCGCCGGGGTGGCGAATTCGGACATGGTGATGCCGTTGTACACGACGACGACCTTGTCCGGATCGAGGTTCGGGTAGGCGGTGAGGATGTCCTCGCGCATGCCGCCGGACACGGCGATGACGCGATCGGCGTGTTCGTAGGCGTCCTTTTCGGCCCAAGAGCTCAGGTTGTAGCCGCCGCCGAGTTGCTCGCGCTTCCACGGGCGGAACGGCTCGAGCGAGTGCGCGGTGATGACGAGCGGCGTGCCGTGCAGCATCTTGGCCGCGTAGCCGGCGAGGCAGGCATACCAGGTATGCGCGTGCACGATGTCGGCGTCCACGTCGTTGGCGATCTGCAGGTCGACGCCGAAGGTCTTCAACGCGGGGTTCGCGTCCTTCAGCTCGGCGGGCGTGTCATAGCCGACGACCTTGAGGGAGCCCTTCGCCTCGGCGGCGTTCGGGATGGCGGGGATGTCCGCTTCGGTGCGGGGGCCATCGAACGCGCGCACGGTAACGTCCACGCGCTCGGCGAGCACCTTGGACAGCTCCTCGGCGTGCACGCCTGCGCCACCGTAGACGTGCGGCGGGTATTCGCGGGTCAGAATGTCAACCTTCATTGGTCTGCTACCTCTCTTTCCATCCGGAAAACTCAAGCACAACCAACTTTACGGCACGACATACGGAAAACGCACGACTTCCGTCGTGCGTTTCGCGTGTGTTCATGGTTTCGACGCCGAAATCAGACTGCGGTGCCGTTTTCGTCGAGGTTCGGATTGTGCTTCGAATCACCGGCGGTGAAGAACAGGCTCAACACGCCGACGATGAACACGGCGGACACGGTGATGATCAGCCACATGGGACGCACGGCGGTCGGCAGCCACATGACCACGAAGAACGCGATGATGGACAGGGTGATGAGCGTCCAGCTGCCCACGCGGAACCACTGGCGCACCGAATGCGGCGCCTTGAACGCCTTCGGATTGCGGTAGTTCGGATTGGTGGTCATCGTGGTGTCGGTCTCGGCGACCGGCCCGCCGCTCGGCTTCCACGGTCCCAGGCTCTCGCCTTCCTGCAGCCTGCGGGAACGCTCCTGCAGCTGGTATTCGTCGATCATTCCGGCACGGCCGCGGCCGCGCGTGGCATCATACTGGGAAGGCACTCCCCTGCGATCGGCCTTGGCCTTGGCACGACGTTCCGCTCGATTCGGCATTGTTGCTGCTCCTTCATAGCACTTCATTGACGGCTGCATGATACTTTACGCCATCTTATCCATTCACCGCGGTTCTCAGCCGTATTTTCGCGCGGCCCTCCATTTGCTGGCGTTGCTCCACCCGGTCCGCCGCAGGCCGTTGTCAGCCTGCCGCCGGTTCGCGGGGCGCTTGATGAGCTCCAACCCGTCACGATCCACGGGAGTGTTTGAAGTATGCAAACGAGAGACGGTCCTCGGCACGCACGAGTTCGCCGAGTTCGGGAGGCGGAGTGCCGGGAACCCGTCGCCCGGCGCTCATGCCTGCGGCTCCCGGATGGAAGCCACGATCAGCAGGCCGCATCCGAACCCCTTCGCCCGGCCGATGCCATGGCAGAGCGCATGACGGAACAGGTCGGCGTCGGTCACCACGAGCCTGCCGTCGAACACCGCGGTGGTCAGGGACCGTCCGGCCTTCGCGCGTGAACCGTTCCCGGTGACGCTGGCTGACGATCACCGAGGGGTCGCCGTTACGCCGGCAAAAGACGCACGCATCCCATCTCGATGGAATCAACCATCCACGGTCTTAAAGTCATCTCGTCCGGACCGGGATACGCTCCCCGGGGGTGTCGTACATGCCTATCTCCTCTGCGGTATCCCGCATATTCTCCAATGCCCTCCTGCGCCGGCGCTCGGACTCCCGCTTGAACCTGAGTACGTCGTCGACCATGACCATCCGCTGCCCGGCGCGGCCGTCCCTCTTGAACGGAATCGCCCCGGAATCCAGGATACGATCGACGGTCTTCGGAGAGACACGGAGCAACCGTGCCATCTCAGCAGTGGTCATCATCCGACAATCCGACGGAGCACGAGCGATGACATCTCGGAACAAACGCACCTGTTCCTCATCGATCTCATAAGCAGAGCCATCCACCTCCACGAAATACGCCCTGCCCGGCACCAACTGCCCTACAGTCGTCCGTGTTGCCGTCACCATAGTTTTCTCCTTCAGATGATGGTCCGGAATGCCATGAAACGGTCAGACAAGCGCGGCCGCACACGGAATACATTCTATGCCTTTCAATCCGTCAGGATTTCGACGATGATGGGCGGATATCTTTTACCACATGCAGGCCCATGTCGGAACACCAATCATTCCCGCGCGCGAGGGAACATTTGACGTCCTCCGCGCTGACGCCGCGCGTGGACGGCCATTCTTGTTGCGATGCCACACATGGCTGCGCCCACCCGCACGGGGATGCGGGTGTGAAATTCGAGGGGTATGAGAAAAAGCCACTCGAATAGCGGCTTTCATGAACGGCGTTACTTGACGGCTGCCGTTTCCGTGCCCCTGTCTCGCACGTATTCGAGGAAGTCCTGATAGTCCTCATCGCATCCAGGGAATTCGGAGTGGACGGTCTCGAACAGCGGGGCGACGGATGTCGGGTCGATGCGGCGGTTGATGATGTCGATGACGCATGCGTTGACCGCGGTGCCTGAGCCGTCCTCGTCGAGCATGGATTGCGCGAAATCCGCGCCGTCATTGTTCCCGTTGGTGCGGAGCAGGGCGATCATGTCAGCGGCAAGTTGGTCATAACGCCGTTCGGCGAGCTGGATGTCGGCCAAGGACTTCGACATGGCTTTCCCTATCGGGTAGATGGTGGTGACGTAGACCGGATCATCCCCGCATACGCGGGGAACACAGTTCGAAAACCGCGGTATCCCAATAATATGATACACAATCCACGGCTTTTTCATTCGGTTTGCCATTCCGATTATCCGGTACGAACGTGTCCGTCACGAGCATCTGACCGAGGCTTTCGGAACCGACGTCACACGTGGACGGACATGTGGATGAGAATCCCCCTTGTCTCCGATGTCTCCGAAAAGCGAAAGGTCTCCTATATCTGCGACGCAGACATAGGAGACCATACACGTCACTGGCCGCTGAAGAATCAGCGGGGCAGCATCATCGGCCTGGTGCTCGCCTTGATCGGGGCGGGCAGCTCGCTGGTGTGCTCGCTGGACAGGTACTCGTCGACGGCGGCCGCGCAGGAGCGGCCTTCGGCGATGGCCCACACGACGAGGCTCTGGCCTCGGCCGGCGTCGCCGCACACGAACACGCCGTCCTGCGAGGTGGCGAACTTGTCGTCGCGGGCGATGTTGCCGCGCTTGTCGAGTTCGACGGGCAGCTGGTCGACGATGGTCGTGGTGTCCGGGTGGAGGAATCCCACGGAGATGAGCACCAGGTCGGCGGGCAGCACGCGTTCGGTGCCGGGCTGTCGGGTGAACGGGCCGTTCTCGCCGGGCGCGACGGACACGACCTTGAGGCCGGTCACGTGGCCGTGCTCGTCCGCCACGAAGCCTTCCGCGGTGGTGGAGTTCTCGATGTGGATACGCTCCTGCTCCTCGTCGGAGCCGATGAAGTTCACCGAATCCGTGGAGTACAGGTACTCGCCGCCCTCGGCCATCGACGTGGTTTTCTGGTAGAGACGCGCGAACGTCGGCCACGGCTGGTTGTCGGGACGCGTCGAAGGCTCCTTCGGCATGATCTGCAGCACGGTGACGTCCTTCGCCCCCTGGCGGATGGACGTGCCGAGGCAGTCGGAACCGGTATCGCCGCCGCCGATGACGATGACGTGCTTGTCCTTGGCGGTGATGTCGTGCTCGAGCGGAGCGCCGTAGATGCGGCGGGTCGCGTCGGGCAAGAAGTCCATCGCGAAGTGGATGCCATCGAGCTCGCGGCCGGGGATCTTCATATCGCGCGGCACGCGGGAACCGATGGCGACGACGACCGCGTCGTACCGGTCACGCAGGTCGTCCCAGCTGATGTCCTTGCCAATCTCCACGCCGGTCTCGAAGCGGGTGCCTTCGGCCTCCATCTGCTTGACGCGTCGGTCGAGCAGCGTCTTCTCGAGCTTGAAGTTCGGGATGCCGTAGCGCATGAGGCCGCCCAGAGCGTCGTCCTTCTCGTAGACGACGACAGTGTGGCCGGCGCGCGTGAGCTGCTGCGCGGCGGAGAGGCCGGCGGGGCCGGAGCCGACGACGGCGACGGTCTGGTCGGTGAGTCGCTGCGGCGGCATCGGCTTGACGTAGTCGAGATCCCATGCCTGGTCGATGATCGTGCACTCGTCGTTCTTGATCATCGTCGGCGGCTGGTGGATGCCGAGCACGCACGCCTGCTCGCACAGGGCAGGACAGATGCGGCCGGTCACTTCCGGGAAGTTGTTGGTCAGGCTCAGACGCTGGTAGGCGTCCTCCCACTGCTCCTGGCGGACCAGGTCGTTCCACTCGGGGATGAGGTTGCCGAGCGGGCAGCCGGTCATGCAGAACGGGGTGCCGCAGTCCATGCAGCGGGCCGCCTGTTCGGTGGTCCACGACTGCAGACCGGATTCGGCGTGCACGTCGAACCAGTCCTTGATGCGCTGCTCGACCGGACGCTCGGCCAGCTCGCGGCGGGTGCGGACTTTCAGGAATCCTCTCGGGTCGCCCATGTTCAGCGCGCTCCTTCCATGACGTGCTCGTACACCTGCTCCCAGGCGCCGGGCGTATTGAAATCGATATGTGCGGCTTCCGCGTCGGCCATGGCCTTCTCCATGGCGATGAAGTGCTTCGGCACGACGTGCGTAAAGCGCTTGGCGCTCTCGTCCCAGTTCTCGAGCAGCGAGGCAGCGAACTCGGAGCCGGTCTCCTCGGCGTGCTTCTTGACGAGCGCGCGCACGAGGTCGGAGGTCTCCGCGTCGAGCGGCTCGAACAGCAGCGCGCCGGATTCGACGCCCTCCGGGTTGACCTGCTTCATGTCGAGGTCGAGCACATACGTGTTGCCGCCGGAGAAGCCGGCGCCGAAGTTGCGGCCGGTGGGGCCGAGCACGACGACGGTGCCGCCGGTCATGTACTCGCAGCCGTGGTCGCCGACGCCCTCGACCACGAAGGTCGCGCCGGAGTTGCGCACGGCGAAGCGTTCGCCGGCACGGCCCGCGACGAACATCTCGCCGGAGGTGGCGCCGAAGCCGGTCACGTTGCCTGCGATCACGTTCTCGTGGCGGTCGAAGGTGACGCCGTCCTCGGCGCGGACGATGAGGCGTCCGCCGGACAGGCCCTTGCCTGCGTAGTCGTTGACCTCGCCGTACACGCGGATGGTCTCGCCGCGCGGGATGAACGCGCCGATGGACTGGCCGCCGGAGCCGTGCAGGGTCATGTCGATCGTGTCGTCGGGCAGGCCGGCGGCGCCGTAGCGGCGGGTGATCTCATAACCGACCATCGTGCCGACGGTGCGGTTGACGTTGCGGATCGGCACGTCGATGCGCACCGGCTCCTTCTTCTCCAACGCCGGCTGGGCGAGTTCGATGAGACGGTTGTCGAGCGCCTTCTCCAGCTCGTGGTTCTGCGGCTCGGTGTTGTGCAGGATGGTGCCGGGCACCGGGCCCGCCTGCTTGAGCACGTTGGTCAGGTCGATACCGTCCGCCTTCCAGCGCTTGATGGCCTCGTCCTGGTCGAGACATTCGACGTGGCCGACGGCCTCCTCGAGCGTGCGGAAGCCGAGCTGGGCGAGGATCTCGCGCACCTCCTCGGCGATGAACATGAAGAAGTTGACCACGTGCTCGGGCTTGCCGCGGAAGCGGGCGCGCAGCTCCGGATCCTGGGTGGCGATGCCCTGCGGGCACGTGTTCTTCTGGCAGGCGCGCATCATGACGCAGCCTTCCACGATCAGCGCCGCGGTCGCGAAGCCGAATTCCTCGGCGCCGAGCAGGGCGGCGATGACGACGTCGCGGCCGGTCTTGAGCTCGCCGTCGCACTGGACGACGATGCGGGAGCGCAGGCCGTTGAGGATCAGCGTCTGCTGCGTTTCGGACAGGCCGATCTCCCACGGGGTGCCCGCGTGGCGGATCGCGTTGAGCGGGGCCGCGCCGGTGCCGCCGTCGTAGCCGGAGATGAGCACCACGTCGGCATGGCACTTGGCCACGCCGGCAGCGATGGTGCCGACGCCGAACTCGGAGACGAGCTTGACGTGGACGCGGGCCTTCGGGTTCGCCATCTTCGCATCGTTGATCAGCTGCTTCAGGTCCTCGATGGAGTAGATGTCGTGATGCGGCGGCGGGGAGATGAGCTCCACGCCCGGCGTCGCGTGACGCACGGTCGCGATCCACGGCGGAACCTTCGCGCCCGGCAAGTGGCCGCCCTCACCCGGCTTGGCGCCCTGGGCGAGCTTGATCTGCAGGTCGGTGGCGTGCACGAGGTAGTCGGAGGTGACGCCGAAGCGCGCGGAGGCGATCTGCTTGATGCGGCTGTAGCGCAGCGGATCCTCGATGCGGTCGTCGGATTCGCCGCCTTCGCCGGAGTTGGAGCGCGCGCCGATCTGGTTCATGGCGATGGCGAGCGTCTCATGCGCCTCCTGGGAGATGGAGCCGTAGCTCATCGCGCCGGTGGAGAAGCGCTTGACGATCTCGCTGGCCGGCTCGACCTCGGAGATGTCGATCGGCTTGCGGTTGTGGTTGAACTTCATCAGGCCACGCAGGGTCATCAAACGGTTCGAAGTGTCGTCGATGTGGTGCGTGTACTTCTTGAACATGCCGTAGTCGCCGCGCTGGGTGGACTGCTGCAGCAGGAAGATGGCCTCCGGATCGTTGAGGTGGTCCTCGCCGGTGCGACGCCACTTGTAGATGCCCCCGGTCCTGAGGTTGCGGTGCGGCGAGGCGGTCCACTGGTTCGGATAGGCGACGCGGTGGCGGGAGGCGACCTCCTCGGCGATCTCGTCGAGGCCGACGCCGCCCACGCGGGTGGTGGTGCCGGTGAAGTACTCGTCGACGACGTTCTGGCTCAGACCCACGGCCTCGAACAGCTGGGCGCCGCGGTAGCTCATGATGGTGGAGACGCCCATCTTCGCCATGATCTTGAGCACGCCGATGGAGAGGGCCTTGGTGAGGTTCTTCACGGCGGTGGCCGGATCGACCTTCACGTAGCCTTCGCGCGACAGGTTCTCGACGGATTCGAACGCGAGGTACGGGTTCACGCAGGCCGCGCCGTAGGCGATGAGCAGCGCCACGTGATGGATCTCGCGCACGTCGCCGGCCTCGACGGCCATGGAGATCTGCGTGCGGGTGTGGCGGCGCAGCAGGTGGTGCTGCACGGCGGAGGTGAGCAGCAGCGACGGGATCGGGCCCCACGTGTGGTTGGAGTCGCGGTCGGACAGCACGATGAAGTTGCTGCCGTTGTCGATGGCCTCGTCGATCTCGGCGAAGATCTCGTCCAGACGCTCCTGGAGGGCGTCGCCGCCGCCGGCCACCTGGTAGAGGCCCTTGACGACGTACGGACGATAGTAGCCGCCGAGGATGCGCGCCTTGTCGAGGCGCTTGAGCTGCGCCATCTCGTCGGAGTCGATGACGGGCAGCGGGATGAGGATCTTCTTCGCGTGCAGTTCGGAGTCGGCGAGCAGGTTCGGCTCGGGGCCGATCGCGGATTCGAGGCAGGTGACGATCTCCTCGCGCTCCCAGTCGAGCGGCGGGTTGGTCACCTGCGCGAACTTCTGGTGGAAGTAGTCGAAGAGCATGCGCGGGCGCTTGGAGAGCGCGGGCAGCGGGGTGTCGTTGCCCATGGAGCCGAGCGGCTCCTTGCCGGTGTTGGCCATCGGCGTGAGGACGATCTTGAGGTCCTCCTCGGTGTAGCCGAAGGCGCGCTGGCGGCGCTGCACGGACTGGCCGGAGTGGTTGACGTGCTCGCGGGCGGGCAGGTCGCTCATCTCCACGGAGTTGCCCTCCACCCACTTGCGGTACGGGTGCTGGGCGGCGAGGGACTTCTTGATCTCCTCGTCCGGGATGATGCGGCCTTCGGCCGTGTCGACCAGGAACATCTTGCCGGGCTCGAGACGGCCCTTGGCGACGATGTGCTCCTGCTCGGTCTCGGGCAGGACGCCCGCCTCGGAGGCGAGCACGAGGTAGCCGTCGTCGGTGAGCTGCCAGCGGCCGGGGCGGAATCCGTTGCGGTCGAGCAGGGCGCCCACCTGGGTGCCGTCGGTGAAGACGATGTCGGCCGGGCCGTCCCACGGCTCGATGAGCGTGTTGTTGTACTCGTAGAACGCCTTGAGGTCCGGGTCGAGGTCGTCGTTCTTCTCCCAGGCCGGCGGCAGCATCATGCAGATGGCGTGCGGCAGGGAGCGGCCGGCGAGGTGCAGCAGTTCGAGGCACTCGTCGAAGGTGCCGGAATCGGAGTAGCCGGGCGTGGTGATCGGCAGCAGCGGCTCGAACTCGCCGAGCAGTTCGGAGCTCAGGCGGCCTTCGCGCGCGGACAGCCAGTTGCGGTTGCCCTGGATGGTGTTGATCTCGCCGTTGTGGGCGAGCAGGCGGAACGGCTGGGCGAGCGGCCAGCTCGGGAACGTGTTCGTGGAGAAGCGGGAGTGGACGATGGCGACGGTGGCCTTCATGCGCTCGTCGACCAGATCCGGGAAGAAGTGGGTCAGCTGCATGGTGGTCAGCATGCCCTTGTACGTGATGGTGCGGGCGGACAGGGAGGCGAAGTACACGCCCACCTCGTGTTCGACGCGCTTGCGGACGCGGAACGTCCTGCGGTCGAGTTCGATGCCGGCGAGGCCGCCTTCCGGGTCGGCCAGGACGAGCGTCTTGAAGCTCGGCATGGCGGCGAGCGCCTGCAGGCCGAGGCCGTCGGGATTGGTGGGCACGACGCGCCAGGCGAGGACTTCGAGGCCCTCCTCGCGGGCGATCTTCGCGATGGCCTGCTCCTGCTGGCCGGAGGTCTCGATGTCGCGGTCGAGGAACGCGATGCCGGCGGCGTAGTGTCCGGCTTCGGGCAGTTCCGCGGGCACGGTGGCGCGCATGAACTCGTCCGGCATGCTCATCAGGATGCCGGCGCCGTCGCCCGTGTTCTCCTCGGCACCGACCGCGCCGCGGTGGTCGAGGTTGACCAGCACCTCGATGGCGTCCTTGACGATCTTGTGTTCGGGGCGCTTGTTGAGCGTGGTGACCATGCCCACACCGCAGGCGTCATGCTCGTTGGAGGGGTCGTACATTCCATCCGGAGCGTGGACCGTGAGATCAAGCGGGGCTTTGAATGTCACCGAAATCACCTCAATTGGTTGCGGGCGCGCGGAAACGCGCCACTTGGGTCAGTTGCTGTTGACAGCGTAGCGTCGCACTATGTCCTCCGCGTTTCGCTGTCCATATACCGAGTTGCTGAAAAAGTCAATACCCAATTTTAACCGTTTCCGCGGCGCGGCCCGCCGCGACGCTTGACGGCGTGTCAACGCCAGGGAACGTATTCGGTCTCGGAGTCGCGGAGCGCGGGCTGGCCTTCGACCACGTCGACGCGGGCGGGCGGCGGTTCCACGCCGTCACGTCGCGCCTTCACCTGCTCGTAGAGCATGCGGAAGGCGCGCCGCCCCATCTCGAGATAGTTCTGGCCGTAGCTGGTCAGCGCGGGCGACCACATGGCGGCGAAGTTGCGGTCGTCGAATCCGACGACGCTCACGTCGTCCGGCACCTGGCGCTCCTTCTCCTTCAATCCGCGGATCACGGCGATGGCGGTCTCGTCGTCGCCGGCGAAGACGGCGGTCACGTCGTCGCGCTCCCCCAGCGCGCGGCCGGCCACGGCGGCCTCCTCCAGATCACGGGAGACGACGATCGGCTCGTGGATTGCGGCACCGCGTTCCTCGAGCGCGTCGCGCCAACCGTCGGTGCGCGTGTTGTCGGTGGGGCCTTTCGGACGGGTCACGTGGAAGACGGTCTCGTGCCCCAGGTCGAGCAGGTGCATGGTCATCCATCGTCCGGCCTCGCGTTCCGCGTTGACGATCTGCCGGTCGGCATCGCCGAATCCGCCGCCGACGACAACCAGCGGCAGGTCCTTCGGCAGGTAGTCGAGCGCCTTGATGCCGGCGCGGTCGTACTGGTAGACGATGGCGCCGGCGGGACGCACGGACAGGCCCATCCTGACGCGCGCCTCGACGGAGTCCATGTCGGATTCGTCCAGGGAGACGATGTTCATGAGGAACCGGCATGCGCGCGCCGCCTTCTCGACGCCGTGATTGGTCTCGGACGTGGAGAAGGCCTCCGGGTTGGCGGCGAACACGACCACCGTGTCCATCTCCCGGTTGGACAGGGCGCGTGCGACGACGCTCGGCTCGTAGCCGAGCTCCTCGATGGCCTTGGCGATGCGCGCGCGCTTCTCCTCGGAGACCTTCACCGTGCCGTTGAGGTAGCGGGAGACGGTGGGCGCGGAGACGCCGGCGAGTTTGGCGACGTCCTTGATCACCGGACGGGAATGTCCCGTGCTTCTCGCCATGCGTCCCTCCCGATCTCCCTCTGCACGGCCATCCGGCCGATGTCGACATATCAAAACGCAGTTATATATAAGAGGCCAAGCAGGACAAGGGTGGCGCGGTGAAAGACCCGAAAGACCCGGGACCTCATGGACCGGCAACGGGGCCGCATGCCTCCGGCGGGTCCATGCGGGAGCGATGGAGATCACGATGCCGGAGGAATCGCCGCAATCCGGTTCCCGGTGAGCCTCATGGGTCTGCGGTGGGGAGCCGTCGCGACGCCGCGCACCTTGCCGGAACCTTCGTCCATCGTCACGTCGAGATGCACGTCCAGCGGGCCGAAGGGCAGCCGCACACGGATGTCGAAGGCGTATTCCGCGTCTTCCGTCCCCGTATCCCGGGCCACGCGGCGTCCGTCATGATATGCGGCGACGAGGCCCATGACCTTCGCCTTGCCGTGGAACGTCGTCCTGCCGGCGTCATCGAACACAACGATCACCGGAATGACGATCTCGCCGACGGGCGATGCGACATACACGACGTACCGGTCCGCGAGCTTCGGATCGTCCGAGGCGTCGAGATCGAACCGCAACGCCCTCTCCTCGGCGACGGTATGTCTCACGGCCAGTTGCGCGGCCTTCGGCGGCACCGGGACCGGCAACGCCACGTGACGTTCGGAGAACAGCCGATGGCGGAGACGCTCCATCCAATGGCGACGGCCGGGGCGCGGACGCGGGGCATCGCCGGCCGCCGCGATCGATCGGACGCGGATCTTGTCCCGGGCGGCCGGCGACGGTTCGCGAGCGGCTTCGGCAAGGGTCGGGATCGAGGCCAACCGCGGGTTGACGGCGAGCGCGTTGCCAGTGAAGAGCGTCCTCTTCTGCGTGTCGGTGAGCTTGTCGGTCTCCTCCAACGCGCGCGCCTGTCCGAGGCACGCCTCGATCGGCGTATAGGGCGTGTCCGATCCGTAGAGCAGGTGCGATTCGGGCACGTCAAGCAGCAGGTCGGCGAGCTGTTTGGGCTCGCTGAATCCCGCCACGTCGAAGTACACGTGGGCCATGGCCTCCTTGAAGTCGGCGCGGCGGTCGGGGTCGTTCATGCGCAGGATCAACGCGAAGCTTTCGAACCTGTCGGCGAGGATCGACGTGAACGCGCCGGCGTGCGGCAGCACCCATGTGATGTCCGGGAATCTGACGAACGTGTCGTTCATCACCATGTTGGCGAACGCGCGCGTGGTCTCCACGAAGTATTCGAACGCGGGCAGGGACAGCCCCTCGCATGCGCCGGGCACGTGTGCGGCCGGCGCCGTGGGATGGATGATCGCCAGAGCTCCGCGCGCGTCGAGTTCGCGCATCAGCGGGTCGAGACGGGAATCGCCCAGATAGCATCCGTGGTGGTTGGTGGTCAATCCGATGCCGTCCGCGTGCAGCTCGTCCATCGCACGCCTCGCCTCGGCCACGGATTCACGCTCGTAGGGCAGCGGCAACGTGGCGATCAGGCCGAAACGCGAGGGATCGGAGGCCGCCGTCGCGGCACCCTGATCGTTGATGCGCCGTGCCAGGCCGAGGCATTCGGAGGCGTCCGGCATCCAGATGTTCGGTGAGGAGAGCATCAGGTGTGCGTAGGAGACGCCCAACAATCCCATCTTGTCGCGCTGCCAGTCCATGTTCCAGTAGTCCGGCGTCGGGTAACCGTCCGGGTCCCCGGGGTGATGTCGTTTGAGGAAATCCAGGTACGCCGGCGGCAGGTAATGCGATTGGAAATCTATCTTGTGGGTGTATCTCATGATTCATTCCGATGTGTGATTCGTTCCGACGTGGTTGATCGCACGTTGATCGCGCGTTGGTTCGGCATAATCGTCCGGCCCCGTTCATTCCACCGACTTGAGGGCGGCGAGCATGTCCACGTCGCGCAGCCTGCGGTAGACGACCAGCCCGAGCGCGGCGAGGACGAGGGCGATGAGGACCAAGGGCGCGGCGAACGCCGCCCATCCGAGCGCGGGGTCGAACATGACCTCGTCCGGAGGCACCTCGGTGATGATGTACCGGTGGAGGCCGGCGCCGATTCCGTATCCGGCGAGGATGCCGATCGCGGAGAGCAGGATGGTCTCCCGGTAGATGTACATCGTGGTCTCGTTGGTGTGGAAGCCGAGCACTTTGATGGTGGACAGCTCGCGTATGCGTTCGGACACGTTGAGGTTGGTGAGGTTGTAGAGGATCACCACGGCGAGGAGCCCCGCCACGAGAATCAGCACCTCCATGATCTGGTCGAGCGAGTCGACGATCGTGGCCACCTGGTTCTTCATCGTGGTGTTCTGCACCACTCCCCTGACGCCGTCCACGTTCATGAACGAGGCGCCCTGACGCCCGGCATTGCCGATGCCGCCGTCCTTGAGCCGGACCATGTAGGCGTTCGACCGGTAGGTCTTGTGGAACGTGCGGCCGTATCCGCCGGAGGTCATCACCATGAAATGCCCGATGTACATCTCGCTGACGCCGTCCACGCGCACCTGACGGTCCACGCCTTCGGCGTCGGTGACGGTGATCGTGTCCCCCACGTCCGCGCCCAGCATGTCCGCCATGCGTTCGGAGATCACCGCCCCGCGGTCGGTGAGCACCTGGGGCTTGTGCCCGATGCGCGAACGCAGGGTGAGGTAGTCGCCGAAGTTGTAGGCGTCGTCGGTGACGAGCAGTGTGATGGTCTGCTTGTCGTGCTCCTCGCTCGCCGTTTTGGTGAGTTCCTCGTATCTGATCGGGGTGGAGGATTCCACGGCGTCACGACGCATCGCGTCGGCCACGGCCTTGCGTTCCTGCTGGTTGTCGTCGGCGCGTTCGGCCACGATGAGGTCGTAGTGGATGAGCTCGTCGAACTGCCGTTCGCCGATCTGGCCGATGGACGCCTGCACGCCGAGTCCGGCGGTGAGCAGCGAGACCGCGCCGGCCACGCCGAGGATGGTCATCAGCCCGCGCGACTTGTAGCGGAACAGGTTGCGCGCGGTGACCTTGCGCGTGAAGTTGAGCCTGCCCCAGATGAATCCCACGCGTTCGAGGAGTATCTTCGAACCTTTCGCTGGAGGTTTGGGCAGCAGCAGGGCCGCCGGCTTGTCGCGCAGCTCGCGGGCCGTGGCGAGCATCGCGGGCACGATGGCGCTCGCCCATGCGAGCAGGAACGCCGCCACGGTGACGAGGGGGTGGAACGCCAGTCGGATGCGAGGCATCGTGAAGCCGCTGTCGTAGGCGTGGTAGACGATCAGCGGCAACAGCGTATGTCCGGCGGTCACGCCGATGACGGTGCCGATCGTGGAGGCGGTGAACCCGTAGAACACGAATTTCCCGAGGATGTCCGCGTTCCCGTAGCCGAGGGCTTTGAGCGTGCCGGAGTTGACGCGTTCCTCGTCGACCATGCGGCCCATCGTGGTGAAGGTGACGAGCGCGGCCACGAGGTAGAGGAACACGGGGAAGATCATGGCGAGTTTCTCCACGATGTTCGCGATGATCTCGTACACGCGGTAGCCCTCGGAGGTCAGTCCCTCGCGCCGCCCGTCGATCGAGTAGGCGGGTACTTCGAGCGTGTCCACCTTCTCGCGGGCGAGCGCGATGTCGTGTTCGGCTTTCTCGATCTTCTTCTCGGCCGCGGGTTTGGCGGCGTTGAATTCGGCGAGTCTCGCGTCGTACTCATCCTGCGCCTTCTCGATCCGCCGTTGGCCCTCGACGAGCTGGGAGACGCCGGATCCCGTCTCTGCCCCATCGGAGCCGCTGTCGGCCAACGTGGAGACGACCGTGCCGAGTTCGCTTTGCTTGTCGGCGAGCTGGTTTCGCGCGTCGGCGATGGCTGCGGCGTTGCTCTGGTATGCCTGCGAGCCTTGTTCGAGCTGCGACGCCCCGTCGTTCCATTGTGCGAGCGCGTCATTGTAGGCGGCGAGTTTCGTGTTGTACTGCGCTGCGGCGTCGTTGTAGGCGGCGAGCGCCTTGCCGTATTGCGCTTCGGCGCTGTCGTACGCGCCGCCGGTCAGGCCGCTTGACTCCCATTGCGCGAGGAGCGCGCCGATCTTGTCGAGCACGGTTTTGGCGGCGTCGAGCTGGGTGCGTGCCTGGTCGAGTTGGCTGTTCGCTTGGACGAGTTCGGTCCATGATTCGTCGAGTTCGCCTTGGCCTTGGCCGAGCCGTTGCGCGCCGGCGGCGAGCGCGGTCTGCGCGGCGTCGAGCTGGGAGTCGGCGGAGGCGATCTGCGCGGTCGCTCCGGCGAGTTCCGCCACGGCCGCGGATGCCTGGTCGGTGGCCTGGATGGTGCCGTCGGCGAGTTGGTCCTTGCCGTCTTCGATCTGGGTTTTCGCGTCGTCGAGTTGTCGCTGCGTATCGGCGAGCTGTTGCTTGGCGTCGTCGACCTTGCGCTGCGCCTTGTCGATCTGCGCGCGTCGGTTTTCGCGGATGGAGGCGGCGCGCGCGTCTGGCTGGTTGGCGAGCCGCTTGGTCAGTGCGGTCTTGTGCGCGTTCACCCGGTCGCGGTAGTCGGCGGTCCAGTAGCCGATGTCGCGGGTGTCGCGGAAGGTGATGCGTCCGATCATCGTCACGTCGGAGTCGAACACGGTTTTGGTGACGACCGCGTAGCCGTCGAGTTCGCCCGTTCCGGCGGTGGATTGGCCCATGTTGAGGTTGGAGACGGTGTCGCTGGCGTCAACGAATCCGACGACGGTGAAGCTGTCGCGCGTGAGCACGGTGTCGCCGGCGATGTCAGGGCGTTCGGTGAGTGTGATGGTGCTGCCGACCGCGTATGTGTCGCGTTCCGCCCGGTCGAGCGCGATCTCGTCCGCGTGTTCGGGCAGGCGGCCTTCGATCACCTCGTAGGTGGAGACCGTGTCGGGTTTCGAATAGACGCGCAGGCTGTGGTTCGAGTTCCGGATGACGACGTCCTTGAAGTAGCCGAATTCGGCTTGTGCGACGCCGTCGGTCGTGCGGATGATCCTCTCGTCGTCGCGGCTCAGCCCGTAGTCGCTGATGACGGTGACGTCGGCGAGGTCGTGGCGGTCGTAGAAGTCGGTGCCGGTGATGCGCATGTCGGGTCCGGTGACGAACAGTCCGACGAGCGCGAACGAACCGAGGACCATGAGGCTCACGATGGAGAGGAACCGGCCTTTGGATTTGCGCAGGGTGATGCGGATGTCCTTCCACAGCATCCGTTTGCGCGGATGTTTCGCGCGGCCCTTGCGGTGTGTGCGGGAACGGTACGCCATGCTCACCACTCCAGATCCTCGATGTCCATCGGATGCGCGTTGGTCTCGATGGATTTGACGCGGGCGTCGTGCATGTGGATGACGCGGTCGGCGATCGGCGCGATGGCCGAGTTGTGGGTGACGATGACGACGGTGGCGCCTTTCTCGCGGCTCTGGTCCTGCAGGATCCTCAGGACCTGTTTGCCGGTGTTGTAGTCGAGCGCGCCGGTGGGTTCGTCGCATAGGAGGATCTTCGGGTTCTTGGCGACGGCGCGGGCGATGGCGACGCGCTGCTGTTCGCCGCCGGAGAGCTGCGCCGGGAAGTTGTCGATGCGGTGTTCGAGGCCGACCTCGACGAGCACCTGCACCGGGTCCTGCGCGTCGCGCACGATCTCGGAAGCGAGTTCCACGTTCTCGCGCGCGGTGAGGTTGGCGACGAGGTTGTAGAACTGGAACACGAAGCCGATGTCGTAGCGGCGGTAGTCGGTGAGCTGCCGCGCGGTGTAGTTCGAGATGTCCTTGCCGTCGATGATCACCTGGCCTTCGGAATTGGTGTCCATGCCGCCGAGGATGTTGAGCACCGTCGATTTGCCGGCGCCGGACGCGCCGAGGATGATGGCGAGCTCGCCTTGCTCGATGCCGAAGCTCACGTCGTTGTTGGCCGTGATCGTGGTGTCTCCCATGTGGTACCGCTTGAAGCTGTGCACCATCTCGATATATGCCATGACGGTCTTCCTTTCCCTGTGTTTCCTCGGCTCCCCCTGTCAGGGGAGCTGTCGGTGAAGCCGACTGAGGGGTAGTCGCAGGTCGCCGCCTGCGTACCATGAATGAACAACGTGTTGATTGTGTTGTCACGATGGTAGGGACGCATGGGAACGGCGGTCAATGAACGGTTTCCCCGATTGCGTTCAGATTGGACACATCGGAGGAAATTGGTGATTCACCACCCTATATCGACAACATGTTGATAGAATCGGGTGTCAGGTTCGACGAAGACGGGAGGATCATGGCAGGCAAACGCCACACGAAGACGGAGGCGAAGATCAAGGCCGCGTTCACCACGCTTGTGCAGTCGAAGGGATTCGACGCGATGACGGTGAGCGACATCGCCCGCACGGCCGGCATCAACCGCGGCACGTTCTACATGCACTATCTCGACAAGTTCGATCTGCGCCAGCAGCTCATCGACGACACGATCGCCGATCTGACGACCATCCTCATCGACAACGCCGACTCCGACGCCCGCACCGTGTCCGACACCACCGGGCGGGCGATCTGCGACGCGTTCCAGGCCGAATCGATCTCCGCCGCGTTGCGCTACGTGCGCGACGACTATGCGTTCTTCAACGCGATCTCCCGTTCCGGCAACGACATGCAGCTCTACGACAAGCTGAAGAAGGTGCTGAAGCAGCTGATCGTCACGCAGGCGCAACGGCTCGGTGCCGACCCGCAGTCGGCCTACAACGGCATCCCGGCGGACTATGCGATGGAGATCCTCGTCTCCGCGGTCTCCTCGATCATCTGGCTGTGGATCCGCCGAGGATGCCGGGAGACGCCCGAGGAGATCTGCCACATCATCGAGAAGAACAAGACCACCGCCCCCATCGACGTGCTGTGGTGACGCGATGGCCCATCGGGCGCTGGGCCATCGCCGCAACCGTGCGGGAACACGTCACCGGCGGGCCGGACACGGTCATCACTGCCGCCCTTTGCGTCGGCGCGGGGTGAGGGCGGCGGGGCCGTGCCGCTTGATGGCGAACATGAGCGCCCTGAGGCCGCCGATGCGCAGGTCGGGGCGTTCGCCCCGCGCGATGCGGTTCATCTGCAGTTCGAACCAGCTGATGACGAGGATGCCGCCGAACGCCTTGTCGAGCGTCGTGATGCCGGTCGTCACACGCGGCAGGTCGACGGAGCCGTCCCACCGGTCGCGGATGATGCGGTTCGGCAGGTCGGGCACGAGCGCCAGAGGGCGGGCGATGCCGATCATCTGCGTGATGCCTTCGTCCAGCGCGCGTTCCATGTCGCGCGCGTTGCGGAAGCCGCCGGTCAGGGCGACCGGCACGGTCAGTTCGCCTTTGATGCGGCGCGCGAAATCGGTGAAGTAGACGCCGCGACGGCGGTCCTCCGCAGCGCCGCCGCTGGTCTGGATGACCGGTTTGGCGTAGGTGCCGCCGGAGATGTCGATGAGATCGACGCCGCGGACTTCGAGCTGCTTCATGACCCAGATGGATTCCTCCTCGCTGAAGCCGCCCGGCACGCCGTCCTGCGCATTGAGCTTGACCGCCACGGGGAAATCGGGGCCCACCGCCTCGCGCACCGCGTCGAACACGTCGAACAGGAATCGGGCACGGTTTTCGAGGCTTCCGCCGTATTCGTCGGCGCGCCGGTTGTCGAGCGGCGAGAGGAACTGGTTGATGAGGTAGCCGTGCGCCGCGTGGATCTCCACGCCGGTGAAGCCCGCCTTCTTCGCGATGCGCGCCGTGGCGGCGAACCGGCGGACGATGTCGCGGATCTGCCCGTGGGTGAGTTCGGTCGGTTCGGCGAAGAACCTGCCGTATTCGCCGTCGACGCCGCCGGCGCTCGGGGCGAGCGGATGCGGGTTGATGGTGATGGGCGACTGTCGTCCCGGGTGGTTGATCTGCATCCAGCAGTGCGCGCCATGCCCGGTGCCGGCGGCGGCCCACCGGCGCAGCATGTTCAGGTCGCGTTCGTCCTCGACGGCCACGTTGCCGGGTTCGCCGAGCTGCGTGCGGTCGACCATCACGTTGCCGGTGACGAGCACGCCGGCCCCTCCCCTCGCCCATGTGCGGTAGAGGCGCACATGGGCTTCGGCCGGCTCGCAGTCGCGGCCGGCGAGCGCCTCGTTCATCGCGGATTTGTAGAACCGGTTCTTCACTCTCACGCCGCAGGGCAGGGTCAACGGTTCGGCGATCGGCGTCGCGGTCTTGTCGTTCGTCATGATTCCAGCTTTCCATACGTCCATGTTTGTACAGTTGTCCAACTTATCATAAAGTTGGACACATGCAAAATCATGGACGATGGGCTATGCTGGACGATCATGAAGAAGGATCTCAACGCCAAACTCACGCGCGGCACGCAGCGCACGCTCGACGCGTTCTTCGACGCGATGACCGCCCTGCTCGCCGAGAAGCCGTTCACCGGCATCAGCGTCAACGCGCTGTGCGAACGGGCCGGCTATCCGCGCGCCACGTTCTACAACTATTTCGAGGACCGCGACGACCTGCTCGACTACTGCTGGACGGCGTTGTCCGATCAGGCGAATCTCTCCGATCTCGCGTCATCGGAACCGGAACATCGGGTGGATACGGCGCTCGACGCGATGGCCGACCTGCTGGAGTCCAACGCGGACCTGCTGCGCGCGGTGCTGGAGCACAATCCGCCCGAGGGGCCGCTGTTCTCCAGTCTGCGCATGTTCATCGAGCGGAAGTCGCATGAGATCATGAGCACCTGCGTCGACCGTGACCGCTTCGACCTGCCGGCCGATCTGATCGCCGACCATTACGCGAACACCGTGATGCTCGTCCTCGACTGGGCGTATCTGCGCGGGCACACGCTCACCCGCGAGCAGCTGCACACCTATACGCATACGCTGCTCGCCGGCGTGGAGCGGGGATAGGCGAAGGCCCACCGTGAATCACCGGGCGGGAGCACTCCGCATCTCAGACGAACAGGCCGACCATCTGCGCCGCCAGCGCGATCAGCAGGGCACAGGAGATGACGAACCACACGCCGCCGACCACCGCGGTTCCGATGCCGACGCCCTTGCACCATGACGGCACGGGCTTGCGGCGGTACACGCGCCAAGCCCTCCACGCCAGCAGCGCCGCCCCCTCGACGGCGAGCAGGAAGGCGATGCCGAGGCATACGCCCGCTCCGACGGCCAGAGCCGCTCCCACGCCCAGGATGGCCAGCTCGACGGCCATGACGGCGAGCATGACGATATACAGCGCGATCAGCACTATGAACAATCCGGCGATGATCATCGGCCCCTCCCCCTATGCTCCGGGCGCTCCGGATCCGTCAGCGGACGCGGACGCCGCGACGTCTCCGGCGTTCCTTCGATTATCCCTGCCGCACCGGACCGTCAGCCCCTGCGACGGCCCGCGCCTTCGCCGCGCAGGAACACGAGCGGGATGACGATCAGCGGGACGGCGCATGCGCCCATGGCCAGATACGTCAGGTTCAGGCCATGCATGTCGGCGGCGGCCATGCCCATGCCGCCGGCGTGCGCGGACGCCGCCAGCGCGGTCATCATCCCGACGAACACGGCCTGGCCGATCGCCCCGGCGATGGTGCGCAGCGCGGTGAGCAGCGCGTTCGCGTCGGCGAGACGCCCCTCGCCCGCCGCGCTCGTGCCCCAGGTGACCAGCGGCATCATCAGGCAGCCGATCGCCAGCGAGCGCGCCACGTTGATCGTGGCGGCCACCCAGATCGACGCGGACAACGGCAGCAGTCCCATGCACAGGTTGCTGGCGGTCAGGCAGACGCCGCCGACGAGGAACAGGCGCTTCACGCCGAACCGGTCGTAGAGACGGCCTGCCATCGGGCTGATGACGGCCATGGCGAGCGAGCCGGGCAGGCTCACCAGACCGGCCATCGACGCGGAGCCGCCTTTGATGGTCTGCACGTAGAGCGGCAGCATCACCGACGATCCCATCATCGCGAAGTACAGCAGCATGCTGCCGACCACGCTCAACGCGAATCCGCGACGACGCAGGATGCGCACGTCGAGGAACGGGCGTTCGTGCCTCAGCTGCAGCATCACGAACCATACGGACGCCGCGACGCCCGCCGCCAACGGGAGCAGCACCGTCATGCTCGTGAACGGCATGGAGCCGATGTTGCCGATGCCGAGCGTCACGCCGCCGAACGCGACGACGCTCACCGCGAACGACAGCATGTCGAAGGACCGTTCGGACGTGTTGAGCACGTTGCCGAACACGAGGCACGCGGCGGCCAGCGACACCGCCATCACACCGGTCACCAGGTAGAAGATGGAACGCCAGCCGAACGCGTCGACCATCATACCGGACAATGTGGGCGCGATCACCGGCGTGACGCCGACGGCGAGCCCGTACCAGCCCATGACCGTGCCGCGGCTGTCCGGATAGATGGTCATGAGCACGACCTGCGCCATCGACATGAGCAGTCCGTTGCCGCACGCCTGGATCACGCGGCCGACCATGATGGCGGCGAACGGCACCGGGGCAACGCAGACCAGCGAGCCGACGATGAACAGCGCGGCGCCGGCGAGGTAGAGCGGCTTGGTCGGGAACCGCGTGATGAGGAACGCGGTCAGCGGCATGACGATGCCCATGGCGAGCGAGTAGCCGCTGGTGAGCCACTGGCCGGTCCGCATGTCGATACCCAGATCGTGCACGATGGGCGGCAGCGCCGTGGTGAGCGCCGTGGCCATGATGGTCGTCGCGATGCACGAAAGCATGATGTTGACGAAGATGAGCGCGCGGCGACGCTCGCTCAACGAGGTGGGTTCAAGATAGGACATGGTGCTGCTTCGTACGGTTTCGTTTCTGGGGTTCACACGCCGGCGAGGTCGAAGACGCGTTCGATGACGGCGTCGTTGAGCAGACGCCCCTTGCGTGTGGGGATGACATGGGTGCGGCCTTGCGCATCGGTCTCGATGACGATGAGGCCGTCCTCGACCATCGGCCGCAGTTGCGCGGCGTCGATGGGTCGCAGGGACGTGGAGCCGTCCGACTCGCGTGCGGAGTCGATGGCCCGGTTGATGCGGGTCAGGTCGAGACCTTCGCGGATGCGCAGGCCGAGCATGATGAGCTCCTCGAGGTTCTCGCCCGGCGTAATCGCCTCGCTGCCTCCCCACGGGACGCGGCTCTCGTTGATGGCTGTGGCCCACATGCGCGGGTGGGCGATGTCCCACGCGCGCAGGGCGTGCGTCGCGGCGTTGCCCCCGGAGGCGACGGCGGCGTAGTGCGAATGCGCGCCGGGGCCGATGCCGGCCCAGTCGACGTTGCGCCAATAGCCGAGGTTGTGCCGGCTCTCATACCCGGGTTTCGCCCAATTGGACACCTCGTACCATGCGAGGCCCGCGGCCGTGAGCAGGTCGTCGGCGATCTCGTATTTCGCGGCCTCGTCGTCGTCGTCCGGCTTGGGCAAGGTGCCGGCGGCAATCCGACGGCCCATCTTGGTGGTCGGTTCCACGGTCAACGCATAGGCGGAGATGTGGTTCACGCCGAGATCGATGGCCGTGCGCACCGACGTGCGCCAATCATCGAGGCTCTCCCCCGGCGCGCCGTAGATGAGGTCGACGCTGGAACGCAGACCGGCCTTGTCCGCCGCGTGCACACCGGCTGCCACGTTTTCGGGCGTATGCGTACGGTCGAGCGTCTTCAGCACGTGCGGCACGGCGGACTGCATGCCGAAGGAGATGCGGGTGAACCCGCCTTCGGCGACACGGTCGATGTAGTACTCGTTGACCGTGTCCGGATTGGCTTCGGTGGTGATCTCCGCGCCGGGAGCGATGCCCCAGATGCGGCGGACGGCGTCCAGCATGGCCACGAGGTCGTCCGCGGAGAGGATGGTGGGCGTGCCGCCGCCGAAGAACACGGTGTCGGCCGGAGGCTCCTCGATGCCGTGCGCCAGCTGCCATTCACGCGTGAGCTCCATCTCGCGCACGACCATGTTCGCATAGTTGCCGCGCGACGCCCCCGCTCCGAGGTCGCGCGCGGTGTACGTGTTGAAATCGCAGTACCCGCAGCGCCGCATGCAGAACGGCACGTGGACGTAGACCTCGAACATCAGCCTTCGGTCTTCTGGGCGGCGCGGATCTTGTCCTTGGTGTCGCGGTCGTTCGCATCCTCGCCGGTGGACAGGGCGGCGATGAACGCCTCCTGCGGCACTTCGACGTGGCCGAGCATCTTCATGCGCTTCTTGCCGGCCTTCTGCTTCTCGAGGAGCTTGCGCTTACGCGTGATGTCGCCGCCGTAGCACTTGGCGAGCACGTCCTTCCTGAGCGCGCGGATGTTCTCACGCGCGATGATGCGCGAGCCGATCGCCGCCTGGATCGGAATCTCGAACTGCTGGCGCGGGATGAGCTCGCGCAGCTTCTTCGTCATCATCACGCCGTAGGAGTACGCCTTGTCGCGGTGCACGATGGCGCTGAACGCGTCCACCTTCTCGCCCTGGATGAGGATGTCCACCTTGACGAGGTCGGCCGACTGCTCGCCGTCCTCATGGTAGTCGAGCGAGGCGTAGCCCTTGGTGCGGGACTTCAGCTGGTCGAAGAAGTCGAACACGATCTCCGCCAGCGGAATGCGGTAGTGCATCTCCACGCGGTCGGTGGAGATGTACTCCATCGTGCCCATCTGGCCGCGATGGTCCTGGCACAGGTCCATGACCGCGCCGATGAAATCCTTCGGCGTGATGATGTCCGCCGCGACCATCGGCTCGACGATCTTCTTGATCTTGCCGTCCGGGAACTCGCTCGGATTGGTGACGTGGTGCTCGGATCCGTCCTCGCTGGTCACCTCGTAGGTGACGTTCGGCGCGGTCTGGATGAGGTCGAGTCCGAATTCACGACTGAGACGCTCGGAGACGATCTCCATGTGCAGCAGGCCGAGGAAGCCGCAGCGGAATCCGAAGCCCAGCGCGACGGACGTCTCCGGCGTGTAGACGAGGGCGGCGTCATTGAGCTTGAGCTTGTCGAGCGCCTCGCGCAGTTCGGGGAACTGCGCGTTGTCGATCGGGAACAGGCCGGAGTAGACCATCGGCTTCGGATCGCGGTAGCCAGGCAGCGGCTCCGTGGCGGGGCGCACGGCGGAGGTCAGGGTGTCGCCCACCTTCGACTGGCTCACGTCCTTCGCGCCGGTGATGATGTAGCCGACCTCGCCGGCACCGAGCGCCTTGGTGCGGGTCATGTCCGGGCTGATCACGCCGATCTCGATCGGATCGTGCGTCATACCGATGCCCATCATGTGCACCTTCTCGCGGTCGTGCAGTTCGCCGTCCTCCATGCGGATGTAGGTGACGATGCCGCGGTAGGAGTCGTACACGGAATCGAAGATCAGGGCGCGTGCCGGCACCTCGGGGTCGCCTTCCGGAGCCGGCACCTCCATGACGATCTGGTCGAGCAGGTCGGCGACGCCTTCGCTGGTCTTGCCGGACACACGCAGCACGTCGCTCGGCTCGCAGCCGATCAGGCCGGCGATCTCCTCGGCGTGTTTGTCCGGTTCGGCGCTCGGCAGGTCGATCTTGTTGAGCACCGGGATGATGGTGAGATTGTGGTCGATGGCCATGTACAGGTTCGACAGCGTCTGCGCCTCGATGCCCTGCGTCGCGTCGACGAGCAGCACCGCGCCCTCGCATGCGGCCAGCGCGCGCGACACCTCGTAGGTGAAGTCCACATGGCCGGGGGTGTCGATCATTCCCAGCGTGTATTCGGTGCCGTCGAACGTCCACGGCACGCGCACGGCCTGCGACTTGATGGTGATGCCGCGCTCCTGTTCGATGTCCATGCGGTCGAGGAAGCGGTCGCGCATCTCGCGTTCCGGCACGATGCCGCTCAGCTGCAGGATGCGGTCCGCCACGGTGGACTTGCCGTGATCGATGTGCGCGATGATGCAGAAGTTGCGGATCAACGACTGGTCGGTGGAACCGGGCTGGTTGTGCTGGGTGGCCACTGAGCATGCCTCCTAATCGACTGTAGTCAAACCTACATTAGTGTACGCGAAATAAGAGACCCCGCAAACCGACGGGTTTGCGGGGTTCCTCGACCATCCGCTCAACGGAGCGGATTCAGTCTCACAGGGCGTTGATCGCGAGGGCGAGGCCGGACTTGCGGTTGGCGGCCTGGTTCTTGTGGATCACGCCGGCGCCGGCGGCCTTGTCGAGCTTGCGGGCGGCGACCTGGTAGGCGGCCTGGGCGGCGGCCTTGTCACCGGCGGCGATGGCCTCGCGGGTGGCGCGGACGGCGGTCTTCAGACCGGACTTGACGGCCACGTTGCGCTTGTGCGCCTTCTCGTTGGTGATGACGCGCTTCTTCTGCGACTTGATGTTTGCCAATGTAACTCCAAACGACGTTTGCTATAAGGACATACGAGACGTAGATGATAGCACGCCGTGCGGATAACACGACGCGCCGTCTTCGGCCGGCCGGCGCGGCTCTCCCGCCCCCGTACCGGACGGGCGTCGGGAGGGACGTCAGACGTCGTCGTCATCGTCCCAGCGGGCGCGCGGCCCGCGGCCCACGGAGCCGGATTGCGGCGTGATGTCGGGGCGCCTGAGGTAATGGCTCTCCCCCGGCAGATAGACGTTGTGCCGCTCCACGGCGCCCGGGAACGTGATGTTGTAGATCACGGAGGCCAGACGCATCCCGACGATGAGCACGATGATGAGCACGTCGAGCCCGATCTCCTGTTCGGCGTTCAACAGTCCCGCCATACGCCCCTTGCACACGAACACGGTACACACGCATCCGATGGCGGAGGGCACCGCATACCAGTGTTTGTCGCGGATGATCATCGGCACGTCGTTGAGCAGGATGTCGCGGGTGAGGCCGCCGCCCAGCGCGGTCGCCATGCCGAGGAACCCGGCGGTCATGCCGGACGTGCCGAGGTACATGGCCTTCGCCGTGCCGTTGACCGCGAACAGGCCGAGCGCGAGCGCGTCGAGCGTGATCATCGACCATTTGAGCTTGTTGACCTCCGGGTGGACGATCGCGATGGCGACGCCGGAGACGAGCGCGGTGACCACCGACCATCGGTCGGTGATGCCGACGGGAGGCACCTCGAGCAGCACGTCACGCAGGATGCCGCCACCCAGGGCGGTGAGCCACGCGATCACGAGGATGGCGAACAGGTCGTACCGCTTGCGCACGGCCGCGAGCCCGCCGACGAGACCGCAGCAGAACACCGCGAGATATTCCACGCCCATGAAGAACGCGTTGCTCTCCAACGCCACCTGCATGAGCAGCCCCCTTCCGTCGTTACAGGACGACGACGCATACGACGACCGCGATCAGCACGACGGCGACCGCGGATCCCGCCAACAGGCCGACGGACGGTCCACGCCTGCGGGCGGCGTGCCGCCTCGCCTGGCGTTTGCGGTCCCCCCGCGGCTCATCGGCACCCCCGCGTCGATGGCGTCCGCGCCTCGCCCCCCTCTTCCTGCCGGCGGCGGCCCCGTGCCGTCGTCGGGTACGCGCCGGCCGCGATGCATCCGCATCGTCGTTCCCGTCGACGCCATCCGCTTCCGATGATGCGGGGACCGCCGGCTTCTCGTCGTCCTCGGTCCGCAGCCGTGAGATGTCGTATTCCGGCATCGTACGCGCCAAGGCGGTGAGTTCGGCGCTGACGTGTGATTCGGAGCATTGCTCCGCGATGCGCCTCACGCGGTTGAGCATGAGGTCGAAGGACTCCTCGTCCGCATGCGTGGATTCGCTCTCGTCATCCTCGAATCCGGCCATGTGCTGCCGCTCGATCAGATCGTTCACATACGAGTGGACGTCGATATGGAGGTTCTCATCGAGATCGAGCAGGACGGAGCGGGACTCCGGCACATGTCGCGATGCACCGTGAGTCTCCGTTTCCCTAGTCTGTGCAACGTCCACGAACGCACCCGTCAATCGAATCTAGTATGCAATGACCATGTCCCGGCTCCCCGGCGGGATGGATCAGATGAAGCTGTCGGTGGCCCCCGACGACGACTTCAGGCTGCCGGGGAACTTCGACGGATCGACCAGCGAGGGATCCGTGTCGCCGCCGGCGTCCACGCCCACCAGCACGTTCTGAATCGTCTTCTTGGCGTATTCGCCGCCCGAGACGCGGGAGCGTCCCGCCGCCGCGGACAGGGAGCCGTCGTCCAGGGAGTCGAAGGAGCTCAGCAGCACCGAGCGCATGTCGCTCACACGGGTCATGAGCTGGGATTCCATGTCGCGCAGGCTGTCGATGCGTGACTGCAGACGCGAGATCTCGCGGTCGGCGGCGGCGCGGCGCTGACGGGTCTCTTGCTCGGAGGTCTCCTTGGCCTCCTGGATGATGGAGACGCGGAACTTCTCCGCCTCCTCCTCCTTCTCGGTGGCCACCTGATTCGCGTTGGCGAGCACCGACTTGGCCTTGGCGAGGATGTTGTCGGACTCCTGCTGGGCCTCCAGACGGCGCTGGTTGATGCTCTTGAGCATGTCGTTGATCTCGGCGGAGGTGTCCTCGCGCTGCTTGGTGATCACGGAACGGGCCTGCTCGAGCTCGTCGGCGGCCTTCTTCAGCGTCTCGGCCTTCGAGATCTCCGCATCGCCGAGAATCTGCTTGGAACGTTCGTTCGCGTCGCTGAGCATCTTCGCCGATTTCGCCTTCGCGTCGTTCAGCATCGCTTCGGACTTGCTGCGGGCCTCGTCGAGCTGGCGACGGGATTCCGTGAGATTGCGCTGGGCCTCCTCGCTGGCGCCGGCCTTGATGCGTGCGGCCTCCTGCTCGGCGTCCTGGCGCTGTGCGGCGAGGGTCTTCGCCTGCTCCACCTTCTCGGCGGCGAGCGTGGTCTGCCAGATGGCGCGCTGCTTCTCCAGATCGGCCTTGGTGGCCTCGCGCATGTTCTCGAGTTCCATGTCCAGGGCGCTGCGACGTTCCGAGATCTCCTTGGCGGCACGCTTCTTGTCGGCGTCGATCTTCTCCGCCGTGTTCTTCTGCAGCAGCTTGGCCTCCTCGTTGGCACGTTCGAGGATGCCCGCGGACTTCTTGCGTGCCTCGGCGAGGATGAGCTGCACGTCGTTGTTGGCCTGCTGGACCATGTCCGCGATCTGCTGCGTGGATTCACGCTTGTGGTCGGCCGCCTCCCTCTTGGCGCGGGCGATGAGCTCCGTGCTGGTCTTCTCGGCGGCGTTGAGCAGCTGCTGCGCGCTGGCACCCAGATACTTCACCGAGTTCTGGGCCGTGTTCTGGGCCTCCTCCTCGGCCTTGGCGGCATGCTTGCGTGCATCGGCGAGCTGCATCTGGGAGGACTGGTAGTCGCTCTGCAGCTGGGAGAGGGAGTTCTTCAGATCGTCGATCTGCTGCTGCAGCGTCGAAGTTTCCTGGGCCATGTGCGTGACGTATCCGTCGACCGACTCCTTGTCATAGCCGCGGAACGCTGTAGGAAACCCCATCTCCATCTGCCCTATCCCTTTCTCATGGATGCCTCGCCGTGTATGCTGCTCCACATAATAGCATGGCGGTCAGCGCATCCTCGTATATGGCTCCATTTTCCCCGCCGCGAACGGCATCGTCCCCCTACTGCAAGGCCCCCGCGGGTGCGAATCGCACCGCGGGGGCCGGATTCGGCGAAACGCCTCAGCAGACCTTCCACATCCAGTTGTGCGGATCCTCGATCTCGCCGAGCTGGATGCCGAGCAGTTCGTCGCGCAGCGACTGAGTGAGCTCGCCGACGCCGCCCTCGGCGACGGTCACGTCGAACTTCGGGGACTTGAAGCGGCCGATCGGCGTGATGATGGCGGCGGTGCCGCAGGCGAACACCTCGGTGACCTCGCCGGACTTGATGTCCTCGAGCAGCTGCTCGAGGGCGATCATCGTCTCGACCACGTCGATGCCGCGGTCCTGCAGCAGCTGGATGAGGGAGCGGCGGGTCACGCCCGGCAGGATGTTGCCGGTCAGCGACGGGGTCTCCACATGGCCGTCCTTGTGGACGACCATCATGTTCATGCCGCCCAGCTCCTCGAGGTAGGTCTTGGTCGCCGCGTCGACGAAGCAGACCTGCTCGCAGCCGTTCTCGATGCCCGTGTACTCGCCGAGCAGGGAGGCGGCGTAGTTGCCGCCGCACTTGGCGAAGCCGGTGCCGCCGGGGCCGGTGCGGAACCACTTGTCCTCCACCCAGATGCTCACCGGCTTGACGCCGCCCGGGAAGTACGGGCCGGACGGGGAGGCGATCACGCAGTAGTCGACCTCGTGCGGGGCGCGCACGCCGAGGAACGGCTCGGAGGCGAACATGAACGGACGCATGTACAGCGTGTACTCGCGGCGGGACGGGACCCAGTCCACGTCACGCTTGACGAGCGCGGCGACGGAGCCGATGAAGTCGTCGACCGGCAGCTCGGGCAGGTACAGGCGCTTCGCGGAGTTCTGGAAACGCTCGGCGTTCGCGTCCGGGCGGAACAGCCAGGTGGAGCCGTCGGCGTGACGGTAGGCCTTGAGGCCTTCGAAGCATTCCTGCGCGTAGTGCAGCACGGATGCGCCCGGGTCCATCTTGAGCGGCGCGTACGGCTCGATGCGACGGTCGCCCCAGCCCTCGCCCTTGGTCCACGTCATGTGGGCCATGTTGTCGGAGAAGACCTGGCCGAAGGCCGGCTTGTCGATGAGTTCGGCGCGCTTGGCGTCGGAGGCCGGATTCTCGTTCGGCAGTACGGTGAACGGCTCGACCAGCTTGTCGAGCGCCGCCGGATCGTGATGCGTGTTCTCAGTCATGTTCACTTCTTTTTGTTGCATTCGGCCGTGCGATGGCGGCCTTTCGAAGGGGATTGCCGCGCGCTTGTGGCGCCCGGTGCTGTCAGTTACTTTCGCACATCCCGCAACCGCGGATGTGCGCCGGTTCACATTATGAAAAGCAAAAGGGAAGACCCGCGAGACGTGTCGCGGGTCTTCCCGGGGATCATATCGTCAGGCCGGCCTCACGCCGGCGGCGATCACTTGGCGTCGGCGGCCGGGGCGGCAGCGGCGTCGGCGTCGGCGGCCGGGGCGGCGGCCTCCGGGGCGGCGGTGGACTCGGTGGCGTCCTCCGGCACCTCGACGGTCACGACGGACTCCTCGGCGTTCTCGACGTCGAGCTCGACGCCCTCGGGCAGGACGACGTCCTTGGCGAACACCTTGGTGCCGTCGGTCAGGCCTTCGACGTTCACGACGATGCGCTCCGGCAGGTTGGCGACGTCGGCGCGGACCTTGAGCTCCTGGATGTCGACGAACGCGACGGCGGCGCCCTTCGGGGTGCCCTCGACGAAGACCGGCACCTCGACGTCGATCTTCTCGCCGGCCTTGACCTCGTAGAAGTCGATGTGCTCGACGATGCGCTTGACGGGGTTGCGCTGCACGTCCTTGACGACGGCCATGGCCTTCTCGTCGCCGAAGTTCAGCTCGAACAGGGCGTTGGTGTGGCGCAGGGAGAGGGTGGTCTCCTTCATCGGCAGGGTGAGGAACTTCGGATCGGCGCCACCGGCGTAGATGGTGGCGGGGATGAGCTTGGCGACGCGCATGCGGCGGGCAGCGCCCTTGCCGAACTCGTTGCGGACTTCGCCGTTGAGGACGATCTTGGTAGCCATATCTGGCCTCCTTGGGTTGTAATGGACGTATGTGTCACTTGTCGTTCTGTCTTTTGACGCCACGACGCGCCGCAGAACGCCCCCTAGGAGGTTCATCACGCCGAGTCGATAACGGAAGAAGCGGACTCCGATGGAATCCTCGTCTTCCCTCGCCAAAGCAACAGCAACCAAGTATACGGGAACCGAGGACAACCTCGCGGCTACAATCAAGGGAGGAAACGTTTTTCAGGGAATCGAGTTGCGATGAGGCGAGTCACCAGGAACATGCTGATCGGGGCGGGCGCGGGCGTGGGCGCCGTGGCCGCCGGATTGCTCACGACGGCCGAGCTGATGTTCCATCTGTCGCTGGACCAGGAATGCTCGCATTGGATGGAGCGTCTGATGAGCAACGGCGCGGCGTCGGACTATCTGGAGACGCCTCATCGGGACGCCGACGAGGAGACGGAGGCCGCGCACTGGTTCGAGACGGCGAAGCAGCCCGTCTCGATGCGTTCCGAGGACGGTCTGAAGCTCCACGGCTGGCTGTTCGACCCGGACCGCGCCTCCCCCGCCCGGCATTTGTATGCGGTCTGCATGCACGGCTATGCCGGCAGACCCTCGGAAATGGCGAAGTACGCGCACCGGTTCGCCCGCATGGGATTCACCGTGCTCGTCCCGGCGCAGCGCGGCTACGAGCTGAGCGAGGGACGCTACATCGGCATGGGATGGCTGGAGCGCCGCGATCTTCTGGGTTGGATCACCCTCATCACCGCGAGCGACCCCGAGGCCCGCGTCCTGCTGCACGGCGTCTCGATGGGCGCCGCCACGGTGATGATGACGACCGGCGAACCGGAGCTGCCCCGCAACGTCGTCGCCGCGATCGAGGACTGCGGATACACGTCGGTGCGCGACCAGTTCCTGTTCAACGCGAAGCACATGTACCATCTGCCCCATCGTTGGATGGGCGCGCCGATCGTCGACCTCATGTCCGCGATCTCGCGCCGGGTCGCCGGGTACGGCTTCCGCGAGGCGTCCTGTGTGCGCTCGCTGCGCCATACGATCATTCCGATGATGTTCATCCACGGCGAGGCGGACGCGTTCGTCGACCCCGCGTTCCTCGACCGCAACATCGCCGCATGCGCGGGGCCGGACCGCGAACGTCTGCTGGTGCCGGGCGCCGGTCATGCCCTCGCCGCAAGCACGGATCCGGAGCTCTATTGGAGCCGCGTCGCCGCGTTCGTGACGCGCGTGTTCGCCCTGTGACGGTTCGTCCCGTGGCCGGCATCGCCTCCGGAACGACCTGGAAACGACGGGAGCCCCTCCGAGGAGGGGCTCCCGTGCGGTTGAAGCCGGTACGCCGGCACAACGAATCGTTCGCGTAATGCGTGCGGCCTCTAGGCGCACCGAAGGAAGCGGTACGAAGGTGCCGCGACCGAGGAGCGACGACGAGGACGCTCCATTACGCCAGCAATTCCTTGACGGCGGCGATGACGGCCTGCAGGCTCTTCTTCGCGTCGCCGAACAGCATCTGCGTGTTGTCCTCGAAGTAGAGCTCGTTCTGGATGCCGGCGTAGCCGGTGCCGCGGCCGCGCTTCATGACGACCACGTTCTGCGCCTTGTCGACGTCGAGGATCGGCATGCCGGAGACCGGAGTGCCCGGACGGCGGGCGGCCGGGTTGGTGACGTCGTTGGCGCCGACGACGAGGGCGACGTTGGCGGACGGGAACTGCGGGTTGATCTCCTCCAGGTCGACGAGCTCCTCGTAGGGCACGTTGGCCTCGGCGAGCAGCACGTTCATGTGGCCGGGCATGCGGCCGGCGACCGGGTGGATCGCGTAGGAGACCTCGACGCCGTGGTTCTTGAGCAGCTCGCCGAGGTCGGCGAGCTCGCGCTGGGCCTGCGCCTGGGCGAGGCCGAAGCCGGGCACGAAGATGACCTTGTCGGCGTAGACGAGCTGGACGGCGAGATCGTCCGGCGAGGTCTCCTTCATCGTGCCCTCCGGGCCGTCGCCTGCGGCCGCGGCGTCGGAGCCGCCGAAGCCGCCGGCGAGGACGGACAGCAGCGGACGGTTCATGGCCTGGGCCATGAGGATGGACAGGGTCACGCCGGCGGAGCCGACGAGCGCGCCGGCCACGATGAGGGCGACGTTGTCGATGGCGAGGCCGGACATGGCGACGGCGGTGCCGGTGCACGCGTTCAGCACGGAGATGACGACGGGCATGTCGGCGCCGCCGATCGGGATGACGAACACGAGACCGTAGCCGAGGGCGAACAGCGTCGTGAGGATCGACCACAGGAGGCGCTGGCCGGGCTGGACGCACAGCATGACGAAGCTGGCGACCGTGAGGACGATGAACGCGATGTTCCACACGCCCTTGCCGGGCAGGGTGAGCTTCTTCACCCACTTGACGCCCTGCAGCTTGCCGGCGGCGATGAGCGAGCCGGTGAACGTGACGGAGCCGATGAGGATGCCGAGGCCGGCGGTGATGAGCACGACGAGGTCCGGCACGCCCTCCTTGGTGAGGATGTCGTTGAGGGCGACGAGCGCGGCCGCGCCGCCGCCGACCGTGTTGAACACGGAGACGAGCTGCGGCATGTCGGTCATCTTGACCTTCTTGGCGGAGACGACGCCGGCGACCGCGCCGATCAGGATGCCGACGACGAGCACGACGACGGCGACCGTGTTGACGAAGCCCTTGGCGAACAGCACGATGAACGCCATGAGCACGGCGACGACCATGCCGAACGCGGAGATCTGGTTGCCCTTGCGGGCGGTCTTCGGCGAGTTCATGAAGTGCAGACCGACGACGAACATGACGGCGGAGAACAGGTAGACGAACCATGCGACGATGTCGATGGTTCCGACGGTTGCGGAGGCCATTTACTTATCCTCCCCCTTCTTCTTGTTGGACTTGAACATCTCGAGCATGCGGTCGGTGACGACGTAGCCGCCGACTACGTTCATCGTGCCGAGCACGGCGGCGAGGAAGATGAACACGTAGGCGAGCGGCGAGTTCGCCTCGGCGGCGACGATGACGACGCCGACGATGACGATGCCGTGGATGGAGTTCGCGCCGGACATGAGCGGGGTGTGCAGGGTGGCGGGCACCTTGCCGATCACCTCGATGCCGATGAGCAGCGCCAGCACGAACAGTGTGATGGAGACGACGAGCGTGGGCATTTGCGTTCCTTCCCTTCCTTACTTCTCTTCGGCCGCGGTCCCGGCGGCCCCGACGTGGCCGGCGACGACGAGCGCGGCGTCCAGCTCCTCGGACGGGTCCTGGGACAGTTTGCCGTCACGCACGAAGTGGGCGAGCACGTCGGCCACGTTGCGCGCGAGCAGGTCGGACGCGGTGGTGGCGACGCCGGAGGCGAGGTACGGCGCGCCGATGATGGTGACGCCGCCTTCGGTGGTCCGCGTGCCGATGGCGGATCCCTCGACGTTGCCGCCGAGCTCGGACGCGGCGCAGTCGACGATCACGGCGCCGCGCTTCAGGCCGTCGACGCCGGCCTTGGTGAGCAGCACCGGGGGCCTGCGGCCCGGGACCTTCGCGGTGGTGATGACGATGTCGAAGCCGGCGGCCTTCGCGTCGACGGCGGCCTGCTGCTCCTTCTGCTCCTCGGGCGTCAGGGCGCGCGCGTAGCCGCCCTCGCCCTGGCCCTTCGAGAAGTCGAGGCCGAGGTCGAGGAACTTCGCGCCGAGCGATTCGACCTCGCCCTTGGAGGCGGGGCGCACGTCGTACGCGGTGACGACGGCGCCGAGACGGCGCAGCGTGCCGATGGCCTGGAGTCCCGCGATGCCGGCGCCGAGCACGAGCGCCTTCGCCGGACGGATCGTGCCCGCGGCGGTGGTCATCATCGGCAGGAACGAGCCGTAGGCGTCGGCGGCGAGGATGGCCGCCTTGTAGCCCATCACCGAGTTCTGCGAGGTCATCTCGTCCATCGACTGCGCGCTGGACAGCTGGCGCGGCAGGCGTTCGATGGCGACGCCCACGATTCCGGCCTCATCGAGCGCGGCGACGTAATCGGCGTCGGTGAACGAGCCGAGCATGCCGATTACCCATTGGCCGGCCCTGAGCTCGGCGACGGTCCCGGCGGACGGACGGTCGACGAAGCCGAGCGCGTCGGCCTTGGCGATCACCTCGTCGCGCGGGGCGACCGTGGCGCCCGCCTTCGCATAGTCCTCGTCCGTGTAGTGAGCCGCGGCGCCGGCGCCGCGTTCGATCAGGCAGGAGATTCCGCTCCGCCCGAGCCTGGTGACGATGTCCGGGGTAAGCGCGACGCGGGATTCCGTATCCGACGTCTCGTCCAGCACACCGAAAGCCACCGTGGCTTCCTTGATTTCAGCCATGAGAGCCCTTTCTGACATTGGCCGTATCGTGTCGTACGTCGCCCAAGTGTAGCCGAAGACCGGCGGCGCGCCGGGAGAAACGTCCACGGACGCCTGCGTTTCCTACGCCACCGTAAGGTGACGTGTCGCGTTCCGGGCGCTAAACTGGCTGTTCTGAGACAGGACCAGACAAGGAATTGGGTCAAGGAGCAGCACGTGTCCGTTTTTTCCACGTTGAAGCAGCAAACCACGAACATCACGCGCAAGGCGTTGCGTCTCGGCACCGACTTCGTGCATCCGGTCGGCGACGACGCCGGCAACGAACCCGACTACGCCGGCGAGGACATCGCCCGCGAGGAGTCCATCGAGCTGCCCCACACCGACGTGTGGGGGCCGGACCGTCCGACGGTCACCGAGATCGACCCGGCTTCGGGGCTGCTGACCACCACCACGCAGGGCAATCCTCCGCTGGACATGGGCATGTCGATCTACGACATCTACGCCGACCGCGCCGAGCGCATGGGCGACGAACCGCTGTACACGTACAAGGAGGACGGCGAGTGGGTCACGAAGACCGCGAACGAGTTCCTCGCCGAGGTCCGCGAGATCGCCAAGGGACTGCTGCACTACGGTCTGAAGAAGGGCGACGGCGTGGCGTTCATGTGCCGCACCTCCTATGAATGGGATCTGACCGATGCGGCCGTCATGGCCTGCGGCGGCGTGCTGGCCACCATCTACGACACGGATTCCGCCGAGCAGATCCGCAACATCGTCAACAACTCCGACGCCCGTCTGCTCATCGTGCAGGACACCGCCATGCGCGACAAGGCCGACGGCGCCGTCGAGGAATGCCCGTCGTTGGAGCACATCGTGTGCATCGAGACCGGCGGTCTGGACGAGATCAAGGCGTACGGCAAGTCCGTGTCCGACGAGGAGCTGGACGAGCGCATCGACTCGGTGCAGAAGACCGACCTGTGCTCGATCGTCTACACGTCCGGGTCCACCGCCGCGCCGAAGGGCGTCGAGATGACGCACGAGCACTACTGCCAGACGGCGCTGAACCTGCCCGACTACATGCCGGACCTGCTGCATGACAAGAAGAACACGATTCTGCTGTTCCTGCCGCAGGCGCATTCGTTCGCGCGCGCCATCAACTACATCGTCGTCGCCTCGAACGTCCACATCTACATCGCGACCGGCATCAGGACGCTGATCTCCGACCTGCAGGTCGCCAAGCCGTCCATCATGATCGTCGTGCCCCGCGTGCTGGAGAAGGTGTACAACGCCGCCTCCCAGAAGGCCGGTCACGGCGCGAAGGGCATGGTGTTCGCCTCCGCGGTCGTCGCCGCGCAGGACTACATGAAGGAGGTCTCCGAGAAGGGCCATGCGGGCGCGTTGACGCGCACCAAGCGCGCCGCGTTCGACCCGGTGGTCTACAAGTCGCTGCGCGAGGTGCTGGGCGGCCGCGCCAAGTGGATCGTCGCCGGCGGCGCCCCGCTCGACCCGGAGCTGATGGCGTTCTTCCGCGGCGCCGGCGTGCCCGTGTACGAGGGCTACGGCCTGACCGAGACGACCGCGCCGTGCGCGTTCAACGTGCTGGGCGTCCCGTTCCACGCCGGTTCGGTCGGCATCGCGTTCCCCGGCTTCTCGCTGCGCATCGCCGAGGACGGCGAGATCCAGGTCAAGGGCCGCGCCGTGTTCCCCCGCTACCACAAGAACGAGGAGGCCACCGAGACCTCCTTCACCGAGGACGGCTGGTATGCGACCGGCGATCTGGGCCGCATCGACAACGACGGGTTCCTCTACATCACCGGCCGCAAGAAGGACCTCATCATCACGGCCGGCGGCAAGAACGTGGCGCCCGGCCCGATCGAGGAGGTCATCCAGCGTTGCGAGATCGTCTCGCAGGCGCTGGTGCTCGGCGACAAGCGCCCGTTCATCTCCGCGCTCATCACGCTGGACGAGGAGTCGCTGCGCCCGTGGCTGGAGGCGAAGGGTCTGGACGAGAACATGTCCATGGAGGAGGCCGCGAACAACGCCGCCGTGCGCGCCGAGGTGCAGAAGTGGGTCGATCAGGCCAACGAGGGCGTCTCCCGCGCCGAGTCGGTGCGCAAGTTCATCATCCTGCCCGAGGAGTTCACGCAGGAGAACGGCCTGATGACCGCGTCGATGAAGGTCATCCGTCCGAAGGTCATCAAGCGCTACGCGACGCTGCTCGCCACGCAGATGTACACGAAGAGGACCGCGCCGCGCCAGTGAGGCGCCTCTCCTCGTCCGCGCGACAGGGAGATATATGGAGGGGGGCCCGTGACGGAACCGAATGACAGGTTCCGTCACGGGCCCTTCCGTATGCGGCGGCCTTACGACGCGGCCGTCACTTCTTGCCCGCGTAGATCACGTTGTCGATGAGGTCGCGGTAGCGCTCGGTGATGGCCTCGCGGCGCGCCTTCATCGACGCGGTGACGAGCCCGTTCTCCTCGGTGAAGTCGTCGGGGACGATCTCGAACTTGCGGATGGATTCGGCGCGGGAGACGAGCTCGTCGGCCTGGTTGACGGCGCGCTCCACCTCGGCGCGCACGATCGGGTTGCGCGCGGCCTCGGCCAGGTCGGCGCACGGCTTCGCGCCCTGCGCCTGGAGCCACGTGTTCGTCTCCGCCAGGTCGAGCGCGACGATGGCGGCGACGAACGGCTTGCGGTCGCCTACGACGACGCACTGGTTGACGACCGGCGAGGTCATCACCGACGCCTCCAATTCGCCCGGCGAGACGTTCTTGCCGCCCGCCGTGATGATGAGGTCCTTCTTGCGGCCGGTCACGGTCACGAAGCCGTCCTCGTCGAGCGAGCCGAGGTCGCCGGTGTGCAGCCAGCCGTCGCGGATCTGCTCCTTGGTGGTCTCGGGGTGGTTGTGGTAGCCGACGCATACGGCGGGGCTCTTGATGCACAGTTCGCCGTCGTCGGCGATGCCGACCGCCGTGCCCTGCATGGGCAGGCCGATCGTGCCGATCCGGTATCCGGCGGTCGGATTCACGGTGGCGGGCGCGCATGTCTCCGTCATGCCGTAACCCTCGAGCAGCGGCAGGCCGATGCCGTTGAAGAAGTGGGCGATGGACCTGTCGAGCGGGGCGCCTCCCGAGACCGCGTATTCGACATGCCCGCCGAACACGTCGAGGATCGACCGGTAGACGAGCCTCGCGTAGAACGCATGCCTGAGGTTCAGCGCGAACGGGATCGGTCCGCCGGACTGCTGCGCCTCCGACCAGGCGCGCGCCGTGGCGGCCGCGCCCGCGAAGACGCGTCCCTTGAGACCGGCGCCGGCCTTCTGCGAGGCCGCATTGTAGATCTTCTCGAAGATGCGGGGCACGGCGAGGATGAACGTCGGCTTGAACGCGGCGAAGTCGGCGAGAATCGTCCTCAGGTTCCCGGACAGGCCGAGCGTGACGTTGCCGGCGAAGCAGAAGAACTGCATGTAGCGTGCGAACACGTGCGCGAGCGGCAGGAACAGCCATAGCCGCGCGTATTCGGGCATGGCGATGGCCGGCATCGACCTCACGCCCGAATAGGTGATGAAGATGAAGTTGCCGTGGCTCAGCTCGACGCCCTTCGGCGTACCCGTGGAGCCGGACGTGTAGACGATGGTGGCGAGGTCGTCGCCGCGGACGGCCTGTTCGCGTTCGCGGAACTCCGCGTCGGTGACGCCCTTGCCGTACTCCTCGAGCGTGTCGAGCGCACCGAAGTCGATGACGTACACGTCGCCGAGGTCCGGGCACCGGGAACGCACGGACTCGACCTTGTCGCGCTGCATGTCGTTCTCGGCGAACGCCATGCGCACGTTGGAATCGTTGAAGATCATGCTCACCTGCGCCGGCGAGTTCGTCTCGTAGACGGGTACGGTGAGCGCGCCGATCGACATGATGGCCATGTCGAGCGCCGTCCACTCCCAACGGGTCTTCGAGATCACGGACACCGCGTCGCCGGGCATGACGCCGCGCGCGATGAGGCCTTTGGCGAGCGCGATGACCTTGTCGCGGAATTCGACGGCGGTGAACGACCTCCACTCCCCCGTGCCGGGTTCCTTGTATTCGATGAGGGACCGGTCCGGAGTACGCGCGGCGCGCTCCTCCAGTATCGAGAACAGGTTCCTGTCGGTGTCGATCGGCTGTTCCAGCGGCCGCAAGTATTCCGTGATCATCGTCTCCGTGACCTCCTTGGCTGTGTCGTCACCGATTGTACCGTGCGTCCGTACGGTGCGACGGTCATTCCACCGGTTTGAGCGCGATGCGCCTGGGCCCGGCCAGCGTCTCGGGATCGAGGTAGTCCTCGCCGCGTCTGACGCCCCAGTGCAGGCAGGCCCCGTCGCAATGGTCCGAGCGCGCGCCCACCTCGCCGAACGGCTCGTCGCGGATGGTCCGCGCCCCGACGGGCAGGTCCGTGACGGCCGGTTCGAAGGTGAGCGTCAGTCCGTCGTGCCGGACGCTCACCACCTGTTTGCCCGCCACCGTTCCGGCGAACGAGACGACGCCGTCGGCGGGCGCAAGCAGTTCGTCGTGTTCCGCGGCCGCGAGATCGATGCCGCGATGGCCGGGCAGCCATGGCCGATCGGGGGCGTCGAACGCCTTCAAACGCTCGACGCGGCGCAATGGCCATGACAGCGTCCGGCGGCATTTCCCGTCCGCATCGGCTCCGATCCCCTGCGCCAGCGCGATGTTCCGGTTCCGGACGGTTCCGGACGGTTCCGCCATCGTGGATACGGTCTCCATGCCGGTCGCGCACCATGCCGTCATGACGCCGGTCCCGGATATGGTCCGGTCCGTCGGACGCCCGACCGCGACGGCGTCCCGGCGGACCGCGTCGGCGGTGGGCAGGAGCGTCACGATGGCGATGGCGGCCACCGCGATGAGCCGCATCCGGATCTCCCGGCGGCGTTCGGCGAGGCGTCGTCGTCTCCTGGCCATCACCGCGCGTCTGCGCCGTACGGCGCGTCGTGCTCCGTCATTCTGTCGCCATCGCCCGTCCATGTCGGCTCCTCATCATCGGCATCGTCATCCGGCCGATGCCGGATATCCGTCATCACCAACGATGACGCGGCGGACGGGTCCGGGTCCAGCCGTACGGGGAATGTGGATAGAGCTCCCGGAAATCTTCACAATCGCCCGCGGACCGTGGGTGCCGGATACGGGCGGCCGGGGAGGAGATGCAGGAGATATCCGGAATACGCATGCCCGGAATACGAAAGAACCCCGCACGATGGCGGGGTCCGGGATGGAGCGGACAACGGGACTCGAACCCGCGGTCTCAACCTTGGCAAGGTTGCGCTTTACCAACTAAGCTATGTCCGCATAGAATCCCGCCGTGAGAAGCGGGATTCAGTGGGCGATGTAGGAATCGAACCTACGACCCCTTCGGTGTGAACGAAGTGCGCTAGCCGCTGCGCCAATCGCCCGAATCGCTTCGGTATTCAGTTATCAGGCCGAATCACTTCGGCATGGTGGGCGATACAAGATTCGAACTTGTGACCCCTTCCGTGTCAGGGAAGTGCGCTACCTCTGCGCCAACCGCCCGGGCCTGCATCCAGCAGTCGACCGAATCGCTTCGGTTCGCTGAGAGGTGGGTACGAGAGTCGAACTCGTCTATACGGCTTTGCAGGCCGCTGCCTAACCGCTTGGCTAACCCACCGTAAGGTCGTCAACTCATCGGACCTTAGAGCGGACAACGGGACTCGAACCCGCGGTCTCAACCTTGGCAAGGTTGCGCTTTACCAACTAAGCTATGTCCGCATTTGGCCTTGGGGATTTCTCCCCGCCGAAGCACGAGTCACTACTATATCCATCCGCGGGCGAATTGCAAACACGGCGTGTCGCGGTTGCGCCGCACCCGCCTCCGGTTCGGCGTCGAGCACCGGAGAACGGCGGGATTCCGCCCCTGCACGCCCATGGCGAACAGCGGGCGAATACGCGTTCGGGCGGCATCGGCCACCGCTATTGTGGAAGGCATGAGCGAGGAACGGGATCCGCGGCAGAGCGTCATGCTCGCCGCCTTCGAAGGGTGGAACGACGCATGCCAGGCGGCGACCAACGTCATCCGGCATCTGCTGGGCCGCTACGAGGCGCGCGAGATACGCCACATCAGCTGCGACGGCTATTACGACTACCAGGTGTCCAGACCGATGCTGTGCCGGGTCACCGGACGGCCGCGCATCATCTGGCCCCAGACCACGTTCTACGAGATCGCGCTCTCCCCCGACCGCCGCATCTACACCCAGATCGCGCCGGAACCGAACTACCGTTGGCGCGAGTACTGCCGGCAGAGCCTGCATATCGCCGACGAGTTCGACGTCGACCGCATCGTCACGCTCGGCTCGATGTACGCCGACTGCCCCCACACCCGTCCCCTTCCGATCGACGTCTCCCACGACCTCGACGGATGCGGCAGCAGCTGCGACTGCGGCGCGAACGACGGCGAGGGCGGGTACAGCGGCCCCGTCGGCATCCCCACCGTATTGGACGACATGGCCCGGGAGCAGTCGTTCGACACCACGTCGATGTGGGTGTCCGTCCCCCAGTACACCGGCAACGACGATTGCGCGCCCGCCACGCTCGCCCTGCTGCGCCGCCTCGGCGAGGAGCTCGGCTGCGACCTCGACGAGGGCGATCTGCCGTCGCGGGCGGACGAATGGAAGGCGAAGGCCTCGATGCTGCTCAGATGCAGCGACCAGCTGGCCGACTACGTGCACCATCTCGAACAGCAATGGGACCGGGCGGAGGCGGCGCGCGCGGCCGCCTCCGAGAACCCCGGACAGGCGGAACGGCTCGTGAGGGAGACGGAGGACTTCCTCAGAAACCTGTGAACGGCGGCGTCCGGCCGGCCGAAGCGCCGCCGCCCGGCCCACGTTCAGCCCAGCAGGGAACGGCACATGGAGCGGTATTCGCCCACGTAGCCGCCGCCGAAGAACACGCAATGGCCGGCGATCGGGTACAGACGCCACAGGGTCATGCGCTCCTGCCAGCCCGCCTTGAGCGGATGGACGCCCTGATAGCCGTCGAGGATGTCACGCAGATAGGTCATGCCGAACAGTCCGAGCATGGCGAGGTCCTCCTCGCGGTGGCCGCCGTGCGCCGCCGGGTCGATGAGCACCGCCTCGCTGTAGCCGCGATCGGCGGTCCACATCACGTTGCCGCTCCACAGGTCGCCGTGCACGCGCGCCGGCTTGTCCAAGGCGGCGCGGCCGAGCAGGTCGGGCATCGCATCAATCACCCGCTCGGTGAGCGCCATATCCGATTCGTCGAGTTCGCCGCGGCGGATGCCGAGCTCCACCATCGGGCGGAGACGGCCTTCCGCATAGTAGGAGACCGGATCGTCCCATTCGCCGGTGTCCATCGGCACCGGGTCCTGCAGCGGGCCGAAATAACAGGTGCCGTCGTACCCGGCCGGCGCGGAGCCGAAATGCGGGGCGCCCGCGTCGTGCATGCGCGCGAGCGCCGCGCCGAAGTCATGCGCCGCCTTGACGGTGGGCATCGCGGAATGGACCTTCTCGATGTCGAGATGGTCGTCGCCCCAGCCGATCACCTGCACGACGCGGGGACCTCCCTGCGGCATCGCCTCGCCGAGCCATTCGAGGCCCCTCCCCTCGCATTCGAAGAACCCCTTCGGGGCGTATCCCCTGCTCTTGCGGTACGTATCCATGAATTCGCTCCTTCGTTGACGGGCCCCTCGCGGCCCTGGTCCTCGCCCAATTGTGGCCTCATTGTGTGCATTGTGCAAGACATCATCCGCGATGCGCCATGCATGAGTGCGGTCTTAGACCCCTATGAGTACAGTGGTCTTCGCAATTGACGAACATCGCAATACCCGAGTTCTAGAGGTTAGAGGGGTTTATGAATTTCTTCCAAGCGATTTTCCTCGGTCTCGTCCAGGCGCTGACCGAATACCTGCCGGTGTCCTCCAGCGCGCATATCCGCATCATCGGCGACCTGATGATCGGCTCCGATCCGGGCGCCGCGTTCACGGCCATCATCCAGCTGGGCACCGAGCTCGCCGTGATCCTGTACTACCGCAAGGACATCATCCGCATCCTCGGCGCATGGTTCGGCTCACTGTTCGGCCGTGAGGGCAAGGACTGGAAGTCCCGTCTGGGCGCGAAGAACCCGGACACGCAGATGGGCTGGTTCATCATCATCGGCACGATGCCGATCCTCATCGCGGGCCTGCTGTTCAAGAACATGATCGAGACGACGCTGCGCAACCTGTGGATCACCGTCACCGTGCTCGCCGTGTTCGGCGTGCTGCTGTGGATCTTCGACAGCCGCGCCAAGCAGGTCAAGACGATGAACCAGATGACCGCCAAGGACGCGCTGATCTTCGGCGTCGGCCAGATGCTGGCGCTCATCCCGGGCGTCTCCCGCTCCGGCGGCACCATTACGTTCGGCCGCGCCATGGGCTACACCCGCGAGGCCGCCGTGCGCGTGAGCTTCCTCATGGCGATCCCCGCCGTGTTCGGCGCGGGCATCCTGGAGGCCGTCTCCGCGGTGAAGGACGTCAGCGCCTGCGAGGCCACGAAGGCCGCGGACGCCTGCGCCGCGATCGGCGGCGCCGCCTGGCCGGGCTGGGGCCCGACCATCGCGGCCACGATCGTCGCGTTCTTCGTCGGCTACATCGTGATCATCGGCTTCCTGAAGTTCGTGAGCACCTTCTCCTACAAGGCGTTCGCCATCTACCGCATCGGCCTGGCCGTGGTGGTGGCCGTCCTGCTCATCGCCGGCGTCCTGCCGGCCATCGACCCGTCCGTGGCCGGCTGACCTCCGCCTCCGCCGGCTCACGCGGCGGACGGATGGCATGACGAAGGCCCCGTTGCGTGGTTCATGGGAATGAACCACGCAACGGGGCCTTCGTCGTAGGGCACGGCCGACGGCCTACCGGCGGCGGAACAGCCGCCGTAGCCGCCGAAGCGCTCTTCAGCCCAACGCGTCCTTCAATTTGCTGAAGAAGCCCTTCCTGCCGGACTGGCCGCCGGTGGAGGGCCGGGAGCTCTGCGCCACGTGGGTGGCGTCGCCGTCGTGCGAGGAGGCGAACCGCTCGATGAGGGAGCGCTCCTCGTCGTTGAGCTTGGTGGGGATTTCGACGGCGATATGCGCGATGAGATCGCCGCGCTCCCCCTGCTCGCGCATGCGGGTCACGCCGAGGCCCTTCAGTGTGACGGTGTCCTCGGGCTGGCAGCCGGCCGGGACGGTCACGGTCTGCTCGCCGTCGAACGTGTCGATGGTGAGCTCGTGGCCGAGCACGGCCCAGCTCATCGGCACGCGCACCCAGCAGTGCAGGTCGTCGCCGTCGCGGGTGAACTGCTTGTTCGAACGGATGCGGATGTCCACGTACAGGTCGCCGGCCGGGCCGCCGCCCTCGCCGACCTCGCCCTGTCCGGCGAGGCGGATGCGCGAATCGTCGCCGATGCCGGCGGGCACCTTGACGCCCACGTTGCGGGTGACGCGGACACGGCCGTGGCCCATGCACGAGGAGCACGGCTTGGAGATCACGTCGCCGTGGCCCTCGCAGCGCTCGCACGGCGCGGAGGTCATCATCTGGCCGAGCATCGTGCGCACGACCTTCTGGCGGTGGCCGCTGCCGTGGCAATCGGGGCAGGGGACCGGCTTCGAGCCGTCGGCGGACCCGGAGCCCGAACAGTCGGGGCACAGGCCGAACGTGGTGATGCGCACCTGCTCGGTGCCGCCGAACACGGCGGTCTTCAGGTCGATGGTCATGCTGGCGAGCGCGTCGCGGCCGGGCTGGGTGCGCGGGGTGGGCCCCTGCGAGCCGCCGCCGAACGCGCCGCCGAAGAACGTGCTGAACACGTCGCCCATGTCCCCCATGCTGCCGAAGCCGCCGGCGCCGAACCCCGCGGAGGAGTTCGGGTCGTTCGGATCGACGCCGGAGTCGTACATGCGGCGCTTGTCGGGGTCGCTCAGCACCTCGTAGGCGTTGTTGACCTCCTTGAACTTGTCCTCGAATTCGGGGCCGGCGATGTCGGGATGGTATTTGCGGCTCATCCGGCGGTACGCCTTCTTGATCTCGTCGTCGCTCGCGCCGCGCTCGACGCCCAGCACCTCGTAGTAGTCTGCCACGGTTCGTTCGTTCCTTTATGCCTGTATATCTTGTGTTGCTAGCGGGTTATTGTGCCATAAGGAGGGGTCAGCGCGACCGGTCGCCGGCGGCCGGCGGAGCCCCCTGTCCGGCGTCCGGAGGCGGATCGGGACGCGAGGGTTCGCCGTTGGCGAGGAACGCGGTCAGGTACCTCGCGACGGCCCGCACGGCGGCGATGGTGTTCGCGTAGTCCATGTGGGTGGGGCCGATGGATCCGACGAAGGCGACCGGCTCGCCGCCGGGTCCGTGGACGGCGGCCGTCGGGCATGGGGCGTCACCCTCCGCCGTCCGCATCCCGCTGTCGTCGGGGCCGGCCGCTTCCGTCGACGCGTCGTCGCCCGTCTCGGTCCTGCCGTAGCCGCTGGTGACGACGGCGGCGTGGAGCAGGCCCGGCGTGTGCGTTTCGGATCCGATGGCCACGCCGACGCCGTCGCCGCGCGCCGTCTCCTCGCTCAACGCGCTCATCAGCCGCATCAGCACGACCTGTTCCTCCAAAGCGTCGAACAGGGGCGCGAGGTCGGCCATGGTGCGCTGCTGGTGGGCGAGGCTGGATGCGCCGGACATGTACAGTTCGCTGCCGCGCTCGTCGTCGTGCATGACCGCGAACGCCTGCGCGAGCTGGCCGGCGAGCGCGGCGACGGCGTGGAAGCGTCGGTCGGCGCCGAGCGCGCGGATCCGCTGCGCCGCCTGTGCGAGCGACATCCCGCCGCATTCGGCGTTGACGGTGTCGGTGAACAGCCCGAGCAGTTCGGACGACGGCATGTCGGGCACGGCTATCGTGTGCTGCGCGACACGCCCGGTGTCGGTGATGACGACGGCGAGCAACGTAGCGGTCGCGACGGGCACCAGCTCCACGTGGCGCAGCGTGGAGCGCGCGAGCGACGGCGAGGCGACGACGGCCACCTGACCGGTGATGCGCGCGAGCAGCCGCGCGGCGCGCTGCAGCGTGTCCTGCAGGCTCGCCGAACCGGACAGGAAGCTGTCGATGCCGCGGCGCTGCGCGCCGGACAGTGGCACGACGGTGGCGAGACGGTCCACGAAATAGCGGTAGCCCTTCTCCGTGGGCACGCGCCCGGCCGACGTATGCGGCTGGATGAGGTAGCCCTCCTCCTCGAGCGCGGCCATATCGTTGCGCACGGTGGCGGAGCTGACCCCCAGATCGTGCTGTCTGGTGAGCGAGGCCGAACCGACCGGCTCCTGGGAGCGGATATAGTCCTCGACGACGGCGCGCAGGACCACCATGCGTCTCGTCTGCGGCATGCACGCCTCCTTCGTTACGTACCCGACGGGCACATTTCATCCATCATTCATGTCGTGTTCCACGGCGCTTCATGCGGCGGCCGAGGGCACGGCGCGACACGCGCATGCGGGGCCGTGGCGGGCCCTCCGATCGCCTCGGGAGGCGACGGGAACGGCTCTCCGCACGCGTCATCGCGGTATTCCATTGTATTAGCACTCCCCCGTTTCGACTGCTAATCCGTTCGTCGCCAGCGTAGCGACACATATTGTGAACGCTAACAGAACAGAAGTTACCAAAACACGCCAAAATCACAACGCTACGTCGCGAAATGAAGGTAGCATGGGTAACGCAATGTGAGGGCGACAGCGCCCGGCACAAGCCGGATACGCGGCCCGACCAAGCGGAAGGAAAGACATCCATGACCGAATTCAAGGAGACCGAGCTGGACGAGCGCGCCATCAAGATGGCCAAGGTCCTGTCGGCCGACGCGGTTGAGAACGCCGGTTCCGGCCACCCCGGTTCCCCCGTTTCCCTGGCGCCCGTCGCCTACACCCTGTACCAGCACTTCATCAAGCATGATCCGAACGATCCCAACTGGGAGGGTCGCGACCGCTTCATTCTTTCCGGCGGCCACGCCTCCCTCACCCAGTACGTCCAGCTGTACTTCTCCGGCTACGGCGTGACCCTGGACGACCTCAAGCACTTCCGCGGCGGCGCCGACACCCGCACCCCGGGCCACCCCGAGTACGGCCTGACCCCGGGCATCGAGATGACCACCGGCCCGCTGGGCCAGGGCTTCGCCTCCGCCATCGGCTTCGCGTACGGCGAGCGCTTCCAGCGCGGCCTGCTCGACCCGAACACCCCGAAGGAAGAGTCCCCGTTCTACCACAAGATCTGGGCCATCTGCGGCGAAGGCGACATCGAGGAGGGCATCTCCGGCGAGGCCGCCGCCCTGGCCGCCAACCAGAAGCTCGGCAACCTGACCGTGATCTTCGACGCCAACCGCATCCAGATCGAGGGCGACACCAACCTGGTGCTCGCCGAGGACGTGCTCAAGCGCTTCCAGTCCTACGGCTGGTACACCGACGAGTTCAGCTTCATCCAGCCCGACGGCTCCTACAAGGAGGACGTCGAGGGCCTGGCCGACGTCATCGCCAAGGCCGAGGCCGCCGCCCCGGACCAGCCGAAGCTCATCAAGGTCCACTCCCTGATCGCCTGGCCGACCCCGGGCAAGACCAACGATCCGTCCTCCCACGGCTCCAAGCTGGGCGCCGAGGCCGTCGCCGGCCTCAAGAAGCTGCTCGGCTACGATCCGGAGGAGAGCTTCCACGTCGACGAGGAGGCCCTCGCCCACGCCCGCAAGGTCGCCGAGCGCGGTCTCGAGGCCCACAAGGAGTGGGACGAGAAGTTCGACGCCTGGCGCAAGGCCAACCCGGACAAGGCCGCCCTGTACGACCGTCTGAAGGCCGGCGAGCTGCCGGAGGGCTTCGACAAGGCCATCGACGACCTCGAGGCCACCTTCGAGGTCGGCAAGTCCGTCGCCACCCGTGGCGCCTCGGGCTCCGTCCTCAACGCCATCGCGGCCGTCATGCCGGAACTGTGGGGCGGCTCCGCCGACCTCGGCGGCTCCAACAAGACCGACCTCAAGGGCGCCGCCACCTTCGCGCCCGAGGAGTGCGCCACCAAGCAGTGGCCGGTCTGCAACGAGTTCGGCCGCCAGCTGCACTTCGGCGTGCGCGAGTTCGCCATGGGCTGCATCACCAACGGCATCCTGCTCGGCTCCCACACCCGTCCGTTCGGCGGCACGTTCTTCATGTTCTCCGACTACGAGCGCTCCGCCGTCCGTCTGGCCGCGCTGATGGAGATCCCGAACCTGTACGTCTGGACGCACGATTCCGTCGCCGTCGGCGAGGATGGCCCGACCCACCAGCCGATCGAGCACCTGGCCTCCTTCCGCGCCATGCCGCAGCTCGAGGTCGTCCGCCCGGCCGACGCCTTCGAGACCGCCGAGGCCTACCGCTACTTCTTCGAGAAGAAGAACACGCTGCCGACCGCCATGGTGCTGTCCCGCCAGGGTCTGCCGGTGCTCGCCGAGACCGCCGCCAAGGCCAAGGACGGCGTGCGCAAGGGCGCCTACGTCCTGGTCGACACCGAGGGCACCCCGGACGTCATCCTGCTGGCCACCGGTTCCGAGGTCCAGCTGGCCGTCTCCGCCGCCAAGACCCTGGCCGGCGAGGGCGTCAAGGCCCGCGTGGTCTCCGTCCCGTCGCTCGAGTGGTTCGAGGAGCAGGACGCCGAGTACAAGGAGGCCGTGCTGCCGGCCGCCGTCAAGGCCCGCGTCTCCGTCGAGGCCGGCGTGGCGATGCCGTGGTACAAGTACCTCGGCTCCTACGGCAAGCCCGTCTCCATCGAGCAGTTCGGCCTGCAGGGCTCCGGCTCGCAGAACCTCATCGACCTCGGCATCACCGCCGAGCACGTGGTCGAGGCCGCCAAGGCCTCCATCGCGGAAGTCGAAGCCGCCAAGTGATCCGGCGGGTGCCGCCGCCCACGAACGACGTGGGCGGCGGCACCCCTCCCCCAATCAGATTCAAGATTTGTTCCATGCGAAAGCGGCATGGAATGTTAGGAAGGAACACAATGACTGAAGCAACTCAGCGTACGTCCGACAACGGCGTCTCCATCTGGCTGGACGACCTGTCCCGCTCCCGCATCGAGTCCGGCTCCCTGCAGGACCTCATCGCCAACAAGAACGTCGTCGGCGTGACCACCAACCCGTCCATCTTCCAGAAGGCCCTGAGCCAGGTCGGCCCGTACGACGCGCAGCTCAAGGAGCTCGGCAAGGTCGACGTCGAGACCGCCGTGCGCGAGCTCACCACCACCGACGTGCGCAACGCCACCGACATCTTCCGTGAGATCGCCGAGAAGACCGACTTCGTCGACGGCCGCGTGTCCATCGAGGTCGACCCGCGTCTGGCCCACGAGACCGAGGCCACCGAGAAGCAGGCCGTCGAGCTGTGGGAGAAGGTCAACCGTCCGAACGCGATGATCAAGATCCCGGCGACCCTCGAGGGCCTGCCGGCCATCACCGCCACCCTGGCCAAGGGCATCTCCGTCAACGTCACCCTGATCTTCTCGCTCGAGCGCTACGAGCAGGTCATCGACGCCTACATCGAGGGCATCGCCCAGGCCGCCGCCAACGGCCACGACCTCAAGCACATCGGCTCCGTCGCCTCCTTCTTCGTCTCCCGCGTGGACACCGCGGTCGACAAGCTGCTGGAAGCCAACGGCTCCGATGAGGCCAAGGCCCTCGAGGGCAAGGCCGCCGTCGCCAACGCGCGCCTCGCCTACGAGCTGTTCGAGAAGAAGTTCGCCTCCGATCCGCGCTGGGCCGAGCTGGCCGCCAAGGGTGCCAAGGTCCAGCGTCCGCTCTGGGCCTCCACCGGCACCAAGAACCCGGCCTACTCCGACTGCAAGTACGTCGATGAGCTCGTCGCGAAGCACATCGTCAACACCATGCCGGAGAAGACCCTGAACGCGCTGGCCGACCACGGCAACGGCGCCCCGTCCATCGAGGGCACCTACGAGGAGTCCCACGCCATCATCAACAAGCTGGCCGAGCTGGGCATCAACCTCAAGGACGTCACCGACAAGCTCGAGGCCGACGGCGTCGCCGCCTTCATCAAGTCCTGGGATTCGGTCCTCGCCGACGTGCAGTCCGGCATCGACCGCGTCAACGGCTGAGACAGGCGCATCATGCGGACGCCCACGCGTCCACATAACGGCTGAATAGCTGGAACCACAAGACTCCCGACCGCATGGCCGGGAGTCTTTGCGTATATGGTGGGCACTCGGAAGACGCGTCGGGCGCACCCTATGGAAACGGCCCGCCCGACGCCGCACGATACGACACGACACGACGTCCGGAGACGGACCGACCGGAGCGAAGGAGGCCCACCCTCATGCATCTGACCGCAAGGCAACGTCTGGTGATGACGTTCACGTTCTTCTCGATGTTCTTCGGGGCGGGCAACCTCATCTTCCCGCCGTTCGTCGGCGCGCAGGCGGGCTCCGCCATCGTGCCGGCCGGCGTCGGGTTCATCGTCTCCGCGGTCGGCCTGCCGATCCTCGGCGTCATCGCCGTCACCTTCGCCGGCGGCTTCGACGCGCTCGCCTCGCGCGTCTCCCCCGGCTTCTCGCTCTTCCTCGGACTTGCGATCATCCTCACCATCGGCCCGTGCTTCGCGATCCCGCGCACCGCGACCACCTCGTTCGAGATGATGGTGGCGCCGTTCGCGTCCGGCTCCTCCAAATGGATGGCACAGCTCGCCTATTCGTTCGTGTTCTTCGCGCTGGCGTTCCTCTTCGCCCAGCACCCCGAACGCCTGTCCAAGGTGCTGGGACGCTTCATGGGGCCGCTGCTGCTCGCGCTCATCGTCATCCTGTTCGTCGCCTGTCTCGTCCACGGCGGCGTCGCACCGCATCCGAGCGGCGACTACGCGACGAACCAGATGGCCCGAGGCTTCCTCGACGGCTATCAGACGATGGATCTGCTCGCTGCCCTGTACTTCGGCATCGTCATCTCGGCGAACATCCGCGCCCAGAGCGTCGACGACGAGAACGAGGTGCGCCGCGAGACCGCGTTCGCCGGTCTCGGCACCGGCGTGCTGCTCGTGCTCATCTACGGCGCGCTGAGCTACGTGGGCGTCGTGTCGGGCGGTATCACGGCGATCGACTCCGCGACGGACACGGGCGCGACGGTGCTCACCAACCTCACCTCCTCCGTGTTCGGCGCGGCCGGAACCGCGTTCCTCGGCGTCGTGTTCGTCATCGCCTGTCTCAACGTGTGCACCGGCCTGATCTGCACGTGCGCCACCTACTTCCACACGCGGTTCCGCTCCGTCGCGGGGCATGGCGTGAGCTACCGCGCATGGCAGGTGGTCTTCACCGTGTTCAGCTTCGTCGTGTCGAACGCGGGTCTGAGCGCGATCATCAAGGTCTCCGTGCCGGTGCTGTCCGCCCTCTACCCGCTCGCCATCGTGCTCGTGCTGCTCGCGCTGACGCATCGCGCGCTCGGCGCGCGCTTCCCGCGCGTCTACCAGTGGACGATCCTGCTGGTCGCCATCCCATCCGTCGCCACATGCGTCGCCTCGCTCGCCGTCGTCTTCGGCGGCTCGCTGCCGTGGCTGGACGCCACGCTTCGGCTCCTCCCGTTGCAGGAGCAGCAGCTCGGCTGGCTCGTCCCCGCGGCCGTGGGCATGGCGGCGGGCGTCGTGGATTCGCTGGCCCGGAGGAGGGCCGCCGGCCGTTCGTGACGCATCCCGCCCATGGCGACTACTATGAGGGTGAGTCAACGAATCCCCGATGATGAACAGGAGCGTTTCATGGGTGAAGTGGTCACCGACAAGGACAGGGAATACGAGGCCGAGGAGCGTGCGAGCGCGCCGGGCGCCGACCAGGCGATGGCCGACCGTGTGAACAACCGTTCGCTGCGTCCGCGTTCCGAGGCGTTCAAGGAGTTCATGCGCTCCGGGTGGGCGGACGACGAGCCCGACATCGAGCCGCTCGAATCCTCGAAGTTCACGCCCGCACGCCTGAAGGCCCTGGGCGCGGCGTTCCCCGGCGAGCGTCTGGTGATTCCGGCCGGACAGCCCAAGGTGCGCAACAACGACTGCGACTACATGTTCCGTCCGGACACGGCGTTCGCCTACTACACGGGTCTCGGCGTGGACTACGAGGCGGGCGCGGTGCTCGTGCTCAACCCCGTCGACCCGGATTCGCCCGAGGCGAAGGCCGGCGAGACGCATGTGCCGGAGCTGTTCGTCGCCCCGCGCGCCGACAACTCCACCACCGACTTCTTCATGAACGCGCATTACGGCGAATACTGGGTGGGTCCGCGCGCCGGCCTCAAGGAGATGACGGCGATGACCGGCATCGAGACCCATGACATCGCCCAGCTGGCCGACGCCCTGTCCAAGGACGTCGGCGGCGAGGCGGGCGCGGTGCGCGTGCGCGTCATGCGCGAGACCGACCCGCGGATCACCGCCCTCGTCGAATCCGTGCGCGAGGCGAACGGCGCGGCCGACCCGGACCGCAACGCCGCGGCGGACGACAAGCTGCACGAGTTCACGTCCGAGGCGCGCATGGTCAAGGACGCGTACGAGATCGGCGAGATGCGCAAGGCGGTGGCGGCCACGAAGGCCGGCTTCGACCGCCTGCTCTCCTCCCTGCCGAAGGCGCTCGACAAGCCGCGTTCGGAACGCATCCTCGAGGGCGCGTTCAACGCGGTGTCGCGCGAATTGGGCAACACGGTCGGCTACGATTCGATCGTCGCCTCCGGCCCGCACGCCCCGATCCTGCATTGGATGCGCAACACGGGCGTCGTGAAGAGCGGCGACATGCTGCTCGTCGACGCCGGTGTCGAGGTCGATTCGCTGTACACGGCGGACATCACCCGCACCTTCCCGACGAACGGCAGGTTCACCGATCTACAGAAGCGCCTCTACCAGGCCGTGCTGGATTCCCAGCAGGCCGGTTTCGAGGCGGCGAAGCCGGGTGCCACGTATTCGGACATCCACCACGCCTGCATGCGCGTGATCGCCGAGCGTCTGCACGAGTGGGGCCTGCTGCCGGTGGACGTGGAGGAATCCCTCTCCCCCGAGGGCCAGCAGCATCGCCGTTGGCTCGCCTGCGGCGTGGCGCACCATCTGGGCCTCGACGTGCACGACTGCGCGCAGGCGCGTTTCGAGTCCTATCAGGGCGCGCCGATTCGTCCGGGCATGATCTTCACCATCGAGCCGGGCCTGTACTTCCGCGAGGACGATCTGCTCATCCCGCCGGAGTACCGCGGCATCGGCATCCGCATCGAGGACGACGTGCTCATGACCGAGGACGGTCCCGAATGGATCTCCGCCGGCATCCCGAAGCGAATCGACGACGTCGAGGCATGGATGCGCGAACGCGCCGAGGCCGCCGGGAAGGACCTCGCATGACCACGCCGCAGTTCATCCTCGACCTGAGAAAGAAGATCGGCCACGATCCGCTGTGGCTGATCGGCGTGACCGGTTGCGTGCTCGACGACCGGGGCCGCGTGCTGCTCGGCCGCCGTTCGGACACGGGCGAGTGGGCGATGGTGTACGGCATCAACGAGCCGGGCGAGCAACCGGCCGACACGGTGGTGCGCGAGATCAAGGAGGAGACGGGCGTGGACGCGGTCGTCACCGATCTGGTGGCGGTCACCTCGGACACACGCGTCATCACCTACGCGAACGGCGACAACGCGCAGTACATGGACCATTCGTTCCTGTGCTCGCTGAAGCCGGGAGGCAACGCCGAACCGTTCGTCGGCGACGACGAAAGCCTCTCCGTCGGCTGGTTCGCCCTCGACGAGCTGCCCGAGCCGCTGGCGAGGAGCACGGTGGAACGGCTGAAGCTGTTCCGCACGTATCTGGAGAACAAGGCGAAGGGCGACGCGCACGCCCTGTTCCTGTTCGACGGCGAACGCCGATGAACCGCGCGGCGCGGGAGCGCGTCTTCAGGCTGTTGTATCCGACGGCGACGCTCTCCCGCGCCGCGCTGGGCCGGCTCGCCGGACTGTCGCGCGCCACCGTGTCCGACGTGGTCAACGGCATGATCGACGAAGGCCTCATCCGGCGTACCGGACGGGAAGCGGGATCCGACGGGAGCGGCAGGCGCGCCGCGCTGCTCGGCATCGACACGACGCGGCTATACGCGATCGGCGTCACCGTACCGCCACGGAGGTCGCGGAAGCCCTCCATCGACGGCGCGCTCACCGATCTGAGAGGCGTTCCCCGGAACCATATGGGCGTCGCCCGCCCCGCGGGTCCCGATGACAAAGGGATCGTCGACGCCGTCGCACGGCTCGTGGACCGTCTCCGCAACGACGCGGACGGCATCCCGGTCATCGGCGTCGGCGTCGCCGTGCCCGGAACGAATGACGAGGACGACGGGACGGTCTCCGGACTCGAGGCACGGCTCAGGAGCCGGATCGAGGCGGAATCCGGCATCCCCGTGACCGTGGTCGCCGGCACGGTCGCTTCCGGCACGGCCGAACGCTTCTTCGACGACGTCGGCCCGAATCTCATGCTCGTGAGATTGGACGACGGCGTCGACGCGGCGACGTTCATCGACGGCGTTCCCGTCGGCGGCGGATACGGGTCGGGCGTCCGCATCGGCCGCATCTCCCTCGATCCCGATCACGGGCTTCCCTGCCCCTGCGGCGGGCGCGGATGCCTGGAGACGATTCTCGGCGCGCCGGCGCTCAGGGAGCGTCTGGACGGAGCGGATGATTCCGGCCGGGACGCGATCCTGCGCGACGCCGGTTCGCGCCTCGGCTCCGCCATCGCCCTGACGGCGGGACTGCTCGCTCTCGACGACGTGCGCGTGCTCGGCCCCGACGATGTCGTCGGCGACGGATTCCTCGATGCGGCGCAGCAACGTCTGGACGCGATGACCTCCTCCCTGCCATGCGTGCGTACGCGTATCCGGCGATGCCGGTACGGGGCCGACGGGGTCCTGCGCGGTGCGGCCATCGCCGCGGTGCTGCGACGTCTCGCACCGTCATCGCGGTGAGTTTCCCGATGTAATAGCACTTTTCGCCGCGCGACACGCAAACGTTTTCGCAACACGCCGAACAAATCTTAATTGCGTTCATGTATTAACCGCGTTAATATGTCCACGAAGTTCAGATTCAACGGCGAGCGGACAGCCACTCAATCGCGCAAGGAGGTGTCGAGATGAATAGCAGTACCCAAGCGAACACCACGGCATCCCAGGCGACGGTGGCGGAATCCAACCGTTCCCGCGTGCTCCAGCACCTGTATCACAACGGCGTCAGCTCCAGGGCGCAGATCGCCAAGGCGTTGGGCCTCACCCCCGCCGCCATCACCAAGATCACCGCGCAGCTCATCGAAGCCGGCGCGATCGAGGAGACCGGCGACATGGAGGGCGCGAAGAACCGTCGTTCCATCGGACTGACGCTTGACACCGAACGGTTCCACATCATCGGCGTCAAGTTCGCACGCTCGCTCGTGCAGGTCGGCGTGTTCGACCTGTGCGGCAACGCACTCGGCCTGGAGGATCTGCCGCCGGTCACCAACGAGACCATCGGCGAGGCCGTCAGGCTCATGCACGTCCGCATCGAGTCCCTGCTCGACGCGGATCCGTCCATCATCGCCATCGCCATGGCCGTCCCCGGCCCGTACATGCGCGACGAAGGCCGCACGGCCGTCGTCTCCTCCATGCTCGGATGGCGCGACGTCAACTTCATCGAGGAATTCGGCCACGCCTTCCGTGTGCCGGTGTTCATCGAGCAGGACGCCCGCGCCGGCGCGCTCGCCCACTACCTGTTCGATCCCGAATCGCACGGGGAGGACGACATCTCCTACTTCCTCGTCGGCGAGGGTGTGGGACTCGGCGTCATCGAGAACGAGCGCATCATCAACGGCGCCCTCGGCGCCGCCACCGAGATCGGCCACGTCTCCATCGACATCGACGGCAGGCCGTGCGACTGCGGCAACCGCGGATGCCTCGAACGCTACTGCTCCACCCCCGCCATCCGCGAGATGCTCATCGAGGAGGGCGGTCCCGTGCCGCACGCCGAGCTGATGAGCAACACGGAGGCGACCCGCGCCCTGTTCTCGCTCGCCAGGGAAGGCGTCGACAAGGCCGTCGAGATGGTACGCCGCATCGGCCGCTACATCGGCTACGGATGCGTCAACATCTTCAACACGTTCAATCCCCGGCTCATCATCATCGGCGACATCGTCTCGGAAGCGGGACGCCTGCTGCTCGACGAGGTGATCGCCACGGTGCGCAGCCGCTCGATCCCGGAGATCTGCGACTCCACCGAAATCAGACTGTCCACCATGCCCACCGACGCGACCGTCTGCGGCGCCGCGGCGGTGGCGGCCACCCAGTTCCTCGACCATCCTTCGATGTTCTTCGACCTGAGCTGACCGCGAAACCCAAGATTTCCATACGGAAAACCAATAGAAGGAAAGGAACCATCATGTCCAAGCCCATCGTTCTCTCCCTCGGCGAGCTCCTGTGGGATATGCTGCCCTCCGGCAAGCGCGCCGGCGGCGCCCCGGTGAACTTCGCCTACCATTCGATGATGAACGGCGCGGACGGCTACTCCGTCTCCGCCGTCGGCGAGGACGAGCTCGGCGACGAGCTGCTCGCGGAGACCGCCAAGGCCGGCATCCACGCCGTCATCCAGCGCAATGCCTGGCCGACCTCCACCGTCGAGGTCGAGCTCAAGAACGGCATCCCGGAGTACACGATCGTCAAGGGCGTCGCCTGGGACCACATCCTGTACACCCGCCAGCTCATCGACGTCGTCAAGCAGGCCGACGCCGTGTGCTACGGCACCTTGGCGCTGCGCTCCCCCGAGTCCCACGCGACCATCACTGAGCTGCTCAAGCACACCAAGCCGGGCGCGATGAAGTTCTTCGACATCAACCTGCGCGGCGACCACTACTCCAAGGAGCTCATCGAGGAGCTGCTCGGCGTCGCCACCGTCTTCAAGATCAACGACGAGGAGCTGCTGCTCCTGCGCGACATGTTCGACATCCGCGGCACCTCCGGCGAGGACGCCTGCCGCTGGTTCCTCGAGCAGTACGATCTCGACTACGTGATCCTGACCGCCGGCTCCGCCTACTCCACGATCATCTCCAAGAACGGTGAGATCTCCACCGTCGACACCCCGCGCGTCGAGGTCGTCGACACGGTCGGTGCGGGCGACTCCTTCTCCGGCACCTTCACCGCGCGCATCCTGCTCGGCGACACGCTCTCCGAGGCGCACCGCAAGGCCGTCAACACCGCCGCCTTCGTGTGCACCCAGAACGGCGCCTGGCCGGAGTACCCGGCCCAGATGACCGACTACCTGGCCGAGGCAGGCAAGTAAGCCGCGCCACGACCCGCGGGAACGGTCCGCGCACGACGGGTTCCACCCGATCGGCGGATTGTTCCGACACCACCTTTCCTGGCATAGAGCCCGATATCCGGCGACGTCCGTGCGACAATGACCGCCGCCCGCCCGTCGTCGGGTATCGGGCCCACCGCTGACGCCAGGCAGCCATAACTGAATATCGAATATCGACAATTTCGTCAGTCTCATTACAGGAAAAAGGGAATTATTACAATGAGCAACGAAACCGCCAAGACCGGCAACGCCGGATTCGCGAAGATTCTTCCGGTGATGTTCGCCTTCTTCGTCATGGGCTTCGTCGACCTCGTCGGCACCGCGACGAACTACGTCAAGGGCGAGTTCAACCTCGCCGACGGCACCGCGAACCTGTTCACCACGATGGTGTTCTTCTGGTTCCTCATCTTCTCCGTGCCGACCGGCATGCTGATGAACAAGATCGGCCGCCGCAAGACCGTGCTGTGGTCCATCCTCGTCACCCTCGTGGCCATGGCCCTGCCGATCATCGCCTACGTCGCCCTGTCCGGCACGCCGCGCCTCGTCCTGATCGTCATCTCCTTCGCCTTCCTCGGCATCGGCAACACCCTCATGCAGGTGTCCCTCAACCCGCTGCTGACCGTGTTCGTCAAGGGTGACAAGCTCGCCTCCACGCTGACCACCGGCCAGTTCGTCAAGGCCTTCGCCTCCCTGTTCGCCCCGTACATCGCCATCTGGGGCGCCACCAAGCTGAACATGTGGTGGATCCTCTTCGTGATCTACTTCGTCGTCGGCATCGTCGGCTACATCCTCCTCGCCTTCGACAAGATCGACGAGCCCGCCCCGGACGCCGGCACCACCACCATCGGCCGCTGCTTCAAGCTCCTGTTCTCCGACGGCATCGTGTTCCTGTGCTTCCTCGGCATCGTCGCCCACGTGGGTGTGGACGTCGGCATCAACGCCCAGGCCCCGCGTATCCTGACCGAGCACACCGGCGACACCTACACCGCCATCGCCGCCACCGCCACGATGGTCTACTTCATCGCCCGTATGATCGGCTGCTTCACCGGCGGCATCGTGCTCCAGAAGATCAGCAACAAGGTCGGCCTGCGCATCTGCGGCGTCATCATGACCGCCTCCGCCGTGTGCTTCGCGGTCTTCGCCCTCGTGCAGGACAACCCGCCGGTGTGGCTGTTCTGGGTCGCCGTCGCCCTCGTCGGCTTCGGCAACTCGAACGTGTTCTCCCTGTTCCTCTCCCACGCGCTCATGTACCGTCCGGACCGTCAGAACGAGATCTCCGGCCTCATGCTCATGGGCCTGATCGGCGGCGCGATCTTCCCGCCGATCATGGGCGTCGCGGCCGACGCGGCCGGCCAGTTCGGTGGCATCCTCGTGATGGCCGTCGGCTGCCTGTACGTGCTGGTCATGGGCTTCGCCTACAAGGTGCTCGAAGGCAAGAAGGCCGAGGCCTGATTCCTTCCCTGACGTGAACGGTCCGAGACCGCGCGTCTGAACCGCAAGGGGGTGGGTCTTTCCCGGAAATGATTTCCGGGAAAGACCCACCCCCTTGTTCGTGTGCTCCTCCACGGCGCGGAAACCGTCGCGGTCGCAGGTCTCATCTCCGCACGCGCAGCGTCGCCAGCTGGAACGGCCCGAACGCGAGCGGCGCACCGCCTCGGCCCGCCGTCACCTCGCCGTCGAGCGCACGCGGCAGGTCGGGCGCGGGCGGCTCCCCTTCCGTCAGATCGGTCTCCGCGACCACGCATCCGTCAAGCTCCGGGTCGAGGCGCAACGTCGCCCGTGCCCGGCCTCCCGCCGCCTCGTACAGGCGCAGGACGATGTCGCCGGAACCGTCGTCGGCGGGTTTCACCCAGTCGTGCACGACGACTCCCCGCACGTCGTCGAGCACGACGAGCGGCGGGACGGCCGCCGCGCCATCGATGTCCGGCGTGTTGAGCCGCGCGGCCTCGGTGAGCGTCGCCGGCATGTCGGCGGCGGCGAGCACCGACCAGTCGAACGTGTGCCGTCCCATGTCGGTGTCCGGGTCAGGGTAGCGCGGCGCGGACAGCAGCGATGGCCGGATCATCACGCCGCCCGCACTCCCCCGCACCGGGTCACGGCGGATCGACGACACGTCGGCACCGTAGGTGGAGCCGTTCACAACGGCGACCGCATAGCCTCCATCGGATTCGGCGACGCGCACGAACCGGTGCGTGCAGCTCTCGTATGCGGGGTTCTCCCCGATCGGACCGGCCGTGACCGGCCGTTCCACGAATCCGTACGGACATTCGAACCGCGCACGGTCGGCGTGCACGGCCACGGGGACGTCGACCTTGAGCATACGTTCCGGCGCATGCCAGTCCACGTCGGCATGGAAGTCGAGTGCACGCGCACCGGGGCGTAGCGTGACGCGCGTGCGTATCCGCACGCCGTCCGCCGCGGTCTCGGCGACGGCCTCCGCCGCGCCGTCTCCGGTTGCGGCGACGCCGATGAGCGCGCCGTCCGCGAGCGGCGTCACGGTGTCGAACGCGTCCCGTTCCAGCTCCCATGCGTCCCATTGCGACGGCTCGTCGCGCAGCAGCTCGTAGCGGCCGAGGGCCGTTCCCTCGGGCACGATCTCGCGATCCGCGGCGAGGTCGATCAGGGAGTCCACGGTGCCGTCCACGGCGATGTGCGCGCGGAGGAGTCCGTTGTCGAGCGTCGTGCCGTCGGCGTCGCGAATGATGTGGACGGCGCGGACGCTGCGCCCGTCGCCGTCGTGCGAATCCTTCCGACCATCCCCATTCCCATCTCCATCCCCGTCCGTGGCCGATGGGCTGTCGCCGCCGTCGCCGTGCGCGGCGAGCAGGTGCGTGGTCTCCGTCGCGATCGCCCGCAGTCGTGCGATGTCGCGCGCATAGGCCTCCCGCGCCTCGCGGTGGACGCGGGCGATGCCGGTGCCGGGCAGGATGTCGTGGAACTGGTCGGAGAGGAGCCGCTTCCAGATGCGGTCGAGCTCGTCGCGCGGCGGCGTGTAGCCGGGGACGCGTACGAGCGCGGTCGCGGCGAGACGGTCGACGACGCGCAGCAGGGATTCCTCCTCGCGGCAGCGTCGTTTCATCTCCTGCTGGGCCGTGGTCGTGCCGCGATGGAGTTCGAGGTACAGTTCGCCGCGGTGCACGGGCGCGTCGTGTGCGTCGTGTGCATCGCCGACGATGTCGCGCCGCAATGCGGCGAACAGTCGGTCGGGCGTGCCGAAGCCGACCCGAGGCGCGCCTTCGAGGTCGTGCGCGCGGCGGATCCGCGCGGTCATCTCGCGGGTGGGCCCTCCTCCCCCGTCGCCGTGCCCGTAGAGGATGATCGCGTCGCCGACGAGGTTCTTGTCGGCGAGGTCGCGTTGCGAGCGCATGAGCTCGTTCATCTCCATCGTGGAACCGTAGGTGGCGGATGGCGGCATGTGCGCGAGGATGCGCGTGCCGTCGATGCCCTCCCATAGGAAGGCGTGGTGGCGCGGCCGGTCCGTGTCGTTCCAGGAGAGCTTGCCGGTGAGGAACCAGTCGAAGCCTGCGCGGCGGGCGATCTGCGGCAGGCCGGCGGCGAAGCCGAACGAGTCGGGCAGCCAGACGCCGTGCGGACGTACGCCGAGATGTTCGCGGAAGTAGGCGAGTCCGGTGGTGAACTGGCGTACCAGCGATTCGCCGGCGGGCATCATCGCGTCGGATTCGACCCACATGCCGCCCACGGGGACGAAGCGGCCCTCGTCGATGCGCCGGCGCATCCGGGCGAACAGGTCGGGGTGGTCGTGTTCGAGCCACGCGTAATGCCGGGCGGAGCTCATGACGAACGTCATGTCGGGATCCTCGTCCATGAGGGCGAGCACGTTGGCGACGGTGCGCGCCACCTTGCGCCGGGTCTCGCGCATCGGCCACAGCCATGCGGTGTCGATGTGCGCGTGGCCGACGGCGACGTGCCGCACGGCGCTCGGCGCGGCGGGCGACGCGAGCACGCCGGCGAGTTCCCCGCGCGCCTGCGGGACGCTTGCCGCGCGGTCGCGTTCGTCGTAGGCGTCCAGCGCGCGGCGGAGCGCCCCGGCGAGCCGCCATCGGCGCGGATCGTCGGCGGCGAGTTCGCGGATGAGGCCGGACACGGTTTCGAGATCCATCATCAGGGCGTGCAGGTCCCGGTCGAACAGGGTGACGTCCACGCGGTTCAGCGCATACGGCAGGTCGCGCACGCCGGTCGGGTCGCCGCCGAGCGAAGTGGGCGCGTATCCGCCCGCCTCGCTCAGGTCGGGGTTGCACGCGGCTTCCAGGTAGAGCGTGAACCGGCCGTCGGCGTCGAGTCCGGCGATGTCCGTGCCGTCGGCGCGGACGAGCGGCACCCATCGGTTGCGCGGGTTGACGGCTTTGACCGCCGTGCCGTCGGCGCGGTAGACGAGTCCCTCCGCCTGGAATCCCGGCCAGTCGGGACGGTTCCAACCGAGGTCGGCGACAAGTTCGACGTCATGGCCGCGTGCGGCTTCGCGGTCGACGTGGCCGGATATCTCGAACCATGTGGTCCCCCAAGTCGTCCCCCACGGCCCGGGCACGGCGAACGGGCGGAATCCAGCCGTTCCCGCGCGGGCGCGCGCGAGGAACGCGTCGGCGGGTTCCGGTTCCCCGGGGTTGGCGGCGGCGCGCACGTCGCATGGGGCGAGCGTGGCGTGGACGTATGGCGCGATGCGTTGCGTGACGACGCGGTCGCAACGCGCAAGCTGGTGTTCGATATCGAGCGGCATCGTCCTCCACGATACCAGCGTCTCTTATAGATTTGTGCCTTCCCTATCCCCGAATCATGCTCTACCGTCCATAAACATTGTTAGTTGAATAAGCTATCTCAATATAACGACATGAATAAAAATACGTCTATTTTATAAGCATCGCACAACGATGCGACAACAAGCTCTAAAAATATCCATAGACGATACCGTGAATCATTTCAGTGAAGTATATATAACCATATAATCCACTTCCATCTTTAATGGGATAAAATAAAACGGCACCTTAAAATTATGCAACAAGAAATGAAGACAACCTCACCTGTTTACAATAATAGTACCAACAAGCCAAGATTACATAAATCTTCAATCATCAGAATGAGTTATCCAATTTATAAATCGACCAAGGTATAAACGGATGTGACTTGACTTTGTTCTGCGTTTCGCCTCTTGATGGGAGACTAGGAACATGACCGGAAAGACCCGTTATACGAAGGAGTTCCGAGCGAAGACGCTCAGGCTTCTTGAGGAGCCTCGTGCGGATCATTCGTCGGAGACGAGGGCCGTTGGCCTTGGTCTCGCAGAGTCTGTGGATCCCGCCCGAGACGTTACGTAGGTAGAGGAACGAGGCCGATCGGACGACCGGAGCACAGTCCGCGGGCGGCGTGGAGGAGACGGTCGCAGAGCTGAAGCGTCTCAGAACGAAGGACGCGGAATTGAGGAAGGCGAACGAGATCTTGACGACGGCGTCGGTTTTTTCGCGGCTAGGCTCGACCCGACACGGCGTTGAAGGCCGCATACATCGACGTGTACCGGAGCTGTTTCGGAGTCGGGCCTATCTGCGAGGTGCTGTCCGCGGCGCTGGATTGCGGGTTCCTGACTGCCTGCGGCCGCTGGGACCGGTCAGCCGTACGACAGCGCGCCACGAGGCGTTGGCGCGTGACATCGTCATGATCCGCGAGGACGGGTTCATGCGCATGTACGGGGTACCGGAAGGTATGACGGTAGCTCGTCCAGTAGGGATGGGCCCCGTGGGAGGTCGGCCACGACCGGGTCGCCCGCATCTCATGCGCGGGCTCGGTTTCCAGGGCGTACGAGGCGGCAGGAAACCGGTCACCACGGTTCCCGCCAAGGGCCGTGGCGGCAGGCTTGATCTGGTTGGAGCGCAAGTTCTTCGTATCAGCGCCGAACCGTCCGCACGTCGCCGACATCACCTACCGTGCGTCTGGCTGACGGACCGTTCGCGTGCGTCGCGTTCGCCGCCGGCGCGTACGCCAGGAGAATCGTGAGCTGAGCGGTCGTCTCGACGATGCGCCCCGAGAAGTCACTCCCCGCAGGCGTTGAGCCAGGCCGTCATGCAGGCGCGCCTCCATGGCGGGGCGGCCGGGTGCGTGCGCCACTCCGACCACGGCTCGCAGTACGTCAGTCTGGCGTACTCCACGCACGTGGCGGACGCGGGCATGTTCCCCTTGACCGGCACGGTCGGCGACTCGTATGACAACGCGCTGGCGGACCAACAACACGTACAAGCGCGAGCTGATCTGGGTCAAAAGGCCGTACCGGACGGTTGGGAAGCTAGAGTATGCGACGATGCGGTGGGGTCTCGTGGTACAACACAAAACGCCTGCACGCCTCCCTAGGCCACTGGACACCGGAAAAGGCCGAGAACGAGTATCATCGACAGCAGACGGCATAAGAATCAGACCACTTCAACTAAGCATGCGAGAGTACGAGATCCATACAAGCAAAATACATAGAAACTGCCGCATTTCGCTGATTATAAATCTTCGAAAGATTTCTAGTCTTAATGAAGGAATGATAGTACAATAAACACGAAAGGTTAAAAATGAGAAACAAGCCTATATTGAGAGATAGCCCTATACGGCGTCTTGCTCGAGACCTTAATATAGAATATCCAATCGAACCCGATTATATTATTTTCAAACCAAAATTCTGGCTATTTTGCATATCCGTCATATTGACAATCATCGGATGGATTAATGCAAACAATACTGCTCTTAACGCATTGGCCTTCATGTTTGCTGGAATTTTTTGGGGAATGATGGCTGAGCCAATCGGCAAACAGATAGTCGAAATTTTAAACAAGGCGGAAGTCAATGCTGTTTCATCCCCCAAAGAACACCTTACTTCAAGTCTTCTTCGAGCGACTGATTTAGATAGCAATCATGATGCATACCTTCTTTCCAAAGAAGGAATAATCCCACTTGGCCCCACTCATTTTAAGAAACGGATTATGATACTACGTTTTAGAAGTATTGCCAAAAGATGGAAATCCTTATATAAGGATAAAGACAGAATACAAGATCCTCGTCACCCTGATTTAGATCCGGTCATAGAAACTCCTTCAGCAGCTGACTATTGGTCTATAACAAACGACAACCTTGAGACAAAAATTAGACGCTGGCTACACTGCGGAAGAAAGCAATTCCAAAAGACCAAACTTATCGCCGGCTTTATTCTTTTAATCATCTCTTCCTTGATTCTAGAAGCATTGTGCAGTAATTTCGTCAGAAACATCGAACGTAGATACCGAGAATGGAAAGGACGGCGATTACTACTCACCATTGGAAAGTATTTATTCTTGTTAGAATATGGCAACTTCGAAATTATTGATTTGATTGTGGATTTCGGCATGATACATCATCTGAACATCAGTCAATATGACATTTCTGAAGGTCGTCATGTTGACTATACTTCAATAGAAATGCCCACGGATGATTTCCAATAGATTTTGGTAAACAGCGAGTTTGAATGAAATATTTGCAAATAGCTCACTAGATACGTCAAAGGAAGCGAGGGACCCTATGATGCAATTCGCAATTTAACTCGATATTGATATCAATATTTTTAATTATCTGCTTTCAAAAGACTCGATAACCACAACAGACGTCTTCAGCATTCAATCAGGCAAGCTCTGACACCAAGTTCAGCATACATTATTGCTTGCTTAAGACAGATACATGATGTAAATCAACAAAGAGAGTTAATCGCGCCAATAGGTATGGCCGTCGAGATGCCGTTTTGTCTACTTGACACCGCGAAATTCTTCACCCATTACCATGTTTGGTAGGTCCCGGTGGTCGGGGCCGGGTCGCCGGTTCCGGTATGACTTTCCTGCCCTGTCGTTGATGATCCGGGGGGGGTGTTGTCGCCGGGAGCGGGGACGTTCGATGACCGCTGATAGGAACCAGGCCGGCCGCATGGACGCGTCGGGGCGCATGGCCCAGGTCTCTCCGTAATGTGGATGCGGCACGGGCGTCCGGACTCCATCGACCGAGTCACGGCGGCCGACGGAACATCCCCTGACGGGAGGAACGATGATGAGCCCGGACGACATCGACGTGTGGGTCGGCCTGGACGTGGGCAAGAGCGCGCACCACGCGTGCGCCCTCGACCGCGACGGGAACACCCTATACGACAAACCGCTGAAACAGGACGAGAACGCCATCCGCACGATGCTGGAACGCCTCTGCGGACACGGCCGCGTGCTGCTGGTCGTCGACCAGCCCAACACCATCGGCTCCCTGCCCCTGACCGTGGCCCGGAGCATGGGCGTCGCGGCCGCGTACCTGCCCGGAACGGCGATGCGCCGGACCGCGCAGCTCCTTCCCGGGACCGCGAAGACCGACCAGCGCGACGCGCACGTGATCGCGTGGGCCGCGCTCAGGCTCCCCGAGAGCCTCAGGGACGCCGGCCCGGACGACGAGACCCTCGCCGCCCTGAAGCTGCTCGCCGGCCATGACGAGGACCTCGCCCACGAATCCACCCGCCACATCAACCGCCTGCGGAGCCTGCTCCTGCAGACCCACCCCGCGTTCGAACGCGCCCTCAAGGGCGACCGCATCGCCCGCGACGCGACCCTCGCCCTGCTCGAGCACTACGGCGGGCCCGCCGGCATGAAAAAGACCGGCATCGACCAGGTCAGGGCGTGGGCCAAGGACAACAAGCTGCGCGCCGGGACCATCATCGACGACATGTTCGAGGCGATCGGCCGGCAGACCGTCACCGTGCCCGGCACGCTCACGGCCGAGACCATCATCCCCTCGATCGCCCGCGACATCAAGACCATCAAGGACCGGCGGCGCGACCTCGCCGCGCAGGTCGAAAGGCTCCTGGAGGACCACCCTCTTCTCCGGGTCCTGACGTCGATGCCCGGGGTGGGCGTCAGGACCGCGAGCAACATCCTCCTCGGCATAGGCGGAGACGTCACCCGCTTCAAAAGCGCGGCCCACCTCGCCACGTACGCCGGCATCGCCCCCGTCACCAGCCAATCCGGCACCAGCATCAAAGGCGAACGCCCCGCCAGAGGCGGCAACAAACGACTCAAGAACGCATTATGGCAATCCGCGTTCGTCGCATCCACCAAACACCCATCCTCCATCGCCTACTACAAACGCAAACGCGAACAAGGAAAACACCACAACGCCGCCGTCATCTGCCTCGCCCGACGCCGCTGCGACGTCATCTACAGCATGCTCAAGAACGGCACCCTCTACCAGGAACCGACCCTCGCCGCCTGAACACCACGAAGGACAAGCACACCAGCCGCCACCGGCAAGGCGAAGCACACCCACGACAACCAACCAAAACCCGACACATCAACCCCCTACAGAATTGACAAAAACATAGGAACACCCCCTAGCAATCTCCAATGGACCGATAGCTTCCTTCGAGGTTATGTTGCCGCATTGCTAGGCTTTCGCATTTGTGCAATCCTTTATTAAAACCAACCCCTATCCCCGTAACACACCCCGGACCCATCCTTCACCCATCCCGCTGCGATTTCAGCAGTTGAGGTATCAACACGTTACAAGCCCCTCCATAGCCTGCAAAGGTACCATCGGCAACAATCTCGATAATCACACCCAATCACCCTATTCATATCAATAATCTCTTGTTCCAAGAAAACAATCATGCACCATATTCATAACACCTAAATATTTACCTATAAATCCACCGAACAAAAAGAAACTATAACATCAACACACTAAACAAGTCGAAGTCGGGAATAGGTATCATATTGACGAGCCCCACCCCTGTAGATTACATATCTACTATCACGAAAGCTCCGTCGCAAATATGCAAACGGAGCTTTCACTATTCTTAGAAATAAATATTGCCGCAGTAGGATCAGGCGATGGCGGCGTCGGCCTTGGCGCGGCGCTCGGCGAGCGCGGCGCGGATGGCCGGCTCGTTCTTCTCGAAGCGGCGGTAGAGCAGCATGATTGCGATGACGACCGCGTAGACGATGACCGGCAGCCAGATGAAGCAGAACTGGATGGCGCCGAGCGCTTCGGCGGTCTGCTTGGCGTTGGCGACGTAGCCGGCGGCGGCCATGATCTTGGAGGGGATCAGGTTGCCGAGGCCGGAGCCGAACTGGATGCAGAAGGAGGCGCCGACGGCGGACAGCAGGCCGGACGCGCGGATGCCGTTCTTGTATTCGCCGTAGTCGACGGTGTCGGCGAGCATGGCGAACGGCATGGCGAGCGCCATGGCGGCGCCGAGGATGGAAATGGCCCAGAACACGACGAACAGGGCGAAGCTGTGGGAGGCGGTGAGCAGCAGGAGCTGGCCGACGATGGCCATGACCATGCCGAGAATCATGGTGTCGGTCTTGCCGGCCTTGCCGAGCTTCTTGGAGATGTTCGGGATGAGGAACGTGGTGATGAGGCCGAGGATCTGCATGCCGTTGAGGACGGTGGCGAGGTTCTCGTTGTTCAGGTTGTACTTGGCGTAGTACACGGCGACGGACATGCGGTCCTCCTGGGCGATCCAGAAGATCACGAAGGCGACGATGAGGATGATCCACGGCCAGTTGCCCTTGATGGCGTGCAGGCTCTCCTTGAACGGCAGCGGGTTCTGGGTCTTCGGATCGTAGTTGTGCTCCTTGATGTTGCGGAACGCGAAGAGCAGGAGGGCGATGGCGATGACGCCGTAGACGGCGAAGGTGAACATGAAGCCGACCTTCTGGTTCGTCTGGCCGGTGATGGCCTTGCCGGCCCAGTTGACCAGCGGGATGGTGCACACGGCGGTGATGAACGTGCCGAGCAGGCCGCCGGACAGGCGGAAGGTGTTGGCCTTGACGCGTTCGGCCGGATCCGGCGTGAGGTTGGACAGGATGGCGGTGATCGGCGTCTGGATGCCGGTGTAGACAAGGCCGGCGGCGAGGATGTAGGTGACGGTCGCGTAGATGACCTTGCCCATCGGCGGCAGGTCGGGGGCGGTGAATGCGAGGAACACGGTGATGGCGAACGGCACGCACATCCACAGGAAGAACGGGCGGGACTGGCCCCACTTGGTCTTGGTGTGGTCGACGATGGAACCCCAGACGGGGGCGCTGATGCAGTCGCCGATGCGGGCGATCAGCAGAATCCAGCCGGCGGCCGCGGCGGTGATGCCGAACACGTCGGTGTAGAAGAACATGATGTACGTGCCGAGCGACGAATACAGCAGGTTGCCCGCCATATCGGTGCTCATGTACGAGACCTTCTCCTTGAGGGGCAGGACGCCGTTGAAGCCGGTCTCCGTCTCGTCGCTTCCCACGGTCGCGCCCGCCGCACGGGGCTCGGACACCGTTGCGCTGAATGCCATGGCTCATCCTCTCTGAATGCTGCGCGAATGTTCGCATCGTGTTCGCATCTGTGTTCGCATCTGTGATGCTCGCGTTCGCTTCTATGCCGTGATTGTCGGCTGTTGTTTGTTGGCGTGAAGAATATTCACGCGACGAGCCCACGAAAACCCATGAAAAAACGGCTTCTTCACATTTCCATCATCATTGTTATGGAATATATACCAGAAAACGGCCGATTATAACGCTTTCACAACGGTATGGTAACGATGCCATAACGAAATCACCCTATGGAAAACGCCCTATATTCCATTATATGGGTAAATTCCTCTCACATAATGGAATATAGGGCGTTTGGCGGGGTTCGGACCGTCCGGCGGCACCGGTCAGTTCTGCCAGTAGTATCCGAAGAAATCGGCGATCTTGTCGGTCGCGTCCTTGAGCACCTCGATGCGCGGCAGGTAGACGATGCGGAAGTGGTCGGGCTCGGCCCAGTTGAAGCCGCCGCCGCGCGTGATGAGGATGCGCTTCTCGTGCAGCAGGTCGAGCGCGAACTGCTCGTCGTCGTGGATGTTGAACCGTTTCACGTCGATCTTCGGGAAGATGTAGAACGCGGCCTTCGGCTTGACGGCGGAGAGTCCGGGGATCGCGTTGATCGCGTTGTAGATGTATTCGCGCTGCTCGTAGAGACGGCCTCCGGGCACGACGTAGTCGTTGACGCTCTGGTGGCCGCCGAGCGCGGTCTGCACGATGGACTGGGCGGGCACGTTCGAGCAGATGCGCATGTTCGCGAGCATGTTGATGCCCTCGATGTAGTCCCGGGCGATGCGCTTGTTGCCGGACAGCACCATCCAGCCGACGCGGTAGCCGGCGATCATGTGCGACTTCGACAGGCCGGAGAAGGTGACGCAGAACAGGTCGGGGGCGAGCGAGGCGATCGAGGTGTGCGTCAGGCCGTCCATGACGAGGCGATCGTAGATCTCGTCGGAGAAGATCATGAGGTGGTGCTCGCGCGCGAGGTCCACGATCTGCTGCAGCACCTCCTTCGGATAGAGCGCGCCGGTCGGGTTGTTCGGGTTGATGAGCACGATGGCGACGGTGCGGTCGGTGATCTTGGCGCGCATGTCGTCGATGTCCGGATACCATTCGGACTGTTCGTCGCAGACGTAGTGGACGGCGGTGCCGCCGGCGAGGTTCACGCAGGCGGTCCACAACGGGTAGTCGGGGCTCGGGATGAGCACCTCGTCGCCGTCGTCGAGCAGCGCGGACATGCACAGGTTGATGAGCTCGCTCACGCCGTTGCCGGTGTAGATGTCGTCGATGGTGACGTTCGGCAGGTTCTTGAGCTGCGCGTACTGCATGATCGCCTTGCGTGCGGAGAACAGGCCCTTGGACGGCGAATAGCCTTCGGTCTCGGTGAGCTGGTGGGCCATGTCGTAGACGACCTCGTCCGGCGTGCGGAAGCCGAACGGCGCCGGGTTGCCGATGTTGAGCTTGAGGATGTGCGTGCCGTCGGCCTCCATGCGGGCCGCCTCGTCGACGACGGGGCCGCGCACGTCGTAGAGCACGTTGTCGAGCTTGTGCGACTTGCCGAAGGTGCGTCGGCGCGGAGTCGCCGGCTCGGGGGCCTCGTCCCCATCCGTCGTAGCGGGAGCCGTGGCGGACGCTTCCCCGTCCGAGGCCGCGGCGCCGGCGGACGGCGTGGCCTCGCCCGTCGTCGTGCCGCGCACGCCCCTGAGCCAGTCCGCATCCACGTTGAGTTCGGCGGCGAGGAATTCGAGGATGTCCTCGCGCGGCATGGTCTTGCCGGCGACGTACTGGCTGATGTGGCTCTTGCCCATCCTCACGCCGCGGGCCTCGGCGGCGCGCACCAGATCGACCTGCTTCAGCCCCCTGTCGTTCATCGCCTCGTGAAGTCGTTCCGCGAACACCGCTGTGGACATGTCTTCCTCCAAACCATGAAGTTCAATATCCGTATTGAACATTGGTTCATAACCTAGAGGGAGTTCAAGACAAGTTCAATTCCGATCGCATCGCATATCATATGCCGGACATGCCCGCCGCCGTCAGATTGAACTTTCCGTTTCCCGCCCGATCCGCGCGCGGGGTCATAGCAGATGCGTCTCGATCCACTGGGCGACACCGTCCTCGTCGTTGGACGGGCAGATCTCGTCCGCGATGGCGAGGACCCTGGGATTGGAGTTCGCGACGGCGACGGAGCGGCCGGCGGACCGCATCATGTCGATGTCCACGAGATCGTCGCCGAAGGCGACGGCGTGTTCCGGGACGACGCCCATGCGCTCGCACAGGATGCCCAGCGCGTCGCGCTTGTTCGCCTTCGGGTTCATGAACATGTACAACGTGCCTTCGGAGACGGACAGCGCGAAATCGTCGGGGATCAGGCGGCGAATCGCCTCGCGCTGCTCCCCCTTCGGGAACGCGATGATCTTGTCGGCGACACCCGCGGGAACGTCCGTCTCGGTGAAGTCGGTGAACCGCCAGGTCTGGGTCTTCCAGTAGACGCTGACGTCGAAGTTCGTGTACCTCACGTCGTCCATGACGATGCCGACCTCGAGATCGGGCATCGCGTCGAGGAGGGACCGGCACACCTCGCAGGCGCGGGACGACGGGAATCCGATCTTCATGAGATGCCCGTCGGCGGGCATACGGCCCGAGGTGAGCATGTCGTAGTCGGATTTCGCGGGCTCGAAGTCGATGAGCGCGCCGTTCAGATAGATGCAGGCGTCGACCGGCAGCCGCTCCGCGAGGGCGTAGCCGGTGCTCACGGGCCTGGCCGTGGCGATGGCGAACCGGTACCCGGCGTCATGCAGGCGTTCGACGGCATCGATGGACCGTTCGGTGAGGTGTCGCCCCTCGAAGGTGGGGGCGCCGTGCAGCAGCGTGCCGTCGAGGTCGGCGACGACGAGCCGGGATTCCGGCGGGACGTGCGCGGCCGGGATCACAGCAGTCCCTCGCAGTAGGAGCGGACGAGCTCGGCGGAGTGGTGGAGCTTCGCGTGCTCCTCCTCGGTGAGTTCGAGTTCGACGATCTCGTTGGCGCCGTTGGCGCGCAATTCGGTGGGCACGCCGAGGAACACGTCGTGCTCGCCGTATTCGCCGTCGAGCAGCGTGGAGACGGGTACGATGCGCCGCTCGTCCCACAGGATCGTCTGCACGATGCCGGCGACGGTGGAGGCGATGCCGAAGTTGGTGCCGCCCTTCGCGGCGACGATCTCGTTGCCGCGCATGCGCGTCTTGCGCTCGATCTCGGCGGTGGAGACGGAGGCGAAACGGCTCTGGTTGTCGGCCAGGAACTTGGCGAACGGCTTGCCGCCGAGCGAGACGGTGGACCATGCGGCGAACTGGGAGTCGCCGTGCTCGCCCATGACGAACCCTCCCACGTTGCGCGGGTCGAGTCCGGTCTCCTCGCCGATGATGGTCTTGAGACGGGAGGTATCGAGCGCGGTGCCGGTGCCGAGCACCTGCGTGCGCGGCAGACCGGAACGCTTCCACGCGTACCAGGCCATCACGTCGACCGGGTTGGAGACCATGACGATCACGCCGTCGAAGCCGGAGGCCATGACATGGTCGACGACGTCGCCGACGAGGCCGACGGTGAAGCCGAGTTCGGCGAGACGGGTCGAGTTGGCCGGCGGCTTGCGCCCCACGGTGACGACGACGATGTCCGCGTCGCGGCAGTCGGCGTAGTCGCCGGTGCGCACCTTGACGTGACGGTCCTGGAATTCGCTGCCGTCGTCGAGATCGTGGCTCTCCCCCGCCGCCTTGGCGGCGAAATGGTCGATGAGCACGAGCTCGTTGCACAGTCCGTGCGTGACGATGGCGAACGCGGCGGTGGCTCCCACCTGTCCGGTGCCGACGATGACGACCTTGTTGCGGTTCATGGTGACCATGATGATGTCCCTTCGATGGTTCGGCGGCTCCCGGTTCCGGCGCGGAACCCGCCATAACGAACGCGACCCATGGCCGACTGGCGGTCATGGGTCATACGATCACGGACGGATTACGTGTCAGATGAGGTTGAACTTGGTCATCAGGCCGAGGGCGATGATGATGGCCACCCAAATCAGGGCGATGATGACGGTCCAGCGGTTCAGGTTCTTCTCGGCGACGCCGGACGTGCCCGCGTTCTGGGTGAGGCCGCCGCCGAACATGTCGGACAGGCCGCCGCCCTTGCCCTTGTGCATGAGGATGAGCAGGGTCAGCAGGCAGCTGAGCACGACGACGACGATTTCGAGGGCGATTTTCAGAGCGGTCACGAGTGGATTACCTCCGGTTCGGTATAAGTCTGCGCTCCAGCATAGCGCAATGTCTTGAAAAAGGTGGAGACCCGGGCGGTTTCACCGGGTGGCTTTGGCGGTGAGCCGGCAGATGCGGGTCAGCTCGTCGACGTCGAGCGCCGCGCCGCCGATGAGGAAGCCGTCCACGTCGGGCTCGCCGATGAGTTCGACCGCGTTCTTCGAGGAGACGGAGCCGCCGTAGAGGATGCGGACGGTGTCCGCCACGGTGTCCCCGAACGTGGCCCTGAGATCGTCGCGGATGGCCTGGGCCGCGTACTGCGCGGACTCCGGCGTGGCGACCATGCCGGTGCCGATGGCCCACACGGGCTCGTAGGCGATGATGAGCTTCGCCGCCTCGGCCTCGTTGAGGTCGCGGGTGACGTCGTGCACCTGGCCGACGGCGAAGTCGAGCTCGATGCCCTGGCGGCGCTCCTCGAAGCTCTCGCCGACGCACAGGATCGGCTGCATGCCGGCGGCGAGGACGGCCCTCACCTGGTCGACGATGTTGGCGTCGTCCTCGGGATGGTATTTGCGGCGCTCCGAATGGCCGATGATCACGTACGAGCATCCGAGGTGCGCGATCATGTCGGCGGAGATGTCGCCGGTGAACGCCCCCTGGTCGGTGACGGACACGGACTGCGCGCCGTAGCGGATCTTGAGCTTGTCGGCCTCGACAAGCACCTCCACGCTGCGCAGCGAGGTGAACGAGGGGAACAGGGCGACCTCCACCCTGCGGAAGTCGAAGTGGGCGTCACGCAGCTGCCATGCGAACTTCTGCACGAAATACGTTGCCTCGAGATGGTCGAAGTTCATTTTCCAGTTGCCCGCGACCAGCGGGACGCGTTCGGACGCCATGGATCCCTTCCTAGAAATACGTGAGAAATACGCGATACGTGAGAGACACGCGAAACGGGTGCGTATGGGGTGCGATGAGAAGCGTGTGCGGGGCGAAACGGCATGGCTCCCCACGCCACGACGGGACGTGGACGCGGGGAGCCGATGCGGAACCGATGTCAGGCGAGCACCTTCAGGCCCGGCAGCTCCTTGCCCTCGAGGAACTCGAGGGAGGCACCGCCGCCGGTGGAGATGTGCGAGAAGCCGTCCTCCGGGAAGCCGAGGTTGCGCACCGCGGAGGCGGAGTCGCCGCCGCCGACGATGGTGAACGCGCCGGCCGCGGTCGCGTCGACCAGGCCCTGCGCGACGGCCTTGGTGCCGGCCGCGAACTCCGGGATCTCGAAGACGCCCATCGGGCCGTTCCACACGACGGTCTTGGAGTCGACGATCTTGTCGTGGAACAGCTTCTGGGACTCCGGGCCGATGTCGAGGCCCATCTTGTCGGCCGGGATGGCGTCGGCGGCGACGACCTCCGGGGCGACCGGGGTGTCACCGGCCGGGAAGCCGGCGTTCACGACGATGTCGGTCGGCAGCACGAGCTCGACGCCGTTCTTCTCGGCGGTCTCGATGTAGCCCTTGACCTTGTCGAGCTGATCCTCTTCGAGCAGGGAGGTGCCGACCTCGTAGCCCTTGGCCTTGAGGAAGGTGAACACCATGCCGCCGCCGATGACGAGGCGGTTGGCCTTGTCGAGCAGGTTCTCGATGACGCCGAGCTTGTCGGAGACCTTGGAGCCGCCGAGCACGACGGTGAACGGGCGCTCCGGGTTCTCGGTGGCCTTGGACAGAGCCTTGACCTCCTTCTCGACCAGCAGGCCGGCGGCGGCCGGCAGATCGGCGGCCACGTCGTAGTTGGAGCCCTGGGCGCGGTGGACGACGCCGAAGCCGTCGGAGACGAAGACGTCGCCGAGGGCGGCGATCTTCTTGGCGTACGGGGCGCGCACAGCCGGATCCTTGCTGGTCTCCTCCGGGTTGAAGCGGACGTTCTGCAGCAGGACGACGTCGCCGTCATTCATCGCGGCGACCTTGGCCTGGGCGTCCTCGCCGTAGGTGTCGGCGGCCAGCGGCACGTCGACGCCGAGCAGCTCGCCGAGACGGGCGGCGACCGGGGCCAGGGACAGCTCCGGGACGACCTTGCCCTTCGGACGGCCGAGGTGGGCCATCAGGATGACCTTCGCGCCTCCCTCGCGCAGGGCCTTGATCGTCGGCAGGGCGGCCTTGATGCGGCCGTCGTCGGTGATCGTGGTGCCGTCCAGCGGGACGTTGAAATCGGCGCGGACCAGGACGCGCTTGCCCTTGAGGTCTCCGAGATCCTTGAGTGTCTTCATGAATATCCTTTCCTAACCGCTTGCGCGGGAAAGTGGCGGTTTCTTGCCACTTCGCATAATACAACAGGCCCGCCGTCCGGGCGGGCCTGACACAGGAATTTTTGGAACGTATCGCCGAATCGTTATGAAAACGTTCAGGAACGCGACTTGGCGGTCTTCTCCGCGAGCTGGAGCAGACGGCGGATGCGTCCGGCGATGGCGTCCTTGGAGATCGGCGGCTCGGCGAGACGGCCGAGCTCCTCCAGGCTGGCGTCGCCGTGCTCGAGGCGCAGCTGGCCGGCGGCGCGCAGGTTGTCCGGCACGTCCACGCCGGCGGCGTCGAACAGTTCGAACGCCTTGCGCACCTTGTCGCACGCCTCGGCCGCGGCCTTGGCGGAGCGGCGCATGTTCGCGTCGTCGAAGTTGGCGAGGCGGTTCGCCTTGGAGCGGGTCTCGCCGTCCGAGCGCTTGCCCGTCCAGTCGCGGGCGGAGCGCATGGCGCCCATCGAGTTGAGCATGCGTTCGATGGAGTCCGGATCGGTGAGCGTCACGCGATAGGATTTGCTGAGCTGGCGCGGCTTGGCGGTGATGCCGAGTCGCCGGGCGAGGCCGGCCAAGGCCATCGCGGCCTCGTTGCACGGGCAGATGATCTCCATGTACGGGTTCTTGCCCAGGTCGGACAGGATGCCCTTGGCCATGAAGGCGCCGCGCCATGCGGCGCGCACCTGGGCGATCTTGCCCTGCACGATCTTGACGGGCAGGCCGCGCACGGCCTTGTTGCGGTCGATGAGGCCGGTGGCCACGGCCAGGTTCACCGCGCCGCGCTCCACCTTGACCACATGGTACTGGTGGGAGCCCTTCGGCGTCGTCCTCGTGGAGCTGATGAGCTTGGCCTCGAGGTTGTACAGGTCCTCGATGTTGTCGCGCAGCCACTGGGCCGCGACCAGGGAATCGAAGGTGGCGAGCATGACGATCTGCTTCTGGGCGTTGTTCATGAAGCCGCCGGCGAAGCGGATCATGGCGGTGACCTGCGCCTTCCTGGCGTCCGCCTTCTCGTCCTCAAGCGCCGCGAGCTCGCTTTTCACATCATCCAGAAGAGCCAAGAGCCAACCTCCTAAGTCTCGTCCCTCTCAATGGTTTCAGGGGTTCGGGTCTGCAAGCGGGGACTCTTCCCCGCCGTCCGCCGAATCTGTGATACCGACCATCTTGGACAACAGTCGCGCCGTTTTCACTTTTTCGCGGCCGACGTCTCGACATGTGGTCAGCGCCGCGACGGGCGCGTTCACCGGCGTCTGCGCTGTTCGCGGGCGGAAACGGTGACATCCAGCCCGTGTGAGCGCAAACGTTTCGCCAGGGCCTCGCTCATGGCGACCGACCGGTGCTGGCCGCCCGTGCAGCCCACCGCGATCGTCACGAAATGCTTGTCCTCGCGCGCGTATCCGTCGATGGCGACGAGCAGCGCCTTCTCGTAGGCGTCGAGGAATTCGGACGCCCCCTTGCTGTTCAGCACGTAGTCGGCGACGGGCTTGTCCCATCCGGTCAGCTCGCGCAGGCTGGGCACCCAGAACGGGTTGGGCAGGAACCTCACGTCGGCCACGAAGTCCGCGTCGGTGGGGGTGCCGTATTTGAACCCGAAGCTGAAGATGTGCACGGAGACCGTCCTGGGGCCGGATCCGACCATCGCCTCGTACAGTTTGGTGGACAGCTGGTGGATGCTCAGCGCGGAGGTGTCGATGACCATGTCCGCGCGCTCCTTGAGGTTCGCGAGCAGCGCTCGCTCCTCGTTGATGCCGTCGATGAGGCGGTTGCCGTGCTGGAGCGGATGGGGTCTGCGCACCTTCTCGTAGCGGGTGACGAGCACGTCGTCGCTGGCGTCGAGGAACAGGATGCGGGTGTGCACGCCGAGGTCGTCGAGATGGCTGAGCACCTCGTTGAGGTCGTCGAAGTATTCGCGCGACCTCACGTCGATGACGGCGGCGAGCTTGTGCACGCCCTTGCCGTCGCCGGCGTTGGTCATCATGTCGACGAGCGGGACGAGCAGCTTGGGCGGCATGTTGTCGACCACGTACCAGCCCATGTCCTCCACGCAGTCGGCGGCGTGCGAGCGCCCCGCACCGGACATGCCGGTGATGAGCAGCACCTCGAAGCCGTTGGCGGGCGCGGGCTCGTCGTCGTGCGTGGCACCGGCCGCCGCAGCGGCGTTCATCGCGTCATGGTCCTCCATCACAGCGCCTCCTCCAACGCCTTTCTCATGGCGATCTCCAGATGGTCGTCGTCGACGGTGACGTCCTGCAGGCGGCGGTCGGCGTCGGACGGCGGATCGTCGTCCCAGATGCCCGTCATGAGCAGCACCTGGATGAGCGCCTGGTACAGGAGCATCTCCTCGCCGCCGATCGCGTGGCCGCCGTGGGAGCGCCATGCCTGCATGAGCTTCGTGGGACGCGGGTCGTAGACCACGTCGAGCAGCATGCCGCCGAACGCGTCGCCGGTGCGGTCGAGCGTTTCGGCGAGACCGTCCGCGGCATGCCCGGGAATCGTGTTGATCACGTAGTCGGATTCACGGGCGGCGGCGGTCACCCCGTCCGCGTCGGACAGGTCAATCTCGTCGTAGGGACGGCCTTCGACGCCGCGGAACGCCTTCGCGGCGGAGTCCAGTCCGAGGTCGCGGCCGGGATGGCGCGCGGCGATGGTGATGCGTTCGACGCCCGGCAGCATCAGGCAGGCCGCCGCGGCCGACGTGGCGGTGTTGCCGTTGCCGACGATGAGCGCGCGGCGTCCCGTCCGTCCGTCGCGATGCACGCCGAGTTCCCGGTCGGCGTGGTCGAAGGCCAGCTGGATGCCGACCACGTCGGTGTTGTAGAGCCTGATCGCCGGCTTCCCGTGGGGCCATGCGGGATCGTCGTGGGTGGCCTCGTCCCAGTCGAACACCGCCGTGTTGGCGACGTTGAGCTCCCGCGCCCACACGTTGCGGGGCGTGCCGTACGGCTGGATGGTCTTCTTGAGCGGCATCGTCAGGCTGAGTCCCCGCCACGTGGGGTCGAGCCCCTTGAGGAACCCGTCGAGGTCCTCCTCCCCCACCTCGTGCCTGTCGTACGTCCAGTCGTCGAGTCCGAGCGAACGGTACGCCGCGTTGTGCAGCACGGGCGACAGCGAATGCGAGATGGGTTTGCCGAGCACCGCGCACCGATTGGCGATCGTCATGCTTCCCTCCTTGCCTTCCCGGTTCTCCCGACCATCCTACTCGGGCCGTCCGGACCGCGGTCGGAAGCCGTCTGCTCATGGCCGGCGCGTGCCGGGGCCGCCGACGGTGCCGACCGTATCGCCGGTGCCGCCGGCGCCGTCCGCACCGTCCGCGTGCAGGGCGTCGTAGATGGCCTGCGCCTTGGCATGGCCTATCCCCTTGACCTGCTCCAGCTCCTCGACGCCGACGCCGCGCATCGCCTTGACCGAACCGAACCGCGCGAGCAGCCGTTTCTGGTAGGCGGGTCCCACGCCGGGGATGCCGTCGAGGGCGCTGCGCAACGCCCCCTTGCGTCTCGTCTGCCGGTGGTAGGTGATGGCGAAGCGGTGCGATTCGTCGCGCACGCGCTGCAGCAGGTACATGCCCTCGGATTGGCGTTTGAGGATGATTGGGTAGTCGTCGTCCGGCACCCACACCTCTTCGAGCCGTTTGGCGAGCCCGCATACGGCCACGTCGTCGACGCCGCAGTCGGCGAGCGCCTTCGCGGCGGCCATGGCCTGCGGCCTGCCGCCGTCGACGACGACGAGGTTCGGCTTGTAGGCGAACCGGTGCCGGTCCGTGTTCTGCTGGACCGTGTCCTTCTTCGTTCCGTCGTCTTCCGCGACCGTGCCGCTTCGGGCGTCGGCGCGCGCGTCCGTCGCCGTCTTCGCGCGTCGTTCCGCCTCGATGCTCTCGCCGGAGTCGCCGGCGATGTTGCCGTGACGGAAGCGCCGCGTCAGCGTCTCGTAGAGGGCGCTCAGGTCGTCGAGCGCGCCTTGGCCGTCCTTGCCGCGGATGGCGAAGCGCCGGTATTCGCTTTTCTTGGCGACGGCGTCCTCGAACACGACCATGGAGGCCACCTGGAAGGCCCCGCCGACCGTGTTGGAGATGTCGTAGCATTCGATGCGCAGCGGGGCTTCGGCGAGGCCCAGCGCGTCGGCGACCTCGTTCATGGCGCGGGTACGTGCGCCGATGTCGGCGATGCGGCTCATCTTGGCGCGGGCCAGCGCCTGCGCGGCGTTGTCGTTCGCCCGGTCCATGAGCTGCCGCTTGTCGCCTCTGCCGGCGACGCGGATCGTGACCGCGCCGCCGCGCAGTCCGGTCAGCCAGGTTTCGAGCTCCTCGCGCCGGGACGGTTCGAGTTCGATGGGCGTGATGACCTCGCGGGGCACCGGGGCGATGGGGGCGAGCAGGTCGGCGCGTCCGGTGATCTCCTGTCGCGCGTTGCGTTCGCGCGTCGCCCGCGCGCGGGACGCCGCGTCGGTCGCGGTCACGCGCTGCGTGGACCCGATGGCGTCGCGCCGTTCCTCGACCTTCGCCGTCGCGTTCCCGGCCGCGGCGTCGTTCCGCGCGTCCGAGTAGACGCGCACGAGCAGGTCGGCCATGAGATCGGCGTCGTCGGCGTCGTCGACGCGTTCGACGCTCCAGTTGCGTTCGCCGCGGATCGTGCCGGCGCGCACGTGGAACGCGTGCACGGAGGCTTCGATCTCGTCGGTGGCGAAGCCGAACACGTCGGCGTCGACCTGGTCGTCGAGCACGACCGCGTTCTGTTGGACGACGGTGGAGAGCATGGCGATTTCGTCGCGCAGACGCGCCGCTTTCTCGAATTCGAGGTCGGCGCTGGCGGCCTTCATGTCGCGGGTGAGCTGCGCGATGTACGACTTGCCGAGTCTGCCGGTCATCACGCCGACGAGCCGTTCGCACATGCGCCGGTGCTCCTTCGCGTCGATGCGGCCGACGCACGGCGCGGAGCATTTGCCGATGGAGGCGAGCAGGCAGGGGCGTCCCGTGAGTTCGGCCTTGCGGTAGACGCCGTCGGCGCAGGTGCGCACGGGGAAGGTGCGCAGGAGCCGGTCGAGTCCGTGGCGCAGATCCCATACCTTCGCGTAAGGGCCGAAGTAGCGGGTGTCGCGGCGTTTGCGGCTGCGCGTCACCCACACGCGCGGCACCGTCTCGCCGACGGAGACCGCAAGGTACGGGTAGGTCTTGTCGTCGCGGAACTGCACGTTGAACCGGGGGTCGAACTCCTTGATCCACGTGTATTCGAGGGTGAGCGATTCGAGTTCGGTGCCGACGACGGTCCATTCGAGGCTGCGGGCGGTGAGCACCATGGTCTGCGTGCGCGGGTGCAGCAGGTGCAGCGGCTGGAAGTAGTTGGCGAGCCTGTTGCGCAGGTTCTTCGCCTTGCCGACGTAGATGACGCGGCCTTCGCCGTCGCGCCATTTGTACACGCCGGGTTCGGCGGGGATGTCCGAGGATTTCGGTCGGAACAGGTCGCGCGAGTCGCCGAGCAGCGGCGCCCCGTTGCGGTTCGTCTTCGCCGTCGTGCCGTCGGCGTCGGACGCGCCGTCCGTCGCCTCCCCGCGCAACGCGTCGGCCGTCCGTCGCCATACCTCGGGCGAGTGCCGTTCGATGTCGTTGGTCACGGCGTCGCCTTTCAGAGCATGCCTTTGAGGAAGCGGCCGGTCCACGACGCCTCGCATTGCGCCACCTGTTCGGGCGTGCCCTGCGTGACGACGGTGCCGCCGCCGTCGCCGCCCTCGGGCCCGAGGTCGATGATCCAGTCGGCCGACTTGACCACGTCGAGGTTGTGCTCGATGACGATGACCGTGTTGCCCTTGTCGACGAGCCCCTGCAGCACCTTGAGCAGTTTGTTCACGTCCTCGAAGTGCAGGCCGGTGGTCGGCTCGTCGAGGATGTACACGGTCTTGCCGTCGGACCTGCGCTGCAGTTCGGTGGCGAGCTTGACGCGCTGGGATTCGCCGCCGGAGAGCGTCGGGGCGGGCTGGCCGAGGCGGATGTAGCCGAGGCCGACGTCCACGAGGGTCTTGAGGTACCGGGAGATGCCGGTGTACGCCTTGAAGAAGTCGGCGGCCTCCTCGATGGGCATGTCGAGGATGTCGGAGACGGTCTTGCCGTTGTACTTCACCTCGAGGGTCTCGCGGTTGTAGCGTTTGCCGTGGCAGGTCTCGCATTCCACGTACACGTCGGGCAGGAAGTTCATCTCGATCTTGAGCGTGCCGTCGCCGTGGCACGCTTCGCAACGGCCGCCCTTCACGTTGAAGGAGAAACGGCCGGGCCCGTAGCCGCGCACCTGCGCCTCGGGCGTCTTGGCGAACAGTGCGCGGATCTTGTCCCACACGCCCGTGTAGGTGGCGGGGTTGGAGCGCGGCGTGCGCCCGATCGGGTTCTGGTCGACGTGGATGACTTTCCTGACCTGGTCGAGCCCTTCGACGCGGCGGTGCTTGCCGGGCACGATGCGCGCGCCGTTGAGCTTGTCGGCGAGGACCGGGTAGAGGATCGTGTTGACGAGCGAGGATTTGCCGGATCCGGAGACGCCGGTGACGACGGTGAACACGCCGAGCGGGAAGCTCACGTCGATGTTCTTGAGGTTGTTCTCGCGCGCGCCGACGACCTTGAGCTGGGCGGTCCTCCTCACCTTGCGGCGGTGTTCGGGCACGGCGATCTCGCGGCGGTGGGCGATGTAGTCGCCGGTGATCGAGCGTTTCGCCTCGACGAGATGCTTCGCGGGCCCCGAGTAGACGACCTCGCCGCCGTGCTCGCCGGCGCCGGGGCCGATGTCGACGAGCCAGTCGGCCTCGCGGATTGTGTCCTCGTCGTGTTCGACGACGATGAGCGTGTTGCCGAGGTCGCGCAGATGGTGGAGCGTCTCGATGAGACGCGCGTTGTCGCGCTGGTGCAGGCCGATGGACGGCTCGTCGAGCACGTACATGACGCCGACGAGGCCGGAGCCGATCTGCGTGGCGAGACGGATGCGCTGCGCCTCGCCGCCGGACAGGGTGGCGGCGGCGCGCGACAGGGTGAGGTAGTCGAGGCCGACGTCGTTGAGGAAGCCGAGGCGGGCGCGGATCTCCTTGAGCACCTCGCCGGCGATCTTCGCGTCCGCGCCTTCGAGCTTGAGCCCGTTGACCCAGGCGAGCCCGCGCACGACGGGCATGTCGCACACGTCGAAGATGGACAGGCCGCCGACGGTGACGGCCAGCACCTCGGGCTTGAGACGCCTGCCGTGGCACACCTGGCAGGGCACTTCGCGCATGTACGACTCGTAGTACTCCCTCATCGACTGCGAGTCGGTCTCCTCGTGCTTGCGCATGAGCGAACGCACCACGCCTTCGAAGCCGGTGGAGTATTCCCTGAGACGGCCCCAACGGTTGCGGTAGGAGACGTCGACCTTGAACTCGTGGCCGTAGAGGATGTCGTGGCGCACGTCGGCGGGCAGGTCCTTCCACGGGGTGCGCATCGAGAAGCCCATCTCGCGGGCGAGGCCTTCGAGCAGATGGCCATAGTACTGGGCGGTCATCTTCGTGTTGCTCCACGGTTCGATGACGCCGTCGGCGAGCGACTTGTCCGGGTCTGCGATGACGAGCTCCGGGTCGATCTCGAGCTTGAAGCCGAGACCGGTGCAGGCGGGGCATGCGCCGTAGGGCGCGTTGAAGGAGAAGGTGCGCGGCTCGATCTCGTCGAGTTCGAGCACGTGCCCGTTCGGACAGCTGCGGTGTTCGGAGAACGGCCGACGGCGGGCGGGGCTTCCCTCCTCCTCGTCGACGAAGTCGATGACGATGGAGCCGTTGGCGAGCTTCAGCGCCGTCTCGACCGAGTCGGTGAGCCGCTGGCGCATGCCGTCCTTGACGACGAGACGGTCGACGACGACCTCAATGGTGTGCTTCTTCTGCTTGGCGAGCGTGATGTCATCGGACAGCTGCCGCATCTCCCCATCGATGAGCGCGCGGGCGTAGCCGTCGGAGCGCAGCAGTTCGAGCATGTCGACGAATTCGCCCTTGCGGCCTTTGACGACGGGCGCGAGGATCTGGAAGCGGGTGCGTTCCGGATAGTCCATGAGCGCGTCGACGATCTGCTGCGGGGTCTGCGAGGCGACGGGTTCGCCGCATTCGGGGCAGTGCGGCACGCCGGTGCGCGCGAACAGGAGGCGCAGGTAGTCGTAGATCTCGGTGATGGTGCCGACGGTGGAGCGCGGGTTGCGGTTCGTGGTCTTCTGGTCGATGGACACGGCGGGGCTCAGGCCTTCGATGAAGTCGACGTCCGGCTTGTCCATCTGACCGAGGAACTGGCGCGCGTACGCGGACAGCGATTCGACGTAGCGGCGCTGGCCCTCGGCGAACAGGGTGTCGAACGCGAGCGAGGATTTGCCCGAACCGGACAGGCCGGTGAACACGACCATGCGATTGCGCGGGATCGCGAGGTCCACGTTCTTGAGGTTGTGCTCGCGCGCGCCCTGGATGGTGATCTTGAGGTCGTTGGGGATGTGCGAGATGTCCGCCACGAGCGAACCGTCGTGCTCGACGAGCGGCGCCTTGCGGATCTCGCGCGTGAGGAACGAATCGCTGGTCATCACCTTCTCGACGACGACCTCGCCGTTCCTGCCGCCCGTCGTCTTCCGTTTCGTCGCCACGATCCCCGCCTTCCGTCAGTCGCCGCGGCACGCGTCCGGCCGCGGATTTTCCGCACCCAGAATACCCGAAACCCCGACGCATATCGAACACCTGTTCGACGGCGTGTCTCCTTCCGAATAGAAGCGAATCAAATCATCGGCACATCGAACGGTGCAGTGTCACGCACGGCTATGCCCTTCTGGCTGTCGACATACGGCTGCAACACAGCGATTACCGCGGGAAGCTCCCGCTTGACCGCATGATACAGTCGTCCGAAATCAAGCTCGTCATAGTCATGGACGATCCAATCCCGGGTGCCGGCGATGGCCCTCCACTCGGTCTCCGGCTCGCTTTCGCGGAACCCTCTCGACAGACCTTTGACATGCTCTCCCACCCGGGCCACCGCCATCGCGACCGCGTTCTGGGTCTTGTCGTCGTCATGGAATTCTTCAAGGCTCATATCACCGAGAAAACGCTGGGCGTCCTTCATGGCACGCATGATGGCGACGATGTGTATCATGTCGCGTTCGCCGACGACTCCCATACCACGCCCCTTTCTATCGTCATTCACCGTGAGCGGGCCTACACGATTCTGAACATGGGTTTCGAGGTGATGCTGTTGGCGAACAGCACGCGCTGAAGCTCCTTCAATCCGTCATGCTGCGGATCGGTCACATAGGCCTTACGAACCAAATCGACGTCCCTGCCGAATGCGTGCTCCAGCTCGTCACGCAACGCGATGAGATCTATCTGCGGATTGGCATCCGGTGCGAACTGGTAGATGAAATCGATGTCCGAATCGGCTTTCCCCTCACCGCGAGCCATCGAGCCGAACAGATACAGCTCGGAGACCCGGTTCCTCACCGCAATCGGCCGGGCGACCGAGGCAATCCGACCCGGAGTGAGATCGGCCCGTTCCATATGATGCCCCGAAACCTTCGACGAGGCATCGTCAGCTGCTTTCACATGTTCGGAAACACCCATCATCCGCGTCATCCCAGCACCTCCCGTTCGATTCCCGTATTCCGGAAGCCCGTTTCTTCATCATATGCCCATGCACGTATCCCGCCCCTCCGCGGTTTTCAACGACGCTCTGTCCGGCCATACGTCATCGACCCCTTCGTATCTCACGGGGAACCCCATGTTCGTCAAGCGCGACGCGGCATAGCTCATCGTAATGCGTTCCTGCTCGATGCGAAGACAATCGACGCCCTCCCCCGTGCACAGGGATTCGTACAACGCCCGTTCCTCATCGGTCAGTCCGGGAAGGTTCTGCGGAATCCGCGCATGAAGCGTTTCATTGGTTTCCGTGAGCTCGGATCCGAATTCCTTATGAGTCTCATACGTCTCCCTGTCCATGCATACCGATTCGCAGGAGATGCCGATCTGCCTGACTTTGGATAGGATTTCAAAGCCGGAGGCATCCAGGTCTCCCCAGTACGCCACGTGGATGCCATGCCCTGCATCGTCGAACAGCCACGGCAGCAGCGGCAACGAATCCGATGCCGCAAATCCCTGTCCGAATACGCATAGTCCCCCGTCAATGGACGGCATGGTCTGATAGGTGTCCTTGTTCTCGCAGATGACGACGTATCGGATGCCGCACGACGGCCCCTCGTTCCAAGGCTGGACGGCGACCATATCCGGAGACCGATACAACGCTGGGTCCAAGTACCTGAAACGACATTCGCGAGGACGTTCATCAAGCCCGAGATCATCCAAACCGCATAACAGTTCAATGGTCTGCCGACGTACCTTATGCGACTGGTCCAGCCATTTCGCGCTGAATCCGGCGAGCGGCACCGCCCTTGGCCTTCTACCGGTAGCGTCATAACGCAGGAAGAACTCGCAGGCCCGTATCAGCAGTTCGAAATCGACATCCGATTGGGCTTGGGTCTTACGGACCGCCTTCATCGCCAGCGCCGGTCCCGTCCCCAGGCGGTCGCGCAACCGATCGGCCCGTTCCCGCATCCTGCGGTATTCGGCAGCGTCCCGCCGGCCGATGACCCGCAACGCGGTGGCTTCATCCTCGATCAGCACCTTGGACACGAGCCGCACCGGCGTTCCCATCTGTCGCGTCACGTATTCCAAGCCGCATCCATGGCCATCCGCCCATCTTCTGATCGCGTTGTTGTTGTCATGCACCTCGACGATATTGGATTCCAATTCACTTTTGCCGGGTAACCCCACCCTCACCGTCAACGGCCACACCGTATCAAGTCGGTACATGCGGGCACGCACCGCGCGCCGCACCTCGACGACGATGTCCTCCACGCTTTTCATACGGCTCATGATCGTGCCTCTTCCTCATACGTCGACGGTTCTTCCTCACGGGACTCCTGATTCGAATCCTGTGTTCCGGAACCGGCGAGGTCGGCCTCGCGCAGGGAGGTGAGGCCGGTGTCGGGGTTCTTGTAGGTGACGTAGGCCTTGGTGGAGACCTCGAGAATCTCGCCAGTCTTGCTTTCCGGCGCGGAGACGATCACCTGGAAGCCGAGGCGCGGCAGCACGGTGAGGGCGCGCTGCGTGTAGCGGCCGTCCGCCTTGATGAGCGCCTCGTCGAGGAACAGCGTCGTGTAGCTGGGTTTGAGACGGTTCTCCATGCCTCCGCCGAGCAGGTAGATGAGCGCGGCGCCGTAGACGAACGAGGTGAGCTCCTGCAGGGCTCCGCCGGACCGTCCGCCGGTGGAGGTGATGCGCTCGTCGAGCCCGTCCTCGTGGTGCACGATCGCGTAGAAGGACGAACGGCACCGCGGGTCGAGGTCGCGCGCGCCGTAGCTCTTCACACCGTTCGCGTCCCTCACCTGCGCGAGCTGGGCGCGCAGCAGGCCGATGACGCCGCCGCACGAGGCGAACACCTTGCGCATCGCCGCCGGATCGTCGTTTCCCGACGCCTTCCAGTCGTTGAGCGCGCCGATGGTCCGCGTCAGCTGCGAGGAGAAGCCCCGGTCCGGCTTGCGCACGTCCGCGTGCAGGGACAGGCTGCCGTGCTTGGGGCCGAACCGCTGCCCGTCGAGCATGGCGTTGATGCGGTCGAGCTGGTCGCGGATGCCGGCCTCGTCGGTGTCGACGGCGCGTTTGATGGTCAGCAGGCCCATCAGCAGCTGTTCCAGGCAACGCCGGTATTCGGAGCCGGTCGCCTCCCCGGCGGTGAGTCGCGACAGTCCCTCCAGCTCGTCGAGATAGTACCGGCGGTCCTCCACTGTGGCCGACAGCGCGTCGTCGTCCGCGGCGTACATGCCCTTGTACGATTCCATCCGGGCTTCGACGACCGTCTTCGCGGCCGAGACCTGGGAGGCGAGCGCGTCGATGCGGGCGGTCATGTCGTCGCGCATCCTCGCGATGACGCGTTCGGGGAACGACGTGCCCGCGGCCGGCGCATCTGCGCCCGCCCCGATGATCATGTGGGCCCGCAGCGCGGCGTCCGTGATTCCCGGGAACCCGTCCTCATAAGAGTGTTCGAGCGTCGTTTCCGCGCTTTCGTCCAACGGCGCGGCGCCCACGCGCCCGGCGGCGTCCGCATCGCCGTCGGTCTCCCACGACGCATGGCTCCGGTTGGCGTCCAGCCACCGTCGGGCGGCTTCGCAGGCGGACGCCGCGGCGTCGGCGTCACGTTTCTCGGCGAACCGGCGTTGCTCGTTGCGGTCGAGCTCCTCTCGCATCGCCTCCTCACGTCGGACAAGCTCGGCGAGCTCGGGGTTGTTCCTGATCGCGGCGATCGACGTCTCGAGCCCGTCCACCGTGGCCGAGGCGGATTCCACGTCGACGCTCTCCCATGACGTGTAGGCGAGCTGCTTGGCGAGTTCGAGTCCGCTGCGCAGGGCCTCCGCACGCCGTTTCGCCTCCGTGTAGTCATGTTCCGCCCGTTCCGAGCGGCCGCGCGCTTCGGCGATGCCGTGCTTCAGCGCGTCCAGATAGGCCTCGGTGACGTAGCCGATGACCTCGCGACGGTCCTTGACGCCGTGCTGTCCGCGTTTGCCGCTTTTGATCTGCCCGTCGGCCTGCACCTGACGGCGCTCGCGGTCGGCGTCGTCGATGGCGTCGACGCATACGGCGTCGAACCGTTCGGATGCGGTCTGCGCGCGCAGCCAATCGGCGAACGGCGAATCCTCGCGGTACCGCAGCTTGGAGGACATCCACGGGCCGTCGCCCGCGGCCTTCCCGTCGTCCGCCCCGAAGCGCTCCGAGGTGTCGACGAACTGCCAGGTGCGTCGCGCCATCGCATGCGGGTCGATGGCGCTGATCTTGGCGGCGAAGCCACGTTCGTGGCGCTTGTCGACGAGGATGGTCTGCGCGATGGCGCCGTAGGTGACGTTCATGGCCAGACGCCACTGTTCCTCGTCCTCGCGCACGTCCATGAGTTCGGCGACGTACGGCAGTTCGCCGGCGGACAGTCCGGTGGCCCTGCAGAGCATGGCGCGGGTCTCGTCCATCTGCTGGGTGATGCGGGTGCGCTGCGTCTTCTGGCGCTCATAGTCGCGTTCGAGGCGGCGCAGCTCGTCGTTCGCCGCGGAGCGGGCGGCGACCGCACAGTCGCGCGTCTCGTCCAGTTCCTGCGCCCGCCGGTCGTACAGGCGGGTGAAGTCCACGGCGGCGATGCGCCTCTCCGTCCAGGCGTGCTCGTCTCCGGGCATCGCCTCGCCGATCGCCTCGAATCCCGCCTCGATGCGCCCGTGGGTCGTCTTCACGTCGTCGAGCGAGCGTCGGGCCTGTTCGAGTTCCATCTCCATCCGCGCGAGGTTGCCGCCGTCCAGCCCTCTGATGCGGTCGCGGATGGCGTCGATGCCCGCGCGGATCTTCTCGCCGTCGCGGTATGCGGTTTCGGCGGCGGCCTGGTGCTCGCGGTGCTCGCGTTCGTCGATGGGCAGCCGTGCGGCGACCTCGTCGGCCATCCGCGCGATCGCCCAACGCCGTATCGCCGCCGATCCGGCCTCCTTGGACGGATCGACCGGGTCGAATGTCCGGACGTGCCGGCATGCGTCGTCGTAGGCTTCGCATGCGTCCCGGATGCCGGCGAGCGCCGTCACGCGTTTCGCCTTGCGTTCCATTTCGGTGAAGTTCGCCTCGTAGCGTTCGTAGTCGTCGACGGTGTCGCGTGCCAGGGCCAGGGCTTCGGGCACGCCGAGTACGCCCTGCTTGAAGATGTCGTCGAGTCTCGACGGCGCGTCGGCCGATTGAATCTTGTGCAGCAGCCGGCAGGCCTCCTCGCTCAGCCCCATCGTGTCCCAGATGTGTTCGTGGAACGCGTCGGCGCTGGTGAAGGTCTCGCATCCGGGGTACGTGTCCCTCAGCTGCGTGGGGGTGAACGGATGGTCGCGGTAGGCGTCCATGAGCCGTGGGTCGATCGGCTTGCCCCATGCCGCGTACTGCCGGCGTACGTCGCCGCGGCCGTCGCCCGCCATCAGGTAGAGGAATTTGGCACATGACAGCGTCTGGCCGCTGGTGGCGTTCACGTAGGTGTCGACGATGGCGCCCCATACGGCCTGCGGCGCCCCGTCGTCGTCGCGGCCGCGCAGGTAGACCGGCTCGTCGCCGCCCGCGGTGCTGCCGACGCCGACCATGCCGCGCAGGTACGTGTAGTCGCTGCGTTCGGAGCGCCCCGAGTTCGACGCCTTGTTGAACGGCGTGCCGGTCGGGTACAGCAGCGAGATCTGCGCGTCCACGAGCGTGGACTTGCCGGATTCGCTGGCTCCGGCGAGCAGCGTGACGGGGAGTTTCGGGTCGGTGGACGGTCTGAATTCGTGGTAGCCCTGGTACGAGCCCCAGTTGACGAGACGGCGGCTTTCCATCATCCACCGGTCGGCGATCATCTGCAGTTCCCTGGCGGCCATGCTCACTCCTCCTCTTCCGCTTCGGCGTCGTCTTCGTCGGCGCCATCCACGTCGGCGCCATCGTCCGCGCCGTCATCGACGGCCCCGTCGCCGTCACCGCCGGCGACGCCGAGCCATGCGTCCGCCAGCTCCCGGTCGAGCACGACGGGGACGAGCGGCGTGACCCGGTACATGGCGTCGTCATCGGTGTCGGACAGATAGCCGTAGGTGACCATCGTGTTGACGAGCGTGCCCACCTGTCTGAGCACGCCTTCCTCGTCGTTGCGCGCGGCGAGGTATCCGGCGCCGGTGGCGAGCGCGGCGCGCATCTCGTCGAAGCCGACGATCCACTGGTCCTCCGCCACCCGCATGTTCTCGTATTCGAGCACGCGGATGCGCAGGAACGCGAGCAGGGCGGCCTCCTCGCGTTTGAGGCTGGTGCGCGTCTTGAGCGAGCGCAACGTGACGTCGGGCCCGGCGACGGGCGTCGCGTACATGATGCGGTAACGCTCGTCCTCGACGAGCTCGAGCATGTCGTTGTTGAGCGATCGGACGACGGCGTCACGGTTGTCGTTGATAAGGTCGTACAGCTCGCCTTCGACGTACCGTTCGCGTTTGAGCGCGATGGCGGCCCTGCGGGCGTCCACGCCCATATCGCCGCGGTCCCCTTCGAACAGGGCGTCGGGGTTGGTTTCCTCGTCCATGATCATCCTTCCTCCATGATGGCGTCCAGTTCATCCTCGCCGGCGATCAACGCACGCGTACGCCAGTCCCGCGGCCTCCCGTCGATCGTCACGCAATGCCAGACGGCGTCGCCGTCCTCCTGCCCGCCGATCGCCCCGAGGAATCCGACGAGTTCGCTTTCGCGCCGATCCGCTTCCGGCAACCGGTTGAAGCTGGCGGCGATGTCGATCCCGCCGTCGGCCATCACCGGTTCCCGCCGGATGAGCGCGACCATGCGGCGCAGCCGTGGGCCGCCGTTGTCGATCAGCGTCTTCAGGTCGATGCGGGGCATGCCGGCGTCCCCGGCGTCATGATCCAGTCCGGGCGCCGCCGCGCGGACCATCGACCGTGCCGGCCGCGTAGGCAGCGGGGAGAGCCTGACGCCGCCGACATCGGTAGCGTAGGGTCTGCCGTCGGTGCCCGGATGGGCTTTCGCATCGGCGTTGACGGCGGCATACAGACGGTTGAGCCGCGCGAGCATCGACCGGTACCGCGTGTCGGTCTGCTGGCGCACGAGTCTGCTGATCTCCTCGTCGGAGACGCGCATCTGCGCGCGCACCGCCTCGATGCCGTCGTAGATGTGGGCGAGCTCGTCACGCACCTGCCCGAGCAGCACGGAGGCCTCCCCGGCGAGGTAGGGCGTTTTCGCGATGTCGCGCATCGCCTCGTCGATCTGCTGGCGTCCCTCGTCGGTGATGATCACCTGGAAGGCGTCCTCGAAGCGGCGCCCCATGTCGGATTCGCCGAAGTTCGCACGGTATTCGGCGTTGTACGCCCCCAGGATCTCGTCGACGTCCATATCGCCGGCCTGCATGCGACGGCGGAGCGCGTCGCCGTTGTCCCGTTCGGCGAGCACGAGCTCGCGCAGGTCGATGGGCACGCCGCGCAACGTGTTGTGGATGACGGCGATGATGTCCTCCACCTGCGCGTCGTCGAGCGTCTCGTGCCGCAGCCCCTGTTGGATGCGTTTGATCTCGTGCTTGCGCTCCTTGATTTCGCGGTTGAGCAGGCGCACGCGTTCGCCGGGGTCGGCGGTCAGCCGCATGCGGGCGTGCTCGATCTCCATGATGATGCTGTTGGCCTGGGCGCCGGACAGGGTGCGGGATTCGTCCTCCAGCCGCCCCAGCGCCTCGATGGCGCGGTGGGCGCGTGCGGTCAGCCGGTAGAGGAACCGGTGCGACGCGGCGTCGTGCGAGTTGGCGAGCCAGGCGTACTCGCCCTCGCCTTCGCGGGTCAGGTCGACGAGCACGCGGTGCGCGGCCTGGCCGAACGTGAGGTCGGGGTCCGGCGCGTATTCGCCGATGTCGGCGAGCGCGGCGAGCCCCTGCGCGAACCGCTCCTCCAATGTCTCGCGCGGCAGTTCGCCGGTCAGCGGGTCGAACGCCGATCTGAGCAGCGCCACGTACATGCGCGAGTTGCGGCGCAGCAGCAGTCTGAGCACGCCGGTCTCGTAGACCGGCCGCAGCCGTTCCATCTCCCGTCGCGCATCGCCCATGGCGCACCTCCTGATGCCGTCGCCTGCCGTGCCGTGCGAGACGGGAACGGCGACGGTCCCGCGTCTCATCTAGAAGCTAACACACGCCCGCGCGGGCCGGCATATCGGGTGCGGTTCCCGCCGACGCGGCGTGTCGCGCACGATCCGGCCGATCCGATCACGCGGACAGGTCGATTACGCGGTCGCACCATCCGGCGGCGAGCTCCTCGTCGTGGGTGACGACCAGCACCGCCGTTCCACGCCGCGCGACGTCGCGCAGCAGCCCACCCACCTGTTCCATATGGAACCGGTCGAGCCCGCTGGTCGGCTCGTCCAGCACGACGAGACTCTTGCCGCACATGAGCGCCGCGCCGATCGCCACGCGCTGCTTCTGTCCGCCGGACAGGCTCATCGGATGCCGGTCCGCGAACGCGGCGAGATCGAGGTCGGCGAGCAACCCGTCCCGGCGCTCCGCGAGCCCCGGATCGGACGGGTCCATGCCGAGCGTGAGCTCCTCGCGCACGCTGTCGGAGAACAACTGGTGGTTGACGTCCTGCATGACGAGATATCCGGCGCGCATGAGATCGCGGGGTCCCGCCGCGCCGCCGTCCAGGAGGACGCGGCCCGCAAGCGGGCGCGCCAGTCCGGTGAGCGTGCGCACCAGCGTGGTCTTGCCGCATCCGTTGCGTCCCATCAATCCGACGATCTCGCCGCACCGCAACGTCAGGTCCGGCACGGCGCGCGAGAACCCCTCCCGGGTCTCGACGCGCCGCCGCTGCCAGGGCAGGCGACGCGGCCGTCCGTAGCCGACGACGAGCCCGTCCGTGCGCAGCAGCACGCCGCCGGCCGCGGCGCCATCGTCCGTCGGATCGTCGGCCGTCACGCCGGTTCGCGCCGCCGGCCGGGACGCCAGCCGGGCGGTCTCGCGCCGGTAGGGTTCCAGATCGAGCGCGCGCAACCCCATGGCGGCGACGCGTTCCGGCGGCAGGGCGAGGAATTCGCCGGCCGCGTATTCGCGTGCGATGCGGCCGCGCTCGCATATGAGGTACCGGTCGGCGACGCCGTTCAGCCAGGCGAGGCGATGCTCCGCCACGAGGACGGCGACGCCCTCATCCTTCAGCCGCCGCATCGCCTCGCGCATGTCGTCGATCGCCGCGGCGTCGAGGTTGCCGGTCGGTTCGTCCATGACGACGAGACGGGGTCCGAGCACCGTCGCCGCGGCGACGGCGACGCGCTGCCGCTGCCCGCCGGACAGTCGGAAGACGCTGCGTCCGAGCAGCCCGGTCACGCCGAAGCGCCGGGCCACGTCCTCCACGCGGCGGTTGATCTCCCCGGCCGGCATCCCCATGTTCTCGCAGGGGAAGGCGAGCTCGTCGGTGGTGTCCGCGTTGAAATACTGGGTCTTCGGATTCTGGAACACGCTGCCCGCCAACGGCGTGAGCCGGTCGATCGGCCCGTGTGCGGCATCGACGCCGCACACGGTGGCCTCGCCGGCGAAGTCGCCGTGGAAGAACGATGGCGCGAGACCGTTGACGACACGGGTCAGCGTGGTCTTGCCGCATCCGCTCGCGCCGGCGAGGACGACGCACTCCCCCGGCCGGACGGTCAGCGACACGTCATCCACAGAGGGTTCGACGGCGGCGTCGTAGCGGAAGACGACGTCGCGCACGCGCACGGGATCGGCGGTCATCCGATCACCCCCGCGATGTCGAGCGCGAGCGGCGCGGCGCACACGGCCATGACCAGCCAATCGGCGGCGGCCATGCGGATCGTCGTGCGCGAGGTGTGCGCCCCGTCGCGTCCCAGACCCTTCGTCAACGCGGCGACGGACAGGTCCTGCGCGACGATGGTCGCGTTCATCAGCAACGGCACCAGCACGTATTCGAGCGTCCGCGCCGGATGCCGCAGCATGGCGAGACGGCCGGACACGAGCCCGTGCAGCGCCATCGCGTCGCGGATGGCGCGATAGTCCTCGCCGATGGTCGGGAAGAAGCGGATGATCACGACGCACGGCACGACCACGGCCTCGGGGACGCGCATGCGCCGCATCGCGCACACGAACGCGCTGGCCGAGGTGGTCGTGAACGCGTAGGCGCCGGTGATGAGGCACGGCAGCATCATCGCGGTTCCGACGGCGAGCGCGGCGACGACATGCAGCCACGGCATGCCCAGCGCCTCCGGGTCGACCGCCCCGAGCGCGAATGCCGCGACGTACAGGATCGCGAAACGCACGGCCATGCGCCATCGGCCCGCGGCGAGGGGCGGGATGAGGAACAGGACGACCATGACCGCCTGCGTGGCCGCCGCGGCGTGGAAGAACAGCATGAGATTGGCGAGCAGCAGCAGCGCCAGTTTCGTGCGCGGGTCGAGATCGCGCGCAGCCGTCGCCATCAAACGACGCCGGCCTTGGCGAAGTGCTTGGCGCACAGGCGCTGGCCGAACCATCCGCCGAGAACCGCGCACACGAGGATCGCCGCCATCGACGCGGCGAACGTGCCCATGTTGATGTTGGCGAACACGCCGTCGATGTACGCCGCGTCCTTGCCGCGCGCCTCAAGGCTCGCCACGTAGGCGTCCTTCATGAACCACAACGGCAGGATGGGGCCGGTCAGTCCGTAGGAGAACACCACGTAGGAGACGAGCAGCAGCGCCTTGCTCCGGTATGCTCCGGCGCGCGCGATCAGGTCGGCGGCGACTGGGAACACGACGCTCGCCGCGAACGAGAGGATGAAGTGTCCGGAGACGAACAGGAACAGGCCGATCACGAGGCCCATCACCGTGATGCCGCCGAACCTCGGCGTGCGTGCGGCGGCGAGCATGAACACGGGGCCGGAGATCAGCGCGGCGATCGCCGGCAGGAAGATCGAGCCGAAGCCTCCGGTGAACAGGGTACTGACGAGGGTGGCGACGCACACCATCACGAAGTACAACGCGGCGAACACGCCTATCGAGATGAGGTCCGGGATGGACAAGCCCCTCGTCTTCGGCGTCGTCGCGGGGCGGGCGGGGTTCGTTTCGCTCATGTCGGGTTCTCCGTTTCCGTATCGGGCTCTATCAATGTAGCGGCGAAGGGCCGCGTTGGCAATACCCCCGAGCGGATTTCCCCTCCGGTCTCTCCCGGTCCGTCCATGCGGCGGGTTCCGACGCCGACTTATGCACCGGGTTATGCACCGTTATGCACAATGGAGTCCCCGGGGTTGCGGCACGTCGGCATCCGCGCCATCGTGGTGTGTGGCGTCGGCCGAGGAAGGCCGGACGGCGACCCCAAGCCCGGGGGCCGTGCAGAGGAAGGGATGCAGCATCATGTCGGATGAAGTCATCGATCAGGACGAGGATATGCCGGGGGACGCGTGGATGAGGCGGTTCGTGCGGGACATCGACAGGCGTTACGTGTCGGCCGGCTGCGTCGACAGGGCAACGAAGCTCATCGGCGGAATCGCCGGGCTGGCTTCGGAGCACGGGTTCTCCGTTGTCGCGCCCTCGGAACCGCTGTTCGCACGGACGCGCGCGGCCAAATGGCCGTGGCCGCACATCGTCATCCGCAACGGGGAGGGATTCCTCCTCTCCTTCCATCTGTCCGAACTGTCGAAGCCGGGGACCGCACCGAAGTCCCGCACGCTCGCCGGCACACCGAAGGGTGACGCGCCGTTGTGGATCGAGGAGCGGTCGCGCGAGTTCGAGCCGACGGGCGTGATGTCGCTGCGCGTCGACGGGGACATGCCGCACTCCCGTCAGCGTTCCATGCGCGACACGGCGAACTCCCTGATGGACGAGCGGCTTCCCGCGTTGTTCGATTCGCTGTCCGCCGAAGCGCGTGGGTGTCTCGCCCGCGCCGAGGAGGACCGGCGCCGCGAGATGACCGTCGACCAGGCGCAGCGAGCGTGCCGCGGCGAACGGATGTACACGGCGTTGTGCGAGGAGGTGCGGCTGCATGACGTCCTGCAGAGCCAACGCGTCTACCTCGATCTGGTCGAGCAGCGGCTGCGCCGCACGGATCCGGAGGAGCTGCGGCAGGCGTCGGGCGACATCGCGTCGATGAGGCGTCGCATCGACGCCCGCGACCCGCTGCTGTCGGGCGGCACGGCATGGATGGACCAGCCCGAACCCTCGGACGTGGACGTGTACGAGTACATGCATCGCGACAGGAGGCCCGCGGTGTCGGGGCGCGTCCGCAGGGACCCAGACCGCACGCGCCGGCCTCCACGCCACGGCGCGCCCTCGATGGGCAACGGCGGGTTCTTCGACTGATCGCGATGGTTCCGCGCCTTCCGGCGCCCCGGCGATTCCGCGCATCGGACGCTCCGGTCCATGGGAAACGCCCCGATGGCATACTGGCCGGCAATCATGCGGATGCCGCGGCGGGTTCATGGTCGTGTGAAGGGAGACCGTGAGCCCGCCGCCATACGCGTCGGACGGATGTGTAAGGAGTATGCCGCCATGCCGAAGGTATCGAAGCGCGCCGCCGAGGCGCTGTATCCGAGCGTGCGTGAGATGTTCGAGCTCGCCGCGGACGTGCCGGACGCCGTCTCGTTCGCGATCGGGGAACCCGGGTTCGACACCCCGCAGCCGGTCATCGACGCCGCCTACCGCGCCGCGAGCCTCGGCGACACGCACTACACGCCGAACCGGGGCGCGGCCGCGTTGCGCGAGGCGTGGTGCGAGCACCGCAACGCGGCGGACGGCACCGACTACGATCCGGACACGGACGTGATCGTCACGGCAGGCGGCATGGAGGCCGTGTATCTGGCGCTGCTGGCCACGCTCGATCCGGGCGACGACATCCTCATCCCCGATCCCGGCTACGCGAACTATTTCGGCCAGGTGCGGCTCGTCGGCGCGAACGTCGTGCCGGTGCCGCTCGACGCGGCGCACGGGTTCCGCATGCAGGCGGCGGACGTGGAGGCGGCCGTCACGCCGCGGACGCGCGCGATCCTGCTCAATTCGCCGTCGAACCCGACCGGGGCGGTCATCGACCCGGAGCAGCTGGATCTCATCGCCGAGGTGTGCGAACGGCACGACCTGTGGGTGATCAGCGACGAGGTGTACCGCTCGTTCGTCTACGATCCGTCGGTCGAATGTCTGTCGATCGCCGCGGTGCCGGGCATGCGCCGGCGCACCGTGGTGGTGGACAGCTTCTCGAAGACGTTCGCGATGACCGGCTGGCGCATCGGCGCCGCGTTCGGTCCGAAGCCGATCGTCGACCGCATGACGGTGATGCAGGAGGACATCGTCTCCTGCGTGCCTGGCGCGTTGCAGCAGGGTGCCGTCGCCGCGTTGGAGGGGTCGAACGAGATCCTCGACGAGATGATGGCCGTCTACCGCGCGAACCGCGACATGGTCGTCGCCGCCGTGGCGGACATGCCGCTGGTCTCGTGCGCGACGCCCGACGGCGCGTTCTACGTGCTGGTCGACGTGCACACCACCGGCATGGACGATCATGCGTTCGCGGTCGACCTGCTGCACCGCGCCAAGGTGGTGGTGACGCCCGCCTCCGGGTTCGGCGAACGCGGACGCGGCTACGTGCGTCTGAGCTACGTGGGCACGCCCGAGGCCACCGCCGAAGGCCTGCGCCGCATGCGCGCGTATCTGGAGTCCCTCGCCGCCGCCGTGGAGTGACGCCGGGGACGCTCCGTTACTCTTCGGCGACCAGCTCGAGGTAGCTGTCGTTCCACAGATCCTCGTCGCCGTCGGGCATGAGGAGCACGCGTTCCGGGTTCAACGCCTGGACGGCGCCCTCGTCGTGGGTGACGAGCACGATCGCGCCCTCGTATTTGGCGATCGCCTTGAGGATCTCCTCGCGCGAGGCGGGGTCGAGGTTGTTGGTGGGCTCGTCGAGCAGCAGCACGTTGGCGCGCGAGGTGACGAGCGTGGCGAGCGCGAGTCGCGTCTTCTCGCCGCCGGAAAGCACGCGGGCGGGCTTCATCGCGTCGTCGCCGGAGAACAGGAACGAGCCGAGGATGGATCGCGCCTGCGTGTCGTTCAGTTCGGGGGCGACGTGCGTGAGGTTCTCGAGCACGGTGGCGTCGAGGTCGAGCGTGTCGTGCTCCTGCGCGAAGTAGCCGATCTTGCAGCCATGGCCGTAGTCGACGGATCCGGTGTCGGGCTGTTCGATGTGGGCGAGCAGCCGCAGCGTGGTGGTCTTGCCGGCGCCGTTGTAGCCGAGGATGACGACGCGCGAGCCCTTGTCGATGGCGAGGTTGACGCCGGCGAACACGATGTTGGAGCCGTACGCCTTGGAGATGTCCTTCGCCATGATCGGGGTCTTGCCGCAGGGCGCGGGTTCGGGGAAGCGGATGTCCGCCACCTTCTCCTTCTTCTGCGCCTCCGACGTGTTCTCGAGGAGTTTTTCGGCGCGGCGCATCATGTTCTGCGCGGCGACGGCCTTCGTGGCCTTGGCGTGCAGGCGGATGCCCTGCTTCATGAGGCGTTCGGCCTTCTTCTCGGCGACCTCGCGTTCGCGGCGGCGGCGCTCCTCGTCGACGACGCGCTGGTGCAGGTACGCCTTCCAGCCGAGCGAGTACATGTCGATCTGGCCGAGCTGGGCGTCGAGATGCCACACCTTGTTGACTACCTCGTCGAGCAGTTCGGTGGAGTGGGAGATGACGAGGAATCCGCCCTCGTACTTCTTGAGGTAGCCGCGCAGCCATTCGATGGAGTCGGCGTCCAGATGGTTGGTGGGCTCGTCGAGGATGAGCGTGTCCGCGTCGGAGAACAGGATGCGCGCCAGTTCGATGCGTCGGCGCTGGCCGCCGGACAGGGTGCCGAGCTGCTGCTCCATGACGTCCTGCGGCAGTCCCAGGGAGGCGGCCATCGCGGTCGCCTCGGACTGGGCCGCGTAGCCGCCGGCCTTGTCGAAGTCCTGCATGGCCTTGTCGTAGCGGTTCATGGCCTTCGTCATCACGTCCGGGTCCGGGTCGGTCATCTCCTTCTCGGCCTTGCGGATGCGGTTGATGATCGTGGCGATGTCGCGCGCGCTCATCATGCGGTCGAGCGCGGTCTGCTCCGGATCGGCGGCGTGCGTGTCCTGCGGCAGGTAGCCGAGCTTGCCGGAGACGCGCACCTTGCCGGCGGTGGGCAGCATGTCGCCGGTGATCACGCGGGTCAGCGTGGTCTTGCCGGCGCCGTTGCGCCCGACCAGACCGATCTTGTCGCCTTTGGCGACATGGAAGTCGCACGGATGCAGCAGGGTCCTCGCCCCGATCTGAATCTCCAGACCCTGTGCGTCGATCGCCATGTCGCCTCACCCGTCGCTTTCCGTATAGTCGCTTATCGTTCTCAAGCCGTTCTCAAGCCAACGAACACTATAACGGAAGGCTGGAAAATCACTCGCCCGCGGCCTCCTTGACGCAGCGGAGCGCGTTGAGCGTGCGCGGATAGCCGATGTACGGCATGATCTGGGAGACGACGGCGATGAGGAACGCCTTGTCGTTGCCGACCGCCAGGTTCGCCTTCGCATGGGCCGTGAGCTGCGGCTCGCAGCCGCCCTGCGCCGCCAGATAGCACAGGGTGGCCATCTCGCGTTCGCGGGTGCCGAGCCCGCCGCGCGTGTAGTAGTCGCCGAAGCAGTTGTCGGCCAGCCACTTGTTGATGTGGCGCGTGTCCTCGGGGCCGGAGGAGGCGAATCCACGCATCCCCTCGCCGAAGATCTCGACCTGCTTGGCCTCGCCGGCCGCCGCGCGGGTGTCCGGCGTGGTGGTGGACTGGCCTTCGAGCGGCAGGTCCACGCCCGCCTCGACGAGCACGTCGTTGGTGATGTTGAGGAACGGCAGCACGCGGCCGAACCCGCAGTAGGCGACCGCCTGGTAGGCGACCTCCTTGGCCTGGACGGGCGTCACGCCGCTTTTCAGGGCGACGGGCAGCAGCATCGCGTACGCGTCCGTCCCCTGGCAGCCGATGAGCGCGGCGAGGATCGCCATCGAACGCGTGGCGTCGTCGAGGTCGGGATGGTTCGCGCCCGGCTCGCGCACGACCTCGCCATAGGCGAAGTCCGAGAAGAATCCGATGAACTCCGGATCGCACTTGGCGAGCGTCGGTTTGCCGTCCGCGAACAATCCGTCCTTCTTCCTGCTGAACATGATCGGTCCTTTCCTTGGCGCGGCCCGCCGCGCGGTTCCATCGTTCCGACGCCAGCGTAGGAGTCCCGCGCGGCCCCGGTCAAATGCCCGCCGTCTCGCGCACGCCATACGGGACGGGCATGACGGGCGCGACTACACTGATGGATAGTCGCAGATCTTGTGGAACCGAGGAGGCCGCCATGGATACACCGAACGATGCGGAACGTCGCATGACCCTGCTGCACACCGCCTATACGGCGGCCGACGTACGCGGGATGGAACGCCCCCTGCTGGACGACGGCGTGCCGCTGATGCGCATGGCGGCCAACGCGGTGGCGCACACCGCCGCGGCCATGCTCGACGACGAGGGCATCGACATCGAGGAAGCGGTCGTCACGCTGCTCGCCGGCGCGGGCGACAACGGCGGCGACGGCCTGTTCGCCGCGGCCATGCTCGCCGAGGAAGGCGCCCAGGTGAACGCCGTGGCGGTCGGCCGCTCCCTGCACGACGAGGCGTTCGCCGCGTTCGTGCGCGCCGGAGGCAAGATCCTCGTACTCGATCCGGAGGCCGAGATCCCCGGTTGCGCGTCCGGGTTCACGCCCGGCGAGGCGGGCGAACGGCTCGAAACGGCGGTCCGGGTGGCGCGCCGCTCGCATCTGGTGATCGACGCGATGACCGGCATCGGCCTGAACGGCCCGCTGCGCGGGATTCCCGCGGCGCTCGCGGCCTCGCTGGGCATGCCGGCGAAGGACGCGCGCGACGGGGGTTCGCCGCTGCCCGACGTCCCGGCGTCGGCCGGACGCGAACCGGAAGGCGACCTGCCGCTCATGCTCGCCGTGGACACGCCTTCCGGCGTCGGCGTGGACGACGGTTCGCTCGTCGGCGCGTACGTTCCGGCGGACGCGACCATCATGTTCGGCGCGATGAAGCCGTGTGCGGTGCTGCCGCCGGCCACGTTCGCATGCGGCCGCATCACCCTGGTCGATTTCGGTTTCGATCTGGACGGCGTCGAACCGGCCGTCGAGGCGGTGGGCCGCGACCTCGCCGGACAGGCGGTGCGTCTGCCGCGCGTGGCGGACGCGAAGTATTCGCGCGGCGTGACGGGACTGGTCACCGGTTCGACGCGTTATCCGGGCGCGGCCGTGCTGACCGCGCGCGCGGCGGCCCGCACGAACGTGGGCATGGTCCGCTATCTCGGCCCGGAACGCGCGCAGGACATGGTGCTCGCCGCGCTGCCGGAGGCCGTGATCGGCAAGGGCCACGTGCAGTCGTGGGTGGTGGGTTCCGGCGTGCCCGGCAACGACGCGGATCCCGAATTGAAGGACATCCAGCGTGAGACGATCGCCGCGTTGCTCGCCCATTACGCCGTCGACGACGAGACCGCGGGACGGGCTGCGCTGATGCCGCCGATCGTCGTGGACGCGGGCGCACTCGAACTGCTGCCCGACCATGTGCCCGCCCAGGTGGTGCTGACGCCGCATGCGGGCGAACTGGCCCGCATGCTGGGAGTCTCCCCCGCCGACGTCGCCGCCGAACCGCTGCGGTTCGCGCGCGAGGCGCAGACGCGCACCGGCGCGACGGTGCTGCTGAAGGGCGCGGCCACGATCGTCGTGAACGGCTCCTCCCGCGTGCTGGTCGCCGGCGCGGGGCCCGCATGGCTGGGAACCGCAGGCGCGGGTGATGTGCTCGCCGGCATGACCGGCGCCCTGCTCGCCCAGATGGACGTGGACGACGAGGGCGACGGGGATGACGGAGATGGCAAGGGCACGGCGATCGATCCGGAGATCGTCGCCGAGACGGTCGCCGCGGCCGCCTGGCTGCACGGATCGGCGGCGGCCATCGCCTCCGAATCCGAACAGTGCGGCTGGCAGCCCCCGGAGCTGTTCGGCATGAACGGCCACCGTCAGCGCTTCAACACGCTGGGGCATCCGATCGTCGCCTCCGACGTGATCGCGGCGATTCCGGACGCCCTGGCGGACGCGCTCTCCTGACCGCGGCGGTGCCGGTCACTGCCTTATCCTGCCGTTCTAAAGCGAACGACTGCGCAGAAGTGGACTCGTCGCCTATCAGGCGTCCGCGCGCGGCGGAGTCATCCATGCCACTGTCGACGGCGACCGGGTGAGTCTCGGCGGCACGGCGGCGTTGTTCTCCGTCGGCGAAATCCTGCCCGACCCGTCCGAACGATGAGGGCCGGTCGCGCCTGACCGCCGGCATCGGCCGTCAGGCGTGGCGTCTGCGCCGGATGGCCAGTCCCAGGCCGGCGGTGGTGAGGAGAACCACCGCGCCGCCCAGGCCGAGTGCTGCGGCACCGGTCGCAGAGAGAGCGTCGCCGGGTTTGCCGGCATCCTTGTCTCCGCTCGCGTTCGGGTTGTCCGGATTGCCCGGATCACCCGGGCTGTCCGCGTCGCCCGGGCCTCCGGGGTTCTGTGTACCGTCCCCGACCACGTTGATGGTGAATTCGGTGGCCTGCCCGTCGGCGGTCACCGTGACCGTGGTCGAACCGGCTTTGAGGCCGGTGAATGTGACGGTCTCGCCCGTCGCGGAATCGGCGGAGACCACGGAACCGTCGGCGGCGCTCCAGGTGATTTCGGCGCCCTCGGCCAGTCCGTTGGCGACGGCGGTCAGCGTGGTCTTCTCTCCTACCGTGACCGTCACGTCCCTGACGGCACGGTTCGCGGCGTCCAATACGGTCAGCGACTTCGCGGGCGTGGCACCGCCGTCGCGTACGCTCACGGTGAAGGTGGCGGTTCGCTGCGGGTCGAGGTTGAGGCTCACAGTGAGGGTGACGGAGTCGGCCGCCTTCGAGGAGTCGAAACCGGTGATCGTGTATTCGTCGGAGCCGAGCACGCGCCGTTCACCGGTCGAGGCATCGGTCAGGGTGATTTCCAGCCCGGAGGCATCGAATTCGTCGCCTACCGCATACTCGGTCTTGGCGGGCTGCTTGGTGACCTCGATGGGGCCGGAACCGGGGATGGACGGCACGGAACCGTGGTAGGCCTTGGTCACACGCACATACTCCGCGCGGGTGATCGGCAGGATCGTGCCGTGGCGCTTGAGCAGTGTGCCGAAGTCGATGTCGTCGCCCTTCGACCATGCGCTGCCCTCCTGACCGGCCGGAACGGTGTTGTTCAGATCGGTGGTGCGGAACGGCTGGTATCCCTTGCCGCCGTCGCGGATGTAGTCGGCCATGAGTCCCCATGTGGGCACGGCGTCGCCGTCCGCGTCCTTGGACCAGTCGTCCTCGTTGTATTCGAAGAGCTCCGGTCCTTCCATCTTGGATTTGTAGCCCGCGCCGAAGATCTGGTCGGCGGAGGTCAGGGCCTCCCAGTCGCCGGTCTTGTCGGCGCTGGCGTAGTTGGTGCCGGTGGTCACGGAGTAGAAGTCCTTGCTGCGTTCCAGCGAGATCACGCCGTCGCGGTTGCGCGAGCCCGCCTTGGTGGACATCGACCGGTAGTACCAGTCACCGACCTTGGTCACGGTGATGTCGAGCGCGGGGGCGGAGAAGTCGATCCACTTGACCGGGTCGGAGAAGGTTCTGAAGTCCTTGGTGGTGACGTAGTACATGTTCGTCGCGTCGGACTTGTCGAACTGTTCGTTCGGGTCGGAGCTCACGGCGAAGTACACGACGTACTGCTGCCTCGCGGCGTCCCAGAACGCTTCGGGCGCCCACGCGCATCCGCCGTCGGTCTTGGACGCCACGTCCGGGTAGGAGACGTTCCAGTGCACCAGGTCATCGGATTCGTAGATCGCCAGCCTCGTGCTGCCCTTGCCGGGCGTGATCGCATCGGTCCACGGCTTCTCCGCGCCGTTCAGCCTGCGCTGGTAGATGCTCAGATCGGTGGCGAGCAGATAGTATTCGCCGTTCTCCCCGCGCAGGAGGAACGGGTCGCGCAGGCCTTTGTCGTACTGGTCCGAAGTGAGCACGGGATTGCCGTCATCGGTCAGATCGGTCCATGTGGTGCCGTCCTGGCTGGTGGCGAAATAGATCTGCTCGTCGGTGGCCTTGGTCTCGCCGCCGGTGAAGTACGCGAACAGATAGTCGGTGGTCTTCGTGGGGTCGAAGGCGTTTCGTCCTTCACCGGCATCGGTGTCGCCCCGCGTCTGACGGGAGGTCGTCTCATCCGCCGCGTTTCCATCCGCGGCGTAGGCCGCCGCGGCGGTCATGGCGGGCGATCCCGAAAGGAGCAGCACGGCCGAAAGCATGGCCGCCGTCAATGTCCGTATACGCATCATCACCTCTGTCTCATCATCGATGCACCGGTGCATCGATGGCCTTTGCCTTGTCCATTCGTTTCGTGAGCGTTCACGAAACCCCTTCATCATCGCATTCCCCCACGGCCGCGACACCTTGGCCGGACCATCGGAAAACGACAAGCATACGGCAGAAAACGACAACGGAGCACCCGGGCCCGCGCCCGCGCTCCGCATCCGGCATGGAAGACGGTGATGCCGGATACGGAGCGCCCCGGGTCCAGGGACGATTCCATATCCGGCATCACCGGTTCATCAGGCCGTCACACCGCCGGCCGCGTCATGCGCGGCGCTTGCGCCAGACCGTCAGGCCGACACCCGCAGCGGCAAGGACGGCCACCATGCCCAGCACACCGGCCACGGCGCTGCCGGTCGCGGGCATGCCGCCGTTATCGTTGCCGTCACCGCTCGGTTCGCCCGCATCAGGCCGCAAACCACCCTGCTGCTGCGCACCGGTCTGTGGCTTCGGCGCGGGTGTCGGCTCCGGCTCCGGCTCGGGTGTCGGCTCCGGCTCCGGCTCCGGCTCGGGTGTCGGCTCCGGCTTGGCGGCGACCTTGACGGTGTCGGCGCTGGTCAGCTCGAACGTCTTCGACGGGGACGCGCCGGCGGTGCCCGGCTGCGCGTTCTGGAGGACGCCGGTCGTGTTCTCGCCGATGGCCTTCGCGAACACGGTCTTGCCCGCGTCCGCATCGGTCAGCGTGTACTCGGCGGCGGTCGCGCCGTCGATGGCGACGGCCTTCGCGACGTCCGCGGCATCGGCGGAATCCGCGCGATACCACTGGACGGACGAAAGCTTCCAACCATCGTTGAACGCGGCCGTCAGCGTCGTACCCACCGGAGTCACGGCATCACCGGAACCGGAACCGGCGACCGCGCCCGTGACGGACACGGACGGCGTGGTCTCCGGCGGCACGCCCTCGTATGTCACCGGCACGGTCGTGATCGTGCCGTCCGCGCCGTAGGTCATGCGCGCGATGCGCACCTCGCGCTTGTTGCCGGTGCGGATCCGTTCGCCGGTGTCGGCGTCGACGCCGCGCGGGCGCATCTCGTCGGTGAGGAACGCGTGGTACACGATGTACCAGTCGTCGGTGCCGGGAACCTGCAGGATCGAATGGTGCCCGGTGCCGAGGATGCCCTTCGACGTGTCCTGGTTGAGGATCTCGCCTCCGTACTCCCACTTCGTCACCTTCGCCAGGCTTTCGCCGCGGGCCATCGCGTAGCCCACACAGTAGCGGGGGTCGTTGGTGTCGTGCTTGGAATACGTGAAGTAGTAGATCCACGTCCTGCCGGACTTGTCGGCGGGGTCCTTGCGGGCGGTGAGATACTGCCCCTCGTTGAGCCCCTGCGCGGCGGTCCTGCCGACCTGATGCTTCGCGCCGACGGTCTTCATGTCGTCGTTGAGCCGCGCGTAGGCGCCTCGGTCCCCGGACTGGCCCCAGGTGAGCCAGTACGAGCCGTCGGCGGGGTCGACGAAGGCGGCCGGATCGATGTTGGAGGTCACCTTGCCGTCCTTGCCGGCGCCGGCGTCGCCCTGGAGCACGTAGCCGGACGTGATCGTGCCGCCCTTGGCCGGATCGGAGATGGCCACGTTGGTCTGATTCGTGCCCTTCGCTCCCTCGTTGCCCGAGAAGTACAGGTAGAACCTGCCGTCGCGTTCGACGAACCCGGGCGCCCACGCCGTGGAGGTGCGCTTGGGCAGGATGTCGGAATCCGGGGTGCCGTCGAGGTTCTGGTCCTTCAGATCCACCACGACGCCCTTGTCCTCCCAATTCACCAGATCGGACGATTCGAAGGCGTGGATCTGCGATCCGCTCCAGCCGGAATGGCCGTCGGTGGTCGGGAAGATGTAGTACTTGCCGCCCCAGGCCACGACCTGCGGGTCGGCGAAGAACATGCGTCCGGTCTCGCCGGTCGGAGCCTTCTGGCCGGGGATGCGGATCGGGGTGACGAGCACCTGCGCGGAGACGTCGTACACCTGCGACGCGGACCCGTCGGCGGCGGTGACCTTGACCTTGAACGGCTTGGTCAGGTCCTGGGTCGCCGGGATCGCGGAGCCGTCCGCCATCGTGACGGTGGCGCCCTTGGCCGCGGTGAAGGTCAGCGAGAGCTTCGACGTGTCGGTCTTCGTGCCGTCGCTGCCGCCGGTCGGCGTCCAGTAGTCGAGCACCAGGGCGAGCCTCTTGTCGCCGTTCCCGCCGTCGCTGACGGTCTGCGAGAGCACCTGGTTGTTCGGCGCGGTCCTCTCCACGGCCAGCCCCAGATCGGACGCCGGCGTCTGCGCCTTGTCCACGGTGAATCTCACGGTCACCTTGCGCTGCCCTTCCGCGACCTCGCGGGCGGAGGTCATGTCGAGGATGATGTTGTCCTCCGGTCCCCAGCGCACGGCGCGGACGGTGGCGTAGCGCTCGCCGCCCTTGGTCTGGGGGCTCTTGCGCGCATGGATGGCGGTGTACAGCTTGCCGTCGAGGCCGGTGAAGTAGGCGTTGTGCCCCGGCCCCCACTGGCCTTGGATGTTCGTGGAGGTGAGCAGCGGCGCGTTCTCCTTGCGCCAGCTGGACGGGTCGAGCAGGTTCGAGCCCTCCTCGGCCGTCAACTGGCCGACCGCATAGCACGGCTTGGTGGCGGCGCCGGAGTAGGTGACCACGATCTTGCCGTCATGGTGCAGTGCGTAGGGGCCTTCCACGATCGGATACTCCGCGTACCGCTCCCATCCGGCGTCGGGCCGTGCGACGATCACCGGCGTGGACGTCAGCACGGCCGGGTTCGCCGGGTCGAACGTGGCGATCTTGAGATCGGCGGTGCCGGCCTTCTCCTTGGTGCGGGTCTCGTCCGTGTACACGATGCGGTCGGACCACATCGCGTACCAGGTGCCGTTGTTCTCGAAGGCGGTCATGTCGATGGTGTTGCCCCGCGGCTGGGTCATCGACCCGTCGGCGAGCCTCACCTCCTTGCGCTTGGACCATTCCCAGTCGTTCGGATTGGCGGGGTCGCCGCCCTTCTTCAGCGGCACGATCTGGCTCTGCATGTTCTGCCAGACGTCGCCGTAGGCATAGTAAAGGTACGTGATGCCGTTGATCTCATGGATTTCGGGCGCCCACGCGAGCATCTCGTCCTCGGAATCGGGCGTGATCTTGGTGACCTTGGCGGTCTGCAGGCCCTCGATGGTCTTCGAGGGTCCGCGCATGTACAGCCGCTTCTGGCCGTTGTGCTCGCCGCCGACCGAATCTCCGGTGGTGGACACGAAGTAGTAGCTGCCGTTGTAGACGAACACCTCCGGATCGGGGCTGCCCACGTCGCTGGTCTTGCCGTTCACCGTCTCCGTGAGGAACGGGAAGTCGTAGTCCTTGGATTCCACGGTGCCGGTCACCTCGTAAGTGCCTGCCTTCCTCGTGTTCACCTTGGCCAGCTCGTCGGCGTTCCAGTTGACGGGGAGCTTGCTGGTGGTGCCGTCGCTGTATGTGGCGGTGACGGAGCCGAGATCGGCCGCGGTGGGTGCCTTGTCGCCCACGGTCAGCGTCTTCTCGATGGGCTTGGACGCCCCTTCGACGCCGGTGTTCACGGCCTGGAGGAACCGCGCGCGCAGACGCTTCGCCTCGGCCCGTGTGAGCACGAAGCGGCCGCCCACCAACGCGTCGGCCACGCCGATGTCCGGCTTGCTCTCGTCGGCGGCGGCCACACGCTCGCCGGCGGTCACTTCGGCGAAGTCCTTGGTGGACGCCCGGTAGGTGTTGCCGTCGGCGTCCTTCCAGGTGACGCGGTAGGCGTCAAGCGCGCTGTCGTACTGCGCGGTGGGCGCGATCACGTCGCCGCCGTCCTCGTCGAAGGCGACGAGACCGACCTGCTTGTAGGCGATGAGGTCGTCGGAGGTGAAGAACAGCGCCTTGCCCTTGGCCGCAGGGTCTAGGGTTTCGGTGTTCTTGTTGCTTTTGGCGTCCGTCTGGTTGGCGAGCACGCCGAAGGTGCCGTCCTTCATGCGGAACACGTACGGGTTGGACATCCACTTGGCTCGGCCGTTGAGCTCGTTGGTGCCGGTGAAGTCGGCCGCGGCGTACAGCACGCCCTCGTTGAGGTTCAACGCCTCGTAGGTCTTGCCGTCGTCGCTCAGGGCCAGATGCATCGAGGCCTTGCGGTTGAGGTTGGAGCCGGGGATGGTGTAGGAGGCGCCATAGACCGCGTGCCTTTCCGCGATTTTCACGTTGAACGTCCGGCTGTTCGAGGGATGTCCCTCATGGGTGGCGGTGACGGTGAGCGTCACGTCGGCGAGCCCCTTGCCGTCCGTGTTGCCGATCACCTTGCCGTCCTTGACGAGCGTGTCGTCGGAACTGGTCCAGCTCAGCGCCACGGCACCGGACTTGGCGGGCAGCGTGTCCCCCGCCGCGAGCACATACGGCAGATCGAGGCCGTCCAGCGCCTCGGCCGGCGAGGTGGTGTTCGCGGGGACGGTGGCCTCGAATTCCCTCGTGGCGGTTTGTCCGCCGAAGCCCACCGTCGCGGTGAGGGTGACGGTGGCGTCCCGCGTCCCGCGCGTCACCGTGCCGTCGGCGGCGATGACGTCCGGCGCGCTGGACCGCCATGCGATGGTCGATCCGTAGTCACCGGCGGTGGGCAGCGTGAGGTTCGACGTGACGTCGCCCAGATCCCCCAGGCCGAGCGAGTCGGCCGCTTTCCGCGCCACGGCCTGCTTGGTGGCATCGGTCCGCGCGTCGGTGAACACCTCGCGCACCTGTGTCTGGTCCAGCGCGGAATCGTAGAAGCGCACGTCCTGCACGGCTCCGCCCCAGGTCTTGTCGGCGGCGTAGTTCGACCTGCCGATGTAGGTCTCCAGGGTCTCGCCGAAACCGGCCAGGGTCAGGTCGGCCGAACGCTTGGCCTCGGACACCTTGACGCCGTTGAGGTACCCGGTGATGGACGTCGCGTCGATGACGGTGGTGTAGTTGGCCCACTTGCCGAGCAGCCCGGTGGTGTCCGTGTCGGACAGGCCGATTTCGGTGTTCCACGATTTGGCGGCATCGGTGCCGTCGGTGATGACCGACTTGAACTTGCCGTAGCTGGGATTGAGCAGCCAGTAATGCACCGGCGTGGGCCCCTGCGTGCCGAAGTAGAGCGCGGCGGTGTTCGCCTTGGCCGTGTCGTTCCTCAGCCAGGCGCTGATGGTGACGGTGTTCTTGGATTGGAACTTCGCCGCCAGTCCGTCCGGCAGCTTGATGTATTCGGCGCCGCCGGACTTGCCGCCGCCGAATGTGGCGCCTTCGCCGCCGGCGAAGGTCACGCCCTTCGACTCACCGTTCAGCTTGTTCGCGGATGAGTCGTCGGCGTCGGTCTCAAGCGGATAGCTGGCGATGGGGTCGGGGACCGTCGCCGTGTCCGCGGCCGCGGCGGGCGCCACGGCCACCATGAATTGGGCAAGGGAAAGCGGCACCGCGACCAATGCGGCGAGCGCCTTCCGTAATGGGGTTGTCATACTCGCTCCTTCTGTGTGTATCGGGTTGGATGTGGGTTGGATCGGATGATGCATGGGCATGTCGATCGTGCGTCGGATCGGATCGGCGACGGCCTTCTACCTGTCCGCACGACGCCGGGAGACGACCATCGCCACGGCTCCGCCGGCGATCAGGGCCGAGGCGGCGAGGATGGCGCCGACGATCGACGCCCCGGTGTCCGGCAGTCGCCTGACTTCCGTGCCGCCGGCCGCCACGGTTCCCGCCTCGTCCCGGGGCTTGCCCGCGCTGCCGTGGCCGCCGTCGCCATCGCCGGAGTCGCCATCGCCGGGATCGGTCGTGTTTCCGGGATGCTCGCCGCCCGGATTGTCCCCGCCGCCCGGATTGTCCCCGCCGCCCGGGTTCTCTCCACCGCCCGGGTTCGTCCCGGCCGGCACGAGGCCTTCGATGGCGTCGTCGACCAATGCGGTGGCCTTGGCGATCGAAGCCGACGTGGAGGCGGATCCCGCCGCCACGACCTTGGCGATTTCGACCGCCTCGTCGAGCGCGGCGAGGGATTCGGCCGTGTATCCGTCACGGTCGATGCCCTCGGCCTTGGTGATGGCGGCGTTCAATCCGTCCATGCCTTCCGGATTCGAGGCCTGGGTGAGGGTGAAGTCGTCGATGGTGCCGTACAGGCCGCCGGCGAGCGCCGCGTCGAGCGTGACGGTCACGGTGCCGGACGCTCCCACGACGATGTTCGGCACGGTGGCGGTGGAATCGAGCTCTGTGTTGATGGCGGTCATCGGATTGGCGTAGTCCTTGCCGTCGGCGCTGGCTTTGAGGGTCATCGTGTCCGTGTCCGACATGTCGGTGCCGCGCACGGTGGCGGTGAGCTGGTAGGTGCCGGGCTTGAGGCCGGTGACGGTCTGGGAGGCGCTGAATCTCGCACCTTTGCCGCCGTCCTTGCCGGACCAGTAGTACAGGCCGTAGCTGCCGTCGGAGGAGTTGCCGCTCTTCTTGCGGGTGAATTGGGCGTCTGCTTCGAATCCGGGGTCGAGCGTGACGGTCCACTTGCCCATGTCGTCGTCCTCGAAGCTGGGGTTGGACAGATGGTTGGTGGGGGTCACGGTCACGACGGCCTTCGCGGTATGGCCGGAGGCGGTGACGCCGGTAACGGTGAAGGTGCCCGATCCGGCGGCCCAGTCCAGGGATCCGCGCCATGTGACGTCCTCCTGTTCGTTCCTGCCGTCCTTGTAGGTGAGGGTGACCTGCCGCGGCAGCGTGACGATTTCCCCTTCGGGGACGGTGACGGTCGTGTCTTCGACGCCGAGGAACGTGTGCGGCGCTGCGGCGCCGGTGCGGATATAGTCGAACGAGTTCAGCGATCCGAGCGCGTTGCCTTTGGCGTCGAAGAGCGCCATGTTGTCCCAGCCGGAGCCGTCGGTGGTGCCGGCCCAACCGCCGGACTTGTAGTAGCCTTTGGCATATTCGCTGATCCAGCCGGAACCGTATTTGCGCCATTTGTCGCGGTTCGCCTCGATTTGTTCGGGAGTGTCGGCCGGGCCGACCGCGATCCATGCCGGCTCCCAGTAGAAGAAGCCGAGACCGTCGTCATGGCCGTCGCCGTCGTTGTCTCCGATGGCGCTGATCGCGGCCGCCACGTCGTGGATGTTGTCGGCCTGCCCCTGCGGGCTGACCGGATAGGCCTTGAGTTTGTCGGCGTTGTGGGGGCCGTAGTTGTTCTTGTATCCGTCGGTGTCGGCGATCTGGTAGGGCCATGCGGTCTCCGCGATCATGACGTCCTTGTGGTGGGTCTTCGCCACGGTCCTGAGCACGTTCGCCACCTGGGCGATGCTGGTGGAGCCCCAGGCGTAGAACGACATGGCGAACACGTCGTAGTCGATGCCCCGCCGTTCGAAGTCGTCGGCCCATGAGGCCTTGGCTTTCTGGTTGAAGTGCAGCGCCACCTTCACGGCGTGCTCTCCGTCGGCGTCGGTTTCGGGGTAGACCTCGCGCACGGCCGCGCTGCCGGCCTTGTAGATCTTGGCCATGTCGTCGGCGCCGGAGATGCCGGTGATCTTGTTGTTGGATTCGTTGCCGACTTGCACCATGCCCACGTCGACCCCGGCCGCCTTGAATTTCTCCAGGGATTCCTTGGTGAAGTCGTGGACCGCCTCGGCCATCTTGTCCGGGTCGGAGACGTACTGCCTCCACGCCTTCGGCGCCGGCTGTCCGTCGGGCCAGAAATCGGAGTAGTGGAAGTCCACCAGCACTTTCATGCCCGCCTCGGTGGCACGTTTGCCGATCCGGATGGCGCGGTTCACGTCCACGTTGCCGGCGCCGTATCCGTTGCCGTTCGCGTCGAACGGATCGTTCCACACGCGCACGCGGGCATAGTTCACGCCGGCGTTCCTGAGGATCCGTACCGCGTCCTGCCGTTCTCCCTGCGGATTACGGTAGGTGACGCCGCTTTCCTCTTCGCTGAGCAGCGACGAGAAGTCGGCTCCGGTGATGAAGTCGGAGCTCAGTCCTTCGATCTTCCCGACGTTCACCTCGCCTTCGGGTACGCCGCCGTCCGTCGCGTCTTCCGCCGCGGACGCGGGAACGGCTCCCGCGCCGAGCGCCACGGCCAGAGCCGCGGACGCCGCCAACAGGCGTATCCCCGACCGGCCACGGCGCCTCTCCCGTGCGGCATCATGCGTCAGCGCATTCATGTTCATGGTTCTTCCTTTCTTCGGTACACCGGTGTCTCTTCATGAGACGACCACGGAGATCCTTCCGGACCGCCCCGCGGAACGTCATGAGCGGCGTCTGCGCCAGACGACCGTGCCGATGCCCGCGGCGGCCATCAGCGCGGTCACGCCGGCCAGACCGGACGCCGAGACGCCGGTCGCCGGCAGCTTGCCGTGGGCGGGGACGTCATCGGCCGCATTGTCCGTCTCATGCCGATCGATTGCGCCGCCCGCGCCCTCCGAGGTCCCCGGTCCGACGGGCTTGCCCGGGTCGGCCGGCGTCTCCGGATCGACCGTTTCGCCGCCGTCGCCTTCGCCGCCGGCGGCACCGTCCGCCTCGACGATCACATTCATCGTGACCGTCCTGTTGGCGTCGGAAAGTTCCTCGGACGGGGTCATGTCGAGGATGAGACGGTCGTCCGCGCCCCAGTGGACACGACGGATGTAGGCGTCGCGGCCGTTGGTCTTCTTCACCGCGTCGCCGGTGCCGTCGCCCTTTCCGCCGCCGTTGAAGCCGTCGGCGCGGGTGACGTGCGAGTAGGTGTGGTAGACGAACAGCAGCTCGCCGTCCGGGCCTTCGGCGAACGCGGCGTGGCCGGGGCCGGACTGCCATTCGCCGTCGACCAGGGAGGAGAACAGGGTCGGGGTCATCGGCTTGCTCCAGCTGGCCGGATCCATGAGGTCGGCGTCCACCGCGGCGGACTGGTAGCCGAGCGTGTAGCGCCCGTCCACGCGGCGGGCGGAATACGTCACGTAGTAGCGTCCGTCATGCTCGATCGCGTATTGGCCCTCATAGGCGCCGCCGGCCTCCCATGCGTAGTCCTTGCCGGGCAGTTCGACCAGATTCGGATCGTTCCTGTTCGAAGCGGCCTTGATCTTCCACGGCGTGGACTCGTCGATGGGGCTGATCGCGAACCCGGCCCACATGTAATACGCCTTGCCGGCATGGTTCTTCAGGAAGGTCATGTCGCAGAACGATCCCATCCAGGTCCTGCCGTCGGCGTAGGTGATGATGCGCGGCGTATCCCAGTTGGCGGCGACGGTCGGATCGAGGTCGTAGCCGTCCGCATCCTGCCTGAGCTGCATGATCGCGGACTGCGTGTTGGTGTCCTCCGCGCCGTTGGCCAGACTGTTCACCGCGAACAGGATGGAGAGCCTGCCGCCGATGCGATGGATTTCGGGCGCCCAGAAGCTGCCTTCCATCTCGTATGTCCGGCCGCTGTCGCCGAGTTCGATCCGCTCGCCCGGTTTCAGCAGCACGGATTCCAGCTTGTTGCCGCCGGTCGCGCCGTCGAGCGTCCGTTCGGGATCGCCGGCCGTATCGGCGAGCGCCTCGATGCTGTCCCCGGAGCGGATCGCGAGGTAGTTGCCTTTGCCGTCGGGCAGCAGTCGGCAGTCGCCGTTGGTGTCGTTGGTGGCGGTGAACAGGTACTTGGTCTCGGTCACTTCCCTGCCGTCGACCTTGTGCCTCCACGCGAATTTGTACAGGTCGGGGTCGGCGCGGTCCTCGGCGAACGGCACGGTGTAGTCCTTGCCCGTGGCCTTCGGATCATAGTTCGTCTGCCGCACGGTGCCGTTGATGGTGTAGACGCCGGGCTTGCCCGTGTCCACGGTGGAGGTGTCCCATGAGACGGGCAATGTGCCGGTGGAGCCGTCGGAATAGTCGAGGGTCACCTGCTTGGGCAGGTCGGCCTTGGCGATGTCGGAGTGCCGCGCGACGGTGACGTCGTCGAATTCGCGGTGGCCGGTGTTGGTCACGCGACCGAAACGCTTGGTCAGCGCGTCGGCCAGATCGTCGCCGATCGGCACGGCGTATCCGGGCACGTAGTCCTCGATGCCGTTCGCCGTGGCGACGGCGCCGGACCGTGGCACTTCGCCTTCGACGACATCGCCGTGCACGGAATCCGGCCCGTCGAGCTCGGCGAAGGTGGTGTATTTGCTCACGCCGTCGTCGTCCGTCCATCCGACCACGTAGCGGTCTGCGGCGGAGTCGTAGACGGCGTAGGGATCGTTCACGCCGTTGGTCTCGCCCACGTTCACCGTATTGTCGTTCTTTTCCTGTTCGAAGGTCTGGAAGTCCTTCGTGGTGGCGATGAGCACGCTCGTTTTGGCGGAGGCGTCCGGCGTGCCGGTGGCTTGGTTGTATTGGAATCCGGTGCGCGTGGCGATCACGCCGTACGAACCGTCTTTGCGCACGAACACGTCCGGATCGATGAGGCCGGTGCCGGTGTCCTTCCGGGCCGAGTAGGTGCGCGAGAACATGATGCCGTAGTTCTTGTTGAGCGCCGTCCAGGCGGCCGGTTCGCCGGCGTCGCCGTCCGCGCCGTCAAGCGCCAGATGGAGGCTGTAGGCGGACGAGCCGTCGTTGCCCTTGAGCGGGCCGTCGGCGCCGTCATACGGAGTGCGCTGGTACCCGAGCAGCTTTCGGGCGGACGCGGGCAATACGGTGACCGTGAAGGTCTTGGACACGACGCCGCCATCCGCGCCATCCGGCCCGTCGCCCTTCAGCGTGGCGGTGAGCGTCGCCGTCACCGGAGTCGCCGCATCCGAGGTGACGACGCCATCGGAGACCGTCGCCCCTTGGGCGTCCACCGCGACCGACACGCCGGCCGGGGCCGCGGGCAACGCATCACCGGAACGCAACAGCGGCGGAATCACATACGCATCGGCCGAGACCCGCGGTTCCGGATCGACGGCCCGTACCCCCTGAGCCGCATATGCGGGACCCACGGCGACGAAACAGGAAACGGACAACGTCACCCCCAATACGGCCGCCGCCACTTTCCGCATGAACATCTTCAGCTCCTCCATTCCGATTGACACACCGGTGTATCTAAGTCACATGCCGTCCCGTGAACGCTCACTCGGACGATATAATCAATTTCAGCCGCCGCTGACGGCCCACACACCCGACGACAACCGCAAAAAGAGACAACCATGACGCAGAAAACGACAACGACGTCGTCACGTCGCAACGCCCCGCAGATCATCCATCCGGTCGAGGAAGGCGTCGTCCCCGATGAATCCGAACTGCTCATCGTCTCGCCGACCACCGGCGCGCGGAGACATCTGCTGTATCCATTGCGCATCGGACGGTTCACCTACCGGCCGGGGTTCGAACTGGTCAGATCCCGGTTCGACAGTTTTCTGCTCGGCATCGTGCGGGAGGGCACGCTGCACGCCACCATCTGGCTCGACGACGAACCGACCCTGTATGACGTCGCCGCCGGCAGCGTGTTCCTGTTCGACACCTATCTCAAGCACGAGGGCCGGGCGGACGAGACCACGCGCACCAGCATGATCCATTTCGACGGAGCCCCCGCACGTCTGTATTACGAGCGTATCGTCGGAGCGTTGGGCAACGTGTTCCCGGTGGGCAATCCGGCATTGATGGAGAACTCCATCGACCGGCTGCTCGACGCCTATACGTCGGACCAGGCGCACGCCGATCTCATCGGCGCGCGGATCCTCACCGATCTGCTCACCGGACTGGCGTTGCGCACTCCCGCCACCATCGCCGACGACGACATGCTCGCCGTGAGGGAGACCCTGTCCTATCTCGACGACCATTACCGCGACCCGATCACCGTAGACGCGCTCGCGCAACGGGCCTCGCTGAGCCCGCGGCAATACCTGCGCAAATTCAAGACGCTGACCGGACGGACGCCCTACGCCTACCTCACCATACGGCGCATGGACGAGGCGAGACGGCTGCTGTCCACGACTGCCATGCCCGTCCGGCAGGTGGCGAGCGCCGTGGGCTATCCCAGCCTCAACACGTTCACCCGCGCGTTCAAGCAGCGGTCCGGCATGACTCCGATGCTGTACCGCGCCGGTCATCCCGCCGGCTGAATCTTCCGGAACCGCCGTTCCATCCCATCCATGCCGCTACACTGGGACGCATACGATGATGCACCCCACCGATCAGGAGCTTTCCATGGCCATCTCCACCACGCCTTCCCCCGACTCCCCCATCACCGACGTGATCTTCGACTTCTGCGGCGTGCTGTTCGACTGGCAGGTGCGCGCCTGCCTCGAAGGGCGTTTCCCGGACGACGTGGTGGATGCGATCTGCGCCGACGACGATCCGCACGGCTTCTTCCGCTACGAGGACCGCATGGACGCCGGCGAGGACTTCGCGGACATCTACCCGGACGTGGTGCGCGAGCAGGGCGGGGAGATCGCGAGGATCTTCAAGTACTACATCGGCCATTACGGCGACGCCCTGCCGCGCATGCTGCCGGGCATGGAGCAGCTGCTGCGCGACCTCAGGGCGCACGGCTACGGCGTGTGGGGGCTGACGAACTGGTCGCACGAGACGATCCACGTCGCCTTCGACAAGTACCCGGTGCTCGTCGAGCTGCTCGGCGGCACCGTCGTCTCCGGCATCGAGAAGATGCACAAGCCGAACGCCGACATCTACGAGCTCGCGCTCTCCCGATTCGGCCTCGAAGCGGACAGGTGCGTGTTCTTCGACGACACCGCGAAGAACGTGGCCAGCGCGGATGCGGTGGGCATCCACGGACTGCCGTTCACCGATGCCGCCAAGGCACGCGAGGACCTGACGACGCTCGGCGTGAGGTTGTGAGCCGTCCGCCGGTCTCACCGTGCGGCCATGCGGATGGAATCCGCGGCTATAACCCGCCCCCTCGGCCATCCCCACTGGTATAAAGAGATTTTATGACGCTTCTGCAACTCAAATACATCGTCAAGATCGTCGAATGCGGTTCGATGAACGAGGCCTCGCACGAGCTCTACGTCTCGCAGCCGGCCCTGAGCTCCTCCGTGAAGGAACTGGAGAAGGAGCTCGGCATCGAGATCTTCACCCGCTCCTCGCAGGGCATCGCGCTGACGGTCGACGGCGCGGAGTTCCTCACCTACGCGCGCCAGGTCCTCGACCAGGCGTCGCTGCTCGAGGAACGCTACAAGAACGCGAAGCCGCGCAAACAGCTGTGCACCGTCTCCACCCAGCACTACATGTTCGCGGTCGAGGCGTTCGTCGAGATGATCGATTCCATCCATTCCGACGAATACGAGTTCACGATCCGCGAGACCCGCACGCGCGACATCATCGACTCGGTGGCGAACATGCGCTCCGACGTCGGCATCATCTACCTGTCCGACTTCAACAAGGACGTCATCGGCAAGCTGCTGCGCGAGAAGCATCTCGAGTTCCACGCGCTGTTCCGCGCGCCGCTGCACGTGTTCCTGGCGCGCACGAACCCGCTCGCCTCGAAGAAGATGGTCACGATGAAGGACCTCAGGCCCTACCCGTTCATCCAGTACGAGCAGGGCGAGGACGGCTCCTTCTACTTCGCCGAGGAGGCGGTCTGGCCGGACTACTCCCCCAAGCAGATCAACGTGACCGACCGCGCCACGATCCTCAACTTCATCATCGGCCTCAACGGCTACACGGTGTGCACGGGCATCGACAACGGTGATCTCAACAACGAGAAGATCTGCACGGTGCCGCTCGACTCGGACGAGACGATGCTCGTCGGCTGGATCACCAACGAGCGCGCCAAGCTCTCCAAGGCCGCCGAGACCTATCTGGAGAAGCTCAAGAGCGTCGTCGCCGACCACGGCTACAAGCTCATCGACTGACGGCGGCCGACGGCAAGAGGGGGCTGCACATGGAATCCATGTGCAGCCCCCTCTTCGTTTTCCCCGATTACGGCAGACGATTCAGCCACGCTGCCCGTACGCGACGAACAGCACGACCACGTGCGCGAGCAACGCGGCGTAGACGAGGAACGACAGCAGCGACGTGCCGGTGCCGTACACGCGGCAGACCCACAGGATCTGCAGCAGCAGCTCGACCGCGGATCCCGCGGCCAGGAGGACGAAGCCGGTCGTGCGGTACCACTTCACCGATCCGACCACGTGCAGGCCGATGATGAACAGCGCCAGCGCGAGGGTGAGGTACACCCACGGCGAGAAGCCGATGATGACGTCCAGCGGGCCGCCGTAGCCGTAACCGAGGCCCGGCCGGGACATCAGCGAGATGAGCGACTGCAGCAGGTCGATGCCCAGGAACACGATCATCGCGATCAGCGAATCCTTCGTGGTCTTGGCGATATCCAGCGTGTCGAGGAAGTTCGGCTTCCGCGCGGGCGCGACGGACTGCTGGCCGTAGCCGGGCTGGACGCCGTAGCCGGGCGCCGGCTGCTGGGGCGCATAGCCGTAACTGGGGGCGGGCTGCTGCGGCGCGCCTGCCACCGGCTGCGCGTACTGGGGCACCGGCTGCACGGGCGGCACGGGCTGCCCCGCGGCCTGCGGGACCTGCGGCTGCGGGGCCTGAGCCTGCGGGGCCTGAGCCTGAGTCTGCAGGGCCTGCGGCGCGTAGCCGTACCCCGGCTGGGACTGCTGTTGAGGCTGGGACTGCGGCTGAGGATTGGGATTCTGCGGAAGCGGCTGCTGTGGAACGGTCATCGATATCCTTCTTTCATCGAACGGGCGACGGTGTCACGATTCCAGACTACCCCCGTCGATGTTTCCGCGGATCCGATATCCCACTCCGTCATCCCCTCGTCCCGTCGCTTCGCGTCTCACCGATCGCCGCCGGGGATGACCGACGTGGCCGCGGTCGCCGCGAACCCCTTGAGCACTTCGACCATCACCCCGCGATCGTCGGGGGCGATGCCCCGCGCCGCCGCGAGCATGGCCGGCAACGACTGCGTCCAATGCGCGGTGAGCTCGCCGAACGTGGGGTATCCGCCCGCCTCGAGGATGGCGAACAGGCCCTCGATGAACAGCCGGCGCCGTTCGTCGTCGTACCGAGCCATCCAGTCGTTCAACGTGCGCGCCGCATACCGCGCCCCGGCCGTCAGACCGTCCGCATGGACGAACCGGCCGTCCCTCACCTGCCAGTTCAACGCGAAATGCTGCATGATGCCGAGCCCGTCGCTCGCCACCACCTCATAGCCGGCGTCCGCCTGCTCGCGCCGTTCGAACAGCATGCCGATGACCGACGATTCCGGCACGGACTTGTGCACCCTGGCGGCCAGACGCAGATAATCCGGCGATCCCAGAAACGCCTCGTCGAAGCCCGGGCCGTCATGCGAATACACGGCCGTGATGCGCGAGACGACGTCGTCCGGCATCGCGGACGCCGCATACACCGCGAGATTGCCGCCCTTGGAGTGGCCTCCCGCCATCAGCGGCCCGTCCCATCGCGCGGCCACGTCGGCGAGGTAACGCACGGCCGCCGACTGCGAGGCGACCGGCCGCCGGAACGCCATCGTGAAATCCTCCTTCCATCCGACGATTGAACTGTCGGTGCCGCGGAAGGCGACGTAGAGCGCGCCATCCCCCACGTCGAACACACACGCCGAGAACTGCTTGGTGGAGGCCGCGTCGAACTCGTCCACATAGGCACCCACACGCAGGGCGCGCCAACGCGGGTTCTCGCACACGGCGCGAAGCAGGTCGACGTTCAGCTGCGGCGACCACACCCGCCCGAACATGGCGTCGTAGCATTCCGCGCGCAGCAGGTCGCGGACGGGGACCGTCGGAATGGGGCCTCCCCATGCCGCCTCCCCGCCGGCATGCGCGTCGTGGGCACCGCCGACATTGCCGTTCCAGCGTGGGACATTGTCCGGCATGCGCGCATACGCCAACTGCGACAGCACCAGACTGTCCACCTCATCGAACGCGTCGTCTCCGAACGTGGCGAACCGCACCCGCAGATCATCCGTCACATTGCCCATGGCGACCTCCCCTCCGCAGGCGGCGATGCGCGATGGCTTCGGTCGCCGTCATTTCCTAGGTACATTACGCATATCTTAGGTGCGTCGCCGGCGAAAGGCACCCCATTACGACAGGTGGACGGGCGTCGCGGCGAATCCTATGATGGGCCTCATGAATTGGTTGGCGATCGTAGTAACGGTAACGTTCGTCGTCGTCATCGCGCTGGTGGCGATGTGCTCCGTACAGCACCATCTCGATGCCAAGGCGGACCGGTTGAGGAGGGGGTCCGAGGAGGAGCGGCAGATGGCGCACGACCTCGACGAGATATCCCACAAGATGGATCAGGGCCGGTATTTCCCGTTCTGAGCACCGGAGCGACCCCGTTTCATCCGGCTACCGCCGCGTGAGCTCCGTGTAGGATTCCTCCAGCGCGAGCGAGATCCGTTCGATCTCCTCGCGGGTGAGCGGTTCGCGGAACGTCATGCGCAACGCCGATTTCGCGATGGCCGGCTCGAATCCCATGGCGAGCAACGTGGCGGGGATCTCATGCCGTCCGATCGCGCACGCGGATCCGGAGGATGCGGCGATGCCGCGCGCGTCCAGGTCGACGAGCAGTGCCTCGCCGGTCACGCCGGGGAAGACGAACGAGGCGTGTCCGGGGAGCCGTCGTTCCGGGTCGCCGGTGAGCTCGGCACGGGGTATGACCCTCCGCACCGCGTCGATGAGCATGTCGCGCGAGGCGACGAGTTCCCGATACCGTGCCGCCATGCGCCGGTTCGAGCCGTCCAGGGCGATGGCGAGCGCGACCGCGCCGGCCACGTTCTGCGTGCCGGAACGCAGTCCGCGTTCCTGCCCGCCGCCGGAGAGCACCGGTTCGATGGGCGTGCGCCCGCGTACGAGCAGCGCGCCGAGTCCTTTGGGCGCGCCGAACTTGTGTCCGGAGACGCTCAACGCGTCCACGTCCCAGTCGCGCATGCGGATGGGGATGAGCCCGGCGGCCTGCACGGCGTCGACGTGCACCGGCACCCCGTGCGCGTGCGCGATCGCGACGATCCGCTCCACGGGCTCGACGGTGCCGACCTCGTTGTTGGCGAGCATGGCGCTGACGAGCGCGGTCCGCTCCCCCGCCTCGCCGTCGAGCGCCCGTTCGAGCGCATCCAGGTCGAGGTGCGCCTCGCGGTCGACGGGGATGCGCACGACCTCGAAGCCGAACCATCGTGCAAGCCAGTCGGCGGACGCGGAGACGGCCGGATGCTCAATCGAGGAGATGACGATGCGCGGGTGCGCTCCCAGCCGCTTCATCCGGGCCATGGCGATGCCTTTGACGGCGAGGTTGTCGGATTCGGTGCCGCCGGAGGTGAAGATCACGTCGTCGGGTTTGGCGCCGAGACCGGCGGCGAAGGAGACTCGCGCCGCGTCGAGGGCGCGCGCCGCGGTCTTGCCGGGCTGGTGCACGCTGGCCGGGTTCGCGTACGCGTCGGTGAGGAACGGGGTCATCGCGGCGATGACGTCCCGGCTCACCGGTTCGGTGGCGGCCGCGTCGAGGTAGAGTTCGCCGGCTTCCCGCGCCTTGCCGGCTTCCTGTTCCCGTGTCGCGGCGACGCCGCCCGTCCGTTCCTGAATCGTCCCGCTCATCGCGACCAGTCCAATCCGAGGTCGATGGCGCGCACGGAGTGGGTGAGCGCGCCGACGGAAATCACGTCCACACCGGTGGCGGCGACCGCGGCGACGCGTTCCAGCGTCATGTTGCCGCTCGCCTCGACGATGGCGCGTCCGTCAATCGTCTCCACGCCGCGTCGGGTGTCGTCGAGCGTGAAGTTGTCGAGCATGATGGTGTCGGCGCCGCCGTCCAATACCGCGGGGATCTGGTCGAGCCGATCGACCTCGACCTCGATGTGCGTGGTGTGCCCCACTTGGTCGCGCACGTGGCGGATCGCGCCGGCGAGGTCGATGCCTCGGGCGGCGAGCGCGGCGAGATGGTTGTCCTTCATCATGACCGCGTCGGACAGGCCGTAGCGGTGGTTGTGTCCGCCGCCGCAGACGACCGCGTATTTCTCGAACGGGCGCAGTCCGGGCGTGGTCTTGCGCGTGTCGACGATGCGCGTGCGCGCGTAGCGCCGCGGGGGCGTGACCGGCCCGGCGGAACCGTCGTACCCGTCCTCGTAGATCGCGTCCACGGCGGCGACGAACGCGGCGGTCATCGTGGCGATGCCGCTCATGCGCTGTGTGAAGTTCAATGCGATGCGTTCGGCGGTCAGGAGGCCGCGCACGCGGCCGCGCACGGTGGCGAGCGTCTGTCCGGCCTCGAACCGTTCGCCGTCGCGGATGGCGGGTTCGACGGTCACGGACGGGTCGAGCGTGGCGAAGGCGGCGGCGAACACGTCGATGCCGCTCATCACGCCTTTCTCGCGCGCGACGAGTCGGGCTTCGCCGGTCTCGTCGGCGGGGATGGTGGTCTCGCAGGTCACGTCGCCGTAGGGCGCGTCCTCGGCGAGCGCCGCCGCGACGGCGGCATGGATGGTCTGTTGCGTGAGCATGGTGCTCCTTGGTCGTGGATTACCGCTTGACGTAGGCGACGGAGTGCGCCCACTCGTCGCGGGGTTCGGGGAAGTCGGTGCGCGCGTGGGCGCCGCGCGATTCGGTGCGGGCGAGCGCGGCGGTCGCGGCCACGTAGCCGACGGTGAGCATGTTCCGGTTCTCGAGCGTGGTCACGTCGGCGGATTCCGCCGGAGTCGCGGCGTGCGCGGCGTGCGCATCCGCGACGGCGAGACCGTCGCCGAGCGCGGCGATGGCGCGCGCGAGCCCGTCGGCGTCGCGCAGCACGCCGACGTCGTGCCACATCGTGTTCTGGATGCGTGTGCGGTCCCACACGTCGTCCGTGGTCGCGACGTCGTCGCCGTGGTCGCCGGCACCGGCGACGGGCGGCGTGGCGAGCGCGACGGGCGGCTTGTCGTAGACCCCGCCGGTCGCGGAGTTGAGCAGCGGCTGCGGCGTCCATGTCGTGTCGTCCGTGTCATGCACGGCGGCAAGGCCGGCGCGGCGGCCGTAGACGAGGCCTTCGAGCAGCGAGTTGGAGGCGAGGCGGTTCGATCCCATGACGCCGGTGCGCGCGCATTCGCCGGCTGCGTACAGTCCGGGGATGGAGGCGCGTCCGTCGAGGTCGGTGCGGATGCCGCCCATGAAGTAGTGCGCGGCGGGCGCGACGGGGATGGGCTCCCGGCTCCAGTCGTAGCCGAGCGAACGCGTGTAGGCGTCGATGGTCGGGAAGCGTTGCGCGAGGAACGCGGCGAGGTCGGGGTGTTCGTCGCGCATCGGAGAGACGTCGAGCATGACGGGACGGCCGTCTTGGCGCTGCATGACGCGGAAGTTCTCGCGGGCGACGACGTCGCGCGGCGCGAGTTCGGCGCGCGGGTCCACGTCCTTCATGTAGCGGCGTCCGTGCTCGTCGAGCAGGATGGCGCCTTCGCCGCGCACGGCTTCGGAGACGAGGAAATGCTCGCCGACGGCCATCGCGGTGGGGTGGAACTGGGTGAATTCGAGGTCGGCGACCTGGGCGCCCGCGCGCCATGCGGCGGCGAGTCCGTCGGCGGTGGCGACGATTGGGTTCGTGGTGTACGGGTACATGCGGCCCGCCCCGCCGGTGGCGAGGACGACGCGGTTCGCGCGCAGGGGGACGTCGTGCCCGTCCTCGAGCAGCGAGACGCCGGCGATGCGGCCGTCGCGCACGAGGAGGTCCTTGAGGAACGCGTGTTCGACGATGCGGATATGCGGGTTCGCGCGCACCATGGCGGACACGTCGAGTTCGAGGATGCGTCCGGTGGCGTCGCCTCCGGCGTGCACGACGCGGGCCCGCGAGTGCGCCGCCTCCAGTCCGCGCAGCATGTGGCCGTCGGCGTCGCGGTCGAAGCGCACGCCTGCGGCGGCGAATTCGCGCACGCGGTCGGCGCCTTCGCGCGTGAGGATGTCGACGGCCTTCGGGTCGCACAGGCCGTGCCCGGCGGCGATGGTGTCGGCGGCGTGCAGTTTCGGGTCGTCGTCGGCGAAGATGGCCGCGGCGATGCCGCCCTGCGCGTGGTAGGTGTTCGATTCGACGAGTTCGGTCTTGGTGACGAGCGTCACGTCATGGCCTTCGCCCGCCACGGCGAGCGCGGCGGACAGTCCGGCCACGCCCGCGCCGATGACGATGATGTCGGTGTCGTTCATTGTCTCGTTCCCTGTCTCGTTCTCTGCGTTCACGGGTGGACGCGCAGCATGCGTTCGAGCGCGATCTTGGCCTCGCGGGCGGTGTCCTCGTCCACGGTGATGCGGTTGACGACGTTGCCCTGTTCGAGGTTCTCCAACGCCCAGGCGAGGTAGGCGGGGTGGATGCGGTACATGGTGGAGCAGGGGCAGACGACCGGGTCGAGGCAGAATACGGTCTTGTCGGGATGCTGCGCGGCGAGGCGGTTGACGAGGTTGATCTCGGTGCCGACGGCGATGGCGGAGCCGGCGGGCGCGTTCTCGATCTCCTTGACGATGTACGCGGTGGAGCCGGTGCCGTCGGCGGCGTCGACGACCTGCATCGAGCATTCGGGGTGCACGATGACCTTGACGCCCGGGTACGCCTTGCGGGCGCGTTCGATCTGGTCGACGGTGAAGCGCTGGTGCACGGAGCAGAAGCCCTTCCACAGGATCATCCTCGCGTTCGCGTAGTCGGCGGGGTCGGCCGCGCCTCCTCGCGCCTTGAACGGGTCCCACAGGGGCATCTCGCTCAGCGGGACGCCCATGGCGCGCGCCGTGTTGCGTCCCAGGTGCTGGTCGGGGAAGAACAGGACGCGGCGGCCGCGGGCGAACGCCCATTCGAGTACGGCGTGCGCGTTGGACGACGTGCACACGATGCCGCCGTGGCGGCCGCAGAACGCCTTGAGGGCGGCGGACGAGTTCATGTAGGTGACGGGGATGATCGGCTGCAGGCCGTCGGAACCGGGCCTGGTGCCGCAGATCTCGCCGAGCTGCTCCCATGCCTCCTCGACCTGGTCGATGTTGGCCATGTCGGCCATCGAGCATCCGGCGGACAGGTTCGGCAGGGTCACGGTCTGCTCGGGCGTGGAGAGGATGTCGGCGGTTTCGGCCATGAAGTGCACGCCGCAGAACACGATGTGGTCGGCGTCGGGGCGTTCGGTCGCGTTCTTGGCGAGCTGGAAGGAGTCGCCCACGAAGTCGGCGTGCTCGATGATCTCGTCACGCTGGTAGAAGTGGCCGAGGATGAGCAGCTTGGAGCCGAGGCGGCGCTTCGCGTCGCGGATGCGCTGCTGGAGCTCCTCGTCGGAGGCGTTGCGGTATTCGTCGGGCAGCACCTGCTGGCGGGGTGCGTTCTTGGGCAGACGGTCGAGCATGGAGGCGCCGGGGCCGTAGCTGGGCTTCGTCGTGTCGAAGTGCCACGGGTCGAGTGTGAGGCCCGCGTCGCAGGTGCTTTGCGCGCCGAGCCGGGCGATGATCTCGTCGACGGAGGGTGCGGTGAATGTCGCTGTCATGATCGTTCCTTTGTTTCTTTGTTCTGGTGTTCTGGTGGATGGTGATCGGTGCCGACGGATGGGGGCACCGGTGTTTTCGGGTATGCTTCGCCGCCCCGGGCGCGCGGGGCGCGTCGGGGTTCCGGTGCGGTGATGGGTAATGGTCGATGGCCGGAGGAGGGAGGACGGACCGGATCCGGCTCAGCGCGAAAGCGCGGACATCGGATCGTCATCCACGGCCGCGGGCGGCGGGTCGGGCCCGGGCAGGCCGTCCGCCGCGCGTCCGTCCGCGCCCGCGCCGCCTTCATCGTCCTTCAGCCAGTCGTATGGGTTCCATGGCTTGGAGGCGGCGTCCACGTACCGGTACACGGCGGCGGGGCGGTGCTTGCCGACGCGCTGCTTGGCGCCGGTGTCCTCGAGCTCGCCGGAGGCGAGGATGCGCCGTCGGAAGTTGGCGAGGTCGACGGGTTCGCCGGTGACGGCCTCGACCACGTCGTGCAGCTGGCTGAGCGTGAACGTCTCGCCGACGAGGCGCGCGGCCACGTCGGGGTAGGCGATCTTGGTGCGCAACCGCCACAGCGCGTAGTCGATGATCGCCCTGTGGTCGAAGGCGAGTTCGGGCAGTCCGTTCTCGGGGAACCAGCGGACGTTGTCGGCTTCGACGAAGTCCTTCGCCTCCGCGGTGCCGACGAGCGCCCAGTAGACGATGGAGACCATCGGCAGGCCCCCGCGGGAGCGCCCGGGGTCGCCGAACGTGTACAGCTGCTCCAGATACCGCGGGTGCAGCGTGGTGGTCGATTCGAGCGCGGCGTACGCGGACTGCTCGAGGGACCGGCTGGCGGCCAGGTCGCCGCCGGGCAGCGCCCATGCGCCGAGGAACGGCTGGCGCACGCGTTTGACGAGCGGCAGCCATAGGCGGCTGCGCCCGGTCGAATCCGGCCCGAGGGCCAGGATCACGACGGATACGCCGACCTGCGGCGGCGCGAGCCGTCGTTCGGAGACATTGCCGATGCCCATCGTCCACTTCCGTCCGATCGTGGTTTTCGTTGACGGTGCATCAGCATAACACTGCTTATAGTCAAACTGACTATAAGTTGTTCACGACATGTTCGGCCGGCGCTTCACCGCACCAGCTCACAGATGGATGCCGCTGGCGTCGGCGGTGACCTCACCGATCGAATCAGGCAGGAACGGCGCGAGTTCGGGCAGCTCGTCGAGCGAGTCGAACCCCATCTTCTCGAGGAACAGGTCGGTGGTGACGAGCAGGGTCGCGCGCGATTCGGCGTCGACGCCCTGGCCACGCACCAGCCCGCGCACGATGAGCGAACGGATCACGCCGTCCGAATTGACGCCGCGGATCGCGGAGATCTGCGCGCGCGTGACCGGCTGCCGGTAGGCGATCACGGCGAGCGCCTCCAACGCGGCCTGGCCGAGGCGGGCGGTCTGGCCGTCGGTCACGAACGCGGAGACGACCGGCTCGTACACGGCGCGGCTCGCGAACCGCCATCCGCGCGCGGTGCGGCGCAGTTCGAAGCCGCGGTCGGACACCTCGTAGGCGTCGCGGAGCCGTTCCAGCGCCTCGGTCACCGTAGTCGGGTCCACGCCGAGCACGCGCGCCGCGGCGTCCGGGTCCAGCGGCTCGTCGGCGACCATGAGCATCGCCTCCAGGCACGCCTTCAATCCGCCCGGATACTCCTCCACGTTCATGCGAAATCCCTTTCGTCGATCGATATGGCGGCCTCGTCGTCCAGAGCGGCCGCAGCGTCCGGGGCCCCGGCACCGTCCGCGAACGACGGCTGGTCGGGCGCCCACTTGAGATGGAGCGTCGCGTACGGTCCGGACTGGCGGAACCGCACGCTGCCCTGTTTGAAGAACATGAGCACGGCGAGGAAGCGCGCCACGACCTCCGCGCGCCCGTCCGCGTCGGCGGCGAGTTCGGCGAAGGTCATCGACCCGTCCTCGCCCAATGCGCGCAGCCTGTCGCGCACCAGCGCGGCCTGCGTCTCGAGGTCGACCAGCGGCACGTGCAGCTGGCGGGTGCTCACCGTCGTCGCCGGCACGTCGGCGAACACGCGCGCGGCGATCGACGCGAGGTCGTCGGCGCCGATCGTCCACACGAGCTCCGGCAGCATGGCTGTGATCGATTCGTCGAGTTCGCCGGGATGCGGGAAACGCCCCCTGTTCGCGGCGATGCGCGCGCGGAACTCGCCGGCCGCCTGTTTGAACGCCCGGTACTGCAGGAGCCTCGCGAACAGCAGGTCGCGTTCACGCAGCGCCTCCATCCCGAGCTCGTCGCGTTCGCCGGACAGGTCGGCGGGCAGCAGCGCCGCGCTCTTCGCCTCGACGAGGATCGACGCGACGTCGAGGAACGAGCTCGCCTCGTCCATGTTCGCGGCGAAGTCGAGCCCGCGCACATAGGCGAGGAACTCCTCGGTGATCGCGGAGAGGGACACCTCGGTCAGTTCGAGCCGACGGTTGGCGACCATGCCGAGCAGCACGTCGAACGGGCCGGAGTACACGTCGAGGTTCACGGTGAAACCGGCGGGCGACGACGACGCGGCCGGCTCCCCCGCCGCGGCCGGATCCGACGCCGCCGCGGTGGTGCGCATATCGTCCATTCAGGCGATGACCCCGTTGGCGACGAGTTCGCGGGCGACCTCGCGATACTCCTTGCTGGTCTTGTGCTGCGGCGCGAAGATCGTGATCGGCGCGGCCGCCACGGTCGAGTCGGGCAGTTTGATGGAGCGGGAGATGACGGTGTGGAACACCTTGTCCTGGAACGCCTCGTAGATGCGCTGCATGACCTCCTCGCAGTGGAGGGTGCGCGTGAACATCGTGATGAGCACGCCGTACACCTTGAGCGAGGGATTGATGCGGCTCTGCACCTTCTCGATGGATTGCATGAGCAGGGCGACGCCGCGCAGCGCGAAGAACTCGGCGGCCACGGGGATGATGACGCCGTCCGCGGCGGTCAGCGCGTTCACGGTGAGCAGGCCGAGCGACGGCTGGCAGTCGATGATGATCACGTCGTATTCGTCACGCAGGGGCTTCAGCACCTGGGCGAGGATCTGCTCGCGCCCCACCTCGGTGACGAGCTGCACCTCGGCGGCGGACAGGTCGATGTTCGCCGGGATGATGTCGAGGTTCTCGAAGGCGGTGTGGCGCACCACCTCGTGCACGTCCATGCGGAAGTCGAACAGCGCGTTGTAGATGGTCTTCTCGACGGTGTTCGCGTTGATGCCGAGGCCCACGGTGGCGGCGCCCTGCGGGTCGAAGTCGACGATGAGGCATTTGCGCCCGTACTGGCTCAGCGCGCCGGCGATGGAGATGGAGCTGGTGGTCTTGCCTACGCCGCCCTTCTGGTTGCACATGGCGATGACCCTCGCCGGGCCGTGCTGCCGCAACGGTCCGGGGGCGGGAAAGGTCTCATACTCGCGTCCAAGCATATCGGTAGGCATATGGTTTACCTTATCATCATTGGTGCGCCAATCCGGCTCATCGCGCGCGGGGATGCGCGGTCAGATACGTCTCGATGAGGTTCTCCGGACTCACGTGGGTGTAGATCTGCGTGGTGGTGACGGAGGCGTGGCCGAGCAGCTCCTGCACGGTGCGCACGTCCGCGCCGCCCTGGATGAGATGCGTGGCGAACGAGTGGCGCAGCGTGTGCGGGTGCAGCGGACGCGTGATGTGCGCGCGCTCCCCGGACGCCTTGACGACCTCCCACACGGATTGGCGCGACAGACGCCTCCCCCGTTTGTTGAGGAACACGGCCCGTCTCTCGGGCCTGCCGGAACGGTCGCGCGCCTCCAACGCGGGCCGGCCGAGGTCGAGGTAGCGCGTCATCGCCGTGCACGCGTAGCCGCCGACCGGCACGAGCCGCTGCTTGGAGCCCTTGCCCATGAGACGCGCCACATGCTGGTCCGCCAGGTCGATGTCGTCGAGGTTCAGGCCCACCGCTTCGGAGACGCGGCATCCGGTCGCGTACATGAATTCGAGCAGCGCCTTGTCGCGCAGCATGACCGGGTCGTCGCCGGCGGTCGGCACCGCGTCGAGCAGACGCGCCACCTCGTCCACGGTGAGCACGTCCGGCAGCGTGGAGGTCCCCTTCGGCGCCTTCACGTCCGCGGAGACGTCCTCGCCGACCTCATGCCGGCCGAGCGCGAACCGGTGGAGCTCGTGCACGGCGGCGAGACGGCGCGCCTTCGAACGCGCGGATTCGCCGTCCGCGTCCAATGCGGCGACGAAGTCCTCCACGTCGTACCGCGTGACGCCGCGCAGGTCCGTCACGCCGCGCGAGCGCAGGAACGCGACGTAGCGCGCAAGGTCCGACGAGTATGCGGCGACCGTCGCCTTCGCGAGCCCGCGTTCCACGTCGATATGCGCGGTGAACTGCTCCAGCAGCCTTCCGAATCCGTCGTTTCCGTCGGTCACGATGCTCCTCCCGTACCCCCGTATCGTCCGATCGTATCGGCGATGCCGTGCGGCATCCCGTCACAAACACGAAGACCCCGCGCGTGCGGGGTCTTCGATCAGGATTCGCGTCAGCGGAATCAGGCGGCCTTCGGGGCGTTCACGTCCTCCGGAAGGGCGGCCTTGGCGGCCTCGACGATGGCCTTGAAGGCGTCGGCGTCGGAGATGGCGAGCTCGGCGAGGGCGCGACGATCCAGCTCGATGCCGGCGAGGTGCAGGCCCTGGATGAAGCGGTTGTAGGTAATGCCCTCGGCGCGGACGGCGGCGTTGATGCGCTGGATCCACAGCTTGCGGAAGTCACCCTTGCGGGCCTTGCGGTCGCGGAAGTTGTAGTTGAAGGAGTGGAGCAGCTGCTCCTTGGCCTTGCGGTACAGACGGGAGCGCTGGCCGCGGTAGCCGGAGGCCCTCTCGAGAACGACGCGACGCTTCTTGTGGGCGTTCACTGCGCGCTTGACACGTGCCATATTTCTATTTCCTCAGCTTTCTGAAGTTTGCAGGTCTTGTCTCTGGTCAGGCTCAGCGGGCGCCCAGGAGGCGGTTGAGCTTCTTGGTCTGCGGCGTGGGCAGAACCTCGTCGGCCTTCAGCGCGCGGCGCTGGCGGGCGGACTTGTGCTCGAGGTTGTGGCGCATGGCGCTGCCGGCCGCCATCAGCTTGCCGGTGCCGGTGCGGCGGACGCGCTTGGAAGCGGCGGAATTAGTTTTCATCTTCGGCATTGCTGCCCTCCTTGTTGGTGTGCTTCTTGGAAGTCGTGGCGGAGACCGAGGCTTTCGCCTCCGCGGCGGCCTGCGCCTGCGCCTCCTGCTTGGCGGCGAGACGCGCGGCCTGTCGGGCCTGGCGCTCGGCGCGGGATTCGGCGCCGCGGCGTCGCTGCTCGGACTGGGTGTGCACCTTCTTGCCCTTGGGCGCAAGCGTCATGATGATGTTGCGGCCCTCCTGCTTGGGCTTGGACTCGACGGTGCCGTACTCCTCCACCTCGGCGGCGAGACGCTGCAGCAGTTCCACGCCGCCGATCGGGCGGGACTGCTCGCGGCCGCGCAGCATGATGGTGACCTTGACCTTGTCTCCGCCGTTGAGGAAGCGGACCACATGGCCCTTCTTCACGTCGAAGTCGTGGTCGTCGATCTTGAGGCGGAAGCGGATCTCCTTGATCTCGGCCGTGTTCTGATTGCGGCGGGCCTCGCGGGCCTTAATCTTCTCGTTGTACTTGAACTTGCCGTAATCGATGAGCTTGGCGACCGGAGGCTTCGCGTTGGGCGCCACCTCGACGAGATCGAGGTTCGCTTCCTTCGCCAGGTTGAGGGCGACCGAGGTCGCGATGACTCCCACCTGTTCGCCGTTCGGGCCGATCAGGCGCACCTGCGAGACGCGAATCTCGTCGTTAATGCGTGGTTCGTCGCTGATGATGACTCCAATCCTCTGATTTCCGTAGCGGAGCCCATCCGTAAGACCTCATACCGTCTCGATTCCATGGCATGACGACATGGCATCGCATACACACGCGTTGCATCACATCGGACGTTCCTGACGTCGCTCGCGCATCACCCGAGGATGCGCCGGCCATTGCCGTGGACCCGAGGCCGTGAAAGGCTTCCAGGTGGGGTTGCCCCGCTTTCTTGATTTCTCAAGCCAAATGGAGAGTCTACCACACCCCCGGACATCGCCGCCCTGCGTGTCGCGGGCGGACGGGGACGCCTCACCGCATCTCGCGCAGCAGTCCGCCGACGCCCTCCTTCCTCAGGATGTCGCGGTACGGCCCCGCCTGTTCGGCGATGATGTTGTCGATCGCCCGCATGCCGAGCAGTTCGACGGGCGCGTGGTCGTCGGTGAGGATCAGCGACCGGTCGCCGGAGCCGGTCGACGGGTCGCGCACCGGCGTCATGCGCGAGGCGACCTCGCTCATGTACGCGGCGAGCGCGCCGTCGTGCGTGCGCTCCCATGCCGCGGCACGGAGCGCCGTCGCCTTCACGTCGTCGCGCATGCCGCTGCCGACCGGTTCGGGGACGGTGGCGATGCCGCCGGTGCGCCGCCACGAGTCGCTGCATCCGTCGTAGCGTTTCAGTTCGGCGGCGGTGGGCGCCTTGGCGAACAGCTCGCGGTTGGTGGTGCCGGGCACGTCGGCCGTGTAGGTCGTGCCGATGCGGCACGCGCCGTCGAACACGTTGGCGATGGTGGTCTGGAGCGCCTCGTTGATGGAGCCGCGTCCGTCGGAGACCATGTTCATGTTGACGACCATCACGCCGCCGGGATTGAGATGGTTCCTGACCATCGTGAAGAACTCGTCGGAGCTCATCTGGAACGGGATGGTGATGTCCTGGTACGCGTCGACCATGATCACGTCGTACCGCTCCCGGGACGCGGCGAGCCACGCGCGTCCGTCGTAGGTGGCGACGGGCACGTCGTCCGGCTCGTCGAAGTATTCGCCGGCCAGGCGCGTGATCTTCGCGTCGATCTCGACGCCCTGCACCTTTATCTTCGGATAGTAACGCCTCAGCTGCCGCGCGTAGGTGCCGGTGCCCATGCCGAGGACGAGCGCGGAGCGCGCGTGGTCGGCGAGCGCGGGCGCGGCGAGGGCGGTGTCGTAGTACATGCCCGTGAGCCCCCGGTCCTTCATCGTGACGGACTGCACGCCGAACAGCACGTTGGTGGACAGGATGGTCCGGTCGGGCAGGTTCTTCACCTGCAGGTAGTTGTAGATGGACTCGCCCTCGTAGGCGAGCGTCGAGGAGTCCTCCCAGAACGCGAATCCGCTCATCGGCGAGAGCACGGCGGAGACGGCGAACACGGCGGCCGAGACGGCGCAGGCGACGCGTCTCGCCCGCATCGAGACGAAGTAGACGATCGGGATGGCGAGCAGCAGTCCGGAGAAGACGAGGAACGTGACGAACGTGCCGACGGCGGGGATGGTGACGAACGTGGGCAGGAACGTGCCGAGGATCGAGCCGATCGTGTTGCATGCGGACAGACGCCCCACGACGGACGCGTTGTCGTCGAGCGAGTCGGTGGCGAACTTGTTGAGTCCGGCGGTGACGGTGCCGAGCAGGAACAGCGGCGGCACGAAGACGACCATGCAGCTGGCGAACGCGGCGATGACGAGGAAGTTCGTGGAGACGGTCACGATGAGCAGTCCGGAGACGAGGAGGACCACGTATTTGCCGACGAGCGGGATGAGCGAGATCCACACGGCGGCGGCCATGATGCGCAGGTACAGCTTGTCCGGATCCGGATCGCGGTCGGCCCACCTGCCGCCGAACACGGCGCCCAGGGCGAGCGCGATCATGATGGTGCCGATGATGATGGTCCACACGATCTGCGAGCTGGAGAAGTAGGGCGCGAGCAGGCGCGACGCGCCGAGCTCGGCGGCCATCACGGCCATGCCGGAGAAGAACTCGGTGACGTACAGGAACGTCTTGGATCTGAGGATCGGCCGCTCGCTCGCCGCTGTTTTCACTGCCATGGGACGAACACTAACGCGTCTCGCGTACACTGGACCGGTATGTGTGCGGATATCGAGGGACGCGTGTGCGTCGTGTTCGCGGCGGGCGAATATTACGCCTCGCCGGACTACCGTCCGATCGTCGTGCCGGACGGCGCGTTCGTCGTCGCGGCGGACGGCGGGCTCGACCATGCGCGCGGGGCCGGCGTGACGCCGGACGTGGTGGTCGGCGATTTCGATTCGCTCGAAGGCGATCGCCCCGCGGCCGGTGCGGACACGATCGCGCTGCCGCCGCTCAAGGACGATCCGGATCTGCTGAGCGCGCTGAAGGTGGCGTGGTCGCGCGGCTGCCGCACGTTCCACGTGTACGGCGCGCTGGGCGGGCGCATCGACCACACGCTTTCCGCGATCCGGCTGATGGCGCTCGTCGCGCATCACGGCGGCATCGGGTTCCTGCACGGCGACGGCACGGTCGTGACGGCGATCTGCGACGCGCGTCTCGACTTCCCGGCGAACGACGTGGCGGCCGGGCGCATGGTGTCGGTGTTCTCGCATTCCGACGTCTCGCGGGGCGTGGACGAGCCGGGCCTCAAATACGAGATGCTCGACGGCACGCTCACGTCCGACGCGGTGCAGGGCGTGAGCAACGAGTTCCGTCCGGGCGTGCCCGCCTCGGTGGGCGTGCGCGAGGGCACGCTCGTCGTCACCTTCCCCGCCGAGGCGCCGATGCCGCGCGTGACGCGGCGGCATCCGTTCGGCGGCGATCTGGGCGCGCTGGACACGCGCGTCTCGCCGCTGCTGCGGGGCTGACGGCGGCGGCATCGCGCTTTCGCCGCCGACGCCCGGCCGCCCTGATGCTACTCATGTGAACGCTCACGGAATTTTCGGGATTTTCGACTGAAACACGATGGAAGACGTTGCGTTTCGTACAGACGACGCACTAGAGTGGTCGATGTTGGTAAACAATGGCTCCGGCGTGCCCAGCGTGCCGGCGTCACCCTACAAGGGAGAATTACATGACAGTTAAGATTGGTATCAACGGCTTCGGTCGCATCGGTCGTCTCGCCTTCCGTCGCATCTTCGAGCTCCAGGCTCGCGGCGGCCAGGCCGGCGACATCGAAGTTGCCGCCATCAACGATCTGACCACTCCGGCCACGCTGGCCTACCTGCTGAAGTACGATTCCACCCACGGCACCTTCCGTCACGACGACGGCACGCCGGTCGACGTGAAGGCCACCGAGGACTCCATCGTCGTCGACGGCAAGGAATACAAGGTCTACGCCGAGAAGGACGCCAACAACATTCCGTGGGTCAAGAACGACGGCGTCGAGTTCGTGCTCGAGTGCACCGGCTTCTACACCTCCGCCGAGAAGTCCCAGGCCCACCTGAACGCCGGCGCCAAGAAGGTCCTGATCTCCGCCCCGGCCAAGGACGACGTCACCCCGACCGTCGTGTTCGGCGTGAACCACGACATCCTCAAGGCCTCCGACAACATCGTGTCCGCCGGCTCCTGCACCACCAACTCCATGGCCGCCATGGTCAAGCTGCTGGACGAGAAGTTCGGCATCAAGGCCGGCTTCATGACCACCATCCACGCCTACACCGGCACCCAGATGCTGCTGGACGGCCCGCGTGGCACCAAGTCCGGTCGCAACCTGCGCGCCGCCGGCATCAACACGATCGCCCACTCCACCGGCGCCGCCAAGGCCATCGGCAAGGTCGTCCCGTCCGTCAACGGCAAGCTGCAGGGCCACGCCCAGCGCGTGCAGGTCCCGGACGGCTCCGTCACCGAGCTGACCACCGTCCTCAACACCGAGACCACCGCCGACGAGATCAACGCCGCCTTCAAGGCCGCCTTCTCCGACACGGACTACTACGGCTACAACGATGAGGGCATCGTCTCCTCCGACATCCTCGGCGACACCCACGGTGGCGTCTTCGACCCGACCCAGACCGACGTCAACACCATCGACGGCGTGACCCTGGCCCGCACGGTCTCCTTCTACGACAACGAGTACGGCTTCACCTCCAACATGATCCGTACCCTGCTGTACTTCGCCGAGATCTCCGAGTGAACCCGCGCGGATCCGTCCGCATCGCTTCACCGCTGATATAAGGTGAATGAAACCCCCACCCTTCCGGCGGGGGTTTCTTCGTATCATGGGAGCCATGGCGAAGAAAAAGAAGCATGAGAAAGGCGCCGGTTCCACGCCGGCCACCGTGCAGTTGGAGAAGGCGGGCGTCGCGTTCACGCCCTACGAATACGAACACTCGAACGACCACATGGACGACGGCTACGGTGTGGAGGCCGCCAAGAAGCTCGGATTCGACGAGCATCAGGTGTTCAAGACGCTGATGGCGGATACGGGTTCGGAACGCGTCGTGGGCGTCGTGCCGGTGTCCGGCCACATGGATCTCAAGGCCCTCGCCGCCGCGGTGGGCGCGAAGAAGGCCGCGATGGCCGACCCGAAGGTCGCGATGCGCGAATCCGGCTACGTCGTCGGCGGCATCTCCCCGCTCGGCCAGAAGACGCATCACAAGACGGTGCTCGACGAAAGCGCCTTGCAATTCGACACGATCCTCGTCTCGGGAGGCAAGCGCGGCTTCTCCGTCGGCGTCTCCCCCACCGATCTTCTCCAGGTCCTCGACGCCACCGCCGCCCCCATCGGCACCTGGTGACCGTTCACCCTCCGACCGTTCATCTCCCAGCTCCCCCTTGAGGGGGGAGCTGTCCGCGGAGCGGACTGAGGGGGGTGTCTCGCGCAACGAATGAGGCTCCTGCCGCTCCGGTATCACGGGCGGCAGGAGCCTCATCGATTCGGCATCCCGAACGTCACGCGCCGTACTGTTCGAGATACGCGTCGGCCGCGGCCTTGATGGCGTCGGTCACATACGGCTCGCCGGAATCGGTGAGGATCGAACGTCCCGCCTCGAAGATCTCGCGCACGTTCGCGATGGCGAACACCGGGAAGCCGAACTCGGCCTCGACGGCCTTCACCGCGGACAGGTCGGAGTCCTTGGTCTTCTCCATGCGGTCGACGGACAGCACGAGGCCGACGACCTCGACGTCCGCCTCGGCCTTGAGCTTCGGAATGACCTCGCGCACGGCGGTGCCGGCGGTCATCACGTCGTCGACGAGCAGCACCTTCATGCCGTCCTTCAGCTGGGTGCCGACCATCATGCCGCCGTCGCCGTGGTCCTTCTTCTCCTTGCGGTCGAACGTGTAGCCGACCTCCATGCCGTGGGCGGAGGTGAGGGCGATCGCGGTGGACACGCCCAGCGGAATGCCCTTGTACGCCGGGCCGAACACGGTGTCGATGTCCTCCGGCAGGTTGCCGGCCTCGATCTCGGCGGCGATCTTCTCGGCGTAGAACGCGCCGAGCGTAGCGATCTTGCGGCCGTCGTCGAACGCGCCCGCGTTGATGAAGTACGGGGACCTGCGTCCGGACTTCAGCGTGAAGTCGCCGAACTTGAGCGCCTTGGATTCGAGCAGGAACTGCGTGAATCGGATGTCGAGCGATGCGTTGTCGGTCATGTCTGTCCTTTTCCCCTCCCGCTGGCGGGAGGTGTCACGAAGTGACGGAGGGTGGTCCACCCCCAGTCGGCTTGCGCCGACAGCCCCCGCCAGCGGGGGCCGTACGATTGTCCGGAACGTCCGGTCAGCGCCAGGTCTCGCCAGCGGCGAGCTTGGCGGCGAGTTCGGGACGGTCGTCGAGCAGGTCGTCGAGCTCGCGGGCGACGCGCAGCGGCGCGACCGGGTCGAACAGCGCCGCGGCACCCACCTCGACGGCGTTCGCGCCCGCGTACAGGTATTCGAGCGCCTTCTCGCCGGAATCGATGCCGCCGATGCCGATGATCGGGATGTCAGGCAGTACGGTGCGCGTGCGGTAGACGGCGACCAGGCCCATCGGCAGCACGGCCGGACCGGACACGCCGCCGGTCGTGTTCGCGATGATCGGCTCGCCGGTGCGGATGTCGATGCGCATGCCGAGCAGCGTGTTGATCATGCTCAGCGCGTCGGCGCCGTGTTCGACGGCGGCGCGCGCCGGCACGGTGATGTCGGTCACGTTCGGCGTGAGCTTGATAATCATCGGCTTGTCGGTCATCGGGCGCAGACGGTCCATGAGCTTGGCGAGCGCGACCGGGTCGGTGCCGACGCTCATGCCGCCGTGCGTCACGTTCGGGCAGCTCACGTTGATCTCGAGCATGTCGGCGTCGGAGTCGGCGAGCTTGGCGACGACGGCCGCATAGTCGTCGTCGCAATGTCCGGCCACGTTGGCCACGACGGTGGCGCCCGCCTTCTTGAGCTTGGGCAGGTCGTCCTCGAGATAATGGTCGACGCCCGGGTTCTGCAGGCCGACCGCGTTGATGTTGGAGGCGGGGCCCTCGGCGGTGCGCGGCGACGGGTTACCCTCCCACGGTACGGGCGAGCAGCCCTTGGTGGAAACGGCTCCCAGCTGGCTCACGTCGTAGAACCAACGCACGGCCGCGTACTGGAAGGTGCCGGAGGCGGTGCCGACCGGGTTCTTCCAAGTGACGCCCGCCACCTGGGTGGAGTGCTTCCACTCGTGGGCCTCATACAGGTTGATGTGGTCCGTGTGCTTCGCGTCGGTCATGTTCACTTCCCCCATCCGAGCTGTTCGCGGGTGAACACCGGTCCGTCGGCGCACACCTTGAGTCGTCCGTCCACGGTGTCCACGGTGCACAGCACGCAGGTGCCGTAGCCGCAGCCCATGCGCTGCTCCATGCTCAGCTGGCAGGCGAGGTCGCGTTCCGCGGCCCATGCGGCGACGGCCTTCATCATCGGCAGTGGTCCGCAGGACAGGATCACCGTGTCGAGTCCGTCGACGGTGAGCCTGCCGTCGGCTTCGAGACGGTCGAGCAGGGTGATGACGTTGCCTTCCGACTCGTCGATGCTCACGGTGGTATCGGCGTACGGCTCGACGAACTTGTCGGCGAAATGCTCGTTGCGGTAGCCGAACACGGCGGTGGTGCGCGTCGCCGGGTCGTCGGCGAGACGCTGCGCCGTGTAGATGAGCGGTGGCACGCCGAGGCCGCCGGCGACGAGCACGTAGTGGGCGGCCGTCTTCGTATGGAACGGGCGTCCTAGGGGTCCGAGCACCTGGATCGTGTCGCCGGCCTTGAGCTGTGCGAATCCGGCGGTGCCCTTGCCGACGACGGCGAAGATGACGCTCACCTCGTCGTCATGTGTCTCGCTCACGCCGAACGGGCGCGGCATCGGCATCATCGGGTCGTCGGTGAAGATGTTCACGAACTGCGCGGGGCGTGCGTGCTTGGCGATGTACGGGTCGCGGAAGGTCAGCCGGACGACGCCCGGCGCGGGTTCGGTGACGTCGGTGACGTCGACGGGATGGCGCGGCGGGAAGAATCCCGCGGCGACGGCCTCGTTCACCACGTCATAGGTCGGGGTGAAGGTGGCGCTCATGGTGCTCCTTACGTTGGTCGGTGGTCGGTCTGTTTCGGTGCGCGGGTCCGGGGGCTACAGCACGGCGCGCAGGTCGTCGCGCATGCGGATGGCCGCGTCGCGCGCCGTCTCGTCGACGAGCGCGAGCGCGTCGTCGGCGGACATGGACGGGTTGTAGCGTCCGTCCTTCTTCCATGCGCCGATGATGCCGCGCGACGAGTTGACGATGGCGCCGGAGCCGTCCGCGTCGAACATGCCGCGCACGTCGGCGGCGGTGCCGCCCTGGGCGCCGTAGCCGGGCACGAGGAAGAACGTGTGCGGCATGCGCTTGCGCAGCGCCTTGCCCTCCTCGGGGTGGGTGGCGCCGACGACCGCGCCGACGCGCGAGTAGCCGTGCGTGCCGATCGAGTCGGCGCCCCAGCCTTCGACGAGGTCGGCGACGCGCTCGTACACCTTCGATCCGTCGGCGAGGTCGAGCATCTGCAGCTCGCTGGACGAAGGGTTGGAGGTGCGCACGAGCACGAACAGGTCCTTGTCGCTTTCCTTGGCGGCGTCGACGAACGGAGTGATGCCGTCGGTGCCGAGGTACGGGTTGACGGTGACGGCGTCGACCTTCCACGGGTCGAAGCCGTCCACGCCGGTGAGCATGTGCGCGTAGGCGGCGGCCGTGGAGCCGATGTCGCCGCGCTTGGCGTCGGCGAGCACGTACAGGCCGCGGCTGGCCGCATAGTCGCAGGTCATCGTGTACACGTCGACGCCGGCGGGACCGAGCGCCTCGTACATGGCGATCTGCGGCTTGACGGCGGGCACGATGCCGGCGACGGCGTCGATGATGGTGCGGTTGAACTCGTAGAAGGCGCTGGCGAGCTGTACGGCCGGCGCTTCGGCGGGGTCGTCCACCGAATCCCTGACCTCCTCGGCGAGACCCGCGACCACCTGCGGCGGCACGAGCGCTTCGGTGGGGTCGAGTCCGACGACGCTCGGGTTCTGCGTCGCCTCGATGGCGTCGATCAAGCGGTCCATGCGTTTCCTTTCGTTGAAGTCCTTATCGTTCACCCCGGCCCCCGCTGGCGGGGGCTGTCACGCAGTGACTGGGGGTGGTTGTCGGAAAGCCCGTCACAGTCGGCTGAACACCATCTCGCCGCCGATGATGGTGGCGAGCGGGCGTCCGGTCACCTTCCATCCGCCGAACGGGGTGTTGCGCGCCTTGGAGTGGAAGCCCTCGGGGTCGACGGTCCACTCGCCGGACGTGTCGAGCACGACGAGGCCGATCCCGGCCGTGTCCTTCACCGCGCCCAAATCGAGCACACGCCTGGCGTCCGGTTCGCGCGAGGCGTCGGTCTCGCGGTCGAGCAGCGCGGTCACGTCGGTGGCCTCATGGCCCATGAGACGCATCGGTTCGACGCTCATCAGTTCGATGAGGCGTTCGTCGGAGATGTAGCCGCCGTCGACGAGGGTCTTGTGGCACACGCCGTACGCGCATTCGAGGCCGATGATGCCGTTGGGGGCGTCGAGGAAGCCGAGCCCCTTCTCCGCCATGGTGTGCGGCGCATGGTCGGTGGCGAGCAGGTCGACGGTGCCGTCGGCGACGGCCTCGCACGTGGCCTTGCGGTCCTCCTCCGAGCGCAGCGGCGGGTTCATCTTGGCGAGCGTGCCGTACGTGAGCAGCGCCTCGTCGCTCAGGGAGAGGTAGTGGGGCGCGGTCTCGCAGGTGACCGGCAGGCCCTCGGCCTTGGCGGCGCGGATCGCCTCGAAGCTGCCGGCGGTGCTCACGTGCTGGAAGTGCACGTGCACGCCGGTCTCGCGCGCCTTGGCGATGTCGCGCGCGACGATTCTGAGCTCGGTGTCCTCGGGGATGCCGGGCACGCCGAGCTTGCGCGAGACGGGACCCTCGTTCACCGCGCCCGTGTCGTGGTGCTCGCAGTGCTCGATGAGCGGCAGGCCGGACTCCTTGGCGAGCGCGAACACCGCATCAAGCGTCTCCGGGGTGACAGCCGAGCCGTCGTCGCTGATCGCGGTGACCGGATGCGCGAGCTGGTCGGCGTCCTTGGTCTCGTCGCCGACGCCCGGCATGTGGCGGCGCCAATGTTCGAATTCGGTGGCCTCGCGGCCGGCGCGGCCCTTGGAGGCGCACACGCACAGGTCGTAGCGCACGGGCAGCGTCACGCCGTGGTCCGCCGAGTAGTGCTGCAGGAAGTCGATGACGTCGTTCCTGCCGGAGGACAGCACCTCGTCGGCGCCGGGGGCGTCCCGGTCGACGATCGTCTCGCCGTCCATCGCGGGCACGGTGTTCGGCATGATGAGGACGTCGGTGTATCCGCCGGAGGCCGACGCGGCGCAACCGGTGACCATCGACTCCTTGTAGGTCTGGCCGGGGTCGCGGAAGTGCACGTGCGGGTCGGCGAATCCGGGCGCGAGCGTGAGCCCGGTGGCGTCGATCTCGAGTCGCTCGAACCCGGCCGCGCCGGAGCGCTCCCCTTCCAGGACGGATCCCGCGGCGAGCGGCACCTTCACGTCGATGATCTCGTCGGTGTTCCACACCTTGATGTTGCGCAGCGTCGGCATATCGGCTCCTTACAGTTTCGCTTCCTCGTCGCAGTAGTCGCAGCGGTACTCCTGGCGCTCGGAGTGCGTCAGGTGGAACATCTGGTCGATGCCGCGTTCGGTGGTGGTCACGCAGCGCGGGTTGCGGCAGGTGAGGATGTTCACCACGTGTTCGGGCAGCGTGGGCGTCTTCTTCTCGACGATCCTGCCGCCGCGCACGATGCCGACGGTCGCGGTGCGCGCGACGAGGCCGAGCACGTCGAGGTCGATGGACGGACCCTTCTTGCCGTCCTCGTCCTCGATCTTGATGATGTCCTTGCGGCCATACAGGTGGCTGTCGGTGTTCATGATGAGGGCGAGCTTGGTCTTCGCCGGGTTGATCTTCAGGTAGTCGAGCACCTTCAGCGCGGTGCCGGCGGGCACGTGGTCGATGATGATGCCGTTTTGGATGCTGGTGACCTCCATCAGGCCTGGACCTCCTTGTTCTCGAACGGTTCGTAGCCGGGCAGCTCGTCGCCCATCACCGTGCTCTCGAGCGCCATGCGCATGAGCATGCCGTTCTTCACCTGCTCGAAGTAGGCGGCGCGCGGGTCGTCGTCGACCTCGACGGCGATCTCGTTGATGCGCGGCAGCGGATGCAGCACGGCCATGTCCTTCTTGGCGTGGGCGAGCTTGTCCTCGTCGAGGATGTACGTGTCGCGAAGACGCAGGTAGTCGTCCTCGTTGAAGAAGCGCTCCTGCTGCACGCGGGTCATGTACAGCACGTCGAGGTCGCCGATCACGGAGACCAGGTCCTTGACCTCCACGTAGGAGCAGGACGGGGTGGCGTCGATGCGGTCGAGCACGTACTGCGGGGTCTTGAGCTCGTCGGGGCTGATGAGCACGAAGCGAACGTTGCCGAAGCGGCAGAGCGTCTCGATGAGCGAGTGCACGGTGCGGCCGAACATGAGGTCGCCGCACAGGCCGACGGTCAGGTCGGTGACGCGGCCGAAGCGCGACTGGAGCGTGGCGAGGTCGGCGAGCGTCTGCGTGGGGTGCATGTGGCCGCCGTCGCCCGCGTTGATGACGGGCACGGAGGCGGCGCGGGAGGCGACGAGCGCCGCGCCTTCCTTCGGATGGCGGATCGCGACCACGTCGACGTAGTTGGACACGGTCTTCAGGGTGTCGGCGATGGATTCGCCCTTGGAGACGGAGGCGAGCTGCGCGCCGGCGAAGCCGATCACCTTGCCGCCGAGACGCAGCATCGCGGTCTCGAAGCTCAGACGCGTGCGGGTGGAGGGCTCGTAGAAGAGCGTGGCCAGCACCCTGCCGTCGCAGGTGTGCGCCACCTCCCTGCGATGCGCGTCGATGTACTGCGCCTTGTGCAGCAGATCGGTGATCTGGGGGATGGAGAGATCGTCGAGCGAGATGACGCTCTTGCCGAGCATCGGCGTCTCCGCCGGTTCCTGTTCAGTTGACACGGCTCACCTTTCGTGTGTGAAACGGACAAGGTGGCCACTAACGTGACCTATCCGACTATAGACCATTTCTCCGACGCCCGCCGCACAAGCCGTCCCCCGCGCGTCACCTTCCGTTCACCTTGCGCGGGCGTGCGGCGGATCAGTCGCACGCCATGCGCGCTACAGTACGTAACCATGTTCACCTTCGAGCAGTTGGAACGCTGCAACCGCACCGAGCTCGCGATCTGCCGGTTCGTCTCCGCGCATCCGGAGGCCGCGGCGTACATGTCCGTGCGCGAGCTGGCCGCCGCCACCTATGTCTCGCCGTCCACGGTGATGCGCTGGTGCGCGCGGATGGGATTCGACGGGTTCGACGCGTTCAGACGGGCCGCGCGCGACGCCGCCGAACGTCCGGAGCAGGGTCCCGTCCCGCAGGCCGATCTGGGCGAGTTGTCGTTGTTCTTCTCCCGCGCCGACTCCCCCGCGTTCGAGGCGATGCTCGGCGAGGCGACGTCGCTGCTGGAGAAGGCCGACCCGATCGTCTTCATCGGCGAGGGGTCGTCGGGCACGATCGCCGACTACGGCGCGCGCCTGTTCGCGAATCTCGGCCTGTTCGCCATCGGGTTGACGGACGCGTTCTATCCGTCCGGGACGTTCGCCCGACCGGGCATGGCGGTCATCGCCGTGTCGGAGAGCGGCGAGACGCCGAAGCTGCTGGAGACGGCGGAGGGCTTCGCCTCGCGCGGCGCGAGGCTCCTCGCGTTGACGAACACGCCCGGCAGCACGCTGGCGGGGATGTGCGACTGGTCGTTCGCCGCCGGTCTCGCGCCGGAGCGCGTCAACGGCGGCTACAACGCGACCAGCCAGCTGCCCGCCGTGTTCGTCATCGAATCGTTGGCCCGTCGTCTCGTCAGGCTGCGCTCCGATGCGGATCGGCCCGATCGGCCCCGTTCCCGTTGATCGGCCGCAGCACACGGCACGGGTTGCCGACGGCGACCACGTTCTCGGGGATGTCGCGCGTGACGACCGATCCGGCGCCGATCACCGTGCCGTCGCCGATGGTGACGCCCGGCAGCACGATGACGCCGCCTCCCAGCCAGCAGCCGCGCCCGATGCGGATCGGCCTGGCGTACGTGTTCCACCGGTAGTGCGCGTCGCCTGGCTTCCAGCCTTCCGCGAGCCGGTCCGCGAGCTCCACCGGATGCGTGGCCGTGTACAGCTGCACGTTCGACGCGATGAGCGTGTCCGATCCGATGTCGATCGTGTTGCAGTCGACGAACGTGCAGTTCATGTTGACGGACACGTTGTCGCCGATGCGGATGTTGCGCCCGTAGTCGCAGATGAACGGCAGGCCGACGGACACGTTCGCGCCGATCGAGCCGAACAGCGATTCGAGGATCTCGCGTTTGCGTTCCTTCGCGTCGTAGGGCAGCCGGTTGTATTCGGCGAGCAGCCGCCGCGCGGTGTTCTTGTAGTCGAGGAATATCGGATCGTGGCAGTCGTAGATCTCCCCCGCCATGCATTTGTCGAGCTCGTTCATGTCCTCTCCTCACTCGGTCACGTCGAGGCGACGGTCGTGCCAGTAATATTCGCGGTCGTGTTCGCCGATCGGACGCACCACCTTGCATGGCACGCCCACGGCGACCACGTTCGCGGGGATATCATGCGTGACGACCGAGCCGGCGCCGATCACGCTGTTCTCGCCGATGGTGACGCCCGGCAGGATGCTCACGTTGGAGCCGACCCACACGTTGCGTCCGATATGCACCGGCAGCGCGTACGTGTAGTGGTGTTCGCGCAGGATCGGCAGAATCGGGTGTCCTGCGGTGGCGATGGTGACGGACGGTCCGAACATCGCGTAGTCGCCGATCCATATCTCCGCGTCGTCGACCATGCTCATGAACGCGTTGATGTAGATGCCCCTGCCGAGGTGCACGCGTCGGCATCCGTTGTTCGCGTGCAATGGAGTCTCGATGTGCACGCCTTCGCCGACCTCGGCGCACATGCCTTTGAGCAGTTCGGCGCGGCGGTCCTGTTCGGTGGGTTTGGTCTGGTTGTACTCCCACAGCTTGTCCTGCCATGCGAGCTGTCCGTCCATGATGGCCGGGTCGTCGTAGTGGTACGGCAGTCCCGCGTCCTTGCGCGCCACGTTGTCCATCGTCTCCCGCGTATCCTCCATGCGTGTTCCTCGCCTTCCGTCCGCTTCGCCGCCGATCCGCGGCACGACTCCCATGGTAGCGTTGCCATGGTTCGCGGACCCGTTCCGGCGGTCATCCGGTACGTTCCGTGCCGGATCGGGAACGGCCGGCGGGCCCGGAGGATCAGCCCGCCAGCCGCCGCCCGATGACGTCGAGGAAGGCGTCCGCCCCGTCCCGGCGGCGGCGCGCGTCGGGATGCGAGGAGGTGTCGTCGAACACGTAGACGTCGAAGGTGGGCAGCGTCGCGCCCGTCACCGGCATGAACGCGATGCGTCCGTCGCCTTCCACCGCGACGGACGCCATCAGTCCGACGGCGATGCCGGACGCGATGATCGACTTCATCGTGCCGACGTCGGCGACCTCGATGATGTCCGTGGGGTCGATGCGGGAGCGGATGAACGCGCCCGCTGCCTTCGAATGCACGAAATCGTCGGACAGGGTGACGAACCGCATGCCTCGCATCGCCTTCCCGTCGGACAGGTCGAACGTCATCCTGCCGGCGAGCGCCGTCGCGGCCGCGCCGGCTTTCGCGTAGGCGAGACCGAACGGGAACGACGCGATCCGGAACGTGCGCGCGACGCCGAACGACGGCGATGATTCGACGGCGGCGACCGCGCCGAAATCGACCGTATGCCGTTCGATGGCGTCGAGGAGCCGGCGCGATCCGACGGATTGCACGGTGACCTCGCCGTCGAGTTCGCCGGACAGGGTGTGTGCCAGGGCGTCGATGGTCTCGTCGCCCAGCAGGTAGGCGGAGATGATCGGCGGCAGGCCCCCGGAGTAGGAGACGGTCTGGTCGTCGCCCGCCGCGAGGTCCGACCGTCCGGCGCGCGCGATCTCGTCGGGCAGGCGGTTGATCTCGTCGAGGATCGCGGCGGTGTGGCGGATGAGGGCGAGGCCGGCCGGGGTGAGCGTCGCCTCTCCCCCGGCGCCGAAGCGGCGTCGTTCGATGAGCGTCGCGCCGAGCCGCCGTTCCAGCCGTTTGACCGCCTGGGAGACGGTGGGCTGGGAGACGCGGGCGGCCGCGGCCGCATCGGTGAAGCTGCCGAGTTCGGCGACGAGCTGGAAGAACTCCAGATCGCGGATGTTGTCTATCGATGCCATGAGCCGCCTTGCCTTGAGGTTCCTCACGCCATTGTAGCGTGGTCCCCGAGGCGAGGCGGCTCCGATCCGACCGCGGCGGCGCCCGCCACGGTGTCCGTCCGCGGCTCAGCCGATGCGCCAGGTGTTCGCTTCGACGGCGGCTTCGACGTCCGGCACGGGTTCGCGGTTGAGGCTTTCGGCGATGGCTTGTTCGGCGACGGCGACGGCGACCCTGCGCGAGATCTCCTTCAGATCGCTGACGGGCGGCAGGACGGCGGCGCCCGGCTCGTCCACGTCGGACATGCCGGAGATGGCGTGCGCGGCGGCGAGCAGCATGCGGTCGCTGACGAGCCGCGCCTTGCCGACGATCGCGCCGAAGCAGATGCCCGGGTACATGAGCGCGTTGTTGCCCTGGCCGATGTGGTAGGTCACACCCTCGTACTCGACGGGCGCGGACGGGGTGCCGGTGATGACGAACGCCTTGCCTTCGGACCAGCGGATCACGTCGGCCGCCTTCGCCTCGGCAAGTTCGGTCGGGTTGGAGATCGGGCACAGCAGCGGGCGTTCCACGTGGGCGCACATGGCGCGCACCACGCGCTCGTCGAACGCGCCGGGGCGGGTGGAGGTGCCGATGAGCACGCTCGGTTGGAACGCGTCGACCACGGACGCCAGGTCGGTCGGATCGGCGAGCGACGGGAATTCGCCGGCCTTGCGCGCGTACTTGCGTTGGCCGTCGGTCAGTCCGTCCTGGCCTTCGACGATGAGACCGTAGCGGTCGACGAGCGCGACGCGTCCCATCGCCTCGGCGCGGTCCATGCCGCCGCTGACGACGAGGTCGTCGACGAGCTGGTCGGCGATGCCGACGCCGGCGGTTCCCGCGCCGAAGACGAGGATGCGCGTGTCGTCATAGGAGGTGCCGGCGATGCGGCGGGCGGCGACGAGCGCGGCGAGCACGGTCACGCCGGTGCCCTGGATATCGTCGTTCAGGGTGAGCACGTCGCCCCGGTAGCGTTCGAGGATCGGCGCGGCGGTGGGGCGTCCGAAGTCCTCCCAGTGCAGCAGCGCGTCCGGGTAGAGCTCGAGGCAGTCATGGACGAACGCGTCGATGAACGCGTCGTAGCGTTCGCCGCGCACGCGCGGGAAGCGGTTGCCGACGTAGCGCGGATTGTCGAGGAGCTCCTTGCGGTCGGTGCCCACGTCGATCATGACGGGCAGGACGCGGGCCGGGTCGATGCCGGCGGCCGCCGTGTAGACGGCGAGCTTACCGGTGAGGATCTCCGCGCCCTGCGCGCCCCAGTCGCCGATGCCGAGGATGCCTTCGCCGTCGGTGGCGACAATCAGGTCGATGTCGCGGCCTTCAGCGTACTGGCGCAGCGCATCCTTGATGCGCTCGGGGTGTTCGATGGACACGTAGGCGACGTCGGAACCGAGATAGTACTTGTCGTACTGCATGATCGACTGGGCGACGGTGGGCGCGTAGACGATCGGCATGTATTCGGTCAGATGCTTGGACATGCCATGGTAGAACAGACGGCGGTTCTCGCGGCACACGCCCATCAGGAACAGGCGCTTGCCGAGATCGTCACCGATGCTCCGGAAACGCTCGTACACGGTCTCCTCCTGCATGTCGAGCGACTGCACGGCGGCGGGCAGCAGGCCGTCCACGTCGGCGATGACGCGTTCGTCGATCGTGGCGGCGAGGCCGCGGTTGGTGAAGGAATCCTTGAGTGTGGCGAATCCGGTCATGGTGTCGCTCCTTTTCCTTGTGTTCGGATGTCGGTTCAGGTCCTGTCGTCGGCTTCGTCGCCGCGTCGCCTCATACGATAGGAGCGGACCGCACGCTCCCACAAATAAGCGGGACCACTATGACGACACGCCGTTCCCCGCAACGGTTCCGACGATTCGCAACGGCGTGCCGGAACAGTCGGCCCCCATATAGGCGTCGCTTATTTGCGGGTGCCGAAGCCCACATCGTAGCCTTGGGGCAATCGGTCGCATCATCCGTTCCCTCCACCGATGAAGTCCGGAGGGACAGCCCCAATGAAGGAGTCACGATGACCATGTCCATACCGTTGAAGTCTTCCCCGAGCGCGCAGTCGGTCTCCGCGATGCCGGCGGCGGCCAAGGCCGCAGCCTCCATCCCGCATGCGCAGGCGCTCAAGGCCGCTATCTGCATCGCCGTGACCCTCGTCATCTACGTCGTGCCCGTGCCCGACGGCCTCACCGCCCAAGGCATGCACATGCTGGCGATCTTCCTCGGCACGATCCTCGGGCTCATTCTCCAGCCGCTGCCCACGTCCGCCGTGGCGATCATCGGATTGACCGTGGCGATGCTCACCGGCACGATGGATCCGAAGACCGCCGCGTTCTCCGGTCTCGGCTCCGCGTCGATCTGGCTGATCGTCGCCGCGTTCTTCATCGCCCAGGGATTCGTGAAGACCGGACTGGGCCGACGCATCGCGCTCGTGTTCATCAGCCTGCTCGGCAAGTCCAGTCTCGGCATCTCCTACGGTCTGACCGCGGCCGATCTGCTGCTCGCACCGGCGACGCCGTCGAACACGGCGCGTCTGGGCGGCATCCTGTTCCCGATCATCACGTCGATCAGCGACGTGCAGGAATCCACGCCGAAGTCCGATGAGTCGCGCCGCCGCATCGGAGCGTTCCTGTGCATCACCGCGAACAACGTGAACGCGATCACCTCCTCCATGTTCATCACCGCAATGGCCGCCGGCCCGGTGGTCGCCCAACTCGCCTCCGATTCGGATGCACCGATCTCCTGGGGCACATGGGCTCTGGCCGCAATCGTGCCCGGCCTGCTGTGTCTGATCGTCATCCCCGCGCTCGTCTATCTCATCTACCCGCCGAGCGTCAGGCACGTGCCGAGCGCGCAGGCGGATGCGAAGGCCGAGCTGAAGTCGCTGGGACGCCTGTCCGTCAAGGAGTGGATCATGCTGCTCACCTTCGCGGCGATGCTCGTCCTGTGGGCGACCGGCCAGATCACCGGCATCAACGCCACGACCGTCGCGTTCCTCGGCGTCGCCGTGCTGCTCGTCACGGGCATCATCACATGGAAGGAGATGGCGGCGAACTCGTCCGCATGGTCCACGCTGATCTTCTTCGGCATCCTCGTCGGTATGGCCACCCCGTTGAACGAACTGGGGGTCACCGAATGGGCGGGCGCGTTCATCGCCGATTCCATCGAAGGCTGGTCCTGGCCGGTGGTGCTCGTCCTGCTCACCGTCTGCTACTTCCTGCTGCACTACATGTTCGCCTCCGAACTCGCGCAGGTCGTGGCGATCTACACGCTGTTCCTGTCCGTGGCGGTCGCGGCCGGCGCTCCCCCGATGGCGACGGCGCTGCTGCTCGGCTGCACGTCCGGTCTGATCGGCGCGATGACGCATTACGCGTCCGGCCCGTCCGCACTCATCTACGGCGCGGGCTACGTGAAGACCGCCGAGTTCCTGCGCGTCGGCCTGGTATGCGGCGTGGTGACGGTCGCCATCTATCTGACCGTCGGTCTGGGATGGTGGAGACTCATCGGCCTGTGGTGACGGCCGGGCTCCCTCTACACTGAAGACACTGAAGGAAAACGTGCGTCGCGTGTCACGGATGGCATGCGACGCACGGCCATGTGCGACAGGAAGGAACAATCATGCGTCTCAGTTCGGTGAACCGTATCGAAACCATCGCCACGGACGGCGATGGGAGGGCGGCCGACGACCGTCTGTTCGTCATGTTCCACGGCTACGGCAACGATGAGCGTGAGATGATCCGCGTCATCGACGGCGTGTATGCGGGGACGGGACGGACCCCGAGCTACCTGTCGTTCCACGGCACCTACGACCGCGATTATATGGGCGGCGCTTACTGGTATCCGGACGGTTGCGGCGTCGAGGAGCGACGCCGGGAGTGCTCAGCGGTGGGCGATGCGGTGGTCGCGCTGCTGGATTCGCCGATGTTCGCGTCCCGGCGGAAGATCCTCGTAGGATTCTCGCAGGGCGGCTATATGTCCTACCGCATCGTGCGCGAACACCCCGACGTGTTCGATGCGGCGATTCTGATGAGTCCGTCGTTCAAGGGAGAGGAGACGACGGACGGTTCGGCGATCGGCGGCGATACACGTTTCCTGCTGCTCTACGGTTCCGAAGACCGCACGATCCCAATCGACGACCAGCGTACCGCGCACCGTGTGCTCGGAGAGACCGGTCGCCTCGAATCCCGCGAATACACCGGCATGGGCCACGCCATCCGTGAGACGGAGATCGAGGACATCAGAAAGTTCATTGAACTTTGAACTTTCCTATTCCGCCCTTCCTCCGCCGTGTCGCGGCTTGCGAATCAGATTAAACCGAGATGCCGGAAGGCGACGGCGATGCCGTCCTTGTCCACCGCGGTGGTGGTCCAATCGGCGATGGCCTTGATGCCGTCGGTCGCATTGCCCATGGCGACGCCCACGCCGGCCGTTTCGATCATCTCGGTATCGTTCTCCGAATCGCCGATGGCGATGGTATCGGCGATGTCGACGTCATACAGACCGGCCACGTATGCGAGTCCGGTGCCTTTGTCGTTTCCCGGCGTCATCCCTTCGCCGTTCGTCGGCGCCTCCAATCCCATCGAACCGCTGACGATGTGGAGACGATCGCCGACGGCTTCACGGATATCGTCCAACGTGAGTCGTGACGAGGGTGGTGCGAAGAACGTGCATTTCGAGGCGGGGACGAGTTCGCCGAGATCGACGTGATCAAGCCAGGCGTCGGCTTTGCTCGCTTCGAGTACACGCCACCAATCGCCGCCGTAGTCGGCGCGCAGGTTGCGGCGCACCCAGTCGACGTGCGCCATATATCCGGCCGACGCCCATAATCCCTGTGACGACTGCCACATGTAGTTGACGCCGATCTCATCGAACACGCGCGTAACGCGCGTCACCGTCTTGGGATCGATGAACCGGTCGAGCAGCACTTTGCCGCCGATCTCGATGTAGGCGCCGACCGAACCGACGATGCCGTCGAATCCGGGCGCGAGCACGTCGTCATCGATTTCGGGACGCGAACGCCCTGTATCGATGAAGACGAGATGTCCGTTGCGTTGCGCGGTATGAATCGCGTCAAGCGTGGATGGGGCGATGATATGGTCACGCCCGAACAACGTGCCGTCGATGTCAAGGAAGATGATGCTGCGGTTCATGTTCTTCACCTTTCACCGTGTCCTGTTTCCGTGGTCCGACGCCCGATCAATCCAAGTCGTGCGAACGCGTGCGCCAGACCATCCTCTTCGACGTCGTCGGTGACGAGATCTGCGGCCCGCTTGACGTCGGGCGACCCGTTACCCATTGCCACGCCATAGGCACAGTATTCGAGCATCGGCACGTCGACGGCCGCATCACCGAATGCGATGGTGTCGGCCCGATCGGCACCGAGATATGCGAGCAGGCAATCGATGGCATGTGCTTTGGTGATGTCCTTGACACCGAGATCGCCCCATAGGGCGGTCGCTCCCCTACCGCCCCAGGTGCCGTTATGCATGTCGTCGAATTCCTGTTCGGCATCGAGGAAATCCTGTTGGGAGCCGAGCACGTAACTGATCTTGTTCACGTCATCACGATACAGTTCGCCGCCGTAGATCATGTCCGGGTATCCGTCGTGAACGGTCATCGTATCCGCATTCGTTTTGCCTTTGCGCGCCGAATAGGCGCGTACAGCCTCCAACGCACCGTTCTCGAAATCCCTGCTGGCGAACAATCCGCTGTTGCTTTCCAGATAGAACGCGAGTCCACGCGCGTCCAACCAGTCGACGGCGCGCGTGCACTGGTCGAGGCTCAATGTCCGGTGCATGACGATTTCGCCATCGCTCTCCACATAACTGCCGTTACCACCGATCATGCCGTCCAGCCCGATCTCCCATAATGGCGGATAGACCTCGGCTTTGCTACGACCGGTGCAGATGTAGATCCTGTGTCCATTCGCACGGGCTTCGCGAATCGCCCCGACGGCGGAGTCGGGCAGGTTGTTCTCATAATCGACGAGCGTCCCATCCACATCAAGAAAGATGATTTTCGGAGTATCGGCGGGCATCATCGCTGCCTTTCTCTTGGCGGCCGCAGGACACAGAACATCATACCGCAACATATTTCAACAAGCGAAGGTTATATAGATTTTTCCCCGCCCCGCAAGAGCTACCTAATGTCGGAGTGTGTTTCCTCCCGCTGGCGGGAGGTGGCGCGCGGCACGCGCGTCGGAGGGTGGTCCCCGGCGTGCCGGCGGGGGCGCGTGTGGTGGGTGGGTTCGGATATGCGAGGGCCCTTGGGAGCTGTGCTCGACCAAGGGCCCTTTCTTATCGTGTGGATGCGGCGGCGTGCTACTCTCCCACACTCTCTCGGGTGCAGTACCATCGCCGTGCCAGGTCTTAGCTTCCGGGTTCGGAATGGGACCGGGCGTCTCTCCTGGGCTATGACCGCCGCAAATCTTCAATTGTGGGAGGGAACCATGTGGGGTTCCGCAGTCCCTCGGGCTGGTGGTTCGGGGACCGGATGGTGGACGCTGTTGATCGCTTGGGTTGTGCTGTCACGGTTGCTCCGTGTCGCGTATGATCCGCAGAAGAGGTTGATGCCGTCCCCTATAGGAGGGGATGAATGTGTGTCGCGCTTCCCCGTTAGTACCGGTCGGCTCCACCCCTCGCGGGGCTTCCACGTCCGGCCTATCGACCACGTGTTCTGCATGGGGGG
>NZ_JBKEVK010000004.1:0-235989 GCF_056357015.1 Bifidobacterium sp. LH_413 | reverse complement strand
ACTGAGGAGACCTGCCCATAGTACGAGAGGACCTGGGTGGACGAACCTCCGGTACGCCGGTTGTCACGCCAGTGGCACCGCCGGTTGGCTGCGTTCGGAAGGGATAACCGCTGAAAGCATCTAAGCGGGAAGCCCGCTCCAAGATAAGTATTCCCAGGGAACCACGGTTCCTGAGACCCCCCATGAAGAACACGTGGTCGATAGGCCGGACGTGGAAGCCCCGCGAGGGGTGGAGCCGACCGGTACTAACGGGGAAGCGCGACACACAACATCCCAACCCATGGTTGGGACGGCATCAACCTCTTTCTGCGGATCATACGCGACACGGAGCAACCGTGACAGCACAACCCAAACGATCAACAGCGTCCACCATCCGGTCCCCGAACCACCAGCCCGAGGGACTGCGGAACCCCACATGGTTCCCTCCCACAATTGAAGATTTGCGGCGGTCATAGCCCAGGAGAGACGCCCGGTCCCATTCCGAACCCGGAAGCTAAGACCTGGCACGGCGATGGTACTGCACCCGAGAGAGTGTGGGAGAGTAGCACGCCGCCGCATCCACACGATAAGAAAGGGCCCTTGGTCGAGCACAGCTCCCAAGGGTCCACGCATACCCGGACATGTCTCACCATGCGGGTGAAAAGTGGACATTCCCCGTCATTCCAACCATCGCCGTTGTTACGATGGGCTGTTATGAGCGAGAACATCATGCGAATCATCGACCTTCGCGGTCAAGTCCTGTCCCGTGCCGAACTGCTGGCCGCGATGCCGCGCGCCGCCATGGGCACCTCCGAAGCCACCGATCTGGTGCGCCCCATCCTCGACGACGTCAAGGAGCGCGGCGCGGCCGCCCTGCGCGACTTCGAGGAGAAGTTCGACCATGTGCGCCCCGAGCACCTGCGCGTGCCCGAAGAGGCCATCCAGGATGCGCTCACCACGCTCGACCCGGAAGTGCGCGCCGCCATCGAGGAATCCGTGCGCCGCGCCCGCGCCGTCGCCGCCAACCAGGTGCCGAAGGACTTCCACACTGATCTCGCGCCCGGCGCCCGCGTCGCCGAACGCTGGATTCCGATCCAGCGCGTCGGCCTGTACGTGCCCGGCGGCAAGGCCGTGTACCCGAGCTCCGTCATCATGAACGCCGTGCCCGCGCAGGCCGCCGGCGTCGAATCCCTCGCCATCGCGACCCCGCCGGCCCGCGACAACGACAAGGGCCTGCCGAACAAGACCATCCTCGCCACCTGCGCCATCCTCGGCGTCAAGGAGGTGTACGCGGTGGGCGGTGCCCAGGCCATCGCCATGTTCGCCTACGGCGCGAAGGGCTCCGAGCCGCAGGATGGCGCCGTGCTGTGCGATCCGGTCGACAAGATCACCGGCCCGGGCAACATCTTCGTCGCCACCGCCAAGTCCCTCGTCTCCGCGTTCGTCGGCATCGACGCGGTCGCCGGCCCCACCGAGATCGGCATCATCGCCGACAAGGACGCGAACCCGAGCCTCGTGGCCGCCGACCTCATCGGCCAGGCCGAGCACGACGAGCTCGCCGGCTCCGTGCTGTTCACCGATTCGCCGGAGCTCGCCGAGAAGGTGCAGGAGAACCTGAACTACCGCGTGCCGCGCACCGAGCACGCCGAACGCGTCCACACGTCCCTTTCCGGCACGCAGTCCGCCATCGTCCTCACCGACGGTCTCGACCAGTCCATCGACGCGGCCAACGCCTACGCGGCCGAACACCTCGAGATCCAGACCGCGAACGCGGACGAGGTCGTCAAGCGCATCAAGAACGCGGGCGCCATCTTCCGCGGCCCCTACTCGCCGGTGCCGCTCGGCGACTACATGTCCGGCTCCAACCACGTGCTGCCCACCGGCGGCACCGCCCGCTTCGCCGCCGGTCTCGGCGTGCACACCTTCATGAAGCCCGTCGAGGTCATCGAATACGACGAGGAAGGTCTGAAGGCCCTCGCCGCGCGCATCAACGCGTTCGCCGTGTCCGAGGACCTGCCCGCCCACGGCGAGTGCGTGCTGTCCCGCTTCGTCAAGGATCCGTACGACAAGGCGACCCTGCGCGAGCAGGAGAAGGAAGCTGGTCTGCTGTGAGTGCCATCCCCTCGAACCTGCCCCTGAGGAACGATCTGATCGGCGAGGAGCCGTACGGCGCGCCGCAGCTCGACGTGCCCGTCTGCCTCAACGTCAACGAGAACCCGTATGCGCCCGATCCGGCCGTGTGCGACACGATTGCCCGCCGCGTGCGCGAGATCGCCCCAACGCTCAACCGCTACCCGGACCGCGAGCACATCGAACTGCGCCGTGCATTCAGCGACTATCTCGCCCGCGAGTCGGGCACGCGCCTCGACGTGGACGAACTGTGGGGCGCGAACGGCTCCAACGAGATCATGCTCCAGCTGTTCCAGGCGTTCGGCGGCCCGGGCCGCACCGCGCTCGGCGCCGACCCCACGTACTCGATGTACCCGGAGTACGCGCGCGACACGTTCACCGGCTGGAAGCTTGCCCACCGCAACGAGGACTTCACGCTCAACGTGGAGAAGACCATCGAGGCGATCCACGAGGTCAAGCCGTCCATGGTGCTGCTCACCAGCCCGAACAATCCGACCGGCACGCCGCTGCCGATGGAGGACATCGAGCGCATCCTCGCCGCCTGCGAGACCGCCGAGGTGGAGGGCGCCGGCGAAGGCGTGCACCCGATCCTCGTCATCGACGAGGCGTATGTGGAGTTCCGCAACCCCGGCACCCCGAGCGCCGTGAGCCTCATCAAGGACCATCCGAACTTGGCCGTCAGCCGTACGATGAGCAAGGCGTTCGCCTTCGCCGGCGCGCGCGTCGGCTATCTCGCCGCGTCCAAGGGCATCATCGACTGCGTGCGCATCGTGCGCATGCCGTACCATCTGTCGGCCGTCACCCAGGCCGCCGCCCTCGCCGCGTTCGAGCACACCGACGAGCAGCTGAGCCGCGTCGGCCACCTGCGCGAGACGCGCGAGGCGACCGCCGCATGGCTGAAGGAGCAGACCTACAAGGGCGTGCATCTCGAAGTCGCCGAATCCGGCTCCAACTTCCTGCTGTTCGGCGGACGCTTCGACAAGCGCGACGCGATCTTCGACGAGCTGTTGAAGCGCGGCGTCCTCATCCGCGTCGTCGGTCCGGACGGCTGGCTGCGCGTGTGCATGGGCACCGACGAGGAGATGGCGCGATTCCGCGACGCCCTCGCCGAGACCCTGCGCATCGTGGAAGCCGAATGAGGCCACGCGAACGGCATCACCACGTCGCAACGCAGACTTTCCCGCAACTTTCCTGAAGGAGCAACATCATGGCGCGCACCGCGCACATCGTCCGTGAGACCAGCGAGTCGCACATCGACCTCGAACTGAATCTCGACGGCACCGGCCAGACCGACATCGACACCTCCGTGCCGTTCTACAACCACATGATGAACGCGCTCGGCAAGCATTCGCTCATCGACCTGAAGATTCACGCGCACGGCGACACCGACATCGACGTGCACCACACCGTGGAGGACACGGCCATCGTGTTCGGCGAGGCGCTCAGGCAGGCGCTCGGCGACAAGCGCGGCATCCGCCGCTTCGCCGACGCCACCGTGCCGCTCGACGAGGCGCTCGCCAAGGCCGTCGTCGACATCTCCGGCCGTCCGTACGTGGTGTGCTCCGGCGAGCCGGAAGGCTACGAATACTGCATGATGGGCGGCCACTTCACCGGCTCCCTCGTGCGCCACGTCATGGAGTCGATCGCGCTGCACGCCGGCATCTGCCTGCACCTGCAGGTGCTCGCCGGCCGCGATCCGCACCACATCGCCGAAGCCGAGTTCAAGGCGTTCGCGCGTGCGCTGCGGTTCGCCGTCGAACCCGATCCGCGCATCAAGGGTCTGATCCCGAGCACGAAGGGATCGCTGTGATGTCCGGCTGGGACGACGGCAAGAGCGGCGGCCCCGACGATTTCGATCCGGACGCGGGCCATCTTTCCGATGACGACATCGCCAAGGCGATGGAGGGCTTCGAAAAGGAGTTCGCGCAGGAGAGCGGCACCGGCGATGCCGACGGATCCGGCGCCTCCGCCTCCGACGGCGACCTGCCGGACATCGACGGCATCGACATCCCCGATGATGCCTCCTCGATCGACCCGTCCGCCGGATTCGAGGACGCGCTCGAAGGACTGCTCGGCAACAAGGCGAAGATGGCGGCGCTCGTCACGCGCATCGCGTCGGCGCAGCTGCTCGCCGCGTTCTGCCAGCTGTCCGACATCTCCGCCGACTGCATCGGCTCCAACCAAGGTGCCGTCGCCGTGCTGCGCAGCCTCGACGGCGATGCGCCCGAGGCGGCGGCGCGCGACATCACCACCGTCGTCGGCGGCATGAGCGTCGTGCTCGGCGTCAACCGCGCCGACAAGCTCGAAGTCACCCTGTACGCGGGCGGACAGGCCGGCTCCACGCTCGCCCCGCCCATCCTGTTCAACTCGACGCCGCGGTTCGTGGAGGACCTCATGCTCGGCATCACCACCGTCGCCCAATTGAAGTCGAAGGGCTTCGAAGTGGTCGACTCGGGGAGTATGGACCACGATCAGGCGATGAAGGTGATCGCCGACCACACGCGCATGGGCCGTGGGGGAGCCACCCGCGGTTCCAGCATCGAATAACCTGTCATATCGATAAGGAGAATCCCGTGACCACAGCAGTCGTCTTCGACTATGGATTCGGCAACGTGCGTTCCATGGTGCGCGCGCTCGCACGACTCGGCGTCGACACCTCGCTCACCTCCGACTACCGTCAGGCGCTCGAGGCCGACGGTCTCGTCGTGCCGGGCGTCGGCGCGTTCGCCGCCTGCATGGAGGGCCTGCGCCACGTGCAGGGCGACCGCGTGATCGTCGACCGTCTGCGCGCCGGACGCCCGGTGCTCGGCGTGTGCGTCGGCGAACAGGTGATGTTCGAGACCGGTCATGAGCATGGCGAAAACGCCGCCGGCGTCGGCCTGATCGGCGGCTCCGTCGACCCGCTCGACGCGGACGTCGTGCCGCACATGGGCTGGGATACGGTCGAAGGCGCGGAAGGCTCCACGCTGCTCAAGGGCGTGGAGGACGAACGCTTTTACTTCGTCCACTCCTACGCCGCGCATGAGGCGACGGCGAAGGATCTGTCCGGACTCCAGATCGAGATCGCCGACGAACAGCACGTCACCTGGTGCACGTACGGCCGCAGCCGCTTCGTCGCCGCCTACGAGCGCGGGCCCCTGTCCGCCACCCAGTTCCACCCGGAGAAGTCCGGCGATGCGGGAGCCCAGCTCCTGAAGAACTGGATCGCCACGTTCTGACCGACGTCACCGGCCGCCATCGTCGCAACCGCGTCATCGCGGCCAACCACCAATCCCCGAGAAAGGCTCCCATCATGTCCCTCACCCTGCTTCCCGCCGTCGACGTGCGCGACGGCAAGGCCGTGCGCCTGCGCCAAGGCGAGTCCGGCTCCGAAACCGACTACGGCTCCCCGCTCGAGGCGGCGCGCACGTGGGTCGAATCCGGCGCGGAATGGATCCACCTCGTCGACCTCGACGCCGCGTTCGGCACCGGCGACAACCGCGCCCAGCTGCGCGAGATCGTCCACGAGCTCGGCAGCCGCGTTAACATCGAGATGTCCGGCGGCGTGCGCGACGACGCGTCGCTCGACGCCGCGCTCGAAGCCGGCGCCGCCCGCGTCAACATCGGCACCGCCGCGCTCGAGAACCCGGAATGGACGCGCAAGGCGATCGCGAAATACGGCGACCGCGTGGCCGTCGGTCTCGACGTGCGCGGGCACACGCTCGCCGCGCGCGGCTGGACGCGCGAAGGTGGCGACCTGTTCGAGACGATGAAGATGCTCGATGATGCCGGATGTTCGCGCTACGTCGTCACCGACGTCGCGCGCGACGGCATGATGAGCGGGCCGAACCTCGACCTGCTGCGTGAGGTCGCCGAACGCACCGATGCGAAGGTGACCGCCTCCGGCGGCATCTCCAAGCTCGACGACTTGAGGAACATCCGTGAGCTCGCCGACCTCGGCGTCGACTCCGCGATTCTCGGCAAGTCGCTCTACGCGCGCGCGTTCACGCTCGAAGAGGCGCTCGAGGTCGCCAAGTAGGCATCGGAAGGCCATGTAGGTGCCGGATGTCGTTCGAAGGATGACGATCGATGAGCCGGCGCGGGAAATCCCGGAAGATACGCAAGTCTTCCGGGATTTTTTGTGTTGACGTCGTCTCAGTGCAAGGATTCCCGGAAGAAGGGGATGATTTCCGGGAATCCTTGCGCCGAGAAAGGGCGGCGCCAGGATTCCCGGAGGGGCGGAGCATGTCCCTCACATCCTCTACGCGCAGGGCAGTTGGCCCTTTTTGATCATCTTCTTGAAGACGGCGTAGTCCTCGTCGTTCTGCTCGGCGTAGCTGACGGCGAACGAGGCGATCGCCTGGTCGAACTCGTCGGAGCCGCCCAGATAGTTCGCGATCGCGATCGAATCGCCGGTGCGCGCATGCGCGTGGGCGAGGCACCAGGCGCACATGCGCGCCAGATCGGACAATGCCGTGGCGTTGAGGTTGTCGATGTCGATCGACCCCTTGCCGTTCCACAACTGACGCACGTAGTAGTCGCGCTTCCTGCCGTCCTCGGCGAGGAAGCTCGTCCAGCCGAGCAGCACGTCCGCCGTGGACTGGATGAGCTTCTGGCCCTGCACCACGCGTTCGCCGTGCGTCGCGTACGGGGAGGCGCCGCAGTAATGCTCGAGCACCGAATACGTGGCCTCCTTCATCTGGATCATCATCGGATCGTCGATGTCGCGCGCGATCCACACGCTCGCCCAGGCGCGCTGGCCCACCGAACCGACGCCCACGACCTTGCGCGCCGCATCCTGATAACGGAAATGGTCGAACACCCAGCGGCGATCCTCGTACAGGGAGTGACGGTAGTTCTCGAACAGCGTGTCGAGACGGGCCTGCAACGCGTCGAGATCCGCGTAGCTGTCGAGCTCGTTGATCGGCACGAGTTCGGGCGGATTCGACTTGAACCTGAGCTTGCCGTCCTTGAACCGGCACAGTTTCGCGGCGGCCGCGTCGTTGTCCTTGAGCAGCGCCTTCATCGCGGCTTGGCGCAGCGTGCCGTTGCGCTTGCCGCCGCCGGTCGTCTCGAACCGGTCGAGCGTCTCCTCCACGTCGAGATGCTCGTACCAGGCGTCGAGATAATCCATTTCGGAGAACCATTTGATGCGCTCGCGGTATTCGCGCGTGCATTGGAGCACGGCCTCGCGGATCGCCTTCTCCTTGAGCTTGTTCGCGCGTCCGCAGATCTCCACGGACACGGCGAGACGCTTGAGATCCCACTCCCACGGTCCGGTCGCCGTCTCGTCGAAGTCGTTGATGTCGAACACGAGACGTGCGGAGGGGGAGCGGAAGATGCCGAAATTGCCGATGTGCGCGTCGCCCACGCACTGCACGGGGATGCCGGTGACCGGCGTGGTCGCCAAATCGTTCGTCATGATGAGCACCGTGCCGCGGTAGAACGTGAACGGGCTGGCGCTCATGCGCTTGTAGCGCAGCGGGATCAGATCGGGAACGCGGATCGCGGACTGCTCTTCAAGCAGGTCGATCGCCTCGCGGCGGCCGGAACGCACCTGCCAGACGGCGTGCGATTCGAGCGGCGCCTTCGCGCGTGCGGCGATGCCGGCGCGCGAACGCTCACGGGGGGAGTCGGCCCGTTCCCATGACGTGACGTCGATAGGCGGATTGGTGGACGGGGTGAGATGGTCTTGTGCGGCTTCGCTCATGGGCACCACTGTAGCGTGACGTGCGCCGAGGTAACAAAGCCCTAACACGTGGGTGTGAGGATTGGGCACTATGGATAAGCAACAGGAGTTCGCCCTGCGCACCGTCGAGGAACGCGACGTGCGCTTCATTCGTCTATGGTTCACGGACGTGCTCGGCACGCTGAAGTCCGTGGCCATCGCGCCGGCGGAACTGGAGGCTGCGTTCGAGGAGGGGCTCGGATTCGACGGTTCGGCCATCGAGGGCATGACGCGCGTGTCCGAGGATGACATGATCGTCAAGCCGGATCCCTCCACCTTCCAGATCCTGCCGTGGCGCGGCGGACCGCAGGGGACGGCCCGCATGTTCTGCGACGTGCTCACCCCGGACGGCGAGCCGAGCCTCGGCGACCCGCGCCACGTGCTGAAGCGTTCGCTCGCCAAGGCGAAGGAGAAGGGCTTCACGTTCTACGTGCACCCCGAGATGGAGTTCTACCTGTTCGAGCAGCAGGACGACTGGTCGAAGGCCCCGACGCCGATCGACGAGGGCGGCTATTTCGACCACGTGCCGCGCAGCCCCGGCATGGACTTCCGCCGCGCCACCGTGAACATGCTCGAGCAGATGGGCATCTCGGTGGAGTACTCGCATCATGAGGCGGGCCCCGGCCAGAACGAGATCGACCTGCGGTACGCGGACGCGCTCACCACGGCCGACAACATCATGACGTTCCGCACCGTGGTCAAGGAGATCTCGCTGGAACGCGGCATCCACGCGAGCTTCATGCCCAAGCCCCTGGCCGACGCGCCCGGCTCCGGCATGCACACGCATCTGAGCCTGTTCGAGGGCGACGCGAACGCGTTCTACGAGGCCGGCCAGGAGTTCAACATGTCCCTGACCGCCCGCCAGTTCGCGGCCGGCATCCTCCACCATGCGGCGGAGATCTGCGCGGTCACCGACCAGTACGTGAACTCGTACAAGCGCCTGTGGGGCGGCAACGAGGCGCCGAGCTACATCTGCTGGGGCCACAACAACCGTTCCGCGCTGCTGCGCATCCCGCAGTACAAGCCCGGCAAGGGCAATTCCGCGCGCATGGAGTTCCGCGGCCTCGACCCGGTCGCCAACCCGTACCTCGCGTACTCGGTACTGCTGGCCGCCGGCCTCGACGGCATCGAGAAGCAGATGACGCTGGCCGAGCCGACGAGCGACGACGTGTGGGAGCTCACCGACGAGGAGCGCCAGTCCATGGGCATCGAGCCGCTGCCGCGCTCGCTCGGCGCCGCGCTGAAGATCATGGAGAAGTCCGATTTCGTGGCGGACGTGCTCGGCGAGCACGCGTTCAACTACTTCCTGCGCAACAAGCGCCAAGAGTGGGAGGAGTACAACCGCCAGGTTACCGCGTACGAGCTCAAGACGTACCTGCCGAAGCTGTAAGGGCTGTAACGCGGTCGGCGCGCGCATGCGTGAAGGCGGGGTTTCCTATCGCCGGAAGCCCCGCCTTTTCCATATGATCCGCCACGGGTCGCGGCCGCGGCGGTCAGGAGACGGTGAACGTCCTCGTGACGGGCTTCGTGTCCGACGGTTGCGCGGAGGACCGGATGCGCACCTCGACCTTCCCGGGCTCGTCGGCGAGGTAGGCGACCTTGATCCGGGCCGACGCGCCGGCGTCGAGGTCCAGCAGCTGTTCGTTGGCCGTGTAGTCGTCGCCGTCATGCTCAGGCAGGTACGTCATATCGAGCTTCGACCCGTCCTTCCATACCTCGAGGCTGGCCATGTCGGTCAGGCCCTGAGGTTTGTTGCGCTTGTTCACCCACGCATAGGTGACGACGATCGTGTGCTCGCCCCTGCTCGTGTCCGGTCCGCGCTCCGCCTTCAGCGGCTTCACGTAGCCGAGGACCGTCGTGCCGCGCCAGTCGCGCAACGGGATGTAGCTCTTGAGATCGGATTCGTCGGGTGCCGTGGCCTTGGGAACGGAATCCAGTGTGATGCGTTCGAACGCCTCGCCCATCGGCCTGTCCGCGGTGACGGAGAACGCGGCGGACACCGCGTCGGTCCCGTGGAATCCGAGCGCCGTGAACGTCACCGGCGCGGACGCGTCCATGATCCGGTAGGTGGACTGGATCGAGGTCTTCTCCTTCGGCATGACGGTCCGTTGCCGTGAGTCCGCGTCGTAACCTTCGAGCGGCGTGTGGTGCTCGCCGTTCTCGTAGACGTCCTGCACGGAGGAGCGTGGAAGCTCCAGCCCGTGCTGCGAGGCCTGCGGGTCGGAGATCAGGTTGAGCTGTATCGCATGCTCCGAGGTGTTCTCCAGCGTGAAATAGACGACGATGAGCGGTCGGCCGTCGATGCGGTCCACGCCTCCCGACACGGCTTTATCGACGGTGAGGACGGCCGTGTCGTCCGTGTCGCTTCCGGTCAACGGGCCGTTGCCCTCCTTGACCGATATCTCCGGGTCCTGCGGTGCCGGCGTCGTGCTCCAGGACGATGATGATGACGATGATATGGACTTCATGGCGCGTGTGACCCGCCAGAAGCCCACGAGCTGGGGGACGACCAGCACGGCCACGGCGGCGACGATGAGCAGTGTGCGCACCCGGTGCATCGTCGCTTTCTCGGATCGGTCGGTCTCGCCGGAGTCGTTAGGTTTGCCGGGTTTATCGGGTTTATCGGGTTTATCGGGGTTATCGGGTCCGCCGCCTTCGCGTGGACCGTCGGCCCCGCTGTTCCCATTGATCGTGTCGTTCGTATCCGGCTTGCCGGTCCCGCCATCGGTCCCGGCGCCGTCGCCGTCCCACCTGATCTGTCCGCCATCGGAATCGCCGAACATGCCGCGCCCCTTCCACCCGCGTGTCGCTTCATCTCCATTGTAGGGCTGGGCCAATAGCATGCACATGGAACGACATGACGAGGAAGAACCAGGAAGATGACGAATAATCCCGCACCCGTGACGGAACCCGGCGAGAAACCGGTTTCGACCCGATCCGACCGCTTCTTCAACCTGCCGGTGACGATTCTCGTCCTCGCGAGCTTCATGCTCGGCATGAGCGAGTTCGTGGTCGTCGGCATCCTGCCGGACATCGCGCAGGGACTCAAGGTGTCCGAGGTGACCGTCGGCAACCTCGTCGCCCTGTTCGCGTTCGTCTACGCGCCGGTCACGCCGCTCGGCTCCGCCATCTCCGCCCGGTTCCCGCGCTTCGCAACCTACCTGACGCTCATGGGCGTCTTCCTCGTCGGCAACCTCCTGTGCGCGCTCGCGCCCAACTACGCAGTCCTGCTGGTCGCCCGCATCATGATTGCGCTCGTCTCCGGCACACTCGTCGCCATCGCCATGACCTACGCGCCCGACGTCACCACGGACAAATACCGCACCAAATTCATCGCATGGGTGTTCTCCGGGTTCTCCATCGCCTCCGTCGTCGGCGTGCCGTTCGGCACGTGGGTGGCGAACACGTTCAGCTGGCGCATCACGTTCCTCATCATCACCGCCGCCACCGCCGCGCTCATGGCGATGATGTTCCTCGTCCTGCCGCGCAACTCGCACCCGGTGACCATCGGCTTCCTGCGCCAGTTCCGTCTCTTCTTCGACCACCGCATCTGGGGCGGCGTGCTCACCGTCGTGTGCGGCGCGGCCTCCAGCTACGTGTTCTACACGTATCTGACGCCGATTATGCGCGACGAGATCGGCGTGCCCGAACGCTACGTGAGCATCGGACTCGTCCTCTACGGCGTCGCCTGCCTGTGGAGCAACCTGTACGGCGGCAAGCTCGCCGAGCGCGGCCGCGGCGTCGAACCGCTCGTGCGCACGCGCCCCGTCTTCTGCCTGCACACCGTACTGCTCGCCACGCTCGCGCTCGCGCCCGTCGTCCCCGTGTACGGCGCGATCCTGCTCGTCGCCCTCGGCATGATGATGTACCTGTTCAACTCGTCGTCGCAGGTGCTGTACATGGACGTCGCCGCCCAGTCGCACCCGGGATCGATGAACCTCGCCGCCTCGCTCAACTCGATGAGCTTCAACATCGGCATCGCCATCGGATCCGCGGTCGGCGGACTCGTCAACGACCATCTGGGACTCACCTGGCTCGGCCCGTTCGGTGCCGTCTTCGCCGCGCTCGCCGTCGTCATCACCACGCTGCTGCGCCGTTATGTGACGGCGGAGGAACCGGCCGAAACCGCCGCAATGTGAGCTTGCCCACAGCGCAAGCCTTTTTCCACCGGTTTTTCAGGTTTTTCTAGGCTTTGGGGTCGGTGGCTTCCCTATGATGGCAAGGCAGGGGAATACCACGAATCGTGGTATTTGATATTTCAGCCTATTCATCGATTGCAAAGGGAAACCATATGCGTCGCAAAGCGATCTCGACCGTCATCGCCGTCATCGGCATCCTCGCCGCGGCCGCCGACATGATGCTGCTGTTCGCCGGCAGGGGGAGCGCCGCCTCCCCGTCGGTGGCCTCGGGCACGCCGCTGGGGTCGGGCGAGTCCGGCTCCTCGTCCGCGTCCGGCAAGGGTGCCTCCGACTCGACGGCATCGGACGGGAGTACCGGTTCCGGCACCGACTCCACCGATGGCTCCGATGGCACCTCGTCCGATTCGGGCGCGTTCAAGGACGGCGTCTACACGGGCGCGGTCGTCGCCACATCCAAAGGAGACGTGCAGGTGCAGGTGACCGTGGCCGACGGCAAGGTCACGCAGGTCGCCGCCGTCAAATACCCGAGCGACAACCCGCGTTCGCTCGGAATCGCCCAGCAGGCGATCCCGCAGCTGTCCGACGAGGCTGTCAAGGCCCAAAGCGCCGACATCCAGATGGTCTCCGGCGCGACCGAGACCTCCACAGGATTCATCGGCTCGCTGCAGGACGCGCTCGACCAGGCGAAGTGACATGATGTCCACCGCCATCGCCTACCACGCCACGGACGACGGCATGCTGCGCACCTCGGTCTTCCACCTCATGACCATGCCGTTCACGCTGCGTCTGAGGCGCGCCGACGAATCCGTCCTGCGCGGGGCCGCCGAATCATGCCGTGAATTCCTGTCGCACGTGGACCGCACGTTCTCGCCGTTCCGCGACGATTCGCTCACCTCGCGCGCCAACCGCGGCGACTGGAGCGGCCTGCTCGACGACCACGACTTCCACGAGGTCTATGCGCGTGCCGTCATGGCCGCCGACGTCACGCACGGCCATTTCCGTGCGATGCGCGACGGACGCTACGATCCGGTCGGCCTGGTCAAGGGGTGGGCCATCGAACGCGCGTTCACGCGCTTCCTGCGCCCGCTGCTCGACACCGGCCGCGCCGAGGCGGCGGCGCTCGGCGGCGGAGGCGACATGCAGCTGGGCGTCGCCTCCGACAGCGACTACGTCTGGGGCATCGGCATCGAGGACCCGCGTGACGCCGGCGTGCTCGCCGGCACCGTGCGTCTCGCCGACGGGGCGGTCGCGACCAGCGGCACGTCGAAACGCGGCGAACACATCGACCGGACGGCCGACGACCTCATCCAGGCCACCGTCATCGGCACGCATCTGACCGACGCGGACATGTGGGCCACCACCGCCATCGCCGCCGGACGCGAGCGGTTCGCCGATCTCGTCGCCGGGGAATCCGATTCGCTGTTCTCCGCATTGCTCATCGACCGGGACGGGGCCAAGCACACCGTCACGCCGCATCCCGCAGTCACGCCGCATCCCGCATCGGCGGCGTGACGACGACCGCGACGCCGCTTCATCCCAACCACAATCACCGCTACCTAGCGAACCCGCATATCGAAAGGACATCGCAACCATGCTGCGACGCATCACCACATCCACCGCCCTCGCCTGGGTGGTGGCGCTGTTCGTCATCCCGCTGCCGTTCCTCGCCGCGCTGAGAGCCGGAATGCCCGCGTTCTTCGCGGACATGTCCGCCGGCATCGGCATCGGCGTCGTCGCGTACGTGTGGATGCTCACCGCCGTCTACCTGGCCGGACGGCCGCGTTGGGTGGACCGCACGGTGGGTCTTCCCCACATGTATATGATCCACGGCGTGCTGAGCCTGTTGGCCATCGCGCTCGCGTTCCTGCACGCCAACCTGCTGCCCGCAGAAGGCCTGACCAAACTGTTCGGAGGCGCCGGCCTCTACCTGTTCATCTTCCTCGCCGTCTACTCACTGGTGTTCATGGCCGGATGGCTGTCGGCCCGCGTGCGGTGGGTGGCCTCGCTCAAGCGCGCCTTGGAACGGGTGTTCCGTCATGAGTCGAGCGTGTGGATCCACCGTCTCAACCTCGTGGCCGTGGCGCTCATCTTCCTGCACGTGCAGTCCATCGCGTTCGTGCGCGACGATCTGCCGTTCATCATCCTGTTCGATGCCGCCACCGTGGCCGTGTTCGTCTGGTACGTGGCCTCCAAAATCCGCCAGCGCGCCGGTGCCGTCGCCGCCCGTGTGGCCGACGTGCGTCAGGTCGCGCCGGGCGTCACCGAGCTCACCCTCGACGTGCCCGCCAAGGACGCCCGATGGGAGCCCGGCGATTTCACGTTCATCCGCTTCCCCGAGACGAAGGGCATGCGTGAATACCATCCGTTCTCGATGATTAACACGGCCGTCGGCGCGCAGACGGGTTCCGGACTGGTGCCCATGCGCTTCGACATCCGCGCCGACGGCGATTTCACGCGCCGCATCGCCACGCTGCCCGTGGGCACGCCGGCGCTCGTGCAGCCGAGCTACGGCCGCTACCGTCGCTTCATCGACGAACATGCGGACGGCGCGCCGTTGGTCATGCTCGGTGGCGGCATCGGCGTGACACCGCTGCTGTCGCTTATCGAGGCGTATGCGCCGACCGGCAGAAGCGTGACCCTGCTCTACGGCGCGCGCGGCGAACAGGACCTCGTGCATGCGGACGACCTGCGCGCGATGGACCACGACCACGCCAACGTGCACGTCACCCTGCGCGCCGGCGGCCGTTTCGAGGAGAAGGACGTCGCTGACGCCATGCGTCCGGGCGCGCTCTACCTCATCGCCGGCCCCTACGGGATGCTCAAGGCGTGGCGTGCGTTCCTGCTCAAGCGGGGCGTCAACGCCGACGACATCTACTACGAGCCGTTCGCGATGTGATTGCGATTGAGGCCGGGCATCGGTTCCCGTCGGGCCGGTTCCGTCAGACGGAACCGTCAGGCCAGCACGGACAGCGCGGCGAGCGCGGCCAGATAGAGGACGAGCACGGCGGCGAACGCCACGTCGCGTGCAGCGACCCGCATCACGCGCCAGTGCGTGCGGCGGACGCCCTCCTCATAGCAGCGGGCGTCCAACGCGAGCGAGAGGTTGTCCGCGTGACGCAGCGCGCCGGCGAAGATCGGGACGATGATCGCCGTCATCGCCCTCACCCGCTGCGGGAGAGTCCCCGTCTCGATCGAACCGCCGCGCGCCGCCTGCGCGTCCGCCACGGCCTGCGCCTCCACGGCCAGCGTGGGGATGAACCGCAGGGCGAGGCTCAGCACAAGTGCGATCTCCTGCGTGTGCACGCCGAGCCGGTGCAACGGTGAGAGAAGCGAGGCGAACGCGTCGGTGATCGCGGTGGGGGTGGTCGTCGCGAGGAACACCGCGCCCAGGATGATGACGAGCGCGAAACGGCACGTGTACAGCACGGCCGTGGCCACGCCGTCGTCCGTCACGGGGATGGGACCCAACGTGAACAGCGTGTCGCCGGTGCGCACGAAGAACATGTTGAGCAGCCCCATCACCGTGAACAGGCCGAGGAACATCCTCACCGAGCCGAGCAGCCGTGCGGGCCTGATGCGTGCGGCCGTGGCCACGCCGGCGGTGAACGCCGCGCCGAGCAGCAGCTGCCATGCGTTCCCGATCGCGAACGCGGAGAACATGGCGACGAGGAACGCCACCATCTTGACGCGCGGGTCGAGACGGGCCATGGGGGAGGACTTGGCGGCGGTCCGGGTGCCGGCGCGTGGAACATCCCGTGAAACGTATTGTGAAACGCCTTGTGAAACGTCCTGTGGCGCATCCGCGCCCGCGGGGATGCCGAGCGCGTCGTGCGTCGTACCGGCATCGGACGCCGACAACGCCGCCATATCGACGATGCGGTCGGCCATGCGACGGGCCTCCTGATGGCTGTGGGTGACGACGAGGATGGTCACGCCCTGCGTCTTGAGCTCGTCGACGAGCCGGTAGATGCGTTCGCGCGCGTCCGCGTCAAGACCCGCGGTCGGCTCGTCCATGACCAGCAGCTTCGGCCTGCACGCGATGACGCCGGCGATGGCGGCGAGCCGCTGCTGTCCACCCGACAGATCGAACGGGGAACGGTCGGCGAGACCGTCCAGACGTGCGACCCGCAGCGCCCAATCCACGCGCTCGTCGACCTCGGTCCGAGGCAGCCGCTGATTCGTGGGACCGTACGCGACGTCGTCACGCACCGTATCGGCGAACAGCTGGCGTTCCGGATGCTGCATGACGAGCCCCACCGTGCGGCGCAGCGCGGCGAGCTCACGCCGTTTCGCCTTCTCGACGTGGATGCCGTCCACGATGATCGAACCGGAATCCGGCTTGGCGAGCGCGCACACGAGCCGCAGCAGCGTCGACTTGCCGGAACCGTTCGCGCCCATCAGCGCCACCGTCTCGCCACGGCGGATTTCAAGCGACACGTCGTCGAGGATCGGCCCGCCGCCGGCGTAGGCGTAGGAGACATGGGAGACGGACAGCATGATGTCGGTGGCGGGGGAGTGCGTCGCCTGTCGTGGGACCACCCCCACCCGCTTCGCGGGATCCCCCGCCGGCGGGAGCGAAGGATGCGCGTCGTCGTCCGCCATCCGACCATGTTCGAGCCGCACGACGCGACCCGCCCGCGCGATCTCGTCCGGATGGTGCGTCACGTGGACGATGGTCGTGCCGGTGGCATGCAGCTCGTCGAGCACGTCCATCACCTCGCGTCGTGCCAGCGGGTCGAGCATGGCGGTCGGCTCGTCGAGCACGAGCAGGCGTGGGCGCATGGCGAGCATGCCGGCGATGGCGGCGCGCTGCTGCTGGCCGCCGCTCATGCGGATCGGGTTCGCGCGGCGCATGTCGTCCAGCCGCACGGCGTGCAATGATTCGGCGATGCGCTCGCCGATGCCGCCACGCCCGTTGCCGTCGTCGCCGTCGCGCGGTATGCCGAGATTCTCCGGTCCGAACGCCACATCGTCTTCGAGCACGGTGGTGACGAGCTGGTCCTCCGGATTCTGGAACACGGCGCCGATGCCCCGACGGGCCGCACGATAGGCGTCCGCGTCGGGACCGGCGTCGGAGAAGACGGTATGGCCGAGCAGGATCACGGTGCCTGCGTCAGGCGCGGCGAGACCGGCGACGAGACGGGCGAGCGTCGATTTGCCCGATCCGTTCGCGCCGGTGAGCGCGACATAGTCGCCTTCCCGTACGGTCAGGGAGGCGTCGTCGAGCGCCCAGGTGGCGCCGCCGTCGTAGCTGAAGCGGATGTGGTCGAGTTCGGCGAGGTTCACGGTCGTCGGTTACTTGTCGAGCAGCTTGGTGATCGGCTTGTAGATGAGGAACGTGACGACCGCATGGATCGCGAACTTGAGCACGTTGAACGGCAGCAGGATCGGCACGATCATGGCGGCGACCTGCGCGACGGTCATGTGCGCGTAGATCGGCGTGATGACGAGGTTGCCGAGGACGGCCGCGGCGAGCGCGACGACCGCGCCCACGACGATGCCGATGAGCGCGCCCTTGCGCGTGCGGTCGCGACGGTAGATGACGGACGCGGGCAGCGACAGCGCGAGCGCGACGAGAATCGCCATGAGCGCGCCCCACGGGTCGGTGAACGCGTGCGGCAGGAAGCCGAGCACGGAGACGATGGCCGCGGCGGCCGGACCGAACGCGAAACCGGCGATGAGGCTCACGATGCCGGACGGATCGTACTTCAGGTACGGGGCCGCCGGGAAGATCGGCAGTTCGATGAAGCTGGTGACGATCGCCAACGCGACGAACAGCGCGTAGACGGCGATGCGGCGGGTGGACCAGCGGCCGGAATCCGCGACGCCCGTGGCGTGCGTGCCGGTGGCGTGGTCGACCGTCTTGGACTGGAAATGATTATCAGAAGATACGCTCATGCCGAGCTCTCCGTTTCTCCCATCCGGACTATGACCGTTGGCTCCGGATTCGCACCGGATCGGCCGCTTTCGCGGTTCGCGGGCTTCCCGACGCCTCCCGTTGTGAATCCCGGGGGCCGGGTTACCGCCAGTAAGGAATCGCACCTTCCCTGAAACTGACAAGACACTGTATACGCGTGACCGTGGATTTCACGCAAACCCCGTTTCACTGTGCGGAAAACCCGTCACATGCGAAGCGGCCCTCCTCATGACGCGCGTGTCGATGCGGAGGGCCGTTGATACGGTCGTTCGGCGGCGGTGTCGGGGAGCCTACTTGTGCAGGAACAGGCCGCCGTCGCCCCACGCCCACTGGCCCTGGCCGGCACCGATCTGGAAGTGCAGCTTCGCGATGCCCAGATCGTTGAGCGCCCAATGCTCGTCGCCCGCGGCCGGATCGATGTGGGCGGCAGCCGTATCGTCGTCGGCATCGTAGGTGAACGTGACCGGCTGGCGGTTCATCGCGCTCGGCGCCTTCATCGCCGCCTCGACGCCCGCCTTGAACCATGCCGGCGCCGCCTCGCGCGCCTCGTCGGACATGCCGGCGGTGAACTCCTCATATGACTTCGTGGGACGATGCGTGCGCTGGAACTCGACGAGCTCCTCATACGACTTCGCCAGGCGCTCCACATGATGCTCCGGGTGACCGATCACCACGGCGAGGTACAGCTCCTCGCCGTTGCGGATGTGGCAATGCCTCGCCGCCTCCGCGCGGTCCCAGCTGCCCGCCACCCACAGGGTGCCCAGGCCCCTCAAGGTCGCGGCGAGCACGGCGCGCTCCGCGTAGAAGCCGGCGCGCTCCTTGGCCTCGGCGTCGTTCTTCGGGCCGACGATGGCCAGATAGTTCGCCGCGTTCCTGAGATGTCCGGAGGCGTTCGCCTCCGCGAACACCTCCGGGTGGTTGCGCACCAGCTGGAGATGCAGGTCGCCGAGGAGGTTCAGCGGGGCGAGGGTCATGTCGAGCTGACGGGCCGTGTCGTCGTCGATCGGTTCGTCGTCATAGGAGCGGATGGCGGTGCGGATGTTCACCGCATCGATCAGTTGCGTGTGTTCTGCCATGCCTCCCATTATGGCACCGCATTATGGCACCGCACGATGCGGCGACGGTGCAAACGTGTGCGCGACATGCGGGCGTTCGTCCGCTGTTTGGGATGCGAGGGCGGTACGATGCAGGTAACGGTTAGGAAATCCAATACAAGGAGGAGAATCGACGATGATTGAAACCGCGCAGGCGTTCGGCATCGATATCGGCGGCTCCGGCATCAAGGCCGCGCCCGTCAACCTGGAGAAGGGCGAATTCGCCGAACCCCGACTCAAGATCCTCACCCCCGAGGTGTCCACTCCGGACGCGGTCGCCAAGATCGTGCGCCAGCAGCTCGACCACTTCGAAGTGCCCGAATCCGCTCCGGTCGGCATCGCGTTCCCGGCGCCGATCAAGCCGGGCAAGCCGCTCGACTTCATGGCCAACCTCGACCAGTCGTGGGTCGGCGTCGACGTGACCGCCGTGTTCTCGGAGGCCGCCGGCCGCCCCGTCACCGTCGTCAACGATGCGGACGCCGCGGGCCTCGCCGAACAGCAGTTCGGCGCCGCCAAGGGCAAGGACGGCCTCGTCATCGCCACGACGCTCGGCACCGGCATCGGCACCGCGCTCATCATCGACGGCGTGCTCGTGCCCAACACCGAGCTCGGCCACCTCATTCTCTCCGACAAGCATCCGGACGCGGAGAAGTACGCGGCCAGCTCCATCCGCGAGCAGGAGGACCTCGGCTACAAGAAGTGGGCGAAGCGCCTCACCAAGTACTATGGCCTGCTGGAGAAGTACTTCAACCCGGACCTGTTCGTCGTCGGCGGCGGCGTGAGCCGCAAGGCGGACAAGTTCCTGCCGTTCATCGAGATCAAGACCCCGATCGTGCCCGCCGCGCTGCGCAACGAGGCCGGCATCGTCGGCGCCGCCTACTACGCGAGCACCAAGCAGCACTGACCCCGTCTCCCGTCTCCCGAAGACGACGAAGGGCCGTCCGGATCGGTTCCGGACGGCCCTTTTCGTCGTCCGCGCTACAGTGGAGGCATGACCGTTCGATTCTCCTCCCGCGTGGACATCTCCGCGCCCAACCCGATCGCCGCCGCCGAAGCCGAGGCGCGCGCGCAGGGCGTGACGCTCGGCAAGCTCAACGATTCCAACCCGACCAGGCACGGGCTCGCCCCGGCCGAGGTACCGGGGGAGTATACGGCGGAGCCGCGCGGGCCGCGTGCGGCGAGGGAGTCGCTGGCCCGCTTCCTCGGGGGCGTCGACCCGGATTCGCTGTACCTGCTGAGCTCCACGTCGCAGGCGTATTCGTGGCTCATCAAACTGCTGTGCGACGCCGGTGACGCGGTGCTCGCCCCGAAGCCCGGCTATCCGCTCATCGAATCGATCGCGCGTCTCGAATGCGTCGACACGATCGAATACCAACTCCAGTTCGACGGCTCCTGGTACATCGACACCGCCGCCATCGAGGAGCTGCTCTACTCGCAGGAGGGCGACCGCATCCGCGCGCTCGTCCTCATCAATCCGAACAATCCGACCGGCTCCTACGTGAAACCGGAGGAGCGCGCCACGCTCGTGCGCCTGTGCCGGGAACGCGGCATCGCCATCATCGCCGACGAGGTGTTCTACGACTACGCGCTGGAGCCGTTCGACGGCAACGCGCGGCTCGCGGGGGAGACCGGCGCGCTCACGTTCGCGCTCGACGGCTTCTCCAAGATGCTCGCCGCGCCGCACGCCAAAGTCGGCTGGATTCGCGTCTCCGGGCCGGAGGACGACGTGCGCGAGGCGCAACGCCGACTCGACGTCATCGCCGACGACTATCTGCCGATGAGCGACATCATCGCCGACCGGCTGCCCGAACTGCTGTCGGTCGCGCCGCACCAGACGGCGCGCGTGCGCGACCGCGTGCGTGCCAACCTCGCCACCCTGCACGCGCTGCTCGCACGCGACGAGCACGGACTTGTCGACGTGCTGCGCGCGGAGGGCGGCTGGAACGTGCTGCTGCGCGTACCGGCCGTCATCGACGAGAACGAGCTCGTGCTCAGACTCATCGGGACCAGGCGTCTCACCGGACAACCCGGCTACTTCTTCGACATGACGACGAACGGCTATCTCGCGCTGTCGCTGCTGCCCGAGGCGGACGAGTTCCGCGCGAACGTGACGGCCGTGCTCGACACGGTCGCCGCGATGCTCGACCTCGGCTGACGGCGAACGTGACGGCGGCGACGGCTATCCCGATGACGGCGGACCGGCCTCAGGCCGCCGACTTCGCCGCCTCGTAGCGTTTGCGGATCAGATCCATGTAGAAGGCGACGGCGTCGGTGGGGGCGCCGTCGAAGACCACGTGCTGCGCGTCGAGCACGAGCGTGCGGTCGATCGCGTATTCGGGGCGGGCGATCATGTCCGTGTCATGCGTGGCGACGATCACCTGCTTGTCGTAGGTGAACAGCGCCTCGGCCACATGGCGCGTGCCGATCTCGTCCAGACCCTTCGACGGCTCGTCCGCGACGATCGCCGCCGGGTCGAACGCGAGCGCGGCCGCGATGGCGAGCAGATGACGCTTCTCCGAATCGAGCTCCGCCGCCTTCGCCTTGCGCAGGCGCTGCAGACCGAAATGCGCGAACAGGTTGCCGATGCGCGCCGCGCGCTCCGCGTCCGCGATCTTGTGCTTCTTCAACGATTCGTCCACCGCCTGCGTGATGTTCTCCGCACGGTAGAACACGTTCGGGATCTCCTCGCGGCGCACCTTGCCCACCCATTCGTCGACCGTCCTGAGATCCTTCTTCGACGAGGTGTCGAGCGTGGCGGCGGCCGGGCCGGTCCGGTCGCCGGAGATCGTGACCGTGCCGGAGGACGGCTTGAGCGAGCCGTCGAGCAGGCCGAGCAGCGTGGACTTGCCGGAGCCGTTGAGGCCGATGATCGCGACGCGCTTCTCGCCGATCGTCAGGTCCGTGGGGTTCAGGCCCACGTGGCCGTCATCGTAGACGTGACCGGCGCCGGAGAGCGTGAAGGTGAGCGACGCCGGCTTCGCGGCGGGTTTGCGGGAAAAGAAAAAGCCCATGCCGCCTACTGTAGTAAGTGGCATGGGCTTGCTTCATCTGTCAGGCGAAGTAGAAGCCCTTGAAATCGTAGTGGTAGACGCGGTAGATGTAGCCGGTGGACAGGGCCATCTTGTACTGCGCCTGCAGGTTGCCGGCGTCGTCGTACACGCCGAACACGCCCTGCATGCCCGTGTCCACCAGGTTGATGGAATCGGTGATCTCCTGCGAGGAGCTCACGTACGGGGAGTACGGCACGTCGAACGACTGCACCTCGGTGTACGTGCCGGCCTTCTCGTCCACTAGGTACTTGCGGAACTGGGAGCGGGAGTCCGGGTCCTTCGAGCTCTGCGCGGTGGAGATGCCCTTGATCGTCGTCCAGTCGAAGTCGGGGCGGGTCATCGCGTAGCCGAAGTTGTTGTCGAACATGTAGATGTAGTACTGGCCGTCGGGCAGCGACGGGTCCTCCTCGTAGGTGATCGAGTGCTGGCCGCCCGTGTCGCCGAAGTCGCCCACCTTGGTGAGGAACGACTTCTTGTAGGAGGTGCCGTCCCACACGGTCGGCTCGCCGATCATCCAGTCGAGCTTCGGCGTGCCCTCCACGTCGTCCACCTTGATGATGGTGGAGGTCTCACGCGCGGAGAACAGCGCGGAACCGTCGGGCAGCAGCTGGATCGTGTTGAAATGGATCCAGTCCCAGCGGTTCGTGGCGGTCGGGTCGGATTCGTCGATGCCGGAATGGTCGGTGGACGCCTTGTAGTCGGGGAACATGTCGCCGAAGTCGATGAGCTGGGTCACCTTGCCGGTCGTCGTGTCCACCTTGATGACTTGGTCTTGGACCGCGTGGTCGGAACGGGTCAGGTCGGTGGCGAGGGACACGATGTTGCCGTCCGAATCGAGCGCGTAGTCGTGGTGGAGGATGAACCGGCCGCCTAGGTCGATGATCTTCTCCAGCTTGCCGAGACGGTTCATGCCGACGAAATGCTTCGTCGAGGCGGAGAACCACATGAGGCCATTGTCGTCGAACAGGAGACGGTGCGAACGGTAGTAGAGCACCGGCACCTCGCCGCGCAGCACGCCGTTCACGTCGTAGTAGTACATGAAGTCCTGGTCGTTGGAGTCGTTGCCGAGGATCGCGTACAGGCCGTTGCCGAGCGCCTGCGTGGCCTCGCTCGTCGGCTCGACCGGCTGTTCGAGACGCACCTCCTCCTCGCCGAGGATCTTCGCGCCCTTGTGCGTGATCTGCTTGGTGGCGACGGTCGTGCCGGACGAGTCCTTCAACGTGAGCGTGATCGTGTTCTTCACGTTCGGGATGAGACCGAGCACGAGGAACTCGTGCGTCGTCGCGTAGTCGTCGCCCTGTTCGGCGGTGGCGGAGAAGTCCGGGTAGCCGGCCGCGCTCACCGTGTAGGAGACGCTGGTCTTCTGGTCCGTCGTGAAGTAGACGTACAGGGATGTGGTGTTCGTGCCGTACGGGTTCTCCTCGACGAACGGGTCGTCGAGCGTGGCGGCCGACTTGTCGCGCGCCGCGGCGAGGTTCTCGTCGGCCATCTTCTGGTAGTCGGCGGTGTAGATGTTCTCGATGCGCGCGTTGAGTCGTTCGACGCGATGCTCCTTGATCGCCGCGTCGACGTTGTCCTGCGTGACGAGGCACAGGCCGCATGCGACGGCGAGTGTGACGGCTGCCGCCACGATTTTCAATACGAGATTGCTGTTTGCTGTTCGCTTCATTGTGATGATTCCGGCTTTCTGGCTGCGGACGCTATTGCACACTGACCCACTCAGTATTATGCCCGCGCCCTTGGAATTCTTGGGGTTCCACTGGGATTTGCCTGAAAGCCGGAGTCCGGCCCCGCCTCCGATGGGCGGGGAGGGGGAGAGCTCGTCAGAGCGTGAACCAGGTCATCACGTCGTGGAAGAGACCCGGGCTCGTGCCGATCATCTGATCCTGCCTGCCGGGCGTGAACAGGCACAGCACGTTGACCAGCACCGTGGCCGCGAGCACGGCGAGGACGACGACCCGCACGATCCTCGTCCCGGTGGAGGCCGGCGCGGAGCCGTCGCCGGCGCCGTTCACCGCCCGCAGCAGGCCGGGCAACGCCGCCAACGCGAACAGCCATCCGAAATCGCCCATATAGCGCCATCCCAGGCCGGCGCTCGACGCGTCGAACACGGTGATGAACAGGGCGAGCGCCGCCGCGGCCGCCATCACCGGCATGAGGGGGGAAGCGTGGGGGCGCCGCATGAGGAACGGCAGTGCGAACACGGCGAGCAGCAGCGGGCACAGCACGAACAGGCCGCCGACCATCGGCTCCGCGAACGCCCATTCGCCGAGCGGCGCGGGGGAGAGCGCCACGAACGGGAAATCACGCACGATCCTGAGCGGCAGGGCCAGATAGTAGCCGACCATCGCGGGGATATCGGCGATCGGCTGCCGGAACGTCGTCATGTCCGTCACCGTGAACTGGTAGTCGTTGCCGAATTCGAGGAACGAGCCGAACCGGGCGTGGTTGTAGGCGGTGAGCGGCAGCAACGGGACCGCCGCGGCGGCGAGCACCACGAGCGGGGCGCGCAGCGCGTGCCGCACGCGCACGCGGCGCGCTTTGAGATTCGCGGCCATCGCGCGGATCTGCGGCCAGAACAGGGGGAAGCCGAGCATCGCGGCCAGACAGAATGTGGGGCGGCAGCCGAAGTTCACGGCGATGAGACACGCGCCGAGCCCCAACCGGGGCAGCGACAGCTCCGGCGCGCCGTCCATGCGCCACCGGTCGGCGGGATTCAACGGACGTTTCACGGTCGAAGCGCCCACCCATAGCCACAATCCCGCGGCGGTGAACGCGAGCGAGGCCGCGAACGGCACCGAATAGAAGTTCGTACGGTAGGCGAGATACGGGAAGTCGGCGGCCAACGGCACGAACAGCAGCATCATCGACGTGGCCGCGAGTGACGTGCGCGGCGCGAGACGGGCGATCAGACGGATCGTGAGCAGCCAGACGAACACCAGCGCGACGAACATGAGCAGGTGGACGGCCGCCGCGCTCGACAGCATGCGGCCGGTCAGCGCACGGTAGGGGGCGAACAGGACCGCCGCCGGAACCACGCCGAAATACGAATACCAGTGGCCGTCGTAATACGCGTAATCCCAATAGATCGGACTGACGCCCCCGGCGAGCAGACGCGAACGCGTCGCCACGTCGTACGGGTCCGGGGCGGCGGCGAGCGCCTCCGGCACGATGAGGTCGAGCGAGACATGGCCGCTAAGGAGCGCGTCGGCGAGATGGCCGTACTGGTCGATGTCGTACGTGTAGCCGCCGGGCTGGTGGAACGACAACGGCGTCGCGTAACGCATCTGCCAGATCACGTTCACGGCAGTGCATACGACGAACGGCGCGACCAGACCGGCGAACGCGAGACGCTGCGCGCGGCTCGACGGGTCGAGCGCGATCCGCCACAGCCGTGAGCCGGGACGCCACAGCGCGACCGCCAGCAGCGCGGCCAGCATGAGCGCCACACGCGCGGGGCTGAACGAGAACGGGATGCGCACGTTCGCGCGGATCGCCTCGATCGGGATGACCGAGCCCTTCGCCTCCTGGACCCATACGCGCATCACGCCGGAACCGGGTGCCTTGAGGAACAGCGAACGCGGCGAGGCGGGCGACACCGACACCGACCGCGTCGCCGTCGCGTCGCCGTTTTCGGCGTCGTCGCCCGCGGACGAACCCGAGACGAACGAGGCGCGCAGATGGATGACACGAAGCGCGTCCTGCTTCGGTTCCAACGCGTCCACGCGCGCATAGTCCGACGAGCCGTCCGCCTTCACCTCGAGCCAGGCCGCCGTCGGATCGGTGACGCGCAGGAGCCCCGTGTCCGTGCGTTCGAGCCCCGGTCCCATCGTGTTCTCGTAGGAGGCGGAATCGGTGCTCGCCCCGAGCGTGCGCCAGAACGGCAGATTGAACCCCACGCATTCGACGGCGAGCACGACGAGTACGGCGGCGATCACGGCGACGGCCGCGCGGCGGCGCGAACCTTTGGCGAACGGATGGGGAAGATGAGGCACGCGACCATTCTATAGGCAGTTATTCTCAGGGCTTCACGACCGGCTCCATGTCGGGTTGCGTTGGAACAATGTGAGGCATGTCAGTACGCAAGTCACACCACCACGAAAGCCCCTCGGAACCATGGAAGGCCGCGATGGGGCGGGTACGTGGGCTTGCCAGGCGCCTGACGCGTTCAGGCCGGGGGATGCTCGAATCCGCGGACCCGTTCGGCGCGACCATCGACAAGGCGGCGCAGGAGGCCGCCGCCGCGGGATTCCTGCGTGAATCGTCCGGGATCCGAACCGAAATGGACGTGGCGCAGGAGCTCGCCAGCCATTCGCGCCGTCTCGGCCCGCTCGTCAAACGTCGCCAGCTCGACTTCGACGACGTGCCCGGCCGGCTCACGCTCGGCTGGGCGCAGCTGCCGTCGAAGGGCGGCCTCGGCGGCAACGGCGCGGGCGCGGGCTTCTCGCTCGGCGTGTTCGCCGACCGCGACCACTTCTCGCAGATCGCCTACGCGGACGGCAAGGGACGCGTGTACGTCGGCACCGAGATCGGCATGGACGTCCAGGGCATGGAGCCTCGGTTCATGCTCACCCGCGAACCGCGGCGCGACCGGGTCGGCGGCGGCATCGTCGGCCGCGACGACACGGGACGTCTGACCTGGCTCGCCTCATGGCGGCGCGACGGCCGGGACGGCACCTACACGCTCGAGCAGATGCGCTACCCGCTGCGCCGCGACATGCGCGAAGGCCTCGAATTCCGCGACGCCGTCGCCATCGCGTTCTTCGCCGCCTACATGCTGCCCCAGATGCGCGGCATGCTCGTCGGCTTCGGCGCGGGCAACATCTTCCGCCGGCTCAACCGCGAGGCGCCGATGGGCGCGATCCGCCGGTCCGTGCGCGACATGCTCGAAGTGCGCGCGCACGGCATGCGCGTCTCCGGTCTCGAGGACCATTTCGCCGAACTCATGCACGAGGCCGGCGCGCTCGACGAGGCGCCCGGACTCGAGGCCGTGCACGGCGCGGAACCGCTGCACCTGTACACGTCCAGCTACTCCGGCTCCTACTTCTTCACCTGGGATTCGTCCCTGTCGCTCGCGCCGGCGCTGCGCGCGCTCGCCATCGAAGGCAATCTCAACCGGTTCGCCTCGGTGAGCGCGTGGCTGGAACGCAACGCGCGCCTCGGCCTGGAACCCACCGAGGAGACGGTGACGCGCGCCCAGGCCGCCACCATCGACCTGAAACTGCTCGACGATCCGGCGCTGATCGCGCTCGGCACCGACGACGCCGACGGCGACGACGACACGGCGGCCGGCGCGCGCAACGCGGTCGACGGCGCGGCCGCGGGACGCGACGCGCGGATGGACCGCGAAGCCGACCACAACGCGATGACCTCGCTGGTGCGCGAGGCGCACCGCATCGCCCGCCACATCGGCGAGCAGGCGGGCGAACACGGCGGCGACACCGGATCGGAATGGGTGTATCGGCAGAGCATGGCGCTGCTCGTGCGCCGCCTGCGCCTGCCCTACCGCTTCGACGTGGAGATCCGCTCGAACCTCGCGGCCGGACAGGTGGCGGTCGGATTCACCACGGCGGGCGTGTCGATGATGCCTGCCACCCGCTACGACGAGGCCGACCACCGCTGGGTGTCGCTGAGCGAGAGCGAACGCGCCGAGATGAGCGCCGCCTACAACCTGCGCGTCGGCCTGATCATGGCGGCGATGAGCTTCGCCGCGAGCGACACGGTGCGCGAGGTGTCGCTGCACGTCGACTCGCTCGGACTGGAGGAGGCCGTCTCCGAACAGGATTCCGCCATCGAGGCGATGATGAGCGAGGCGCTGGGGGCGTTCGAACGCATGCACACCGGCGGCATGGGCGTGGTGCGCGGCAAGGCCGAGCCGAAGGACGGCGACTTCCACGGCGATCCGACGCACACGCCGGTGCATCCGGTCTCCGACGCGGCGCAGCCGGGCGCGGACGCCCAGGTGCCGTCCGGCGATGCGGGGGAGGAGACGGACGGCGACGACAGCATCGAACGCCGGTTCGAGGACCTCATGCAGGGCGTCGACATCGACGAGACCGCGTTCACGATGCCCGGCGACGGCAGGGACGACGGCCGGAACGGCGACGCGTTCGGCATCGCCGCGATGCCCGGCGACGCGGCTGACGCGGCTGACGCGGAAGGCGCCGACATCGCGGGTGACGATGCGGATGCGGACGACGACGGCGATCCGATGAGCGTGCTCAAGCGCAATCCGACCGTGCGCAACCTCGCCACCGTCACGTTCACGCGCGACGCGTTCCTCGCCCGCATCGGCGAGGACGCGCTCGACCATCCGATGGACACGTACCGCATGTTCGACGCGGTGATGGACGTGGACGGCGACGGCGCGCTCAAACCCGTCGACGCCGGCTTCGACCTGCGCGACCAGCGGTTCGCGCCCGCCGGCGCGCAGGAGCAGCCCGAATCTTCCGAACACCGGTTCACGCCCGCCGCGGCGCGCGTGCTCGGCACGCCGGACGCGGTCGGACTGTCGATCCAACGCGTCGACCTCCTGCAGCGCGCCGAATCCGACTTCCACCGTCTCGCCTCCGACGAGACGACGCCCTCCGTCGCGAAGGCGAAGGAGGCGATGCGCATCGTCGACATGATCGGCGACCCGGAGCTTTCCGAACAGGCGCCGAACATCACCAGCGCGCTCATCGACGGGCGCGACACGCCTCCCGTCACGATGGCCATGGCCGACGAGCTCGACCGGGAGCGTCTCAAGGCGCGCGACCTGCTGTTCGGCGGACAGGTGGACCAGGCGTTCGAGACCGCGGAATCGGCGATCGGCCGGCTCGACGCGCTCTATGCGAAGGGCGACGGCGTGCCCCGCTACTTCAACTCGTATGCGGAGCGCGTGATCTACAACCGGCTGTTCGCCACGCCGGGGGAGCGCACCGTGCTCATCCCCGACAACCTGTTCTACGCGCACATGGAGCTCGCCGACGTGCTCGCCCAGATCAAGGGCGCGCGTGCGTCGCTCAAACACCTCAACATGATGGTCTCCTACGCGCCCGCCTACCCGCTCACGCATCTGAAGCTCGCCGTGCAGCTGGCGCGCAGCGAGGATTGGGATTCGGCGCGCGCCGCATGCCTCAACGCGCTCAACGTGGCGCTCGACCGCGACGACGCCGCGTTCGCCTACTACCGTCTCGCCTATGCGGAATGGATGCAGGACCGCTTCGACACGGCCGTGGCCGCCTACCTGATGAGCGACCACATCGCACCCGGTCAGATCGGCTCTCTGGAAAGCGAACTGCAGGAGCTCGTCGCCCGCGCCGACTCGCAGTGCATCCGCGTGCCGGAAAGCGTGGAGGACGCGGCGCGCGTGCTCGCCGACCACGATCTGCCCGTCTGGCCGCACACCGAGGTGGCCGGCATCGTGCGCGACGCGGCGCGCATCACCGTGGACGAGGGCCTGTTCGTGCCCGCGCGCACGCTGTCTGTCGCCGCCGCCCGCATGAACGACGACGAGAACAACGGCATCGACGTGGTGCAGGCCCAGTTCATCCGTTCGCTCAACAACTGAGCGAACGGGTAACGCGGCTGAGCGAACGGGTAACGCGGCTGAGCGAACGGGTCACGCGGCCATCAGCCGCTCGGCCAGCGCCTTGAACTCGGCGCCGACGCCGTCCGTCCTGAGCGCGCCGTCCGCGTCCAGCACGGCCGGGCGGCCCGCCTCGCCGGTCTCGCGCAGCTCCGGCTCGAGCGGCAGCTGCGCCATCAGCGGCACGTCGTAGCCGAGCGCCTCGGTCAGCTGCTCGCTCACGCGCTCGCCGCCGCCATGACCGAAGATCTCCAGCTTCTCGCCCTTGTGCTCGTAGAAGCTCATGTTCTCCACGACGCCGCGCACCTTCATCGGCACCTGCAGCGCGACGAGACCCGAGCGCACGGCCACGTCGGACGCGCTCGGCTGCGGCGTGGTCACGACCACGAGCTCCGCGTTGGGCAGCGCCTGCGCCACCGAGATCGCCATGTCGCCGGTGCCGGGGGCGAGGTCGAGCAGCAGCACGTCCGGTTCGCCCCACCACACGTCGGACAGGAACTGTTCGAGCGAACGCTGCAGGCGCGGCCCGCGCCACAGGATCGCGCGGTCCGCGCCGGCGAACATGCCGATCGAGATGAGCTTGACGCCCCACGCGGTGACGGGCATCAGCATGCCGTTCAGGTTCGTGGGCTGCGTGTGCACGCCGAACAGGCGCGGCAGGGAGAAGCCGTAGATGTCCGCGTCGATGGCGGCCGTGTCGTAGCCGAGCGCGGCGAACGTGGCGGCCAGGTTCGCGGTGACCGACGATTTGCCGACGCCGCCCTTGCCGGAGGCGATTGCGAAGATGCGGGTCTTGACGCCCGGCTTGTTGAACGGGTTCTGCTTGCGTTCCGCCTTGAGTCCGGCGACGAGGTCGTCGAGTTTGTCGCGGCTCATCGAACCGACCTCGATATGCGGGGTGAGGTCCGCGTCCGGATAGGAGGCGACCGCGCCGTTGATCTGGTTTGTGATGGTCTCGCTCAGCGGGCAGCCGGGCACGGTGAGTTCGACGTGCACGGTCACGTCGTAGGCGTCTCGCGCGCCGGCCGCGGTGCTGTCGCCGCCGTTGCCGTCGCCGCCGTTCTGTGCGGCGGCGGGCGTCGCGTCGATCGCCGCGATCATGCCCAGGTCCGTGACCGAACGCCCCAGCTCCGGATCGATGACCTTGCTCAGCCTCTCGTAGATCGCCGCCTCGATGTGCCTGCTGTCCGTCAACGCGTCCTCCTCTTGTCGCCGTATCGTCGTTATGCCGCACACCAGCGTAGCGTGCGAACGTCCGCCATGCCAGAGTCGGACCTCGTTGGTCTCTCCCTCAGTCCCGCTGCGCGGGCCAGCTCCCTCGTCAGAGGGAGCCCGAAAGCATCAGACCTCGCCGGTCTCCAGCAGGATGTGGAACTGGGCCTCGTCGAGCATGGGGATGCCGAGCTCCTCGGCCTTCGTGGCCTTGGAGCCGGCGTTCGCGCCGACGACCACGTAATCGGTCTTCTTGCTGACGGACCCGGCCGCCTTGCCGCCGCGTTCGAGAATCGCCTCCTTCGCGGAGTCACGCGAATAGCCTTCCAGCGAACCGGTGACGACCACCGTCTTGCCTGCGAGCGTCTGCGGCAGCGTGCTCTTCTCGGCGGCCGCGACGCCCACGCCGGCGGCACGCCACGCGCGCAGCGTCTCGCCGCGCCAGTCACCGGGCTCCTTCGCGGCAGTGAACCAGTGCACCACCGATTCGGCAATCTCCGGGCCCACGCCGTCGATCTGCGTGAGCTCGTCGACGCTCGCCTCTTCGATCGCGTCGAGCGAGCCGAGCGACGAGGCGATGAGCCGCGCGGTCGGCGGACCGAGCCGGCGAATCGACAATGCCACCAGCACACGCCACAGGTCGGCGTGACGCGCCTTGTCCATCTCGTCGAACATCTTGCGCGTGTTCTCGCCAGGGCGGACGACCACCGGCACGTCGGTCTCGCCGGCACGCGTCTTTTTATGCTCGACACGCACGACGACCGCGTCGGCCGGCACGTCGTAGTCCGGGTATGCGGTCACGGTCACGTCGTCGGCGGTCGTCTCCGCGCCGGCGCGCGTCGCCAGCTGCTTGGCGGTGAGCTTTTTCGCCGGCGCGGGGGCCGTCCAGAACGCGGGCACCTGATGCCACAGTCCGGAACCGCCCACGCGCTTGCGGGTCCTCTTCTTGCGCCCGTTCGCGCCGACGGTCTCGTGGATCTCGATGATCGGCGCCTCACGCCACACGCGCACGTCGCGCAGGTCGGCGGCGGTCAGCGCGAACAGTCCGGCCTCGCTGGACAGCACCGGTGTCTGGCGTTGGGGCAGTTCCAGTCCCTCGACCGGCTCGTACGGTTCCGGCTCCTCGCCGGGCTTGACGAGGATTTCGGTGATGTTCGGCGCGTAGGTCGCGACCGAATCGGGGCGGTTCTCCTCCGGGTTCGTGAGCGCGATCGCCGACTGGTCGCCCAGATGCTCGATGTCGAACGCCTTGCGCGAGGCGAGCGAGATCACGCGTTCGGTCAGCTGCGCCGGGCAGCTTTCCACGTTCGGGCAGCGGATATCCTTGTCGCCCTCCTTGGCGGGCGCGAGCTTCGCGCCGCACGAGGGGCAATGCTCCGGCATGACGAACTCGCGCAGTTCGCCTTCACGCCCCTTGCGGCGTTCCAGCACGGGCCCGACGAGTTCCGGAATCACGTCGCCCGCCTTGCGCACGACGACCGTGTCGCCGATGAGCACGTTCTTGCGCTTCACCTCGGACGGGTTGTGCAGCGTGGTGCGGGCGACCGTCGAACCGGCCACGTACACGGGCTTGAGGATCGCGACCGGGGTGACGCGGCCGGTGCGGCCCACCTGCACGGTGATGTCGAGCAGTTCGGTGTTGACCTCCTCCGGCGGGTACTTGTACGCGATGGCCCAGCGCGGCGCGCGCGAGGTCGCGCCCAGCGTGCGCTGCAATGCGAGGTCGTCCACCTTGACGACGATGCCGTCGAGCGCGTGTTCGATGTCGCCGCGGTGTTCGCCGTAGTAGTCGATCATCGCGAGGATCTCGCTGAACGACGTGACGGTGCGGTTGTGCGGCGAGACCGGCACGCCCCACTTCTCGTAGAGGGCGTACGCCTCCGACTGGTCGTCGACCTGGTCGTGCTTCCCGGCGGCGTTCGCGCCCCAGCGCAGCGTGCCGAGGCCGTGCGCATAGAAGCTCAGACGACGGGTGGCGGTGATGCGCGGGTCCTTCTGGCGCAGCGAGCCGGCGGCCGCGTTGCGCGGGTTCGCGAACGGTGCGCGGCCCGCGTCCTCCTGCTCGCGGTTGAGCTCGTGGAAGTCGTCCCAGCGCATGAACACCTCGCCGCGGATCTCCACGAATTCGGGGATGTCGTCCTTCTCGCCGCCCAGGTTCGCGGGGATGGAGCCGATGGTGCGCACGTTCAGGGTGATGTCCTCGCCGGTCACGCCGTCGCCTCGCGTGAGCCCCTGTTCCAGCACGCCGTTGCGGTAGATGAGGTTCAATGCGAGGCCGTCGATCTTCACCTCGCAGCTCATCGGCAGCTTTTTGCCCTCCGGCCAGTCGAGGTCGCGGATGACCGAGTCGTACCAGTCCCTGAGTTCCTCGATGGAGAACACGTCGTCGAGGCTCATCATGCGGCTCGGATGGCGTACGGACGTGAAATCGTTCGAGAACGTGCCGCCCACCCGGTGCGTGGGGCTCTGCGGGTTGTCGAGCGCGGGGAACGCGGCCTCCAATCGTTGCAGGCAGCGCAGTCGCGCGTCATAGGCGGCATCGGAGGAAACCGGCGCGTCGTCGATGTAGTAGGCGATCTGGTCGGATTCCACCCACGCGGCGACGCGCGCCCACAGGCGCGCCGCGTTCTCCGCGTTCAGCGTGTCGACGTCGAGATGGTCGAGACGGGTCGCGTCCGCGTCGGTGGGGGTCAGGGCGGCGATCCACGCCTCGCTTCCGGGCGCGAGATGCGTAATGCCCTCGTCGGCGACGATGGTCGGCGTCGTGTCGCCGGATGCGCCGTCGCCGGCCGTCATCGCGTCGAAATCCCATGCAAGCTGCTCGTCCGTCATATCCCCGCCTTGGCCGTGTCCGATGGTTTCCGCATCGATTCTACCCGGACGCGGAAGGGACCGGTGGGGATGTGCCGGACGGGTCAGGCCTCCTTCGTGCTGAGGAGCAGCAGGATGCCGGCGACCATATTGAGGAAGATCAGGTCGCAGACGGCGAAGGCGGTGGTGTTGGCCTTGGTGCCCTTGTAGACGCCCCAGCTGTGGACGGTCATGGGAATCTCCCAGGCGAGCGGGATGATCAGCCAGCCCGTGAGGATGGTGGTGACGAGGTTGAGCACGAAGGCGACCAGACGCATGGTCCGGTCGGAATCGGTCATCGCATAGCCATAGCCATAGCCGGGCTGCCCGTACGGCGTTTGCCCGTATCCGTAGGCGGGCTGGCCGTACTGGGGCTGGGCGTACGGGGATTGGCCGTATTGGGGCTGCCCGTAGGTGGAGGCGTACCCATAGTTCGGTGTCTGCTGCCGGGCCTCATATCCGGGGTTTGGCTGGTACGGCTGTTGCGCGCCGTACTCCGGTTGTGATGGCGTCTCCTGGCCGTAGGGCGTCTGCGGCTGCTGGTCGTCGTTGGTCATCATATGGTCCTTTCGAGGGTGTCGACGGATGATCGGTCGCGGTTCAGTGCTGGGCGCGCCAGATATCCGGTTCGACGTAGATCTCCCATTCATACCACGGCAGGGCGGTGCGGATGCTCGTCTCGATCTTGTCGACGGTCTGTACGTCGTAGTCGCGGTCGAACTTGTCGGTCTCGACCTTGATGCACAGCAGCACCGCGTCCTCGTCCATGTGGATGGCCTGCATGTTGATGAGCCGGTTCACGCCTTGCGTGCCCTCGACCGCCTCGACCAGCATCTCGCGGGTACGCGGGTCGATGTCCTCGCCGATGAGCAGCGAACCGGATTTGAACGCGAGCGCCGCCGAGCCGCACACCAGCACGAGGCCGACCATGAGGCCGCCGATCGCATCATAGAGTTCGTCGCCGGTCGCGATGGACAGTCCGATGCCGAGACCTGCGAACGCGAGGCCGATCAGCGCGAGCGTATCCTCCATCATCACGGAGGCGAGTTCGGCGGACTTGGTGCGGCGCCAGAACTTGACCAGCGAATCGCTCTCCACCTTGACGCGCTTCATGCGTTCACGCGCCTCGTGGATGGACGTGTGCAGGCCGTAGCCTTCCAGGCAGGCGGAGACGCCCACGACGACGAGTGCGGCGACGAGCTCGATGGGCTCCGCCTCGCGCGGCAGGGAGCCGTCGATGAGCCCGGTGAGCTTGGACGCCGCCTGGGAGACGGCGAACACGCCGCCGACGAAGAACAGGAGCGTCGCCACGATGAAGCTCGCCAGATATTTGATGCGGTGCAACCCGAACGGATGGTCGCCGTCCGACTTGTGGTCGGAGGTCCGGTCGCCGATCATCAGCACGATCTCGTTCGCGCAGTCCGCCACCGAATGCACGGATTCGGAGAACATGGACGACGATCCGGTGAACGCGGCCGCCGCGAACTTCGCGAGCGCCACGCCGATGTTCGCCGCCAAAGCGGCCTTCACCGCCGCTCCTGCCTTGGTCTTCCCGTTCTCAATGGTCTTGTCGTTGTCTGCCACGGTTATCCTCTCCTCAGGATGCGATTGTAGACGCGTGACGCCCGTGACGGCGCGTTCCCCGCGGCGTTGCGGACATGGCGTGATACGAAACGTGGGCGCGGGATGAATCCCCGATTCGGGAGGCATCCCACGCCCACGATGCGGATGGATCGCGTCAGCGCGTCACGTCACAGCAGTACGGCGAAGTTCGACGACACTCCGGCGATGACGCCGATGATCACGAGCAGCAGCCACAGGAGCACGCTGACGATCACGGAGACGAGCGCGCCCATGCCGGCCATCTTCGCGTCGCCGGGCTTGGAATCCTTCCACACGAGGAACAGGATGAGGCCGATGAGCGGGATGAGGAAGCCGAGGACGGCCCAGCCGAACGAGCCCTTCTCCTCGACGGGCTGCGGGGCGGGGTATCCGGGGGCCGGAGCGCCGTACGGCGCCTGCTGCGGGGCACCATAGCCGTAGCCGGCGGCGGGCTGGCCGTAGGCGGGCTGCTGCGCGCCGTAGCCGGGAGCCGGCTGGGCGTACGGGTTCTGCTGCGGCGCGCCGTATGCGGGGGCGGGAGCGCCATACTGGGGCTGGGGCGGCTGCGCGGGCTGCGTCGGCTGCGTCTGCGGGGCGGCCGCGCCGTATTCCGGCTGACCGTAAGGATTCTGCGGCTGGGGTGCCTGGTTGTTGTCGGTCATCGTATGTTCCCTTCTCGTCGGTCGGATTCCCGAGCCGGGACTCCGATTCGTGCCCCGCCGAACGCATCCATGCGCCGTCGGGGTCTGTGCAGTTCCCATCATAGCCGCTTGCGGCGGGCTTCGGTCGGAACCTGGGGAATCCGCCGCCTGAAGATTCCCGAGATTCCCGGAAACGGGAAGACCCCGCGATCCGTGTGGACCGCGGGGTCTTGCACATGCGATTCGGCAAGAATCAGATGTGGTAGTAGAGCTCGTACTCGAGCGGGGTCGGGGCCAGGCGGGCCTGGTCGATCTCGTCGCGCTTCAGCTCGATCCAGGTCTCGATGAGATCCGGGGTGAACACGTCGCCGGCGGTGAGGAAGTCGTTGTCCTCCTCGAGGGCGTTCAGCGCCTCGCCGAGGGAGCTCGGCACCTGCTTGATGTTCGCGTGCTCTTCCGGCGGCAGCTCGTAGAGGTCCTTGTCGACCGGAGCCGGCGGCTCGATGTGGTTCAGGATGCCGTCGAGGCCGGCCATCATCTGGGCGGAGAAGGCCAGGAACGGGTTGCAGGACGGATCCGGGGCGCGGAACTCGATGCGCTTGGAGGCGGGGGAGGTGCCGGCCAGCGGGATGCGGATGGCGGCGGAACGGTTGCGGGCCGAGTAGACCAGCGAGACCGGGGCCTCGAAGCCCGGGACCAGACGGTGGAACGAGTTCAGCGACGGGTTCGTGAACGCGACGACCGCGGAGGAGTGCTTGATGAGGCCGCCGATGTACCAGCGGGCGATGTCGGACAGGCCGCCGTAGCCCTGCTCATCGTAGAACAGCGGCTTGCCGTCCTTCCACAGGGACTGGTGGCAGTGCATGCCGGTGCCGTTGTCGCCGGCGATCGGCTTCGGCATGAAGGTCACGGACTTGCCGGCGAGGGCGGCGGTCTCGTGGACGACGTACTTGTACTTCATCAGGTCGTCGCCGGCGTGCTGCAGCGTGTTGAAGCGGTAGTTGATCTCCTGCTGGCCGGCACCCGCCACCTCGTGGTGGGAACGCTCGAGCTGCAGGCCGACCTTCTGCAGGTTGGCGACCATGTCGTCGCGCAGATCCTGGTTGTGGTCAATCGGCGGGACCGGGAAGTAGCCGCGCTTGACGCGGTTCTTGAAGCCGATGTTCGGGGTGCCGTCCTCTTCGGTGTCGACGCCGGTGTTCCACGGGGCCTCGATGGAGTCCACCTCGTAGAAGGAGCGCTGGGCGGAGTTCTCGTAACGGACCTTGTCGAAGATGAAGAACTCGGCCTCCGGCGCGAAGGACGCGGTGTCGGCGATGCCGGTGGACTTCAGGTAGGCCTCGGCCTTGCCGGCGACCTGACGCGGGTCGCGGGAGTACGGCTCATCGGTCAGCGGGTCGACGATGGAGAAGGAGACGTCCAGGGTCTTGTGCTTGCGGAACGGATCGATGAAGGCGGTGGTCACGTCCGGGACCAGCTTCATGTCGGATTCGTTGATGGCCTGGAAGCCCTGCACGGACGAGCCGTCGAACGGCATGCCGTCGGTGAACGCGTTGTCCAGGAACTCGCTGACCGGAACGGTGAAGTGCTGCTGCACGCCGATCAGATCGGTGAAACGGACGGAGACGTACTCGACGCCTTCCTTGTTGATGAGGGCTTCGGCCTCTTCCGGCGTATGGGCGAAGATCTTGTTCTCAGCCACGATCGCTCCTTTTATCGAAATGACTTACAGGGTAAAAGCATAGGAACGCGCGTTTCGCGCGCTCGAAACTTCGGTTACGAGAATGTTTCGTGACTGGTAACGGGAACCGTCAATCGTTGCGTTGGCGCGGTTCGCCGGAGGCGTGCGACGGGAGCGGCCGCCGCGCGAGCGTCCAGAACGCGGACGCGTCCGGATATGCGAAGGCCCCGGTCGTCGGTGACGATCGGGGCCCGTGGCTCGGGAAGCGCCGCGTGGCGTCAGCGTCCGCGCATGGCGCGGCGGCTGACCTTCTGCATGCGGTTCGGGTCGACGCCCTTCGGGATGCCGTAGCCGCGCTTCGCCTGCAGCGTGCGCAGACGGTCGTTGAGGATGGCCAGCTCCTCCTTGGTGAGGATGAAGCGGCGGCGCGGGTGGATGGCGGCCATGAACTTGTTGGAGTGGTTGGACGGCACGTAGCTCTTCTTGTGCGTGATGGTCTTGCGCAGGTCGCGCAGGCGCGTGGTGCCGTTGGAGCCGTCGCCCATGATGATGCGGTAGACGGGGATGGAGGAGCCTGCGGTCACGCCCTTGATCTCATGCTCCTGACGGTCCATCTGGCGCTTGATGCGGTCGTGGGAGCCTTCGCCGAGCAGGTAGATGCCGTTGTAGCCGGTGCCGCGCCAGATCGCGTCCTTGGTGCGGGCGTCCACCCACACGGGCTGCTCCGGGAAGGTGAAGCCGGCCTTGGTCATGTTGCTCAGCACGCTGACCGCAGCGCCCGGACGGCCTTCCAGCTGCTTGTAGCCGACCTTGTCGGCGCGGTTGGTGAGCGTCATCGTGGCGAGCAGGACGCCGAGCATGACGGCGGCGATGATGGTGAGGATCCAGGTGAGCCACATCCACTGCATCACGACGCCGAGGATGACGGCCAGCACGATCGGGGCGACGAACGCGCCGCCGCACAGCCACGGCAGCTGCTTGTCGTCCTTGTAGGTGAACTTGAAGATCTGGATGATCTGCTTGATCGTGCTGTTCTTCTTGGGCTTCTTCTCGTCCTTGTCAGCCATTCTTCCCTCGCTTGGAGTCGGATTTGCGCATACTGGCCGTCGATTCTACCAGCATGCGTGCCCCGTGGCGTGGCGTGCGCCGCGGGGCACGCATGCACGCGGTCAGCGCGTATGCAGCGGGCGGCCGTCCGCCTTGAGCAGCGCCTCGCCGAGCGTCTCGCTGAACGTGGGATGCGGGTGGATGAGCCGCGCGGCCTCGGCGAGCGGCACCCGGTTGCCGACGAGCTGCTCCGCCTCGGCGATCAGGTCCGAGGCGACGGGCGCGACGATGTGCACGCCGAGCACGACCGGCACGTCCGGCCTGTCCGCGCGTTCGCCGCTGACGACCGTCATCGCGCCGCCGACGCCGCTCATCAGCATGCGCGCGTTACCGAGCATCGGGTACGTGGTCTCCTTGACGTCGTTGAGGTCCGGGTCGGCGGTCGCCTCCTGACCTGTCAGGCCCACGCACGCCGCCTCCGGGTGGGAGAACACGATCTGCGGCACGGTGGTCTCGTCCACCGGTTTCGGGTCGAGCCCGGCGATCGCCTCGGCGACCGTCACGCCCTGCTCGAACGCGCGGTGTGCGAGCGCGTGGCCGGCGACGATGTCGCCCACCGCCCACACGTGCGGCGCATGCGTGCGTCCCAGCGCGTCGCACGTGACGTAATCATGGTCGTCGAGCGTGACTCCAGCGCGGGCGAGCCAGTCGAACCGGGTGTTCGGGTCGCGGCCGATTGCGGCCAGCGCGATCTCGCCCCACGCCTGCTGTTCTTCGCCGCCGTTCTGCGTGTAGTGGACGGTCGCGCCGAGGTTCGCGCCGACGTCCACCCGAGTCACGGCGGTGCCCTTGACGACCTTCACGCCTTGGCGCGTCAGTTCGCGCGTCAGCGTCGTCGCGGTGCGCCGGTTCCAGCCCGACAGCACGCGGTCCTTGCGGATGAGGAGCGTCACGTCCACGCCGGCCGCGTTCCACATGGACGCGAATTCGATGGCGATCGCGCCCGCGCCGACGATTACGGCGGAGGCGGGGAACTCGTCGAGTTCCAGCGCCTGCGTGGAGTCGATGAGCGCGCCGGAGAACGGGATGCCCGGCAGGGGGCGGGGCGAGGCGCCGGTCGCGAGGATCACGTCGCCGGCCTCGATGACGACGGTCGGGTCCATCGGTTCGGCGGCCTCCGCCTTGCGGAAGCGTTCGACCGGGTCGCCGGTGACGGTCACGGCGAGGTTCGCTCCGGCCGCGGCGTCGGCGGTTCCGGCGATTTCGCGCAGGTCGGTGGCCGCACCGTGGAACACGGTGACGCCGCGGTGCGCGAGCAGGGCGGCCAGGCCCCCGGTCATCGTTTCGACCACGTGCACGCGGTAGTCGCGCAGCGTGCCGTAGTCGATGCCGTCCACGTGCGCCTGCACGCCGAGTTCGGCGGCACGACGTACCGTGTCGATGGTGTGCGTGGCGGTGATGAGCGCCTTCGACGGGATGCATCCGCGGTTGAGGCACGTGCCGCCGAGCGTCGCGTCACGTTCGATGAGGGCGACGGACTTGCCGAGTTCCGCGGCCCGCAATGCCGCCGAGTATCCGCCGGGTCCCGCGCCGATGATCGCGATGTCAAATTGTTCAGTCATGGTGCCCATGATAGACGCACGGCCCTCGGCTCCCCTTGCAGCGAAGCCGACCGAGGAGCTGACAAACGGATATCGTCTTCGGCTCCCCTTGCAGGGGAGCTGTCAGCGAAGCTGACTGAGGGGTAGACAACAACAATGAGGGGTGGACGGGCATCAGCCCATCCACCCCTCGTCAGTCCGTCGGGTGCATATCACTCCGGGAAGTGGCCGCGCTTCTTCTCGCGCGGCTTCGGAAGCCTCCAGCGGCGCACCTGGATGGCGCGGCTCCACGCGTAGGACGCGGAACGCGAGCCCTTCGCCACCGCGCGCTCGCCGTACTTGGCGACGAGCTTCTTCTTGAGCTTGCGCCACATGAGCCACACGTCGAGCACCACGGCCGCCAGGTACACGTACATGAGCAGCATCATAATCATCGAGGCGGTCTGGTTCTGGGAGACGGAGGTGACGATCATCGAGCCGATGAGGATGACGAATGCCACCGGGATGAAGAACTCGCCGATGTTGAAGCGGGCATCCACGTAGTCGCGGATGTAGATGCGCCACGGCAGACGCTCCGCCTTCGGCATGTGGTTGATGTCGCCCTTCTGCATCGCCTCGTATTCGGCGTTCTCACGCTCGCGCAGCTTCGCCTTCGCGGCCTTCGCGCTCGCCTTGCGGTCGGTCGGCACCAGCGGACGCACGCCGGCGGCCTGCGCCTGCTTCATCTTCGGGGTGGGCGCGTTCTTCGTACGGTCCTTCTTCACCGGCTTCGCAGGCTGCTCGGTCGCTTCCCCGACCGGCTCCTGCGCGGATTCCTTCTTCTTCAACGGGTTCCATGTCATGCTTGCAGGTTACGGTGACGTCTAGACGCGCGCAGGGCGGCGAAACGGCACCAAAACAAGGCCGGGAGGCCGGTCGCGGCCGGATGCGCCGACCGTGCGTGACTGTACGACACCTATATATAAGGAGAGGCACATGGCCAGGCTTACCCCCGACGAGGTCCGCGCCCGCGTGGAATCCGACTGGACGCGCATCGTCGACGTCCTCAACCGCAAGATCGCCTTGAAGTCCGTGTCCGCGGAGGGCATCACCGGCGAGCATATGAAGCGGTCCGCCGAATTCGTCGCCGACCAGCTGTGCGAGGTCGGCGTCGACGCGAAGGTCGTCCAGTCCTCGAACCCGGACGGCACGCCTGGCGCGTGGGAGGTCATCGGCTCGCGCATCGTCGACGAGTCCGCGCCCACCGTGCTCCTCTACGCGCATCACGACGTGCAGCCCGTGCCGGACGCGTCCGCATGGGACACCGACCCGTTCGTCGGCACCGAGATCGACGGCCGCCTCTACGGCCGCGGCTCCGCCGACGACGGCGGCGGCATCGCCATCCACTCCGGCGCGTTGAAGGCGCTTGGCCAGGACCTCAAGGTCAACGTCAAGGTGTTCATCGAAGGCGAGGAGGAGATGGGCTCCCCGAGCTTCATCCCGTTCATCGAGGCACACAAGGCCGAGTTCGAATCCGACGTCATCATCGTCGCCGACTCCGGCAACTGGTCGGCGGACATCCCGTCCCTGACCACCTCGCTTCGCGGCAACACCTGCGTGGACGTGACCGTGCGCGGACTGAAGCACCCGGTCCACTCCGGACAGTACGGCGGGCCGATTCTCGACTCGAACACGCTCGCCGCGATGCTCATCGCCTCCCTGTACGACGCGAACGGCGACCTCGCCGTGCCCGGCGTCGCCGCCGAGGAGCCGATCGGCGGCCTCCAGCGCGACCTCGACGAGGCGTCCGTGCGCGCCGATGCCGGCGTCGTCGACTCCTACGCGCTCGCCGGCACCGGCTCGCTCGCCTCGCGCCTGTGGACCAAGCCGAGCCTGACCGTCATCGGCTTCGACGCGCACCCGGTCGACGGCTCGTTCAACGTGATCAGCCCCGAGACCCGCTTCCGCCTGTCCCTGCGCACCGCGCCGAACCAGCGTCCCGAAGAGGCGCAGGCCGCGCTCGCCGCGTACCTCGAAACCCACGCGCCGTTCGGCGCCGAGGTCGAGGTGACCAAGCTGGAGAACGGCATGGGCTGGGGCATGGATCCGGACGCGGTCGCCACCAAGGACGCGCTCGAGGCGATGGAGGAGGCGTTCGGCGTCGCCCCGATCAACAAGGGCGAAGGCGGGTCCATCCCGTTCATCCCCGAACTGCAGCGCATCTTCCCCGAGGCGCAGGTGCTCGTCACCGGCCCGGAGGATCCGAAGGCCAACGCGCACAGCCCCAACGAGTCCATCTCGCTGTCCGGCCTAAAGAACAACGTCATCACCGAGGCCCTCCTGCTCGACAAGCTCGGTAGGTGACATTCTCCATTTCCTTGGAATCGGTCGGGATCAGCTTTGCTGGTCCCGACCATGGGATTGTGGGGGAATGGCCGCGAACGAATACCATGTGCCGTCATCCAGTCGCCCCGTGACGAAGGTGCCGCCGATGCGTTCGATTTCACGTCGGTAGTATGTCATTCCCTGCCCATGCCGTGGCAGTTCCTCGTCGGACAATGCGTTGGACGTGGTGATTTCGATGCCGTTGCCGTTCCATACGACGGAAACCTCATATGACTCCCGTTTCGCATGCCTGATGATATTGGCGTAGAGTTCGCCGATGAATCCGGTGCAGAGGGCCATCCGCTCTTCGTCCATCGGGGCGGGGTCGTCATCGATGCCGAGGACGCTCCCGCCTTCGAAACCGAGACGGTTTATGCGTCTGTCGTTGTCGTCCAAAACCCGATGAAGGCGATCGGCAAACGCTTCCGTATTCGAGGACGTCGTGCCATGGATGCCGTGGTCCCATTCGTTGAGGGAATCGACGACCTTGTGCGTATTGTCCAGCGCATTGAGCGCCGACTCATTGATCTGACGCCAATCGTCGATATCGTTGCCGCCTGCTCTGATATGACGTTGGGCCATGCGTGCGATGAGCGACAATTCCCCGGTGACGGCGTCATGCATACGCTGGGCGGCACGCGCGGTGAATGCTGCTTGGCGTAGATCGTCCTCCGCTTGGGCGAGTTTCACCTGTCGTCTGAATCCGTCCTCTCGCCAACGCAGCGATCTCCCGACGAGTGACGCCATGACGCTGAACGGTATGAGGGATATGGATACATACCAGTCGACGTTCCAGCCGTTCGGGAGTCCGGTGTAGACCACCTGCAACAGGATCATCGTGATGGTCATCGCCGCCGCCATGCGGTCGGAGGTCATATACGCCAACAATCCCAACGCGTACAGCACGCTGAACGTGGACGTGGGACCCGTGCCGTTGGAACAGACCGTCGTCAGACCGTCGATGACGATGAGTGCTACGGAGGATGGCAGAGGCAGGATGCTGGTGCCGATGAGCAAGGCCTCCTGCATGAGCGAGAGGGCCAATGCGATTCCGCCGGACGGGGGATTGTACGCCCATTGGATGATGAGCAACGACGAGAAGGCCGATGAGAGGGCGACACGTGCCTTTAGCGGGGGAATCAAAGGTGTTGGTGCCTTCCCGAGGCTCAGCCACGTGGTGAAAGCCATATCGCCACCGCCTGACGCGCCGTCCGCGCTCCGAGTTTCTGCATGATGTGCTGCATATGTTTGCGCACGGTCGCCTCCGAAATGCCGAGTCTGCCGGCGATTTCGGTATCGAGCAGTCTCTCATCCGCACACAGGTTGATGATTTCCTCCTCCCGCAACGTGAGCCGTTGATGGTGATCCGTCTCATTCATCAGACGGATGTGCGCGAGCTGCCGTGATTCGAAGCCCGTCATCGAACCGTTGCGGATTACCGAGTCGATGGCGGTGACGAGGTCGTCTTCGGTATTCTTGCTGACCAGTCCCTGTGCACCGGCGGCTTTCGCTTTCGCCTCATACAGGTTCAGCGAGAAACTCGTCATCGCGAGAATAGGGAAGTCAAGGGACCGTTTCCGTATGCGCCTGCACGCGCTGGTCCCCTGAACTCCTTCCAGCGACATGTCCAGCAGCAGCAAGGAAGGAGCATGCGTCTTGGTCAGAAGCATCGCTTCCTTGGCTGACTGGGCCATCCATATGACACGGGTTGTCGGTAGACGTTCAGTCAAGAGCCGGTGTAAGGAATCCAAAGAACGTGCGTCGTTGTCGACGATGGCTATTTCCGTCATGGTATTAGATGGCATCGTGGTGCTATCTTGCTGCACGCCTGCTATCCCCTATGAACGGGCTTGCAATGCCACCATGGGAGGGGAATGCATTGTGCATATGGCTGCATTTCGTCGACGGACGCCGTGAGGGAAACGAATGCCGGGCAACTGGGGAACGTCAGAATTATCGCCAATAGCATGCCCGTAAATTTCATGAGTCAAATCCCCTTTCCTGAATATGCCGGGTTCCTTTTCGCTAAGAGGCTTGAAAAGGAACCCGGCGTTTGTCATATGATGTCGTGAATGACATCATAGATGGTGATAAAGGTATTTGCCGGTATCCATTTGGTGTGAGACATCATGTAGGCTCTCAGCCAGCATCCTGTCTTCGGATGTGCCCTTTGATAGTCTGGATGCCTTCTTATCCAGATGGTGTTGGACAGAGATGCATGCAATTGCGATGACTGTAAATACCAAGGCGGAAATCGAAGCGATGGCCAGACCGTTCATGAAATCACCCTCGGCTTCCGATTCCGAATTTTGCCGCACATGCGGCGACTTGCCAAGGTGTGCCCCCTCTATCGTTAATTCGATAGCAGGAGTCTCGGGTCGGTATCCAATGGTCGTAGCACTGTCCTTGATCATAGAAATCGCAGCGTGTCTGTATCGCCGATTCTCCGGCATAGGAAGTCTGCGTAATGGAGAATGCTCCTAGTGTCAGCAATGCGACAATGCACGCGGACAGCGTCTTCTTATGCATATCGTGCTCCTTTGCTATTGCCATCATGAGCGATGACGTGCCGTCAAACATAGTGTCACTGCCCGGTGCTCGCTATACACGGATGCGGTAGTGTGTCGGTTTCGCGAAAGACATCTCGTCAGCCATGTCGTTTATGGTGGAGGGCTGACACGGGAGCTGCCTTGGGGCGGCTGAGAGGGGGCCGCAACGGGTCCCGACCGATGGAACGTGGACGGGCAATGCCGACCACGGAACTGTCCTCCACCCGTGCCTTGAGAAGGAAGCACAGAGAAAGGCACATCACCATGGCCGAAACCGTCGCCAAGACCAACTACAAGTGGCGCGTCGTCGACATCGTCGTCGCCGCCATCATCGCCGTCGCATCCGGCGTCATCTTCTGGGGCTGGGACGTCGTCTGCGCCGCCCCGCTCGCCCTGTTCGAGGCCGTCACCCCCGGCTTCGAAGGCCTGCTCAACGGATTCTGGCTGTTCGCCGGCCCGCTCGCCGCCATCATCGTGCGCAAGCCGGGCGCCGCCCTCTTCGCCGAGACCCTCGCCGCGTTCCTCGAGCTCACGCTCGGCAACCAGTGGGGCGTCGGCGGCTCGCTCATCGTCGGCATCATGCAGGGCCTCGCCGCCGAGATCGCCTTCGCGATCTTCGCGTGGAAGCAGTGGAACATCGGCACCACCATCCTGTCCGGCGCTCTCGCCGGCGTCGCCTGCTGGGCCTACTACTGGATGACCAACCCCGGCTGGAACGCGATGCGCGTCAGCTGGTACCTCGTCGGCTCCATCATCTCCGGCGTCATCATCGCCGGCGCGCTCATGTGGGCGCTGCACAAGGCGATCGCCGCCACCGGCGTGCTCGACCGCTTCGCCTCCGGCCGCGCCGAGGCGCGCGTCTGATGCGCATCACGCCCGCCCGCGTCGAGGCGAAGGATTGGGGATGGCGTCACGCCACGCGCAAGGACTTCGCCCTGCGCGGGCTCGACTTCGACATCCGCCCAGGGGAGCACGTGCTGCTCCTCGGCGCCTCCGGGGCGGGCAAAAGCACGCTCATGGCCGGACTGGCCGGCGTGCTCGGCGGATCCGACGAAGGCGAGCAGGAAGGCTCGCTCACCATCGACGGCGTCGAGGCCGGCATCGCCCGCGGCAAGGCCGGCCTCGTGCTGCAGGACCCGGATTCGCAGATCATCCTCGAACGCGTGGGCGACGACGCGGCCTTCGGCTGCGAGAACCTCGCCGTCCCACGCGACGAGACGTGGCAGCGCGTACGCGAATCGCTCGACCTGGTCGGATTGAAGGACATCGACCTCGACCGGTCCACGCGCCACCTGTCCGGCGGGCAGCGGCAGCGTCTCGCGCTCGCCGGCGTGCTCGCCATGCAGCCGGGACTCCTGCTGCTCGACGAGCCGACCGCCAACCTCGACCCGGAAGGCGTGCGCGAAGTGCACGACGCGGTGCGCGACGTGCTCGAACGCACCGGACAGACCATGGTCGTCGTCGAACACCACATCGACGTGTGGATGGACCTGATCGACCGCGTCATCGTCATCGGCCATCCCGACCCGGATTCGCACGTGGGCGGCGTCATCGCCGACGGAAGACCGGACGAGGTGTTCGGCGAGTACGGCGATCTGCTCGCGCGAGGCGGCGCATGGGTGCCGGGACGCGCGATCCCGGACCGCGCGCCGACGCGCGCACGCGCGGACGTCCGCGAACCCGCGCTCGTCACCGAGGACCTGAGCTTCGGCCGCGAATTCCCGCTCGGCGAGCATATCGATCTCGAATTCTTCGCCGGCGAGGTGACGGCCCTGATGGGGCCGAACGGCGCCGGAAAATCCACGCTCGCGCTGACGCTCGCCGGACTCCTGAAGCCGCTCGCCGGGCATGTGCGCGTGCGCGCCGACATCGCCGAAGGCGCACGCGGCGACGAGCCGGACAAGTGGAGGAGCCGCGAACTGCTCGGCCGCATCGGCATGGTCTTCCAGGAGCCGGAACACCAGTTCGCCGCGGCGCTCGTACGCGACGAGGTCGCCATCGGGCCGAAATCGATGGGCGCCGACGAGGCGCGCGCGTACGCGATCGCCGACGAAATGCTGGAACGCATGAACCTCTCGCGGTTCGCCAAAGCCAACCCGTACACGCTGTCCGGCGGCGAGAAGCGGCGACTGTCCGTCGCCTCCATGCTGGCCGGCGCGCCGAAGATCCTCGTCATGGACGAGCCGACCTTCGGCCAGGACTTCACCACGTGGACCGAGATGGTCGACCTCATCGCCAAGGTGCGCGACCAGGGTTCCGCGGTCATCATCGTCACGCACGACGAGGCGCTCGTCAAGGCGCTCGGCGCGCGCCGCATCATGTTCGGATTCGCAGGGGAGTGACTGTAGTATGAGCGACATCGTTCTGGTCTCGCCGCCGAGCGCGCGCAAGGAGCCGGCGCGGCCCGCATCGCCCTCGTGGTTCATCGCGAAGGTGAACCCGGTGACGCGCATCATCGGCGCGCTGCTGCTGTGCATCCCGATGTTCGTGAGCTTCGACGTGGTCTCCGCGTCCGTGGCGTTGGGACTCGAGGTCGCGCTGCTGTGGATCGGCGGCGTCGACCCGATCCGCGTCTGCCGCAGCACGTGGCCGGTATGGATCGCCGCGGTCGGCGGCTTCATCTCCGTGCTGCTCTACGGCCGCACGTCCGGCGAGATCCTGTGGACCGCCGGCTGGATCGTCGTGTCCGAAGGCTCCGTGTATCTCGCCTGCGCCACGTTCCTGCGCGTGCTCGCCATCGCCGTGCCCGGCGTGGTGCTCGCGCTCGGCCTCGACCCGACCGATCTGGCCGACGGCCTCGTGCAGATCCTGCACCTCTCGCCCCGGTTCGTGTACGGCGGTCTCGCCGGCATGCGCATGTTCACGCTGCTGCAGGATGATTGGCGTGCGTTGGGATTGTCGCGCCGTTCGCGCGGTCTCGGCGACGGCAACGCGATCCAGCGTGCGTTCTCGCAGGCGTTCGGTCTTCTGGTCCTGTCGATCCGTCGCGCCACGAAACTCGCCACCGCGATGGAGGCGCGCGGTTTCGGCGGCGAAGGACCGCGCTCGGCGGCGCGCGTCTCGCGCCTGCATCCGATCGACGCGGTGTTCTGCGCGATCTGCTTCGTGATCCCGTTCATCGCGCTCGGCGTCGCCGTCGCCACCGGCAACTGGCACTTCTCCTTCCAAGGCGCGTGACGTCCACTGCAGTCGAGACGCGTGTATGCGCGTGCGCCGCCGCGCGGTAGGCGTGACGGTAGGGTGGGGGCATGCCCATCAACCATGCAGTGATCGACAATCCGAAATCCGACCGAATCAAGCGCGTCGCCGGACTCGCGCGCCCGGCGGGCCGCGAACGTTCCGGCCGCTTCCTCATCGAAGGGCCGCAGTCCGTGCGCGAGGCCGTCGCGTGGCGTCCCGACGTGGTGAGCGACCTGTACGTCGCGATCGACGTCGACCCCGACGGCGAACCGTACGTCTCCGAGACGATCGCCTCGATCGTCGACAAGTCGCAGGAATCGCGCAAGACGCCGATCTACGTGCACCACGTCACGCGCGAGGTGATGGCCAAGATCAGCAAGGACGCGCAGGGCATCGTCGCCGTGGGCGACATCGAGACGCTCCACACGGAGATCTCCGCCGTCCGCCTCTCCGAACGCCCGCTCATCGCCGCGTTCTGGCAGGTGCGCGACCCCGGCAACGCGGGCACCGTGATCCGCGCCGCGGACGCCGCCGGCTGCGACGCGGTCGTGTTCGTCGACGAATGCGTGGACCCGCTGAACCCGAAGGTCATCCGTTCGACCGCCGGCTCCCTGTTCCACATCCCCGTGCTGCGCATGGACACCGGCACGTTCCTCAAGTGGATGGAACGCGACGACCTCGCCACCATCGCCGCCGACGTGTACGGCACGCCGGAACGCAAGCCCGAATCGCTGCCCGACATGCTCGCCGAACGCGCGGACGGCGCGAAAAGCGGCGCGAAGGGCGTGCGCGGCGACGCCGTGCTGTTCGGCAACGAGGCGCGGGGACTGCCCGCCGCCATCCTGGAGCGCATGGACCGCATCGTGTCCATCCCGCTGTACGGCAAGGCCGAATCGCTGAACCTCGGCACGTCCGCCGCGGTCATGCTCATGAGCCTCGCCATGAGCGGACGCTGAGACGCACGGCACGCGCCGGTCACGTGCCGGCCATGTGTCGGTCGCATGCCGGTCACGTGCCGGCCGCCCCGCGACCACGTGATGGAACCGGGCGGCCATGTCGAGTCATACCGTGACAATGTGATGTTGGACAACGCTTGGGAAACGTGCGTTTTCGCGTGTCTCCCCACGTGCAATGCACGTCAGTGAAGCAGATATAAAGGAAAGGGTGCTCGTGGCAGAAGCGCTATTCGATGCGCAAGCGGTGACCGATGCGGTCGCCGAAGGCATCGCGAAAATCCAGAACGCCTCCACGCTGGAGGAATTGAAGGCCATCAAGAGCGAATACGCCGGAGCCGACTCGGCGATGACGCAGGCCAGCAAGGCCATCGGGGCACTGCCCAAGGACCAGAAGAAGGACGCAGGCAAGCTCATGGGCAAGCTGCGCGCCGACTTCGGCCGCGCCTACGGCCCCAAGGAGAAGGAGCTCAAGGAGGCCGCCGAGGCCGCCGCGCTTGCCGCCGAGACCGTCGACATGACGCTGCCGGTCGCGCGCAAGCCGCTCGGCGCGCGCCACCCGCTCGCCAAGCTCATGGAGGACGTCGAGGACTTCTTCATCTCCATGGGATGGCAGATCTCCGCCGGCCCCGAAGTGGAGGCCGAATGGTACAACTTCGACGCCCTCAACTTCGGACCGGACCATCCGGCCCGCCAGATGCAGGACACCTTCTACGTGAAGGGCAACCAGGCGAAGGACGCCGCCGGCTTCGTCGGCTCCAACATGGTCGTGCGCACGCAGACCTCGTCCGACCAGGTGCGCGCCCTGCTGTCGCGCGGCGTGCCGCTGTACATCGCCTCTCCGGGCCGCGTGTTCCGCACCGACGAGCTCGACGCCACCCACACCCCGGTGTTCCACCAGTGCGAGGCGCTCGCCGTCGACAAGCATCTGACCATGGCCGACCTCAAGGGCGTGCTCGACAAGCTCGCCGTCGCCATGTTCGGCCCGGAGGCTAAGACCCGCCTGCGCCCGAGCTACTTCCCGTTCACCGAGCCGAGCGCCGAGCTCGACCTGTGGTTCCCCGACAAGAAGGGCGGCCCGGGCTGGCTCGAATGGGGCGGCTGCGGCATGGTCAACCCGAACGTGCTCAAGTCCGCGGGCATCGACCCGAACGAATACACCGGCTTCGCGTTCGGCGTGGGCATGGAGCGCACGCTGCTGCTGCGTTCCGACATCAACGACATGCACGACCTCGTCGAGGGCGACGTGCGTTTCGCCGAACAGTTTGTGATGGGGGAGTGATTACCCATGCCTATGGTTGATATCGATTGGCTCAAGGAGCACGTCGAGGTTCCGTCCGACCTCACCTACGAGCAGCTCGCCAAGGACCTGGTCAAGGTCGGCCTCGAGGAGGAGGAGATCCACGCCTCCCAGGTGACCGGCCCGATCGTCGTCGGCTACGTGGTCGACGCCACGCCGGAGCCGCAGAAGAACGGCAAGATCATCAACTGGTGCCATGTCGACGTCGGCGACGAATACAACGAGACCGACGAGAACGGCAACAAGGTGCCGCGCGGCATCATCTGCGGCGCGCCGAACATGGCCGCCGGCGAGAAGGTCGTCGTGACGCTTCCGGGCGCCGTCCTGCCCGGCGACTTCCGCATCGAGCCGCGCAAGACGTACGGCCACATCTCCAACGGCATGTGCGCCTCCGAGCGTGAGCTCGGCCTCGGCGACGACCACAACGGCATCATCCTGCTGCGCCACTACGGCTTCACTCCCGAGGAGTACGAGGCCTTGAAGCCCGGCGACGACGCGATACACCTGCTGCACCTCGACCAGCCGCTGCTGGAGATCAACATCACGCCGGACCGCGGCTACACGCTGTCCTACCGCGGCGTGGCCCGCGAATACCACCACTCCACCGGCGCCGCGTACACGGATCCGGTCAAGGAGCTCAACGCCCGCGTGCCCGTCGCCGCCGGCGAGGCCTCCGGCACCGTGCCGGACGTGCAGGTCGAGATCGACGACGACAACCCGATCCACGGCGTGCCCGGCTGCGACCGCTACTACGCGCGCGCCATCCGCGGCTTCGACCCGTCCTCGCGCACGCCGAACTGGATGCGCCGTCGTCTCATCCGCGCCGGCGTGCGTTCCATCTCGCTCGCCGTGGACGTCACCAACTACGTGATGCTCGACCTCGGCCAGCCGATGCACGCCTACGATCTGGACAAGCTCGAAGGCCCGATCGTCGTGCGCCGCGCGAACGAGGGCGAGAAGCTCGTCACCCTCGACGGCAAGGAGCACGAGCTCAGCCCCGAGGACCTGCTCATCACCGATTCGCCGAACGGCCAGCGCGCCTCGCGCATCATCGGTCTCGCCGGCGTGATGGGCGGCCTGTACGGCGAGGTGACCGCGGAGACGAAGAACATCCTGCTCGAGGCCGCGCACTTCGACCAGGTGTCCATCGCGCGTTCCGCCCGCCGCCACAAGATCCCGTCCGAGGCGTCCCGCCGCTTCGAGCGCGGCGTCGACTACCAGCTGCAGCCGGCCGCCGCGCAGATGGCCGCCGACCTGCTCATCAAGTACGGCGACGGCGAGGCCAGCGAGCATCCGACCGACGTGAACAACACGGTCCGCCGCAAGGCCATCCACTTCAAGGCCTCCGAGGTGAAGCGCGTCGCCGGCCTCGACACCGGCGTCAACGCCATCTCCGACATCCTCACCGACATCGGCTGCACCGTGGCCGGCGGCGGCAACGGCGAATTCTCCGTCACCCCGCCGACCTGGCGCCCGGACCTGAACGAGCCGTGCGATCTGGTCGAGGAGGTCGCGCGCCTCGTCGGCTACGACGAGATCCCCGTCACCGTGCCGCCGGCACCGGTCGAGGGCACGGTCGGCCTGACCGCCGACCAGCTGCGCCGTCGCCGCGTCGCCGACGAGCTTGCCGAGTACGGCATGGTGGAGGCCCTGAGCTACCCGTTCGTGGGCGACAACGACTACAAGGCGTTCGGCTACGACGCGGAGGCCACCAAGAAGGTCAGCGTCGAGATCGCGAACCCGCTGTACGGCGACCGCCCGTACCTGCGCCGCCACATCCTGCCCACGCTCGCCACGACCGTGCAGCGCAACATCCGCCGCGGCATCGAGAACGTGTCGCTCTACGAGCTCGGCCACGTGTACCTGTGGAACCCGGACGCGCCCGCTATCCCGGCGCTGCCCGGCGGCGTGAAGCCCACGCCCGAGCAGCTCGCCGCGCTCGACGCCGGCCTGCCCGACCAGCCGGACCACGTGGCCGGCATCCTGACCGGTCTCGCCGAGAACACCGGCTGGCTGGGCGGCAAGCGTCCGGTCGACTGGTCCGACGCGGTCGAGGCCGTGCACCGCATCGCCGACCGTCTTGGCGCCGCCATCGAGCTCGAGCAGCCGGCCGCCGCCGACGTGCCCGCCCAGTGGCATCCGGGCCGTTTCGCCCGCGTGACCGCCGCCGGCACGTTCGTCGGCTTCGTCGGCGAGCTCCACCCGCACGTCAACGAGGCGCTCGGCTTCCCCGAGCATTCCGCCGCGTTCGAGCTGAACCTCACCGCGCTGTTCGCCACGCTCGACGGCAAGCCGGTGCAGGCCAAGCCGATCTCCACGTTCCCGCCCGTCAAGCAGGACCTCGCCTTCACCGTGGACGACACGGTGACCGCCGCCCAGCTCGAAGGCGTGGTGCGCGAGGCCGCCGGCGCGAACCTCGAATCCATCGAACTGTTCGACGTGTTCACCGGCGAGCAGGTGGGTGAGGGCAAGAAGTCCCTCGCCTTCGCGGTGGTGTTCCGTTCGCCCGACAAGACCCTGTCCGCCGAGGACAGCGAGGCGATCCGCAAGGCCATCGTCGACAAGGCCGCCGAGCTCGGCGCGCAGCTGCGCGCCTGAGCCGCCGGGCCGCTCCGGCTCGTTCCGGGCGGCTTTCCGGCTTGGCTTCCGGTCCGACGGCGATGAACCGCTGGGCCGAAAGCGAAACGACATAAGTTAACATAAGGTGCAACACGAGGAGGACCCGATGAGCGCACCCGGACAGCAGCCGAACGATTCCGCACGACAGACGGGAGGGGACGGCGTCGCACCGGGGGCGGGCTCACCGGGTCCCGTCGTATCCGGGGAGACGCCGTCGCAGTCACAGCCGCAGTACGGGCAGTACGCGCATCCCGACTACGGCGCGATGTTGAGCCAATATGGTCCGAACTACAATCCGTATCTGTACGGCGCGCCCGACCCCGAGCCGAAGAAGGATGATGCGGGGGAGAACGCGCGGCAGATGCCGCAGCAGGTGACGCAGCGCACGCCGGGTGCCGCGTATCCCGGCGGCTACGGGCGGAACGGCCAATATCCGCAGAACGGCCCGTACGGTCCGAACGGGAACCCCGGCAATCCGAACCAGTCACCGACGGGTCCGGGTGTCGGTGCCGGCACGAACGACGGCCACACGCCGCGCTACTTCTACGGCATCGACGTGAACGACCCCAACCAGAACCCGCTGTACGGGCGCTGGGACTCCTACGCGATCATCGCCTTCGTGTTCGCGATCGTGTTCAGCGTGCCCCTGCTGCCGACCATCATGGGCGTCATCTCCGTGTGGCGCACCGGCACCTTCCACATGAAGGGCCGTTGGCTCGCCATCGCCGCGATCGTCATCAACGTGCTCACCACCGCATTGCAGATCTGGATGTGGGTCAACGGCGTCGACGTGACCGATCTCACCAACCAGATGCTCGATATGGTCGGCGGCGGCTCCACCTCCGGCGACACGATGACCACATGACCGATCGTCTCGACACGTGATTACATAATTATGCAATAGTCTGCATAGGTATGTATGCTCGTGGGTATTGCCCATGAAGTGAAGGACGTGATATGGCGAAATACACGGTGGCCGTGGCGGGTGCCACGGGTTATGCGGGAGGCGAGGCGCTGCGCATTCTGGCCGCCCATCCCGCGTTCGAGGTGACCTGCGTGGCGGGTCACTCCTCGGTGGGGGACAAGCTCGGCAAGCACATGCCGCATATCCCGCAGCTGGCGGATCTGACCGTCGAAGACACCACCCCGGAAGTCCTGAACGGCCACGACGTGATCATCCTCGCGCTGCCGCACGGCGCCTCCGGCAAGCTGGCGTCCCAGCTCGACCCTGACGCTGTCGTCGTCGACCTTGGCGCCGACCACCGTCTTGAGGAGAAGAGCGCGTGGAACGAGTTCTACGGCGGTGACTTCTACGAGCATTGGACCTACGGCATGCCCGAGCTCATCACCGGCAAGGCCGCCGACGGCTCGTACACGCGCCAGCGCGCCGCGCTGCCCGGAACCAAGCGCATCGCCGGCCCTGGCTGCAACGTGACCGCCACCACGCTGGCCCTGCAACCCGGCGTCGCCGAAGGCCTCGTCGAGCACACGGACATCGTCGCCGACCTCGTCGTCGGCTACTCCGGCGCCGGCAAGAACCTCAAGCGCACCAACCTGCTCGCCGCCGAGGCGTTCGGCTCCGCCCTGCCGTACGGCGTGGGCGGCACGCACCGCCACATCCCCGAGATTCTGCAGAACCTCGCGCACGCCGCCGGCCTCGACGCCGCGGCCGCCGACGGGTTCACGCTCGGGTTCACGCCGGTGCTCGCGCCCATGTCGCGCGGCATCCTCGCCTGCGTGAGCGCGAAGATGACCGACAAGGCGAAGCGCCTGAGCGACGCGGAGATCCGCGACGTGTGGGCCCACGCCTACGAAGGCCAGGACTTCATGGTGCTCCTGCCGGAAGGCACGCTGCCCGCCACGGCGAACATCATCGGCTCGAACGCCGCCCACATCCAGGTCGTCACCGACCGCAAGGCCGGCCGCATCATCGCCTTCGCCGCCATCGACAACCTCAACCGCGGCACCGCCGGCCAGGCGGTGCAGTCCCTGAACATCGCCCTCGGCCTTCCCGAAGACCAGGGCCTGACCAAGATCGGAGTCGCCCCGTGAGCGTCACATTCGCACAAGGATTCGCCGCATCCGGCGTCGAGGCGGGCATCTCCGCCGTCGCCGGCAAGAAGGACCTCGCGCTCGTCGTCAACAACGGCCCGCTCGACGCGGCCGCCGGCGTGTTCACCTCCAACCGTTTCTGCGCCGCGCCCGTGCAGTGGTCGCGCAAGGTCGTCGCCGACGGCCACGTCAAGGCCGTGATTCTCAACTCCGGCGGCGCCAACGCGTGCACCGGAGCCGAAGGCTACGCGCAGTCCAAGGCCACCGCCGAAACCGTCGCCGCGCTCGTCGGCGCGGAACCGGACGACGTGGCCGTGTGCTCCACCGGCCTCATCGGCGAACTGCTGCCGCTCGACCACGTGCTCGGCGGCGCGAAGGCCGCCCACGCGGCGCTCGCCGCCACGCCCGAGGCCGGCGCGGACGCCTCGCACGCCATCATGACCACCGACACCAAGCCGAAGACCGTCGAACTCGAAGGCACGGGCGGCTGGAGGATCGGCGGCATGGTCAAGGGCTCCGGCATGATCGCCCCGCAGCTGGCCACCATGCTGTGCGTCATCACCACCGACGCCGTCGTGAGCGCCGGCCAGCTCCAGGCCGCGCTCGCCGTCGCCACCGAACACTCGTTCAACCGCATCGACGTGGACGGCTGCATGTCCACCAACGACACGGTGCTTCTGCTCGCCTCCGGCGCCTCCGGCGTCGAACCCGACACGGACGAGTTCAACAAGCTCGTCAAGGACGCCTGCGCCTCGCTCGCCCGCCAGATCATCGGCGACGGCGAAGGCGCCAGCCACGACATCCGCATCACCGTCACCGGCGCGACCAGCGAGGACGCGGCGCTTGCCTGCGGACGCGCCGTCGCCGCCTCCAACCTGCTCAAGTGCGCGATCAGCGGCAACGACCCGAACTGGGGCCGCATCGTCTCCTCGCTCGGCACCGTGCCGCCGGAAGTCGCCCCCTACGAGTCCGACAAGGTGACCGTCGACGTCAACGGCGTGCGCATCTGCGAGAACGGCGGCGCCGGACGCGACCGCTCCGAGGTCGACATGACCCCGCGCGAGGTCCACATCGACATCGACCTCAACGCCGGAGACGCCGAGGCGACCGTCTGGACCGACGACCTCACCCACGAATACGTCCACATCAACGCTGACTACGAAAGCTGAAAGAGGATATGTCAAGCGAACTGAAGGGACCCGGATTCCACTTCGACGTGCACACCGACCTGCGCGCCGACCAGAAGGCCGAAGTGCTCATCGAGGCGCTGCCGTGGCTCGAGGAGTTCGCCGGCCAGCGCATCGTCGTCAAATACGGCGGCAACGCGATGATCGACGAACACCTCAAGCAGTGCTTCGCCGAGGACATGGTGTTCCTGCGCCAGGTGGGCCTACACCCGATCGTCGTGCACGGCGGCGGCCCGCAGATCTCCCAGATGTTGAAGGCCCTCGGCATCAAATCCGAGTTCAAGGGCGGCCTTAGGGTCACCACGCCCGAGGCGATGGACGTGGTGCGCATGGTCCTCACCGGCAAGGTGTCGCGTGAGCTCGTCGGTCTCATCAACGCGCACGGCCCGCTCGCCGTGGGGCTTTCCGGCGAGGACGGCGGCCTGTTCTCCGCCATGCAGCGCCGGCCCGTCATCGACGGCAAGCCCACCGACATCGGCCTCGTCGGCGACGTCGTCTCCGTCGACGCCTCCGCCGTCGAGGACCTCGTCAACGCGGGCCGCATCCCCGTCGTCTCCTCGGTCGCCCCGAACGAGGACGACGCCACCGAAGTGCTCAACGTGAACGCCGACTCCGCGGCCGCCGCGCTCGCCTCCGCCGTCGGCGCGCACAAGCTCGTCATCCTCACCGACGTGGACGGCCTGTACGCCGACTGGCCGGACCGCAACTCGCTGATCGGCCGCATCGGCGTGGAGAACCTGCGCGACATGCTGCCCGACCTCGAATCCGGCATGCGCCCGAAGATGGAGGCGTGCGTGCGCGCCATCGACGGCGGCGTGCCCCAGGCGCACATCATCGACGGCCGCAAGCCGCATTCCATCCTGAACGAGATTTTCACCTCCGCCGGCATCGGCACCATGGTCGTGCCCGAGGACGGCATCGAAATGAGGAGCTCCTATGTCTTCTGACGTGAACAGCACCACGCCCGCGGCGGGCCCGGAACCGCTCGGCCCCAAGGATTCCCAGTGGCTGGGGGAGTACTCCCAGGTCCACATGAACGTGTTCGGCACGCCGCTGCGCGTCATGGACCACGGCCAGGGCGCCCACGTGTGGGACGTCGACGGCAACGAATACCTCGACTTCCTCGGCGGCATCGCCGTCAACTCGATCGGCTACGCGCATCCCAAGTGGGTGAAGGCCGTCGCCGAACAGGCCGCGAAGGTCGCGCACGTGAGCAACTACTTCGCCACCGAACCGCAGATCGAGCTCGCCGCACGCCTCGTCAAACTGGCGGGCGCCCCCGAAGGCTCCCACGTCTACTTCGGCAACTCCGGCGCGGAAGGCAACGAGGCGGCCCTGAAGCTCGCCAAACTGTACGGCCGCACCCTGCCCGGCGCCGCGCCTTCGATGGGCGGCAAGCCGGCGCGCATCATCGCCCTGACCAACGGATTCCACGGCCGCACGCTCGGTGCCCTGTCCGCCACGTGGAAGCCCGCCATCCGCAAGCCGTTCGGCCCGCTCGTGCCCAACATCGAATTCGTGCGCGCCGGCGACCCGCTCTCCCTGTACGAGGCGTTCAGCGAGACCGGCGTCGGCCCCTACGGCAAGGGCCCCGTCGCCGCCGTCATCATGGAGCTCATCCAAGGCGAGGCCGGCGTGAAGCCCTTGGGCGCCGACTACGTCAAGAAGGTGCGCGAGATGTGCGACATCAACCACGCGCTGCTCATCATCGACGAAGTGCAGACCGGCATCGGCCGCACCGGCGCATGGTTCGCTTTCCAGCGCGAGGACCTGTCCGGCGGCATCACGCCCGACACGGTCACCTTCGCCAAGGGCGTGGCCGGCGGCTTCCCGATGGGCGGCATGATCGCCTTCGGCGAGAAGCTCTCCGCCCTGTTCACGCCCGGCTCCCACGGCTCCACCTTCGCCGGCAACCCGCTTGGCGCCGCCGCGGCCCTCGCCACGCTCGACGTGATCGAGGAGGACGGCCTCGTCGCCAACGCCGAAGCCCGCGGGCGTCAGCTGCGCGACGGGCTCATGGCCGCCGGCAACCCGCTGTACGTCTCCACGCGCGGCCGCGGCCTGCTCGACGCCGTCGAACTCGCCCACCCGTGCGCCCACGCCGTGATGAACTGGTGCCTCGAACGCGGCCTCATCGTCAACGCGGTGCGCGCCGACGCCCTACGCTTCGCCCCGCCGCTCATCGTCTCCGAGAAGGACGTCGACGACGCGCTCGCCATCCTCAAGGCCGTCCCCGGCGACCTCCCCGACGACTGACCGCAACCGCCCGCCACCCGCACACCCGAAAGGACAACCACCATGACCCCCGAACTGCGCCACATGCTGCGCGACGACGACCTCGACCACGAGGAACAGAAGCAGGTCCTCGAACTCGGCATGAAGTTCCGCGAGAACCGTTTCTACCATCAGCCGTTCGCCGGCCCGCAGGCCGTCGCCGTGCTGTTCGACAAGCCGTCCACCCGCACCCGCTCCAGCTTCTCCATCGGCGTGGCCGAACTCGGCGGCTACCCGCTCGTCATCGACAAGTCCGGCTCTCAGCTGGGCCGCGGCGAGCCGGTCGGCGACACCACCGAGGTACTCACCCGCATGGCCTACGGCCTCGTGTGGCGCACGTTCGGCCAGGACCGCGTCGAGGAGATGGCCGCGCACGCCACCTGCCCGGTCGTCAACGCGCTGACCGACGACTTCCACCCCTGCCAGATCCTCGCCGACTTCCTCACCATCGCGCAGTTCCGCGGCGGCGTGGACGCGCTCAAGGGCAAGACCATCGCCTACGTGGGCGATGCGGCCAACAACATGTCCAACTCGTACCTGCTCGGCGGCGCCGTCGCCGGCATGCACGTGCGCGTCGCCGGCCCGCAGGGCTACCTGCCCCGCCCGGACATCGTCGCCGACGCCGAGCGCATCGCCGCGGAGAACGGCGGTTCCATCCTCGTGACCACCGACGCGAAGGAGGCCGTCAAGGACGCCGACTGCGTGTTCACCGATACATGGGTCTCGATGGGCGAGGAGGCCGAATACGCGATCCGTTCCAAGCCGTTCTGGAACTACCAGGTGAACGACGAGCTCATGGCGCTCGCCAAGCCGGACGCGTTGTTCCAGCACTGCCTGCCCGCCTACCGCGGCAAGGAGGTCACCGTTTCGGTGATCGACGGCCCGCAGTCCGTCGTGTGGGACGAGGCCGAGAACCGTCTGCACGCGCAGAAGGCGCTACTCACCTGGCTGGTCGGCAAGCAGCGCGGCGACGAAAGCCTGCTCGCATGAGCCAAACGCGTCCGTCCCTCCACCGTCCGGCCACGCGCGCCGCGCGTCTGAGCGCCATCGAAGAGGTGCTGCTCACGCACATCATCACCTCGCAGTCCCAGCTGTCGTCGATTCTCGCCGACGAGGGCATCGCGGTGACGCAGGCGACGCTGAGCCGCGACCTTGACGAGATGAACGCGTTCAAGAAGCGGCTTCCGGACGGCACGATGGCCTACGCGGTCGGCCATGAGCCGTCCGGTGACGAGCAGCAGGACTCCGCCAAGGCGGAGGCGCAGATGTCGCGCGTGCTGTCCGGTCTGGTGACCTCGGTCGCGGCGGCCCGCAACCTCATCGTCATCCACACGCCGTCCGGCGCCGCCCAGTACGTCGCCTCGGTGATCGACAAGCAGCCGATCGACGGCCTGCTCGGCACGATCGCCGGCGACGACACGGTCATGGCGATCTGCAAGGACGACGACACCGCCGTCGCCCGCGCCGACTGGCTCCTCGCCCTCGCCTCCAAGTGACTTCCATTCCGGCACTCCGTTCCTTCCGGCCCCCTCTGTCGAGGGGGCTCCCGCGTAGCGGGTGGGGGAGAGATGCGGCACGCCGCGGCGCATCGCGTACGCATGCTGGACACGCCGTGCATAAATATACAGACTTCTGTATATACTTGCATCAGTTTGTTTTGAAGAAAGGCATCCCATGGCAGATAACAATCGACTCGTGCTCGCCTACTCCGGCGGCCTCGACACCTCCGTCGCCATCTCCTACCTCAAGGAGCGCACCGGCAAGGACGTCGTCGCCGTGTCCCTCGACGTCGGCCAGGGCGGCGAGAGCCTCGAGACCATCAAGCAGCGCGCCCTCGCCTGCGGCGCCGTCGAGGCCTACGTGGTCGACGCCCGCGACGAGTTCGCCAACGAATACTGCATGAAGGCCCTCAAGGCCAACGCCATGTACGAAGGCGTGTACCCGCTGGTCTCCGCCATCTCCCGCCCGCTCATCTCTAAGCACCTCGTGCGCGCCGCCCACCAGTTCGGCGCCGACACCATCTCCCACGGCTGCACCGGCAAGGGCAACGACCAGGTCCGCTTCGAGGTGTCCATCGCCTCCATCGACCCGACGCTGAAGGCCATCAGCCCGATCCGCGACCTCGCCCTCACCCGCGACGTGGAGATCGCGTTCGCCAAGGAGCACAAGCTGCCGATCACCCAGACCGAGAAGAGCCCGTACTCCATCGATCAGAACGTGTGGGGCCGCGCCATCGAGACCGGCTTCCTCGAGGATCCGTGGAACGGTCCGACCAAGGACTGCTACTCCTACACCGACGACCCGGCGTTCCCGCCGGTCGAGGACGAGGTCGTCATCGAGTTCAAGCAGGGCGTGCCGGTCAAGATCGACGGCCGCGACGTCACCCCGCTGCAGGCCATCGAGGAGATGAACCGCCGCGCCGGCGCCCAGGGCATCGGCCGCATCGACCTCATCGAGGACCGTCTCGTCGGCATCAAGTCCCGCGAGCTGTACGAGGCCCCGGGTGCCGTGGCCCTCATCACCGCGCACCAGGAGCTCGAGAACTGCTGCCTCGAGCGCGAGCAGCACCGCATCAAGCGCGACATCGACAAGCGCTGGGGCGAGCTGGTCTACGATGCGCAGTGGTTCAGCCCGGCCACCCAGTCCCTGAACGCGTTCATCGAGGACACCCAGAAGTACGTGTCCGGCGAGATCCGCATGGTGCTGCATGGCGGCCGCGCCGTCGTCACCGGCCGTCGTTCCGACAGCTCGCTGTACGACTACAACCTCGCCACCTACGATTCCGGCGACAGCTTCGACTCGAAGTCCTCCAACGGCTTCATCGACATCTACGGCCTGCCGAGCCGTGTCGCCGCCGCCCGCGACGTCAAGTTCGGCAACGGCATCGAAGTGCCGAACAACACCGTCGAGTAAGACGGATGGCCTGACGAGAGCCGCCTAAGGGCCGCTTCCGTCTGATTGGTTTCCCGAAGGGACCGGTTCGCGCCGGTCCCTTCGTCGTATCCAAGCCGCGTCAGCGGTGGGCGTTGATCCACAGGATGGCGAGCTGGGTGCGGTTGGTCAGGCCGAGTTTGTCGAGTGCGCCGCTCACCCGGTTGCGCACCGTGCCCTCGCTCAGACACAATCGTCGTGCGATGTCGCGGTTGTCATATCCTTCGGCCACGAGCGAGGCGACCTCACGCTCCCGCTCGTTGAGCATCGACTCCACGACCGCCGCATCGCCCCCACGTATCGGATCCGCCGATCCTGTGGCCTTCGCGGATTCCGCGGATTCCGAAGGGGCCGCTGCGCCCGCCCCCGGCTCCGTCAGCTTGCCGAGCACGTCGGAGCCCAGCACCACCTGGCCGGCCATGACCGCCTGCAGCGCCGGCCCCACGGCCGTGACGTCCTGTTTGATGAGATAGCCCTTCGCGCCCAACGCCATCGCCCGCGTGATGTACGCGCGGTCCGCGAACGTGGTCAGGAACAGGATGCGCGCCGCCGGGTCGCGCCCCAATATCTCCCGCGCCGCGTCGAGCCCGTCACGCCCCGGCATCTGGATGTCGATGAGCAGTATGTCCGGCCGCGCGTCAGGCGTCGAGGAATACCGCGCGACCGCATCGTCGCCGTCGTTCGCCGTCCACAGCACGTCGGCCGCGCCGGTCGCGGTCAGAATCGTCTCCAACGACTGGCAGACGATCGGATCATCATCCACGATCGCGATACGCATCATGCACCCGCCTTTCCTCGGTTTCCACGATTCTTCTGATGTCCCATATCCGGAGTCTTCCGTGTGCCGCCGTCCGCGGCCCAACGGGCCTTCGGGATCGAGACGAACACACGCCAACCCCCATCGTAGGGGCCGCAGTACGCGGTGCCGCCCAAGGCGCGCACCCGCGATTCGATGTCGGCGACCCCCATGCCGTGCGGGGGAGCGCCGGCGGGACCGCCATCGCCGTCCAACGGGATCGCGGGGCCGGGGTCGGAGACGACCAGCTGCCAGAACGCGGGGAAATCACGCAGCGTCACCCGCGCCTCGTGCGCCATGCTGTGATGCGCCACGTTCGCCAACGATTCGCGGATCACCGTCGCGAGACACCGTGAGACCGGTGCGGGGGCGGCGTCGATGTCGTTCTCCAGACGCACCTCCAACCCCTGATTCGGACCGGTGCCTCCGCCGCCCGCGCCGGCGGAGGCGAGCGGCCGGGCCGCATCCTCGATCTGCGCGATGAAGTCGGTGCCGTCATCCTCCAGATCATGCACGGACCGGCGCACCATCGTCATCGCATCGTCCAACGTCGCGCCCAACGCGCCGAATCCTCGCGCCGCGACGGCGTCGCCGGTGGCGTCGGCCAACGCGCGCCCGGCCTGCGCCTGCATGATCGCGCGCGTCAGCAGATGGCCGACGTTGTCGTGGATGTCGCGGGCGATGCGCGTGCGTTCGCCGAGCGTCGCCATGCGCACCGACTGCGCCCGCTCCTCGTCCAGGTCGGCGATCCTGATTCGCGACGAACGTGACGATTCCCGCAGACGGTCCTCGGTGCGGCGCAACGCGCGACGCAGCATGGGGATGTCGCGCGAATCCGCCCCCAACAGCGCCCCCACGCATGTCGCCGCGACCATCAGCGCAGTCGGGGCGACATCGCCGCCCGCATGCGCCTCGACCGCCATCGGAACCAGCGGCGCCACCCACAGCCAGCGCGCGATCAGCGGCATCAGACCGGCGAGACGATTCGGACGATTCGTATGGTTCGTGTGATTCGTGACCGCCGGAATCCGCGCCATATCGAAGGCGACGAGCGGCAGGAACACACGGCAATCCGAGACGATTACGGCGATGAGGCAGAACACGGTCGCCGGCAGGAGCGCCGCGCGCCTGCCGGACGACCATTCGGACAGGGCGGAGACAATCACGGCCATCAGCATCGCCGTGACCAGCGACGCATCCACGGCGAGGTGCGCGACCGGCGCGAACGTGAGACAGAACGCGAGCAGCACCCCCTTCCCGATCATCGCCCGCATGGAATCCTCCGTCGTCCGCACCGAACCGTCACCATCCAGCCTACCCGCTTCGCCGCGGCACATCCCGGACCGCCCCGCGCCTACCGTCCATTCCCGCAATCCGTCCCGCACCCAGTGCCACCGAAACCGGTGACGAATGTCACCTGCGTCACGCCGATACGTGACGTTTGCAGGTGGCGGGACGTGCACGCGGGTGGGACGATGGAGACAACCACCCAAGGAAGGGAGCGGACATGACGGACGACCACACGACCACCGCGACTTCGGCCATCAGCGTGACGAAACTCGTCAAACGATACGGCGACATGGTGGCGCTCGACCATTTCGACCTCGACATCCGGCAGGGCGAGATCTTCGGCCTGCTCGGCCCCAACGGCTCCGGCAAGACCACGGCCATCAACTGCATCCTCGCCCTGCTCTCCTACGATTCGGGCACGATCCGCGTGTTCGGCGAGCCGATGACGCCGACCAGCTACGCGCTCAAACGGCGCATCGGCCTCGTCCCGCAGAACGTCGCCGTGTTCAACGAGCTGACCGTCGAGGAGAACATCGACTACTTCTGCTCGCTGTACGTGCCGAGGAAAGCCGACCGTGCGCCGCTCGTCGAGGAGGCGATCGACTTCGCCGGACTCGGCGAATTCCGCCGGTTCCGACCCGGCAAACTCTCCGGCGGTCTGCTGCGACGTCTCAACATCGCGTGCGGCGTCGCGCACAAGCCCGACCTCATCTTCTTCGACGAGCCGACCGTCGCCGTCGACCCGCAAAGCCGCAACGCGATTCTCGAAGGCATCGAACGGCTCAACGCGGCCGGCGCGACCGTCGTCTACACGAGCCATTACATGGAGGAGATCGAACGGATCTGCGACCGCATCCTCATCATGGACCACGGCCGGCATCTGGCGCTCGGCACCGCCGATGAGCTCAAATCCATGATCGACACGGGCGAACGCATCACCGTCGAAACGCTCGACCTCGACGAGACGACGCTTGACCACGTGCGCGCCCTCGGCTTCGTCATCGAAGCGGATTGGGACGGCCGCGAACTCGACGTGCGCTGCCGCCGCGGCGACCACAATCTCGTCGACGTGCTCGGCGTGCTACGCGCCGCCGGCGTGAACGTCGGTCACCTCACCAGCCGGCCGCCGACACTCAACGACGTGTTCCTCGAACTGACCGGCAAGGCGCTGCGCGACTGACCGGTACACGCCGCACGCCCCACGGAAAGGAGGCAACCATGTGGACCACATTCGTCATGACGTTGAAGACGAACCTGCGCAACAGGCAATCGCTGTTCTGGCTCATCGTGTTCCCGATCGCGCTCGCCACCCTGTTCAACGGCCTGCTCGGCAATCTCGCGGAAGGCTACGAGCTCAAGACCCTGCCCGTGGCGGTCGTCGAGGACGCGAACTGGAAGGCGTCGTTCGGTGCGAAGGCGTTCATCGACGGTTTGTCCGGCAAAGGCGGGACCACCGGCACGAGCGACGCCGGCGGCAAAGGCGACGCCACCGACAACGGCGACGCCACCGGCACGACCGTGACCGTCACCAGACTGCTCGACGCCAGGAAGGCCGCCACGCTCGCCGAGGCGCGCGACGCGCTCGCCGACGGCACCGCGAAAGGCTACCTGCGCGTCGACGGCGACGGGCGCATCCGACTGACGTTGTCGTCACGGGCGGCGGAGGCGATGAAGGGCGCGACGGCCACCGATTCGAACGGCGCCGTCACCGTCGCCGCGCTCTCCGGCGTGATCGACCTGTACAACCGGACCGACGCGGCGACCCGCGACCTGCTCCAACGGCACCCGGAGGCGCTGAAATCCCGCATGTTCTGGTCGTCCATCGGCAGCATCGCGGGGACGACGCGAGAGATCAGCCTCACGAACGCCACGCCGAACGTGATGGCACGGTATTTCTACGCGCTGCTCGGCATGGCCTGCCTCATGGCCATGGGGTATTCGATCACCGCGGTCACCAGCGCGCAGGCGAACCTGTCCGCGTTGGGCATCCGGCGCACGGTGTCGCCGCTCGGCCGTGGACGGCAGCTCATGGCCGGATTCCTCGCCAGCTGGCTGTGCTCTGACGTGAGCCTCACCATCGCGCTCGCCTACATCCGCTACGTGTGCGGCATACCGTTGGGCGGGCGCGAACCGGCCGCCGTGGCCGCCGTCGCGGTCGCCTCGTTCATGGCATGCGCGTTCGGCACGATGATCGGCGCGATACCGGGACTCAAGCACAGCGTGAAGATCGGTCTGACGAGCGCGATCCCGTGCACGCTGTCCCTGTTCTCCGGCCTGTACGGCGGCTTCGCGATGCAGCTGAGCGACTGGATCACCCGCCACGCGCCGTTGCTCGCGCTCGTCAATCCCGCCCAGCAGGTGACGAACCTGTTCTACGACATCCTCTACTACGACGACTACCGTCCGTTCGCCACGACCTGCGGCGTGCTCATCGCGATGAGCCTCGTGTTCCTGGCCGCCGGCGTCGTCATGCTCAAGGAGCAACGCTATGAACACCTGTAAGGCCACGCTGCGCGTGCTCGCCGCGCACAAGCTGTACATCATCATCTATCTGGTGCTGATCGGCATCATGATGCTCGCCATCAGCGGGTCCGCGTTGTTCGGCGACCGGAACGCCACGGCCGACGTGTACGAGCCCGGCCGCGCCACCGTCGCCGTCATCGACCGGGACTCCGATCGCGGCGGCGTCGCCTCCTCGCTGCGCGCGTACCTCGCGGCGAACGACGACGTGATCGACCTCGCCGACGAGCCGCAGGCGCTCCAGCAGGCGGTCGCGTCGAACTGGGTGGACCTCATCGTCATCATCCCGGACGGCTACGCGGACAAGATGCTCGACTCGGCCGCATCGGGTGACGCGGACGGTTCGTCCGGGAAGGTCCCGTCCGTCGAGACCGTCACCAGCTACACGTCCGGCGTCGGTTCGATGGCGTCGATGGCCACCGGCGGATTCCTTTCGCTCACGCGCACGGAACTGATCGGCGCGAACGTGGGCGGTGCGTCCGGTGCGGACGGCGCCGTCGCGCGTCCCGGTCTCGACGACCTCACCGCCGCGACGACGCGGGTGCGCGCGCTCGCCCGCGACAAGACCGCGAACCATGCGATCGCGGTCGACCACGCCGACGCGGCCGCCGACGCCGCCGATACGTCCGCGGCGGAGCGGACGTCGGCCGGTTTCGGCTCCACGATCAAGTCGGCCCTCTACCCGCTGTTCCTCGCGATGACCGTGTGCACGGCGCTCGTGTCCGGCGTGTTCAACGCGGGGGAGACGCGGCGCCGGCTGTTCGCCTCGCCGCAACGCTCCTCGACGATGGGCATGCAGCGCATGGCCACCCTGTGCGGGTTCGCGCTCGTCGTGGTCGCCGCCTACCTGATCGCCGCGGTCGCGCTGATGTTTGCCGCCGGACTCGACCCCGCGTCCCTCGCACCCGCCGGCGTGGCGATGACGGTCCTGTCGGCGTGCGTGTACGCGCTGATGACCGTCGCCTGCGGCTTCCTGCTCGGCGAGGCGGGAGCGGGCGACACGATGGCCAACGGTTTCGCCAACGTGTTCGGCCTGTTGCTCCTGTTCACCTCCGGACTCTCCCTGCCGGTGGACATGATTCCCGAATCGATGCTCGCGGTCGGGCGGATGCTGCCCGGCTGGTGGTATTGCGCGGCGATCGACGACGCGCTCGGCATCGGCACGGCGGCGTCCGGCGTCGACGCGGCCGGCTGGGCGACGGGCACCGGCATCGTCGCGCTGTTCGCCGTCGCGTTCGTCGCGCTGGGGCTCGCGGTCGGCCGCATCCGCCGCTCCCGTCCCGCGCCGGTCGCCGCCGCGACGACGCAGCTCGCCGAAGCGTGAGCGGGGAGCGGGGCCGTGTGCGCAACCGTGTGCGCCACGTATGATGGTGGCGGATTCGGTGACGGCTCACGGACAGACGGGTTCATAAACGAACGGATTCACGGACAAGGAGAGCGAAGCATGGGCGCGAAGAAACTGGTGTTCCTCGACATCGACGGCACGTTGGCGGACGAAAGGCACATGGTGCCAGAATCCGCGAAGGAGGCGTGCCGCAAGGCACAGGAGAACGGGCACCTGCTGTTCATCTGCACCGGACGCTCCCTGCCGAAGATCGAGAAAAGCATCCTCGACCTCGGGTTCGACGGCGTGGTCTCCGTGGCCGGCGCGCAGGCGAACATGGGCGACGAGATCCTGTTCCAACGGTTCGTCGACCCCGAGGCGGTGGACGCGGCCGACGCGTATTTCAAGGCGCACGGCATCGAGGCGTACCAGTGGCAGGGCGCGGACGGCATGTACATTTCGGAAGGCTACGCGCGTCACCTGAAGTCGAAGGGCAAGGCGTTCGACCGCGGCGAGTTCGCGCGGTTCTGGCACCGGATCGACGAGGTCGACGTGCCGGAAGGCTCCACGTTGGGCCGGACGATCCACGTGTCCAAGGGCTCGTACTTCACCGCCCCCGACCCGGACGTGACGTTCGAGGAGACGAAACGCGACCTCTCGCCGTGGTTCACACTCGTGCACGGCTCATATGACAAGATCTCGCCGAACAACGGCGAACTGCTCATCAACGGCGTCGACAAGGGCACCGCGGTGCGCGAGGTCGCCGCCCGGCTCGGCATCGACGTCGCCGACACGATCGCCGTGGGCGACTCCGACAACGACACGGCCATGCTCAAGGCCGCCGGCACGTCCGTCGCCATGGGCAACGCCATCCACGGCATCGAGCAATGGTGCGACATCCAGACCACCGACATCCACGACAACGGCATCGCCAACGCGTTCCGGAAGCTGGGGCTGATCTGAGATGGCGAGGAGGTCGCTGCCTTACATGTCCTTGAAACTCACCAGCGATACATCGTCCGCCTGCGCCGCACGGCTCGTGACATGTTCGTCGAAGCCGTTTTTGGAGAAGAGCATGTAGTATCCGTGCGCAGGATGCAGGAGTTCGGCCCGGCTGCGCAGCGTTTCGAGCTGGCGCAGCCCGGTCGGGACGCTGCGCCACTTGCATTCGCAGAACAGCATGGTCTTCGGATCCTCACCGGTGGCGATGATGTCGATCTCCTCCTGGCTGCGGGTCCTGGGGTCGGCTCCCCACCAGCGTCCGGAGTCGAGTATGAGGAACGGCAGTTCCCCGGTCGTGTCGTGCGCCCACAGCCATTGCATGCAGATGTCCTCGAACACGGGTCCCATGAAGTCGTTGATCGATCGCGTGATGCGTTCGGCGGCGATGTCCGCGTTGCCCGACTGGATCAGCGGCAGGTTCGCCGGTACGTAGCGGTACCAGAATCGGAAGAACGAGTCCTTGATGCGGTAGATCGTCTTGCGTGGCGCGTGTTCGCCGAACGGGGTCTCCTTATAGAGGATGCCCAAGTCGATGAGGTTGCGTAGATACGTAGCGCATGATGCGGTCTCCATATGGCATGCCGTGGCGATGGCGTTCGTCCGCGAGGCGCCTGATGCGATGGCCTGGATGACGGCGTTGTATTCTGACGGCGAGCGCAGCTCCTGCTTGAGCAGGTTGCCGGGCTCCTCGAACAGGTAGCAGTCCGGATCGATGATGTTCCAACGGATGTTGTCCGTGATGCTTTCGGTGTCGTCGATTTGTCTGAGATATTGCGGGATTCCGCCCGTCAGACCGTATGCGATGGCCGCATCCTCGGCGCCGTATCGGGGCAGGAACGTTCGCGTGTCGGCGTAGCCGAACGGCTCTACCTTGATCTGCGCGGTGCGGCGCCCGTACAACGGGCTGGAATATCCGAGCACCTGACGCTCCATGAACGACATCGATGAGCCGCAGAGGATGATCATGAGCCGGCTATCGTCCTTGTGCCGGTCGATGGCGTGTTGCAGGACGGAGCTGATGGACCGGTCGGCCTTCGCCAGATAGGGGTATTCGTCGATGACGAGTGCGAGGCGTTTGCGTCGGGCGAGCGAGAACACCGCTTCCAGCGCCGAAGCGAAATCTTGGTAGACCGGTGCGGCGTCAGCCATGTCGGCGAGATCGTCGTCGCCGGCGGCGGCGCGGTACAGGGCGATGCTGCGGCTGAGGTTCTCAAGATTCCGGGCCGTGTTGGATTCGATGGCTGGAAAGAAGATTGACGGGCGTCCGTCGAGGAACCGGTTGATGAGCGTGGTCTTGCCCACGCGTCTCCGCCCGTACACGATGACGCACTCGAATTGCGACGAGTTCCATCGCCGTTCCAACGTGGCGAGTTCCCTGGTCCTTCCCACGAACATGATGACGACCTTTCCACGGACGAGATGCGATTTATAGAATCGTAATTTACTAAATTATGATTCTATAAATAATCATGTCTTCCGGCAAACGAGCCGCGTCATATGTGGTTGTTTGCATGTTTGATTGGTTTGGCTGGCGTTTTGCGGAAACGGGGCCTGCGCCATGGTGATGCTCAAGGCCGCCGGCACGTCCGTCGCCATGGGCAACGCCATCCACGGCATCGAGCAATGGTGCGACATCCAGACCGCCGACATCCACGATGACGGCATCGCCAACGCGTTCCGGAAGCTGGAGCTGATCTGAGAATCGTCGTATCAGTGGTCGCCGTAATGGGTGCGGCAGACGGCGATTTCGAGATTGTCCGATTCTCCGCCGGTGACGCGGTACACGATGCGGTTCTTGTCGTCTATACGACGAGACCAATAGCCGGATAGGTTTCCGTGTAACGGTTCCGGCATGCCGATGCCGTTCGCCGCGCCGTTGCGTTGGATGTCCTGGATGATCTTGTTGATGCGTGTAAGCGTCTTCTTGTCCTGCGACTGCCAGTAGAGGTAGTCATCCCATGCTTCGTCCGTCCAGATAAGCAGCACGTCATTCCTCGATTAGCTCGTGGACGGTGCCTTGGCCCGCGTCGAGCTTCGCGGCAGCTCTGCGGACCCGAGACATATTCTCGGCCGAGTAGAACGGGTCCGCGGTCACTTCGAACGGGATGCGGCGTTCGCGTACGACCGTCTTGGCGAAGATGTTGAATGCGGCGCTCATGCTGATGCCAAGTTCGCCGCAGACCTCGGCCATGCCCTTCTTCGTGCTTTCGTCAAGCCGGACGTTCACCATGGTCGATGTCATCATAGCCTCCATTTGTATATCGGAAATCTATACAAATGATATCTTGGTTGGTCTCGTCATGCAATCCGCCGTGTGCCACGGTTCGGGAACTTCATAAACGGTTTATGAAGTTAGGGGCGGAACTTCATAAACCATTTATGAAGTTGCATGTTGGGGAAGAATCCGGGATGGGAGGAGTCGCACATACAACGGTCTTGTCGGTTGTTTCGCGGATGCGGATTTCGATGAGTTCGAACGTAAGGTGCTAGGTAATGCCTGATGTCGCCTATTTCATTTGGCCAAGACCGACCGGGAAAGGCTGGTGTGATGCCGGTGGGACTATGTTGCGGAAGTCCCTGCGCGTCACTTACGAGGAACTGCGCGTGAACAGTTCCGTAGTTCCGTGCCGGATATGTGCGCACCCACATATTCCGAACAACCCGAATGGGCGTTCTCGGTAAGGAATGCGCTTCTTCTGCTTCATGATGGACGACGGATTCCGAGGATTTTGGGAGATACTTGCTAGGCGGACTACCGGAATCGTGGATATGAGCCAGGTGCGGCATTGCCGTAGCGGGGGTTTTGTGGTACAATATTCGGTATGAACATATTCCCTTCAGCTCTCAAGCATGGCATCGAGCCTGACGATGCCATGTATGTCGCGACCCATGCGATACGGGAGCTGACGCTGCGCGAGGATCCGCTCAAGGTGCTGTACCTCGGCATATCGCCGGATGGTATTCCTTTGGAAGTCGTCGTGGTGGAAACGTCAAGGGGTCCTGCACTGATCCACGCGATGCGCATGCGAACCAAGTACGTGAAACTGATGGAAGGAGGCAGGCGATGGATATGACCTACGACTACGCCATGCTCTCATACGATGATCTGCCGGCCGACGAAGCGGCAATGCTCAAAGCTGATGCCGAGGAAGCCGAACGCGGGTACACGGATGAGCAGCTCGAGGAGGCCATGCGACGGGCTCCCGGTCGTCCGCTCGAAGTCGGCACGACGCCCGCGACCAACGTGATTCGCGTACGTCTGGATGACGAACGTGACGCCAAACTGGAACGCTACATGCGCGACCATCACATGAGCCGCAGCGCGGCCGTGAGGGCCCTGCTTGACAAAGCGCTTGCCGACGTATGATTGATTGACCATAGGCACGACAACTCTTTGCCGGTATGTCCCCGCGGAACGACGGGACATACCGGCAAACGATTCCGGCGTGACTGGCATCGGAAATCATGAGCGACAGGGAGGCGATCGATTGTCTGCATGGCTGATTCGCGCTGGACGAGGAGCGCGGTATGCGGCTGATTGGTTCGCTCATGGATACGTGGCAATCTACTGGCTCCTGGATGGCCTCGACCTCGGCCATGCATCGAGGGAACAGGTCAAGGAATACGTGGACCGTCTCTACGCGGACAAGTCCCCTCAGGCGCGCGCGATGATCGTCGGGCAGACATACCGATTCGGTTCGGTCATGTCATGTGGCGATAACGTCGTAACCTATGATCCCGCGCAACGCCAGTACCATATCGGTATCCTGACGGGGGCTGCATGATGGCTCGGACCGATACCGATGTCTGCTATACACGCGAGGTCAGGTGGGAGCACATCGTTTCTCGGGACGCATTGTCCGACACATCTCGCAACTCGTTGGGCACGATTGCCACGCTCAGCCTCATCAACGAGGATGCATACGCCGATCTTGCCCACAGCCTTGAGGAGGAGCGTTCCCCCGACGTCATTATCGAATCCGATGCCGCTTCTTCCGCCGATGGCATGACGGACGATGAGGGAATCCGTATGGTCACCGAAGAGGAAGCGTTGGAGAAAATCAAAGATCGCATCCATGCCCTTGATTGGGATGATATATGGAACACCTTGTGGCGGGCATGCTGCGAGCGATGGGCTATCGAACCATGATGACCGGCAGCGGCAGTGATCAGGGACGCGACATCATCGCCTCGCCCGACGGTCTTGGATTGTCATCCCCACGTATCGTCGTCGAGGTGAAGCACCGGAAGGAAAGCATGGGAGCTCCGGCGCTGCGTTCGTTCATCGCCGGCCTGCGCGACGCCGACCGCGGCCTGTACGTCCAGCACCGGCGGCTTCACCAGGGAGGCCCTGTACGAGGCCGAGCGGGCGCGTATACCGGTGACCCTGCTCGACCTCGACCGATTCACGCGCGTCCTTGTCGATAACTACGAGAACGCGGACACCCAGACTCGCGCCCTACTGCCGCTGACCCGCATCTACTGGCCGGCATAGCGGCGGAGGAATCACAAATGGTAATCCACAGGGGAATCAGGCAGGTCGGCAGTGTCCTGATCGCCAAGTTTCCAGTACCGTGGTGAAAGAACGTCAAATAGTATGAAATCAACCGATGGCTGCTCCCAATTGTCTACTTGCCTGATTCAGAGCGTCTACGTCGGGTCCAGCTGTCAAACACAAGAACGTCGTGTAACGCCTGCTCAACTCTCGCATATGAACATGTGAATGAACCCATCGCCATAGAGCATGTAGAAGCTACTCGAACAATACGGGTCGACCCGTTACGAGATGCCGCAACGTCACGCTGCGGGCATCTTGCCACTCATAAATAAACTGTAGTACAATAGTTGTCATACAGTATTACAAGGAGGAGGTGGTTGCGTGGCTGTGGTCTCGCTCCGTATGGCAGATGAGGTGAAAGCCGCTTTGGAGCGGATGGCAGCAGATCGATCCACCACTGTCAGCGCTCTGATCAATGCGCAGATTGGCGAGTTGACCGGCTCCATCGAAGAAGTCCGTGCCGATGCGCCTTATTCGCTGGGTTCGGCCGACCGGTACATGATGATGCGGTTGAATGATCTGATGGCCTCGTTGCATCCTGATGACGCAGAATCGTATGAGACGGACGCCGAGGCTTTTCGTCAAGGATACGTCGCGGAGTACTCCCGTATCCTGTCTCAGATGCACGAGGAGCTTCCCAGGCGCGACTGTGAGATGATCTGGGATTTGCTGGACATGCTGCGCGATCTGCGTGATGGCTACAGGTCGCTGCAGGAGCATGACAAACAGGGAATCGATGAATCATCTTGTCATTATCGTGGGTTCGACCGCAATGACGACGTCGAGGGTTCGATGGCGTCTTACGTGGATTATCTCGCCAGTACCGGCCGTTGGTCATGGACGGCTGACGATTCCTCGCGATACAGCGATAAAGGGAATTCGCACATGCCCATGCTTCCCGTTTATAAGCGGATGCTTGACTCATATGAGAAAGTCAAGATTGCGCGCAGCATGTCACAACCGGACTACTGCTCCACCCGATGGAGATTGTTAACACGTCAGGAGATTCTCGCCGTCGTCAACGGGTGACGGAAATGCACGGCGAAAGAGCGAAATCCAGCAGACATCAAGAAGGAGCGATACATGTCAATTGACCAATTGGCCAGACAGCTTGCCGGGAAAAGGAAGCAGCAGACGGATACGCAAAGTAAGATCAGCGCCTATGCGAGAACAGCTGCGGACGAGACTGCCAAGGCAGGGAAAGCCGCTCAGGCTGCCGCTAGGACGAAACAGGACTCCGCCAGACAGCGCAAGCTGCGCGAAGAGCAGCGTCATAGGAAGCTGGCGAGCGACGCTATGGCTCGCCGCGCCACTTACGAAAAGCGCCTGTCCTCGCTGGACGGTGATGTATCGAAATTGGAGAAGAAACTCAATGAGGAGAGAATCGCCGAGTCCAAGCGCATGGCGCGCAATGCGCGGGACATGGAGAAAAGGATGAATGACATCAAGCCTGTGGAAATCAATGTGGACGCGCCTCTGGTCAATGGTGACAATTATGGGAACGTCGCGGTCGGCAATCACGTGCAACAACAGATGAGCATCTCGACAAACGAGGTTCTTCCCGAGCGTTATCGGGAGTTGGAGGAATTGCTCGGTAGGCTATCTGACGAATTGGCCGGATGGAACCTTGATGCGGCTGAAGTCCGCCCGCTTTCTTCCGAGATAGATTCCGTGAGAGGTCAGATTCACGCTCCGGAGCCGGATGATTCCTTGATAGCTCGCGGCTTGACCGCAATCAAGGGGTTGCTGGCGCCGATAGGCATGGGCATCAGCGCCGGAGTGTCAGCCGGAGTCAGCGAACAGGTCAAGGACCTTATAGGCGCGATGCAGGCGCTTCCGTTCTGACAACGGTGCGGGAATCCCTGAATGAGTATTCATCGTCGGTAAAGGTCGGATGACATGGAGCTGCTTGACAATATCGGTCCGAAGAGGCTGGGCGACGCGTTGGGGCACGCGTTGGACCGGAACGCGAAGATGTCGGTGATCGCGTCGTATTTCACGATTTTCGCGTACGGTCGCATGCGCGAGGAACTGCAGGGTGTGGAGGAGCTGCGGTTCATCTTCAGCGAGCCGACGTTCGTCAAGCGCATGGCGAATGCGAAGGAGCCGAAGGAGTTCGCGGTCTCACAGCGTTCACGCGAGCGTGGCGTAGGCGGCGTGGACTTGGAATTGACGCTGCGCAACAACCTGAGCCAACGCGCGTTGGCTCATGAGTGTGCGGAATGGATCCGCTGGCATGCGCAGTTCAAGTCCGCGAGGACGGCCAACCGGTTGCAGACCGGTTCGATGTATGTCGTGGAGAACGGACAGCATTCCGTGCAGGCGTTCACGGGCATGAGCGTTCCGTTCACCCTTGAGGGCTTGGGATACGAGCGCAAGCCCGGTGTGATCTCCATGATCAACCATTTCGAGAGCACGTCGGAGGCGCAGCCGCAGCTGACGATGTTCAACCAGCTGTGGAACACTCCCGGCCTACTGGAGGACGTGACCGAGCAGATGATCGAGCAGGTGGAGACCCTGTATCGGGAGAACGCGCCCGAGTTCGTGTTTTTCCTCACCTTGTTCCATGTGTTCCGTGATTTCGTGGACGAGAACGAGGAGGACCCGATCAAGCCCGGCCTGAATTTCCAGGATACGGTGGTGTGGAATCGTCTGTACGACTTCCAGAAGGACGGCGTGGTGGGAGCCATCCGCAAGTTGGAGAAGTACAAGGGATGCATCATCGCGGACAGCGTCGGCCTGGGCAAGACGTTCGAAGCGTTGGCGGTGATCAAGTACTACGAGCTGCGCAACGACCGCGTGCTCGTATTGGCGCCGAAGCGCCTGCGCGGCAATTGGACGATGTACCGGGGCAACGATACGCGCAACATCCTGGCGGCGGACCGGTTCAACTATGACGTGCTCAACCATACCGACCTGTCCCGTCACCGCGGCATGAGCGGCGACATCGACTTGGAGACGTTGAACTGGGCGAACTACGATCTGGTGGTGATCGACGAGTCGCACAACTTCCGCAACCGTCCCACGGACACGACCACGGAATCCCGCTACTACCGTCTGATCAACGACATCGTGAAGTCCGGTGTGCGCACGAAGGTGCTGATGCTGTCGGCCACGCCGGTGAACAACCGTCTGCTCGACCTGCGCAACCAGCTGGACATCATCACCGAGGACGACGACGCGTATCTGGCCAAGTCGGACGATATTCCGAGTATCAACTACGTGACGAAGACCGCGCAGCAGCGGTTCAAGGAGTGGAGCGAGCTGCCCGACGAGGAGCGCACCACCCAGTCGTTCGTGGAATCGCTGAACGGCGACTATTTCAAGCTGCTGGACATCTTCACCATCGCGCGCGGACGCAAGCACATCGCGAAATACTATGCGTCGAACGGCGGCGGGAAGTTCCCCGAACGCCTGAAGCCCATCTCGAAGCACCCGTCCATCGACACGAAGGACGAGCTGCCACCCATCGCGGATCTGAACGATCTGATCGCCGCGCTGCGATTCCCGCAATACCAGCTGCTCGCCTACGTGTTGCCGAACAAGCAGGCGAAATACGTGGAGCAATACGGCGACTCGTGGGGCAAGAGCTTCCAGGCACAGAAGGACCGCACGCAGGCCATCGCCGGTCTCATGCGTGTCAACCTGCTCAAACGCCTCGAAAGCAGCATCCACAGTTTCCGTCTTTCCTTGGAACGCATCCTGAAGGGCGCGCATACGCTCGACGCGCAGCTTGCCAAAGTCAAATCGCATGGCCTGTCCCGGTTCGACGACAGTGATCTGACGGATTCGTTCGACGAGGACGACGACGCCGAGGAGTTCCAGGCCGCCGGCAAGGTGCAGGTCGACCTGCGTGACGTGGACGCGGTCAAGGTGCGTGAGGAGCTGCACGGCGACATCGAACTGCTGGAGCGGCTGCTCGGCTACGCGCGTATGGTCACGCCGGAGCGCGACAGGAAGCTTGCCGAACTGTGCGACTTCATGCAGACCAAGATCGAGACGACCCCGTACAACAAGGGCAACCGCAAGATTCTCGTGTTCAGCGCGTTCGCCGACACCGCACGATACCTGTACGACACACTGGCCGAATCTCTGAAGACGGATTACGGAATCGACAGCGCCCTGGTGACCGGCGCCTCCGGGACGCAGTCCACGTTGAAGCTGCCACGCACCACGTTCGAGGACGTGCTCGCCCACTTCTCGCCCATGTCCAAGGAACTGTCCGATGAACGGCGCAAGGACGGCGAGATCGACATCGTGTTCGCGACCGACTGCATCAGCGAAGGCCAGAACCTGCAGGACTGCGACTGTCTGGTCAACTACGACATCCACTGGAACCCTGTGCGCATCATCCAACGCTTCGGCCGCATCGATCGTCTCGGTTCCACGAACAAGCGCATCCAACTGGTCGACTTTTGGCCGGACATTGACCTCGACGAATACATCCGTCTCGAAGGCCGGGTCAAGAACCGTATGGTCCTGCTCGACTCGTCCGCCACCGGTGACGAGAACGTGCTCGAAGGCAAGCGTAACGATGAGATGAACGACCTCAAATACCGCAAACGCCAATTGCAGCAGCTGCAGCATGAGGTGCTCGACCTGGAGGACATCTCGGGCAATATCTCCATCACCGACTTCGCATTGGATGACTTCCGCGTCGAACTGAAACGCTACATGCAGGCGCACCCCGGCATGCTCGACGAGTCTCCCATGGGGCTGCATGCCGTTACCCGCATACCTGATGCGTTGCGCGGCGACATCGAACCTGGCGTGATCTTCTGCCTCAAACAGAACGACGAGTCCAAGGGGTCGCGTGAATCGAACCCGACGTTCCCGTACTGCATCGTGTACGTGACCGACAAGGGCGAGGCGAAGACCACGCACGCGCATCCCAAGACCGCGCTCGACTACATGCGCGCCGTATGCGCCGGCCGGGAGCAGTCGATCAAGGAACTATGCGACCGGTTCAACCGGCAGACCGACGACGGACAGGACATGAGCCGCTACACGAAGCTGCTGGATGCGGCCGTCAAACGCATCAACGGTACCGAGGAGAAAACCGCAATCGACAGTCTGTTCGATCTCGGGGAGCCCACTGGATCCGCAGGCAGGCTCGGGTTCGACGATTACTCGCTCGTCTCGTTTGTCGTCATGAGGTGACCGGCATGACCATCGAATGGAACCATTACCTTCAGTTGCCGGAAGTAACGCTTCAGGACAAGCGCATACCCAAAACGGTGTTCGCCGACCGAGCCGGACTATCCAAACGGGAGCGGAAACAGCTCGTCAATCTCTCCGAACTGCGCAGTTGGGCGACCATCGGCAAATCGGACACGGGTATCCTGCCCCACATCGATGACACGTACGACATCCAGGCCGTCATCTACCTCGACTGCACGCTTGTCTCCTGGAGCAGGACGAACGAGCTGGCAATGCTGCTGCATCGCGCATTGCCCAATCCCACGGTACTGCTCATGCGCACAATGGACCTGCTTGACGGGCGCATGGTGTCGATCGCAGTGAAACGCAAGAACCTCGCCGAAATCGGTGCCATGGTCATCGAATCCGTCGAATCCACTGACATACTCGACCCGATGGACGCATCCGTCATGGAGCTCTGGCAAATGCTCAGGTATGACAATCTGCCCCAGAACGATCTGCTGGACTACACGCATGGCATGCAGGACGCCATACTGTTCCACAACGTCCGCCCGAGACTCGGGTTTACCCCCAGTCCCAGCCAGTCACGTCGTGAGGAAATCCGCGAAAACATTATCCGGTTGAAACGGTTGGACGCGGAGATCAGCAGGCTTCGGGCCAAGCGGCGCGACAAAGACACGACGTTCGGCGAGTCAGCCGAGATCCGCGTAATCGAATCAGGTAAAAAAGAAGAAGCGCAAACCATAGTGGACCACATCAAGGAGCTGTGCCATGACTGACGAGGCAACGAAGCTGCCGATCGAATCGGCCGACATCGTCAAGGAAAACATCGGAAAACTATGCCATCTGTTCCCTGAAATCCGCACTGAGGGGGGGCAGACGGCACGATTGATTTCGATAAACTGCGTGAGATTCTCGGTGATTTCGTAACGGATTCTCCCGAGCGCTATGCGTTCACCTGGCCCGGCAAGCGCGACGCCATCCGCCAATCCCAGACGCCCTCCACGGCCACGCTGCGTCCGCGCAAGGACAAGAGCGTCGACTGGGACACCACCAAGAACCTCTACATCGAAGGCGACAACCTCGAAGTCCTCAAACTTCTCCAGCGCTCCTACCACGGCAAGGTCAAGATGATCTACATCGACCCGCCATACAACACCGGCAACGACTTCGTCTACAACGACAAGTTCGGCGATTCTATTAACAACTATAAAAATCAAGCAAATATCACTGGCCAGGCGAATCCCGATACAAATGGACGTTTCCATTCTGACTGGTGTTCAATGATTTATCCGAGGCTCCGACTTGCTCGCGAACTTTTAACGCCAGATGGTACTTTGTTCATCAGTATCGATGAGGCTGAGGTCGGCAATCTTCGTGAAATTGCCGACGAAATCATGGGGCCATCGAACTTTATTGCACAAATGATTTGGGCAGCAGGGCGAAAAAACGATTCCAAATACATATCCGTGTCTCATGAGTATATTCTTTGCTACGCAAAATCCAAGCAGTATCTTATCGACAACAGAATCAAATGGCGTAAACGAAAGCAAGGACTCGAGTCAATTTACCAAAAATATGAGCAGCTGAAAGAGCAGTATGGGACGGACTACTCACGTATACAAACTTGTCTAAGGGGCTGGTATAAGCAGCTTCCTGATTCTGACCCAGCAAAGAAGCACAAACATTACTCGTCCGTGGACTCTCGTGGAATATATTTTGCGGATAACATTTCATGGCCTGGTGGCGGCGGACCTCGATACGAAGTGCTTCATCCTGTGACCAAGAAGCCTGTCGCCATTCCTTCCAGAGGCTGGCTCTTTTCCACTCCGGAACGAATGGCGGAAGCCATCAAAAATGGTGAAGTCGAGTTTGGTAAAGACGAGACGAAAGTTCCCTGCTACAAGCGCTACCTCAAAGATACTGAGATGGAGGTTCCTTACAGTGTCATATATAAGGATGGGCGTGCTGCATCAAAACGACTAGCCTCGCTAATGGGATCCAAAGTTTTTGACAATCCGAAAGATGAAGAAGTAATCGAAGAATTAATCTCGTATTCTGATTCTCCTGATTCCATTGTTCTTGATTTCTTTGCTGGCTCCGGCACCACAGCCCATGCAGTAATGATGAGGAATGCTATAGATGACGGTCATAGACGATTCATCCTTGTTCAATTGCCTGAATCTCTCGAATCCAATCTAGCTTCAGCCACAAAACAAAGCACTAAACAGGTCATTCAAGATGCTATTGATTTATGCGATTCAATCAATGAACCACGTACACTTTGCTCGTTGTCGGAGGAACGTATTCGTCGTGCAGGCCAAAAAATCAGGTCTGAAATAGAGGAGTCTAATCGGCAGCTGGAACTTGGTGCCGAACCGAAGCCTGTCCCGGATATTGGTTTCCGCGTGCTGTCGCTTGATTCGTCGAACATCGAGGAGTTCGATGCCAGTAACGGTCTGACGTTGCAGGACAGCATGGTGAAGGGCGATCGCTCCAAGGAGGATGTGCTGTTCGAGGTCATGCTCAAGTGGGGCCTTGACCTGTCGCTGCCGATCGAGCCGTTGACTCTGGATGGTTATACGTGCTGGTCGGTGGCGAAGGGCGAGTTGATCTGCTGCATGGATGAAGGTCTTACCGTTCCCGTGTTGGAACGTATTGCCTCGTTGGAGGATCGTCCGCGTCGTGTGCTGATTCTTGATTCGGTGCTGGATGACACGTTGAAGCTGAACGCCGAGGCCATTTTCGGCCGCGCGTCGGCCGATGGTGACGAGATCGAGTTGCGGACGGTGTGACATGGTGTTGCGATTCCAGTATTCCAGCGACCAGCAGTACCAGCTTGATGCCATCAATGCGGTGGCGGACCTGTTCAGGGATCAGGAGTTCCGCACCTCGCGGTTCACGGCCGGCGCCTCCGAGCAGTGGCTTGAGGAGCTCGGTGTCGGTGGGGACAACGTCAGCATCGGTTTCGCCAACGACCTGCGTGTTTCCGAACGGCGTCTCGTGGATGGTCTGCATGCGGTGCAGGAGCGCGGTTGTCTGCCGAAGACCGAAGTGCTGACGGATGGGCGTCTGCGTGATTTCACGGTGGAGATGGAGACCGGCACGGGCAAGACGTACGTGTATATTCGCACAATTTATGAGCTGCATCAACGGTATGGGTTGACGAAGTTCATCATCGTGGTGCCGTCCGTCGCGATCCGCGAGGGCGTGCGGAAGTCCTTCGAGACGATGAAGGAGCATTTCGACACCTTGTACGACGGGACGCCGTTGGACTATTTCGTGTATGACTCGAACAACATGGGGCCGGTCGGTAATTTCGCGATGAGCTCGTCGATTCAGGTGATGATCATCAACATCGGCGCGTTCAACAAGGCGTTCGATAAGAACGGCGACGAGGACAGGTCGAACCTGTTCCATCGTAAGAGCGAGAGGTTGGCCGGCGGGCGTTCCCCGCAGGAGATGGTCGCGGAGTGCCGTCCGATGGTGATCATCGACGAGCCGCAGAGCGTGGACAATACCGCGAAGGCGAAGAAGGCCATCAGGAGTCTGAATCCGTTGTTCGTGCTTCGCTATTCCGCCACGCACAAGGAGAAATACAACATGGTCTACCGGTTGACGCCGGTGGACGCGTTCCAGGAGCATCTGGTCAAGGGCATCTGCGTGGATTCGGTGCTCTCGCAGGCGAATCTCAACGGTTCGTACGTGCGTCTGGACTCCGTGAGCCGAGAGCCGTATCGAGCGAAGGTCACGTTGGACGTCAGGCAGAAGGACGGCGGTCAGAAGCGCAAGGGCGTAACGGTCAAAGTCGGCCAGGACCTGTACGAGAAGAGCGGCTATAACACGGACTACAAAGCCGGTTGGATCGTAAGCAACATCGACACGGCCGAAGGCATGGAATCGATCGAGTTCCAGAACGGCGACTATCTGGAATTGGGTGAAGCGAAGGGCGACGTGTCCGCGGAACTGATCAAACGCGCCCAGATCCGCAGAACCATCGAGGACCACCTGGAAACCCAGCTGGAGATGTGGCCGCGCGGCGTGAAGGTGCTGTCCCTGTTCTTCATCGACAAGGTCGCCAAATACCGCGAGTATCTGGACAACGGCACCGCCGACGGCGAGTACGCGCGCATGTTCGACGAGGAATACCGGAATCTTGTGAACAGCGCGAAATGGCAGCGACGTTACGAAAAAGCCGGAATCCCACTTATCGATGATCCCAAGCGCGTGCGCACCGGATACTTCTCCGAGGACAAGAAGAAACGGTTCAAGGACACGAGCGGCAGCACGGCCGCCGACACGGACACGTTCCAGCTCATCATGCGCAAAAAGGAGACCCTGGTCTCCTTCCCCGACGGCAGGGACGCGGAGAAGGACTACTCGTTCATCTTCAGCCATTCCGCGTTGAAGGAGGGCTGGGACAATCCGAACGTGTTCCAGATCTGCACGCTCGTGGAGACCAAGGACACGATGACCAAACGGCAGAAGATCGGCCGTGGTCTGCGCCTGTGCGTCGACCAGTCCGGCCGTCGTTGCTTCGAACCTGAGGCGAACACGCTGACCGTGATCGCGAACGAATCCTACAACGACTTCGCACGCGGCCTGCAATCCGAGTTCGAGCAATCGGGATTCAGGTTCGGCGTGCTCACGCCGGAATCGTTCACCAACCTGCACACAGTCGATGCGAACGGCGAGACCACGGATGAGCTGTTCGGTTTCGACAAGTCCAAGGCCGTGTACGAGCATCTCGCCTCCGCTGGCCTTGTCACCGGCAAGGGCGAGATCACCGAGGTGTTGAAGACCGCCGTCGAGGACGGATCGCTCGACCTGCCCGACGAGTTCGAGCCGATGCGAGACCAGATCGAACAGGTCATCGCGCACAAGGCCGAGAAACTCCAGATTCGTGACAAGGCCGAGGAGGTTGAGGTCAGTCTCAACGCCGACGCCGTGGACAATAGCGCGTTCCGGGAATTATGGGAGCGTATCCGTCCGCGTACGAAGTTCGAACTGAACGTGGACAGTGACGCGCTCGTCGCACAATCCATCGAATACATCAGGGAGATGGAGAAGATCCGCCCCGTGGAGATCCACAGCTATCGCTCCGACATCGACATCGACGATGCCGGCGTGGCAGCAGGGGATGCGCGCATGTCCGTCATCGACACGTCGCAGGGCCTGAGCTACGACCTGCCCGACCCGATCCGCGAACTGCAGGATGTGGTCGGACTGACCCGTAGGACCCTGAAACGCATCCTCGAAGGATGCGGGCGTCTCGACGAGTTCACGGTGGATCCGGTCACGTTCATCACGCAGGTCGCCGCCTGCATCCAGAAGGCCAAGCGCGTCGTATTGCCCAAGGGCATCACGTATACGAAGCTGCCCGAGGACGAATGGTACAAGATCAACGTGCTCTCGCCCCACGGCATGAAGGGCTACCTCAAACAAAACGCGTTCCCGCCAAGCCATCTGGAGAAATGGCTATACGATTACGTGGTCTATGACTCCGCGACCATCGAACGCCCCTATGCCCAACAGCTCGACCGCGCCGACGACGTGCTCTTCTGCGCGAAACTGCCCGACAGCTTCACCATCGACACCCCATTCGGCTCATACAACCCGGACTGGGCGTACGTGGAGGAGAAGAACGGCAGACAGAAGGTCTACTTCGTTATCGAAACCAAAGGCGGCAAGAACGGTCTGGCCGCGACCCGCCCCGAGGAACAGTCCAAGATCGACTGCGCACGTGTCCACTTCGCACTCCTCTCAAAAGACCACCCCGACCTCGAATACGACGTCCGCACGCAATATGACAAGGTACTTCAATGAACAACGAAATAAATCAGCTTATTATTCTCGGCAACGGGTTCGATCTTGAATGCGGGTTGCCCTCCTCGTTTTCGGACTACTATGCCACACGTATTAATCATCTGAAAGAATGGTTAGAGGCTGAGAAAAATGGGGATACGTCTCATCATGTCAGCGTTTGGGATTTTATTCTTGAGAAAGAGCGTCAGATTAATCCATCTTGGACGGATATCGAAGCAGTGATTGCCAAATGGGTCTCTAAGTTATACGATTCGTATAATATAAGTAAGGATTATAGGGATTGGTTAAATGATTTTATTGCCGATAATGCAAAAGGGAAAACAAAAGCGATAGATGAATATAATAGCTGGCGAAACAATCTTCATCCAGGTGAGGAACTAACACTCCCATCTCTACCTGCCCTGTGCTCATTGGCACAAATTGGAGATCTAAGTTTAGCAGATTTCCTATTCCTCCAACTTAAAAATCTGGAAGACGATTTTGAACAATATCTCCAAGCAGAAGCCACTGATATTTCATATCGAAAAAACGCAGAAGAGCTTTTTAAACTGATTTCACAGTACAATGAAAATGGCGCATCACCATATAGTCGTAGCGTCACAATCATCAATAATGTATTGTCTTTCAACTACACGAGAGTGAACCCAAGCACCACTCTTCCTAGCTCCGAAATAGGAACTTGGCGGAACGTACACGGAATGCTCGGGGATCACAATATTATTTTCGGCATAGACTCGGCACATTATTCGAGATATATGAACCATATTGAAGTTCAGCAATTTACAAAAACTTTCAGGGTTTTACAACAGGAAGCGTCATCGATGAATACGGACATTTTCCGCCTATACAGAGATGGTGTACCTTTTGCAGCCTTGAAATTCTACGGCCACGGACTCGGAGAAGCGGATTATTCATATTTCAAATCTATATTCGACTATATTGATCTATATTCTTCCCATGTAGAATTAACGTTCTTTTATCCATCTGACAGACCCAAAGAGCGCAACCAATTATTCATTCGAGTGTCAAGTTTGCTTAATAGCTACGGAAACAGTATGGTCGACCAGAAGCGTGGACAAAATCTTTTACACAAATTGCTCTTGGAAAACCGTCTTCACATACTGCAAATTGATACTGGTTCTATTGATAATGAAAATGCTAATAACATTAGGTCATTGTCATATCGTGAAGCTATTGTTGAACGGGCTTTCCAATCGATTGTTCCACAGTAACTCCTTGAACAAGGATTTACTGGCTCTGCCGTTTCAGTGATCGATATACCGTTGCTCTACCTACTCCCATCATGGCTGCAATCTGATTAACCGTAACGGTGTTTGAAGCATAGAGACGTCGTATCTCAGCAACCTGTTTTTCGTTGAGCTTTACAGGCCGCCTGCCCTTACGCCCTCGTACGCGCGCGGTCTCCAGCCCAGCGTTGGTACGTTCTCGGATGAAGCCACGCTCGAACTGGGCAAGTGCGGCGAAGATATTGAACACGAGAATGCCGCCGGGCATGGTGGTGTTGTCCGCCGGCTCCGGCGATGTAGTCCGACGCTGATAGGCTGGCGGACAGCCGCGGAACGCGCGTGTGCGTGGATCCGCAATCATCCGAGCAGCATCCATGAACCCTTGAAGGAGACCTGCATGGCCGAAAACACCGAACACCTCGCCCTGTGGGGCGGCCGCTTCACCTCCGGACCGTCCGCCGCGCTCGCCCGCCTGTCCAAGTCCACCCAGTTCGACTGGCGACTCGCCGACGACGACATCGCCGGCTCCCGCGCCCATGCGCGCGCCCTCGGCCGCGCCGGACTCCTCACCGACGACGAGCTCAAGCGCATGGAGGACGCGCTCGACACGCTCCAGCGCCACGTGGACGACGGCACCTTCGCGCCCATCGAGGACGACGAGGACGAGGCCACCGCGCTCGAGCGCGGCCTCATCGACATCGCCGGCGACGAGCTCGGCGGCAAACTGCGCGCCGGCCGCTCCCGCAACGACCAGATCGCCTGCCTCATCCGCATGTGGCTGCGCCGCCACGCGCGCGTCATCGCCAAGCTCCTCATCGAACTCGTGAACGCGCTCATCGCCCAGAGCGAGAAGGCCGGCCGCACCGTCATGCCCGGCCGCACCCACATGCAGCACGCCCAGCCCGTGCTGCTCGCCCACCAGCTCATGGCCCACGCCTGGCCGCTGCTGCGCGACATCGAACGCCTCATCGACTGGGACAAGCGCATCAACGCCTCCCCGTACGGTTCCGGCGCGCTCGCCGGCAACACGCTCGGCCTCGACCCGGAGGCCGTCGCCCGCGAACTCGGCTTCTCCCGCGTGACCGACAACTCGATCGACGGCACCGCCTCGCGCGACCTCGTCGCCGAATTCGCGTTCGTCGCCGCCATGACCGGCGTCGACATCTCGCGCCTCTCGGAGGAGATCATCATCTGGAACACGCAGGAGTTCGCGTTCGTCAAGCTCGACGACGCCTACTCCACCGGCTCCTCGATCATGCCGCAGAAGAAGAACCCGGACATCGCCGAGCTCGCGCGCGGCAAGTCCGGCCGCCTCATCGGCGACCTGACCGGCCTGCTCGCCACCCTCAAGGGCCTGCCCACTGCGTACGCGCGCGACCTGCAGGAGGACAAGGAAGCCGTGTTCGACCAGGTCGACACGCTCGAGGTGCTGCTGCCCGCGTTCACCGGCATGATCCGGACCATGCGCTTCGACGCGGAACGCCTCGAAGCCGAAGCCCCCACCGGTTTCGCGCTCGCCACCGACATCGCCGAATGGCTCGTCAAGAACGGCGTGCCGTTCCGTCACGCCCACGAGCTCTCCGGCGCGTGCGTGAAAATCGCCGAAGGCCGCGGCCAGGAGCTGTGGGACCTGACCGACGAGGACTTCAAGTCCACGTTCGCCGCGTTCCTGCCGGCCGAGAAGGCCCCGGGCGTGCGCGAGGTACTCTCCAGCCACGGCTCCGTCGACTCCCGCAACGGCAAAGGCGGCACCGCCTACGGCCGCGTGCGCGAGCAGATCGTCGACGCCAAGCGCGAGGTCGAGGAGCTCAAGGTCTTCGCCGACTCCACGTCCGACGGCCCGTCGTACAAGGCCCCCGGCACGTTCTAAAGCACGTCGTCGCTCCCGCTGGCGGGAGCTGGACCGCGTAGCGGGACTGAGGGTGGTTCGGGGCCGGACTCCTGACCACCCTCAGTCGTCTTCGACGACAGCTCCCGCCAGCGGGAGCGGGGAAGGAGGGGCTTCGGCCGATTGCTGTCAGTGGGAGCGGGAGAGGATGTCATCGTCGACATCTACACTGGGCTTCAGCACGAACGGGAGCCGCAAGGCTGAGAGGAAGCGCCAGCTTCGACCGGGGAACTTGACGCGGGTCATGCCGCCGTAAGGAATCGTCTTCTTTCGCCAAGGCCTCGGGAGCCTCGAACGTCCCAACGCCCTCGTTCGCACCAGATAACCAAGCCGTGTGGCCGGGCATCCGCGCCGCATGGTCGCATGACCGGGTTCATGAATGGGCGCACCACTTAGGGTACGGTTCCTTTCGTGCACCCTTTTTTGATATCCGGACCGAGAATCCGGAAGGGAGAACGAGGACTTATGCAGGTCAACGGAGAGCAGATCACGCTCGACGCGCCCGTCAGCGTCGCCGAGTATCTCGAAGCACACGGCTTCAGGGCCGAACGCGTCGCCATCGAGCTCAACGGCGAGATCATCCCGCGCGACAAGCGCGGCGAGGCGATGCTCGACGACCAGAGCGTCATGGAGATCGTCCAGTTCGTCCAGGGCGGCTGAGACGTGAAGGGGCTGGTCCGCTGACCACCCTCAGTCCGCTTCGCGGACAGCTCCCGCCAGCGGGAGCACAATAGACATCAACCCAAGGAAGGGGAATATCATGAGCAACATCAATCCGGTCACCGAAGCGTCCGTCGAGGCGACGCCGCTGCCGCCGCAGCCCTCGGTCGTCAACCCGGTCGGCACCGCCGCGCCGATCCTGCCCGTCGAAGACAAGCCGCTCAACCTCGGCGGGCACGAGTTCCACTCGCGCTTCATCCTCGGCTCCGGTCGCTACGACCTGAACCTCATCAAGGCGACCGTCGAACATGCGGGCACCGAGATCGTCACGATGGCGCTGCGCCGCGCCACCACCACCGAGAACAGCGTGCTCGACTACATCCCCGAAGGCATCACGCTGCTGCCGAACACGTCCGGCGCGCGCAACGCCGAGGAGGCCGTGCGCATCGCCCGCCTCGCGCGTGAAGTGTGTCATACCGACTTCGTGAAGGTGGAGATCGAGCACGAGACCAAGTACCTCCTGCCGGACAACGCCGAGACCATCCGTGCCACCGAGATGCTGGCCAAGGAGGGCTTCGTCGTCATGCCGTACATGTTCCCCGACCCGATCGCCGCGCGCCAGCTCGAGGAGGCAGGCGCGGCCGCCGTCATGCCGCTCGGCTCGCTCATCGGCTCCAACATGGGCCTGCGCATGCGCGACTTCATCAAGATCATCATCGCCAACGCGAACGTGCCGGTCATCATCGACGCGGGCATCGGCCGGCCCAGCCAGGCCGCCGACGCGATGGAGATGGGCGCGGATGCGGTCATGGCGTACACGGCCGTCGCCTCCGCCGGCAACATCCCGCTCATGGCCGAGGCGTTCAAGCACGCCATCGACGCGGGGCGCGCCGCCTACCTCGCCGGACTCGGCAAGGTGACGGAGGGACAGGCCGTGCCGTCCAGCCCGACCACGGGGTACCTGCACTGAGACTACCCCTCAGTCCGCTACGCGGACAGCTCCCCTGACAAGGGGAGCCGGAGTGAGGGCACATCGGACGGGTGGCTCGCAGACAAGGGGAGCCGAGAATGAAGGAGAGTAATGGCGTTTTCGGATGAACAGCTTGAACGGTATTCGCGGCATCTGATCCTCAAGGGATTGGGAGTCAAGGGGCAGAAGCGGCTGCTGGAGTCCAGCGTGCTCATCGTCGGCGCGGGCGGGCTCGGCTCGCCGGCCGCCCTCTACCTCGCCGCCGCAGGCGTGGGCCGCATCGGCCTCGTCGACGGCGACGTCGTGGACCTGAGCAACCTGCAACGCCAGATCATCCACACCACCGCGTCCGTCGGCGAGCCGAAGGTCGAATCGGCGGCCAAGGCGATCCGCGCGCTCAACCCGGACGTCACCGTCGAGACGCACCACACGCTCGTCGACGTCGGCAACGTCGCGGACCTCATCGCCCCATACGATCTGGTCATCGACGCGACCGACAACTTCTCCGCGAAGTTCCTCGTCAACGACGCGTGCGTGCTCGCCGGCAAACCGTTCATCCACGCGGGCGTCGTCGGATTCGCCGGACAGGTGATGGACGTCGTGCCGGGCGCGGGCCCCTGCTATCGCTGCATCTTCCGTGACATACCCGCGGCCGGCGAGATCCCCACCTGCCGCGAGGCGGGCGTGCTCGGCGCGGTCGTCGGCGTGATCGGCAGTCTCGAGGCGACGGAGGCGGTCAAACTGATCGCCGGCGTGGGCGAGCCGCTCGTCGCGCGCATGCTCACCGTCGACGCGCTCACGATGAACATCCGCCGTGTGCCGCTGCCCAAACGCGTGCCCGATTGCCCGGTGTGCGGCGAACATCCGACCATCACCGCGCTCGACCCGGACCGCTACATCCAACCCGCCTGCGCCATCTGACACCGAATCGTCTCTTTGGCCCCCTCTGTTGAGGGGGCTGTCGGCGAAGCCGACTGGGGGAGAGGCCAACCAAGGAGAGAAGGGAACCAATGCCCATCGCATGGCATGCCGATAGCGACGCCGCCGACGCGGCCATGACCGCGCCCGACACCGCTGAATCCGCGATCCGCCGCATCACGCCGGCCGAATTCGCCGCACTCGACAAGCGGAACGTCACGCTGCTCGACCTGCGCGAGCCGGCCGATGTGGCCGCGCATCCGATCGAAGGCGCGATCAACGCGCCGCTCGACCCGCTCGCGCGGGTTTTGAAGACCGTCCCGGTGGGACGCACCGTCGTCGTCTTCTGCGCGGAAGGCTGGTGGAGCGAAGAGGTCGCCGAGATCCTCGCCGACCGCGGCTACGACGTGGCAAGCCTCGAAGGCGGGTTCCGCGCCTACCGCGAGTATCTGGACCGACAGACGCAAGGGGAATGACCACAACCGGCGGTCCGCCGGAACGTCGGTCCCGCCCGTCTGCAATCGCCTTGTGAATCATCCCCGCGGACGAGCGCACCCGACACATCTCCTTCGTACAATCGGCACCGAACGGAAACCGATTGATAGGGGATCGACATCGTGGGACGTCTGCTCACCCGAACGCAGATACGGCGGATCGTCGCCGAAAACGGGCGCGAAGTGCTCGCGCACCCGAACATGCAGCGCGAACGCGCGAACTACCAGCACGGCAACGTGTCGACGTTCGCGCACTCCATCCGCGTGGCGTGCCTCGCCGTCTGGCTCGCCGACCGCGCGCACCTGTGGGACCGCGTCGACCTCAAGTCGCTCGTGCGCGCCGCGCTCCTGCACGACTACTTCCTCTACGACTGGCATGACTGGGACGGCGGCGCGCACCGGCTGCACGGGTTCACGCACGGCAACGCCGCGCTGCTCAACGCGATGCGCGACTTCCGTCTCAACGCGATCGAACGCGATTCGATCTCCTGCCACATGTTCCCGATGACACCCACCGCGCCCAGCTACGTGGAGGGGTGGCTCGTCACCGCCGCCGACAAGCTGTCCGCCACGCGCGAGACGTTCTCGCTCGACCGGTTCAACAAAGGCAAGGACGGCAAGGACGAGGAGCGCGCGCGATGACGATGCTCTTCCTCGAATACCTGTTCCTGTGGTACCTGTTCTACAGCTTCTGCGGCTGGGTGTACGAGTCCGTCCTCGTCTCCGTGCAGCAGCGCCGCCCCGTCAACCGTGGCTTCCTCAACGGCCCGCTGTGCCCGATCTACGGCACGGGCGCGGTGCTCGCCATCGTCGTGTTCGGCGGCCAGCGCGATCCGGTGGTCGTGTTCCTCGTCTCCTCGGTGGGCGCATGCATCCTCGAATACTTCACCTCCTGGGCGATGGAGGAGCTGTTCCACGCCCGTTGGTGGGACTACTCGCATTTCCGTTTCAACCTCAACGGCCGCATCTGCCTGCTCGGCGCGATCGTGTTCGGCATCGGCGGCGTCGCCATCGTCGACGTCGTCCAGCCGCAGGTGGCGCGCGTCACGGCGATGATCCCGCTGGTCCTGATCCACGTGATGTGCGCCGTGTTTCTCGTCGCCATCACCGTCGACGCGGTGGTCACCGTGATCGGCATCGTCGACTTCGAGAAGAGCCTCGAACAGTTCCAGACGGCCGTCGCCAAGTACGGCGACGCGTTCGGCGAGGTGCGCGAGAAGGTCGGCGGTGCGATGGGCGAGGCGACCGGGCGCGCCGCCGAGCTCGCCGCGGGCGTCGCCGCCGGCGCGAACGAGCGTCTCGGCGGCGTGCCCGGCAAGGTGGGCGAGACGATCGGCGAGAAGGTCGGCGGCACCTGGCATTCCGGCAAGGAGATGTCCACCGAGCTGATGCTGCGCATCCGCGAGACCGCCGGCAAGGCCTTCAACCGCCAGCAGCGCCGTATGATCGTCTCCTTCCCGCGCCTCAAGGCGACGCGCAACGACGAGGCCCTCCAGCAGCTGCGCGAGGCGTTCGAGAAGCTGCGCCGCAATGGCCGGTGATGACGTGCGTCACGGCGCACATCGCGGCGCATGCTGCGTCGCGGGCGATGCCGCATGCGTGCCGCGCGGCACTGTCGCCGCGGCATGCGAGACTGGTAGGCGCTCGGAATCCGGGCGCATCCAAGACAATACCCACAATTCGATAGGGAGAGCGACCAGTTATGGCTCACGTCATCGACTTCAAAGAAGCGGGGTTCGACACCCTGCTCGATGAGCTGGAATGGCGCGGGTTGATCTCGCAGTCCACGGACCGCGATCGACTCGCAGAAGCGTTGAACGGGGAGCCGATCGCCTATTATTGCGGCTTCGACCCGACGGCCGCCTCCCTGCACATCGGCAACCTCGTCCAGCTCATCAACATGCGCCACCTCCAGGCGGCGGGACACCACCCGATCGCCCTCGTCGGCGGCGCCACGGGTCTGATCGGCGACCCGCGTCAGTCGGGCGAGCGCACGCTCAACCCGAAGGACGTGGTGGCCGGCTGGGCCGAACGCCTGAAGAAGCAGATCGGCGGCATCCTCGTCACCGACGGCGACAACCCGGTGCGTTTCGTCTCCAACTACGACTGGACCGCGCAGATGAGCGTCATCGACTTCCTGCGCGACGTCGGCAAGAACTTCCGCCTCGGCACGATGCTCGCCAAGGACACGGTCGCCCGCCGTCTCAACTCGGAGGAGGGCATCTCCTTCACCGAGTTCAGCTACCAGGTGCTGCAGGGCAACGACTTCCTCCACCTGTACGACGAATACCACTGCACGCTCGAGCTCGGCGGCTCCGACCAGTGGGGCAACCTCACCTCCGGCCTCGACCTCATCCACAAGGTGCGCGGCGTGGACGTCAACGTGTTCACCAGTCCGATCATCACCGACGCGTCCGGCAAGAAGTTCGGCAAGTCCGAGGGCAACGCCGTCTGGCTCGACCCGACGATGCTCTCGCCGTACAAGTTCTACCAGTTCTGGATCAACCGTCCGGACGTGGAGATGGAGAGCCTGCTGAAGGCGTTCACGTTCCTGCCGAAGGCGGAGATCGAGCGTCTCGTCGAGGAGTCGAAGACCAATCCGGGCCGTCGCGAGGCGCAGAAGGCGCTCGCCTGGGAGGTCACCAGCTTCGTGCACGGCGAGGCCGCCACGCAGGCCGCGATCGACGCCTCCGCCGCCCTGTTCGGCCGCGGCGGCGACCTCAAGGACATCGACGCGGAGACGCTCGAATCGGTGCTCGACGGCTTCAAGGTCGTCGACGAGAACGGCGGGCACGTGTTCCCGTCCGTCGAGGCGGGCGTGCGCGTGATCGACGCCGCGCAGGCCGCCGGTCTGTTCAAGACCGTCTCCGAGGCGCGCCGCGCCATCAAGTCCGGCGGCGTGTACCTCAACAACACGCGTGTGGAGAGCGACGAGGCGACGCTCGGCGAAGACGACTTCCTGCAGGGCCGTTTCGCGCTGATCCGCCGCGGCAAGAAGGCGCTCGGCGCCGTCGAGAAGCGCTGAACCGGCGCGCGTCCGTTCGCGCACACGCGCATCATCCAAGACTTTCGTAGTAGAGAAAGGCATACACAACATGGCAGAAGGCAACGAGCGTTCCGGCAAGTCGTTCGGCGGCCGCAAGGGCAGCTACGGCCACGGTTCCGGCCGTCCCGGCTCCCGCGGCGGCAACGGCTTCAAGCCGCGCGGCAAGGGCGGCTTCCATAAGGGCGGTTTCCGCAAGGACGGCGAGCGCGGCGGCTTCCGTCGCGACGGCGAGGGCCGTGACGGCGAGCGTCGCGGCGGCTACCGCAAGGATTTCCACAAGGATGGTTTCCGCAAGGACTTCCATCGTGATGGCGATCGTGATTTCCGTCGTGACGGCGATGGCGAGCGTCGTGACTTCCACAAGGGCCCGCGTCAGGGCGGCGACCGCGACTTCCGCCGTGACGGCGAACGTCGCGGCTACGGCAAGTCCGGCGGCTTCCATAAGGGCGGTTTCCGCAAGGACGGCGAACGCGGCGGCTTCCGTCGTGACGACGATCGCCGCGGCGGTTTCCGCAAGGACTTCCATCGTGATGGCGATCGTGATTTCCGTCGTGACGGCGATGGCGAGCGTCGTGACTTCCACAAGGGCCCGCGTCAGGGCGGCGACCGCGATTTCCGTCGTGACGGCGGCTCCTGCGGCAACGGCGGCTTCCGTCGCGATGACCGCCGTGATTTCCATCGTGACGATCGTCGCGGCGGCAAGGGCGGTTTCCGCAAGGACTTCCATCGTGACGGCGATCGTGATTTCCGTCGCGATGACCGTCGCGACGGCGAGCGTCAGGGCTTCCGCAAGGACTTCCACAAGGACGATCGCCGTGATTTCCATCGTGACGATCGCCGCGATGACCGTCGTGACTTCCGTCGTGACGGCGACCGCGACTTCCGTCGCGACGACCGCCGGGACAACCGCGGCGACCGTGGCGGCAATCCGCGCTACCAGCGCGATGATTCCCGGCGCTTCGACGACCGTCGCGAGGGTGCTGCGCGCCGCAACGGCGAAGGCGCGGTGAGCTTCCCCTCGCAGAACCCGTACACCGACCGTCGTCCGAACGAGCCCCGCATGCCGAAGGGCATGGTGTGGGGCATGCTCTCCAAGGACGAGAAGGAGCGTCTGCGCGGCCTGTCCAAGGAGCACGCCGAGAACATCGGCCTGCACATCCTCGCCGCGTACACGCTGCTCGACGACGACCCGCAGGCCGCGCTCGAGCACGCCCAGTGGGTCGCCAAGCAGGCTTCCCGCATCGACTTCGCGCGTGAGACGCTCGCGTTCGTCGCCTACCGCAAGGGCGACTACAAGCTCGCGCTCAAGGAGTTCCGCACTGCGTACCGCATGAACGGCTACCTCGACTACCTGCCGTTCATGGCCGACTGCGAGCGTGGCCTCGGCAACCCGAAGAAGGCCATCGAGATGGCCGTCTCCGACGACGCCAAGTACCTGAAGGGCGAGTCCAAGGCCGAGATGTTCCTCGTGTACGCCGGCGCGCTCGGCGATCTGGAGCATTGGGACAAGGCCATCGAGATCGTGCACACGCTCGGCCGTTCCAAGGGTCTGGCCGGCAGCTACCGCATGCGCGCCCTGCAGGCCGAGCAGCTGTTCCTCGAGGAGGCCGGCCGTTCCGACGAGGCCATCGCCCTCGACCAGGTCATCGAGAAGCTGGAGAACCAGTACGCCGACTTCGACGAGGACGAGGAGAGCGACGACGTGATCATCGACCACGATCTCGAGCACCTCGACGATCCGGACGTGCTCGCCGAGCTCGGCATCTCCGAGGACGACGCCCAGTACGCGCCCGAGGACGAGACCGAAGAGTCCGACGAGGAGTCCGAAGATGAGGACGCGGACGAGGATGCCGCCGAAGGCGAGTCCGAGTCCGAAGCCCACGCCGAGGAGGAGACCCAGGAGGATTCCGAGGAGTCCGCCGACGGCGAGACCGCCGACACCGACGAGACGCAGGCCCCGGCCGAAGAGGCCGCCGAAGGCGCCGAATCCGACGACGAGCCGGAACAGGCTTCCGACGAATCCGCCGAGGAGACTCCGGAAGAGTCCTCCTCCGACGAATCCGAGACGACCGAGGCGTGAGCGGACGCATGACGCGATTCCTCAAAGGCACCACGGCTCCGATCGCAGAAGCCTACAAGCTCGCGCTGCTCGACCTCGACGGCGTGGTCTACCGGGGCAAGAACCCGGTGGAGCACGCCGCGGCGTCCATCCGCGCCGCCGAGGCCGCCGGCATGACCATCGAATACACGACGAACAACTCGTCGCGTTTCCAGCACGTCGTCGCCGACCAGTTGAAGGGCTTCGATCTCGACGTCGAACCCTGGCAGGTCATCACCTCCTCGGTGGTGGCCGCCCGCATGGTCGCCAAGGCCGTGCCCGCCGGCTCCACCGTGCTCGTCGTCGGCGCGGAGCATCTGCGCGAGGAGGTCACGCGCGCCGGACTCGTCGTCACCGACGATCCGACCACCGAGCCCGCGGCCGTCATCCAAGGCTGGTTCCCGGAGATGACCTGGCAGATGATGGCGAACGCCGCGTTCGCCGTCGAAGCCGGCGCCACGTACTTCGTGACCAACCGCGATCTGACCATCCCGCGCGAGCTCGGCATCGCGCCCGGCTGCGGCTCGATGATCCGCGCGGTCATCGCCGCCACCGGCGTCGAACCGGTCGCCTCCGCGGGCAAACCCGAATCGTATATGTACGACGAGGCGCGTGAACTCAACGCGTCCGGCGGCCAGGCGCTCGTCCCGAAGGACGAGTCCATCGCCATCGGCGACCGGCTCGACACCGACATCGAGGCGGGCAACCGGGGCGGCTACGACTCCCTCGCCGTGCTGACCGGCGTCACGAACCCGCATGAGCTGATGCTCGCGCCCGCGCACCTGCGCCCCACCTACGTGGCGCCGGACCTGCGCGCGCTCGGCGAGACCATGCCCGAACCGTGCGACCACGGCGACGGACGGTGGACGTGCGGCGACGCCGAGGCCACGCTGGACGCGGCCGCCGGCACGCTCGCCGTCTTCGACGCGTCGAGCGTGGACGCGCTGCGCGCCGCGATTTGCGCGGCGTGGCAGGCCGCCGACGCCGGCATCGACATGACCGCGATCACGCTGCCGGAGTTCACGCTGTGAGCGACGGCGATACCGTGAACGGCGTCGCGAACGACGCCCCGGCCACGCCGCCCACCGGCGACATCGCCGACGTGCTGCCCGGCTTCGACCAGATGGACGACGACGGGCGCATCGCCGCGTTGCACGGCCTGCTCGACGAGCTGAAACGCGAACTCGACGCGATTGGCGACTGACACCGACTCACCACACCGGCGCACCAGCCATGGAACGGGAGGGAACGAGAATGACGAACGACGGCATCACCTCGTACGAGGCCGATGACGAGCCAATCGACATGCCCGACCGTCTCGACCTGTGGCTCGTCGCCGGGGGAGTGGTCGACTCGCGCTCCAAGGCGCAGCGGCTCATCAAAGGCGGGCACGTCACCGTCAACGGGAAGGTCGTGACCAAACCCGCCTACGCGATCGGCGACGCCGCGCACACGCGCATCGTCGTCGACAAGGGCGACGACTACGTCTCGCGCGGCGCGTACAAGCTCGTCGGCGCGTTCGACGTGTTCGCCGCGCACGGACTGCCCGAGCCGGCGGACCTCGACTGCCTCGACATCGGCGCGTCCACCGGTGGGTTCACGCAGGTGCTGCTGCGCCGCGGCGCGCGACGGGTCGTCGCGCTCGACGTCGGCCACGGCCAGCTCGACCCGCGCGTCGCGAACGACCCACATGTCATCGAGATGAGCGGCGTCAACATCCGCGACGTCACGGCCGACGGCCTGCCGTACGCCCCGGCGATGATCGTCTCCGACGTTTCCTTCATCTCCCTGACCTACGTGATTCCCGTGATCGCGCGGATCGCCGCGCCCGGCGCGCACATCGTGCTGCTCGTCAAACCCCAGTTCGAAGTGGGGCGGGCGGGGCTCGACCGCCACGGCGTCGTCGTCGACGCGGCGTTGCGCGTCAAGGCGCTGGACGACGTGACCGCATGCGCGCGCGAACACGGCCTGAAGGTCGTCGCCACCGCGCCGAGCCCCATCGAAGGCACCCACGGCAACGCCGAATACCTCCTCTACGCGCGCGCCTGAGGGCGATCAGCGGTTGCCGGCGTGGATGAAGCGGTCGATCTGGTCCTCCTTGCCCATGATGACCAGCTCGTCGTTGCGGTGCATGATGAGCTCCTTCGAACCGTACTGGAACTCCTTGCCCGGCGATTTGATGCCGACCACGGTGATGCCGTAGCGCTCATGCACCTGCGCGTCCTCGATGGAATGGCCCACCGCATGCGAGGGCGTATGGATCTTCACGACCGTGTGCGCGCCCTCGATCTCGATGTAGTCCAGATAGTTGCCGCTCACCAGATGCCCGACGCGCTTGCCCGCGTCGGCCTCCGCGTTGATGATGTGCCGCGCGCCGATGCGCTGCAGGATGCGCGCATGCTGCACGGACACCGACTTCGCCCACAGGTCGGTCACGCCCGCGTCCAGCAGGTTGCCGGTCGTGATGACCGACGCCTCGACGCTGTCGCCGATGGCGACGACCGCCGTGTCGAACTGGGAGGCGTCGATCTGCTCGATGGCGAGCACGTCGGTCATGTCCGCCTGGACGACCGGCACGTGCGCGGACCAGCGGGCCACCAGGTCGGGATCCTTGTCGACGGCGAGCACATCCTGGCCCATCGCGTCGAGGGTCATGGCCACGGCGCTGCCGAAACGGCCCAATCCCACGACCAGCACGCTCTTGCCTGATTTCGCCATTGCCTTGCAGTCCTTTCCGTGTGTTGCGAGATGTCGCGAATAATGCGGGGATTCAGCCGACCACGATCGGTTCGGTCGGGTAGCGCACCGCCTCCAGCGAACGGGGGCGGCTGATCGAATAGGCAATCGTCATCGGTCCGAGACGGCCCACGACCATCGTCGCCGCGAGGATCGCCAACGCGGCCGGATTGTCCTCGCGCGCCACGCCCACCGTGTAGCCGCCGAGACCGAACGCCGAACAGGAGTCGAACAGCGCGTTCGTCAGCGACGAGCCGGAGACGAGCATGAGCGACAGGGACGAGACGAGCACGAGCAGCAGGCAGGTGCTGGTGATGCTCACCGCCGTCATCGCCACGTTCGTGTGGATGCGGTGGTGGAACGTGTTGATGTCCTTGTGGCCGGTGAACGAGGCCTTGCAGATGAGCAGGATCACCGCGAACGTGGTCACGCGGATGCCGCCGGCCGTCGACGTGCTGCCGCCGCCGATGAACATGATGACGCTCATGAACACCTTCGTCGGCTCGCTCACCTGCGGCACCCACGACAGGTCGAATCCGGAGCTGCGCGGCATGACGGCGGCGACCATCGCGTAGCGCATGCGCGTGTTGAAGTCGGCGTCCCTGAACAGGAACGGGTTGTCCCATTCGACGAGCAGGAACCAAGTGAGCGACATGGCGACGATGATGAACGTGACGGAGAGGGTGATCTTCGTGTGCAGGCTCCAGCGTTTCGGCGGCACGTGCCCGCGTGCGCATTTGAGCAGGTTGAGGATCACGGGGAAGCCGAGCGTGCCGAGGAACGCGGAGAGCATGATCGGCAGGCCCACGCCCCAGCTGTTGACGTGCAGGCCCGCCGTGTCGGGCGTGAAGCCCGCGTTGTTGTACGACATGACCGCGAAGAACAGCGACTCCCACAGGGATTTGCGCCAGTCGCCCCCGTTGACCTTGAGCAGGCCGGGGAACAGGGCGATGAACGTCACGGACTCGATGAACATCGTCGTGCCGATGACGACGGTGAGGACGCCGCGGATCTCGCTGAGCTTCGACGTGCCCAGCTCGCTCGCCGTGAGCAGGCGCTGCGTCGACTTCATGTGGTGGTTGATGGCGAGCGTGATGAGCGAGGCGAACGTCATCACGCCGATGCCGCCCAGCTGCACGGAGACGAGCAGCACCGCCTGCCCGAACGTCGTCCAGTGCGTGGTCGAGTTGACGATCGAGATGCCGCACGTGGACAGCGCGGATACGGCGGTGAACATCGCCGTCGAGAACGTGGTCGTCTCGCCTTCCGGCGTGGACGGCGGGATGAGGAGCATGGTCGTCGAGGCGACGACCAGGATGATGAAGTAGATGATGGTCAGGCGTCCGGGGTGGGAGACCAGATGCTGGACGATGGTGCGTTTGCGCGGCGGGCGTCCGTCGCCGTCCGCCGCCTGCGCGAACGTGTTGCCGGAGAACCACCACGCGTAGCCGCGCGAGGCCTCCCGGTTGGAGGAGGATTGGTCGAAGACGGGATCCGCCATGTACCCTCGCCCCTCCTTGTCCGTCCGTGGTGTCTGTCTCATGGTGCTCCCGGCGTGCGCCGGCGTATGTGAGGCCATTGTAGGCGTGCATGTCGAGAAACCGCGCGTGCCGGCGTTCGGGAACGGGGTTTCCGACATCCGTTCGATTCGGTTAGGATGGGTGGCAGTTGTACTGTTCCGTCCATCCAAGGGGGAGTCGATGACCGGTGTTCGTCATGCTGTGGTGGTGACCCACACGCGGCTCAGGCAGAGCGGCACCGTCGTGTCCGACGTGGTGGGCAGGCTGCGCGACGCCGGATTCGACGTCTCCATCATCGACAATCTCGAGCCTCCCGCGTTCGACGTGCAGCCGCCCGTCGTCGGCGACGACACGGAGATCGTCGTCGTGCTGGGCGGCGACGGCACGATCCTGCGCGCCGCCGAACTCGTGCGGTGCACGAGCACGCCGATCCTCGGCGTCAACATGGGGCACGTCGGATTCCTCGCCGAGTTCGAGAGCTTCCAGATGGACGAGGCGATTCGACGCATCGCCACCCGCGACTATTCGATCGACGAGCGCATGATCGCCCACGTGGACGTGTGGCTGCCGGGTGCGTCGACGCCCATCGAGAACTGGGCGTTGAACGACATCACGCTGGAACGCGCCGACCGTGGCAAGATGGTCGAACTGTCCATCAGTGTCGACGATGTGGAGATGAGCTCGTTCGGCGCGGACGGCGTCATCGTGTCCACGCCCACCGGATCCACCGCCTACGCGTTCTCCGCTGGCGGCCCGATTATGTGGCCGAACGTGAAGGCGCTCCAGCTGGTGCCGCTCGCCGCGCACGCCCTGTTCGCGCGTCCGCTCGTCATCGGCGCCGACTCCACGTTCACGATCACCATCCTCGACGATTCGATGTCCGGCGGATGGATCTGCTGCGACGGCCGCCGCCAGCGCGCCCTGCCGAAGGGCACGCGCGTCGATGTGCGCGCCTCGCACGGCACGCTGCGTCTCGCGCGCCTCTCCGGCGCGCCGTTCACCGAACGCCTCGTCACCAAATTCGACCTGCCCGTCGTCGGATGGCGCGAACAGGCCGCGCACGGCGGTGCGGGCGGCGCCGGTGGCGCGAACCGTGCCCAACACGGCGTCGCCGCCGACTTCCGCTCCACGTACACGGACCACTCCGACTACCACCGCGACGACGGCCGCGACGACCACCACGACGGCGACGGGGAGGCGCGCCGCTGATGCTCGAGGAACTCTCCCTGCGCGACCTGGGGCCGATCAGGTCCGCCGTCATCACCCCCGCCTGCGGCATGACCGCCATCACCGGCGAGACCGGCGCCGGCAAATCGATGCTGCTGAGCGCCCTGTCGCTCATCTCCGGCGGACCCGCCAACGCGAAACGCATCTCCGTCGGCGCGTCCGAAGCCTGGGCGCAGGGCATCTTCGCCGTCGACGATGCGGCGGACGACGCCCATGCGACCGACACGGCGGACGAGACGGTCGGCGACGACGCGGACGACGACGAGGCGCTCGCCGGCGGCGTGCTCGCCATCGCCCGCCGCGCCGGCGTCGAACCCGAGGACGGCGAACTGTTCCTCGCACGCACCGTGCGCGCCACCGGACGGTCGCGCGCCGTGCTCGGCGGCAAGACCGTGCCGCGTTCCGTACTCGCCGCCGTGGCCGGCGAACTCGTCACCATCCACGGGCAGGCCGAACAGCTGCGGATCGCCTCCGCCGCCCGCCAACGCGACTTCCTCGACCACGCCGCCGACGACGGTCGCGAACTCGCCGCCTACCATGCGGCGTGGCGCGAACTCGCCGACATGGACGCCCGCCTCGAACGCCTGCGCTCGCAGGAGTCCTCCGCCCGCGCGCAGGCCGACTACCTGCGCGAATCGGTGGACCGCATCAACGCGGTCGACCCGCATCCGGGCGAACTGGAGGAGCTGAAGGCGAAACGCGACCGCATCGAGAACGCGGCGGACATCGCCGAAGGCGTGTCCCACGCGCTCGCCGCGCTCGACCCGTCGCAGCTGGAACTCGCCGACTCGCCCGCCGAGGCGCCCGGCGCCTCCGACCGGATCCTCGAGGCGGCGCAGGCGCTGCGCGCCATCCACGTGTCCGACGGCGGGTTCGACGAGCTCGCCGACCGGCTCGAATCGGTGAACGCCGACCTTGCGGACATCGTCTTCACCCTGTCCGGGCATCTCGGCGAGGACGTCGGCGAGGCCGACCTCGACACGCTGAACGCGCGCATCCACGACTTGGACGAATTGACGCGCCGCTGGGGGCCGGGCATCGAGGACGTGATCGCATGGCGCGACAAGGCCGCGTTCGACATCGAGGACCTCGACGCCTCGCCCGAGAAACTCGCCGAGCTGGAGGCCGAACGCGACCGGCTGCACGAGACCGCCGCGAAGGCAGCGGCCGGACTGCACGAGGCGCGAGAGGAGGCCGCCGGGCGTCTCGCCGCGCGCGTCACCGAGGAGCTCTCCTCGCTCGCCATGGACGGCGCCTCGCTGGAGATCCGCGTCACGCCGCGTGAAGGCGACGACGCGCTCGACGCGAACGGCGGCGACGACATCGCGTTCCTGTTCACCCCCTACGAAGGCTCGCCGCAGCTGCCGATGGGCAAAAGCGCGTCCGGCGGCGAACTGAGCCGCCTCATGCTCGCCCTCGAACTGTCCGCCGCGGACATGCACGCGGGGGGAGCGGCAGCGGGGGAGCACGGTGCCGCGCCGTCCGACATGACATTCATCTTCGACGAGGTCGACGCGGGCGTCGGCGGCAAGGCGGCGGTCGAACTCGGCCGGAGACTCGCCCGTCTCGCCCGCAGCTCGCAGGTCATCGTCGTCACGCACCTGGCGCAGGTGGCCAGCTGGGCCGACTCGCAGTTCGTCGTCACCAAGGAGCCGCCGGACGCGGACGACGACGATCTGGGCGTCGTCACCACCGTGGCCGAGGTGAGGGACGCCGCGCGCGTCCACGAGGTCGCCCGTATGCTCTCCGGCAGCGAGTCGGAGGCGTCCCTCGACCACGCCCGCGAACTGCTCGCTTCATCCAGGCTCCCGCTGGCGGGAGCTGTCGGTGAAACCGACTGAGGGTGGAAGCCGTGCCGGCTCCCTGAGACGGGGGAGTCGGCAACCGTAAGCTGACTGAGGGAGAGACAGACATGACATCACGCAAGGCCGCCATCTTCGACCTCGACGGCACGCTCCTCGACTCGATGGGTGTGTGGGATCAGGTCGACATCGATTTCCTCGCCAAGCGCGGGCTGGCCGTGCCCGACGACTACATGGCCAAGGTCGCGCCGATGCAGTTCCGGCAGATTGCCGAATACACGATCGCGCGGTTCGGTCTCAAGGACACGCCCGAGGCGCTGATGGACGAGTGGGACGAGATGGCGCGCGTCGCCTACGCGACCACCGTCGAGGCGAAACCGGGCGCGCTCGGCTATCTGCGCGACCTGAAGGCGCGCGGCGTGCGGCTCGCCGTCGCCACATCCCTGCCGCCGCACCTCAGGGAACCGGCGTTGCGGCACGTGGGCATGTTCGACCTGTTCGACGCCATCGTCTCCGTCGACGACGTGAACGACGTGGGCAAGGACCGGCCGGACGTCTACCTGCTCGCCGCCGCCCGTCTCGGCGTGGAACCGTGCGACTGCACGGTGTTCGAGGACCTGCTCGTCGCCGTGCGCTCCGCGAGGTCCGCGGGCATGCGCGTATGGGCCATGCACGACGACTCGTCCGACGCGGACTGGGCCACGATCTGCGACGAGGCCGACGGCGTCCTCTTCGACTTCCACGACGCGCCCCGCGACCTGTAGGGCGTATACTGGCCGCAACGTACGGCGAATGATATACGTGATATACGGTCAGGGGGGCGACAACGGCATGGATGGCATCAGATTTGGCACATGGCTGGGATATGCCATGCTCCTCGTGATGCTCGCGCCCGTCGTCATTCCCGCCGTGCTGGTGCAGGAGGTCACGCGGCATGTCGCCGCGACACGGCTTGCATTGTTCTCACGTGGAGGTCTCGTCGTCCGACCGGCGTCGTTCGCCGTCCTGCTTACATTGACCGTCGTGACGCTGTCCATCGGCATGGCCGGCGGGTTCGCGTCCGACACGTCCGGTACGGCGCTCGCCGTCGTCGCGTTGGCCGCATCCTGCGCCGTCATCGTGATTGCGACGGTCGTAGGCGTCGCCGTACATGCGCTCGCCCTCTGCGCGTCCTGCGCCGGCCGCAAGCCGTTGCCGCGTGATTTCCGCTTCGATGCGGTGTTGTGCGACAAGGTGCGCTCGTGGGCGCGCCCGCAATGGGTGCCGCGTTGGGCCCGTTACACGCTTCCCGAACCGCGAATCTGAATTTTCCTCTTCTGTTTGCTCATGTACGCCGTGACATGGTCACGGCCGGTTCCTCTCATATTCAGATTCGTCATCGTCCCGGTCCATGCAGGACCCGGACCGGGACCGTTATCCGGAAAGCGTTTAGCATCATGAATGCCCTCATGCCCCTGTTCCGACCCATCGAATGGGTCATCGCCCAACTGCTCACCCTCATCCATGCCGTGTTCGTCGCCGCCGGACTGCCGGACGGTCCCGATCCCGCATGGTGCCTGTCCGTCATGTGCCTGGTCGTCGTCATCCGCGTATGTCTGATCCCGCTGTTCGTCCGTCAGCTGCGCGGCATGCGGGCGATGCAGGCCATCCAACCGCAAATGCAGCGCATCAGGCGCAGATACGCGGCACGTAGGGATCAACGTTCCCGTGAGGCATTGCAACGCGAGCTCATGGCGTTGCAGCGTGAGCATGGCGCCGAACCGCTCGGCTCATGCATGCCCGCGATGATCCAGGCGCCGATCCTATGCTCCCTGTACTACGTGCTGCAGTCGCTGCCCTCCATCGCGTCGGGCAAGGCCGAGCCACTCGGCGCCATGGATCGTGTGCTTGCCGGCAGCGTCGAATCGTCATCGGTGTTCGGCGTGCGTCTGTCCGAAACATTCGGTACGGCCGAATCCGTGGGGCCTCGCGCCGTCATCGGCATGGTCGTGGCGGTCATGTGTGTGTCGTTGTTCGCGATGCAATGGATGCTCATCCACCGCAATACGCCGAAGGATACGATGGATTCTCCGCAGTTCCGCATGCAGAGGATGACGGTGTTCGTCTTCCCGGCCATCTACGTGGTCTCGGGCGTGGCGTTGCCGTTCGGCGTGCTGCTCTATTGGATGACGAACAATCTGTGGAACCTCGCCCAGACGCTGGTCCAGCTGCATTGGTTCCCCGCTCCCGGCTCCATCGCCGCGGAACGCAAGGACGAGCGGGGCCACCGACGCGAGAACGGCCGTCGTGCCGCCGCCGGTCTGCCCTCCCTCGAGGAGGAGAGCGCCGCCAAGTCTCGTGCCGCCGCCCAAGCGCGGCGTGAGCGGGAGTCGGTGCGTGGTGGCCGTGACTCCCACTCACGTCGGCGACTGACGCCGGTCAAATCCCGTTGCCGCTAAAGGACTCGTTCCGGTTCGGCTTCAGCGCACCGGCATGAGGTCGGAGGGGCGTTCGGCGGCGAAACGCTGCGCTTCGAGCTTCTCGCCCTCCTCACGCTCGGCGGCCTCGGCGGTGATGCGGCCGGTGAGGCGCGCGATCGGTGCCTGGTAGACCACCTCGCCGAACGTGCGCCCGCCGCGCTCCACGACGCCCTCATGACGGTCGACTTCGGTGAACCCGAGGGATTCGACCATGTGGCGGGCGCGCAGGTTGAACGACCACACCTTGACGGTGATCTTCCTCGCCTTGAGCTGTTCGGCGGCAAGCGTGATGCCGAGCTTCATGGCCTGGTTGCCGAATCCGCGGTCCTGATAGTACGGGCCGATGAGCACCGACATCGTGGGATTGCGGTCCGGTTCCCCGCCGTCCCAGGCGGAGACGAATCCGATGGGGTTGCCGAACGGGTCGAGCACCGTCCGCCCGAAACGGGTGTCGTCATCGACGTCGCTCCATTCATGAAACAGGCGTTCCGCCTCGTCGTCGGTTGTTTCGTCCAGGGTCTTCCGGCAGCCGTCGGCGACGGACGGGTTGTTCCACCACCGTGCGAACAGCGGATAATCGGACGGTTCGGTCTTGCGCAGCGTAACAGCGTTGTTGTCAGGCATGATTGCTCCCTTCGTCTCGCCATTGTAGGCACGACGTCCCGTGCGGCGCGACGGAGTTAACCGGCTATTCACATGGGGTGCCGTGTCGGCTGCCTAGGCGGCTTTGAGACGGTACTCCTGTTTGGGGCTGCGGGCCGGTTGGGTGCGTTCGATGGCTCCCGAGCGCAGCAGCTTGCGCAACTGGTAGGTGACGGTCGAACGCGGGGCACCGGTCGCCTCCACCAGCTGCGGTGTCGCCATGGTGCCATGCTCGCCGATGAGCGTCAGCAGCGCCTCCTCCAACGGCGAGTATCCGGCGTCCTCGTGAGGTGGAGCCGCGGAGTCGTCGCCGATGGGCGTGCCGACGCTGATGGCGGAAGATGCCGCAGGCACGGTGTCTTCGGCCGGCACGGTCCCTTCATCCGACCGGGAATCCCGTTCGATGCCCATGTATCGGGCATATGGTTCCTCCAGCCATGGCGTGCCCTTGATGGTCTGGTCGTACAGCTCCCGGTCGGTGATGTCCTGCACGTCGATGCCGCCATGGGGGAACGGCACGATCTTCGGATGCGTGGGTTTCGGCACCTTGCCATGGTCCAATCCTATGGAGGCGCTGTAGTCGACGTCTGCCTGTTCGCCCTGCGCGGCGTAGCGTCGATCCCTGCGGCTGTCCGGCAGCCTGGCGGTGTCGGCCGATCGGAAGGTCATGCGGAACGCCGTCAAGGTGTCGGCGATCTCGGGCGCGCCGTTGCCGTTCTCCGTGAGGGTGGCCGTGATGAGCTCGAATCCCGTGCCCCGGTTCTCCGCGACGGTCCCGCCACGGAACGGCGTGAGCTCCAGCAGCTTGGCCAACGTCTGGTTTCTGGTGGACGTGGCGCCGGGCATGCCGATGGTGTCCGTGGTCACGGCGCCGTACAGTCCGCCGGGGCTGAGTATCTCCAGCCGGTCCGCATACATGTTGACCTGGATCTGGCCGCCACGGGCCATCGGCGAATAATCGCGGTGCATGACGGCGTTGACCACCGCCTCGCGTATGGCCTCTTCGGGATACTCGAAGGTGTCCTTGCGCAGGGGGCCGTCCAACACGCCGCCGATGCGCATGTTCCTGCGCGCGGCGAGCAACGTCTCCTCGAGGATCTCGGGAATCGGGCCGTCGAAGGTCCGGTTGTCGATGTACTTCACCCCGCCGGCGAACACCTTGCTGTACCCCTGATACCGGGTGAACGTGATGTTCAGACGGGGGAGGAACTGCTGCGGGTATTTTCCGGCGGCGAGCAGCCCCGCGAGCGTGGGGTGGGTGCCGCCGTCGCCGTCGATTCCCGTGACTCCCAGCATATGCAGGGCGTCATCGTCCGGAATCGTTCCAAAGATGCGCGGCCGTTGTCTTTGGCAGAGGCCCAGAATGCCTTGGACCGCATCCGGGTCCAGATCGTCGACCGTTGCCTCGCCGACGATTTCCCTGTCGTATGTGGGCTGTGCGCGGTTCTCCAGCAGGCGGTCGATCTCATACTGACTGAGCTTCCTGTCGCCATCCCACACGCGGATGAACGAGCCGCTGTAGCGGCCCCTGTTGCGCACATAGCAAGGCTTGTCCAGCGGGTCGGTCTCGTCAATGACCGAGATGACCACCTGTGAGCCGTGGTACTCCGCGATTTCGATGACCGGGCGGACCGGTGGCATCAGCTTCTCCCGGCACATCTGCGCCATCGCGTCCGCGATCGATTTGGCGTCGAATCCATCGATGGGAGAGAACCCATGGCGTTCGGAAACGCCGAGGACGATGGTGCCGCCGTTTCCATTGGAGAACGCCGAGACGGTTTCGGGCAACGAAGTCGGCAATCCTCCGACGGCCTCCTTGACCTCAACGCTCTGATTGTCGCTGTCGGCATGACGCAGCGGTTCGAGCAGCGCGTCGATCTCTTCCTCCGACCACATGATGACTCCTTCGCCGTTCCTACATAACAACCATCGTAGCAGTAAGATTGCTATGTTTGTTATGTCCGTGTCGCGGGTGGCGCTGTCGGCCGCCGTTTTGCCGCATTTCATTCACGCAGCGCCGCAATCGCCGCAAGTATTATAGTTGATATGGAACAGATAGAACGATTTGAAAGAAAGGGGCCCGTCGATGATTATCGACATCGACGCCCGCAGCGACGTGCCGATCTACGAACAGCTGCGACGCGGCGTCATCGCCGGCATCGCGAACGACGAACTCGCGCCCGGCGACCGTCTGCCGTCCGTGCGCGCGCTCGCCGTCGACCTCGGCGTCAACCTGCACACGGTCAACAAGGCGTACGCGCGCCTGCGCGACGACGGCTACATCACGATGCGACGCGGCTCCGGCGCCGTCGTCGCCGAACGAGGCGCCGGAGCCGCGGACGCGCCCGGCGACGCGCGCATCGAAGGCGAACTCCACCGGCTCATACTCGAACACAAGGCGGGCGGGGGAGACGCCGCGGCGTTCCTCGACCTCGTACGCACGCAACTCGCCCGCATATACGGCGAATGACGGCCATCTCCCCGTTCCTCCCGCCGGCGTGAGGTGGCGCGAAGCGCCGGAGGGTGGCATCAGGCCAGACAAGACAGTCATTCCAATCATCCGAAATCGGAGTAACAGATCATGAACGAAACCATCGCGACCGTCGCACCGCTGCTGACGGTCCTCGTCCTCCCATCGCTCGTCGCCGTCCCCATGGCGCTCACGCCGTGGCTGACCGATCGGCGTGAGGTCTTCGGCGTGACCGTGCCTCCCGTCGCGCACCGCGACCCGCGCATCCGCACGCTGAAGACCGGATATCTGCGTGCCGTCGTCGGGGCCGGCGCGGCATGCGTCGCCGTCTCGCTCGCGGTCTGGCTTCTCGCCGGCGCGACCGGCGCATTGTGGGCCGCCGGCGCGGCGACCATCGTCGTCGCCGTTCTCGCCGTCGTCGCGCAGCAGGCGTGCCGCCGCAAGGTCATGGCGGTTAAACGGGAACGCGGATGGACGGCCGCCGGAGACCGGCGTGCGGCCGTCGTCGCCGAAACCGCCGCGCCCGAACCGCTCGGCCTCGGCTGGGAGTCGCTGCAGGCCGTGGCGCTCGCCACCACGATCCTCATCGGCGTGCTCGGCTACGGGCGCATGCCCGACCGCGTGCCCATGCACATGGACCTCGCCGGGCGGGTGGATTCGTGGGCGGTGAAATCGCCGTCCGTGATCTGGTATCCGGTGCTCGTGCAGCTGGTCATGGCCGTGGTGATGGTCGTCTGCCACGTGGTGCTGCTGCGGTCCCGGCGTCCGGCGGACCCGGAACGTCCCGCCTCCAGCACCTACGCCTACGGTGTGTACGCGCGGGCGTGGAGCGTGTATCTGGTCGTCGTCGGCCTGCTCGTCGCCGCGGCGATGGGACTGGGCTTCCAGCTCTCGCTCATCGGAGTGGTCGGCGCGGGGGCGGTCGGCGTGCTGCTGGCGTTCGTCGCCGTGGTCGCGGTCGTCGGCGCCATCGGCATGGGCGTGCGGTACGGGCAGAACGGCGCGCGCGTGTTCGGCGGGGATGGCGGTGATGGTGGTGGCGACGATGATGACGGACATGACGGTGACGGAACGGGCGGGACAATGTCCCGCGATGACGACCGATACTGGATCGGCGGCGTGATCTACTGGAACCGCGACGATCCGGCCGTGATCGTGCCGAAACGCTTCGGCATCGGCTGGACCTGCAACTTCGCGCGTCCGGGAGCGTGGGCGGGAATCGCTGCGCTGCTTGTTGTCATCATCGGCATGCCGGTCGTGTTCGCCCTGCTGTAAGAGAATTCGTAAGAGAATCCCCCTCAGCCGCCGGTACGGGCTGAAGGGGATTTCCTTACCGAGGGGGATCGCGAAACGCGATCACAGCGCCTTGGCGGCCTGTTCGACGAAGGCCTCCATGCCGTCGATCGGGACGACCGTGTCGAAGCGGACGTCGGCGGTCTCAAGGCCTCGCAGCGCGGCCGGGGCGGTCGTGCCGGTCTCATGCGCGAGCACGTCCATGCACTCGAAATCGGTGCCGGTCGCGTCGAAACCGAGGGACTCGTTCACGACGCGCGGGAACTTGTACGGGCTCGCGGTCGCGAGGATCACGCGCGGGGTCAGCGGATCGCGCGGCATCTGCTGCGCGACGAAGTACGCGCACGCGGTGTGCGGGTCGATGACGTAGCGGTTCTTCTCCCAGCAGTCGGCGATCATCTCGCGCACCTGGTCCTCGTCCGCCCAACCGCAGCCGAACAGCTGGCGGATCTTGGCGAGCAGCGGCTCCGGGATCTCGTACGTGCCCCAGTTCTTGAGGTCGTTCATCAGCATGGCGATGAGGCGCGTGTCGCCATCGGACAGGTAGTAGAGCATGCGCTCCAGGTTCGAGGAGATGAGGATGTCCATCGACGGGCTGATCGTCTGGAAGAACGGGCGCTGCCGGTTGTACGTGCCGGTCGTGAGGAAGTCGAACAGCACGTTGTTCTTGTCGGAGGCGACCACGAGATGCTTGACGGGCAGGCCGAGCAGCTTCGCGTAGTAGCCGGCGAGGATGTCGCCGAAGTTGCCGGTCGGCACGACGAACTCCACCTCGTCGCCCACGTTGATGACCTGCTGCTCGAGCAGCTGCGCGTACGCGGAGAAGTAGTAGACGACCTGCGGCACGAGACGGCCCACGTTGATCGAGTTCGCGGAGGAGAGTACCACGTGCGAGTCGCCGGCGAGCCTCGCGGCGAGCTCCTTGTCGCCGAAGATGCGCTTGACCGCGGACTGCGCGTCGTCGAAGTTGCCCTCCACGGCCGCCACGTTCACGTTCGAGCCGGTCTGCGTGGTCATCTGCAGCTCCTGCACCTGGCTCACCTTGCCCTCCGGGTAGAAGACGGTGATCGCGGTGCCCGGGGCGTCGGCGAAGCCGGCCAGCGCCGCCTTGCCCGTGTCGCCGGAGGTGGCGGTGAGAATCATGATCCTCTCGTCCGCGTCGCCGCCGGCCGGCGTGGTGCGCGCCATGAAGCGGGGCAGGATCTGCAGGGCCACGTCCTTGAACGCGGAGGTCGGGCCGTTGAACAGTTCGAGGATGAAGTCGTCGCCGAGCGGCTTCAACGGCGTGATGCGGTCGTCCGACCACTGGTCGCCGTAGGCGGCGTCGATGCACGCGCCCAGCTCCTCGGCCGTGAAATCGGGCAGTAGCGCGCCCAGCACGCGGCGCGCGATCTCCTGATAGGACTTGCCGGCCAGATCGCCGATCTCGACCTTCACGGAACCCAGCTGGTCGGAGACGAACAGGCCGCCGTCGTCGGCGATGCCCTTGCGGATCGCCTGCTTGGCGGTCAGCGAGTCGGTGGTGGAGCGGGTGGAATGGAATGTGGTGGCCACTGCGGATCCTTAATATGCGAAACGGGGACGATGAACCACTCACCAGTCTACCGGCGGCCCTCCCATGGTGCGGCGAATCTCCCATGGTGCGGTCACACACAATCCACACAACGGCGGAACGACGCCGTTTCGGGCGACCGCACCATGAGGGGTTTACCGCACCATGGGCATGGCGGGCGGGGTGGGGGCGCGGGGCGGCGTTCCACGGTGTGAGATTCGTCATACGGCGGAAACAGGTTCGCCACAAACGGACCGTACACTCGTCGCCCGAACGGCAAACCAGTCGTTACCCACACCGTTTAAGGAGCACACATGACCGCTTCACCCCTCGCACAGAAGGCCACCGACGCATTCAACGCGCCCATCAGCGCCGCCGATCCGGAGATCGCCGAGCTGCTTGACTCCGAACTCCGCCGCCAGCAGGGCGGCCTCGAGATGATCGCTTCCGAGAACTTCGTGCCGCGCGCCGTGCTGCAGTGCCAGGGCTCCGTGCTCACCAACAAGTACGCCGAAGGCTACCCGGGACGCCGCTACTACGGCGGCTGCGAGTTCGTCGACCAGATCGAGACCATCGCCCGCGAGCGCGCCAAGAAGCTGTTCGGCGCCGAATACGTGAACGTCCAGCCCCACTCCGGCGCCCAGGCCAACGCCGCCGTCTACCAGGCGCTCGTCAAGCCCGGCGACACCGTGCTCGGCCTCGCCCTCGACCACGGCGGCCACCTCACCCACGGCATGAAGATCAACTTCTCCGGCAAGTTCTACCACGCCGAAGCCTACGGCGTGAACCCGGAGACCTTCCGCATCGACCCGGAGATCATCCGCCAGCGCGCCCTCGAAACCCATCCGGCCATGATCATCGGCGGCTGGTCCGCCTACCCGCGCATCGAGGACTTCAAGGCCATCAAGGAGATTGCCGACGAGGTCGGCGCCAAGTTCTGGGTCGACATGGCCCACTTCGCCGGCCTCGTCGCCGCCGGCCTGCATCCGAGCCCCGTCCCGTACGCGGACGTCGTCTCCTCCACCGCCCACAAGACCCTCGGCGGCCCGCGTTCCGGCTTCATCCTCGCCAAGCAGGAGTACGCCAAGAAGCTCAACTCCTCCGTGTTCCCCGGCCAGCAGGGCGGCCCGCTCATGCACGTGGTCGCCGGCAAGGCCGTCAGCTTCAAGGTCGCCGGCACCCCGGAGTTCAAGAACCGCATGGAGCGCACGCTCGAAGGCGCGAAGATCATCGCCGAGCGCCTCCTCGCCGACGACGTCAAGGCCAACGGCATCAGCGTGCTCACCGGCGGCACCGACGTGCACCTCGTGATGGTCGACCTGCGCAACAGCGAGATGGACGGCAAGCAGGGCGAGGACCTGCTCGCCCAGTGCGGCATCACCATCAACCGCAACACCGTGCCGTTCGACCCGCGTCCCGCCTCCGTCGCCTCCGGCCTTCGCATCGGCGCCTCCGCGCTCGCCACCCGCGGCTTCGGACCGAAGGAGTACGAGGAGGTCGCCGACATCATCGGCACCGCGCTCGCCGCCGGCCCGTCCGCCGACGTCGAATCCCTCAAGGCCCGCGTCGACAAGCTCGTCGAGGACTTCCCGCTCTACCCGGACCTCGACCAGATCCACTGATCGGTCCATATCGGCTCCCTCGCCCGGCGGGGGAGCCTTTTCGTATTCCGGACTTTGCGCACGTGTTGCGGTAAGGTGGGTGGTTATGACGAACAACGAGGAAACCGCGGTCGCGGGAGCCGTCTTCGATGCCGTGTGCGTCCGCGCCGACGCCGCCGCACGCGCGCAGCGGGCGCTCGCGCGCGCGGACACGGACGCCAAGAACCGTCTGCTGCACGCCATCGCCGACGCGCTCGACGCCCGCGCCGGCGAGATCGAGACGGCCAACGCCGCCGACATGGACGTGTCGCGCGAGGCCGGCATGGACGCCGGCAAGCTCGACCGCCTGCTCTTCCACGCCCCGCGTGTCAAGGCCGCCGCCGACGGCGTGCGCCACGTCGCCTCCCTGCCCGATCCGGTCGGCGAGATCGTGCGCGGCTATAACCTGCCCAACGGCATGCGACTGACCCAGACGCGCGTGCCGATCGGCGTCATCGGCATGATCTACGAGGCGCGTCCGAACGTCACCGTCGACGTCGCGTCCCTGTGCCTCAAATCCGGCAACGCGGCGATCCTGCGAGGCGGTCACGCGGCCGAACGCACGAACGCCGCCACGCTCGCCGTGATCGGCGACGCGCTGCGCGCGGAAGGCTTCGACCCGTCGCTCGTCGCCACCGTCGACGATTTCGGACGCGACGGCGCGACCGCGATGATGGAGGCGCGCGGCCACATCGACCTGCTCGTGCCGCGCGGAGGCAAGGGCCTCATCCGCGCCGTCGTCGAGAACTCGAAGGTGCCGGTCATCGAGACGGGCGCCGGCAACGTGCACATCTACATGGACGCCTCCGGCGACCCGGCCAAGGCCATCCCCATCATCATCAACGCGAAGACGCAGCGCGTCGGCGTGTGCAACGCCGCCGAGAAGCTGCTCGTGCACGAGCGCGTCGCCGCGGCGTTCCTTCCCGTGGCGGCCGCCGCGCTGCTCGACGCGGGCGTGACGCTCCACGCGGACGAACGCGCCTACGCGATCATCGACGCCGCCGCGCCGCAGGCCGCGGCGGACGGGCTGCTCACGCACGCGACCGCCGAGGACTGGGACACCGAATACCTCGCGCTCGAAATGGGCGTCAAGATCGTCGACTCGCTCGACGAGGCCGTCGACCACATCAACGCGCACTCCACCGGCCATACCGAGGCGATCGTCGCCGAGGACTACACGGCAGTCGAGGAGTTCACCGCGCGCATCGACTCGGCCGTCGTCATGGTCAACGCGTCCACGCGGTTCACCGACGGCGGCGTGTTCGGCTTCGGCGCCGAACTCGGCATCTCCACGCAGAAGATGCACGCGCGCGGGCCGATGGGCCTGAGGGAGATGACCACCACGAAATGGATCGGATACGGCAGGGGGCAGGTGCGCGCATGAGCGACATGAACGAGACGACCGACGAGAAGATCGTGAACGACGGCATGAGCGTGCCGATCACCGAACTGCGCGACGACCTCGACCTGGACGACCCGCGCTGCGGGCTCAAGATCGCCGCGGAACGCTTGAGCATCGTGCGCTACGTGTTCCTCGTGCAGATCGAGGACGGCATCGCCTCCGCATCCCAGCGCGCCTCGCTCGAATACGCGGACGCCGTGCTCATCGGCTGGCCCGACGAGCACGCGCCGGACGTGGCGGACCTGGACGACGCGCAGCTGCACGCGGTGCGCGAGCACATGACCCTCATGGAAAGCTACATCGCGCGTTTCTCCACGCTCGAACGCGAAGGCGACGTGGACGGCATGACCGACACGCTCATCCGCGTGACCGAACGCGTCGCCGAGGTGCGCCGCCTCTACCAGCCCGACTTCCCGCTGCCCACGTTCGCGGAGATCCGCCGTGTCGTGCAGGACGAATGGGACGAAGACATGGGCAAGATCGACCCGAAGGACGGCAGCCCCACCGCCATGGAGATCGAACAGGAGACCGAGCAGGCCGAGCACGTCGAACTGCGCGAGGAGGCGGCCGAACGCAAGGCGGAGGGACGCGCGTGAGCACGGACGGCATCGATGCGGAGGGAATGACCGCCGGCGAACGGCGCATGTCCGACCTGTCCGTCGACTCGGTGGAGGCGGCCGCCAACGTGGCCAACGCCGGCGCGCCCGGCACCGGCGGCTCCGAATCCGGCCCCGCCGCCGCGCGGCACGGGGCGGCCGTCCGCCGGTCGGCGCGCGGCAACTGGCATGCGACGCCGCGCATCGGCATCATGGGCGGCACGTTCGACCCGATCCACAACGGCCACCTGGTCGCCGCCAGCGAAGTGGCGTGGGTGTACGACCTCGACGAGGTGATCTTCGTGCCCACCGGACGGCCCGTGTTCAAGCTCGACAAGCACGTCACCAACGCCGAGGACAGGTATCTGATGACGGTGATCGCCACCGCCTCCAATCCGAAGTTCACCGTCAGCCGCGTCGACATCGACCGCCCGGGCGTCACCTACACGATCGACACGCTGCGCGACATCCGCGCGCAACGCCCCGACGCGGAACTGTTCTTCATCACCGGCGCGGACGCGGTCGCCGAGATCATGCAGTGGAAGGACGCGGAGAAGATGTGGGATCTCGCCCACTTCGTCGCCGTCACCCGCCCCGGCTACTCGTCGCCCGAAGGCGTGAGGCTGCCCGAAGGCAAGGTGGACACGCTGGAGATCCCCGCGTTGGCGATCAGCTCCACCGATGTGCGCCGCCGCGCCGAACACGACGAGCCCGTCTGGTATCTCGTGCCCGACGGCGTCGTCCAATACATCGGCAAGCACGGCCTGTATCGCTAGTCCATCAGCCCCATCTCGAGCTTGAGCCGCACGACGCGCTCCGCCGAACGCTCCACCTTGGCCGCGAACGCGTCATCCGACTTCGCCTTCGCCGCCAACCCGTCGAGGATCGGCGTGACATAGGCGCTCTGGCCGATACATACGAGATCGCCGCCCGCCTCGACGAACCGCACGCCCAACTGGTCGGTCGGCGTGCCGCTCACCGCGGCCGCCGACAGCGAATCCGACGTGACCACGCCGTCATAGCCCTGCCTGCCGCGCAGCACGCCGTCCACGATCGTGGAGGAGAACGCGGCCGGATTATCCGCGTCGATCCGCTGGTACGTGGCGAGCGACATCATCACCATCGCCGGCCGCGCCTGCGCGATCACCGTGTGGAACGCGCCGATTTCCGCGCCGTCTGCCGTGGTCGTCGTGTCGACGATGCCGTCCGCCGTGAAATCCGTGTTCCCCTTGACCGCGCCCAGACCCGGATAATGCTTGATCGACGACTGCACGCCCGCGTCGCGCATCCCCGCGACGAACGCCGCCGCATGCGCCGCGTTGCCGGCGGCGTCGAGACCGAAATCACGGTCCAACGCGCCGATCGGATCGTTCTGCTTGCGGTCGCCGGGAACCGTGTCCGTGACCGGCGCGAGATCGACGTTGACGCCGGCCGCCGCCAACTGACCACCCCAACCGGCCGCCGACGCGCGCAGCTGGTCGGACGTCATCGCGCCCTGCTCGACCGCGCTCGGCATCGCGTCGAACCCGGAACCGGTCAGATGCTGCACCTGGCCGCCCTCCTGATCGGTGGCGACGATCAGCCGCGAACCGTCCCCCACATAGGATTGCAGCCCGTCGACCGCCTTACGCACGCCGGACACGCCGGAACGCCAGTTGCCGATGAGCAGCACCGAACCGACGTGACGGTCGGCGATCGCGTCCTTCAACGCGGACGGCTCGCTGCCGGCGAACAACGGCGCCATCACCAGCTGGCCGACGCGTTCCTCCACATCCATGCCGTCGACGATTCGCCGCGCCCGCATCGACGTCGGATCCCCGGGCGTGGGGACGGCCGAACGCGACATGTGCGCGGTCCGGCCCGACGGAGCCGCCGGATGCCGGGCGTCGCGCACCCGCGGCAGGACCACCAGCACGACGACCAGCACGACCGCGAGCGCCGCGGCGACGGCCGTCACGAGCACCGGCATCGCGCCTCCGCGCCTCGTCGCACCACCGTCCCGACGATTCCCCGTGAGCACAGACGTCCCCTTTCCATCCTGTTCCGTCACCGATATCGGTCATCGGCCACCGCCCATCGGATATCCGATGGCCGTCCGTATCCGCGCACGAGAATACACGCCGGCACGGCTCGGCTCCCGGCGAACGGACGCGAATTGACATTCCTCACCTGTTTGTAGGCTGGGAACATGTCATTCGCAGATATATTCGGTATGTTCGACCCCGATTTCGACCCGCGCGGCGATCGCGGGCGGTCCGGTCGGAACGGATCGCAGGCGCGGGCGGAACGCTCCGACGACGATCCGATCATCATCGACGTCGAGACGGACGGCGACGACGCAAGGCCGTCGGGCGCGGGAGCGGGCGCCGGTGCCGCCGGCTCCGGTGCGCGACGCGGCGGGGGGTCGGGACGACCCCCGTTCGGCCCTGGATTCCCGCGCATCACGCGCAGACCCTCGCGTCCGGGCAAAGGCCCGCGTGGCGGCCCGGACCGCGGCACGAAGATCCTCATCGGCGTGGTGGCGGCGCTCGCCATCCTCGTCGGCCTGTTCTTCGGCCTCGCCCGGTTCCTCACCGACCTCATGTGGTACGGGCAGCTCGGCTTCCAATCCGTCGTCTGGACGCAGCTCGGCGTGAAGGTCGGCCTGTGGGTCGCCTACGCGCTGCTCATGGGACTCGTCGGATTCCTGTCCGCATGGCTGGCGATCCGCGCCCGTCCCGACGCGGCCGACGGCTCGCGCGTACGCGTCGACGGCGACGTGGTCGAGGTGAAACAGACCGTCAGCTCGAAGACCGCGCGACGCGTCGCCGCCGTCATCTCCGTGATCGTGGGCGCCGTGTTCGGCGCGCAGTTCAACGCGAACTGGGCCGACGTGCTGCTCATGTTCCACGCGCAGAGCTTCGGCGTCGAGGACCCGCAGTTCGGTCTCGACAACGGCTTCTACGTGTTCGTGCTGCCCGGCCTGAGGCTCGTCATGTCCGCCGTGTCGATGCTGCTGCTCGTCGGCATCGTCTTCTCCGTCGCCACGCACGTGATGATGGGCGGCATCCGCCTGACCATGCCGGTGAACGGCCGTGGCCTGTTCGCCATCACGAAGCGGGCCCGTCGCCAGATCGCCGTGTGGCTCATGCTCAACATGTTCGCGCTCGCCGCGTCCACCGCGCTCGGCGTGTTCGCGCACCTGACCCAGCAGGGTTCGCGCATCACCGGCGCCACGTACACCACCGTCAACGCGACCATCCCGGTCACGTTCATCATGGCCGCGCTCATCGCGATTCTCGGCGTCGTGCTCGGCGTGTGGCTCATGCGCTCGCACGCGCTGGAGGGCGCGCAGCCGCTCGGCGTGCGCGCCTCCGCCGCCTTGAAGGCGTGGCGCACCCCGATCGTCGCCATCGCCGTCGTGGTCGTCGTCTCCATGGTCCTGACCATCGTGTGGCCGGCGGTGCTGCAGCGCTTCCGTGTCAACCCGAACGCGCAGGAGATGGAATCCACGTACATCCAGCGCAACATCGACGCCACGCGCGCCGCCTACGGCCTCGACAAGCTCAAGACCGAGAACTACAAGGCCACGACGAAGGGCGAATCCGGCGCGTTGAGCTCGGAGGGCGAGACCACGGCGCAGATCCGACTGCTCGACCCGCAGGTGGTCTCCCCGACGTTCAAGCAGCTCCAGCAGTCCAAGCAGTACTACACGTTCGCCGACACGCTCGCCGTCGACAAGTACGAGATCGACGGCAAGAGCCAGGACACGGTGATTGCCGCCCGCGAGCTCGACCTCGCCGGCAACGACAACCGCAACTGGGTGAACGACCACACCGTGTACACGCACGGCTACGGCGTCGTCGCCGCCTACGGCAACAAGGTGACCGCCGACGGCCAGCCCGAGTTCTTTGAATCCGGCATCCCCACGCAGGGCAAGCTCACCGAATCCGAGAAGTACGAGCCGCGCATCTATTTCTCGCCGAACATGGGCGAATACTCGATCGTCGGCGCGCCGGAGGGCACCGCCGCATGGGAGTTCGACTATCCGACCGGGTCGAAGGGCGCGACCAACACGTTCAAGGGGAACGGCGGCCCGTCCGTCGGCAACCTGTTCGCGCGTCTCCTGTACGCGATCCGCTTCGGCTCCGACCAGATCCTCTTCTCCGACCGCGTGACCTCCGCCTCGCAGATTCTCTACGACCGTTCGCCGCGCGAACGCGTCGCCAAGGTCGCCCCGTACCTGACGCTCGACGGGCGCGTCTACCCGGCGGTGGTCGACGGCCGCGTCAAGTGGATCGTCGACGGCTACACCACGTCCGACGCCTACCCGTACTCGCAGATGACCGACCTCGGGTCGGCGACCAAGGACTCCACCACCGTCTCGTCGTCCACCGTGACCGGACTCGGCACGCAGCAGGCGAACTACATCCGCAACTCGGTGAAGGCCACCGTCGACGCGTATGACGGTTCCGTCGACCTGTACGTGTGGGACAAGTCCGATCCGGTCATCAAGGCGTGGGAGCAGATCTTCCCCGGCCAGTACCACCAGCTGGGCGAGATCAGCGGCGACCTGATGAGCCACATGCGCTATCCGGAGAACCTGTTCAAGGTGCAGCGCGAACTGCTCGCCAAGTACCACGTGACCTCCGCCAGCCAGTACTATTCGGGCGAGGACTTCTGGCAGACGCCGGTCGACCCGACCGAATCGCAGCAGGCGCAGGACCAGGACATCCTCCAGCCGCCCTACTATCTGACCCTCCAGACCGGCGGCACCAAGGAGCCGGTGTTCTCGCTGACCTCCTCGTACATCCCCGCCGGCACGTCGACGCGCGAGATCCTCACCGGATTCCTCTCCGTCGACTCGGACGCGGGTTCGACGAAGGGCGAGATCGGGGCGAACTACGGCACCCTCAGATTGCAGGAGCTGCCGAAGGATTCGAACGTGCCCGGCCCCGGACAGGCGCAGAACAACTTCAACGCCGACGCCGACGTGTCCAAGGAGCTGAACCTCCTGCAGTCCGGCTCCACGAACGTGGTGCGCGGCAACCTGCTGACCCTGCCGTTGGGCGGCGGCCTGGTCTACGTGCAGCCCGTGTACGTGAAGTCCTCGGGCGCCACGTCGTTCCCGCTGCTCAAGAAGGTGCTCGTCGCGTTCGGCGACCAGGTCGGGTTCGCCGACACGCTCGACGAGGCGCTCGACCAGGTGTTCGGCGGCGACTCCGGCGCGTCCGCCGGCGACGCGGCGAACGTCGCGGGCGGTTCGGGCGGTTCCGGCTCGGCGGGTTCGTCAGGTGACACGTCGAAGGGCGGTTCCAGCTCAGGTGACGGTAAGGATTCCGGTTCGTCGTCGGGTTCGTCGGGTTCGTCTGGTTCGTCCGCCGCGCGCAGCCCTGAGCTCAAGCAGGCGCTCGACGACGCCGCCCAGGCGATGAAGGACAGCCAGGACGCCATGAGGAACGGCGACTGGACCGCCTATGGCGAAGCCCAGAAGGCCCTCGAGGACGCGTTGAACAAGGCCATCGAACTGGAACAGTAGTTTCGGGAGCGAGGGCATCGGAAACCCGTATCCGAGGCCCCGATGCATCCCGCTCCAACGCACGGCACAAGAAATCCCGGGAATCGGCGTGATTCTCCGGGATTTCTTGCATTGACCCATCGTCAGCGCGACTTTTCCCGGACGATAGGGGTGTTTTCCGGGAAATTTTGCGCTGAGTGGGGGCCAGCGCAAGGATTCCCGGGTGACGGGGACATTCCCCGGGATTGTTTGCGCTGGCGACGCGCCAGCGCGTCTTTTCCCGGACCGAGCCGGTTTCCTCCGGGATTTCTTGCGCCGGGGTTAGGCTGTCGGCATGTCCTATCTGTTCCGGGCCGCGACCGCATCCGATCTCCAGGCCATCACCGACATCTACAACGCGTCCGTCGTCGAAGGCGGCGCCACCGCCGACCTCGCCCCCCGCACCCTCGACCAGCGACGCGCATGGGTGGAATCGCACCAGCCGCCCTACGGGGTGTTCGTCGTCGAGGCGACGGACGACGGTGACGATGCCTCCCGCGGCGACGAAGAGGTCGCACGCGACGGTGGGCAGACCGTTCGGGGGGAGCGCGACGGCGCCCGTCCCAGCAAGGTCGTCGCCTTCGGCGCGCTGTCCGTGTTCTACGACCGCGCCGGCTACGACGGCGTCACCGACCTCGCCTACTACATCGCGCCGCAGTGGCGGCATCGCGGCATCGGCGCGTTCCTGCTCGACCACCTGCTCGACGAGGCGAGGGCCCGCCGCATGCGCAAGGCCATCGGCATCATCTTCGCCGACAACGCCAGATCGACCGCCCTGATGCGCCGCTTCGGATTCACCCGGTTCGGTCTCCTCCCCGCCGCCGCCACCGACGCGACCGGCGTCATGCACGACATGTCCTACTGGTGCCTCGACCTGTGACCGGGGCACCGGCGCCGGCACCTGCGCGTCCGCGCCCTTGACTGAGGCGGTGGGTACAATCTGTTCGGTCGAAAACGAGTAAGGCGCAGTAAGGAGCAACGCATATGGCATCGGATTTCTGGCTGATCGCGGGACTGGGCAACCCGGGCAAGAAGTATGAGGACACGCGGCACAACATGGGCTTCATGACCGCCGACGTGCTCGCGGAACGCTGGTCGGTCAACTTCGCCGACCACAAGGGGCTCGCCATGCTCGGCAAGGGCGCGATGCACCTCGACGGCCGCGCCGTCAAGTTCTTCCTCGCCAAGCCGCTCACCTACATGAACGAGTCCGGCAACGCGGTCGCCTCGATCTGCTCCTACTACCAGATCCAGCCCGACCACGTCATTGTCATCCACGACGACATGGACCTCGACTTCGGCCGCATCAAGGTCAAGGCCGGCGGCTCCGCCGGCGGCCACAACGGCATCAAATCCATCGACAAGTCGCTGGGCACGCCGAAGTACGCGCGCGTGCGCATGGGCGTCGGCCATGCCCGCCGCGGTGCCAACGCGCACGACAACACCATCAACTGGGTGCTCGGCGGCTTCGGCCCCGACCAGCGCAAGCAGCTGCCCGAATTCCTCATGGACGGCGCGGACGCCGCCGAGGACATCATCTTCAAGGGACTCGCCAAGACCCAGGAGAAGTTCAATGGCCGCTGACGCCAAGGAGACGCCCGCGTCCGTCACGTCCGAACTCGGCCTCGTCGACGGCTCGCTCGCCGGGCTGCTCGAACGGCTCGCGGACGGCGATCCCGCGTTCCGCAAGGTCGCGTCCGGCGACATCGAACCGCCGGAGGGCGTCGACGACGCAATCGTCGTCGGCATGCCCGAAGGCATGCGCCCGGCGCTCGCCGCCGCCATCGCACAGGGTGTGGGCGGCACAGACGGCACAACAGGCAAGGCCGGCAAGCCGGTCGTGCTCGTCGTCGCCTCCGGGCGCGAGGCCGAGGAGACCGTCGGCGCGCTGCGCTCCTGGTATGACGGGAATCCGGACGACATCGCCCAATTGGAGGCGTGGGAGACGCTGCCGCACGAGCGGCTCAGCCCCCGCGCCGACACGGTCGCCAGCCGCATGGCCGTGTTCCGTCGCCTGAAGCATCCGAGCGACGCCGATCCGATGTTCGGCCGCATCCGCATCCTCGTCATGCCGGTGCGCTCGCTCATCCAGCCGATCGTCGCCGGCCTCGCCGACGTCGAACCGCTCGTGTTCACGCGGGGCGAGGACCTGCCGCTCGACGAGGCGGCTGACCGTCTCGTCGAGAACGCGTACACGCGCGTCGAGCTCGTCATGGACCGCGGCGAGTTCGCGGTACGCGGCGGCATCCTCGACGTGTTCCCGCCGACCGCGCCCCACCCGGTGCGCATCGAGTTCTTCGGCGACGAGATCGACGGCATCAGGGAGTTCCACGCCTCCGACCAGCGCACCTACGGCGACGGCCTTACGACCATCTGGGCGACGCCATGCCGCGAGCTGCAGCTCACCGACCGGGTGCGCGCCCGCGCGAAATCGCTGATCGGCTCCATCCCGAACGCCGACGACATGCTCGAATCCATCGCGAACGCCGTCCCGGTCGAAGGCATGGAATCGCTGATGCCGGCGCTCATCGACGACATGGAGCCGGTCGCCGGCCTGCTGCCCGGGAACGCCGTCATCCTGCTGAGCGACCCGGAGAAGCTGCGCCGCTCCGCCGAGGACCTCGCCAAGACGGCGAACGAGTTCCTCGCCGCCAGCTGGCATGTCGCCGCGTCCGGCCACGGCGCCGGCGCGCCCATCACCTTCGACCAGGCGAGCTTCATCGACTATGACGAGGCGATATCCGCGCTCGAGAACTCGAAGCACGACGTGATCCGTCTCACCAGCTTCACCGTCGACGGTTCGCGCCCGGGGCGCGTGCAGGTCGACGCGACGAATCCGGGGGAGTACCGCGGCGACGAGTCGAAGGCCGCCGCCGGCATCGAAGGCCTCATCGACGCCGGATTCGACGTCGCCATCACCGCGGCGGCCAAGGGCACGCTCGCACGACTCAAGCGAGCCGTCAACGCGACCGGCATCACGCGGTTCGGCGCGATCCGCTCGCAGGCCGTCGACGGCTTCGTCGACAGGCAGGCGAAGACCGCCCTGCTCACCGAACGCGACCTGACCGGCCGCACCTCGGCGATGGCGCAGGCGAAGACCCCGAAGCGCCGCCGCAAGGCCATCGACCTCATGGAGCTCAAGGCCGGCGACTACGTGGTGCACGAGCAGCACGGCATCGGCCGGTTCGTCGAGATGCGCCAACGCACCATCGGCACCGGCGCGAACCGGACCACGCGCGAATACCTCGTCATCGAATACGCGCCGAGCAAGCGGGGCGCCCCGCCGGACAAGCTGTTCATCCCCACCGACCAGCTCGACCAGGTGAGCAAATACATCGGTGCCGAGGCACCCAAGCTCAACAAGCTGGGCGGCTCCGACTGGGCGGCCACCAAGGCGAAGGCGCGCAAGCACGTCAAGGAGATCGCCGACGACCTGGTGAAGCTGTATTCGGCCCGCCAGCGCACGCCCGGCTTCGCGTTCAGCCCGGACACCCCGTGGCAGAAGGAGCTGGAGGACGCGTTCCCCTACCAGGAGACCGCCGACCAGCTCACCACCATCGACGAGGTCAAGCACGACATGGAACAGCCGCGTCCGATGGACCGCCTCATCTGCGGCGACGTGGGCTTCGGCAAGACCGAGATCGCGGTGCGCGCCGCGTTCAAGGCCATCCAGGACGGCAAGCAGGTGGCTGTGCTCGTGCCCACCACGCTGCTCGTCCAGCAGCACTACGAGACGTTCACCGAACGCTACGAGGGCTTTCCGGTCAACGTGGCGGCGATGAGCCGCTTCCAGAAACCCAAGGAGATCAAGGAGACCATCGAGGGGCTGGCGGCCGGCACCGTGGACGTGGTCATCGGCACGCACAAGCTGCTCAACCCGAAGATCAGGTTCAAGGACCTGGGCCTCGTCATCATCGACGAGGAGCAGCGTTTCGGCGTCGAACACAAGGAGACGCTCAAGGCCCTGCGCACCAACGTGGATGTCCTGTCCCTCTCCGCGACGCCGATCCCGCGCACGCTGGAGATGGCCGTCACCGGCATCCGCGAGATGTCGACGCTCGCCACCCCGCCGGAGGACCGTCTGCCGGTGCTCACCTACGTGGGCGCCTACGAGGACGCGCAGGTCACGGCCGCGGTGCGCCGCGAGCTGCTGCGCGGCGGACAGGTGTTCTACGTGCACAACCGCGTGGAGGACATCGCGCACATCGCCGACAGGATCCACACGCTCGTGCCGGAGGCGAAGGTCGGCGTCGCGCACGGCAAGATGGGCGAGAAGCAGCTCGACCAGATCATCCGCGACTTCTGGCACCGCGACATCGACGTGCTCGTGTGCACGACGATCATCGAGACGGGCCTCGATATCTCGAACGCGAACACGCTGATCGTCGACCATGCGGACCGTTTCGGCCTCTCGCAGCTCCACCAGCTGCGCGGACGCGTCGGCCGCGGCCGAGAACGCGCGTACGCGTACTTCCTGTACGATCCGTCCAAGCCGATGACCCAGCAGTCGCACGACAGGCTCGCGACGATCGCGCAGAACACGGCGTTGGGCTCCGGCTTCGACGTGGCGATGAAGGACCTGGAGCTCAGGGGCACCGGCAACCTGCTCGGCGACCAGCAGTCCGGCCACATCGAGGGCGTCGGCTTCGACCTGTACGTGCGCATGGTCTCCGAGGCCGTCGAGAAGTACAAGGAGCCGGACAAGGCCGCCGAACCGGCGAACGTGTCGATCGACCTGCCGGTCGAGGCGTCGATCCCGGTGGACTACATCGACTCGGACAAGCTGCGCCTCGAGGCGTACCGCAAGCTCGCCGCCGCCCGCGACGAGAACGACCTCAAGGACCTCGCCGAGGAGCTCGCCGACCGCTACGGCCCGCTGCCGGAGGAGTTCGAGATGCTGTTCGGCGTGGCGCGCCTCAAGTTCAGGGCCAGGAAGCTTGGCATCTCCGAGATCCTCGCCCAGTCGAACCGTCTGCGCGTCGGCCGCGTCGACCCGCCCGAGTCGATGCTCATGCGCATGTCGCGCATCTACAAGGGGTTCCAGTACCGGCCGGTCACGCACCAGATGATCATCCCCACGCCGTTCGGCGGCTCCCTCGGCAAGGGGCCGATGCCCGGCGAGCAGGTGATGGACTGGGTGTCCGACCTGCTCAACGACCTGGCCTACGTGCCGGGCAAACGCCGGTAGCCGAGCGGCGGGGGAGCGGGGCGGGGCGCGGACCCTGCAAGGCCCTACAGGATCGTCTCCATGCCGATCTTGTAGGGCTTGAGGCCCATTCGCTCGTAGAACGCCTGCGCGCCGGGATTGCACGACCACACGTTGAGCGTCACGTTGTAGCAGCCGGCGCCGCGGGCGAAATCGAGCACGTGCCGGTAGACGGCGGTACCCACGTGCCGCCCGCGCGCCGCCTCGTCGACGCAGATGTCGTCGATGTAGAGCGTCGTCACGTCGGTGAGCACGTGGTTGCCCGGATGCCGCTCGAACACGCAGAACGCGTAGCCGTAGAGCGTCGCGTCGTCCGCGTCCGAGAACGCGCCGAAGACCGGGCGTTCGTCGTCGGCGAGGATTCCCGCGAGTTCGTCGTCGGTGTATTTCGTCGCGTCCGCCTTGAACAGGTCGGGGCGGCCGGCGTGATGGACGTCCGCCACCTGCCGCAGCAGGCGGTGGAGTTCGGGGATGTCGCGCTTCTCGGCGCGGCGGATGTGCATGTCGTTCATGCGGGCCCAGTCTAGTCGGCGGATGTGGTGCCTGTCCGGACCGTGGAACGTCGACGGGAGTCGAACGGGGCGTGAAACAACGTTGAAATATCGGTGAACAGTGGGATGTGAACGCTCACAACACGCAATGCGCAACCCTTGCGCGTAGTCCATCAATCACACTATTCTTGACGATGTCATCACAACCTAACGTTAAAGGAGTAGTTGTGGCAGCAATTGAAAGCGTCTACGCGCGTCAGATTCTCGATTCCCGCGGCAACCCGACCGTCCAGGTCGTTCTGGACACCGAGGACGGCGCCCGCGGTCTGGGTCTGGTCCCGTCCGGTGCCTCCACCGGTGAGGCCGAGGCTTGGGAGCGTCGCGACGGCGACAAGTCCGTCTACGGCGGCAAGGGCGTTCTGAACGCGGTCAAGGCCGTCAACGAGGAGATCGCTCCGAAGGTCATCGGCATGGATGCCTCCGACCAGCGCGCCCTCGACGACCTGATGATCGAGCTCGACGGCACCCCGAACAAGGGCCGTCTGGGCGCCAACGCCATCCTCGGCGTCTCCCTGGCCGCCCTGTACGCCGCCGCCGAGTCCGCCGACGAGCCGCTGTACCGCTACATCGGCGGCACCAACGGCCACATCCTGCCGGTGCCGAACATGAACATCATGAACGGCGGCGCCCACGCGGACTTCGCCACCGACATCCAGGAGTACATGATCTCCCCGTACGGCTTCGACACCTACTCCGAGGCCCTGCAGGCCGGTGTCGAGGTCTACCACACCCTGAAGAACGTCCTCAAGAAGGAAGGCCTGAACACGGGCCTCGGCGACGAGGGCGGCTTCGCTCCGAAGATGAAGTCCAACAAGGACTCCCTCAACTACATCATGGACGCCATCTCCGCCGCCGGCTACGAGCCGGGCAAGCAGATCGGCATCTCCCTCGACGTCGCCTCCTCCGAGTTCTACAACAAGGAGACCGGCAAGTACCACTTCGAGGGCGACGAGCGCGACTCCCAGTACATGCTCGACTTCTACGAGCAGCTCATCGAGGAGTACCCGATCGTCTCCATCGAGGATCCGTTCAACGAGGAGGGCTGGGAAGACTGGACCGCCATCACCAAGCTGCTCGGCGATCGCCTGCAGTTCGTCGGTGACGACCTGCTCGTGACCAACCCGGCCCGTCTGGCCAAGGCCATCGAGCTCGGCGCCGCCAACTCCCTGCTGGTCAAGCTGAACCAGATCGGCACCGTGACCGAGACCCTCGACGCCATCGAGCTGGCCACCGCCAACGGCTACACCTCCATGGTCTCCCACCGTTCCGGCGAGACCCCGGACACCACCATCTCCGACCTGGCCGTCGCCAAGAACACCCGCCAGATCAAGACCGGTGCCCCGGCCCGTGGCGAGCGCGTCGCCAAGTACAACCGCCTGCTCGAGATCGAGGAGGAGCTCGGCTCCACCGCGAAGTACGCCGGCTACAGCGCCTTCAAGGCCTGCAAGAAGTACATCAACAAGTGAGTTGATGCCGCTTCGCCGGCGTGCTGAGGCGTCGCCCCATACGGGGCGACCATAGCGCAGCAACGAATGCCCGTCGCGTTCCGTCGAACGCGACGGGTATTTTGTTGCCCATGACCACACGGAACCGGACACCACGCGCGGGGGACGCCAAGTCCGCCGCGAAGGCGAAGAAGAACCGCCGTTCCGGCAACTCCGGCCCGATCGCCTTCTTCGTCTCCCTGTTCATCATCGCGGTCGGCACCATCCAGCTCGTCTCCACGTTCAACACGTACGCGGCCGACCTCGCCCACCTGAACAGCCTCAAACGCGAGGAGGCGGCGCTCGTCGCCCAGAAGCAGGAGCTGGAGAACGACATCTCCCGCTGGAACGACAAGAACTACGTGGCCGCGCAGGCGCGCGAACGCCTCGGCTTCGTCTTCCCCGGCGAGACCGCGGTGCGCGTGCAGAACCCGCAGGCGGTGACCGGCGACGGCAGCGGCGGCGGGACGAAGACCGACGCCGAGACGGACACGTCGAAGCAACTGCCTTGGTACAGTGAGCTCTCGTACGCGTTCAAGAAGGCCGACGAACCGGTGTCCAAGAACTCCACGGGCACGCAGGGGAAGACCGGAACGCAGAAGAACCGGCAGGATTCCGGCTCCGCCTCGACGGACACGACCACGACCAAGAAGGACCAACAGTGACCACCACCATCGACCCGACCGCACTGGCCGACCAGATCCTCGACCATCCGGCCACCGAAGCCGACATCGCCACCGTCGAGCACCAGCTCGGACGCTACCCGCGCGGCATGGCCGCCGTCGGCGCGCGCTGCGTGTGCGGCCGTCCGCTCGCCGTCGTCACCCGTCCGCTGCTGCCCGGCGGCGTACCGTTCCCCACCACCTGCTATCTCACCAGTCCGGAGGCCCTCAAGGCCGCCTCGCATGTGGAGGCCGACGGCGTGATGCAGGAGTACAGCCGTCTCGTCGCCGAGGACGAGGACGTGAAGGCCGCCTACGCGCGCGCACACGAGCTGTATCTCGCGTTCCGCCACGAGATCGCCGTCAAGCTCGGCGACACCGAGGAGCATATCGAAGGCACGTCGGCCGGCGGCATGCCCGTGCGCGTCAAGTGCCTGCACGCGCTGATCGCGCAGTCGCTCGTCATGGGCCGCGGCGCCAACCCGATCGGCGACATGGTGCTCGACCGCGTGAAAGACGAGTTCGACCCGGCCGTGTGCCGGTGCAGCGTGCTGGACTGACAAGGCGGACTACCCCTCAGTCCGCTTCGCGGACAGCTCCCCTGGCAAGGGGAGCCAAAGGAGACAGGCGTTCAATGCCAAGGAAAGGAACCATCATGGGCAAGGCGGTGACCGTCGCGGGAATCGACTGCGGCACCAATTCCATCCGACTGAAGATCGCGCGCGTCGACGAGCACGGCATGACCGAGATCGTGCCGCGCCAGCTGCGCGTCATCCGGCTCGGCCAGGACGTCGACAAGACGCACCGGTTCGCCGACGAGGCGCTGGAACGCGCCTACGCGGCGGCGCACGAGTTCGCCGGCATCCTCGCCGAGCATCCGGTCGACGGCATCCGCTTCGTCGCCACCTCCGCCACGCGCGACGCCGGGAACCGCGAGGAGTTCGAGGACGGCATCGAGTCGATCCTCGGCGTGCGCCCCGAGGTCATCCCCGGCACGGAGGAGGCCGACCTGAGCTTCCTCGGCGCCACGTCGGTCGTCGACCGCGGCGACCTCAAACCGCCCTATCTGGTCGTCGACCTGGGCGGCGGCTCCACCGAACTCGTCATCGGCGGCGACGGCGAGACCGCGCCCGCCACGCAGGTGCAGGCCGCGTATTCGATGAACATCGGATCGGTGCGCATGACCGAACGGCATCTCAAGACCGATCCGCCCACCGAGGAGGAGATCGCCGAGGCCGTCGAGGACATCGACGCGCATATCGACGAGGCGTTCCGTACCGTGCCCGCCGGCAAGGCGCGCACCATCATCGGCGTGTCCGGCACCGTGACCACGATGACCGCGCTCGCCATCGGACTGAAGGAATACGACCACTCCATCGTCGACGGCCACCGCCTGTCCATCGCCGACGCGACAAGCATCGACGACCTGTTCCTCAGGATGACGCGCGAACAGCGCCGCGCCTACAAGACGATCCATCCCGGACGCATCGACGTGGTGGGCGGCGGCGCCGTCGTCTGGAACCGCGTGCTCGCCAAGGTGAGCGAGGCCGCGCGGCTCGACCACGGCGAGGCCATCGACTCGTACGTGGCGAGCGAGCACGGGCTGCTCGACGGCATCGTCCTCGACTACGGACGGCGCCTGCTCGCCGCGTGACGCGACCAGACACGATTATGCGGCGCACGCCGGCATACGGACGCGCCGCATAGTACAATGACACGGTCGGCTCCCGCCGACCACAGGCCCCCGTGGCGAAATCGGTAGACGCAGTCGACTTAAAATCGATCGCTTCGGCTTGCGGGTTCGAGTCCCGCCGGGGGCACTTCATCACCCGGCTTCACGAAATATCGTGGGCCGGGTTTTGTATTTCCGACGATAGGCGATGTTGCGATTGCGTTGGAATCATGCGGCTGTTGGGTGGCGGCCCGGGAGCGGCACGGGACACGGCGCAGGAAGCGAAGACGGAGCGCATGGCTCGGGGCCGTGTTCCCACGCCGATGAAGGAGAGTGTGTCGAACAGCCCCGTCTGGAGCATTCTCTTCTGAGGCGGGGTGGCATGTTAACGGAGCAGCCGGTGCAGTACTGCCGCGAGACCGTTGTCGTCGACGTTTGGCGCAATCATGTCGGCGACTGATTTGACGGCTTCGGTGCCGTTGCCCATCGCCACGCCGATGCCGGCAGTCTGTATCATCTCAAGGTCGTTGTCGCTGTCGCCGATGGCGATCGTGTCGGACAGTGGAACTCCGAGCCGTTGAGAGACTTTCATGAGCGCCGTGCCCTTGTCTACTCCGGGGATAAGGATCTCGCCGTTGTCGTCGCTGGAAGCGTTGATTGATCCGTGGATAATGGTCGCGTAGTCAGCGAGCTCGCGACGCACGTCTTCCACGGTAAGACTGCCGTTCTCGGGGACGTAGAACGTTCCTTTGCGGACTGGAGGTAGAGGGGCAGAATGGTTGGTGATGGTGTGCCAGGAGTCGCGCATCTGCGGATGCCGCAGCAGTTTTCGCCAGATGCCGAGCCGGTGCAGGTAGCGTTCGGTGGCGTGCATGCCGTCGGGGCAGTGCCAGGCATACGGCATGGCGTGCGCGGTGAAGAACGAGGTCGCCATGCGGACGGATTCAGCGGGCATGCGCTCGTCGATGATGGTCTCACCGTCGAGCTCGGCGCATGCGCCGCCGTCGGATACGATGCCGTCGAACCCAAGTTCGAGCACCGGTGGATCGATGTCCAGCGCCGCACGGCCCGAACAGATGAACAGCCGGTGCCCGGCCTGCTGCGCTCGGCGGCACTGCTCGCGAGCCGATTCGGGAATGCGGTGGCTGCTGTCCAGCAGTGTGCCGTCGATATCAATAAATACTAGTTTGGATATGCTCATGCGCGTGTTCTCCTATGGAATGCCGACATCAGCGTCTGAACTGTAGATGGTGTTTCCTAAGAATAATTCATTCGAATGAATCATGCAATTGTGGGTGATGGTGTGTCTGTAATTCGAATGAATATGAGTCATGCGATAATATGGATTATGTGTGCTGCGGCGATGTGGCGCGGCTGAATGATGTGATTTTGGAGGGTGTATGAAATACCGTGAACTGGCGAAGATTCTCAAGGTGGAGATCGACAAGGGCAAATACCGCGACACGGGAAAGCTGCCCACCGAGCCCGAGCTCATGGAGCGGTTCGGCGCGACCCGGTACTGCGTGCGTAACGCCATTGCCATGTTGGTCGAGCTTGGTGATGTGTATCCGGTGCAGGGCAGCGGCATGTTCGTCCGGGAGAACAGGCGTGAGGGCTGCCTCAATATCAACGGCACGAGAGGCATGACTTCGGAGTTTCCCGGCCATTCCGTGTCCTCCAAGCTGATCAAGCTGGAGCAGCGCGAGGCGGGCGCGGATTCCGCGCGCCTCAAGTGCGCCGTCGACGCCAAAGTCTATAGCGTCTCGCGCCTGCGTCTGTTGGATGACGAACCGTTCGCCATCGAGTACGCCCTGTATCTCAAGGAGTTCGTGCCGTATCTCAGCGAGGAGATCGCCAGTGGCTCCATTTACGCGTACATTCGCGAGGATCTGGGGCTGAGTACGGGATTTGCAGACAAGCTGATATGCGCGCGAGAGCTGGATCATGGTCGGGCCGACCTTCTTGGCCTGTCGGCGGGGGATCCCGCCCTGGTGGTCGAGGACGACGCCTATCTGGCCAGCGGCCGCATGTTCAACGCCGGCACGGTCTACTACCACTATAAGAAGGCCACGTTTTTTAATTTCGCCGACCTGAAGTAGTCCCTTATATGCGTGAGGCGGCGTCGCTGGTGGGGGAGGCGCCGCTTCACGGTATTCCCTCGGGGGGGGGGGGGGGGGGGGGGGGGGGGGGGGGGGGGGGCGACACGCCGTATCCAAAAATCATTCGAATGAATTTGACACAGCCGAATGAAACTCGTATATTGTAGTCAAGTCATTCGGATTACGCCTATTCATCCGAATGACTTGATACTGAACAAGAGGAATCGGACCGGCGACAAGGACACCGGCCCGGGGACGTCAACCAGTCCAAAGGAGGACGAGAATGAAGGAGTTCGGCAACAAACTGCTCAACGGCTTCATGAAATTCGCGACGACCAAGGCGGTCACTGCTCTGAAGGACGGCTTCGTGCTCACGATGCCGGCCACCTTGGTGGGTTCGCTGTTCCTGCTGCTCGCGAACCTGCCGTTCGAGGGCTACACGGACTTCATGAACCACCTGCTGACCGACAAGTGGAACATCGGCCTGAGCCAGGTGTCCGCCGGAACATTCAATATCCTGGCCGTCATCATCGCGGTCGGCATCGGCTACGCCTACGCGCGCAACGAGAAGGAAGACGGCATCTCCTCCGGTCTGCTAGCCTTGGTCGCCTTCTTCATCCTCTCGCCGTCCTCGGTGAGCATCGACCACAGCACCGTCGACGCAATCAAGGAGGGCACCACCGCCTCCGTGTCCGGCGCGATCTCCACCTCATGGACCGGCGGCAACGGCGTGATCACCGCCATCATCGTCGGCCTGCTGTCCGGCCTGGTGTTCGTCAAGTGCATGAAGCACAACCTCAAGATCAAACTGCCCGACTCCGTGCCCGAAGGCGTGTCCAACGCGTTCTCCGCCATGATCCCCGGCTTCTTCGTGGTGCTCGGCTCCGCCGTCATCTACCATCTGTGTCAGCTGTTCGGCGGCGTGAGCTTCACCGAACTCATCTTCAAGATCCTGCAGACCCCGATGCAGAATCTCACCGACAACTGGGCCGGCGCGATCATCATCACCCTGCTCATCTCCATCCTCTTCTGGTGCGGCATCCACGGCCCGAACGTCGTCATGGGCATCATGGCCCCGCTGCTGACCGCCAACTCCGTGGCCAACCAGGCCCTCATGGATGCCGGCAAGGCCGTGACCACCGCCGACGGCGGCCACATCCTCACCCCGCAGATCGTCGACTGCTTCGTCAAGTTCGGCGGCACCGGCATCACCCTCGGCCTGCTCATCGCCGGCCTGATCGTGGCCAAGTCCAGCCAGATGAAGGAAATGTCGAAGCTGTCCGTCGTGCCCGGCCTGTTCAACATCAACGAGCCGGTCATCTTCGGCCTGCCGATCGTGTTCAACCCGTTCTTCCTGATCCCGTTCATCGTCGTCCCGCTAATCGCCATGATCATCACCTACGGCGCGATGTACATCGGCTTCCTGCCCCCGTTCGGCGCCGTCCAGGTGCCGTGGACCACCCCGGTGATCATCTCCGGCTTCCTGCTGGGCGGCTGGAAGGCCGCGCTCATCCAGCTCATCATCCTCGTGATCTCCGTGGTCGTCTACCTGCCGTTCGTCAAGAAGCAGGACCAGGCATGGGTCGCCGAACAGGCCGCCAACGACGCCGACATCGAGACGGCCGCCGCCGCGGCCAAGGCCTGAGACGCCGCATCGAACGGCCCGACTCTTCCGATCGGCAATGGTCGGATGACATGGGAGCCCGGTACGAGCAACCACCCTTGCCGGGCCCCCTCCTTAATCAACACTCAATACACCCATAACAACCAACCGCCCCACGATCGGTATGGGGCCCACTGAAAGGAAAACACCATGAAGATCGTACTGTGCTGCAACGCCGGAATGTCCACCAGCATGCTGGTCAAGAAGATGCGCGCCGCCGCCGAGGCCAAGGGCATCGAGGCCGAAATCGACGCCTACCCGATCTCCGAGGTCGAGGAGAAGGCCGCGAACGCCGACGCCGTGCTGCTCGGACCGCAGGTACGCTACGAGCTCGACCACGTCAAGAAGCTGCTGCCCGGCAAGCCGGTCGAGGCCATCAACCCGCAGGACTACGGCATGGTGCGCGGCGACAAGGTGCTCGAACACGCCATCGCCATCGCCGACGCCAAGTAACCCGACACCAACAGACAGACAACCGACAACCAAACGAACGAACCAAGGGTGGTAACAATGGCAGAAGACAACAAGGACTTCGACTGGGAGACCCTCTGCTTCCAGATGATCACAGCCGCGGGAAGCGCCAAATCCGACTACATCGAGGCGTTGCAGGCGGCCAAGGCCGGCAAATACGACAAGGCCGACGAGCTCATCAAGAGCGGCGACCAGAGCTTCGCGACCGGCCACGACCTGCACACCAACCTCGTGCAGCGCGAGGCGTCCGGCGAGAAGATCGAGGTCAGCCTGCTCATGACGCACGTCGAGGACCAGATGATGGCCGCGGAGACCGTCAAACTGCTGGTCAACGAGCTCATCGCGCTGTACAAGAAGATCAACTGACCCACAGGACCTATCAGGAAAAGGAACACAACATGGGTTTCCCAAGCAACTTTCTGTGGGGCGGCGCAGTGGCCGCCCACCAGCTCGAAGGTGCATGGAACGAAGACGGCAAGGGCGTGTCCATCGCCGACGTGATGACCGCGGGCGCGCACGGCGTGCCCCGACAAATCACCGATAGCGTCGAGACCGGCAAGATCTACCCGAACCACTGGGGCAACGACTACTACCACCGCTTCCGCGGCGACGACTCGTTGTTCCAGGAGATGGGCTTCAAATGCTTCCGCACCTCCATCGCCTGGTCGCGCATCTTCCCTAACGGCGAGGAGGACGAACCCAACGAGGCGGGTCTGAGGTTCTACGACGACCTGTTCGACGACCTCAAGGCCAAGGGCATGGAACCGGTCGTGACGCTCTCCCACTTCGAGATGCCGCTCAACCTGAGCCTCAAATACGGAGGATTCACCGACCGCAGGCTCATCGACCTGTTCGTCAAGTTCGCGCTCACCGTCATGGAACGCTACAGGACCAAGGTGAAGTACTGGCTGACCTTCAACGAGGTCAACAACCAGATGAACCTCGACAACCCGATCTTCGCCTACACCGACTCCGGCATCCGCTTCTCCGGGACGGACACGATCCACGACCGCAAACGCAAGGTCTGGCAGGCCGTGCACAACGAGTTCGTCGCCAGCGCCCTGGTCGTCAAGCGCGGCCACGAGATCAACCCCGACTTCCGGATCGGCTGCATGCTGGCCATCGTGCCGATCTACCCGGCCACCTGCAACCCCGACGACGTGATGCGCGCCGAAGTCGCCATGCGCGACCGGCTCGTGTTCGGCGACGTGTACGTCAACGGCGAATACCCGAACTACGCAAGGAACATGTGGGCCCGCGAGGACATCACCCCTCACATGGAGCCGGGAGACGAGGAGGCCATCGCCGAGGGCACGGTCGACTTCATCTCCATCAGCTACTACATGTCGATGGCCCTGTCCGCCGACGACTCCACCCCCGGCGACTTCGACTCCGGCATCGCCGGCGTGGTGCGCAACACGTACATCCCCGCCACCAAATGGGGCTGGCAGATCGACCCCGTCGGCCTGCGCTACGCGCTGAGCGTCCTGTACGAACGCTACCGCAAGCCGATCTTCATCGTGGAGAACGGCTACGGCGCATACGACACCGTCAACCCGGACGGCACCATCGACGACGACGACCGCATCGACTACCTGCGCGCCCACATCGAACAGGTCGGCAAGGCCATCGACCTCGACGGCGTGGAGGTCATGGGCTACACCGTGTGGGGCTGCATCGACGTGGTCAGCTTCGGCACCGGCGAATTCAAGAAACGCTACGGGCTGATCTACGTCGACGCCGACGACGAAGGACACGGCACCTTCGAACGCCGCCGCAAGAAATCCTTCGGCTGGTACCAGAAGGTCATCGCCACCAACGGCGAACAGCTGTAAACCACAGCACGTATACAAGGCGCTTCAAGCGCAACACATCAAACGCATAAAGGAATCATCATGTCTCAGGAATTCACGTTCACCGTATCCGACCCCGAGGGCATGCACGCCCGCCCCGCAGGCCTGCTGGTCGCCAAGGCCCAGGAATACCAGTCGAGCATCATCGTCACCCGCGACGGAAAATCCGTGGACGCCAAACGCATCTTCGGCGTCATGGGACTCGGCGTCAAGCAGGGCGACGAGGTCACCGTCAAGGTGCAGGGCAACGACGAGGTCAAGGCCGCCGCCGAATTCGAGCAGTTCCTCAAGGAGAACCTGTGATGAGAACGATACAAGGCGTTGGGGTCTCCGCCGGCATCGCCATCGGCGCGATCCGCGTGCTCGACACCGCCGACCACGCCGTGGAACGCCGCGTGGTCGACGACCCGAAGGCCGAGGTGGAACGCTTCCGTGCGGCCCGTGATACGGCCGTCAACCAGCTCAAGCAGCTGCGCGACAGGACCGCCGCCGAATTCGGCGAAGGCAAGGCCGAACTGTTCGACACCCACCAGCTCATGCTCCAGGACCCGGACTACGTGGAAAGCATCGAGGACCTGATCACATCGAGCAAAGTGAACGCCGAGTTCGCGGTCAACAGCACCGCCGAACAGTTCGCCGCCATGTTCGCAGCAATGGACAACTCCTACATGCAGGCGCGCGCCGCCGACGTCAAGGACGTCTCCCGCCGCGTGATCAACGTACTCGAAGGCAAACGCGGCGGCGGAGCGCAGGACGGCGACGGCGACAGCCACATCATCCTCGCCGAGGACCTGGCCCCCAGCGAAACCGTGCAGCTCGACCGCGCCAAGGTGCTGGGATTCGTGACCGCCAAAGGCTCCGCGAACTCGCACACCGCGATCCTGGCCCGCACGATGGGCCTGCCCGCCATCATCGGCATCGGCGACGCCTTCGACCCGGACGACGACGGCCACACCGCCGTGATCGACGGCACCAGCGGCTTGGCGTTCGTCGACCCGGACGAGGCCACGCTGGCCGAATACCAAGGCAAGAAGGCCAAGTACGAGGAACACCTGCGCCTGCTGCAGGAGCTCAAGGGCAAGCCCACCGAGACCAAGTCCGGCCAGCAGGTGCGCCTGTACGCCAACATCGGCCGCCCCTCGGACGGGACCGCCGTACTGGCCAACGACGCCGAGGGTATCGGCCTGTTCCGCAGCGAGTTCCTGTACCTGGAGAGCGAGGACTACCCGACCGAGGAATTCCAGTTCGAAGCCTACAAGGAAGTCGCGCAGAAGATGGGCGACCGTTTGGTCGTCATCCGCACGCTCGACATCGGCGCGGACAAGCAGGTCGGCTACTTCAACCTAGAGCACGAGGACAACCCCGCCCTCGGCTACCGCGCCATCCGCATCTGCCTGACCCGTCCGGAGATCTTCAAGGTGCAATTGCGCGCCCTGCTGCGCGCCTCCGTGTACGGCAACATCGCCATCATGCTGCCCATGATCACCTCGGTCCAGGAGGTGCGCGACGCCAAGAAGATCCTCGACGAGGTCAAGAGCGAGCTGCGCGGCGGGCACATCGACTTCAACGAACACATCCAGGTCGGCATCATGATCGAGACGCCCGCCTCGGTCATCATGGCCGACGAACTGGCCGCCGAAGTCGACTTCTTCTCCATCGGCACCAACGACCTGACCCAGTACACGCTGGCCTGCGACCGGCAGAACCCGAACCTCGGACGCTTCGCAGACCCGCACTCGCCCGCAGTGCTGCGCATGATCCGCATGGCCACCGAGGCCGCCCATCGCCATGACATCTGGTGCGGCATCTGCGGCGAACTCGGCGCGGACCTGAGCCTGACCGACACGTTCCTTGAAATAGGACTCGACGAACTGTCCGTCTCGCCCACCAGCGTCCTGCCCCTGCGCAACGCCATCCGCAACCACTGAGTGGCGGTTAGCTTTCAACAACTATTTCGACAGCAAGGAAAATCAGCCATGGAAACGCTCGGCATTGATATCGGCGGTACAAAGATCGCCGGAGGCATCTGCGACGAGGAAGGCAACATCCGCTGCCTGCAGCGCGTACCCACACCGGAGGATGCTGCCGACATCAACGCCGTCGTGGCCGACATCTACCAACAGTGCAAAAAAGAGGGCGACATCAAGGCCATCGGTATTTCGGCCGCCGGCAACGTGGCATCCGACCGACGCACCGTCAGCTTCGCGGCGAACCTGCCGGCATGGAACCAGTACCCGCTCGCCGACGCCATCGAAGATCTGATCGGGAACGGGGTCAAGGTGGTTGTCGAGAACGACGCCAACGCCGCCGGATGGGGTGAATACCGCTTCGGCGCCGGCTGTGACTCCCGGGACATGATCATGATCACCGTGGGCACCGGTGTCGGCGGAGCCATCATCGTCGACGGCCATCTGGCCAGGGGCGCGTTCGGCATGGCCGGCGAGATCGGCCACATGGTCATGGTCCCCGATGGCGAGGCCTGCGGATGCGGCCTGTTCGGCTGCGCGGAGCAATACGCCTCCGGTTCGGCGTTGGAACGGTTCGCATGGTCGGCCGCCAGACGCCAACCCAACCAGTCACAGCACCTGCTCGAAACATGCGAATACGACCGCAGTAAACTTATAGGCCCCATGGTGCGTGACGCCGCCCAACAGGGGGACCCCACCGCCACCGAAGCGTTCGAACGCCTAGGCGACTGGCTCGGCCGGCTCATGGCCAATCTGTCCGCCGTACTGGATCCCGACACCTTCGTCATCGGCGGAGGTGTGGCTGAGGTCGGCAGCATGCTGCTCGGCCCCGCCAGCACCGCATTCAACCGATACCTACAGGCCAGCATGTACCGCCAGCACGCCAACATCCTGGAAGCCAAGGCCGGCGGCAAGGCAGGCATTATCGGAGCTGCCGATCTGGCGAGAGTCGACTAGATGACCAATACTCACGGGAACCGTTTTCGGCCGGTACTCTACGATAAGCGTGGAGTACCGGCCGTCTTCATATCCGCAGCCACGACGGTTGTTGTACTCGTGACCTGTATTGTCGGTGCCTGGCATTCCGCGACGCAAACGACCGCGCAACTGCAGTGCCTGCTGTGAAATATTGTCAGTCGCTTGCGTGACATCCGCCCAAATTTCATTCGAATGAATTTTGACATTCTGATTGCTTTGCGATAGGATGGCGGTATTCATGCGAATGTTTTAATTTCATGCGCATGAAATGCGTGTCATGGTGAGGCGATGAAGCGCATCCACACATTGGAGTGTTTCAACGACGACGTGTTCGATGACTCGCAATGGAAAACAGGAAGTTCGAAGGAGAATGATGAAACAACGAAGGCGAATCGGCCTCGCATTGACGGGACTTACGGTCTCGATGGCCATGCTGATCCCAATGAATGCCGCGTCGGCGGCCGATACTGGCACCGTCATCCGCAACAGCGGAGTCCAGGTCACGATGTCCTCGACGGAACACTCGCAGGAGTCAGGCTGGTTCTGGAACCTGACGGATAAGAACGCATCCAAACCCAACTGGACAGTCAGCAACGCGGTATCGGCCAAGGACGCCATCGACCTGACCAACGTCACCGACACCACCGATGAGAACATCACCGACATCTCAGTGGATGACACGAAAACCTACCAGACCATCACTGGTATCGGTACCTCCGTGGATGGCTCCACTGTGGGCAACTGGTGGAAAATGAGTGAATCCAAACGCGCCGAATTCATCAGGACGCTGCTTGACCCGGTCAACGGCATGGGACTGACCTCGTTCCGCCTGACTATCGGCGCCGCCGACTTCACCGACAAAGACTTCTACACCTACTACGATGCCCCGAACGCCACATTGAACGGTGCGGAACCCAATTGGGACGGCGATGGTATCACTGGATTCAGTATTCAGAAGGACCGTGACGAACACATCATCGACTTCGTGCATGCGCTCCAATCCGAAGCCAAGAACCTCGGCGTCGACATCAGCTTCTTCGCCTCACCGTGGAGCCCGCCAGGGTGGATGAAGACCCCAACCAGCTCCAGCGCATCCTATGCGGACAATAATCTGCTGCTCAAGGGAGGTGATTTCAACAGCGAACATATCGACGACTACGCCAAGTACCTGGTGCGCTACATCGAGGAATACCAGAAGGAAGGCATCCCAGTCTCCGCACTCACATTGCAGAACGAGCCCTTGCTGGAAATCGATTATCCGAGTTGCCATATGACCGGTACGCAGGAAGCCAAGCTCGCCACCGCCATCAAAAGACAGCTTGCGGCCAGCACCGTGTTGAATGATGCTGAGAAACAGGTTCAGGTCTGGGCGTTCGACCACAACTTCGACGGTGCCGACGCCTACGTAAGCGAAATGAAGCAAAGCCCCGAGGACTGGGCCAACGTGGACGGTATCGCCTTCCATCCTTACGGCGGCAACCCCAGCACGATGGGAGCACTGAGCCAGGCCAACCCGGACAAGTCCATCCACCTGACCGAACGCTCTTGGTGGGGCACCACCGGAGCGAACTGGATGATCGACTGGTTCCGCAACGGCTCTCAGAGCTACAACAGCTGGGTCTCCATGCTCGACAGCGAAGGCAAGACCCACCACTGGGTCGGCACTCCCGATCCCACCACCTTCGTGCAGAACGCGAAGAACCCCGATGACGTGGTCAACACGCCTGAAGTGAACCTCATCAGCCAGTTCAGCCGGTACATTCGTCCGGGCGACGTACGTGTGGACAGCACCGCCGGCTCCCCGGACACGCTCACCAATGTGGCGTTCAAGAACCCCGAGACCGGTGAGGTCTCCATGGTGGTCGTCAACCGAACCGACAAGGAACAGAAATTCAAGGTCGTCAACAATGGTGCACAGTTCGTGTCCAGCGTGCCGGCCAAGAACGTCGCCACCTACCGGTGGCTGCCCATCGACCAGACCAAAGTGAAGGACGTGACCGCCGCCCTGACCTTGGCCGACGCCACCCTCGACGGTGCCGGCGCCAAAAACGACACCGTCATCACCGGGCTCGACAAAACCAGCACCGTGGAATACCTGGTGAACGTGCACAGGGCCGGCACTTACCAGGTGGCGTACGCCCTCTCCGCCGCGAGCGGTTCTACACGCAATACGCCGGTCACGCTGTCCTCCGGCGGTGACGAACTCGGCGTGGCGCACTACTCGTCCGACAACGCCGCCATCTCCACCACCCAGACCACGGTGACACTCGGCAAGGGCATCCAGATCCTACGTGTGGCCTTCCCCGAAGGCGGCGTGAACTTTGCCGGCATCGCCTTCACCAAGACACAGGACACCGTAGGCATTCCCGGACGACTCGACGCGACGAACTACACCGATCGTGACGGAGTACGCATCGCCGACGGCAAGGCTGTCGCGATAGCCGACGGCGATCATCTCGATTACGCAGTGAACGTGCAGAAGACCGGCACCTATGACGTCATGGTCAGCGGCACCGGCGCGAACGTTTCAGGGAACGATGCAGAAGCCGTCCCCGATGCGGGCGATGCCGGCGCGGACTCCAAGACCGAGACAGGCGGCGATTCCACCCGGCAAGAACCCGGTGACGGAACGCCTGATGAGGATTCATCGAAGAACGGCACGAACCAGAAAGACGGCAACGCCGCCAATCCCACCGAGCCGAACACGGGCGATGAGTCTGAAGAACCGTCGCGCGACAACGGCTCCACCGTTCACGAATCCGCATACGTCGCCACACCCACGGATATGGCCACCAAGCATGTACGTACCGTAGCCGACACCACCACGGCCGACGTGAGCCTGTACTCCGTGGACGGCAATGGCACGGAGACCAAGCTCGGCGACTACGTCTACGGAACAAAGGCCACTGTCCAGCTCGCCAAGGGCACCGCCACCCTGCGCATCAAGCTCGACCGCGCCGCGCAATCGTTCTCGGCGATGGTCATCGGCAACGCCATCACGGCCGAACAGGAGCAATTGACCGAAGGATCGCTCACTGGCAAAAGCATCACCCTTGCACTGGCCGACGGCCAATTCGTCCAGACGTTTGATCCCGCGAAATGGACGTTCGACGACGCGCCCCACGGCATCGCATACACCGTCGATCGCGTAAACGACACCACGGCGCGCGTCACCTTCACTACGGAATCGGACGTCGACTTCGATAGCGACATGACCGCCACGCTGAACGTGGATGCCAGCCAGTACTCCGGTACGGCAGGCACCGCAATCAGTGCGCCGGTCACGTTCACCGCAGTGAACGATCCCGAATCGCTCTCCGCAGGCGAGATCGGTTACCAGGCCAAATCCGTGGACGTGACCATCACGGGAGGCACCTTCAACGACCACGTCGCCGACGACGGTGTGGTCTCGCTCACCGGCGATATCGCCGCATACGCGACGCTGACAAAAGCCGAACGCAAAGACGCCCACACCATCACCCTGACCCTCGACTGGACCGGGAAAACGCTGTACGGCGGCACCTCCGGCAGCTTGACGGTCGCGGCGAACGGATACGACGACAGCGACGGCCAAGGCGCTTTGTCCGCCGACCTGACCTTCAACGGTACCAACGACATGCCCGCCGGCATCACGGTTGGCGATCAGGAGGTGACGCTTGGCGGCGAGAACGCCAGACCATATCGCGGCGTCGAATCGCTGAGCGACAACCAGAAGAAAGGCGACTATCAGGACTACTACCTGAACGTGACCGAGGAAGGCGACTACACCATCACCTTCGGCGTATGGGACAGCGGCGCCGTACCGAACGCCATCAAACTCTCCGGCGGCACCGGTTTCGCCACCGACAACCTCGCCAGCATCTCGCTGCCGAACATGTACAACGGCACCGGCGAATACAAAACGGGTTTGCACCTCAAGGCGGGCGGACAGACACTGCGCTTCGAGCTCAACGCCGAAGGCGCGAGCCTATGGAACATCCGCATCGCCAAAGCGAACGCAGTGAAGACGAACGCCGATTCCCCGGCTACACTGGCACCCTCAAATGTCATCAACGGTTCCACTGACAAAGCATGGGCCATCCAAGGCTCCAACCCGAGCAACATCGGATGGGGCGAGGCCGACTCCTATCAGGATTACCTGGTGGACGTCGCCAAGACCGGCACGTACGTCGTCACCCTCGACGCGGCCACCGGATCCGACGGTGCCGTTGCACACATACAAACAGTCGATGGCTCCACGGCGACCGATCTAACGCAGCTCAACGTGCCGAACACCGGCTGGGACAATTACAAGACGCAGACCGCCACCGTGCAGCTGACCCAGGGCGAACACCGCATCCGCGTGCTCACCAAGGGGACCAGTCTCAACTACCGCAGCCTGAAGCTCACCCTGTCCAAGGCGATAGCGCCCATCGCCGTCGGTGGTGACACCGTCTCCCTGAACGAAGACAAGGCCTCCGACTCCAACGGCAGCCTCAGCAACAACCAGAAGAACGGCAACTATGCGGAATACACGCTGAACGTCGCCGAGGAAGGCGACTATACGCTGACCTACGGCTTTTGGGTGAACGCCAAAGCCGTGCCGAACGCGATCAGGATCTCCGGCTCCGGATTGGAATCGGTATCGGTGAGCTTGCCGAACACCTGGGATGTGGCGAACACCGGAGAAAGACGTACGCGGATCCGCCTCGCCGCAGGCGAGCAGACGCTGCGCGTGGCACTGACCGCCGATGACGCCAGCATCTGGGATCTGCGACTCACCAAAGTCCATGCCACGGACGTCGGCACTGCAACCGGAACCTCCGGCCAGGTGAGACTCGCCACCGATGCGATCATTGGCGGCTCCGACGACAAGGCCTGGGGTCTGCAAGGAACCGGCAACACGCGTAACGTCGGATGGGGCGAGGAAAATTCCTACCAAGAGTTCTCCATCAACGCCAAGCAGGGTGGAACCTACCAGTTCAGCCTCAACGCCGCCACCAACGACCAGAACGCATCGGCCGTGATTGAAGAGGTCGCAGCGGACGGCAAAAGCACCGAGCTGGCCGCGCTGGACGTACCCCAATACGGTTGGGACAGCTACGCCACCACCGCATTGAAGAAGGTCCCGCTCACCGAAGGCGAACATCTGCTCCGCATCGTGGCCAGGGGAGGCGCGGTCAACTACCGGTACGCCAATCTCACGCTCCAAAGCGCAGACCAACCCATGCCGCCGACAGTGGACAAGACCCAGCTCAACAAGCTGATCGAACAGGCCCAGAACCGTAAGCCCGCCGACGGCAAGCAGTTCACCGCCGAATCGAAGGCCGCGCTGGATGAAGCACTATCCAACGCGCTCAAAGTCTCCGCCGACGGCACGGCCGCCCAGCAGACCGTGGACGACGCGGCACGGGTATTGCAGTCCGCGCTCGACGGACTGAAGGAGGAGGACAAGCCCACCAAGCCGACCGTCGACAAGTCCGCGCTCGAAGCACTGGTCGAAAAGGCCGAATCGCTGAAGCCAGATGACGGCAAGCGTTTCACCGCCGCGTCAAAGACGAACCTCGATAAGGCCATCGCCGCCGCGAAGTCCATCCTTGACTCGGATAACGCCACAAAGGAACAGGTCGAGGCGGCAAAATCCGCCCTCCAACAGGCCATCGACGGGCTGAAACAGGAAGTCATTCCGTCCAGCGGCAACGGTGCGTCCTCGGATCGCAAGACGAACACAGCGCTGAGCAAGACTGGCGCGGCCATCGGTGTCGCCTTGGCCGTCGCCCTCGCACTCGTTTGTGGTGGCGTGGCGCTTCTGCTCGCCAAGCGCGCCCGCAGCCGCCGTCGCTGATAGGGAAACGGGCGCCCGGAGTCCTGTAAGAATACAGGTCTCCGGGCGTTCCCTTCAGCCGCGGCCATGAGCCGCATCCAACCTCAATATGAATATCCAAACGTTCTATGAATAAGGAACAAGGAACGACCATGCACAACCGTATTCGACGCCGCAATGCAGTGGCGACCACATTGCTTTCGATGGCGATCTCAGCATCACTGGTGTTTGCCGCAGTGCCGATGGCCTCGGCAAACGACGACGGAAACCCGCATCGGAAACCCGCATCTTCACATACGGAACCAGCCGCCACCATGGTGACCGCCCGGAACGATCGCGTCGCACGATTACTGGCCTCGATGTCCTTGGAAGATAAAGTCGGTCAGATGATGCAGCCGGACACCCGGCACATCACGCCGCAGCAGGCCGCTGAATACCATATCGGCTCCATACTGAGCGGCGGCGGTGCCGCCCCGGAATCAGGCAACAGCGCATCCGATTGGGCGAACCGCGCCGATTCCTACCAGCACGCCGTCATCAACGAGACCGGCATCCCGCTGCTGTACGGCGTGGACGCGGTACACGGCCACAACAACGTCGCCGACGCCACACTGTTCCCGCACAACGTCAACCTCGGCCAAACCGGAAACGCCGAACTCGTGAAGCAGATCGGAGCGATCACGGCAAGCGAGGTACGAGCCACCGGCTCCAACTGGGTATTCACGCCCACGCTGGGACTGCCCAAAAACGAACGATGGGGCCGCACCTATGAGGCATACGGTGAGAACGCAGATCTCTCGGCCAAACTCGGCGCCGCCTATATCGAAGGCTCGCAGGCGGGCGAAAGCGGCAGCGGGCTGGCCGGCTCGGACTCCGCCATCGCCACCGCGAAGCATTTCATCGGCGAGGGCATCACCAAAGACGGCGTCAACCAAGGTGACGTGCCTCTCGACTACAACAGCGAAGCATTCCGGAAGATTCTCGACAGCGAACTGCTGGTACCCTACCGGGCGGCCGTCCAGGACGCGAACGTCAGATCGGTGATGGTCTCCTATAACTCCATCGGCGGTGTAAAATGCCACGGCAACGCCGACCTGCTCACCAACGTGTTGAAACGAGGACTCGGATTCACCGGCATCGTCATAACCGACTACAACGGCATCGACCAGATCGAGGGCAACCTGAACTACGCCCAGAAAGTGGCGAAGGCCGTGAACGCCGGCGTAGACATGCTCATGGTGGACGAACACGAGGGAACCCAACCCAAGTGGATCGCGGCACGCCAGGCCGTCATCGACGGCGTGAACTCCGGGGATATCGCCATGGCGCGCGTCGATGATGCGGTGACCCGTATCCTCAACGTGAAGGATGAGATGGGTCTGCTGGAGAACCCACAGCTGGCCTACTCAAATAAGGAACTGCTAGCGCAATTCGGCGGCGAGGCACATCGCGCCGTGGCCCGCGAGGCCGTCGCGCAATCATTGACGCTACTCAAGAACAGGTCGACCGATGATGGCTCCACGTTGATGAACGACTTGCCGTCCATGAAGCGCATCGTCGTGGCGGGGTCGTCCGCCAACGACATCGGCATGCAGTCCGGTGGATGGACGATCACCTGGCAGGGGTCGGCTGGCGACATCACCAGCGGCACCACCATCTATGAGGGCCTCAAGACGGCCGGCAAAGAGAACGGACAAACCGTCGATCTCAAGGAAGACGGTTCATTCACCGGAAACTATGATGCGGCCATCGTCGTCGCCGGGGAGAGCCCATACGCGGAATACGCCGGCGACCGCACCGCGAATCAACTGACATTGCAGCAGAAGGATATCAATACGATCTCCAGCATCCGCAAAACGCATCCGAACCTGCCCATCGTCCTGATACTGACCACGGGCCGAGCACTGACCATCACCGACCAGCTCAAGCAGGTGGATGCGGTGGTCATGGCCGGGTTCCCCGGTTCCGAAGGAGAGGGCGTGGCCGATGTGCTGCTGTCCGCAGATCGGGACTTCAGCGGGCACCTGACGACTACCTGGCCGAAAGACGCCAACAACATCGCCAAGAAATATATCGATTCCAACGCGGTGCTGTTCCCGTACGGAACCGGGCTGGTCAAGAGCCAAGTGAACTAGTCCGCGAAGGAAACTGGTTGGAAGTGCCCGTGCCAAGTGGGCGGGCACTTCCGTGACATCTGGAATAGGAAGCGGGATTGTTTCTTATGCTCCGTCCTTGACCAATATGGGGAAGGCATGAGAGGATTCTGCCAGAGCCAAGGCTCTCTCCAGTTCAATCTTGGATTCTTCCAGCTTCGAAGTCTGCATGGCGATTTCCAGAATGGCCTGTTGCAACACGTAAGCATCATGCTGATCGGGAAGGAAATCGAAAGCCAACAGATCAGCAATCCGCTCTCAGGTTCCGTTTCGATGACCCGGCCAAAGGCGTTCCATCGGATTTACGGTATCCGGGGATGAATTCGTTTCGGATAAAATCACCGAATGTAATCTGAAGCGCGGCTTCGGCTTTAGCCCGTTCGGTCGGATGAACCCATTGCTTGATGCCCTTCTCATGCTTGATGACGAGCTCATGCTCCTCATCAAGCCATCGATATGCCTCCGCTTTGAATTCCGGTTTGAACTGACGTTGTACTTTCTTACTAGGGTCGATCGGGTTCTTATACCGGACCTGCCACGCATACAGTTGTCCGTCAGAATCCAGTCTTGCTATGACCGATCCCCATTTGCTCCGGGTCCGTCCCGCGCGGGTGGAGTTCCTCCTCCTTGTAGCTCTGACTGGCCGATTGGACCTAGGTCTATTGCACACCTCAGGAGTGCTTTTGCCCGTGTCGGCTTGTGCACCTAAAAGTGCGCCTACATGCTTTTCCATTACAAGCTCCTTCGGTGTTCCCACGTTGCGCTACTTCACGTACGTCTCTGCAAGACCAGGAATGATTTAGAGAAAAGAAAAAGCGGGGGACCTCCCCGCCAGCACCACAGGAAAAGGTGACTACCTTACTGACGACTGGGTTTACGAATAATGATGGTCAGGAAACCGAATGGCAGGATGTTGCCGGTCAGTGTGAGTACATCTGTCTGGCTGCAAGTATGGAGCTTGGCGGTGTCTGTTGTCTGAAGCTCGATATGCTCGAATCCCTGCGGGGGCACTTCCATCGTCCGCCATCGTTCGTCATCATCCGGAAACAAACCGCCGAAACATACGGCGGCTAGGCTCGTTCCCCGTCCCGACCACAATGCACCCGACCACAATGCACCCGACCACAATGCACCCGTGAAGGAGAGGAACGTCATGCCGTCCAGCTGGAGCCACGTCGACAAGGACACCACGACCGGACTGCCGATCATGCTCGCGCAGAACATCATCGTCGGTGCCGCGCTCACCGTCGGCGCGATCGCCTGCTCGGGCTTCTACCTCACGATGATCGGCAACGTCGCCTCGCTCGTGCCGTGGGCGCTCGTCGTAACGTTCGTCGCCGTCGCCTACACGTACGTCGTCGGCTTCGCGATCCTGTGGTGCGTCGAATCGTTCACCCTGCGCATGCGCGACAAGTTCAAGCCCATCGCCTACGGCGTCATCGGCGCGATCGGCTACGGCATCTGGGGCCTGTTCGTGATGACCTCGGTAATGAACTCGCTCGACCAGCCGCTCAACGGCGTCGTGCTCTCCAACGGGGACGTGGCCGCCGTCGCCGTCAACTACGCGGTGTTCGGCTTCGTCGCCACCATGCTCGGCCAGACGCACGGTCCGAAGCTCGCCGCCAGGCGCAAGGCCGCGATCGGCCTGCTCGTCGCGCAGATCGCGCTCGCCGCCCTTGGCCTCGTGTGCGCGGTGATGATGTTCTCCGCACTCGGCAGGTAGCCGGGCGGGCCAGACAGCCAGACAAGGCAGATAGGAGGAACCCCATGTTCAGCGTCCTCGACATGTTCTCCATCGGCGTGGGCCCCAGCTCGTCGCACACCGTGGGGCCGATGTCCGCCGCGCACGCGTTCGTCGCCTCGATGCGCGACGACGGGCTCATCGAACGCACGGACCGGATCAAGGTCACCCTGTACGGCTCGCTCGCGCTCACCGGACTCGGCCACGGCACCGACCGCGCCGTCATGGCCGGACTCGAAGGCAACGTGCCCGCCACCGTCGACACGCAGCACATGCTGCGCATCCGCGAGACCTGCGCGCTCGACGACACGCTCAACCTCGCCGGGGAGAAGCGCATCGGATTCCACTACGACAAGGACATGGTCTTCGAGCAGTGGAAGCGCATGGCGGCGCATCCCAACGGCATGCGCTTCCAGGCGTTCGACGCGGCCGGCAGCCTCGTCGACGAGCAGGTCTGGTATTCGATCGGCGGCGGATTCATCCGCCAAGGGCACCCGGACGACCTGATGATCGGCATCCACGAGCGGCCGCCGGAGGGCACCGCGTTCGCCGACGAGGACGAGTCCGCGTCCACCGACTTCGGCCCGGACGCGCCCTACCCGTTCTCCTCCTGCGCCGAACTCGTCGACCTGTGCCGTGAACGCCATCTGAGCATCGCCGAACTCGTGTGGGCCAACGAGACCGCCACACGCTCCGGCGTGCAGGTGCGCACCGCCATCGACAACGTGTGGCGCGTCATGCGCGAATGCGTGAACCACGGCTGCTCGTCCACCGAGCCCGTGCTGCCCGGTGGCCTCGACGTGCCCCGCCGCGCGCCGAAGATGTACGCGCGTCTCGCCTCCAACGCCGACGTGCTGCGCCGTGACCGGCAGCGCCATGACGCCGTGCTCGAAAGCTCCGACGCCGCGTGGGTGGACCTGTTCGCGCTCGCCGTCTCCGAGGAGAACGCCGGGGGAGGGCGCATCGTGACCGCCCCCACCAACGGCTCGGCCGGCATCATCCCCGCCGTGCTCCACTATTACTGGCATTTCGTCGACGACGCGAACGAGCAGGGCGTCGTGACGTTCCTGCTCACCGCCGGCGCGATCGGCTACCTGTTCAAGCGCAACGCGTCGATCTCCGGCGCGGAGGTCGGTTGCCAGGGCGAGGTGGGTTCCGCCTGCTCGATGGCCGCCGCCGGACTCGCCGCCGTGATGGGCGGCACCCCCGAACAGGTGGAGAACGCGGCCGAGATCGGCATCGAGCATAATCTGGGACTGACCTGCGACCCGGTCGGCGGCCTCGTGCAGATTCCCTGCATCGAACGCAACGCGATGGCGGCGAACACGGCCATCAACGCGGTGCGCATGGCCATGCTCGGCGACGGTTCGCACATCGTGAGCCTCGACCAGGCGATCCGCACGATGAAGGAGACCGGCGAGGACATGATGGCCAAGTACAAGGAGACTTCGAAGGGCGGCCTCGCCGTCAACGTGGTCGAATGCTGAGACGGTCGAACGCCGACCGCCGAAGTGGCCGAATGCCGATTGCCGCGCGCCGGTGGTGCTAGTATGGTCGGCATTGTGTCCGATTGAGGATGATGTTCCGTATGCGGGCGTGCGTCGTGTGGGACGCGCGCCCCGTGAGATAGGAGGCAGCCCATGGCTGATATGCCCACCGTGCAGGCCGAGTTCGGCACCACGCCCGTCATCGAGTTCCCGACCGCCGAGGCGCCGGCCGGTCTCAAGGTCGTCGAGGTCGTGGAGGGCGACGGTCCGATCGTCCGCCGCGGCGACACCGTCACCGTGAACTACCACGGCGTCGTGTGGGGCAAGAGCGAGCCGTTCGACTCCAGCTTCAACCGCCACCAGCCGGCCAGCTTCGGCATCGGCGTCGGCCAGGTCATCAAGGGTTGGGACCAGACCGTGCCGGGTCACAACGTCGGCTCCCGTCTCATCGTCTCCATCCCGCCGGAGTACGGCTACGGTTCGCGCGGCGTCCCGCAGGCCGGCATCGGCGGCGGCGACACGCTCGTGTTCGTGATCGACATCATCTCCACGCGCTGAGTACGGCGGCAGCGGATTCTTCAGGAAGCGCCGGGGATGACCGGCGCTTTCGCATATCCACGACAGACATTCACAGCATCCCCGTGCGCGTGACGCGCGCCGGGGAGGATAAGGAAGCGACATGGCAGAAGACGACAAGGACATCCTGCTCACGCAGGAGGCGTACGACAAGATGAAGGAGGAGCTCGCCTGGCGTGAGGGCGAGTACCGCGACGAGATCCTCGCCAAGGTGTCCGCCGCGCGCGCGGAGGGCGATCTGAGCGAGAACGGCGGATACCAGGCTGCCCGCGAGGCGCAGCGCGTCAACCAGGGCCGCATCGACGAGCTCACCGTCAAGCTGCGTCACGCGAAGATCCTCACCGCCCCGCCGGCCGGCAAGGTGGGCGACGGCTCCCTCGTCACGCTCGACATCATGGGCCGTGAGAAGGTGTTCGTGCTCGGCACGCGCGACCTGTCGATCGCCACCGACCACGACATCATCAGCCCCGAGTCCCCGATCGGCGCCGCCATCAACGGCGCCTCCGCCGGCGACACGGTGAGCTACAAGGCACCGAACGGCCGCGAGATCTCCGTGACCATCAAGGAGTCCAAGCCGCTCGTGTGAGCGTGATAGCGAAGGCCCTCGGATTCCCGGATCGAATCGATCGGGAATCCGAGGGCCTTCGCTATCCGGCTGCCGTGTCCGGTGTCGCTCGGATCCGGGTCAGACCCACAACGCCACGATCACCATGTAGATGGCGACCATGTGGCAGGCGTACCCGGCGACGGTGCCGCAGTGGAAGATCTCGTGGAAGCCGAACACGCGCGGCCACGGATCCGGCTTGCGCAGCGCGTAGACGATCGCGCCGAGGATGTAGCAGGCGCCGCCCGCGCACAGCAGGATCACGACCGCGGGACCCGCGTACGGCGACCGCCAGAACAGCGCCATGAACGCGAGCCCGTAGATGCCGAAGACGATGTAGACGATCGTGTACAGCCATCGCGGCGCGGAGATCCAGATCACGTGGATGATCATCGCCACGGCCGTGCACGTCCACATCGAGATGATGATGAAGTTGCGCCAGAACGGCTGGAGCGCGAACGAGACCGGCGTGTAGGTGCCGGCGATGAGCAGGAAGATGTTCACATGGTCGATGCGGCGCAGCACGTCGGTGACGTGCGGGCTCCAATCGCCCAGATGGTAGCAGGCGGAGTTCGTGAACAGCACGAGCGAGGCCGTCATGAACACGGCGCACGCCCATTTGAGGCCCGCCCCCTGCGCGAGGCAGATGAGCACGATGCCCGCGGCCAGCGACAGCGGCGAGGCGACCGCGTGGATCCAGCCGCGCATGGCCGGCTTCGGGCGTCCATGCACGTCGAGGCGGATCTTGCGTTCGACCTCGGCCGGCGCGATGCCTTCCAGCCTCAACGCCTTGGCCTCGCCCTTGGCGATGACGTGCTTGGCCTTCGCCTCCGCCTTGAGCCGAATCTCCTGCGCCTTGAGCTCGGCCTTGCTGCGTGCCGCGTCGGCGCGCGCCTTCAGCGCCTGCTCGCGGGCGTCGACGACCGCCTGCCGTTTCTCCCTGAGTTGTTCGTCCGTCAGCTTCCCCGTGTATGCCATGCCGCCTCCGGCCCCTTCATGTATTGACGTATCCGGTACTTACGTTACCGTAACCTACGATAGCGTAGGTTACGGCGAAGTCAAGCCTTGCCGGGGCGCAAGACCGGCGTCGCGAAGGACGCGGCGTTGCGTATGATGGGGGCCATGGCAGATTTCTCCCAGATACTCGCAACGCGGCCGGACCTCGACAACAGGGACAGGGAATGGCTGCACCAGCTCGTCGCCGACTGGCAGGTGATCGCCGACCTGAGCTTCGCCGACCTCCTGCTCATCATGCAGAACGGCGACGGCCGCTACGTCGTGGCCGAGCAATGCCGTCCCTCCACCGTGATGACGCTGCGCACCGACGACGTCGTCGGCGACATCATGCCCGAGGCGATGACCGGCGAGCTCGATGCCGCCATGCAGTCGGCCGTCGTGTTCCGGTCCACCGTGCTGAGGACCGTCGGCAAGTCCACCGTGTGCAACGTGTACGCGCCCGTGCGCCACAACGGCAAGACGCTCGGCCTCGTCGTGCGCGAGACCAACATGGCGACGCGCGAATCCAACGGCCGCTACGAATCCGAAAGCATCAACGCCGGCAAGCAGCTGTACGAGATGATCCCGCGCGGCCAGTTCCCGTACTCCGATTCGGTGATGAGCCAACGCCATATGGCCCGCGTCGCCGACGGCTTCATCGTGCTCACGATGGACGGCATCGTCCGCTACGCCTCGCCGAACGCGATCAGCTGCTTCCGCCGCCTCGGCCTGCTCACCACCATGCAGGGCCATTACCTGAGCGAGCTCGGCGCCGACCTGCTGCGCGAACAGAACGAGCAGGTCGACGAACAGCTGCCGCTCGTGCTCAGCGGCAAGGCCGCCGTCGACTCCGAGATCACCACGGACCGTTCCGCCGTGTCGGTGCGCTCGCTGCCCCTGTACGACATGAACGGCCGCACCGGCGGCATCGTCCTGTGCCGCGACGTCACCGAGCTGCGCCGCCGCGAACAGGAGCTGCAGACCAAGGACGCGGCGATCTCCGAGATCCACCACCGCGTGAAGAACAACCTGCAGGCCGTCTCCGCCCTGCTGCGCCTCCAGGCGCGCAAGACCAAGTCGGAGGAGGTCAAGAAGGAGCTCAAGGAGGCGCAGCGCCGCGTGCAGACCATCGCCATGGTGCACGAGGGCCTGAGCCAGACCGTCGACGAGGTCGTCGACTTCGACAAGGTGATCGCCAGCCTGCTCAAGATGGCCGTCGACGTCGCCACGATGCGCGACCAGCACATCGACATCGACTTCGTCGGCAAGTTCGGCATGATGCCCGCCCAGGACGCGACCCCGCTGTCGCTCGTGCTCACCGAGCTGATCACGAATTCCGTCGAGCACGGTTTCGAGGGACGCAAGGAAGGCCACATCACCATCTCGGTGGGACGTTCCGGCTCGAACCTGAGCGTCATCGTCGAGGACGACGGCACCGGCATCGACACGGAGGCCCAGGGCGGCATGGCGCGTTCCTCCGGCTCGGGCCTGGGCACGCAGATCATCAACACGTTCGTGACGAACGACTTCGGCGGCACCGTGCGCTGGGAGCCGCGTCGCGACGGCGGCACCCGCGTGGTGCTCGACATGAAGCTGCGCGCCGCCCAGACCGAGTGACGTTCGGGCGACGGGCGACGGTCCGGACATATGACGAGGCCCGGCTCCCCACGGGAAACCGGGCCTCATCATATGCAAGCGGAAAGCCGTGGTTCTCGTATGACGCGGGAACCACGGGGGAGATGCGAATCTCAGATCTGCATCTGCATGGCCTGCGAGCGGCGCAGACGCATCGCCTTGCGCTTGAGCTGGCGACGCTCGTCCTCGCTCAGGCCGCCCCAGACACCATAATCCTGGTTCGTGTCGAGCGCGCACTTGAGGCATGCGTCGATCACCTTGCAGGTGCGGCACACGGCCTTGGCCTCTTCGATCTGCTGGTATGCGGCACCCGTGTTGCCCACCGGGAAGAACAACTCCGGATCCTTGTCGCGGCACGCGGCCTTGGCGCGCCAATCGTAAGCACTGCTCATCGTCGTTACACTCCTGTCCGAGCCCTCTACATCCTGTCTTCATATACATAAGCACGTTCGCACGTCATTTTCAAGACTTTTCGCCAAAGAGATGAAGGAACGCGGCGCACGCCGGCGCGGCGGACCCGTCAGCCGCCGGCCAGCGCGCATTGCACCGGCGCGGCACGCGCATGGTCGATGAGGACCGCTCGCCCGGGCAGCACCATGTCGTCATGGTCGAACGACGTCCACAGGTCGCCGGGAATGCCGTTCATCTGATCGGTGGCGCGGTCGCCGGTGGGGAACACCACGCGGATCGCGCAATGCTCCGGGATGCGGATGTGCCGGCTGGTATCGGCCGCGAACACCACGGTGACATGGTGGTCCGTCAGCGCCCCGCGCAGCTCGGCGCACAGCGGGTCATCGCCGAACGGGTCGAACAGGGGGCCGGCGTCATCGACGAGCCAGACGAGCCGGGGGCGGGCGGACCGGGGAAGGGCGGGGCCTGTCCCGCGGGCGTCCCCACGCAGCATCCGGCTGCGATGGCCGTCCCCGTCGCGCACGGTGAGGCGCACGGCCGGCGCGTCGGCTCCGGCGCCCGCGAGGAGACGAAGCCGGACCACGTCGAGCAGGTTCGTCTTGCCGCGGCCGTGCTGCCCGATCACGCCGATGTTGCCGCGGTCCAACGGCAGACGGGCGACGTGGAGCGACACGCCGTCGTCGCGCAGGGCGAACGGCACGCCGTCGTCGCCGGGGGACGTGGCGATCGCATCCACGCGTCGCGGCAGCGGCGCGGTGAAGAGCGCGGGCGGCGGGATCGAACCGTGCAGACGCGCGGCGGCGTCCACCGCGTCCACGATCCGCGGGATGTCCCGCGCGGCGGCGCAACGCCACGGGACGACCGTCTCGCCGTCGCTGCAGTACGCCACGCCGGGCAGCGACGGCGGGATGCGTGCGGCCTTCGTCGAGCCGATGATCTCCGTCGACTGCACGCCGTCGCGCACGCGCAGGCACAGTCCCAGCGACATGTTCGCCTTCATGTCGGCGGACACCTGTCCGGCCGGATGCTGCGTGCAGGCGATCACGTGCATGCCGAGCGCCCTGCCGAGCGAGGCGATGCGCACCAGCCGGTCCACCATGTCCGGCAGTTGGTCCTTCAATGCGTGGAACTCGTCCGCCACGATGACGATGCGGGGCGGCGCGTCGGTCCCCATGGATTCGACGTCCTGCGCGTGCGCGTCCGAGACGAGGCGTTCGCGGCGTCTGAGCTCCGCCTCGATGGCGTGCAGGGCGCGCGTGGCGTGCTTCAGGTCCAGGTCGCAGACGCTGCCGATGCAGTGGGGAAGCCGTTCCAGCTCCTTGAACGCCGTCCCTCCCTTGAAATCCAGGAACACGAACCGCAGGTCATCCGGCGTGTTGCGGCAGGCGAGCGCCAGACACCAGCTCTGCAGCAGCACCGACTTGCCCGAGCCCGTGGTGCCCGCCACCAGCGCGTGCGGCCCCTGCCGTTCCAGATCCAACCGGAACACACCGTCGGCGCGTACGCCGACCGGCACGTCCAGCGTGCGCGGTTCCAGCCATCGCCGTGCGATCGTCCGCCAGGGCAGCGCGTCGTCGGACGGAAGCAGCGCGAGCAGGCCTTCCAGCGGCACCGGTTCGAGCAGGTCCAGCTCCGTGCCGTCGTCGATCGCCTCGCGCCGTGCGCGGTCGTCGGCGCCGATGCCCGACGGGTCGCGGTCCCGGTTCCGGTTCCGCGCGTGCTGGGCGAGCATCACGGCGACGCATCCGATGATTGACGGCGCCAACATCAGCGCGAACATCCAGCGGCGCATGGCCAGCAACACGGCGAGCATGACGATCTGGGCGGCGAGCGGCGCCGCCGTCGCCACCATGGTCAGGCGCTCCTCGCGGCGCGCGGGATCGTCGGCCGCCCTGCCGCGCGATGGGGTTCTCCGTGTCATGCCCCCAGTGTCCGGGAGCGGGCGCGTCGCGTGCAACCTCCACGGGCAATGTGGATGGAGCCCCCGGAAATCTTCACAAATCCGGGGACGAGGGACGGGCGATTCGTCGTGCGGGAACTGTCAGCCGTTCTCCGCCTCCGCGAGGGTGCCGACCGTTCCGGCCTTGTGTGTGCCTCCCGCGAGTTCGGAGAACAGTTCGAGGTTCTTCGAGTCGTCCAGCAGGACCGATGAGCCGACGCCGTCGACCTGATAGTCGGGGTCGGTCCAATAGACGCTGCCGGTCACGCCGTCGGAGCCCGTGGCCGCCTTGAACGTCAGCGCCATGTCGAGCAACGTGGCGGGGGAGGTCTTCGAATCGAAGGTCACCGCGGCGAGGCCCGCGTCCGCGACCTTCATCGCCTTGGCGGGATTGCCCAGCACCTCCTTGGAGGAGATCTTCGAGACGATCGCCGAGATCACCTGACGTTGGCGTTGGGCGCGTCCGAAGTCGCCGTTCGCGTCCGAGTAGCGCATGCGGGAGAACGCGAGCGCCGTCGTGCCGTCCGCCACATGACATCCGGCCTGCCAGTTCAGTCCGGAGTACGGATCTTGGACCGTCTCGTCGTAGCACAGGTTCACGCCGCCGGCCGCGTCGACCACGGTCGTGAGGCCCCCGAACTTGATCTTGGCGATGTGGTCGATCTTCTGACCGGTGATCTGCTCGACGGTGCTCACGAGCGCCTGGTTGCCGCTGAGCTGCGCGACGGCGTTGATCTTCATGTAGGTGCCGTCCACCTGGGTGAGCGAGTCGCGCGGGATGGAGATGAGCGAGCTGGGGCCGTTCTTCGGTTTGGTGAGCACCAGGATCGTGTCCGTGCGGAAGCCCGGCGTGTCGTCGGCGCTGCCGCCGGCGGTGCCGTCGCGTTCGTCGGAGCCGAGGATCAGCCATGTCGTCGCCGACGTGTTCGCGGCCGAGGTGAGCCACCCGTTCTCCTTGGTGAGGCGGGAGTCCACCCAATGCCATGCGCCGAATACGGAGAGGATGAGCGCGATGACGAGCGCGGCGAGCGCGCCGAGGATGATGTGCGGAGCGCGGTGGCGTCGGCGGCGCATGGCCCGCATGGTCCGTGCGTTCCCCGCGTGCTGCAGACCGTCGCGGCCTCCCGCGTCCCGTCTCATGGACGAGGGGCGATCCGTTCGTGCGGCGCGTGCCGCGCCCTCGCCCGGACGGCGTGTACCGGCGACGCTGCTGGAACCCGTCGACCGGCGTGCGGCGCGCGCCGGCGCGGGGGAGAAGCTGCGCGGGGACTGCTCATGATCGTGGCCGGAGGCGGCGGCCGATGACGTCGATCGCGGCGCGGCCGTCGACCGCGGGACCCGTGACGGCGCGGCCGACGACCCGAGCGAGGACACGGACGCCGATGCGCTGGAACGCGGGGTGAACGAGGCGGGCGTCGGATGCTGGGACTGCCGGGGCTGCGCATGACGCGCCTCGGCGCGCGACGGGACCGGCGTGAAGCTCGGCGGCGTGCCGCCGGACGAGGCCGGTGCGAACGACGCGGCCGGCGTGAACGAGGCGGCGGCCGTCGGCGTGAACGACGCGGGCTTGGCGGCGAATCCCGGGACGTCTTCGGCCGCCGGGCGGCGGCGGGAGGCGGCGGGGATGAAGCTCGGAGGAACCCCTTGGGAACGTGAGCCCTCGTCTTCCTGCGTCATGCCGCCTCCCCGTGCCTGATCGGATGATTGTTGTCTGAACCTATGACACTGTTGCACATCGTGGCGCGGATGGGGGCCGGGCGTCTGGTATTTTCTCATTTCCGGCACATGCGAAAGGCCCCGCGACGCGCATCGCGCCGCGGGGCCTTTCGCCGGAACACGCCGGTCCCGCCGTGGGCTACTGCTTGACGGGGCAGGCCACGTTGTTGAGGTAGGCCTCGGAGATGCCGATCACCTGGCCGCTGGCCGCGTCCTTGATGATGCCGGTCTCCGTGTCGATGACGCCGCCGGTGGCGGTGTCGATGTACTGGCCCGAGGCGTCCTGCTCGACGCCGTCGGCGACCTTCGTGTTGGCGGACTGGGTCTGCTCGGTGCCCTGCTGCTCGGTGCCCTGCTGGTCCGTGGAGCCCTGAGCGGCCGCGCTCTGGTCGGCGGATGATCCGTTGGACTGACCGGACTGGCCGGAGTCGGCGGAACCGGTGGAGCCGGAGTCCGTGGAGGTCTCCGTGGTCTGGGAGACGAACGGCTCGCCGTTGCGCATCTTGGCCCACAGCGCGTCCGCGTCGTCGCCCCACACCACGCGGTTGGCGTCGGTCGGGGCCTCGACGACGGGCACGGTGCGCGTGTAGAAGTTGGAGACCTTGAGGTCCTTGAGGCTCATGGCGAGACCGGCGAGCGTCGTCGTGTTCGCCAGTCCCTTGGAGATGTTGAGGGACTTCAGCGCGGCCTTCGCGAGCTGGTAGAGCTGCCCGGACTGGGTGAGCATGTTCTTCTGCAGCGCCTGGTTGAGCAGCTGCTTGACGAGGTACTGCTGGCGGGTGGTGCGCTGCACGTCGGAGCCGTCGCCGGCGCCGTGGCGCATGCGGGCGTACTGGGTCGCGGCCAGTCCGTCGAGATGCTGCCAGCCCTTGTTCAGGTACGTGCCCGTGTAGTCGTCGGAGATGTCCGAGGGGATGCACAGGTCCACGCCGTCGACCGCGTCGATCATGCTCTTGAGGCCGTTGAAGTCGACGACGATGAAGTTCTGGATGTTGAGGCCGGTCAGCGAGTTCACCGCGTTCATCGTGCAGCTGGCCGCCGAGGCGAGGTCGCCGCCCTGGCTGTAGCCGGAGGCGAAGATCGAGTTGAACATCACGTTGTACTGGGCGCCCACCGTGCCGTTCGAGGTCTCGCAGCTCGGCACGTCGACGAGCGAGTCGCGCGGGATGGACACGAGATTGATGTACTTGCGGTCCGCCGAGATCTGCATGACCATCGTCGTGTCCGCGTTGTGCGTGCCGTCCAGGTCGCCGCCGGAGCCGCCGATGGCGCTGTTGCCGCCGTCGCGCGTGTCCTGACCCAGGATGAGGATCTCCAGCGACTTGCCGGCGTTCGGGTCGACGACGGAGTTCGACGCGGAGTTGCCGTTCTGCGGGATCACGCCGACCGCCTGGTCGGCGATCGTGCCGTTGATATCCAGCAGCGTCGCGCCGGCCGCGGTGCCCGCGAACACGAGCACCGCCACGACCACGCAGATCACGGTGTCGCGCAGCTTGTGCTGGATGCGGAACGCCACGCTATGACGGGGGGAGCGGTCTCCCCATCCGTTCACGTTGGGGATATCGTTGCCGGATCTCTTCGAGCCCACGGACGCAAACCTTCCTGTCGGAGACAAAAATCCTCTCGATTGTACGGCATGCGGACGAAAAGCATCCTGAAGACGGGGAGGGACGGACGCCGTTCCGTTGGAAAACCAAGGGAACGGGCTTATACCACATCGGACGTCCGAACTGTGGCATTGACACGGCTCCACTTGACAAAAGCCAAACCGCATGTGTGTAATCTAGACACGAAGGAACAGGCTCGAATCAGGCAAGGGAGGTCATGCACATGTGGGGCATTGCCGAAGATTCCGCCGACGAGCCGCTGGAGGAGCTGTTATGGGGGCTGTTCTCCCCGGACGGCGATGTGTCATGGCAGCGCAAGGCGCTGTGCTCGCAGACCGATCCGGAGGCGTTCTTCCCGGAGAAGGGTGGGTCGACGCGCGACGCGAAACGCGTGTGCGCGCAGTGCGAAGTGCGCCGGCAGTGCCTCGAATGGGCCATCGAGCATGATGAGCGGTTCGGCATCTGGGGCGGCATGAGCGAGAGGGAACGCCGACGGTACAAGAAAACACGCAAGGAGCAGGCGTGACTGCAGACATCGAACAATTTCCCACCACGGGCGGCGTGCGCCGGATCCTGTCCGACGCATTGGCCGCCCGTCCGCGTTCACGGGCGCGCGGCGTCGAGACCGGCGTCACCGCCGTCGTGACCGTCGAGGACGATCTGAGATTCCTTCCGGACACGCTCGGATCGCTGCTCGGACAGACCGTGCTGCCCGGCGCGATCGTCGTGGCCGACTGCACCGGCGACACCGCGCAGCCGCTACGCACCTCGTTCGACGTGACCGTGACGCCCACCGACCCGCTGCTGGGCCGTGAACCGCGCACCCTGTCGGTCGACGTGTGGCTGGTGCGCGCCCAAGGGGCCTCGTCCTTCGGCGCCGCGGTCGCCAAGGCCATGGACTACGCCGGTCTGGACGGCACGGCGCGCGCCCTGTGGCTGCTGCACGACGACTCCCGTCCCGCCGACGCCCACTGTCTGGAACGCCTCGTCGAGGCGTGGCGCAATACGCCGGGCGCCTCCCTGCTCGGCGCGAAGCAGCTCGACTGGGAGGGCACGCGGCTGCATGGCGTGGGCGCCTACGCGACCGGCCACGCCGTCAACACGCTGGTCGTCGACGACGAACCCGACCAGGAGCAGTACGACGCCCGCGCCGACGTCTTCGCCGTGTCGCTGGCCGGCGCGCTCGTACCCATGGAGACCTATCGCGCGTTCGGCGGGACCGACCCGTGGTTCACCACCTACGCCGAGGGAACCGACCTATGCCGCAGGATCTGCCGCGGCGGCGGACGCGTGGTCGTCGTCCCCCGCGCGCGCATCGCCCATCGCCGCGCCCGCTTCGAAGGCGTGCGCACGCACGGCGGCGAAGGATTGGACCCGGAGGACGCGGTCAATCCGTCCATGCGCGTGATGACCGCATGGCGCCGCTACCGGTGCACGGACATCGCCATGCCCCGCTGGCCCCTCGTCTGGCTCGTCTCGCTCGTCGCCGCCATCGGGCTCGCCCTGGCCCGTCTCGTCGCCAAGCAGCCCTATGAGGCATGGTGCGAGCTGTGCATGCCCTGGCGTGCGCTCGCGTCCCTGCCCGGGGCGTTGCGCGCGCGCCGGGCGGTCGCACGTCAGACGAAGGTGGACCGGCGGCGACTGGCGCTGCTCACCGCCACACGAGGCCAGCTCACGCAGTGGAGGGAACGTTCGCACGCCCTCGCCGACCAGCGCGGCACCGTGCTGCTGGGGCCGCTGGTGCGCGCGCATCTGCGCATGCGCGCCGTGCGCCGCTGGGGGCTCGCCGCCGCGATGGCCGCGGCCGCGTTCGTCGCGGTGCTCGCGCTCGACTGGTCCTTGTTCCGCACGGCGCTGTCCGGCGGATCGCTCGTCTCGGCGCAATGGCTGCCCACCGGCGCCTCCCTCGCCCAGCTCGCATCGGCCGCCACCACGCAGTGGACGTGGGGCGTCGGCGTGGGCGTCGCCGCCCCACCGGCCCCGTGGCTGTGGGTGCTGCTGCTCGTTTCCCTCCTCACCGGCGGGCATGTGGCCGCCGCGACGGTCCTCATGTTCTTCCTCGCCGCGCCGTGCGCCGCATTGTCGTTCTGGGCGCTCGCCGGCGTATTCACCCGTTCCGACGCGGTGCGCGTCATCTCGGGATTGCTGTGGGTCTCCCTCGGCCTCGCCATGGGACTGTTCTCGACCGCCGACCTGCCGATGCTCACCGTGATGGTGTTCATGCCCGCGGCGTTCGCGTTCACGTTCCGCGCGGTGGGGCTCTACCATACCGAGGATCCGGTCCGTCCGCGCCCCTCGGTGCAGGCGTCCGCCGCCGCCTCGCTGTGCTACATGCCGGTCGTGGCCGCCGAGCCCCAGCTGCTGCTGCCCCTCGTCGTCACGTTCCTCGTCTTCCTCGTCTTCGTGCCCCGGCATCGCGCCATGCTGCTGCTCATGCCGCTGCCCGCCGCGCTGCTCGCGGCGCCGACGCTCGTCGCGTCCGTGCGTTACGCCTCCCGCGGCGAATGGCGTCAGCTGTTCGGCGACATGACCGTCCCCGTCGCGTCGGCCAACGGCCGTCCGGCGGCGCTCAACCTGACCGAGGTGGTCATCCGCGCGTTCGGATTCGACGAGACAGGCGGCTTCACGCAGTTCCTCACCTCCGGATTCGGCATCGCCACCCTGTGCATGCTGCTCGCCGTGACCGTGCTGGCCGTCGTCTCGCTGGTCCTGCCGTTCGCCCTGCGCGCCTCGCGCATGATGTGGGTGACGATCGTCGCGGGCGGCGCGCTGAGCCTCGGCTCGGCACGGGTCGCCATCGCGTTGGACGCCGACGGCGCCGTGGCCGGATCGGTGCTTCCCGGACTTCTGCTCGCCATGCTCGGCGCGCTGTCGTGCGTATGCCTGATGGCCGGCGGCGCCGTCCGCCGCTTCGTCGCCCTGCGCGCTCCGGGCGGCCGGTCGGATTCCGGCGCCGCCTCCGGACGCGCATGGCACCGGGCCGTGATCGCGGGACGTGTGCTGCTGTGTGTCGCATTGTCCGTGGGCGTGGTCGCCTGGACCGGATTCTCCACGGCCCGTCACGTCGAGGGGTCCGTCGCCGTCTCGGGCTCCGGATTGCCGATGGTGGCGACGGACATGCTCGAAGGCCAGCCCGGCCAACGCATCCTCGCCCTCGAGGCCGACTCCCGTTCCAACGTCTCCTACGCGGTCATGGACACCTCGGTGGGCGATCTCGTCGACTCCTCGCCCGCATGGCGCGCCCGCCAGGCCGCCGGTCAGACGGACGACGCCGATGGGCGCATCGGCGAGCTGTCCGCGAGGCTCCTGTCGAACAGCGATGACGCGGCCGTCTCCGCGCTCGTGGGTCTCGGGTTCGGCGGCGTGTTCGTCGTCTCCGGGCAATCCGGATCCGACCAGCTCGCCACGAACATCACCGCGTCCGACGGCACCCAGTCCGTCGTGACCTCCGACTCGGGCACCTACTATCGTCTGACCGCGGCCGAGGGCACCGGCGTCGGCGTCGACGCCACGCGTGAACGCGCCATGGCGCACAGTCCGTGGCGCTACGTCTGGCTGGTCCTGCTCGGCGTGACGTGCCTGCTGTACGTGCTCGTCGCCGCGCCACGGCGACGGCGCGGGCATCCGGTCGACGAGGAAGGACGCGCCGAACGCGAAGAGGAGGGCGAAACCGCATGAACAGGCAGGGAACACCGATGCGCGTGCTGCGCGTCATCGTGGCGGTCGTCACCAGCGTGCTGCTCATCGCGGCGTTCGCCGTGCTGGCCGTCGTCAGAATGCCCGACGTGATGGTGGATTCCGCCTCGGGCACACTCGGATCGTCGCACCGCATCGTCCAGGAGCGTCTTCAGGCGTATTGCCCGGCCCGCATGGAACTGCCCGACTCCACCGATTGGGGGGACAGCGAGTACCGTGCATCCGCCGGCGACATGACGACCTCCACCGCGCTCGCCGCGTTCGGCTCCGTGTACGCCTCCACGTCCACGCCGCTCGACCTGACCGGCGACGCGAAGACCGTCTCGCTCAAGGCTCCGGACAAGCCGGTCAGCCGTGACGCGATGGTGTCAAGGGACGACGGCGGCTACTCCCGCCTGCTCGACACGAACCTGCTCAAGGCCGGCGACGGTTCCGGCCACGCCGGCGTCACCGTGTCGCACGCCGCGGACGGCGACCTGCGCGGCATCTCCGCCGCCACCTGCGTCACCCCAGCGATGAGCCAGTCGTTCCTGCTCACATCCACGGCCACCGGCACGCGGCAGCAGCTCGTGCTCGCCAATCCCTCGTCCAAGGCGACCACCGTGTCCATCACGGTGGTGGGCAGCAAGGCCTCGGGACGGCTCGGCCTGTCCACGGCGGGCAGCGCCACCGTCGCCGCCGAGGGGGAGACCGTCGTCGACCTGTCGGCGGCCGCTTCCGGACAGGACGGCGTCTACGTCACCGTGGACAGCGGCGCCACGCCGGTGGGCGCCGTCGTGCGCACCACGGCGAGCAGCGGATTGACGCCGAAGGGCTCCGATTTCGCGATGCCCGCCGCGGACGCCACGGCCACGAGCGTGATTCCCGGCGTGGCCGAGGGCGACCGCGTGAGCCTCTACCTGTACGGCAAGAGCGCCGGCGAGGTCTCCCTTTCCTGGGCCACCGAGAACGGTGCGAAGGACATCCGCAAGGAGCAGGTGAAGGCGGACCGCGTCGCCGTCATCGATCTGGGCAAGGCGCCCAAGGGCGCGCGCGGAATCGTCGTCTCCGGCGGCGGGAAGGCCTTCGTCGCCTCGGCCAAGGCCACGAGATCCGGCTCCGACGGACAGGAGGACTTCGCGTTGCTCCAGGCCTCGGCTCCCGCAGTCTCCTCCGGCATGGCGATCGCGGACGGCGTCGATACGACGCTCACGTTCGTCAACGCCGGCGACGATGACGCCACCGTCAAGCTCACATTCATGGACGACACCGGCAAGGCCGGCGACGAACGCGAGGTGACCGTCAAGGCGCATGACGCGACCACCGTGAAAGGGGAGGGCGTCGCCGCCATCGTCTCGGACGAGGCCAAGGCCGTCTCGTGGGGCGCGCGCATCGGCGGCGGCGGACTCGACTCCGACAAGACCGCCGGACTGTCGGTGGTCGCGCCCACCACGCTCGCGGTGCGCGAGGAGCTCGTCAGGGCGACGCCCGACGCGTCGATCGTGCGCTGAGCCGCGCGGCCGCCGGGTTCACCACTCGAAATCCGGGTCGAGCTCCTCGGGGCGGCGGCCGTACAGTTCGCCCAGACGGATGACGAGCTCGTCGCGGATCGCCCACTGGAGCTCCTCGCGGCCCCGCGTATGCGACTGCAACGGCATGCGGTACAGCACGATGCGCGCGGGCATGCCGTGGTCGGCGGGGAACAGGCGGGAGTTGATGCTCGGCTCCGACTCCCACGGCGCCGGATCGGAGGGCGGCACGTCCTCCACCGCGAACTGCACCGGCTTGACCAGCTGCGGCCACGCCTCGGCCAGACGGCGGATATGCGCGGCCACCAGATCGTCGAACATGCCCGAACGGGTGCGATACCGTGGCAGACGTGTGCCGAACATCGGCGTGCGGACGCCGCGGCCGTGACGATTGCGGTATACTCGTTCATTCCAAGGGGCTTCAAGCATGGCACCCACTGTAGGCCATGCCGGCGGCAACCGCGATGGGGCGGCCTCCGACGTGGGATACTGGACATACGACGGCTGCGCGCAGCGGACAGGAGACGACGATGATCAGGCCATGGGACGAATGGGACCTCGACGTGCTTTGCGCGCGTGTACGGCTGATCGGATTCGATCTGGACAACACGCTCGCCAATTCGAGGAAACCCATGAAGCCAGCCATGGCCCATCGGTTCAGCGAACTCACGCGGCGCATCGACGTCGCCGTCATCACCGGCGGCCGCTACGAGCTCGTCGTCAGCCAGATCCTCGACGTGCTCGAACCGCAGGCGGATCTGCGGCGGCTCCATCTCATGCCCACCTCCGGCACCTGCTATCGGCGCTGGGAAGGCGGCGGCTGGAAGCAGGTGTTCAGCCACGACCTCAATGCGGACCAGCGCGCCCGCGCCCGCGCGAGCCTGGAGCGCCGCGCGCGCGAGCAGGGCGTCTGGTTCGAGACGGTGTGGGGTGAACGCATCGAGGACCGCGGCTCCCAGATCACCCTGTCCGTGCTCGGCCAGCAGGCGCCGCTGGAGGCCAAGCAGGCGTTCGATCCGACCAACGAGGTGAAGGCGCGTCTCGCCGCGGCCGTCGCCGCCGACCTGCCCGATCTCAAGGTGCACGCGGGCGGCTACACGAGCATCGACGTGGCCGACCGGGGCATCGACAAGGCGTTCGCGGTACGCGAGCTCGCCCGCCATCTCGGCGTCGAGGTGGACCGGATCGCGTTCGTCGGCGACCGCATGGAGCCCGGCGGCAACGACTATCCGGCGGTGCAGGCCGGGGCGATGGGCATCGCCGTCTCCAGCCCGGCCGACACCATCGAACTCATCGACGGCCTGCTGGAGCGCCTGCCGAAGCCCGCCGCGGGACGGTAGGAGGCGTATCATGCGCGCCGGCACCGTGGCCTCGGACATGATGGGCCTGCTGCTGCCGCGCGGCTGTGCGGGATGCGACATGCCCGACGAGGTGCTGTGCCCCGCATGCCGGACCCTGTTCTCGCAGGTGGTGATCGTGCCGTCGGAGGCGACGCACGTGCCGGCATACGCGTGTTCGGTGTACGAGGGGGCGGCGAGACGCGCCGTGCTGGCATGGAAGGATCATGGCGACGAGGAGTGCGATCGTCCGTTCTCCCAGGCGCTGTGCACGCTCGCCTCGCGCGTCCCGGACGCGATCGGCGTCACGACGTCCGACGGCACGGTGGCGAGCGACATGGTGACGAGAGGCGTGGACGCCGGTCATGACGGTGACGACGGGCTGCTCATCGTGCCGGCGCCGTCATCGGCGCGTTCGGCGAGGCGCCGCGGCAGGCGGCATATGATGCCGCCCGCGCGCGCACTCGCCTCATGGTGCCGTGCGCGGGGCGTCCGTGCGCACGCCGGCAACGTGCTGACGTCGCGCGTCACGGGAGGCAAGTCGGTGGAGACGAAGGGCAGGAGCGGACGCGCGGCGAGGGTGGGCGGTTCCGTCATCACGGTGCCGCGGCCCCGTCGCGTCGACGGGCGGCGCGTGGTCCTCGTCGACGATATCGTCACCACCGGCGCGACGATGCGCGCCTGCGTGGCCGCGCTGGAGTCGGCGGGCGCGCAGGTCGTCGCCTGTCTCGCCCTGACCGCTACGCCACGGTATGATGCTTCGGCAACGTGATCTCGAAGTCGGCGCCGCGCATGTCGTCGACGACGCGCACGTCGCCGCCGTGCAGCTGCGCCGCCCAACGCGCGATCGACAGGCCGAGCCCGGTGCCGCCCGATTCGGTGCCCGGACCGGACTTGCCTTTGACGAAGCGGCGGAAGATGTCCGAACGGGCCTCGGGGGCGATCTGCGAGCCGAAGTTCACGACGTTCGTCACCACGGTGTCGTGCGTCTCGTCCTCATGCACTTCGACGAGCACGCTCGTCCCGTCGGGGGAGTGCTTCAACGCGTTGCCGATGATGTTGGTGAACAATTGGCGCAGACGGTCCTGGTCGCCCTCCATCATGATGCCCTCGGCGGCCTGCATGCGGATGTCGTGCGCATGGCCGCCGTCGGCGATCTCCAACGGTTCGATCGTGTCGTCGAGGAATTCGCGGAAATCGAAACGTTCGATCTCGAGGCTCGCGGCCCCCGCCTCCATGCGGCTCAGGTCGAGCAGGAACGCGATGAGATCGCTCAGCCGCTGCGTCTGGTCGAGGATGCCCTCCAGATTCGCGGGCGTCGGTTCGGTGACGCCGTCGGCCATGTTCTCCACCTGCGCCTGCAGCGCGGAGACGGGCGTGCGCAGCTCATGGCTGACGTTGGCGATCATGTCGCGGCGCATCTGGTCGGCGTGCTGGAGCTCCGCGGCCATCTCGTTGAACGAACGCGCGAGCTGGCCGACCTCGTCGTGGCTGGACTCGTCCATCGGCACGCGCACCGTGTAGTCGCCGTCGGCCATCGCCTCCGCGGCGTCGCGCAGCTGGCGCAGACGCGCGGTGAGACCGCGTGAGAAGAAATACGTGATGCCGAGCGCCACCACGAGGGTGAACGGCATGGCGAGCCAGCCGCTCCAGCCGAATTTGAGCAGGAACCAGCACATCGTGAACGCGATCGCCGTGGCGAAGACGAGCAGCGCGCACAATTCGAGCTTGAGCGAGGAGAATACGCCGAGCGGGCGCATGCGTTCACGGCATGCGCCCGCCCGGCGTGAGTCGATGGACTTGGTCATCGGCGTCATCGGTCGTCCCATGTTCCGGTCGCCTCGGCTCACTCGCCCGATGGGGGCTCGAACGCGTATCCGACGCCGTGCACCGTGCGGATCATGTCCGGTCCCAGCTTGTGGCGCAGCGCCTTCACATGGCTGTCGACCGTGCGGGTGCCGGACGCGTCCACCCAGTCCCACACCTCCTCGAGCAGCTTCTCGCGGGTGAGCACGGACTTGGGTTTGCGCGCCAGCGTGGCGAGCAGATCGAACTCGGTGGGGGTGAGGTGTACGTACTCGCCGTTCACACTCACCGTGCGCTGCGCCGGGTCGATGACCAGCGTGCCGAAGTCGAGGATCTTCTCGTTCTCCGCGTTCTTGGCGATGACCTTCGCGCGCTCGACGCGGCGCAGCAACGCCTTGCAGCGGGCGATGAGCTCGCGCATCGAGAACGGCTTGGTCATGTAGTCGTCGGCTCCCGCCCCCAGACCGATCACCTTGTCCGCCTCGTCGTCGCGGGCGGTGAGGATGAGCACCGGCACCGGACGGGCGGCCACGATGCGTTTCGTCGCCTCGAGGCCGTCCATCACCGGCAGCATGATGTCCATGATCACCAGATCCGGCTTCAACTGCGTGGCCGCCTGCACGGCGCTGGCGCCGTCGCCGGCCACGCGCGCCGTCCACCCCTCGGCGGTGATGCGCTGCGCGATGGCCGTGGCCAGCGTCGGTTCGTCCTCCACGACCAGCACCGTGCGCGGTGTGGTCTGTTGGCGTGCCGTGGTATTGAGCATGGTTGTTCTTGCCGCCTTTCAGCCGGTAGGTAGGGGGTGTTCGCCTTTCGTCACTCTTCCGGCTTCAAGAATACAGCGCCGAGCGCCGGAATGGTGAGTTTCGCCGAGGCCGGACGCGAATGGTATTCGCCGGCGTCCGCCTCGAACGTGCCGTTCTTGATGTCGGAGCCGCCGTACTTCTTGGCGTCGGTGGTGAACACCTCGGTCCACTTGCCCTCCTTCGGCAGCGGCACCTGGTAGTCGGACCACGCCTCACCGGAGAAGTTCACGACCACGACGACGGTCTCGCCCTTGGAGCCGATGCGCATGAAGCTCAGCGTGTTGTGGTCGGCGTCGTCGCTGGTGAGCCACTGGAAGCCGTCGGGCGTGAAGTCCTGGCTCCAGATGGCCGGCGTCTCCTTGTACAGCTTGTTGAGGTCGGCGACCATGGACTGCACCTCGCGGTGGTCCTCCCAGTCGAGGCACGCCCAGTCGATCGAGTTGTTGTGGTCCCACTCGCCCCACTGCGCGAGCTCGTTGCCCATGAACGTGAGCTTCTTGCCCGGATGCGCCCACTGGTAGGCGAACAGGGCGCGCACGCCGGCGTACTTCTGCCAGCCGTCGCCCGGCATCTTGCCGTACAGGGAGCCCTTGCCGTACACGACTTCGTCGTGGCTCAGCGGCAGCACGTAGTGCTCCGAGTAGGCGTACACCATCGAGAAGGTGATTTCGTTGTGGTGCCACTTGCGGTTGATGGGCTCCTCGTGCAGGTACTCGAGCGTGTCGTGCATCCAGCCCATGTTCCACTTGAGGCCGAAGCCGACGCCGCCCTGGTCGGTGGGGGCGGTGATGCCCGCGTACGCGGTGGACTCCTCGGCGATCATCATGATGCCCGGGTTGTTCTTGTATGCGGTGGCGTTCGCCTCCTTGAGGAAGTCGATGGCCTCGAGGTTCTCGCGGCCGCCGTAGATGTTCGGATGCCACTGGCCGGGCTCGCGGCTGTAGTCGAGGTACAGCATCGAGCTGACCGCGTCGACGCGCAGGCCGTCGATGTGGTATTCGCCGAGCCAGAAGCAGGCGTTGGCGACGAGGAAGTTGCGCACCTCGTGACGGCCGAAGTTGAAGATGTACGTGCCCCAGTCCGGATGCTCGCCGCGGGTCGGGTCCGGGTCCTCGTACAGCGGCGTGCCGTCGAAGCGGCCGAGCGCGAACGCGTCCTTCGGGAAGTGCGCGGGCACCCAGTCCATGATCACGCCGATGCCGGCCTCGTGCAGACGGTCGACGAGGTACTTGAAGTCGTCCGGGCCGCCGAGACGGGAGTCGACCGCGTAGTAGCCGGTGACCTGGTAGCCCCAGGAGCCGGTGAACGGGTATTCGGCGAGCGGCATGAACTCGACGTGGGTGAAGCCCATCTTCTCGATGTACGGCACGAGCTTGTCGGCCAGCTCGCGGTAGCTGTTCACGTCCTTGCGCCAGCTCAGCGCGTTCATCTCGTAGATGGCGACCGGCCTGTCCATCGGGTTGGTCTTGGCGCGCTTCTCCATCCACTCGTCGTCCTGCCACTCGTGCGTCGATTCGACGACGACGGAGGCGTTCGCCGGCGGCACCTCGTGGGAGCGCTCCATCGGGTCGGCCTTGTCGACCCACTCGTAGTTGGCGTTGAGGATCTGGTACTTGTACACCTCGCCCGCGCCGATGCCGGGGATGAAGATCTCCCACACGCCGGAGGAGCCGAGCGCGCGCATCGCGTGGCGGCGGCCGTCCCACGAGTTGAAGTTGCCGATGACGCGCACGGCGTGCGCGTTCGGCGCCCACACGGCGAAGGAGACGCCGGTCACGTCGCCCATCGGGTCGGAGTAGCGGCGCACGTGCGCGCCCAGCGCCTCCCACAGGCGTTCATGGCGGCCCTCGCCGAACAGGTAGGTGTCCATCTCGCCGACGGTGGGCAGGTAGCGGTACGGGTCGTCCTCGACGAACGGCTCGCCGCCCTCGTAGGAGACCTTCACGCGGTAGTCGGGCACGCTGTAGCCGTGCTCGGTCCTGGCGGAGGGCACGACGGCGATGAACACGCCGTTGTATTCATGCTCGGCCGGGTATTCGCCGTCCTGCGTGACGATGGCGACGGTCTTCGCCATCGGGCGCAGCACGCGGATCGTGGTCTGGTCGGCATGCGGGTAGTTCGCCATGTGCGCGCCGAGGATGGCGTGCGGGTTGTAGAACTCGGCGTTGCTGACTTTGTCGAGGTCACCCTGGTTGACGGGAACGGCGACGGTATCTTCATTGATGTTCGTGTTTGTAGCCATGCCCATAGTGTACGGCTACAAACGTTATCATCGCGGCTTTGGCGCGTCGCGCGAGCCGCGGTCGGCGACCTGCCGGCGTGTCCGGGGGTGATGGCATACTTTTTCAGGTTTTTTGTGGGTCTGCTTTCAGCGGAGGTTTCATGGGTTACAAGGTCGGCGATATGGTCGTCTATCCGCGCCACGGCGCGGCGAGGGTCGAGGCGGTCACCGAGCGGACCGTGAGGGGGGTCACCCGCGAGTACCTGCAGCTGTCGGTGCTGTCCTCCGACGGCCTGGTGATCAACGTCCCGGTCGACAATGCGAAGAAGGTCGGCGTGCGCGACATCGTCGACGCGAACGAGGTGGCGAAGGTGTTCGAGATCCTGCGCACCCCGATCGTCGAGAAGGAGATGAACTGGTCGCGGCGCTACAAGCTGAACGTCGAGAAGATCGCGACCGGCGACGTCAACAAGATCGCCGAGGTCGTGCGCGACCTCGCCCAGCGCGACGTCGACGAGCACGGACTGTCCGCCGGCGAGAAGCGCATGCTCACCAAGGCGCGTTCCATCCTCACCTCGGAGATCGCCCTGTCCGAGAAGATCGACGAGGAGGAGGCACAGCGCCTGCTCGATGTGAACCTCGGCTACAGCGAGCCGAAGCCCGGTGATGAGAAGCATCACACCGAGGCGCCCGAGGAGGCCGCCTCCGACACGATGGCGCGTCTCGACGCCGAGAAGAAGAAGAGCCGCAAGCGCTGAGCCGCGGCTTGACGCGATTCGACGATCGACATCCGCAAGGCCCCCGTCAATGGGGGCCTTCGCATATCGGGAGGAGCACTATGCGTATAGGACAGGGGTTCGACGCCCATCGTTTCGCCCCCGAAGACGACTCCCGCGAATTGTGGCTCGCGGGGCTTCGCTGGGACGGCGAGGGCGGCGGCATCGAGGGCGACTCCGACGGCGACGTGGCCGCGCACGCGTTGATCGACGCATTGCTGGCGGCCGCCGGACTGGGCGACATCGGTGTGTTGTTCGGCGTCGGCGTGGAGGCGCACGGCGCCGGCATGCACGGCGCGGACATGCTGCGCGAGACCGTCGCGTATCTTCGGGAACGCGGCTTCGCGCCGACGTCGGCATCGGTCGCCATCATCGGCAACCGGCCGAAGATCGGGCGTCGCCGTGATGAGGCCGCCGCCGCGCTTGCCGAGGCCGTGGGATGCCCGGTGTCCGTCACCGCCACCACCACAGACCATATGGGCTTCACCGGCCGCGGCGAAGGCCTCGCCGCCATCGCCACGGCCCTGGTCGAGGAAGCCGGGCGCTGATTCCGTTCGCGGCTCCGAGGAGAAGGGTCGGCGCGTCGACGAGATGCCGTCGCGAATGACATCGTCGCCGAGACGCCTTCTCGGGCTGCCGTCGCACCATCGGCCCATCGCCGAGGTGTTGCCGGCCCATCGTCGAGGCGCTGCCAGACTGCCGCCGAGGCGTTGCCAGACCATCACCCATCACCGAGCCATCACCGGATTGCCGCCGAGGTATTGTCAGATGATTGCCGAAGCATTGCCGTGCTGCCGTCGTATCGTCGTACCGTCGTCGAAGTGACACCGGATTCCGATGAGACGTCCCGTCGCGATATCCGTTTCCCCTCTCCCGGCGCAACTATTCCCGGGAATCGTCCCTTTTGTCCGGGATTTCTTGCACTGACCATATCCCAGCGCAAGAAATCCCGGATGATGTGCCTCGTTTCCGGGAATAGTTGCGCTGGGGAGCGGCTCAGCGCAACCATTCCCGGATGATGCGGTCATTATCCGGGAATCCTTGCGCTGCCCTTGGTCTCCGTACAAGGGATTCCGGGCGGGATGATTTTCGGATCGGTTCCGGTGGATGATACGTCAACGGATTTTCGGTACGCCGGCATCGGTGAGTTTGGCATCCAGCCTTGCGGAGTTCTTCACATCCTCGAAGAACAGATGCACGATGGTGGTGATTCCCTGCTCTCGGAGAGAGCTTTCCCGCCGGCGCTCGTAATCCAGCTTCGCCTGTAGACTCGCGCGATTCGGATTGCTGACGTCGGCGTATTTCGCCATGCCGTCGTATTCGGCGACGATGACGCGTCCGTCGGCGAGCCGCCAGCAGAAATCGACACGATACGGCATGGTCGGTATGTCCGGGTTGAAGAACTCGGTTTGGCACGTCGGGCCTGCATACCCGAGCTCGAGGATATGGGCGTAGGCCCAGGATTCGCCTCCGTTCTCCCGTAGCGGGGCGGCGTGTCTCAGGAGTTTCGCCACCGCCGTCTCATCGCAGTTGATTCGAATCATCAGTGTTTCGACGTCGGCGATTGTGACGTGGCCGTTCCGCAGTGCGGAGTCGTAGATGGCCAGGGCATCGACGAACGGTAGGATGGCGCAGTCGATGAGCGTGCGGGCGGGGGAGGTGACCGATATCCCGCGGAACAGGCGACGGGGAACGGCGTGCATGTAAAGCGGTCTCAGCTGCTTGGCCGCGCCGTGCCCGGAGCCTTTCGTCGACGCGATGCTCACCGTTCCGTCATGCAGCGCGTAGGAATGCTGGTATCCGTAGACGCATGCGGCGCTGAGCCCCGCGAACGTCCACCGCGGATGGACCTTTGCCAACGCGCGGATCATATGCAGCGATTGTTCCTCGGGATCGAGGGCGTCCCAATACAACACATCTGCGAAAAGATTCGGATATGGCGAGACCACTTCCAACGCCTTCACCCGCCTGCGTAGGGCGTGATAGACGGCGCCGCCGTCGCCTATCGCGCAGCGTCGTTCCCGTTCGGCGATTCGCAGCAGTGCGGTGACTCCTTTGTGCTCTTTCATGGTTCGACGCTATGTGCAGCCGGATCCCGGAGACAAGCCGAATCGGGCAATGTGGATAACACCCCTCACTTCGGGCGTGTCGCGTGCGGTTTTTTCGGGGAACCGTCATCAACGCGTGAACTGGACGGATCCAGTTGTTCGTTGTCCGTTTTTGTCTGACGACGCCGGGGAGCCTTGTCGTCCCCGGCGCACAAGAAACCCCGGGAAACACGGCCTACGTCCGGGATTCTTTGCACTGATGAAGTCCCAGCGCAAGGAATCCCGGACGATGCGCCTCGTTTCCGGGATTCCTTGCGCTGGGGAGCGGGTCAGTGCAAGAAATCCCGGGGCATGCGGCTGATAGCCGGGAATGGTTGTGCCGGGATATGGGGAGATCGAGGGAAGCCAGGATACGGGGAGGCCAAGGGAATCCGGGATACGGGGGAAACCAAGGAAACCGGGCGATGGGGAAACCGGGCGATGGGCGTCACCGCCGCCGCAGCGCCTCCACGGCTTTGGCGGCGGCCCAGAACAGGGTGGAGATCGTCACGATGATGAAGCTCGGGGGAGCTGGGAACATCGCGGAGAGCACGAGGCCACCCCAGATCGAGACGAGGCAGATCGCCCCGGCCGCGACCATCGCCCTGAGCGGCGAGGAGGCGATGATGTTCGCCGCGGCCGCCGGCGTGATGACCAATGCGAAGATGAGCAGCGTCCCCACCGCGGGCACGGCGATCGTGATCACACCGGCCATGATCGCCATGAACGCGACGTTCATCCAGCCGATCGGCACGCCCTTGGCCTGCGCAACCTGCTCGTCGAGCGAGCTGAACAGCAGCGGCCGGTAGATGATCGACAGCACCGCCAGCAGCACCACGTCGAAGATCGCGAATCCGATGATCTGCGCGGTGGTGATCGTCAGGATCGAACCGAACAGGATCGACTGCATCTGCTGCGAGGCCGAACTCGACAACCGGGCGAAGAACAGGCCGAGGCCCGTCGCGAAGGCGAGCACCGTGCCGGTGGCGATCTCCCGTTCGGAGACGCGCTTGCCGAGCGCGCCGATCACGAGCGCGCCGCCCAGCGCGAACGCGCCGAGTCCGAGCGAGACGGGCAGGCCGAGCAGCACGGCCCCGGTCGCGCCGGGCAGGCCGATGTGGGCGAGCGCGTGCGCGGCGAACGTGGAATGCCGGGCGATGGTGAAGTAGCCCATCACGCCGGCCGCGAACGCGATGCACAGGCCGGCGAGGAACGCGTTGGCCATGAACGGCGCGGTCAGCGTGTCCATCCAGTTGGGGTCGAAGCTGAAATCGATGTGGCTCATTTCCTCGCTCCTTGAATCGTGGAGGCGTCGTGCGCGTGCATGTCGTCGGTGTGCGCGTGATGGTGCAGCTCCGCCACCTCGGCCGCCGTGTGCATGTCCATCGGCTGGTCCTTCGGCTCGTCGGGGGAGGGGGTGACGAACATGTCGCCCTGCGGCGTGGTCACGACCTGCACGTTCGTGCCGTACAGGTGGGTGAGGAGCTTCGAGTCGAGCACCTTGCGCATGTCCGCGTAGTGCGGATGCCCGTCGAGCAGGTAGACGGCGCCGGTGAGGATCGGCAGCAGCATGTTGAGGTCGTGCGCGACGATCTGGATCGTCATGCCGAGTTCCTGGTTGAGGCGTGCGAGCAGGTGCGCGACGGCGCGCTGGGATGCAAGGTCGAGGTTGGCGAGCGGCTCGTCGAGCATGAGCAGTTTCGGGTCGGAGACGATCGCCTGCGCGATGGCGACGCGTTGGCGCAGGCCTCCGGACAGTTCGGACAGCCGGTATCGCGCCTTGCCGTCGATGCCGACGAACGCCATCGCCTCGTGCGCCTTGGCGCGTTGCGCGCGCGTGACCGGGTGGATGCCGAACCGCGTGCCGGTTAGGCCGAGCAGCACCGACTGTTCGGCGGTGAGGTTCGAGTCGATGTCCGACGTGTAGCTTTGCGGGACGTAGCCGATGACGCCGTTCGCCTCGCCGGCCGGCTTGCCGAAGACGGTGAGCGAGCCGTGCGAGAGCGGCAGCAGTCCCAGCTCGGCCTTCATCATTGTGGTCTTGCCGGCGCCGTTGGTACCGACGATCGCGGTGACCGATCCGGCGGGGATGGCGAAGTCGCCGTGCTGCCAGATGACGCGGTCGCCGCGCCTGATTGCCGCGTCGCGGAAGACGATCGCGTCCTGAAGCGGTTCGCCCATGGTCGGGCCTCCTGTGGTCATGGATTGGGATTCACGAATCTACCGCAGGATTATCGCAAATGATGTTGACAACCGTTCTCAATTACGTGCGCGTCGATAAGGGCGCGTCGTCCGCGCCGTTACTTGCCGGGGTCGGGCTGGGCGTCGCCGGCGTCGGTTCCGGCGGAATCCGAGTCGTCGGAGGAGCCAGAGGAATCAGAGGAATCAGAGGAATCGGAAGAGGGCGATTCGGCGCTGTCGGCCGTGTCGTCCTTGCCGTAGTCGGGGTCGACGGCGGTGAAGATCTCGTCGGCCAGCGCGCCGATCCAGTCGACGAGGGTGTCGTACTTCTTCGGCATCTGCTCGCTCACGTCGACGACCGGCACGTCGGAGCGGCCGGCCGTGCCGATGAGCATGTTCGTCGCGTCGGAGGCCTCCTGCGTGTTGTTGACCAGCACGTCGACCTTCTTCTTCTCGATGACCTCCTGGAAGGTCTGCAGATCGGCGGGAGCGACCTCGCCGCCGTTGGCGACCGCCTGCGCGTAGCCCTTCGGGGTGGCGTCGTCGAACGACATGTCGCTCATCAGATAGTAGACGACCGCCTCGGTCGCGCCATAGGTGAGGTCCTTGTGCGCGTCGGCGAAGTCGGCCATGCGCGCGTCGAGCTCCTTCTCGCGCGACTGCCAGGCCTTGAGATTGGCTGCGAACGTCTTGCGCTTCTTCGGCCGCGCCTTCGAGAACGCGTCGGCCAGCTCCTTGGCCATGCCGGCGCGCGCGTCCTTCGAGAACCACAGATGCGGGTTGTCGCCGTCCATCGCACCCACGATCTGCGCGGCGGAGACGAGCGTCGAGTCCGGTCCGCGCGACTTCGTGGCCCACGTGTCGTATCCGGCGCCGTTCGCGACGACGATCTCGGCGCGGCTCAGCTTCGCCAGATCGGAGGTCTTCGGCTCGAAGTCGTGCGCGTCCACGCCCGTGGAGGAGAGGATCGACGTGACGTCGACCGCGTCGCCGCCGATCTCCTTGGCGAGTGACCCCCACTGGTTCACCGAGGAGACCACCTTGATGACGCCGGTCTTCGCCGTCTGCGTCGTCTGCGCGCCCGTGGCGGTCCCGCCGTCGTCCGCAGTCGTGCCGCAGGCGGCGCAGGCGAGGGCGAGCACGGCCGCGACGACCGCCGCCGCGGCGCGCCGCACGCTCCCGAACCGTCGTCCCGCTCGCCGTCCCAGATGTCCCACGTTCATCGTCCGACCCCTTCCGCTCCTCGCCGCGCGTCCATATCCGTCTTCGGCGAAACCGACATGTTACCTAATCGTAGTAGCGTCCACCGCATCCCACGACACGTTAGGACAGAAGGAGTCGACATGCCCGTGAAACTCGACGGCAAAGCCGTGGCCGCGCAGATCAAGCAGGATTTGAAGGAGCGCGTGGAGCGTCTCAAGGCCGTGGGTGTCGAACCCGGCCTCGGCACGCTGCTGGTCGGCAGCGACCCCGGCTCGGTCAAGTACGTGGCCGGCAAGCACGCCGACTGCGCCGAGGTGGGCATCCGCTCCATCAAGCACGAGCTGCCCGCCGACGCGACCTTCGACGACATCGCCGCCGTGGTGCGCGAGATGAACGAGGATCCGGCGTGCACCGGCTACATCGTGCAGCTGCCGCTGCCGAAGGGCATCGACCAGAACGCGATCATCGACCTCATCGACCCGGCCAAGGACGCCGACGGCATGCACCCGTACAACCTCGGCGAGCTCGTGCTCCACGTCAAGGGCGACATCGACACGCCGCTGCCGTGCACGCCGCGCGGCTGCATCGAACTGCTCAAGGCGTACGACATCGACCTGGACGGCAAGGAGGTGTGCGTGCTCGGCCGCGGCATCACGATCGGCCGCACGATCGGCCTCATGCTCACCCGCCGCGCCGTCAACGCGACCGTCACGCTGTGCCACACCGGCACGCGCGACGTCGTCGACCACATCCGCCGCGCCGACGTGGTCGTCGCCGCGATGGGCTCCGCCGGATTCGTCAAGCCCGACATGATCAAGGACGGCGCCGTGCTGCTCGACGTGGGCGTCTCGCGCGTCTACGACGAGGAGGCGGGCCGTTGGCGCGTCAGGGGCGACGTCGACAAGGCCGCCCACGACAAGACATCCGCATACTCGCCCAACCCGGGCGGCGTCGGCCCGATGACCCGCGCCATGCTCCTCGCCAACGTCGTGGAGATGGCCGAGCGCCAGGCGAAGGCCGAAGGCAAGGCCTGACCGACGGCGACACGCCCGGGATTTTGGGCATGGCTGACTGTATTGTGGAAAGTCGCGTGTCCGATGGGCACATCCATAACTGAATATCGAGTAATTATCCATCCAACTATTGAGAAACCATTACCTACATGGCAGAGAACAACACTGAGGTCACCAAGGTCGCCATCAACGACATCGGCACCGAAGAGGACTTCATCAAGGCAGTCGATTCCACCATCAAGAACTTCGACGATGGTGATCTGGTCGAGGGTACCGTCGTCAAGATCGATCACGACGAGGTCCTCCTGGATATCGGCTACAAGACCGAGGGTGTGATCCCCTCCCGCGAGCTTTCCATCAAGAAGGACGTCGATCCGGACGAGGTCGTCGAGGTCGGCGACACCGTCGAGGCCCTTGTCGTCACGAAGGAAGACAAGGAAGGCCGTCTGATTCTGTCCAAGAAGCGCGCCCAGTACGAGCGCGCCTGGGGCGACATCGAGAAGATCAAGGAAGCGGACGGCGTCGTCGAGGGCACCGTCATCGAAGCCGTCAAGGGCGGCCTCATCGTGGACATCGGCCTGCGTGGCTTCCTGCCGGCCTCCCTGGTCGAGATGCGTCGCGTCCGCGACCTCACCCCGTACATCGGCCAGAAGATCCAGGCCAAGATCCTCGAGCTCGACAAGAACCGCAACAACGTGGTCCTGTCCCGTCGCCAGTACCTCGAGGAGACCCAGTCCGAAGTGCGCGAGACCTTCCTCTCGCAGCTCAAGAAGGGCCAGATTCGCGAGGGTGTCGTCTCCTCCATCGTCAACTTCGGCGCGTTCGTCGATCTCGGCGGTGTGGACGGCCTCATCCACGTCTCCGAGCTGTCCTGGAAGCACATCGACCACCCGTCCGAGGTCGTCAAGGTCGGCGACAAGGTCACCGTCGAGGTGCTGGACGTCGATTTGGACCGCGAGCGCATCTCCCTGTCGCTCAAGGCCACCCAGGAGGATCCGTGGCAGCGCTTCGCCCGCACCCACGTCCCCGGCCAGATCGTCAAGGGCAAGGTCACCAAGATCGTGCAGTTCGGCGTGTTCATCTCCGTCGAGGACGGCATCGAGGGCCTGGTGCACATCTCCGAGCTCGCCAACCGTCACGTCGAGAACCCGGAGACCGTGGTCAAGCCGGGCGAGACCGTGTTCGTCAAGGTGATCGACGTCGATCTCGATCGTCGCCGCATCTCCCTGTCCCTCAAGCAGGCCAACGACTCCGTCGACCCGGCCTCCGAGGACTTCGATCCGGCCATCTACGGCATGCCGGCCGAGTACGACGAGCAGGGCAACTACAAGTACCCCGAAGGCTTCGACCCGAACACCAACGAGTGGATCGCGGGCTACGAGAAGCAGCGCGAGGAGTGGGAGTCCCAGTACGCGGCCGCCCACCAGCTGTGGGAGGAGCACAAGGAGTTCGTGGCCAAGGAGCTCGAGCACGCGGAGGAGTCCGCTGCCGCCGACGGCCAGGGCCCGAAGGAGGAGAAGGTCGAAGAGGTGTCCAACTACTCTTCCGACAACACCTCCACCGGCACGCTCGCCGACTCCGATCAGCTCGCCGCCCTGCGCGACCAGCTGCTCGGCAAGTGAGTTCCGCCTCACGGCATGAGCTCACGGCGTAACGCCTGAAACGAAACCCGGTCCCGATGGGCCGGGTTTCGTCGTATCATCGGCCATCTCTCCCATAGTGCGGCAACACACTTTCTTCATAACGGCGGAATCAAGCCGTTTTCGCCTACCGCACCATGGGGGTTTCACCGCACCATGGGAAATGGGGAGATGGAGAGAAGGGGAGAAGGGGAGGAGCGTTTTCGTGATTCGGATTGGATTGACCGGGGGCATCGCGGCGGGGAAGAGCACGGTGGCGGCGCGGATGCGCGAGGACGGCGCGCTGCACATCGACTATGACGCGTTGGCGCGCGAGGTCGTGGCGCCGGGAGGCGCGGCGTTGCCGGCCATCGCGCGTGAGTTCGGCGACGACGCCGTCGCGGCGGACGGCACGTTGGACCGTGCATGGGTCGCCGACCACGTGTTCGGGCGCGACGCCGAACCCGGCGCGCGGGAGCGGCTCGACGCGATTGAGCATCCGCTGATCTACGCCGCGGCGGCGCGCATGGAACGCATGCATCCGGCCGCGGCCATCGTCGTGCACGACGTGCCGTTGCTCGCCGAGGTGATCGGCGACATCCCGTTCCGTTTCGACCATATCGTCACGGTCGAGGCGCCCGTCGAGACGCGGATCGAACGCATGGTCGCGACGCGCGGCATGACGCGTGAGCAGGCCGAGGCACGCATCCGCCACCAGTCGACGCGGTCGGAGCGCGAGGCGATCGCCGACGCCGTCATCGACGCCACACAGCCGCTCGAACGCATGTTCGAGCAGGTTGATAGACTGGTCGCCGAATGGAAGGAGAAGTGATGGGGTTCAACATCCAGCGCGAGGACAGGCCGTTCGTCGTCAAATCGCCGTACCGGCCGAGCGGCGACCAGCCGCAGGCCATCGACGAGCTCGCCACACGCATCGAGAACGGCGAGAACGACGTCGTGCTCATGGGCGCGACCGGCACCGGCAAGACCGCCACCACCGCCTGGCTCATCGAACGGCTGCAGCGGCCGACGCTCATCATCGAGCCGAACAAGACGCTCGCCGCGCAGCTGTGCGCCGAATTCCGCGAGCTCATGCCGGACAATGCGGTGAGCTATTTCGTCTCCTACTACGACTACTACCAGCCCGAGGCGTACATCCCGCAGACCGACACGTACATCGAGAAGGACTCCAACATCAACGACGATGTGGAGCGTCTGCGCCACCAGGCCACCGCCAACCTGCTCACGCGACGCGACTGCGTGGTCGTCGCCACCGTGTCGTGCATCTACGGCCTCGGCACGCCGGAGGAATACGCGGGCCGCATGCTGCTGCTCAAGGTCGGCCAGCAGATCGACCGCGACCAGCTGCTGCGGAAGTTCGTCGCCATGCAGTACAAGCGCAACGACATCGCGTTCACGCGCGGCACGTTCCGCGTACGCGGCGACACGGTGGAGATCATCCCCGTGTACGAGGAGCTCGCCGTGCGCATCGAGTTCTTCGGCGACGAGATCGACCGGATCTCCACGCTCCACCCGTTGACCGGCGACGAGATCGCCGAGGAGAACGAGGTGCACATCTTCCCCGCCTCGCATTACGTGGCCGGGCCGGAGCGTATGGAACGCGCGTTGAAGACGATCCGCGAGGAGCTCGACGAGCGCGTCGCCGAACTCAGGAAGCAGGGCAAGGAGCTGGAGGCGCAGCGCCTCACCATGCGCACCACGTACGACCTCGAGATGCTCACCCAGGTGGGCGTGTGCTCCGGCGTCGAGAACTATTCACGGCATTTCGACGGCCGCGCGCCCGGCACGCCGCCGCACACGCTGCTCGACTTCTTCCCCGACGACTTCCTGCTCGTCATCGACGAGTCGCACGTGACCGTCCCGCAGATCGGCGCCATGTACGAGGGCGACGCGTCGCGCAAGCGCACGCTCGTCGAACACGGCTTCCGCCTGCCCTCCGCGATGGACAACCGGCCGCTCAAATGGCCGGAGTTCCTTGAACGCGTCGGCCAGACCGTGTACCTGTCCGCCACGCCCGGCGACTACGAGCTGGGGTTGTCCGACGGGGTGGTCGAGCAGATCATCCGTCCGACCGGACTGCTGGACCCGAAGGTCGAGGTGCGTCCCACGGAGGGACAGATCGACGACCTGCTCGCCGAGATCAAGGACCGCGTCGCCAAGGGGGAGCGCGCCTTGGTCACCACGCTCACCAAGAAGATGGCCGAGGACCTCACCGACTATCTGCTCGAACGGGGCATCAAGGTCGAATACCTGCACTCCGACGTGGACACGCTGCGCCGCGTCGAGCTGCTGCGCATGCTGCGCGAAGGCAAGATCGACGTGATCGTCGGCATCAACCTGTTGCGCGAGGGCCTCGATCTGCCCGAGGTGTCGCTCGTCGCGATTCTCGACGCGGACAAGGAGGGCTTCCTGCGCTCCTACCGTTCGCTCATCCAGACGATCGGCCGCGCGGCGCGCAACGTGTCCGGCACGGTCATCATGTACGCGGACGAGGTCACCGAGGCGATGCGGCAGGCCATCGACGAGACCGAACGCCGCCGTGAGAAGCAGATCGCGTACAACAAGGAGCACGGCATCGACCCGAAGCCGCTCATCAAGAAGATCAGCGACGTCAACGACATGCTCGCCAAGGAGGACGTGGACACGGCCACCCTGCTCGAAGGCGGCTACCGCAACGCCGGCAAGGCGGGCAACACGCATCTGGGCGTGCCCGCGTTCGACGCCGCCGAGGCGGACAAGCGCCATGAGGAGATCCTCAAGGCCGGACTGCCCGCCCAGGACCTCGCCGATCTGATCCGCCAGCTGAGCGAGCAGATGCACACCGCCGCCGAACAGCTCCAGTTCGAACTCGCCGCCCGTCTGCGCGATGAGATCCGCGATCTGAAGAAGGAACTGCGCCAGATGACGAAGGCCAACAAATAGAAGGATGACAAATGGAAGGACCACGGTCATAGAGATGCGTTAGGGTAGGGAATCATGGCCGAAACCCCTCTTGCATTTGAAATCGCCACGTTCGTGGTGCTTGCGTTGTTCTTCATCGTCGACCTGTTCGTCATCGGACGCAGGCCGCACGTGCCCTCCACGAAGGAATGCGTCCAGCACATCGCCTTCTTCGTGGTCATGGCGTTGATCTTCGGCGGCTGCATCTGGTATTTCGCCGGTTCCAAGCCCGCGATCGAGTTCTACTCCGGATGGCTCACCGAGTATTCGCTGTCCATCGACAACCTGTTCGTGTTCGTCATCATCATGTCGAACTTCGCCGTGCCGAAGCAGATCCAGAAGTACGTGCTGTCCGTGGGCATCACGATCGCGCTGCTCTTCCGCGGCGTGTTCATCCTCATCGGCGCGGCGCTCGTCAGCCGTTTCACGTGGGTGTTCTTCATCTTCGGCGCGTTCCTCATCTATACGGCCGTCAAGCTGGTCATCGGCGGCGATGACGACGAGGAGTACCAGGAGAACGGAATCATCCGCACGCTGCGCAAGGTGATCCGCATCACCGACGAATATGACGGCGAGAAGCTCAGGACCACCCATAACGGCATGCGCTACTGGACGCCGATGCTCATCGTGTTCCTCACCATCGGCACCACCGACGTGATGTTCGCGTTCGATTCGATTCCGGCCATCTTCGGTCTGACGAAGGACCCGTTCCTCGTGTTCACGTCGAACGTGTTCGCCCTGCTGGGTCTGCAGCAGCTCTACTTCCTGCTCGGAGCCCTGCTCGACAAGCTCGTCTACCTGCCGCTCGGCCTGTCCGTCGTGCTCGGGTTCATCGGCGTGAAGCTGGTGATGGAGGCGCTGCACGGCAACACGCTGCCGTTCATCAACGGCGGCGAGGGCGTCCACTGGGTGCCCGAGGTGCCCACATGGCTGTCGCTCGCCGTGATCGTCGTCGCGATCGGCGGCGCGGCTCTCGCGTCGGTCGTCAAGATGAAGGCGATGGACGCGGGCAAGGGATCGAAGCCCGCCGTGGAGTCCGGCGCGGACGGCGAGTGACGTCGGCGTGACGGCCGATCGGGGCCGGCGGCCGGCGGATGATTCGTCGGTCCGGTGAATTCTACGAGAACGCTCACGGAATTCCCTGAAAGGGGATTTTCCGTGGGCGTTCTTTGTATTGCGGCGATTGGGCTGTGAGCGTTAACAACACACCGATGGGAAAACTGGAAGGAACGGGCGAAAGCTAGTACACTGTTCCGTGGAAAACGTAGGTCGTCCGGCCTGCGTCCCTTGCAATAGTTAGGAATAGGCAACATGCGCAAAGCCAAGATCGTCGACACCATCGGTCCCGCCACCGAATCCCTCGAGGGCATCACCAGCCTCGTCGAGGCCGGCATGGATGTGGCCCGTCTGAACCGTTCGCACGGCACCCCGGAGGACCACCTCAAGGTCTACAACAACGTGCGTCAGGCCTCGAAGGCCGCCGGCCGCAACGTGGCCGTGCTGGTCGACCTCCAGGGCCCGAAGATCCGCTGCGGCTGGTTCAAGAAGAACGCCGAGGGCGAGGACAAGGTCGAGCTCAAGGAAGGCCAGGAGTTCGTCATCACCACCGACGACGTCGAGGGCGACGAGCACATCACCTCCACCACCTTCAAGGGCCTGCCGGGCGACTGCCACCCGGGCGACCCGATTCTCATCGACGACGGCAAGGTCCGTCTCGAGGTCACCAAGGTCGAGGGCAACAACGTGTACACCAAGGTCGTCGTGGCCGGTCCGGTGTCCTCCCACAAGGGCATCAACCTGCCGGGTGTCGCCGTCTCCCTGCCGGCCCTGACCGAGAAGGACGAAGAGGATCTGCGCTGGGCCATCCGCACCGGCGCCGACATCATCGCCATGTCCTTCGTGCGTTTCGCCACCGACATCGACCGCGCCCACGAGATCATGGACGAGGAAGGCCGCCGCATCCCGATCGTCGCCAAGATCGAGAAGCCGCAGGCCCTCGAGAACCTCGAGGACATCGTCAAGACCTTCGACGGCATCATGGCCGCCCGTGGTGACATGGCCGTCGAGTGCCCGCTCGAGGAGGTCCCGCTGGCCACCAAGCGCATCATCGAGCTGTCCCGCCACTACGCCAAGCCGGTCATCGTGGCCACCGAGGTCCTGGGCTCCATGGTCCACTCCCCGGTCCCGTCCCGCGCCGAGGCCTCCGACTGCGCCAACGCCGTGCTCGACGGCGCCGACGCCACCATGACCTCCAACGAGACCGCCGTCGGCGAGTACCCGGCCGTCACCGTCGCCACCATGTCCCGCATCTCCGGCTTCGCCACCGAGCACGGCTTCGACCGCATCCCGGCCCTGAAGAACCTCGACATGTCCTCCACCGGCGCCGTCTCCTCCGCCGCCGTCGACCTGGCCGACAAGCTCAATGCCAAGGCCATCGTCGCCTACACCCAGACCGGCAACACTGTGCACCGTGTCTCCCGCGAGCGTCCGGCCGCCCCGATCTACGGCATCACCAACAACGAGCACACCTACCACTGGCTGGCCCTCTCCTGGGGCACTGAGGCCTTCCTGCTCGAAGAGGACTACCATGACAAGTCCCGCAAGGACCTCATGGTCTTCACCGACAAGCTGCTGCGCGACGCCGGCAAGGTCGTCGACGGCGACAAGATCGTCATCCTGAGCTCCGCCCAGGGCGAGCACCAGCCGGGCAGCACCGACTCCATCTACGTCCACACCGTGGGCGCCTGCGACTGATTCCATCAACGCGGAAATGAGCCGATAGGCGAATTCCCGGCGTAAGCCGGAACGAGCCGGCGAAAGGGTCCCTTATCAGCTATCAGCGTCACGGCTGATAGCTGATAAGGGACCCTTCCTTTATGCCCACGTATGCCCACTGTTCCCGAACGAATACAGAAAATCCCCGCAACCATGAAGATTGCGGGGATTGTCAGCCGTGCCCCCGGTGGGACTCGAACCCACACTGCGCAGATTTTGAGGCTGCTTCCTCTACCAATTGGGATACGGGGGCGTATCCGGTTATCGACGATGCCGTAAGGCACTCGTGACAATATAGCACATCGGCGCGATGCGGCGCACATGATGCGCGTCCCGCGTGGCGATTTCGTTCAGGGGAGGGCACGTCGTGCGGGCGGGCACTGGGATTATGCGTTAAAATCGCCAAGGATGACTTTGTAAGCATATGAGGAAAGGACTGGCATGGCTGCTAAGAACGCCGATGATCAGACTCCGAAGATGGAGCCCGTGCTGACCGAGGAGGAGCTGGAGGCCGTCGCGCAGGAGGCCGCCGCTCCCCGTGAGGAGGCCGCCCCGGCGGAGGCGGACGAGAACCGCAAGCGCACCGTCGTGGTCGCCGAGGACGAATCCGTGAACCGCATGGACCTCGTCGGCATGCTCGAGGACAACGGCTATGAGGTCGTCGGTGAGGCCGCCAACGGCGAGGAGGCCGTCGAACTGACGCGTGCCAAGCGCCCGGATGTGGTGTGCATGGACGTCAAGATGCCGCGCATGGACGGCATCACCGCCGCCGGCATGATCTGCGACGAGAACATCGCCCCCGTGGTTATGCTCACCGCCTTCTCCCAGCCGGACCTCGTCAAGAAGTCCACGGGCGCCGGCGCCATGGCCTACGTGACCAAGCCGTACGAGGAGTCCAAGCTCATCCCGGCCCTCGAGGTCGCCATGGGCCGCTTCGCCGAGATCAACGATCTGCTCGACAACGTCGAGCGCAGCGAGGCGAAGCTCAAGGAGACCAAGGAGGAGCTCGCCAAGGCGCAGGCCGACCTCCAGAAGGCGCAGGATACGCTGGAGGAGCGCAAGCTCGTCGACCGCGCGAAGGGCCTGCTCATGGACAAGGCGGACTTCTCCGAGCAGGGCGCGTTCCGTTGGATCCAGAAGACGTCGATGGACCAGCGCATCCCGAAGAAGCGTCTCGCCATGGCCATCATCGCCAAGTACGGCGATCCGAAGCCGGAACGCAACGAGCGCTGAGACGGGCCGGACGGAACGGACGTTCACGGATACATGGCGCAACAAGAATCCACGCCGACGCGCGGAACGCTGCTGGTCGTAGACGGCCATTCGCTGGCGTTCCGCGCGTTCTTCGCTCTACCGGTCGACAACTTCTCCACCTCCTCCGGACAGGCCACGAACGCCGTCTGGGGCTTCGCCTCGATGCTCTCGCAGGTCGTCGATTCGGAGAAGCCCGACCATCTCGCCGTCGCCTTCGACGTGAAGGGCGGCACCTTCCGCAACGAGCTGCTGCCCCAGTACAAGGGCACGCGCGACGCGGCCCCCGAGGAGCTGCTCACCCAGCTGCCGCTCATCCAGGAGATGCTCGCCGCGTTGGGCGTCACCTACATCGAGAAGCCCGGCTACGAGGGCGACGATGTGATCGGCACGCTCGCCACGATGGGCGAGAAGGCCGGCTACCATACGCTCGTCCTGTCCGGCGACCGCGACGCGTTCCAGCTCATCGACGACAACGTCACCGTGCTCTATCCGGGCCATCATTTCAAGGACCTCAAGCACATGACGCCGGACGCGGTCGTCGCCAAATACAAGGTGACGCCGCAGCAGTACCCGGATCTCGCGGCCCTGCGCGGCGAGACGGCGGACAACATCCCCGGCGTGCCCGGCGTGGGTGACGGCTTCGCCGCCAAATGGATCAACCAGTACGGCTCCCTCGACGCGATCCGCGAGCATGCGGACGAGATCGGTGGCAAGAAGGGCGAGGCGCTGCGCGCCAACATCGACCAGGTGATGCTCAACCGCAAGGTCAACGCGCTCGTGCGCGACGTCGACCTCGGTGTGACCGTCGACGACCTCACGTTCTCCGGCATCGACGCGGGGCGTCTTGACGCCCTCTTCGCCAAGCTCGAATTCGGCGCGCGCACCAAGAGCCGTCTGATGAAGACGTTCAACAACGGCGTCGCGCCCGTGCTCCCATCCGGCGCGTCGGCGGCCGCCGACGATTCCCCGACACTCGACATGCCGCATGCGGAACGCGCGGCGGACGCCGCGTCCCTGCGTGCGTGGGCGGAGCGCCATCTGCCCGCGGCCGACGGAACGTCCGACGGAACAGCCGACGATCAGCCCGATTGGGTGCTGTACGCGTCCGGCGACGCGCGTCCGGGCCGCGCCGCGGTCGACGCCGTCGTGCTGCTCGCCGGCGGCGAGGCCATCGTCGTCGACAAGCCGGCGCTGGCGGACGACGGAATCGTCGACACACTGCGCGACGTGGTGGCCGCCCACGCGGGCACGATGACCGTCCACGGCTACAAGGAGCATCTGCACCTGCTCGCCGCCGCCGGCGTCGCATTGCCGACCCCCGCGTTCGACACGAAGCTCGCCGGCTACCTCGTCAAACCCGACTTCCACGCGGATTCGCTCGAACAGGCCGCCGCCCAGTTCCTCGACCTCCATCTGGAGGAGCACGAGGAGGCGACGCAGGGTCTGCTCGACCTTGACGCGGGCGACGCCAACGAGACCGGCGGCGCCGCGGCGGACGGCGCGAACGACGGCGCGGAACCCGATCAGGGCACGTTGCGCGACGCGGCCATCGTCGCCGCGCTCGCCCGCGAGCTCAGGCCGCGCATCGCCGCCGACGACCAGTCGAAGCTCCTGACCGACATCGAGCTGCCCGTCTCCCGCGTCCTGTACGGACTGGAGGCGGAAGGCGCGAAGGTCGACGAACGCCGTCTGGAGGACATGCGCGCCGGCTTCGCGGCCGACGCCGAGCAGGCGCAGCGCATCGCCTGGGAGAACGCCGGTTCGCGCGTCAACCTGCAGAGCCCCAAGCAGCTCGCCAAGGTCCTGTTCGAGGACATGGGCCTGAAGCCCACGAAACGCACCAAATCCGGTTCGTACACGACGAACGCGGACGCGTTGCAGACCCTGTACGTGCGCAACGCGGACGACGATCGGGCCAGCGGCTTCCTCGGGGCGCTTCTGCGTCACCGCGAGACCAACAAGTTGAAGCAGATCGTCGCCACGCTGATCGACGCGGTCAACCCGGCCGACGGGCGCATCCACACCACGTTCGAGCAGACCGTGGCCGCCACCGGGCGTCTGAGCTCGGTCGATCCGAACCTGCAGAACATCCCCAACCGCAATGCGGCCGGCCGCGAGATCCGCTCCGCGTTCGTGCCGGGGGAGGGCTTCGAATCGCTGATGAGCTGCGACTACTCGCAGGTCGAACTGCGCATCATGGCGCATCTGTCCGGCGACGAGGCGCTCATCGAGGCGTTCCGCAGCGGCGCCGACTTCCACCGCTACGTGGCGAGCCTCGTCTACCAGCTGCCCGTCGACGAGATCAGCGCCGACCAGCGCAGCCACGTGAAGGCCATGAGCTACGGCCTCGCCTACGGACTGAGCACGTACGGCCTGTCCCAGCAGCTCAAGATCAGCCCCGGCGAGGCGGAGGGCCTCAAGAACAAGTACTTCGCCACGTTCGGCAAGGTGCACGACTATCTCGAATCATGCGTCGCCGAGGCGCGTCGCAAAGGCTACACGGAGACGATGTTCGGCCGCCGCCGCTACTTCCCGGGACTGAAGTCGACCAGCCGCACCGTGCGCGACGCCGCCGAACGCGCCGCGCTCAACGCGCCCATCCAGGGCACGGCCGCCGACATCATGAAGATCGCGATGATCCGCGCCGATTCGGCGTTGCGGGACGGCGGGCTGAAGAGCCGCATCATCCTGCAGATCCACGACGAACTCGTCGTCGAGATCGCGCCGGGCGAGGCCGAGCGGGCGACCGCGCTCGTCAGGGACGCGATGGAGCACGCCGTCGCGCTCGACGTGCCGCTGGACGTGTCCACCGGCATCGGCGACGACTGGCAGCTCGCCGCGCACTGATCCGCGCCCGGCCCGCGTCGGCCGATCGACGGCGGGAAGGGAACGGGAGGAAAGGAGAGAAGGATGACGAACCTCAACCAGGCCGTCGACACGCTCGAAACGCTGTATCCGCTCAAATATGCGGAAAGCTGGGACGCGCCCGGCCTCATCGTCGGCGACCTCACGGCGCCGGTGACGCGCATCGCGTTCGCCTGCGACCCGACCATGGCCGTGATCGACGAGGCGCTGGAATGGGGCGCGGACCTGCTCGTCACGCATCATCCGCTGTTCTTCCGTTCCGTGCATCAGGTGTCCGGGCTGGGCGCGCGCGGCATGATCGTGAACCGTCTCAGCCGCTCCGGATGCGCGCTGTGGGTGGGACACACCAACGCGGACTGCGCGGTGCGAGGCGTCGGACAGGCCGCGGCCGACGGCTTCGGCCTCGTCGACCAGCGCGCGCTTGTGCCGATCGACGATCCGGGCGCGGCCGGTCCCGTCGGACTCGGCCGCGTCGGACGCCTGCCGGAGCCCGTCACGCTGCGCGAGTTCGCGCGACGCGTGTGCGACGCGCTGCCCATCGACACCGCGCTCGGCGTGCAGGCGTGCGGCGACCCGGATACGCCCGTCGAGACCGTCGCCGTGCTGCCCGGCTCCGGCGACTCCCTGTTCGACGAGGTGCGCGCCGCCGGCGTCGACGTGTACGTGACCAGCGACCTGCGCCATCATCCGGCCACCGACGCCATCGAACAGGCGCGATACGAGGCGTCGATGCGCGCGGCGGGCGTCACGCTCGGCACGGGCGACGCGCACGCGCGCCCGTGCCTCGTCAACACGCCGCACTCGGCCATCGAATCGATGTGGTTCCGTTACGCCGTCGGCGACATCGCCGACGCGCTCGAACGGCGTTTCGGCGAACGCCCCGAAACGAACTGGATCCGCCGCGACACGGATCCGTGGACGTTTTCGCTCCACCGGAGCGCTGACGCGACGACGGACATGACAACGGAAGGGGAGTGAGACGATGACGGACGAACGCGCCGTGCTCGACGCCAGCTCCGACGGCATCGACATGAACGTGCCGGCGAAGATGATCGAACGCCGCGAGGTCTACCGCGGCGCCATCTTCCACGTGGAGGACATGACCATCGGACTGACCACGAACGGCGGCGGCGTCGTGCCGATCCGCCGGCAGGTATTGCGTCACGCCCCCTGCGTCGTCATGCTCGTGCACGACGTGGCCACGGACCGCTACCTCATCGAACGCGAGTACCGCGCGGGTAGCGACATCTTCGCGTACGGGCTGCCCGCCGGGCTCATGGACGAGGGCGAGGACGTGCGCGCCGCGGCGCTGCGCGAACTCGCCGAGGAGACCGGCGTCGCCCCCGCCTCCGACGAGGCGATGCGCATCGACCATGTCGGCGACTACTATTCGTCGGAGGGGATGACCGACGAACTCGCCCACATCATGGTCATCCATCTGGACGCGTGGAGGAACGTGCCCCGGCACTTCGACCCGGACGAGCACGTCGAATCCGCGTGGGTCGGCTGGGAGGAGCTTCTCGCCACCCGCATCACCGCGTCCAATTCGATCATCGCCATCCAACACGAGACGATACGGCGACTGACCGCACGTGACTGACTTCCGGCGGCCCATGACCGCCGACGAGCGCCGTCGAATCGCGGATCGCCACGATTCGACGGCGGCGACCCAACCCATCACCGACTGTTCATATACGGTGACGATTCACCACACATGGAGGTGCGATACTGGTGAATATGCAGATACGACCAGGTTTGACCTATCCGTACGGCGCAAGCTACGACGGCGCCGGCGTGAACTTCGCGCTGTTCTCCCAAGTGGCCGACAGCGTCGAACTGTGCCTGTTCGACGATGACGACAACGAGACGCGCATCACGATGACCGAGCAGAACTCGTACGTCTGGCACAACTACATCCCGGGCATCCAGCCGGGACAGCGCTACGGCTACCGCGTGCACGGCCCCTACGACCCCGGCCAGGGCCTCAGGTGCAACCCCGCCAAGCTGCTCCTCGACCCCTACGCCAAGGCCATCGAAGGCAACATCGACGGTGATGAGAGCCTGTTCTCCTACCGTTTCTCCGACCCGGACAACGACGGCGTGCTCAACGACATGGACTCCGCCGCCCACACCATGAAGTCCGTGGTCGTCAACCCGTACTTCGACTGGGGCAACGACCAGCACCCGCGCATCCCGTACCACGATTCCGTGATCTACGAGGCGCACGTGCGCGGCATGACCAACCTCAACCGCGACGTGCCGCCGGACATCCGCGGCACCTACGCGGGTCTCGCCTACCCGACCGTCATCGAATACCTGAAGAAGCTCGGCGTGACCGCCATCGAACTCATGCCGATCCACCAGTTCGTCAACGACTCGTTCCTCCAGGAGAAGGGCCTGTCGAACTACTGGGGCTACAACACGATCGGCTTCTTCGCCCCGCACAACGCGTACTCGTCGGCGGGGGAGCGCGGCCAGCAGGTCAACGAGTTCAAGTCGATGGTCAAGGCGTACCACCAGGCCGGCATGGAGGTCATCCTCGACGTGGTGTACAACCACACCGCCGAAGGCAACCACATGGGCCCCACGCTGAGCTTCAAAGGCATCGACAACCGCGCCTACTACCGTCTCGTCGACAACGACCAGCGGCACTACTTCGACACCACGGGCACCGGCAACTCGCTGCTCATGCGCTCGCCGCACGCCCTGCAGCTCATCACCGACTCGCTGCGCTACTGGGTGTCCGAAATGCACGTCGACGGCTTCCGCTTCGATCTGGCCGCCACGCTGGCCCGCCAGTTCCAGGAGGTCGACAAGCTGTCCGCGTTCTTCGACATCGTCGAACAGGATCCGATCATCAGCCGCGTCAAGCTCATCGCCGAACCATGGGATCTCGGTTCCGGCGGCTACCAGGTGGGCGGCTTCCCGTCCAGCTGGTCCGAATGGAACGGCCGCTACCGCGACACCGTGCGCGACTTCTGGCGTTCGCAGCCGTCCACGCTGCCCGAGTTCGCGTCGCGACTCATGGGCTCGTCCGACCTGTACCAGATGAACGGGCGTCGACCGGTCGCCTCCGTGAACTTCATCACCGCACACGACGGCTTCACCCTGAACGACCTCGTCTCGTACAACGGCAAGCACAACGAGGCGAACGGCGAAGGCAACCGCGACGGCGAAAGCAACAACCGCTCGTGGAACTGCGGCGTCGAAGGACCGACCACGATCCGCGACGTCAATGAGCTGCGCCAACGTCAGATCCGCAACATGTTCTCCACGCTGCTCGTCAGCCAGGGCATCCCGATGATCTGCGGCGGCGACGAGGTGGAGCGCACGCAGCAGGGCAACAACAACGCCTACTGCCAGGACAACGAAATCTCGTGGACCGACTGGGATCTGGACGAGACCCGCGAGGACATGTTCGAGTTCGTCTCGAAGCTCATCCACCTGCGTCTCGACCACCCGGTCCTGCACCGCCGCCGCTTCTTCTCCGGCCGCGAGCCGGGGGAGGACACGGAGACGATCCCGCAGGTCGAATGGTTCGACCACACCGGCTCCATCATGGATATGGAGGACTGGCAGAACACGCACGCGTTCTCGATGATGGTGTACCTCAACGGCTCCAACATCCCCGAGCTCGACTACTACGGCAACCCGATGGTCGACAACGACTTCATCCTCATCTTCAACGCCCACTACGAGCCCATCCAGTTCACGCTGCCGGACGAGCGCTATGGGCGCAAGTGGAAGCTCATCGTCGACACGCACAATCCGAAGGGACCCGTGCTCAACTACGAGGCCGGATTCGCGATCACCGCGCAGTCGCGCAGCTTCATGCTGCTGATGAGCGCCGAGAAGCCGAAGCAGCCGCGCAACTTCTGACGGATGTTCCCGACGGGCGCGCCGGCGGGGCGGTCTTTCCGCTCCACCGGCGTGTCGCGGATTTGACGATTCGTCATGTTCTGGTAATGTATTTACTCGTTGCCAAGACAACACCTGTCCGGGTGGCGGAATGGTAGACGCGCTAGCTTGAGGTGCTAGTGCCTATTTTATACAGGCGTGTGAGTTCAAGTCTCATCCCGGACACCGGCAAGACCCCGCGGTTCCCAAGGAACCCGGGGTCTTTTCCGTATCCCATACCCACGTTGTCGACGTTGCCGTGCCGGGGTTATAGGCCCCGTGTCGCCGTGGCATCGTGCCAACGTGCCGCCGTGCCGGGACCGCGACCCCATGGTGCGGTGAAACCCTCATGGTGCGGTTGCCGCAAGCGGCCATTTTCCGCCGATATGGAGATTTTGTGTTGCCGCACCATGGGAGTTGCGGGCGGGGGAGAGAGAAAGAAAAAGCCCTTGCTCACCGGTGGGTGAGCAAGGGCTACGGGTCGGGCTGACAGGATTTGAACCTGCGACATCCTGCTCCCAAAGCAGGCGCGCTACCAAACTGCGCTACAGCCCGTCGTGACTCCGCCGAAGCAGGCACAATCAGTCATTGTACAATACAGGTGGACGTGACGCGAACGGGAGGAGCCATGGAGACGATGCGCATGGGCCGCCACCAGCGTGCCGAGACGGGCGGACTCGTCGCCTTCATCCTGTGCGCGTTCGCCGGCGCCGTCGGCATGAACCTGTATCTCGAATACGCTTCCGCCATCTGGCAGGTCACGCAACGCCGCTTCTCCGTATGCTCCGGCATCGTCGCCGCCTGCGCGGTCCTCTCCTTCTGCGCCGGATACATGAGCCATTCGCGGTCGATGACGCTCAAGGCCGGATGGCTCGTGCCGCTGCGCCGCACGTTCGAGACGCTCGCCCTGTCCGTCGTGTACGCGGCCACCACGTTCCTCTCCACGTTCGCGCTGCTCGGCGCCATCAACGAGATGATGGGCACGCTGTTCGTCGGCTACATGTCGTCCGTATGCGCCGCGTTCGCCGGCGTCGTCGGCTACATGACGTTCGTGCAGGCGGAGATGATGAGCGCGAAGACCCTCGCCTCGCTCCTGCCGTTCTTCGTCGTCTCCGGCGTGTGCGTCGCCGGACTCACCACCGACGACCCGTACTGGTACCACAACAACTTCTCCCAGCTCGGCGACCGCACCACGTTCGCCGCCACGATGTTCAACTCGACGCTCATGCTCGCCGGCGTGTGCGTCATCATCGTCAGCTACTTCGCCGTGTCCGAGCTCGTCACCACCGAACGGCTCATGAGACTATGGCACGACCGCACGCGCGGCGATCCGAACCGCGGCTACGACATCCCGCATTTCACCGTGCGCATCGCCGTGCTGTCCGTGCTGCTCACCGTCTCCGGTCTCGCGTTCATCGGCATCGGCGCGTTCCGCTACACGCCGCACAACCTCATGCACAACATCTGCGCGAAGGGCCTGCCGTTCGTCATGCTCGTCCTGTTCCTCCTGCTGCCGTGGCTCGCCCCCCGCATCAGCAGGGTCGTCATGGTCGGCTCCGATCTGGCCGCGCTCCTGTGCGCCGGATTCTGGGGGAACATGATGCTCGGCCGCAACACGCTCACCAACGTGGAGGCGCTCGCCGGCATGCTGTTCCTCGGCTGGTTCATCGTGTTCTCGCGGCAGATCGCCGCCATCGAGGCCGATCGCGTCGCCATGGAGCTCGTGCACGCGCAGACCGCCGAACAGGCGGCGCGCAGGGCGGACATGCCGGAGTCCCGCATCGCTTCCGACCGCTGACGACGCCGGCGCGCGACGGGCCGCATGCGCGGGTCCGTATGTACGGCGCGCATGATACATGGCCGTCTTCTCTCACCAGTACACTTGCTTTGCGCAATCGCATGAACGCGCCGCCGCGTCTTCGCGGCGTCCCCCGCCACCCGCCAGACAGAGGGAGAAGGTATGACCGACGACAAGCAGGGTGAAGGCTCCTCCGAGGACATGCAGCACCACGGTGAGGAGACGACGGTCATCCCGCCTCTCGGCGCGGACGCGGCGGATAACGGTTCCTTCACCGCGGGCGGTCCCGCGGCGGACGCACCTACGGGCGATCTTGCGGACGTTTCCGCGGATGTTCCCGCCACGGCCCCTGCCGTGACCGGCGATGCGGAACCCGCCGGACCTGCTTCCGACGACGTTCCGCGCGATCCGCTCGAAGCCCCCGATTTCGATACGCTGGTGGCTCCCGTCGAACTGCCGCGTCGCCGCCCGCCGGCCGCCGCAATGATCGGCGTGGCCGTCGCGGTCGTCGTGGTCATCGCCCTGATCGTCACGCTCGTCGTCGTCCGTCCGTTCGGTTCGGTGCGCGCCTCCGACTATTCGGCCGGAACGAAACGCACGGTGGCGATGCAGCGCCAATACGAGAAGACCTCGGCCGCCATCGACGACGCGCTCGGATTCCTCTATACGCAGGGCGTCGGCTACGATGCGGACAAGGTGAGCGCACTCAAGACGCAGGCCGTGAAGCTGCGTGAATCCGCGGCGTCGTTCGCCGATCTCAGGGCCAACAGGGACACGGACGTCGCCGCCGCCTACGCCTCCTATGTGCGCCAGGCGAACCGGTTCGCCGACATGTCCGCCAATCTCGCGGATTCGGCCGAAGCGTTGTCCACGATGAACGACGCCTGCGGGAACACGCCGAGCGGCACCGTGTACGACAGCGACTTCACCGCCCAATACGAGCAGTACATCGCCTCCTGCCGTACGTCGACGGAATCGTTGGCGAAGGCGAAGGCGAAGGTCGTCTCCGAATTCTCCGGCACGCTCACCCAGTCGCTCGACCAGATGGCAGCCGTGGTCGACCAGATCAAGGCGCTCGGCGACGTCTCGGCCATCAGCTCGGGTTCGGACCAGGCGCAGCAGCTCCAGACGCTGTCCGCGCAGCTGGTCGACCTCGACGCCTCGTCGGGCGCGATCAACGACTTCCAGGACAAGCTGCGCCAGTCGCGTGAGAACGCGAATCCGTCCACGCTGCTGCAGAAGCTCAACGACGTGCTCAAACAGGGGTATGAGGAGCGCTCCAAGTAAGACGGACGCATCCACGCGGTTCGGCCATGATGCCGATACGATGGTGGCATGAGTGAATCGCAGAAGAACCTGTGGGCCGCGCCGAAGGCGGACGGCCCGTTGCATGCCGTCGTCACTATTCCCGGCAGCAAATCCCTGTCCAACCGGTATCTGATTCTCGCCGCATTGGGGAAGAAACCGGTCACGCTCGTCGGCCTGTTGCGCTCGCGCGACACCGAACTGATGATGGGCGCGTTGGAGGCGCTCGGCGTGACCTGCGCCGTCGCCCCGGGCAATGAGACGACCGTCACCGTCACGCCGCCCGCCGACGGACGCTTCCATGGCAACGTGGACGTGTATTGCGGACTCGCCGGCACGGTGATGCGCTTCGTGCCCGGACTCGCCCTGTTCGCCGACGCCCCGGTGCGGTTCGATGGCGACGAGCAGGCGTATGCACGCCCGATGAAGCCGGTGCTCGACGGATTGGAGCAGTTGGGTGCGACGGTCGAATACCATGGCGAGGAAGGCTTCCTGCCGTTCACCGTCACGCCGCCCGCCGCGCTTCCCGCCGAAGCTGCGCACGTGTCCATCGATGCGTCCGGATCGTCGCAGTTCATCTCCGGTCTGCTGCTCGTCGGATCGCGTCTTCCGGGCGGCCTCACGCTCACGCATACGGGGGAGAAGACGCCGAGCCTGCCGCACATCCGCATGACCGTCGCCGACGTGAACGGCGCCGGGGGAGCGGCCTCGGCCGACGAGGCGGCACGCGTGTGGACCGTCGCGCCGCACGCGCTGCAGCTGCCGGAGCGCGTCGTCGTCGAACCGGATCTGTCGAACGCGGCGCCGTTCCTCGGCGCGGCGCTCATCGCCGGCGGCACCGTGCGCGTGCCGCATTGGCCGGTCGAGACCACGCAGCCGGGAGGTCTCCTGCCCGGCTATCTGGAGCGCATGGGTGCGACCGTCGCCTTCCCCGAGGAGGACGGCGTGCGCTACTGCCAGGTCACGTCCGACGGCACGATCCGCGGTCTCGGCGATTTCGATCTGACGGCGGCCGGCGAGATCGCGCCGTCGCTCGCCGCGATTCTCGTGTTCGCCGACGCGCCGACGCGCATGATCGGCATCGGACATCTGCGCGGCCATGAGACGAACCGTCTGGAGGCGCTCGTCACCGAGATCAGGCGGATCGGCGGCGAGGCCGAGGAGCTGCCCGACGGCATCGCGATCACGCCGGTGCCGCGCGGCGACCTGCACGGCGCGGTGATGGAGTCCTACGCTGATCATCGCATGGCCACGTTCGCCGCGATGATCGGATTGGCGGTGCCCGGCGTGCTCGTCGTCGACGTGGAGACCACGCGCAAGACGCTGCCCGATTTCACGGGTATGTGGCGGGGGCTGCTGGGGGAGTAGCCGTCGGAGTGGCTTGGAAGTGAAGCGGATTACGGGAAGGCCCCCGAATCTCCTGTGTGAAGGAGATTCGGGGGCCTTCCGTATGCCGTATCAATCCGTCCCACGGTCTAGGCGACCGGTCGGGCGGGCCTAGGCGGGCCTAGACGACGGGACTCACTTGGCGAACTTGTTGCCGTAGGTGTCCTCGCCGGCCTCGGCGATGGCGGCGGACTTGCGGGCGATGGCCAGCTCCTCGTTCGTCGGGATGACGGCGATGACCACGGAGGAATCCGGGGTGGAGATGATGCGCGGCTCCTTGGAGCGGGTCGCGTTCTTCTCCTCGTCCAGCTTCACGCCGAACGGGGCGAGCTTGTCGCACACCATCTTGCGCACGATGTCGTCGTTCTCGCCGACGCCGGCGGTGAAGGTGATGACATCGCAGCCGCCCATCTGGTAGGTGTAGTTGCCGATGTAGCTCACGATACGGTGCACGTAGACGTCGAGGGCCAGCTTGGCGTCCTCGTTGCCCTCGGCCACCAGACGGTGGACCTCGCGCAGATCGCCGAAGCCGGTCATGCCGGTCATGCCGGAGCGCTTGTTGAACAGGGCGTCCAGCTCGTCCACGTTCATGTGGGCGTTGCGGATCAGGTGGAAGACCACGGCCGGGTCGATGTCGCCGGTGCGGCCGCCCATGACGAGGCCCTCGAGCGGGGTGAGGCCCATGGAGGTCTCGACCGGCTTGCCGGACACCTCGGCGGAGGCGGAGGCGCCGTTGCCGATGTGCAGGACGATCTGCTTGAGACCCTCGGCCGGCTTGCCGACGACCTCGGGCACCACGGAGGAGATGAACTCGTGGGAGGTGCCGTGGGCGCCGTAGCGGCGGATGTGGTACTGGTCGGCGATCTCCTTGTTCAGCGCGTAGGTGCTGGCGGCCTTCGGCAGCTGGAAGAAGAAGGAGGAATCGAAGACGAAGATCTGCGGCACGTCCGGCAGCAGGGAGCGCATGACCTCGGCGCCCTTGGCTTCCGGGCCGTTGTGCAGCGGGGCGAGGACGGCCAGATCCTTGACCTGGTTGATGGTCTTGTCGGTGACGAGGGCCGGCTTCGGGAAGAGGGAGCCGCCCTGGACGACACGGTGGCCGACGGCGACGATGCCCGCGTCGGACAGCTTCGGGCCGTACTCCTCGAAGAAGCCGAGGACGCGCTTCAGACCCTGCTCGTGGTCGTGGATCGGCTCCTCGAGTTCATGCTTCTCGCCGTTGTACTCGTGCTTGTAGTGGCCGTCGATCGGCTCGCCGATCTTCTCGACGAGGCCGGAAGCGAGACCCTCGCCGGTCTCGAGGTCCACCAGCTGGTACTTGATCGAGCTGGAGCCGGAATTGATGACAAGGACGGTTTTCGCCATTGTGGGCATCCTCCATTGTGGTTGTCGTACCGTGAAACACGGCTTTCCAAGTGTTTAGATTACTCGCTGCTTGCTACAAGACACGGTCCTCCCGCCGAATGACGGGAAGACCGTGGGGACGTTCATCGGATCACTGCGCGGTGACGGCGGTGAGGGCGACGGTGTTGATGATGTCCTGCACCAGCGCGCCGCGGCTCAGATCGTTGACCGGCTTGTTGAGACCCTGCAGCACCGGGCCGATGGCGAGCGCCCCGGAGGAGCGCTGCACGGCCTTGTACGCGATGTTGCCGGCGCACAGGTCGGGGAACACGAACACGTTGACGTGGCCGGCGACGTCGTTGCCCTTGGCCTTCGTGGCGGCCACGGTGGGCGACCAGGCGGCGTCGAACTGGATGGAGCCGACGACCGGCAGGTCCGGGGCCTTCTCCTTGACGAGCTTCGTGGCCTCCTCGACGACGTCGACGTCCGGGCCCTTGCCGGAGCCGAGCGTGGAGTAGGAGAGCATGCCGACCTTCGGGTCGATGCCGAACGACTTGGCGGTCGCCGCCGACTGGATGGCGATCTCGGCGAGCTGCTCGGCGGTCGGGTTCAGGTTGATGGCGCAGTCGGCGAACACGGCCACGTGATCCTTGAAGCACATGAGGAACGCGCCGGAGACGAGCTTCTGGCCGGGCTTGGTCTTGATGACCTGCAGGGCCGGGCGCACCGTGTTGGCGGTGGAGTTGACGGAACCGGAGACCAGGCCGTCGGCCTGGCCGAGCACGACGAGCATGGTGCCGAAGTAGCTGGCGTCCTTGAGCTGCTTACGGGCCTGCTCCTCGGTCATGCCCTTCTTGGCGCGCAGCTCGCACAGCTTCTCGACCATCGGCTTGAGGATCTCCTCGTCGTCCATGGACTGGAAGCGGGCGCGGTCGAGGTACTTGAGCCCGAGCTCCTTGCCGCGGGCGAGGATGGCGTCCTTCTCGCCGACGATGATGAGGTTCACGGCCTCGCGCTCGAGCAGGAAGTCGGCCGCCTTGATGATGCGGTCCTCCTCGCCCTCAGGCAGGACGATCGTCTTCTTGTTCGTCTTGGCCTTGCCGATCAGGCCGTACTGGAACGCGTAGGGGGTGATCGGGAAGTCGTCGTCCACGTCGAGCGCGGCGAGCACCTCTTCGGTGGGGGCGTTCGCGCGGAAGGTTTCGAGCGCCAGCGTCTTGTTGTCCTCGTCGGTGAACGGCACCTGCGGGATCGTCCACACGGGCAGGCCGTACTTGGCGAGGGTCTGCTTGACGGAGAACGCATGGCGCGGCTCGCAGCCGGTCACGAAGATGCCGAGCACCTTGTTGCCGGCGGCCTCCATGCCTTCGATGGACAGCTTCACGGTCTCGTCCAGCTCGTCCGGCCAACGGTCGATGGTGCAGATGGAGAGGAACACGCCGGCCTGCAGGTCGGCGGCGACGTTCGCGTTGAACTCGTAGGTGGTCGGATCGTTGACGTGCGACTTGTCGGTGCCGACGATGAGCGCCGCGTCCGCGCGGGAGACGGCGAGGGCGTCGTTGAAGGCGCCGACGATGTCGCCGCGGGCGGTCTCCTTGTCGGCGCGCACCTTGTGGATGTCGAGTCCGGTGGACAGGGCGACGCCGAGGCCCGCGTTCGAGGCGGCGAGCAGCACCGGGGTGAAGTGGTCGTGGTTGGACACGGCGGGGCGGAACACCATCGTCTTGTACTTGGAGGTCAACGCGTTGAGGACGCCGTATGCGACGACGTTGCGGCCATTGGCGCCCTCGGGGCTTGCGATGTATACACGGGTGACGGTCACTGGTGTCAGTCTCCTTTGATGATTCAGTGCGGATGTAGCCACCCCTCATTGTAGCGGCGCTTGTTATCGTTCACGCACGTGTTGCCGTGAAATTCGCGGAAAGTTGCGGGAGAATGCGTCGGAATATGCGAATGAGGGCCCGGGTTGTGGAAACCCGGGCCCTCATTCAGCCCTTACGGGATGCGATCACCTCGTGGAGAGGCGGCGCGTCACTCGTTGTCGCCGGCGGTGGCGGCGGTGGCGGTGATGGCGCCCTTCTCGGAGGTGTTCAGGCCGGAGTACACCCAGTCGGTGTAGTCCGGGTGATCGTAGCCGTTGTCGACCGCGAACTGGAAGGCTTCCAGACGGAAGTCCTCGAGCTTCTTGATCTCATCGGCGTACTTGTCGGCGTCGATCATGCGCAGGGCCTCGGCGGTCAGCTCGTAACGATCGATCTCGTTCACGCGAACCATGTCGTACGGCGTGGTGGTGGAGCCTTCCTCCTCGTAGCCGTGGACGTTGAAGTTGTCGTGGTTCGGACGATCGTAGATCAGGCCGCGCACATCGTGGGCGTAGGAGTGGTACGCGAACAGCACCGGCTTGTCGGCGGTGAAGATGTCGGCGAACTCCTCGTCGGACAGGGCCTCGTCGTTCTCCTTGGCGGACTGCAGAGCGAGCAGGTCCACCACGTTGACGACCTTGAACTTGATGCCCATGGCCTTGAGCTTGTCGGAGGCGGCCATGATCTCCTGGGTCGGGACATCGCCGGCGGCGGCAAGCACGATCTCGGCCTCATCGTTGGACTTCGCGGTGGAGGCCCAATCCCAAGCGGCGGCACCCTTCTCGAGCTCGGCGCGAGCCTCGTCGAGGGACAGCCAGGTGGCGGCCGGCTGCTTGCCGGCGATGATGGCGTTGATCTTGTTGGTGGACTTGTAGCACTTCTCGGCGATGGCCAGCAGCATGTTCGCATCGGTGGCGAAGTAGATGCCGATGACGTGGTCGTTGTGGAAGCACTTGTTCAGCAGCAGGGAGGTGACACCCGGATCCTGGTGCGAGAAGCCGTTGTGGTCCTGGCGCCAGACGTGGGAGGAGACCAGCAGGTTCATGGACGCGATCGGCTTGCGCCACGGGATCTCACGAACGGTGGCCTCGAGCCACTTGGCGTGCTGGTTGAGCATGGAGTCGATCACGTGCACGAAGGACTCGTAGGAGCTCCAGATGCCGTGGCGACCGGTGAGCAGGTAGCCCTCCAGGAAGCCTTCCATCTGGTGCTCGGACAGCTGCTCGACGACCTGGCCGGAGACGTGCATGTGCTCGTCGACCTCGTCGGAGATGTAGCCGGCGTCCCACTGCTTGTTGGTGACCTCGTAGGAGGCCTGCAGACGGTTGGAGGCGGTCTCATCCGGTCCGAAGATGCGGAAGTCGTGCGGGTTGTTCTTGATGATGTCGCGGGTGTAGACGCCCAGACGACGGGTGGCCTCGAGCTGGCCCCAGCCGTGGCCGTACTTCTCGACTTCCTTGACGGCGTAGTCCTCGAGGTTCGGGAGCTTCAGGTCGTCGCGGATGACACCACCGTTGGCGTTCGGGTTGGCACCGATACGCAGCTCGCCCTTCGGCATGAAGGCGAGGACATCGTCCTTGACGGCGCCGTTCTCGTCGAACAGCTCCTCCGGCTTGTAGGACTCGAGCCAGTTCTTGAGGACCTCGAAGTGGGCCTCGGTGTCGCGGGCGGAGGCCAGCGGCACCTGGTGGGAACGCCAGGAGCCCTCGGTCTTCTTGCCGTCGATGTACTTCGGGCAGGTCCAGCCCTTCGGGGTGCGGAAGATCAGCATCGGGTAGAACGGACGGTGCACGTTGTCGGTGTTGGCCGCGGACTTGATGTCGCAGATCTCGTCCCAGATGGACTCGAAGAGCTCGGCGAAGCGACGGTGGATGGACATGTGGTCCTCATCGTCGAAGCCGGCGACGAACTCGTACGGCTCGTAGCCCATGCCGTGGAAGAACTCGTGGAGCTCCTCGTCGGAGATGCGGGACAGGATGGTCGGGTTGGCGATCTTGTAGCCGTTGAGGTGCAGGATCGGCAGCACGATGCCGTCGGTGCGCGGGTTCACGAGCTTGTTGGACTGCCAGCCGGTGGCCAGCGGGCCGGTCTCGGCCTCACCGTCGCCGACGATGGCCGGGACGAACAGGCTCGGGTTGTCCATGATGGCGCCGTAGGCGTGGGACAGGGCGTAACCCAGCTCGCCACCCTCGTGGATGGAGCCCGGGGTCTCCGGAGCGAAGTGGGACGGGATGCCTCCCGGGTAGGAGAACTGGCGGAAGAACTTCTGAAGACCGGCTTCGTCCTTGGTGATCTTCGGGAAGGTCTCGGTGTAGGTGCCGTCCAGGTAGGACTGCGAGGTGCCGGCCGGGCCGCCGTGGCCCGGGCCCATGATGATCACGGTGTTCTGGCCGTGGTCGGCGATGAAGCGGTTGATGTGGCCGATCAGGAAGTTCAGGCCCGGGGTGGTGCCCCAGTGGCCGACCAGACGGTGCTTGACGTCCTCGCGGGTGAAGGGCTCCTTCATCAGCGGGTTGCTACGCAGGTAGATCTGGCCGATGGAGAGGTAGTTGGCAACGCGCCAGTACTTGTCAACGCCTTCGAGGGCCTCCTCGGAAACCGGAGCGTTCAGCTTCTTCCAAGGGGTGCCAATAACAGGACTCGTCATGTGTACTCCTGTACTCCTGCGCGCCGATCGTGCGATCGTCGCGCGATTGATTATTTCCACTCGGTCGCGGTGCCGTACAGCCTTGCGGTTATGCGGTTTCCGCTCCCAATCACTCGTTATGGTACGAGGACAACACGACTTTTGAACGATTTCTTGCGGGTGTGTTCGGAATTGTTTCGATTTTTGCTGGTTTTGTGTGAATTGCCCGTGCGATTGTGCGCATCAAAAATGCGGCAAGACGAAATGAAAACGTTGGAATATCAATGGAAACAACGCTTTTCGCGCGATGGGGCACGTTCGTTTCGTTATGTTCACTCCCGGCGTGTTGGCCGTGCCGGCATGTGAAGGAAGTGCGTTTTCCGCACATGAAAACGGCCTTTTCCCCTTGTCTCGTTGGACGGGGATAATGGTCTGGCAAGTCATCAAGTTACATCCCGATAAACGTTAGGGGAACATCCATGGCAACAGGTCCTGTGCTCGTCGTCGACTTCGGCGCCCAGTACGCCCAGCTCATCGCCCGTCGCGTCCGAGAGGCCAACGTCTACTCCGAACTCGTGCCCCACTCGATGCCCGTCGACGAGATGCTGGCCAAGGATCCGAAGGCGATCATCCTCTCCGGCGGCCCGGCCTCCGTCTTCGAGCCCGGCGCCCCGCGCGTCGACAAGAAGCTCTTCGAGGCGGGCGTGCCCGTGCTCGGCATCTGCTACGGCTTCCAGGCCATGGCCTACGCCCTCGGCGCCGACGTCGACAAGGCCGCCCTCGGCGAATACGGCAAGACCGAGACCACGATCGACCACGCCGACGCCATCCTCGCCGGCTCCCCGGCCGAGCAGAGCACGTGGATGAGCCACGGCGTCGCCGTCAAGACCGCGCCCGCCGGCTTCGAGGTCCTCGCCCACACCGAGGGCGCGCCCGTCGCCGCCATGGCCGACGAGTCCCGCAAGCTCTACGGCGTGCAGTGGCACCCCGAAGTCAAGCACACCCCGCTCGGACAGCAGCTCATCGAGACCTTCCTCCACGACTGCGCCGGCCTCGGCTCCGACTGGGACGCCTCCTCCATCATCGAAGACCAGGTCGCGAAGATCCGCGAGCAGGTCGGCGACGCCGAAGTGATCTGCGGCCTGTCCGGCGGCGTCGACTCCGCCGTCGCGGCCGCCCTCGTCCACAAGGCCATCGGCGACCAGCTCACCTGCGTGTTCGTCGACCACGGCCTGCTCAGGAAGGGCGAGGTCGAGCAGGTCAAGCACGACTTCGTCGAAGCCACCGGCATCCGCCTCATCACCGTCGACGCGGCCGACGACTTCCTCGACGCCTTGAAGGGCGTCTCCGAGCCCGAGCGCAAGCGCAAGATCATCGGCGAGAAGTTCATCCGCACCTTCGAGAAGGCCCAGCTCCAGGTCCTCGAGGAGGCCGGCGCCCGCGGCAAGGAAGTGAAGTTCCTCGTGCAGGGGACCCTCTACCCGGACGTCGTCGAATCCGGCGGTGGCGACGGTGCGGCCAACATCAAGAGCCACCACAACGTCGGCGGCCTGCCCAAGGACATCAAGTTCCAGCTCGTCGAGCCCCTGCGCACCCTCTTCAAGGACGAGGTCCGCGCCATCGGCACCGAGCTCGGCCTACCCGACGAGATCGTCTGGCGCCAGCCGTTCCCCGGCCCCGGCCTCGGCATCCGCATCGTCGGCGAGATCACCCGCGAACGCCTCGACGTCCTGCGCGAGGCCGACGCCATCGCCCGCGAGGAGCTCACCAAGGCCGGCCTCGACCGCGACATCTGGCAGTGCCCCGTCGTCCTCCTCGCCGACGTCCACTCCGTCGGCGTCCAGGGCGACGAGCGCACCTACGGCTCGCCCATCGTCCTCAGGCCCGTCTCCTCCGAGGACGCCATGACCGCCGACTGGTCCCGCGTCCCCTACGACGTGCTCGCCACCATCTCCACCCGCATCACCAACGAATGCCGCCAGATCAACCGCGTCGTGCTGGACTGCACTTCCAAGCCGCCGGCGACCATCGAATGGGAGTGAAATCCGGTGATGGATCGTTAGCTGCGTTGCTCCTCGGTCGGCGTACTTTCGTACGCCTTCCCTCGGTGCGCCTTGCTACCGCACGCATCACCGGATTCCACGGAGTAATCGCGGGATGGAGCGTATGCCGCCTTTCCTCAGGCTCGACGTACCGTCGTACGCCTTCGTCTTCGGACGGCGGTCTCCGCACGCATCCTGCGATTCCCCGGTGATGTGAGAGGGCCCGGAACGTTTCCGACGTTCCGGGCCTTTTTGAATGTGGCGTGAACGACGACACGGGAAAGGCGCGTCGGCGGGGGAGTGTTACTAGTCTGTCACTGTCCGCGGTTTGCGGGAACAACCCGGCGGACGCGGGAAGAACGAGAGACAAGAGAAGTAGAGAAGAACAGTGGCACGTCGGCATTTCGTCGGATTGGACGGCATCAAGGGACTCGCCCTCATCGCCATCATCCTGTATCACTGCGAGCAGTCATGGCTGCCGGGAGGATTCTACGGCGTGGACGTGTTCCTCACCGTGTCCGGATTCCTGGCCGTGAGCGGCATGTTCACCCGGTTGAACGCGGGGGAGGGGCTCGGCCTCGAGGAGTACTGGCCCAGACGTTTCGCGCGCCTCTACCCGGCGCTCGTGCTCATGGTGCCCGCCGTCTGCACCGCCGCATGGCTGCTCGACGGGGACCTGCTCGTCCGCATCCGCGACCAGATCGTCACCGTGGCGCTCGGGTGCTACAACTGGTACGCCATCGCCAGCGGCAACAGCTACTTCGGCCAGATGAACCCGCAGCTGCTGCGGCACCTGTGGTTCGTCTCCGTGCTCATGCAGCTCTACCTCGTCACGCCGCTCCTCGCATGGATCATGCACCGCATCCGGCGCAGCCGCTGCTCCGTGCTCGTCCCCCTCGCCCTCGCCGTGGGAAGCGCCCTGTCGATGAACCTCCTGTACGAGCCCGGCGCCGACCCCACGCGCGTCTACTTCGGCACCGACACGCACGCCACCGGCTTCATGCTGGGCGTCGCCCTCGCCTGGATCGTCGCGAACCGCCACGTCGCCATCGGCGACCGTCTGCCGTGGATCGTGCGCGCCCGGCGCGTCCTCGCGCCCGCCGTCGCCTTCATCGCCGCGATCGCGCTCATCGACATGGCCTTCCGCGGCGACCAGGACGCCGACGCGTTCCGATGGGGCATCCCGCTCGCCAGCGTGCTCGCCGTGCTGCTCATCGCCGGCACCGTGCAGACCGATTCATGGATGCAGTCCCAGTTCGTGTTCCGCCCGCTCGCCCTCCTCGGCCGTTACTCCTACGGCCTGTATCTCTGGCATTGGCCGGTGTGGCTCATCGTCTCCGCCGCGCTGCCGCGTCTCGCGCCCGGACGGGACATGCGTCCATGGGTGCTGCCGGTCACGCTCGCCGTCGCCATCCTCGCCACCGCCGTCTCGTGGATCCTCGTCGAACGTCCCGCGGCGGTCGGCGGCGTCGTCTCGATCGTCGTTCCCCTGGGCTTCGTCACCTGGAGGAGCTTCGTGCGCATCGTCGTCTCCTGCGTCGTCCTCCTATCCGTGATCGTCGGCGGCGTGTACGCCGTACGGGACGCGCCGGAAAGGACCTCCGTCGAGATCGCGCTCGAACGGCAGGCCGCGCGCTTCGACGCCGAACGGGCGCTCGGCCGCGCCCAGGCCCCCGCGCCGCGCAGACCGGCGCACGCCATGCCCGCCGGCGACGACATCACCGCCATCGGCGACTCCGTCATGCTCGCCGGCGCCAAAGGCATGCAGCGGGTGTTCCCCGGCATCGACATCGACGCGCAGGTGTCGCGCTCCAGCTTCGCCGGCATCGGCATCGTGTCCGGCAAAGGCGACGGGCTGCGCCAGTGGGTCGTGCTCGGCCTCGCCACCAACGGCCCCATCCCGCCCGAACAGCTCGACCGCTACCTCGACATGATCGGCCCCGACCGGGTGCTCGTGCTCGTCAACGCGCACGGCGACCGCTCGTGGATTCCGTCGAACAACCAGCTCCTCGCCGACTTCGCCGCCGGGCATTCCGGCAACGTGCTCGTCGCCGACTGGGACGCGATGGCCACCGCCAACGCCGACCACCTCGCCGCGGACGGCATCCACCCCGACGGCGGCGACATCTACGCGCAGGCCATCCGACGGTCCATCGACGCATGGATCGCCGCCGGGCACTGAACCCGCGCGACGCGTGCCCGCGGAGCAGGTCGGCTATGGCCATTACACTTGGTTTTCGTCCATTGATAACTGCAAACAACGTTTGGGAGATACGGTGAGCGCAATCCTCGAAGGGAAGCCCGACAAGAACCTTATTCTCGTCACGGGAAGGATTCATCCGAAACTCGCGCAGGACGTCGCCGACCAGCTCGGCATCGACGTGCTCGAAACCACCGCATACGACTTCGCGAACGGCGAGATGTACGTGCGTTACACCGAATCGGTCCGCGGCGCCGACGTGTTCGTGCTGCAAAGCCATTACCAGCCGATCAACAAGGCGATCATGGAGCAGCTCATCATGATCGACGCGTTGAAGCGCGCCTCCGCCCGCTCCATCACCGCCGTCTGCCCACTGCTCGGCTACTCCCGCCAGGACAAGAAGCACCGCGGCCGCGAGCCCATCTCCTGCCGTCTCATCTTCGACCTGCTCAAGACCGCCGGCGCCGACCGCATCATGTCCGTCGACCTGCACGCCGCGCAGTCCCAGGGCTTCTTCGACGGCCCCGTCGACCATCTCATCGCCATGCCGGTGCTCGTCGACTACATCCGCGACCGTTTCCAGGGCCAGCTCGACAACGTCGCCGTCGTCTCCCCGGACGCCGGCCGCATCCGCGTCGCCGAGCAGTGGGCGCAGCGCCTCGGCGGCGGCCCGCTCGCCTTCGTGCACAAGACCCGCGACATCACCCGTCCGAACCAGGCCGTCGCCAACCGCGTCGTCGGCGACGTCAAGGGCAAGGACTGCGTGCTCGTCGACGACCTCATCGACACCGCCGGCACGATCGCCGGCGCATGCAAGGTGCTGCGCGAGGCCGGCGCGAAGTCCGTCACCGTCGTCGCCACGCACGGCGTGCTGTCCGGTCCCGCCGTCGAACGCCTCAAGGAGAGCGGCGCCCGCGAGGTCGTCCTCACCGACACCGTGCCGATCCCCGAGGAGAAGCGCTGGGACGGACTGACCGTCCTGTCCATCGCCCCGCTGCTCGCCGGCGCCATCCGCGCCGTGTTCGAGGACGGCTCCGTGGCCGAGCTGTTCGACACGTACCCCGAGCACCATGGCCAGGGTTTCCTTTTCGCCTGACCTTATGGTATAAATAAACACTTGGCGGCGAACGCCGCCGGTCCCCCATGGTGTAATGGCAGCACACGGGCCTTTGGAACCCTTTGTCTTGGTTCGAATCCAGGTGGGGGAACGCCTACACCGCGCAGACGGCCGTCCGGCACATCCGGGCGGCCGTCTATCGTTAGGTGCTGGAACAGATGACACGCCAAGTGAAGGGAACGACACGCATATGGCATCTTCGGCAGTGACCGCCGCAATCATCCTCGCCGCGGGGGAAGGCACCCGCATGCGCTCCAAGAAGCCGAAGGTGCTGCACGCCTTCGCCGGCAGGACCTTCCTCAACCGCGTCATGGACTCCGTCAGGGCGCTCGATCCGGACACGCTCGCCGTGGTCGTCCACTTCCAGGCCGAGCGCGTCGCCGCCGCGGCCCGCTCCTATGACGAGGACGTCACCATCGTCAACCAGGACGACATCCCCGGCACCGGCCGCGCCGTGCAGTGCGCGATGGCGCAGCTTGCCGAGAACGGCCCGCTGACCGGCCCCGTGCTCATCGCCGCCTCCGACATGCCGCTGCTCGACTCCGACACGCTCGCCAAGCTCGTCGCGTTCCACAACGAATCCGGCAACGGCGCCACCGTCCTGACCACCGTGCTCGACGATCCGACCGGCTACGGCCGCATCATCCGCGACCGCGAAGGCAACGTGCTGCGCATCGTCGAACAGAAGGACGCGAACCGCAGCGAACTCGCCGTGCAGGAGGTGAACACCTCCGTGTACGTGTTCGACGCCGAACTGCTCGCTCGCGCCATCGCCGACCTCAAGTCCAACAACGCGCAGGGCGAGTTCTACCTCACCGACGCGCTGGAGACCGCCCGCGCCGACGGCAAGGTCGGCGCGTTCACCGCCCCCGACCCCCTGAGCGTCGAAGGCGTCAACGACCGCGTGCAGCTCGCCGCGCTCGCCAAGGCGCACAACCGCCGCGTGTGCGAGGCGTGGATGCGTGCCGGCGTCACCATCCTCGACCCGGAGACCACGTGGATCGAGGACGACGTCGAGATCGGCCGCGACGCGACCATCCTGCCCGGCACGTTCCTCCAAGGCCACACGGTCATCGGCGAGGAGGCGGTCGTCGGACCGTACTCGACGCTCATCGACGCGACCATCGATGCCGAGGCCGTCGTCGAACGCTCCCGCGTTCAGGAATCCCACATCGGCCGCGCCACCAACATCGGCCCGTGGACGTACCTGCGCCAGGGCAACGACTTCGGCGAGGAGGCGAAGGCCGGCGCCTTCGTCGAGATGAAGAAGGCGCACATCGGCAACGGCACCAAGGTGCCGCACCTGAGCTACGTGGGCGACGCGCAGCTCGGCGACCATACGAACGTCGGCGGCGGCACCATCACCGCCAACTACGACGGCGTGCACAAGAACCGCACGACGATCGGCACCGGCTGCCACATCGGCGCCGGCAACCTGCTCGTCGCGCCCGTGGAGGTCGGCGACAACGTCACCTCCGGCGCCGGATCCGTCATCCGCCACGCCGTTCCCGACGACACGATGGTGTACTCGGAGAACACGCAGCACAACGTCGAAGGCTGGAAGCCCGCCTGGGAGCGCTGACCGGCGTCCGTGGGCGTATCGGCCATTATTCCGGCCATTCCGGCGATTCCGACCATTCAGATCACGCAACAGACACGAGGAGATTCATGACCGCACTGCAGTCATCCATCGACGACATCCGCATCGCCGCCGAGGCGGCCGACCGCGTCAAGGCGACCGACATCGTCGCCTACGACGTGACCGGACCGCTCGGCATCACCGACATCATGATGATCGCCGGCGCATCCAACGAGCGCCAGGTGCTCGCCGTCGCCGAGGAGATCGAAAAGAATCTCTATCTCAAATGCGACGGGCGCAAGCCGCGCGACCGCGAAGGCCTCACCGAAGGCCAGTGGGTGCTGCTCGACTACGGCGACTACGTGATTCACGTGATGCACGAGGAATCCCGTGAATTCTACGGACTGGAGCGTCTGTGGCGCGACTGCCCGCAGATCGACCTGGAGCTCGCGCACCCGGAAAGCGCCGAATGATGGTCCGCCACGTCCGATCCGTCTTCCTCGTGCGCCACGGGCGCACCTCCTACAATGCGGCGCACAAGCTGCAGGGTCAGGTCGACATCCCGCTCGACGCCGTCGGCCGGTGGCAGGTCGTCCAGACCGCGGCCGCGCTGAAGTCGCTGTACGTCGACCGGCGTCCGGAGGTCACCGGACGCCTCATCGTCTCCTCCGACCTGAGCCGCGCCCACGCCACCGCGCAGGCGTTCGCCGACGCGCTCGGCGGCCCCCGGGCGGGCGTCGAAGTGCATGACGACGAGCGCGTGCGCGAACGCAGCTTCGGCGAGTGGGACGGCCACGCCGTCGCCGAACTCGCCGAACGCTACCCGGAGGACTTCGCCTCATGGCGCATGCACGGCGGCGGTGAACTCAAGTACGGCGCCGAACCCAAAAGCCACGTGGGCATGCGCGGCATGGAGGCGCTGAACGACTGGGCCACGCGCGCGGGGGAGGACACCGACCTGTTCGTGTTCTCCCACGGCGCGTGGATCGCGCAGACCCTGCAGACCCTGCTCGGGCTGGACAAGGTGGATCCCACGTTCGCCACGGTCGTCTCGATGCGCAACGCGCATTGGGTGCGGCTCGCGCTGATGGACATGCCCGACGGCACGTTCCGTTGGCGTCTCGCCGAATACAACCATGGTCCGGCCATCGCGGACACGCCCGAATGGGAGAAGGAACGCTGACGTGGCGCGATTGTCGTCCGCATGCCGCAAGCGCGACACGCGGACGACACGCGTATTTGCCTGAAACGGTTCTTCGTCGTAATGTATACGAGGTTCGCACGGCGGGCTGATAAATGAATACGGGGCTATGGCGCAGCTGGTAGCGCATCTCCATGGCATGGAGAGGGTCAGGGGTTCGAATCCCCTTAGCTCCACAGATACGGCGAAGGCCCGCAGGATTGGTTTCCTGCAGGCCTTCGTGTTGTTTTTCGGCGTATCCGTAACGGCGGCGCTTACGCCGAGCGCCCTCCCAGTCCGACGTGGCCGGACCGGGAGGGCGCCCGATGATGTCGACGGACCGTCAGTTCGTGGCGCCGGAACCGGTGTCGGTCGAACCGGATCCGGTCGAACCGGAGGACGAACCCGACGTGCCGCCGGACGATTCGGAGCCGCTCGTACCCGAGCCGCTGGAACCGGACGAAGACGACGAGCCGGAGCCGGAGGACGTGCCGCCGGACGATTCGGAGCCGCTCGTGCCCGACGAGGACGAGCCGGACGAGCCGCTCGAGCCGGAGGAGGACGACGAGCCGGACGAGGAGGAACCGGACGACGAGGAGCCGCTCGTGCCCGAGGACGAGCTGGAGCCGGACGTGCCGGAGGATGACTCCGAACCGGAGGACGAGCCCGACGTGCCGGACTTGCTGCCGGACTTCGTGCTGCCGGTGCCGTCGGTCGTGTCGGTGTCCGTGTCGTCGGTCGTGTCGTAGCCGTACTGGTCGCTCGGCTTCTCCGGCTTCGTCGGCGTCTCCTGCGTGGTCGTGTCGGTGTCCGTCGTGGTCTTGGACGTGGAGGACGGGCTTACGATGTCACGCACCACGGAGTCGGTGCCATGGCCGTTGGTGAACAGCATGACCACGCCGGCGGTGATCGCCACGCCCACCAGGCCGCTCACCACGGAGACGATGATGGCCATGCGCTTCGGGTCGATCTTGCGCTTGCCGCGTAGCTCGGCCACGTTGTAGGTGCTGGTGTTCGTCGCGGGCGCCGTCCTGCCGGCCGCCGGCGGCAGCGGCACGTCGCCGATGCCGAGAGTACGGCCCTTCCCGCCCGCTTCGAGCACATCGGTGGCGTTGAAGCGCCCGATGACGGTCTCGTCGCCGGTGTCCGCGGCGGCCGCGTCTTCCGCGGTGGCCGTGCCGTTCGTCTTGGTGTCGTCGGCGTCGTCAGCCGAGTCGGCGGCGGACTCGGCGTCGCCGTCCTTCTTGTCGGCGGAATTGCCGCTCAACGGATTGACCTCCTGGAGCTTCTCTCCGGAGGCCTTGAGGATCGTGCCGTAGATGTTCGAAGCCAGCGTGGAGATCACGTAACTGGCCGCCGCGCCGATGACCGAGCCCGCGATGCCGATCTTCGCGGACAAGAGGAACGAGGTGACGGCGGCAAGCGATCCCGCGATGATCTGCGACATCGATATGCCTTGGAAAAACTTCTTCACGAAGATAGAACGTACCCAAAACCGCTGGGAATAGTCTGTGGCGTCCACGAAAGACTCAGAATGCTTACATGTGTGCGGGAATCTCCACACAAGCGACATGTCGGCGTCACATGGACGCGCCGGCATGCCCGTGGTTCAGTTGCGGTGCAGCGAATGGCGCGTCGGCTTGAAGACGGACAGCAGCACGGCCGTGAAGATCAGCGCGAACCCGACCAGCGAGCTCCACGTGATCCGTTCGCCCCAGAACAGGGCGGAGAACGAGACGGCGAACAGACTCTCCGTGCACATGATGATCGACGCCTGCGAGGCGGGCACGTGCGCGAGTCCGATGTTCTGCATGATCTGCGCGCTCATCGTGGCTCCGAGGAACAGATAGAGGACGCTCGCCACCACCGGCGGGGCGAGCCAGGCGGCGTCAGGTGCAGGCTCGGTGAACGCGGCGCCCGCGACGAACAGCACACCGGCCACGGCGAACTGCACGAAGGTGACGGCGATCGGGTCGAAGCGTTTCGTATACACGCCGAGGCAGGTGAGGTTGAACGAGAAGACGCCGGCCGTGCCGATCGTCAGCCAATCGCCGACGGACAGGGAGAGCGTCATGCCGTTTTTGAGTGAGACGAATCCCACGCCGACGAGGCAGATCACGCCGGCCACCAGGTTGATGGCCTTCGGCCGGACTTGGGAGACGATCCACGTGGCGAACGGCGTGAGCACGCAGTAGGCGGCGGTCAGGAACGCGCTGCGCCCCGGGTCGATCGTCTGCAGGCCCGTCATCTGCGTGACCATCGTGCCCCAATAGGTGACGCCCACCACGAGCGCCGGCACGATGATCGACCGGTCGAGCGCAGGCAGGATATGACGGTGGAACAGGGCGAGCATGCACGCGCAGGCGCCCGCCATGCGCAACGCCATCAGCCATTGCGGCGGGATCGCGGTCATCGCCACCTTGGCGAGCAGATAGCTGCCGCCCCACAGCGCCGCGCACGCGAGCAGCATGATGCGCGCCAGATTCGGCGGGAACGAGCGTGACCAGCGACTGCGCAGCGCGTTGAACCGTTCGACCATCCGCATGCCCATCGTGCGTTCCTTTCCCGAATGTTGCCGGACGCTCATACGATACGGCCCGCGCGGCCGTGACATGCCCATGTGGGCATCCTCACAGCGAACGGCGGCCGGGCGCGTCGGGGAAGTGGGTAAGGTGGGTGGCGGATACAACCGTCCGCTGCAACGAAAGGACACTGTCATGGCAACGATCACCGCCGAGATGAAGACCTTCATCGAGAACAACCTGGGCTGGATCTCCACCGTCTCCAAGGACGGCCAGCTCGACCTCGGCCCGAAGATGAGCCTGTTCGTGCTCGACGACAACCACATCGCCTACCACGAGCGCACCGCCGGCCAGGCCTACGAGAACCTCAAGGACGGCTCCCCGCTGGTCATCGCGTTCGCGAACCTCGCCGAGAAGAAGGGCTACCGCTTCCGCGGCACCGTGACCCTGCACTCCGACGACGCCATCTACGAGAGCCAAGTGAAGGTCGCCGAGGAGAAGGGTACCAAGAAGCCGGCCGTCATCCCGGTGCTCGAAGTCACCGAGATCCAGAACCTCGCCTCCGGCCCCACCGCCGGCAAGACCATCGAGAAGGATTGAGCCTTCCGGCCCACGTTCCGTTCTCCGTTTTCCGCGCAGGGCCCCGGTCCGATGACCGCTTCCGCGCATCGGACCGGGGCCCTGCCTCATATCGCAGCCGATCGCAGCCGATCAGACGGGTTGTATGCTGATTCGGCCTCCGAGCGCGCGGACCACCTTGACGATGGTCTGGAAGCTTGGATTGCCTTCCCTGCTCAGGCTCTTGTACAGGCTTTCGCGTCCGACGCCCGCCTCGGCGGCGATGCGGCCCATGCCACGTGCTCGGGCGATGTCACCGAGCGCCGCCTGCATCAGCGTGGGGTCTCCCGTTTCCGCGACAGCGTCCAGATAGTCGATCGCGTCCTGTTCATCGTTGATGTAGTCGCTCGCATCCCATGTGCTGACGTTCACCATCGTCCATCCTCCTTGAGTTGTGCAAGCATTTTCCTGGCGCGTTCGATGTCCCGCTGCTGTCCGCGTTTCGTACCGCCGGCAAGCAGCAGCATGAGCACGCCTTGTTTATGGGCGAAATACACCCGGTAGCCGGGGCCGAAATCGAACCTGAGCTTCGCGGTGCCTCCACCGGTCGGCGCGATGTCTCCCACCGGTCTGCCGGCGAGCTGGCATCGCCTGATGCGTGCATTGATGCGCGCTCGTACCGTACCGTTCTTGAGTCCACGGAACCATCGTTCGTATTCGTCCGTCTTGCGGATGCTGATATGGTTGATTGTATCTTTAGGGATACAGTTTGGCAACTGTGCCGCCGAGTGCTCGCTTTGCATGTCGACTCCCGTCCTCGTGGCGATGATGAGCATTACGTATGCCCATCGTCGCGAACGCGACGGTTGTGGCGCAAGCCGTACAGGGAATGTGGTCGGAGCTCTCGGGAATCTTCACCAACGTCGTGGAACCCCCGTGGCGGTCCATGTCCCGGCTCGTTTGCCGGTAGAGTGGTGCGGTACGAACGATGACGGGAACGGGGACGGAACGGAGGAACGCCGCGTGATTACGGGACAGGTGAAGAACAAGGTGGACGACATCTGGCAGCGGATGTGGGAGGGAGGCATCACCAATCCCATCGAGGTGATCATGCAGCTCACCTACCTCATGTTCATGAAGCAGCTCGACGACAAGGAGCTGGAAGCCGAATCGCTCGCCGCGATGACCGGAGGGGAACCGGAGCGTGTGTTCCCGGCCACACCCGAAGGACAGGCGGCCCGCTGGCACAACTTCAAGGATCTGCCGCCCGAGGAGATGTTCCGCGTGGTGTCCGGCACGGCGTTCCCGTTCATCAAGGCGATGCATTCGGACAACGCGTTCGCCCGCGGCATGGAGGACGCCTCGTTCGGCTTCACGAAACCGAAGACGCTGGAGCGCGCGGTGCGCGGCGTGGATGAGCTGCTCGACGACGTGGCCGCCGACCAGGACGATCTGGGCGACCTGTACGAATACATGCTGAGCAAGCTCAACACGGCGGGCGCGAACGGCCAGTTCCGCACGCCGAAGCATATCCGCGACATGATCGTGGGACTGCTCGACCCGAAGCCGGGCCAGCTGGTCTGCGATCCGGCGTGCGGCACCGCCGGTTTCCTCATCTCCGCGGCCGAATGGATCAGGGACCGTCACGGGGACGGGATGGACGCCGGCCAATGGGGCCTGTTCGAGGGGCCGCAGTTCACCGGATTCGACACCGATCAGACGATGGTGCGCATCTCCGCGATGAACATGCTGCTGCACGGCGTCACCCATCCGGACATCCGCAACCAGGACAGCCTGTCGCGTCACAACCGGATCGCCGACCGGTTCGACGCGGTGCTCGCCAATCCGCCGTTCACCGGTTCCGTGGACGTGGAGGACATCGACGACGCACTGCGCGCGATCGTCGACACCAAGCAGACGGAACTGCTGTTCGTCGGTCTGTTCCTGCGCATGCTGAAGCTCGGCGGCCGGTGCGCGTGCATCGTGCCGAACGGCGTGCTGTTCCGTGCGAACGCGAAGGCCTACCGTCAGCTGCGCGAGGAGCTGGTGGAACGTCAGAAGCTGGAGGCGGTGATCTCGATGCCGTCCGGCGTGTTCAAACCGTATTCGGGCGTGAGCACCGCCGTGCTCGTGTTCACCCGGACGGACACGCCCGGCAGCACCGGCGACGTGTGGTTCTACGACATGCGCCACGACGGGTTCACATTGGACGACAAGCGCGACGAGGACCCGGACCACAACGACATCCCCGACATCCTCGCCCGTTGGGCGAACCTCGACGGGGAGCGGGGACGCGCGCGCACCGAACAGGGGTTCATGGTGCCCCGCGAGGAGATCGCGAAGAAGGACTACGACCTGAGCTTCAACAAGTACGTCGAAGTGAAGGTCGAGAGGAAGGAATACCCGCCGACCTCCCAGCTCATGGCCGAACTGCGCGACCTCGACGCGAAGTTCGCCGCAGGCATGGACGCGCTCGCCGCCCTGCTCGCCAAGGACGGTGAGTGATGACGCAGATGGTGACTCTGGGCTCGGTTGGTACGTTCGTCACTGGTGGAACGCCCTCCCGAAAGCATGATGAGTATTTTCAGGGTAAGACTCCATGGGTGAGTACGGTCGCTTTGAACGGTGGCCATATTTCCGAATCGGATGCGCAGCAGATGATTACGGAAGAGGCGATTAAACATAGTGCGACCAAATTGATTCCAGCGGGTTCCATTTTCGTGGGCATTCGAGTCGGTGTGGGCAAAGTCGCGATCAACGATGTGGATATGTGCTCGAATCAGGACATTGTTGCGATTAGCGGTATTGACGCAGAGCAGTGGAGCGTTGATTACCTTTGCTATGCCATCCAAGCACAGTCGCGATTCTTGCTGTCGCAGAAACAGGGAGCGACGATTGCCGGAATCAGCAGTAGGCTGCTGAAGACCATTGAGATTGAGCAAAAACCGTTGGATGAACAATGTGGGATTGTTCAACGGCTGGGGATAGTGAAACAACAGATTCGTCGTACGGAGCAGATGCTGACGAAGGCCGATGAGCTCATACAATCCCGCTTCATGGAGATGTTCGGTGACCCCGTGGAGGACCGTAATCGCTGGAATCAGCAGAAGATGGACAGCCTGTACACGGTGACTTCCGCGAAACGCATATATGCACGTGACTTGCAGAAAAACGGGGTTCCGTTTCTCAAGCTCGGTGATTTGACCAGTCGCATCGGTGGCGATACGAATGCGTGCTCTTCATATGTCAGCAGAGAATCGTATGAGCAGTTGCGGAACGCCAATCAGGTTCCACGCGGTGGGGATGTTCTTGTCACTGCACGCGGCACGATGGGCCTGTGCTATGTGGTGCGACCTGAAGACGAGTTCTATTTCCAGGATGGAATGATTACTTGGCTGAAAAGACAGAAGAACAGTCTCGATTCCACGTTTCTGGTTCATCTGTTCGGCATGCCTTCGTTCAGGAACGAGCTCCTGGGGCGTACTTCGGGGACCACGGTCTCATATCTTTCCATCAAGACGTTGGCGAGTGTGGAGGTTCCCGTCCCGCCCATCGAACTCCAGCGCGAGTTCGCGGCGTTCGTGATGCAGGTCGAATCGTTGAAATCCACGCTCGATGCCCGTCTCGAACGCCTCAACACGTTGTACGATAGCCTTACGCAACGGTATTTCGCGGCGTAGCGGAAGCGAAGGGAGAACGGCGGATGGGCAACTTCTCGTACCTTGAAGGACACTCCGAATACGAGATGTTCGCGCATGCGTGCGTCGAGGCGGAGCGCGCGTTCGGCCTGTCGCCGACGATCAGCGCGCTCGCCGCCCGTCGCGCCTTCGAACTCGCCGTCAAATGGACGTACGCCGCCGACCCCGCCATCGAGACGCCCTATCGCGACAACCTGCAATCGCTCGTCCACGAGGATACGTTCGTCAAGGCCGTCGGCGGCGGCAGACTGTGGGAATCCTTCCAATACGTCATCAAGGCCGGCAACATGGCCGCGCACCGCAACGCGAAGCTCAAACCCGAGGACGCGATGTTCTCCCTCAAAATCCTCTTCGCGTTCACTCAATGGATCGACTACATGTACGGCAGCGACTACCATCGGCGCACCTTCGATTCGAAACAGGTGCCCGCCGTCGCCCACTCGCTCGCCGCCAAGGAGCTCAAACGGCGGGAGGACGCCGCACGCAAGGACTACGAGTCCCGCATCGGCGAGAAGGACGCCCGCATCGAAGCACTCGAACGGCAGGTGCGCGAACTCGCCGGGCAACTCGAGGAGCGCAAGGCCGCGCCGCATGAAACCCCCGAACCCGAGCCGTCCATCGACCTGAACGAATACGAGACGAGACGCAGGTTCATCGACATGGACCTCGCACTCGTCGGATGGACCGAACACGACATCATCCGCGAACGGCCCGTCACCGGCATGGGAGGGAACCCCGGCACAACCGGGCGCATCGACTACGTGCTCAACGGGCGCGACGGCAAGCCGCTCGCCATCATCGAGGCGAAACGCACCTCGCGCGACGAACAGGAGGGACTTACCCAAGCCATCCAATACGCCGACTGCCTCGAAGCCGAATGCGGAATCCGTCCGCTCGTCTTCCTCTCCAACGGCTATCGCACCCAATACGTGGCCGGCGGTCACGGCGACCTGCGTCCAGTCGGCGAAGTGTTCGCCCGCGACGACATGGAACGCATCATGCGCCGCCGCGCGACCGCGACACGCCCCACCCTCGTGCCCGTGGACACGGCCATCGCCGGCGGCGGCTCCAACCGCTACTACCAGATCGAAGCGGTCCGAGCCGCATGCGGGACCTTCGAGAAGGGACGGCGCCGCGCACTGCTCGTCATGGCCACCGGCACCGGCAAGACGCGCGTTTCCGCGGCGCTCGCCGACGCGCTCATGCGCGCGGGGCACGTCACCAACGTGCTGTTCCTCGCCGATCGCGTCGCGCTCGTCAACCAGGCGGCAAGCGCCTACGGCGACTATCTGCCCAACCAATCCCTGTGCAACATGTGCGACACGAAACGGCGCGACGTGACCGCGCGCATCGTGTTCTCCACATACCAGACCATGGTCAACGCGATTGACGCCGAAACCGGCGACGACGGCAGACCCGTGTTCTCGTCCGGGCATTTCGACCTCATCATCGTGGACGAGGCGCACCGGTCCATCTTCAACAAGTTCCGCGTGATCTTCGACCATTTCGACGCGCTCGTCGTCGGGCTCACCGCCACGCCGCGCGACGAGGTGGACCGCAACACCTACGAGTTCTTCCAAGTCGAGCACGGCGTGCCCACCTACGTGTACGAATACGAGCAGGCGCTGAAGGACGGCGTGCTCGTGCCGTACCACAACATCGAGGCGTCCACGAAGTTCATGGACGACGGCATCGTGTACGACGATCTTCCCGACGACGAGAAACGACGCTACGAGGAGGACTTCGGCGAAGAGGAGCTTGGACTCGTGCCCGAAGAAACAGGCGACGGCACAGGCTCCGGCGACGGTTGGAGGCGCGACGTTCCCGACCACGTGGACGCGGACGCGCTCAACCGGTTCGTGATGAACCCGGCCACCGTGGACGCGGTGCTCGACGATCTCGACGCCAACGGCATCAGGACCAACGGCGGCGAACGGCTCGGCAAGACCATCATCTTCGCCGTCAACCAGGCGCACGCCCGCTACATCGTGCAACGCTTCGGTGAGCGTTTCCCGCGTCTCGCCGGTCAGGGATTCATCAAGGCGATCGTGCACGGCGACGACCACTCCCGCAGCCTCATCGACGATTTCAAGTACAAGCCCATGCCCGTCATCGCCGTATCCGTCGACATGATGGACACCGGCGTCGACGTGCCCGGAATCGTCAACCTCGTCTTCTTCAAAAAGGTGCGATCGAAGATCAAGTTCATGCAGATGATCGGACGAGGCACGCGTACCTGCGACGACCTCGACTGCTGGGAACGCGACGCCGGCGAATACGTGGGCAAACGCCATTTCATGATCTTCGACTACTGCTCCAACTTCGCGTTCTTCCGCGCCAACCCGAACGCCATCGACGCAGGCGGCGCCATGCTCACGATCAGCGGCCGCGTGTTCGCCCGCAAGACGGCGCTCGCCCATGCGTTCCAATCCATGCCGTACGCGGGAGACGCGGGAATCCGCGCATGGCGCGTGGAACTCGCCGACGACCTCCACGCGCACGTCGCCGGACTCGACGGTTCGGCCGCCGCCGTCCGCCTCGCCCGCGCCGCCGTCGAACCGTTCCGTGACCGCAAGGCGTTCGACGTGCTCACCGACCTCGACGTGCGCACGCTCACGACCGATGTTGCACCGCTCGTGAGCTACGAGGACCCCGACGAGGACGCGCTGCGCTTCGACGCGCTCATGTACGGGTTCATGGTCGAACGTGCGACCGGCGGAAAGACTGGCGGATACGCCGCACGCGTACGCGGCCTCGCCGTGAAGCTGGCCGACCGTATGACGCTGGATCCGGTGCGTGAGCGCAAGGAGCTGATCGGCCGCATCACCGACGGGCCGGACTATCTGAACGGTGCCGACGTGGCCGAACTCGAACGCATCCGGCTCGCCCTGCGCGGACTCGTCCGCTACACGCTGGGCGAGGGCGGCAGGAAGGTCGTCATCACCGATTTGTCCGATCCGGTCACGCGTCGCACCGAAGGCGAGCCGTTCGACATGGGAGAGCATTACGAGGACTACCGTCTCAAAGTCAACCGATACGTGAACGAACACCTGAACGAGGGGGTGATCGGCAAACTGCACCGCAACGAGCCGCTCACCGCATCGGACTTCAGCGACCTGGAGCATGTGCTCGTCGAGGAGCTCGGCACGCGCGAGGACTACGAGGCGACCTATGCGGACCAGCCATTCGGACTGCTCGTGCGCAGCATCGCGAAACTCGATCATGAGGCCGCCGCGAAGGCGTTCACCGGATTCATCAACGACCACGCCCTGAACCAGCAGCAGATCGCGTTCCTGCACACGATCATCGCGTACATCGAGGCGAACGGTTATCTGGATGTGAAGGACCTCAACAAGCCGTATCTGAGCCGCCCGCGACCGCTCGTGAAACTGTTCCCCGGCACGCTTGCCATGGACCTCATCGTGTGCATCCGGCGCGTCACCGAGAACGCGCTCACGCCGTCCGCGGGATCTTCCGCGAACGGATGACGATGTGGCGGCCGGCGGCGTCGGTGGTGGCGAACAGGTAGGCGTCGCCGCCGTCCTTGAGTTTGAGCTTCTTCCTCAGCGCGGCGACCGGGAGCGGGAAGTTGCGTGTGGCGATGTTCGCGTGCGTGAGCCCGTCCGTCAGGCGCTTGAGCTCCTTCTTGTTCATCGTGGCGACCGTGTCGACCTCGAACGCGCGGCCGGGGAAATCCTCGACCGGATTCCCGGAGACGAACAGGTGGCTGTCGCGTGCGACCGGGGCGACGGCGAACCGGCGCGCGAGCAGGGCGAAGCAGCCCGCCTTCATGATCGACGCGTTCGGTTCGTACAGGTACCGCCACGAACCGGGGTCGGCGGGGTCGGCCGATACCGCGTCGCCGGCCGCATCGTCGCCGGCCGCGGCGTCGTTCCCGTCGTTCCCGTCATCACTCGCGTCGAACTCCAATACCCGCCCGTCGTTCACGCAGAAGACCCGCGGCGCGGCGCACGCGTCGCGGCCGATGACGAGCAGCAGCTCCTTGCACTCGTTGGCGACGGACACGATATGCACCTCGTGCACGCGTCCCGCGAAATCGGCGACCGTCTTATGCCAGTCGAGCATCGGGGAGAGCTTCACCATCACGTGCGGGGCGACGGCGAGCAGCCGGCCGATCAGTCCCAGCACGTCCGGCGTGCAGTCGGCGATCGCGTACGTGCGCGCGCCATGCGCGTCACGCCGCGCCGGATCGAGGAACGCCATCGTCGCCGCATCGTCCGGCAACGTCGCGAGATAGACGGCCGCGTCGTCGTTCACGACGTGCGCGTGCGCGAGCCCGAGCGCCGGCAGGTTGTGCGCGGCCAGCTCGCACAGATGCTCTTGCCGCTCCACGTAGACCGCATGGTCGAACGCGCGCGCCATATACGAGAAATCCACGCCGAAACCGCCGGTGAAGTCGATCAGCGTCGTCGGTGAGCCGCCCGCGACGATCCGCCGCGCGACGTCCGCCTTGTAGCGCGCCGTCGCCTCCGACGAGCACTGCTCCATCGCCAGGTGCGGCGGGTAGACGACGCCTTCGCACGCCGCCCAGCCGGGCAGCTTCACACGCGCCGTCCGGAATCCGGCGATCTGCTCCAACGCGGCCGTGAGATCCACGTCCGGACCCGGCTTCGCGTGCAGCGCGAGGTCGCGCACGTCCCCATCCCTATGCGCGCGGGCGAAGGCGCGCGTGGCATCAGAAATCAACACCGCTCCATTGTACCGGCGGCCCGGCGCGCCGCGGCGGCGGCACCGGCGGTCATGTGGGAAGCTGGGACGTGGATGGCGGCACGGCCGCAGGCGACGGAAAGGACCGACGATGATCGACGAGATCGTGATGCTCAGGCACGGACGCACGAACTACAACCTCCAACGCCGATTGCAGGGGCAGATCGACGTGCCGCTCGACATCGTCGGCCAATGGCAGGCCGACCAGTCCGGGCTCGCGCTTGCCGCCCGCTACTACTGGGCGAAGGTGAGCCGCCTCGCCGACGATCCCGCGGCGATTCCGCAGCCGGGACCCGAGGCCCGGGAGAGGACCCGCACGTTCGAATACGAGGAGGCCCCCGCCGCACGCCGCCGCATGGCCGTCATCAGCTCCGACCTGTTCCGCGCCATGCAGACCGCGCATGCCTTCGCCGACATCCTCGGCCTTCCCGTCACGCCCGACCCGCGTCTGCGCGAACGCTCCTTCGGCCAATGGGAGGGCCTGACCCGCGACGAGGTGCGCGCGGTGGACGCCGAAGCCTACGCCTCATGGAAGCGGCATGAGGGCGGCGAGACCGCCTATGGGGTGGAAAGCCGCCGGGCCGTGGGGGAGCGCGGCGCGAAGGCCGTGCGCGACATCATCGCCGACCCCGCCTATGCGGGCGAGCGGCCCGTCACGCTGATGCTCGTCGGCCACGGCTCGTGGATCGTCGCGACGATCAGCGAACTGCTCGGCCTCGACCCGGACGGCATGAACGCGGTCGGCTCGATGCGTAACGCCTGCTGGAGCCGTCTCGCCGTACGCCACACGGTCAATGGGAAGCCCGCGGCCGAGCCGATGTTCGACCTCGTCGAACACAACCAGGGCCCCGCCGTCGCGAACCTCGGCGACTGGGAGAACGGCCCCGCCGAACTCAGGGGTCCGCACATGCCCGCCTGGAAGCCGATCGATTGGTGACGTCCGCATCGGCCGCGGCGTCTCGCGAATTCACCGTGAATTCAACCGCAATGGCGATATCCGTCGGCACACGTCCCGTACATGGGACTAGACTTGTCGAGGTTTTCGGGGCGGGCCCCGATCGGACGGACGCGGCGAAAGGCGGGTGAAGAGACGATGTTGAGGATGTTCAGCACCATTAACGGCCAAGTGGAGCGGGTCGACAAACCGGAGAACGGCTCCTGGCTGTGCCTGAGCGAACCCACCGACGTGGAGCTCGCCACCGTCGCCTCCGAGACCGGCGTCGACCTCGCCGACCTGCGCGCGCCGCTCGATGACGAGGAGAGGTCCCGCGTCGACGTCGAGGACGACTACACGATGGTCATCGTCGACATCCCGACCGTCGAGGAGCGCGGCGGGCGCGACTGGTACGAGACCATCCCGTTGTCGATCATCGTCACCGAGCATCTCATCATCACCGTGTGCATGCAGGACACGCCCGTGCTCCACCCGTTCATGGAGGGCACAATCCGCGGGTTCAACACGTACATGCACTCCCGGTTCATCCTGCAGATCCTCTACCGCAACGCCACCATGTACCTGCGCTACCTGCGCATCATCGACCGCGAGAGCGACAAGCTCGAACTCAAGCTGCGCCACTCCATGCAGAACCGCGAAATCGTGATGCTCATGGAGCTCTCCAAGACCTTGGTCTACTTCACGACCTCCCTCAAATCGAACGAGATCGTGATGGAGAAGCTCACCACCCTGCAGCGCATCAAGCAGTACCCGGACGACGAGGACCTGCTCGACGACGTCATCACCGAGAACAAGCAGGCCATCGAGATGGCCAACATCTACAGCGGCGTTCTCGCGAACATGACCGACGCGTTCGCCTCGATCGTGTCCAACAACCTGAACAACGTGATGCGCATCTTCACGATCATCTCCATCACGCTGTCCATCCCGACGCTCATCTTCTCCATGTACGGCATGAACTTCCAGGACGGCATGCTCGGCATGCCGCTGACCGACAAATCATGGGGCTTCGCCGTCATCATCCTCATCTCCGTGGCGCTGTCCGTCGCCGTCACCTGGTTCCTCACCCGTTCGCGCATGTTCAAGTGAGGCGCCGCATGGCAGCCATCCGCAACCGAACCGATCGCCCGCGTCGTCCGCACCGTGCGAGCCGCCGGCCGGGCGCGCGCACGCGCGTCACGCGGGGCCTCGCCGCCGCGCTGACGGCGTTCGCGCTCGTCGCGACGGCGGGCTGCGGCGGCGCCCCCTCCACGGTGAGACAGCCGGACGGCCCCACCATCGCGATCGGCGTCGCCGCCGACGAGCCGGGACTGTCACGCTGGCATGACGGCGGCTACGGCGGATTCGAGGTCGAGATCGCCCGGTACGTCGCCAAGAAACTCGGATACGCGAACAAGCAGATCGTCTTCAAACAGGTCGAACCCGCCAACCGTCTCGAACTGCTCGCCGACGGCACCGTCGACATGGTCGTCGCCGGCATGCCGATGCCCGCCGACGACGGGAACGGCGACGGCCGGGACAGTGGCGGCAAGGACGGCGACGCGGGCGCGACGGGCGTCGCCTCCGATGCCGGCGCCACCTATGCCGGACCGTACCTGACCACACGGCAGGGACTGCTCGCACGCCCCGACGACGCCGGAAGCCTCGGCGACGTCGCCGCGCTCGCCGGCAAGTCCGTCTGCACGGTCGCCGGCAGCGGCGCGAAAGACGCGCTGCTCGCCGTCGCGCCGCGGGCGAGGACGCGCGAACGCGACACCTACCCGCAATGCGTCACCGACCTCATGGTCGGCACCGCCGACGCGATCGCCGGCGACGCCGTCACGCTCGCCGGACTCGCGCGCGACGAAGGCGGCACGCTCACGGCGCGCGTGAAGGGCGTGCGCTACGGGAGCGTGCGCTACGGCATCGCCGTGCAGGCCGGAGCCGTCACGCTCGCCGCCGACATCGCCGAGGCGCTCGACGACATGCGCGCCGACGGCTCGTACCGCGCCGCGCTGGACGCGCTCGCCGACGCGACCGGTTGGCGGCCGGCGCGGTAGGCGGTAGTCCGTGCGATAGGTAGTCCGTGCGATAGGGCACGATGACCGTATTCCGTCGACGATCCGTCGACGTTTCCCGAGAACGACAGCAGACAGCTAAGGAGACCGTTCATGCGACGTGGACCGCTTCAGGCGGGCGAGAAGGTGCAGTTCACCGACCGCAAGGGCAAGAAGATCACCGACCAGATCGTCGCCGGAGGCAGCACGCAGACCGAGCACGGCCTGATCCTGCACGACGACGTGATCGGACGCACCGAAGGCGTGGTCGTCACCACCGTCACCGCGAAACGCGAGGCGCAGGTCAACGCCCTCCACCCGGAACGCGACGCCGGCAAGCCGTGGAAGGCGGCGCGCGCGATCGGCGGATGGCAGTACGCGGTGATGCGCCCGCGTCTCGCCGACTACGTGCTGTCCATGCCGCGCGGCGCGCAGATCATGTACCCGAAGGACATCGCGCAGGTCATCCAGCTCGGCGACATCCGCTCCGGGCACCGTGTGCTCGAATCCGGCGCCGGATCGGGCGCGATGAGCGTCAACCTGCTCGACGCGGTGGGGGAGACCGGCGGGCTCACCACCATCGAGCTGCGACCCGACTTCGCGCGCGTCGCCGAGGCGAACGCCACGCTCTACTACGGAGGAAAGCCCGCGTGGTGGGACCTGAGGACCGGCGACTTCGACACGGTGGCGGCCGGGCTGCCCGAACACCACTATGACCGGATCATGCTCGACATGCTCGACCCGTGGAACCGTCTCGAACAGGCGTGGCGGGTGATTGCGCCCGGCGGCGTGCTCGTCGCCTACATCACCACGACCACGCAGATGAGCCGCATGGTCGAGGCGCTGCGCGAATCCGGGCGGTGGACGGAGCCGGCCGTGCAGGAGACGCTCGAACGCAGCTGGAAGGTCGCCGGCCTCGCCGTGCGCCCCGACCACCAGATGATCGGCCACACCGGCTTCCTCGTCGTCGCGCGCGCCATGGCCGACGGCTTCACCGCGCTGAAGAAGCGCGACCGCCCCGCCAAGGACACCGTCACCGACGTGGACGAGATGACCGCCGAGGAGCGCGAGGCGCAGCTGGAGGACCTCGAGCTGCGCGACATCTCCGACCGCAAGCTGCGCAAGGTGCTGCGCGACCTCGACCGGCAGGTGGGCTCGCTCGACGTCTGACGTGATGCGCGGGCGCGGGCGCGGACGTATAATCGAATGATGTATTCGTGAGCGCTCACGCATATGGCGCGTGCATATGACCGTGCATATGACGCGTGAGGCGGTGGACATCGAGGCTGGGAGGCCCAAGATGGGAGTCAATCCGAACAAGGTCGCGAAGCGGGCCAAGGGCTACGACCACATCCTGATCGTCATGCGGCATGCGAAGGCGGAGCCGTTCGGCGCCGAGGGCGACTATGGCCGCGAGCTCACGTCCAAGGGGCTCAAGCAGGCGAAGAAGGTCGCCAAGGGGCTCGCCGAGATGAAGCTCGTGCCCGACGCCATCGCCTGCTCGGCCGCCACGCGCGCCCGCCAGACCCTGGGCAAGATGCTTAAGACCTTCGGCGACAAGCCCAAGGTCGACTACCATCAGAGCCTCTACGACGGCGGCATGCAGGCCGTGTTCGACGAGCTCACGCACGTCAAGGACAAGGCGCGCGTGCTCATGGTGCTCGGCCATGAGCCCACCGTTTCGATCGCCAGCCAGTGGCTCGCCTCCTCCGAATCCGATCCGGAACGCCTCGACCTGCTCAACCTGGGGCTTCAGACCGCGGGCGTGGTGATCTTCGGCTCCGACAAGCCGTTCAAGCAGTGGCAGGTGCATTCCGGCGACCTGCTCGCCGTGATGAGCTCCTCCGACTTCGACTGAGCGCTGCCGGCTCCGGCCGTCGGCCGGTATGGCCGGTGGCCGATACGGCGCGTAGCCGGTATATGGGCATGGCGGAGCGTGGGCGGTACGGGCGGCGTATACTCGCCGCTCGTGTATTCGTCCGGTTGCCAAGCGCTCGTTGAACAAGGTCGGAAAACGGCGCTATAAAGCCGATTGATAGCGACACTTAACCGTCGCTGATGACCCTGTTTGCGGATGTGTTTGATAGGCTGGGCGGGTTGAAAAGCCGTTTCGTTAACGCTAGCAGTATGGAGGATTCATGGCTGCACTCACGTCCGTGTCCGGGTTCCCGCGCATCGGTCAGAACCGAGAGCTGAAGAAGATCATCGAGGCCTACTGGAAGGGCAACGCCTCGCTCGACGAGGTGCACGCCACCGCCAAGGAGCTCAGGGCCAAGCATTGGAAGCTCCAGGCGGCCGCCGGCGTCGACCTCATCCCGAGCAACGATTTCAGCTACTTCGACCAGCTGCTCGACACCGCGATCCTGCTTAACGTGATCCCGGAGCGCTACCAGCGTCTCGGCTTCACCGAGCCGGAGGAGACCCTGTTCGCCATGTCCCGCGGCTACCAGGGCGACAAGGGCGACGTGACCGCCCTGCCGATGAAGAAGTGGTTCACCACCAACTACCACTACATCGTGCCGGAGATCGAGCCGTCCACCGAGATCAAGCTCAACGGCACCAAGCCGTTCGACGAGTACCTCGAGGCCAAGGAGCTCGGCATCGAGACCAAGCCGGTGCTCATCGGCCCGTACACGTTCCTCAAGCTCGCCCGTGACGACGACGCCCAGGAGCTCGCCTTCGACAAGGGCCTCGTGAACGCGGTCGCCGCCGTGTACGCCGAGGTGCTCGCCAAGTTCAACGAGCTCGGCGCCAAGTGGATTCAGATCGACGAGCCGTTCCTCGTGCTCGACAAGCAGCCGGGCGACGTGGAGCTGTTCAAGAGCCTCTACGCGAAGATCCTGCCCGCCCGCGACGGCAAGATCAAGGTGCTGCTCAACACGTACTTCGGCCACATCGCCGACGTGTACGAGACCGTCAACCTGCTCGGCTTCGACGGCATCGGCCTCGACCTCAACGAAGGCAAGGACGAGAACCTCGCCGCCGTCTCCAAGCACGGCGTCGCCGAGGGCACCACGATCTTCGCCGGCGTCGTCAACGGCCGCAACATCTGGCGCAACGACTACGCCGTGAGCCTCGGCCTCGTCGACGCCCTCAAGCAGGTCACGCCGAACGTCGCCGTCTCCACCGCCAGCTCCCTGCTGCACGTGCCGTTCAGCGCCGAAGGCGAGACCGCCCTCGACCCGGCCGTGCTCAAGCACTTCGCGTTCGCCGTCGAGAAGCTCGGCGAGCTCAAGGAGATCGCCACACTCGCCGACGCCGACGACGAGGCCCGCAAGGCCGATCCGGCGCTCGCCGCCAACCAGGAGCTGTTCGACGGCACCCGCGTGGCCGCCGACCCGAAGGTCGCCGAGCGCATCGCCGCCCTCACCGACGCCGACTACACGCGCCAGCCGGCCCGCGCCGAGCGCCAGAAGCTGCAGCGCGAGGCCCTCGGCCTGCCGCTGCTGCCCACCACGACGATCGGCTCCTTCCCGCAGACGCGCGAGGTGCGCGCCGAGCGTGCGAAGTTCCGCAAGGGCGAGATCACCAAGGAAGCGTACGACGAGTTCATCAAGGGCCAGATCGACGCGTGCATCAAGCACCAGGAGGAGATCGGCCTCGACGTGCTCGTCCACGGCGAGTTCGAGCGCAACGACATGGTCGAGTACTTCGGCCAGAACCTCAACGGCTTCCTGTTCACCAAGAACGCGTGGGTCCAGTCCTACGGCACCCGCTGCGTCAAGCCCCCGATCGTGTGGGGCGACGTCTCCCGCGCCAAGCCGATCACCGTCGCATGGTCCTCGTACGCGCAGAGCCGCACGAACCACGTCATGAAGGGCATGCTCACCGGCCCGGTCACCATCCTCAACTGGTCCTGGCCGCGCGAGGACATCACCCACGAGCAGCAGACCCAGCAGCTCGCCCTCGCCATCCGTGACGAGGTGCTCGACCTGGAGGCCGCCGGCATCAAGGTCATCCAGATCGACGAGGCCGCGCTGCGCGAGAAGCTGCCGCTGAGGAAGACCGACTGGCACTCCAAGTACCTCGACTGGGCCGTGCCCGCGTTCCGTCTCGTGCACTCCGGCGTCAAGCCGACCACGCAGATCCACACGCACATGTGCTACTCCGAGTTCAACGACATCATCCGCGACATCGACGCGATGGACGCCGACGTGATCTCCTTCGAGGCGTCCCGCGGCGACCTCGTCGTGCTCGACGCCATCCACGAGGCCAACTTTGAGACCGAGGCCGGCCCGGGCGTCTACGACATCCACTCCCCGCGCATCCCCTCCGAGCAGGAGATCGAGGAGCGCATCGGCGAGATCCTCAAGAAGATGGACGTCGAGAAGGTCTGGATCAACCCGGACTGCGGTCTGAAGACCCGCGGCAACGCGGAGACCTGGCCGAGCCTCGAGCACCTCGTCGCCGCCGCCAAGGCCGTGCGCGCCCAGCTCGCCAAGTGATCGCGTCAGCGGCAACGCAATGAGATGAGTGAGGCTCCCTCCCAAGAGGGAGCCTCACTCACGAAGGAAGGTTTCAATCATGCATCAGCCGATGTTCTCGCTGGAAGTGTTCCCGCCGAAGCGGGACGCGCCCGTCGGCACCATCTACGACACGCTCGACGGCCTGCAGGGCATGCACCCGGACTTCATCTCGGTGACCTACGGCCACGGCACGCACGCCGACCGCACCGCCACCGCGCGCATCGCCAACACGATCCGCAAGGAGTACCGCATCCCCACGGTCGCCCATCTGACCGCCCTCTACTCCGACGAGGCGAAGGTCGACGAGGCGTTGGAGATGTTCGAGCACGCCGGCGTCGACGCCGTGCTCGCCCTGCGTGGCGACTACATCGAAGGGGAGACCCCAGTCGGCGTCTTCGAGCACGCCATCGACCTGGTGCGCTACATCCGCGCCCGCAAGCCGGATCTCAAGGTGTTCGGCGCCTGCTATCCGGAAGGCCACTACCAGGCCGCCTCGCTCGACCAGGACATCGACTATCTCAAGGCCAAGGTCGACGCCGGCGCCACGCATCTCATCTCCCAGCTGTTCTACGACAACGAGGACTTCTACCGTTTCCTCGACAAGGCGCGCGCCGCCGGCATCGATGTGCCGATCGAGGCGGGCATCATGCCGATCAACGGCGCGAAGTCGCTGCGTTCCATGGCCGCGAAGAACAACACGGTCGTGCCGCCCGCCGTCGAGGCGCTGCTCGAGCGGTGGGGGAACGACGTGCCCACGTTGCGTGAGGCGGGCATCAACTACGCGTCCGCGCAGATCACCGACCTCGTCGCCCACGGCGTCGACGGCGTGCACCTGTACACGATGAACCGTCCCGCCACCACGCGCCGCATCTGGCGCAACGTGCGTCCCCTGTTCACCAAGACGGAGGAGTGACGGCGATTCGGCGGTGATCCGGCGGTGATCCTGTGGTCCGGGAGCGGCGCCGAATCACCGCCGAGCCGGTCCCGAATCGACGGAAGGCGGTGGAATCCCATGTCGGGAATCCACCGCCTTCCGTCATCCGCGATGCGGGGAACGGGCGTCACTTCCGCTTCTTCGACGCCTTTCCGCCGTTCCCCCCGCCGCGCTTCACCGGAGCCTTCCTCGGCTGCAGCCACGGGAAACGACGGAGCGCCCACGCGTGCAACGGCGGAATCTTGCCGATGGCGAAGCCCGCCAGCATCGCGAACGTCGCCGCCCAGGAGGCGGCGTCCTGCTTCATGAAGATCAGCACGACGATCAGACCCACGCCGACCACGCCGAGCACCTGCGAGGCCTTGTTCTGCTCCTCGGTGAGCTCGTCCTTCCTGAACGGAACCAGACCGAAGAACACGCCTATCGGCACGCCGACCACGCACGAGGCGACGACGCCCGCGATATCAACAGCGTTCATGACCATACCCTTTCCGGACCGTCCGCGGCACGCGTGCGCGGCGCGGCGTCCGACATGCGGCGCCGGCCGCCGTGAGAGGCCCCGCCGCGAAACGATTGCGACCGCGTCCCAGTCTAACGCAGGGCGCGGTGTACATTAGCTAGGTATGAACGCAAATGACGCATTCCGCCCCTCCGCGATGGATCTGATCCGCGCGGGCCTGCAGAACCTCGACGACGCGCGCGGGCAGTTCGACCGTCTCAAAGCCGACGGGGTGCCGGACGATCGGCTGCGGTTCATCCTCAAGGCGCTCGCCGAGGCATGCGACCCGGACGCGGCCCTCGCCAACCTTGTCGGCATCACCAACGCCGTGCAGAGCCAGGGACGCGACTTCGAGGAGATGGTGCCCGACCAGCCGGCGTTCGAACGGCTCGTCACCGTGCTCGGCGTATCCGACGCGCTCGGCAAGCTCATGCGCTTCCGTCCCGAACTCGTCGAAGCCGCATCCAAGGACAGCTGCGACAGCCACCTGTACGACCACGCGCAACGACGCGCGCACATCCTCAAGGCCGTCGGCGCCGATCCGGACGAGACGGCCGCGCCCGCCGCCACGCTTCCGCTCGCCGAATCCGCCACCGCGTTGCGCGGCACCTACCGCCGCCAGCTCGCCGCCATCATGGCGCAGGACGCCACCGCCGCCGACCCGTGCGCCATCCAGCCGACCATCAGCCGCGAACTGTCCGATTTGGCCGACGCGGCGCTCGAAGGCGCGCTCGCCATCGCCCGCCACGAAGTGCCCGGCAGCGAACACGTACGGTTCGTCATCATCGGCATGGGCAAGCTCGGCGCCCAGGAACTCAACTACGTGTCCGACGTGGACCTCATCTACGCGGTCGAACCCGCCGACAAGGAGATCGGACGCCAGGAGCTCATCCGCATCGGCACGAAGATGGCCACCACCCTGCAACGCGTATGCCAGTCCGTGATCATGGGCGTCGCCGAACCGACCCTGTGGCAGATCGACGGAGGGCTGAGGCCCGAAGGCAAGGACGGCCCGCTGGTGCGCACCATCGACTCGCATCAGGGCTACTACGAGCAGTGGGCGGAGAACTGGGAGTTCCAGGCGCTCCTGAAGGCCCGGCCCGTCGCCGGCGACCCGGAGCTCGGACGCGCCTACATGGACATGACCCGACCGTTCGTCTGGTCCGCCGCCAAACGCGACAACTTCGTCTACGACTGCCAGAAGATGCGCAAGCGCGTCGAAGACCTCATCCCCGCGCCGCTCAAGGACCGCGAGATCAAACTCGGTAAAGGCGGTCTGCGCGACGTCGAATTCACCGTGCAGATGCTCCAGCTCGTCCACGGGCGCACCGACGAGACGCTGCGCACCCGCTCCACGCTCGAATCGTTGGCGCGTCTCGCCGAAGGCGGCTACGTGTCGCGCAAACAGGCCGCGCGGATGTCCGCCGACTACCGGTTCGAACGCGTGCTCGAACACCGTCAGCAGATGTGGGCGTTGAAACGCACCCACCTGTTCCCCGACCTGGGCGCGGGGGCGAACCTCGGCGGGCTCGAACGCAAACGCGACGTGGACGTGGACGCGCTGAACCAGAACCAGGAGCTGCGCCGCGTGGCGCGCGCCTTCCGCCTCCACCCGGAGGAACTCGTCGAACGCTACGACGAGACGCGCCGCGAAGTGCGCCACCTCCACCTCGACATCTACTACCGGCCGATGCTGCCCGTCTCCGCGCAACTGGAGGACGACCAGATCGACCTGAGCCAGGATGCGGCCCGCGAACGCTTCAGCTCCATCGGATTCGGCGATCCGGACGCCGCCATGCGCCACGTCGTCGCCCTCACCAACGGCCTCGGGCGCGCCGCCAAGATCAACCGCATCATCCTGCCCGCCGTGCTCGAATGGCTCGGCCAAGGCCAGAACCCGGACATGGGCCTGCTCAACTGGCGCAAACTCGAAGAGCATTTCGGCACCGAAAGCGAATACCTCGGCTTCCTGCGCGACTCCACATCCGCCGCACAGCGCCTGTGCCACGTGCTGTCCAATTCGCGTTTCCTCGGCGACGCGCTCAACAAGTCCGTCGAATCGGTCACCTGGCTCGGCAACGACGAACGACTCAAGGCGCGCACACGCGACAGCCTCGACGTGCAATGCCGCTCCTCGCTGGAACGCAACGCGGGCGACATCAACGACTTCGCCACATCGATGCGCGCCATGCGCCGGCACGAGATCGAACGCATCGGCCTCGCCTGGATGAGCGGCGTGATGGACGACGCCGCGTCATTGGAAGGCATGACCGACGTGTACGACGCGATCATCGACGCGGCGCTCACCTGGGCGGTCAACAACCGGATGCGCGAATTCGGGGCGGACGGCGGCTCCGATGCCGGTGGGGCCGCCGCGGCGCCTGCCGCGCTCGCCGTCATCGGCATGGGACGCTACGGCGGACGTGAGGTGAACTTCAGCTCCGACGCGGACGCGATCATCATCTACCGTCCCGGCGATGGCGTCGACGAGCGCACGGCGAACCTGTTCGCCCGCAAGGTCGTCGAGGACCTGCGCGCCATCCTGCAAGGGCCGACCACGCTGGAACCGAAGATCGAACTCGACCTGGATCTGCGGCCGGAAGGCAAGAACGGGCCGCTCGTGCGCTCCTACGCCTCCTGCGAGGAGTACTACCGCTCCTGGTCGAGCACGTGGGAGCGGCAGGCGCTGCTGCGCGCCCGGTATGCGGCCGGCGACGAGGCGCTCGCACGCGACTTCCTCGCCAACCTCGCCGACCCGCTGCGCTACCCGCACGTCGACCTGACCGACGCCGAAATCGGCGACATCCGCAAACTCAAGGCGCGCATGGAGGCGGAACGACTGCCGCGCAACGTGCGCCGCGACCGCCACCTCAAACTCGGCAAAGGCGGCCTATCCGACGTGGAATGGACCGTGCAGCTCATGCAGCTGCGTCACGCCGGCGACATCAAGGAGCTGCGCGTTGGCGGCACCCTGGCGGCCCTCGACGTGCTCGAACGCCGCAAGCTCATCGACGCGGGCGACGCCGCGACCCTGCGCCACGCGTGGACGATGTGCACGGCGGCGCGCAACGGCAACTACCTGTGGTCCGGACGCGTCAACCAGGCCGACATCCTGCCCGACGACATGTATTCGCTCGGCGGCATCGCCGTCTACCTCGGCTACGACGCGAACCGCGGGCAGCATTTCGAGAACGACCTGCTCGCCGTCATGCGCAAGGCCAGGGAGGTCACCGACCGTCTGTTCTACGGGCGCTGAGTGGTCCGGGGTATGGGAACCGGGCGGCGCGATGCGGCATGCGTCCGTCGCCCGGCCCTCTGCAATCGCGCGGGGAAGAGATAGCGGTGTCTGCTCTCCCTGTGAGGGGGAGCTGCCGGCCTTTGGCCGACTGTGGGGGGTTGTTGGGTTGTTTGTGGTCGGTTTTTCGACACGCCGGTGGAGTGTTGTGTTTCCGGGGTTTTGGGGGTTGTTTTGTGGTGTGGGTTTGCGGTGTTGGTCGGTGTGGTGTAGGTTATTCATTCGCTGCCGCTGAGCGGTCCGGTTGTCTGCTGTTGGTTGGTTTCCGGGGTGTTCGGC
>NZ_JBKEVK010000003.1:0-267090 GCF_056357015.1 Bifidobacterium sp. LH_413 | reverse complement strand
ACTGAGGAGACCTGCCCATAGTACGAGAGGACCTGGGTGGACGAACCTCCGGTACGCCGGTTGTCACGCCAGTGGCACCGCCGGTTGGCTGCGTTCGGAAGGGATAACCGCTGAAAGCATCTAAGCGGGAAGCCCGCTCCAAGATAAGTATTCCCAGGGAACTACGGTTCCTGAGACCCCCCATGCAGAACACGTGGTCGATAGGCCGGACGTGGAAGCCCCGCGAGGGGTGGAGCCGACCGGTACTAACGGGGAAGCGCGACACACATTCATCCCCTCCTATAGGGGACGGCATCAACCTCTTCTGCGGATCATACGCGACACGGAGCAACCGTGACGTCACAACCCAAACGATCAACAGCGTCCACCATCCGGTCCCCGAACCACCAGCCCGAGGGACTGCGGAACCCCACATGGTTCCCTCCCACAATTGAAGATTTGCGGCGGTCATAGCCCAGGAGAGACGCCCGGTCCCATTCCGAACCCGGAAGCTAAGACCTGGCACGGCGATGGTACTGCACCCGAGAGAGTGTGGGAGAGTAGCACGCCGCCGCATCCACACGATAAGAAAGGGCCCTTGGTCGAGCACAGCTCCCAAGGGCCCTCACGCATATACGCCAAGACACACACGCGCACGAGCGCCCCCGCCGGCGGGGGCTCCTCACGCCCCGCACGCGTCACCCCCTCAGCCCGCCTCCGGCGGGCAGCTCCCCCTCACAGGGGGAGCAGAGGAGGAACCACAACAACAGGTGACGGACCCCCTCAGCCCGCTTTGCGGACAGCTCCCCCTTGGAGGGGAAGCAAAGAAGATGCAGGGGAGCAAAAAGGCGACACCAAGAGGGAGCACAAGAAGAAGGAGTGCTCAGGGGGTTTTCAGGGTTTATGCAGACGAGTACGATAGTTTCGTCAATGATTGGCTTCAACGAGGCGATGCCGATCAGGCGAACGAATGCGAGGGAATGGACAAGGAAATGACTGAGCACACGGAAGCATCGGTGACCGAGCCGCGGCGAGACCTGCCGGAGCTCATCGTGATTCCGCCCATCCGCGGCGAAATGGTGCACCTGCGCCCCGCCACCGTGGAGGATCTGCCCAAGCTCGACGAGCTCGAGGCCTTCAGCGGCGCCACCAAGATTACCGGCAAGGACGAGGCCGCCGAGCGTGCCGTCGTGCACGCGTGGGTCCGTCGTTCCGTCGCATGGACGGAAGGCCAGGCCCCCAGCGAATCCGGCGTGGGCGACCCGGAATCCCGTCGCACGATGGCATGGGCGCTGCTCACCGACGCCGACCATGACGCCGATCACGAGGTCGACGCCGCGGCCACCGGCAACGTCATCGGCATGATCTTCCTCATCGACATCGACGGATGGTCCCGGTCCGCACGCATCCAGGTCATCCTCGGCAAGGACTACCGCGGTCGCGGCTACTCGCGCGACGCGATGCCGCGCGTCATGACCTACGGCTTCGCGCCCGAACCCGCCGGCCTCGGCATGCACCGCATCTGGGTGGCCGTGCCCGAACAGAACTCGCGATCCGTGTCCGTCTACCAGTCGCTCGGCTTCGAACCGTCCGGCACCTCGCGCGACGCGCTGTGGGATCCGGCGAGCGGCAAGTACCAGGACCTCATCGTCATGGACACCCTCGTCGACGAATACGATCCGATTCGCTCGCTCGACGCGTTCGGCATGCACGTCATCGAGGACAATCCCGGCGTGAAGGAGGCGCTGAGCGCGCGTGAGCACTCGATCGCCATCCAGCAGCGTCGACGCGACGGCGCCGATGCGGCGGACGGCGCGACACGCGCCGACGACGCGACCGCGCCGAGCCGCGACGACGCACACCACATGACGCCGGACGAGGCGCGCGAACGGCTCGGACTGCCGCCGAAACAGGCGGAAGCGGCGGGAACGCACGCCGGCGAGACGGACGAGGAAAGCAACTGGCCGTACGGTCAGAGCGAACGCAAGACGTCCAAAGAGGCGTGGTGGCGCACGCTCGGCCGCGGGCGCAAACGCGAATCGGAAAAGTGACGCGTCGCGCCGGGAACCGCCGCCGGCGGCGGAACGGCGCAAAGGGCCGGGCTATCGGTACAGTGGTAGCCGGTAAAGTACGACCGACAGGACGGGCCGCATCGGCGACGGGAACGTCGCGATGCGGCCATTGGTTTGAGAAGGACAAGCGATAGACATGAGTGCCGAGGATCTCGACAACTACGAAACCGACGCCGAACTGGCGCTGTACAAGGAATACCGTGACGTCATCAAGCTGTTCACCTACGTGGTGGAGACGGAACGCCGCTTCTACCTGGCGAACAAGGTGGACTTCAACGTGCGTTCCGCCGGGCAGGACGTGTACTTCGACGTGCAGCTCACCGATGCGTGGGTGTGGGACGTGTACCGTCCGAGCAGGTTCGTGAAGAACGTGCGCATCGTGACGTTCAAGGACGTCAACGTGGAGGAAGTGCAGAAGTCGGACATCGACATTCCGGACGATATCCACTGATTCTGAGCGAGTGCGGCCGGACTGAGCGGGGTCTACCCCTCAGTCGGCTTTCAGCCGACAGCTCCCCTGCAAGGGGAGCCGAGAGATGGCGGCTCGAGATTTGAGCGGGACGGGATGCCCCCTCAGTCGGCCTGCGGCCGCCAGCTCCCCCTGAAGGGGGCGCAAGGGAGCGGGGAAGGACGTCATCCGGCGTTCATGCGGGGGTGGGGGAGAGTTCAGACGGTTCACCTCGCCGACGCGTGTCCCGTTCGATTTGCCCCGATAGAACGGGGGCATGCGTATAGAGAGAATCCATAGGGGAATCATAGGTTCCGTCGCGGGTCTCGCCGCGTTGGCCACGCTGATGGCCGGCGGCGTGACCGCGCCGATCCCGTCCGCCGCCGCGTTGTCCGGCGACGGCCAGTACTACAGCAGCAAGCAGCCGTACGTGGCGCCGAGCGACGAGATCATCGCCGCCTACAGCACGGCCCCGGCCGGCTACGAGCCGATCTACACCGAGTCGATGGCCCGCCACGGCTCGCGCGGCCTGTCCAGCTACAAGTACGACGCGTTGCTCAAGAAGATGGCCGAGGCCGCGGCCAAGGACGGCGGCTTCAAATCCGACGCCATCCGCGACGAGTTCATCGCGAACCTCGACGCCATCACCGCCGCCAACGTGGAGAACGGCTATGGCATGCTCACCGGCCAGGGCGCCGACCAGCATCAGGGCATCGGCGCACGCGCCTACCAGCGCAACAAGGCGCTGTTCGACGCCGCCGCGAAGAGCGGCGACGACGCGGCCATCGCCTACCAGACGTCCGGCGAGGCGCGTGCCACCGAATCCGGCGAGAACTTCGCGCGCGGATTCGACCAGGCATCCGGCGGCGAGCTCAAGGACAGCACCGTCACGCCCGCGGACCCGGCCGGCACGACCGGCGAGGCCGCCAAATTCGACAAGACGCCCAACACCCTCTACTTCCACAAGAGCGAGAACCCGGACAGCACCACGAAGACCGGCGACGCGCTGAAGATCGCCCAGGAGTACGAGGACTTCGTCGCGAACGACAAGACCATCGCCGGCGCGGAGGACACGATCGCCGCCGATCCGCAGCTCACCCAGGCCGCCCACGACCTGCTCTCGCGGATCTTCACCGACGACTTCCTGAACAAACTCAAGGCCGGCGACTACACGTGGTACAACACCGCCGACGGCACCAAGGGCGGGGCCGTCAACTGTGCGCCCGGCGCCGATCCGGCCAAGGACGCCGACGCGTGCGGCGAGGCCAAGAAGAAGATCGCCTCCGAATACGACGCCGCGATGGACCTGTACAACCTGTACATCATCGCCGCCGACATGAAGAACGAGAACACCGGAAGCCACACGTTCGACTTCGACCAGTACTTCACCGGCGACCAGGCCAAGGACGCCGAGCTGTTCGCGTGGGCGCTCGACGCCGAGGACTTCTACGAGAAGGGCCCGAGCCGCGCCGGCCAGAACGAGACGTACAAGATCGCGCAGCCGCTGCTCGACGACTTCTTCAACGCCATCGACAAGCGCGTTGCCGGCGGGAAGACCGTCGCCACGTTCCGCTTCGCCCACGCCGAGACGATGATGCCGTTCGCCGCGCTCCTCGGCCTGCCCGGCTCCACCCAGCAGGCCCCCGACAGCACGACCGACGTGTACACCTACGCGAACAACAAGTGGCGCGGCGAATCGGTCACCCCGATGGCCGCCAACGTGCAATGGGACGTGGTCGCCAAGCCCGGCAACGATCCGAAGACCGGGCGCGCCTACACGCCGCTCGTGCGCATGCTCTACAACGAGACCGAGATCCCGTTCCGCGACGAATGCATGCCGATCGCCGAAGGCTCCCACTGGTACAAGCTCACCGAACTCAAGACCTGCCTCAACGCGGACCAGAACGGCAAGCACAACACCCTCGGCGACGCTGCCCGCCTGACCGACGGGTCCAACCCGCTCGTCGGCCTCACCTCCGAATTCGGCACCTACTGGCAGGCACCGCAGTTCAACGACGACGGCACGCTGAAGAGCGCCGGCAAGGTGCTCAACAAGCAGGTGCTCGCCGAGAACGACGAGAAGGTCGTGGCCATCAACCACGCGGCGGCCCAGGGCGCCACCAAGGACACGCCCAGCCCGCAGCAGCAGCGCGCCCTGTCCGACCGCGACGCCGACCATGACGTGGCCACCGCCTTCAAGGACGGCTTCGGCCCCGTCATCGGCGAATACTTCGCCGAAGGCTACAACGACGGCAGCCTCAAGGACGTCGCCGACATCATGAACGGCAACGGCTGGTCCGGCAACCCCGCCAAGAACGTCAACCAGTCGCCCCGCCCCTATGTGGACGACCGGTCCACATGGGCGCCCATCAAGGACGAGACCACCGGATACAACGCGAACACCGGATCCAACGATCTCGCCGGACTGGCCAAGCGGCTCGACATCACCAAGGTCCCCACCAACGCCGACGGCAAGGCACTCGGCTCCGACGGCAAGCTCCACTCGCCCGACTACCCGAAGAACTCCTATGAGGGCTCCTTCCCGTCCGGGCACACCAACAAGGCGTACTCGCGCGGCGTGGTGCTCGCCGTCATGGTGCCGCAGCTCGCCCCCGAGATCCTCGCCCGCACGTCCGAAGCCGGCAACAACCGCATCGTGCTCGGCGTGCACTATCCGCTCGACGTGATCGCCGGCCGCATCGGCGGCCAGGCGTCCGTGGCCGAGTACATCAACGCGCATCCCGACGAGTTCCGGGCCGCGTCCAAGGAACTCACCGACTACCTCACCGCGCGCTGCAAGGCCGACGGGCATGGCGACACGCTCGACCGGTGCATCGCGAACACGGGCGCCGGCTCCTCGCACGGCTACACGAACGCGTTCACCGACGAGGTCTCCACCAAGCCGGTGACCGACCGCGCCTCCGCGCTCGCCGCCTACCAGGCGCGCATGACCTACGGCTTCCAGCGCACCACCGCGGCCGGCAAGACGTTCGCCGCGCCGCAAGGCGCCTCCGCGCTGCTCGCCGCCGCCTATCCGACCCTCACCGACGCCCAGCGCGATCAGGTGCTCGCCAAGACCGCCATCGACTCCGGATATCCGCTCGACTCCTCGTCGCAGGGATGGCAGCGCATCGACCTCGCGCTCGCGCTCAGCGCCAAGGTCTCGGTGAACCGTTCCGGCGACGTCGTGGCCGTCGATGCCGCCGACAAGCCGTCCGTCGTGACCGTCGCGGACGGCGGCAACAGCGGCAACGGTCAGCAGTCCGGCCAGAACAGTCAGAACGGTCAGCAGAACGGTCAGTCCGGCCAGAGCAAGCCGCAGAACCAGGCTTCCGGCAGTCGCAAGTCCGTCGCGCTGTCGCGCACCGGTGCGGATGTGTCCGGAGCCGCGTGGTTCGCCGTCGTGGCGACGGCGTTGGCGCTCGCCGGCGTCTCGATCCGCCTGTGGCGCGATCGTCGGGTCCGTCGCTGACGGTGTGACGGTACCGGCGTGAGGATGCGGCCGTCTCGTTCCTGCGGACGAGACGGCCGCATCGTTTGTCGTGTGGTTTCGCCGTTTGCCGTTTGCCGTTTCGCCGCGACTTCCGTCACGTCGTGGCGACGATGATGGGGATGATTCTGTGTGCATCCGCACATGCGCGGCGTGCGGTTCCGGGCGCTCCGGTAGGATATGCGTGATTTTTGTTATAAGGAGATGAACGTGACCGACAAGCAATCCGTGGTGATCATCGGCGGCGGCCCGGCGGGCCTGACCGCGGCATGGGAGCTCATCAAGGACGGCGGCGCCGACAAGTATGACGTCACCGTTCTGGAGGAGACCCGCGAATTCGGCGGTATCTCGCGCACCGTGAAGCATAACGGCAACCGCATGGACATCGGCGGCCACCGTTTCTTCTCGAAGGACGACCGCATCATGGACTGGTGGAAGGACGTCCTGCCGCTGCAGGGCGCGCCCTCCTACGACGACAAGAAGCTCGGCCGCGAGCACGACATGGAGCCGGGCGGCCCCGATCCGGAGAAGGAAGACAAGGTGATGCTCAAGCGCCACCGCGTCTCCCGCATCTACTGGAACCGCCACTTCTTCGACTACCCAATCTCCCTGAGCCCCAACACGCTCAAGGCGATGGGCTTCAAGCTGACCATGGTCGCCGGCTTCTCCTACCTCAAGTCGATGATCCACAAGCTGCCCGAGGACAACCTCGAGAACTTCTACATCAACCGCTTCGGCCGCAAGCTGTACTCGATGTTCTTCGAGGGCTACACGGAGAAGCTGTGGGGACGCCACCCCTCCCAGATCTCCGCCGACTGGGGCGCGCAGCGCGTCAAGGGCCTGTCCATCCTCGGCGTGCTCAAGAACGCGTTCCAGAAGCTCATGCCCAAGAAGCGCTCCAACGCCGAAGTCGAGACCTCCCTCATCGAGGAGTTCTGGTACCCGAAGTACGGCCCCGGCCAGCTGTGGGAGACCGTCGAGCACAACTGCGAGGCCGCAGGCGTCAAGGTCGTCACCGACGCGAAGGTCATCGAGGTCCGTCAGGACGGCGGCCACATCACGTCCGTCGTGACCGAGGACTCCGAAGGCAACCGCAACGAGCTCACCGCCGACCAGTTCATCTCCTCGATGCCGGTCAAGGACCTCGTCAACGCAATCGACGCCGGCCGCGAATCCGTCGACGGCACGCACGCCCCCGCCGACATGGTCGAAGTCGCCAACGGCCTGCCGTACCGCGACTTCGTGACCGTCGGCCTGCTCGTCAAGCACCTGCGCCTCAAGAACACCACCGACATCCCCACGCTCGGCACCCCGCAGATCGTGCCGGACTGCTGGATCTACGTGCAGGACCCGGGCTACAAGGTCGGCCGCCTCCAGATCTTCAACAACTGGAGCCCGTACCTCGTCAAGGACGTCGACAACACCGTGTGGATCGGCCTCGAATACTTCTGCGAGGAAGGCGACGCCTTCTGGAACATGAGCGAGGAGGAGGCCACCAAGTTCGCCATCGCCGAGCTCACCCGCATGCACGTCATCAACGGTCCCGCCGACGTGCTCGACTCCCACCGCGAACGCGTCAAGAAGGCGTACCCCGCCTACTTCGACACCTACTCCCGCATGGACGAGCTCGTCGAATACCTCGACGGCTTCGGCAACCTCTACTGCGTCGGCCGCAACGGCCAGCACCGCTACAACAACATGGACCACTCCATGGCCACCGCCATCGAGGCCGTCGGCAACATCAAGTCCGGCAAGACCTCGAAGAAGAACGTGTGGTCGGTCAACACCGACAAGTCCTACCACGAACAGAAGTAGTCGGTAAGGCGTGTTCTGCATAGCCCCCTCGGTTTTCCGAGGGGGCTTTTGCATGTGACCCCCTCAGTCCGCTTCGCGGCCAGCTCCCCCTGAAGGGGGCGCGGAATATTCTGCACGGTTCTTTCCGCAGGGGTGCGGAATCGGCTTTTGCGTTGGTCGGCTCGACGTTGTAGAGTGAGTGCAGTTCGCGGGCATTGCATTGCGGCGAACGTTTCGTAGCGGCCAAGGCCGCAATCACATTTCAGGCGCGTGCCGGTGCGGTATGCCGTAACGGTGGGCGCTGTGGAAAGGTAAGAACACCGTGGCCAATAGCCAGAATCTTGAGGATATGAAGCTGCCGGAGCTCAAGGAGCTCGCCAAGCAGATGGGTCTGCGCGGCACGTCGACCATGCGCAAGCCGGAGTTGCTCGCCACGCTGCAGGCGGCGCGTTCCGGAGGTGCGGCTCCCGAAGGCGTCACCGTGCGCGCTCCGAAGAAGACCACGAAGTCCTCCGCCAAGACCGCCGCCAAGAGCGCGAAGACCGCGGCGAAGTCCGACGAGCAGCCGGCCGCCGCGACCGAATCGAACGCGGCCGAACAGGCCCCCGCCCAGACCGAGGTCCCCGTCGCCGAGTCCGCGACGAATCATGAATCCGCCGAATCCGCCCAGACCGAGGCCCAGCCGGCCGCCAAGACCGCGGAATCGCCGATCGACGCCATCGACTTCCCCGCGCCGAAGTCCCGTCGCAGCGCGCGCAGGAACGACGACGAGGATCGTCCCGCCCGTCGCGACCGCCGCACCAACGCCGCGGCCGACACGCCGCTCATCGACACCACGCACCTGCTCGACACGCTCGACCTCGGCAAGGCGACCGAGGAGCCGGAGCATCCGCGCGGCCGTCGCCACACCATCGACGAGAACGGCGACGAGATCATCGTCGCGAACGTGCGTCGCCGTCGTCGCCCGTCCGAGGAGAAGGAGCCGCAGGAGGAGGTCGTGCGCGATCTCGACGACATCCTCGCCACGCTCCCCACGCAGGACAACGCCCCGCGCAAGGACGACGAGGAGGAGCCGCGCCGCGGCCGGAACGACCGCAACATGCGCGGCGAGCGTCGCGACCGCGGCGACGCGCGCGACGATCACGCGGATCGTCGCGGCCGTCGCCTGCGCGGTCGCGGACGCGACTTCGACGATCGCGACGACCGTCGCAACAACCGTGACGACCGTCGCGACGCCGATCGCGACGTGCGCGACCTGCGGTTCGACGATCGCGGCGACCGCAACATGCGCGGCGACCGCGACGCCCGCGGCGAACAGAACGACCTCGTGCCGGTCGCCGGCATCGTCGACGTGCTCGACTCCTACGCGTTCGTGCGCACGTCCGGCTACCTGCCGGGCCCGAACGACGTGTACGTCTCGATGGGACAGGTCAAGAAGTACGGCCTTCGCAAGGGCGACGCCGTGCACGGCGCCATCCGCGCGCCGCGCGAAGGCGACCGTCGCAACCAGCGTCAGAAGTTCGTGCCGCTGCAGTCCATCGATTCGATCAACGGGATGACCGTCGAGCAGGCGCTGAACCGCCCGCAGTTCAGCAAGCTGACACCGCTGTACCCGCAGGAGCGACTCAAGCAGGAGACCACGCCGAACAAGCTGACCGGCCGCATCATGGACATCGTCTCGCCGATCGGCAAGGGCCAGCGCGGTCTGATCGTCTCCCCGCCGAAGGCCGGCAAGACGATCACGCTGCAGAACATCGCGAACTCGATCACCGCGAACAACCCGGAAGTCCACCTGATGGTCGTGCTCGTGGACGAGCGTCCGGAGGAAGTCACCGACATGGAGCGCACCGTGCAGGGCGAGGTCATCTCCTCGACCTTCGACCGCCCCGCCTCCGACCACACCACCGTCGCCGAACTCGCCATCGAACGCGCGAAGCGACTCGTGGAGCTCGGCCAGGACGTGGTCGTGCTGCTCGACTCGATGACCCGACTCGCGCGCGCCTACAACATCGCCGCGCCCGCCTCCGGCCGCATCCTGTCCGGCGGCGTCGACGCGCAGGCCCTGTACCCGCCGAAGAAGTTCTTCGGCGCGGCCCGCAACATCGAGAACGGCGGCTCCCTGACCATCATCGCGTCCGCGCTGGTCGAAACCGGCTCCAAGATGGACGAGGTGATTTTCGAGGAGTTCAAGGGCACCGGCAACATGGAGCTGCGTCTGTCGCGCGAACTCGCCGACAAGCGACTCTTCCCGGCCATCGACATCAACGCGTCCGGCACGCGCCGCGAAGAGCTCATCACCGCGCCGCAGGAACTGCCGGTCGTCTACCGACTGCGTCGACTGCTCGGCGGCATGGAGCCCGAGCAGGCGTACCAGACGCTCGTGCCGCGCCTCAAGAAGACCGCCACGAACCGCGACTTCCTCGCCGCGATTGTGCAGCAGACCGGCGGCGGCTCGGTTAACGGCAACTGAGTTAGGGAGCCGGTCGGCTGGGTTGCTGGATTGGCCGGTCCTGCCGGTTCTGAACCGCCGGTGACTACCCCTCAGTCCGGCTGCGCCGGCCAGCTCCCCTGACAAGGGGAGCCGAGGACATCGTGAGCCCCGTCCGTGACGATTGTTACGGACGGGGCTCGTTCGTTTCGGGGGGATTACCGGTGAGCGCACCGCGTTTCCGCGGGTTTTCGGGCGTCACCGGGCGGTTACACGGGAACAATGCGGCCGAATCACGCGCCTCGTACCGTCGGGAACCAAGATTCAAGCGAACGGTTCATACGAATCATCAAGCGGGAATCCCGACATCACGAAGCATAGAGAGGAACGTGATGAGGCTATGAAGCAGGCACGAACGAAGAACACGACGCATACGAGGATCATGGCGTTGACGGCGATGGTCGCCGCCGCGGCGATGGCGCTGGCCGGCTGCGGCTCGGCCGGCTCGGGCGATTCGGGCGCGAGCGGGTCGGGCGGCGCGAGCGGCGGCTCCGGCGCGTTCCTGGCGGCCGGACTGTTCCCGTCCACCGGTTCGATGGCGTACATCGGACCGTCCAACGTGGCGACGTTGAAACTCGCCGTCGACGACATCAACGCGGCAGGCGGCGTGCTCGGCAAGGACGCGTCCGGCACCACCGCCGACACGTCCGACGCGGACCACGCCGACCAGAACACGGCCGCCGCGCAATCCGTGCTGAGCAAGAACCCGTCCGTCGTGATCGGCCCGCCGTCCAGCTCCGTCGTCAAGAACAGCTACAAGCAGGTGACCGCGGCCGGCGTGCCGATGATCTCCAACGGCGCCACCTCCACCGCGTTCAGTGGACTCAACGACCTCTTCTTCCGCACGATTCCGCCGGACACCGTGCAGGGCGCCGTGCTCGGCCAGGTCATCGCCCAGGCGGGCGTGAAGAACCTCGCCATTACGGTGTTCAACGACGAATACGGCACGTCGCTGCGTGACGTCGTCGTCAAGACCGTCGAGAACGCGGGCGTCAACGTCGTCTACGGCGAGAAGGACACGTTCGATCCGACCGAGACGAATTTCTCGTCGATCGCCACCGCCGTGAAGGCCGCCAAGCCGGACGCCGTGCTCGTCATCGCGTTCGACCAGACCGTCTCGCTCGTCAAGGCGCTGAAGACCGCCGGCATCGACACGCACAAGCTGTACATGACCGACGGCAACACCGTCGACCATTCCGACGACTTCGAAGCGGGACTGCTGGAAGGCACCGTCGGCACCATCCCCGGCGCGCATCCGACCGACGAGTTCCAGGCGCGCGTGAAGAAGATCGACCCGAAGGTCAAGGACTTCACCTACGCGGCCGAGACATACGACGCGGTGATCCTCGCCGCGCTCGCCGCGCAGAAGGGCGGCGCGACCGACGGCAAGACCGTGGCCAAGAACCTGCCCGCCGTGTCCGGCGTGGGCGGCGGCGAGAAGTGCGACTCGTACAAGGCGTGCCTCGCGCTGCTGAAGGACGGCAAGGACATCCAGTACAAGGGCCAAGCCAGTATCGGACCGTTCAACAACGCGCACGACCCGTCCACCGCGTCGATCGGCATCTACAAGTTCGACGCGAACAACAAGCCGGTCTTCGACCACGCGCAGGAAGGTTCCGTGCCGAAGGCGTGAGTCGGGTGATCGCAGTCGCGGGAAGTTGCGCGTTCGCGGTGATGGACCGCGAGTCCGCAGCGACGAAGAGGCGGTTTCCGGGTGATTCCGGGAACCGCCTCTGTCGCGTCTGGGGGTACGGGAGACCCCCTCAGTCGGGCTTCGCCCGCCAGCTCCCCCTGCAGGGGGAGCAAGAAAGCCGGAATGTGGCGTATACACGATTCCTTTGCGCCCCCTTGAGGGGGAGCTGTCCGCGACGGCGGACTGAGGGGGTGAAGACGCGCGCTCACGCCGCGAGGGCGCTGAGGGCGTCGATCTCGGCGTAGTAGCGGTCCGGGTCGAGACCGTCGACGGTGGCGACGTTGGTCATGTGGACGCCGTCGAGGCCGCCGTGCGCGACGATCGTCGCCAACGTCTCGCGATGCCACGCGGACTTGAGATACGGGTCGATCGCCGGCTGTCCCATCGCGCGCATCGCGCAGACGAGCGCGTGCGCGCCCCAGTTCGACGTTCCGGACACGATGAGCTCGTCCGTCGCCACACGGCACGCGATCTTCTCGCCATGGTCGACGACGCCCTCGATCGCGTATTCGGCGACGCGGCCCATGCCGATCTCGTTGCCGCCGTCGCCCACGCCAATCGTGTGCAGCTGCAGCTGCGTGAGCCGGCTCAGCGGCGCCGTCCACTCGGTGATGTCGATGCCGCGCATGTTGCGCGGATGGCCGTCCGCCGCGGGTCCGACGCGTTCGATGTAGATGATCGTGTCGATGTCGTTCGCCTTCGCCAGATCGATGACGCCGTTCATCCATCCGTCGAACCTGTCGCGCACCGGCGCGATGAGGATATGGTCGTCCGGCAGCATCGTCGCCGCGCTCGGACGGATCACCGATTCGCAGCAGTCGTCCGTGACGAGCCACGCGTCGCCGCCGATCGCGCGCAACGCCATGCACACCTCCAACGCGCCCAGCGGTCCGTCGGTTTCGGCGGCCGGGACCTGGGCCTTCGGGATATAGAAGCCGGTGACGACGAGCGCCTTGGCCGGTTTCCCGGTGACGAGCTGGCGCGCCGCGCGGAACAGGTCGCCGCGCGAGAACGTCATCAGCGTCTCCGAGCCGCGGCCCACGTCGCGGCTCGCCAGGTTCGCGATCTTCGCGATCCGCGGGTAGAAGCGCCAACTCGCGAGGTTCGCGATTGAAGCGGTATTGCTGTCCATGATGATTCCCTTCTCTTTGTGGTGTGCACGGAGCCCCCTCAGTCGGCCTGCGGCCGCCAGCTCCCCCTCAAGGGGGCGCAAGGCAGCAGCATGTCCCTCCGAGAGGCGGCGGCCCCGCCGGTTGCGGCGGCCTCGTTTCTCTGCGCTCCTCAGGGGCGCGATGTTGGCGAGCGAGCCTGCGCCGCCGGCCCGGCTTCGTTCCTCTGCGCCCCCTTTCAGGGGGAGCTGTCCGCGATAGCGGACTGAGGGGGTGCCTACGGTTTCGGCCCCCTCTGACGAGGGGGCTCCCGGCGAAGCCGGGTGGGGGAGAGATAGCTGGTACGTTACGTTCGCGGTATCTCTCCCCCAGTCCGCTCCGCGGACAGCCCCCTCGTCAGAGGGGGGCCAAGGTCAGCGGACCTCGCCTAATTGGCCGTCGAAGGCGACGGAGTCGCCGGGTTTGGCTTGCTGGTGGACGGTTCCGGCGATGGGGGCGTCGATTTCGGTCTCCATCTTCATCGCCTCGACCACGACCACCGGATCGCCGGCGGCGACCGTCGCACCGTCATCGGCGAGCCAACGGACCACCGTGCCGGTGATCGTCGAACGGATCGCGCCGGCCGGTCGCGCATCGGCACCGGGCGCGCCCGCGGTACCGGCGATGCCAGACGCGGGTGCGGCGGAACCCGCGAGGCCGCTCGCACCATTTGCGCCGCCGACGCCCGCGAGCGTCGCGGCGAGCGCGGCGGGCAGGCCGAGCCGCATGCGTCTGCCGTCAAGTTCGATCCATGCCGTGACCGGTTGCGGCGCGACGCCGCGCGCGCCGGGTGCGCCGGACGCGAGCGTCGCGGCGTCCGTGCGCGGCAGCAGGTCCTCCTCGATCCATCGCGTGTAGACGCGGAAACAGTCGGGGGAGGGGGCGGCATCACGTGCGCCGCCGGTATCACGGGAGTCGCGGGTGATGGTGGTGGTATCACCGGAATCGCGCGTGACGACGGTGGTATCACGGGAGGTGCGCGTGGTGGCGTTGGTATCACCGGAGTCGTGGGTGACGGCGCTGGTATCACGGGAGTCGCGGGTGACGGTGGTGATATCGCCGGCGGGCATCGCGGTGAAATCGGGGTCGTTGATGACTGTCTCGTCGAACGCCTTGACCGTCGGAACGCCGTCGATCTTCAGCTCGGCGAGGGCGCGACGCGCGCGTGCCAGGCACGCGGCGCGCGTCGGCGCCCACACGACGAGCTTCGCCAGCATCGAATCGAACTGGTCGGGCACGATCGAACCGGCCTCGACGCCCGTATCGAACCGGATGCCGGGACCGCTCGGCGCGCGCAGACCGTCGATCGTGCCGGGGAACGGGACGAATCCGCGCGATGGGTCCTCCGCATTGATGCGGAACTCGATCGCGTGACCACGGGAGGGGAAGGCGGGAGTTCCGGCGGCGTCGGCTGCGGTAGGCGTGCCGGCTGCGGTAGGCGTGCCGGGCGTGGCGGTCGCGGTAGGCGTATCGGTCACGGTGATCGTGCCGACGGGCGGCAGACCGGCGTCGGCACGGGCCCGCGCGACGATGTCCGCCACGGACTCGCCCTCGGCGATCGCGAACTGCGCTGCCACCAGATCGACGCCGCTCGTCATTTCCGTGACCGGATGCTCGACCTGGATGCGCGTATTCACCTCCATGAACGACATCGTGCCGTCCGGATCGACCAGAAACTCGACCGTGCCGGCGCTCGTGTACCGCGCGCGCTCGCAGATCGCGACCGCCGCGCGCTTGAGCCGGTCCTCGGTCTGCGGCGCGAGGAACGGGGCGGGCGCCTCCTCGATGAGCTTCTGATTGCGGCGTTGCAACGAGCAGTCGCGCGTACCGACCGCGACCACGCGGCCATGCGCGTCGCCGAGCACCTGCACCTCCACGTGACGTGGGCGGGCGAGGAAGCGTTCGATGAAGCAGTCGCCGTTGCCGAACGCGACCTCCGCCTCATGCGTGGCCGAGACGAACGCCTCCTCGACGTCCTTGAGTTCGTGGACGACCTTGAGGCCGCGCCCGCCGCCGCCATACACGGCCTTGATGGCGAGCGGCAGACCATGCTCGCGGGCGAACGCGACCACCTGCGCCGGGTCGTGCACCGGTTCCGTCGTACCCGGGGCCATCGGCGCGCCAACCTCGGCGGCGATGCGGCGCGCCTCCACCTTCGAACCGAGCATGCGGATCGTCTCCGGGCTCGGGCCAATCCACGTAAGTCCGGCGTTGATGACGGCCTGCGCGAAATCCGCGTTCTCGGAAAGGAAGCCGTAGCCGGGGTGCACGGCGTCCGCGTGGACCTTGTTTTTCGCGATGTCGACGATTTTCGCGATGTCGAGGTAAGTGTCCTTCGAGGTCGCGCCGTCGAGCGCGTAGGCCTCGTCGGCGAGATGAACGAACAGGGCGTCCGCGTCCGGGTCGGCGTAGACGGCGATGGCCGTGCGACCCGTGTCATGGCACGCGTGGATGATGCGCACCGCGATCTCGCCGCGGTTCGCGACGAGGACGCGGGAGAGACGGGGGCGGGTTGGTGTTGGTGTGGTGGGTGTGGCTGTGGCTGGTGGGGTTGACGTGGTAGACATCGGAAGGTGCTTCTTTCGCGGGGTGTACGTGGACGTGTGGATAGGGTGTACGTGGACGTGGACGTGTGGATAGGGTGTACGTGGACGTGGGCTGGTGCTGTGGGCGGAATCGGCCCCCTGACGAGGGGCCATCCGCGAAGCGGACTGGGGGAGAGACCGGCTGACCAGTGCGGTGGTCTACCCCTCAGTCCGGCTTTCGCCGGACAGCTCCCCTGTCAAGGGGAGCCGGGCCGTGGGTGGGGGTGTTGATGACGAAGCGGACCTGGGCGCCGGGCGGGAGCTGGCCGGCGGTGGCGAGGGCTGTGCGGGTGAGCACGGCGATCACCGGGTAACCGCCGGTCACCGGCTGGTCGCGCAGGAAGATGAGCGGCAGCCCGTTGCCCGGCACCTCGATGCTGCCGGGGACGGTTGCCTCGCTTTTCAGCTCGGCATGTGGGTCTCGGCGTTCGATGATGGGGGAGCCAGAGGATACGGCCGGCGCGGTGGGTGCGGCTGACGTGTGCGGCGCGGACGATGGGATTGGCCCCCTCTGTCGAGGGGGCTGTCGGCGAAGCCGACTGGGGGAGAGCACGGCCGGTACGGCCGATGTATCGGCTGGTGTGGAGGCTGCCGCTGGTACGGAAGACGGTGCGGCGAGGCGGAGGCCGACGCGGTTCGACTGGGCGGTGACGGTCCACGTGGTGTCGAGGAACGTGGCGATGCCGGCGTCGGTGAACCAGTCGTCGCGCGGGCCGAGCGTGACGGCGAGCTTGGTGGGGGCGGGTGCGGCAACGTCAGTGCCGGCGTTGGCGGCGGCGCGCGGCAGATTATCCGGCCACGGCTGGGGCAGTCCGATGGTAGCGATGGGGCAGGGGAGTCGGGAGAGGGGATTGACGGGGAGGAGATCGCCGGGCTTGAGCGGGGCTGGACCGATGCCGCTCATCGTGTCGGTGGAGGCGGAATCGAGAATCGTGGGGACTGCGAATCCGCCGCGCACGGCGATGTAGTCGCGCAGGCCCGCGGCAGGGGCGCCGATCGTCACGGTCTCGCCGTCGCGCAGCAGGAACGCCTCCTGACGGGTGATGGGGAAGGCGGGCTCCGGATTGCGGCGGATGCCGGTCCGACGACCATCCTCACCCGGCTTGTGCCGGGAACTTTTGTCGGTATTGGCGTGCGTGAAGGTGATGGTGATGGGGGCCGGGGCGCCGGTGACAGCGATGGTGAGGTCGCCGTGGGCGGTGAACGAGGCATTGCCGGCGGTCAGCTCGATGACCGGGGTGTGCGCGGGATTGCCGACCAGCTCGTTCGCCAGATGGAAGGTCCGCGGGTCCGCCGCGCCCGAACCGGTGACGCCCATTTCGGGCGCGTTGCGGCCGGCGTCTTGGAACGTGGCGAGAATGCCGGGATTGACGACTTCGAGGGCGGCAGGAGTGGCAGATGCGGTGCCGGCGGGACTGACCAACCGACCACCCCCACCCGCTCCGCGGGAGCCCCCGCCAGCGGGGGCGGAGAAAGGGGCGTTGTGCATGGCCGAGCCGTCAACGTGCATGGTTGAGCCGTCAACCTGTACGGTTGAGGCCGCATCGTGTAGGTTTTCCGATGCGACGTGTAGGTTTTCCGGCGCAACGTGTGGGGTGTCGTGCTGAAGAGCGTGCTGGATCGTGGCTTCGGCGCGCGTGGGCGTGAAGCGGACGGTGTCGCCGGGGCGGAGGAGCGCGGGCGGATTCATGGCATCGTTCCACATCGGAACAGAGGTCCTGCCGATGAGCTGCCAGCCGCCCGAACTGGCTCGCGGGTAGACGCCGGAGAACGTACCGGCGAGCCCCACCGACCCCGCAGGAACGGCCAAACGCGGCGCTTTTCGGCGTGGCACGTCGAAGATCGGGTCGCCGTCCACGAGGTAGTCGAAGCCGGGCGCGAACCCGCCGAACGCGACCTTCCACGGGTGCCCGGAGTGCCGCGCGACCACCTGTTCAGGGCTGATGGCGAGCAATTTGGCAACGTTCCCAAGGTCCTCGCCGTCATAGACGACCGGAATCTCCACGACCCGCGCATCACGGGTCTTCAGCACCCCACCGTGCAGGTTCGTGATTTTCGACTGCAGGATACTTCGGAAATCCTGCACGTTTGCCCCCAAACCATGCACATTCATCGGCGAACCATGCACGTTCGCACGGGAACCATGCACGTTCGTCGCCGCAATCGCCGCAATCAGCGGGTCGAACGCCACATACACCGTGCGCGCCGCCGGCAGCACCGTCGTCACCCCGTCGAAAGCCGCCGCTTCGATCGCCGCGTACAGTTCCAGCGCGGCGTGTAGATCGGCGCATTCGACGATCATCGCCGTTTCGCCGCAAGGCAGGAACCGCAGCGCGTCGGGATCCGTGGCGTCGGCCTCCATACCGGTCGCGGCGTCGGTTCCAGCATCGGTCATCGCGCTCACCGTCCCCTCACGCCGCGAACGGACGAATCGTCACGCCGTCGGCGGTGAGGCGCTCGCGGACGGCCTTCGCGAGCGCGACGGCGGCCGGCGAGTCGCCGTGCACGCATACCGAGTCGGCGTGGATCGGCACGATCGTGCCGTCAATCGCCTCGACCGTGCCGTCGGTCACCATGCGCGAGACGCGCGCGGCGACCGCGTCCGGATCGGCGATGACCGCGCCCGGCAGGCGACGCGAGACGAGCGTGCCGTCGGGCGTGTACGCGCGATCGGCGAACGCCTCGCGGAACACGCGCAGTCCGGCGGCCTCGGCCACGCGGCCCACCACGGAACCGGGCAACGTAAGCAGCGCGAGTGCGGGGTCGACGGCGCGGATCGCCTCGACCACCGCACGCGCCTGCGCTTCGTCGGTGACGATCCGGTTGTAGAGCGCGCCGTGCGGTTTCACGTACCGTACGCGCGTGCCGGCGGCCTTCGCCATACCTTCCAGCGCGGCCAGCTGGTACATCACGTCCGCAGTGAGTTCGTCGGGAGTGTCGTCGACGTATCGGCGGCCGAATCCGGCGAGATCGCGGTAGGCGACGTGCGCGCCTACCGCGACGCCGTTCGCCGCCGCGTTTCCCAGCGTGCGGCGCATCACGATCGGGTCTCCGGCGTGGAAGCCGCAGGCGATGTTCGCGCTGGAGACGACGGTGAGCAGTGATTCGTCGTCGCCGAGCTTCCAGCGTCCGAAGCTTTCGCCCATGTCGCTGTTCAGATCGATGGTGGTCATGTCCGTATCCGTCCTTTCCGATCGCGCGTGGCTCACACCATGTAGTCGAGGTCGCGTTTCGAGGTGATGAGCATGTGGCCGGGCGCGTGGGTGATCGCGAATGGCGGTTTCGAGGCCATCGCGGCGGCTTGCGGGGTCACGCCGCACGCCCAGAAGACCGGCACGTCGCCGTTTTCGAGAATCGGGGCGTCGCCGTAGTCGGGGTGCGTGAGGTCGGTGACGCCGATCGCCGCCGGATTGCCGACGCATACGGGCGCGCCGTGCACGGACGGGTAGTAGCCGGAGATGCGTACCGCGTCGGCGACCTGCGTGGACGGGATGCCGCGCATCGAGACGACCATGTTCGCGTGGAACGCGCCGGCCGGGCGGCAGGCGATGGACGTGTCGTACATCGGCACGTTGCGGCCGGCGGTGATGTGCCGCACCGGCACGCCCGCCTCCATCAGCGGGAATTCGAACGTGAAGCTGCATCCGATTACGAACGTGACGAGGTCGTCGCGCCAATAATCGGTGATGTCCGGCACTTCGGCGACGAGCTTGCCGTGCTCCCACACGCGGTACAGCGGCACGTCGGTGCGGATGTCCGCGCCGGGGCAGGTGGCCGGCTCGGTCTCGCCCGCCTCCATCACCTCGAGCAGCGGGCACGGTTTCGGATTGCGCTGCGCGAACAGCAGGAAGTCGAAGGCGAGATCCTTCGGCAGGATCATCAGATTCGCCTGCGCGTAGCCTTTCGCGATGCCGCAGGTCGGGCGCACGAGTCCGTCGCGGAAGGCGAGGCGTGCGGTCTCCGGGGTGGAATCGGCGTTCAGTGCGGGTGCCGGGTCGTCGGCGGTTCCGGCGGTTTCCGTGGTTTTCTCGGTGTTCTCGGTTTCCGTGATTCCGGTCTTGTCTGCGATTGCGGTCATGACATCCCCCATTCCTGTGCTGTCCGACACGATACGGTCGTGTCGCGTTACGGTTCATGTCCGTTTGTGACTGTTGCATTTCGACCGTGCTACGCGGCTTGTTCCACATGAAACAATCCGCGGTTAGGTTGGGCGCGGATAACGGAATCCGGCGGATGGGCCCGGCATCGGGCCCGATGGCGGGACGACAGGACGACGGAATGGAAGGGAAGAGAACGAGATGAGTTCGATCGTGCTGGGAATGGGCAACGGCAAGGCGATGTTCGGCGACGAGAAGGTGAGCGACGCCGATCTCATCACGCTGGTCGACCCGAACGGGCTCAACATCAATGCGTTCGATCTGAGCGTGCTGCGCGGCGACGGCATCTTCGAGGCGACGACCGTGTGGAAGGGGTACCCGGTCTCGCTGGAGAACCATCTGCGTCGTCTCGCCCAGTCCGCGGCGATGGTCGACCTGCCCAAGCCGAACTTCGACGCGATCACGCGCGGCGTCGAACAGGTCATCGACGCGTACGACGACCCCGAACCCGGCCCGCTGCTGCGCATCATCGTCTCGCGCGGCCTCGATCCGGACACCGGCGTGGGCAAGGCGTCCGACCGCACGCCCACCGTCTTCATCTTCCTTGATGCGAAGGGCACGCTGCACGAGACCGACCCGATCACGATGGCCTCGATGACCCGCGGCTACCCGTCGGACACCACCGAACGCGCGCCGTGGCTGCTCAACGGCGCGAAGACGCTCAGCTACGCGTTCAACTGCGCCGTGCACCGCGAGTGCGCGCGCCGCGGCATCGGCGACGCCGTGCTCTACACCGAGGACGGCTACACGCTCGAATGCCCGAACTCGTCGATCGTGGCACGCTACGGCGACACGTTCGTGACGCCCGACCCGTCGATCGGCATCCTCAACGGCACGTCGCAGCGCGAACTGTTCGCATGGGCGCGGCAGGAGGGCAAGTCCATCGAATACCGCAAACTGCCGATCGCCGAACTGCGCGAGGCCGACCGACTGTACATGACGCACGGCGGCTGGATCATCCCCGTCAACGAGCTCGACGGCCGCACGCTCGACTATTCGGCCGACGAGATCGCCCAGGCCAACGAGGCGATCCACACCGGCCGCACCCACGACGACGCCCTCACTATCGGCCCGGACTACCGGTACTGAGGGTTGAGGGTTCCGGCTGTTCGGGGATTCTGCGCCCCCTTGAGGGGGAGCCGTCCGGCGCACGCCGGACCGAGGGGGTGCCCCGACAGTCCGGTTGGAGTAAGGTAGCTCGTATGACTGAAACGACGAGCACGACCGCATCCGAAGACGGCGGCGACTGGCTGAGCGCCACCGTCACCCGCAATCCCGGCGAACACGCCACCGTCATCGACTCCGCGAAGGCCGCGGAGAATCCCGAGACCGCCGAAACCGTGGCGAAGATCAAAGCGCTGCGCCAGTCCATCGACAACGTGGACACGGCCATCGTCTCCCTGCTCGCCGAACGCTTCAAATACACGTCGCAGGTGGGCGTGCTCAAGGCGCGCGCCGGCTTCGCGCCCGCCGACTACAAGCGCGAGGACTACCAGATCGAACGCCTCCACCGCATCGCCGTGGCCGCGGGTCTCGATCCGGACATCGCCGAGATGTACCGCGAATTCGTCGTCACCGAGGCGAAGAAGCGCCACCAGCGCATCGCCGAGGCCGGGGGAGACCCGGGCGTGCTGGACGTCTTCGCCTGATCTCTCCGTTTCCCCAGGCGGCTGCGCCTGATTCCATTCGACTATGCGACGGCCGAGTGCACTCACCGGTCGACTATATTTACTGACGTACGCGCGATGAGGCCGCGACACCATGCCGGTGCGCGGCCTTTCGCGTGAGAAGACGGAACCATACGACACGCGGGCGCCGGGAATCCGGTACAAGGATTCCGGCCGCCGGATTCCCGTGGGAGGATGCCGGTAACGGGACGCCGGAAACGGGAACGTCGGCAACAGGAACACCGGAACAAAGACACCGGAAACAGTTGGGAGGTGAGGTGCCATGGGCCACGCTACGGACCGCCGCCGCAACGCGTTGACCTGCGCGATCGCGGTCGTCGTCGCGGCGGCGCTCGCCTTGGGCGGCGCGGTCGGCTCGGCGGCGCTCGCCGCATACCGCGCCATCCCGGCGCTCGCCGGCCACGACGTGCTCACCGTGACCGAGGCGGGCGGCGGCGTCGGCGCGTTGTATCTGACGGACGGCGGCGACGCGGCGTCGGCGGCATCGCGCGCGGTCACGCGCGTGCGCGCCGGCGCGCGACGGCTGCCGGTCGGCGCGCACGTCACCTATTCGCTCGACGGTCCGAACGTGAGCCGCGAGAAGGTCGCCGGTTCCAGCGGACTCGTCGGCGTGCACATCGAACTTTCACCATCGCTGTTCGGCGGCGATGCGGCGCGCGCCATGCGATCGCGGCGCATGCTCGTCGCGTTCACGATACCGACGCGCGTCGCCGACGACGTGAACGCGAACCACGACGCCGTCATCACGACGCAAGGCTCGAACACGGTCGTCGCCGCTTTGCTGCGCGTCGGCGAACGCCTCGACTGCTACATGACCGCGGAGAAATTCACAATGGGCGATCTCGTCGTCGCCTCGGCCGGTGACTCCGACGACGTCTCCGCGCTCGCCACGACCGCCGCGGCGATGGGCGACGGAACGCTGAATTCGGATTCCGGTGCGGGCGTCGGGGGCGGCGTCGGTGCGGGAGCCGGGAATGCGGGCGCGCATCAGGACCTCATCGACAAGCTCACCGCGTTGCGCGACCTCGAACGGTCGCTCGCCACCAGCGAAATCGCCGCGAAACAGGCCGATTACGACAAGGCGTTCGCCGAATACATGACCGCCTACGTCGGGTCGTACACGAACCACCTGTCCGGGTCGATCGGGTCGTCGACGCAGCTGACCGCCCTGATGGGCACGGCCGGCGAACTCAGCGGCGACACCCCGCTCGCCGCCGCCGTGCTCGGCGAGGCGGACGCGACCGACGCGCTCGCCTCCGCGCACCAGCACACGGGCGCCGCCGACGCGCTCGACCAGGTGATTCGCATCGTGCGCACGCAGGGCACCACTGGACTCGCCGACACGTTGCGTCGTCGCGCCGGCGAAGAGACCACCGAAGGCGCGAAGGAGTACGCGGCCGGGCAGTCGCAGCTCTCGCAGGCGATGATCCCGTATTCGATGGCCTACACGGACGCGTACACGAAGCACTTGAGCGAGCTGACCGGCGGGACGTCGGCGGAGGCGTCCGTGCATGCGGGCGAGGCGAACGAGGCCACGGCGAAGGAGTTCGGAATCACCGGCGTCGGCGGTGATGGTGGCGATGCTGGTGCGGCGGATGGTGGCGCCGCTGGTTCTTCCGGTAATGCGCATGCGGATGATACCGCGAAGGTGGATGCGGCGCTGGCTGCGCTCGCCGCGGCGCGCGAGCGTACCGGTGCGGGCAGCGCGTATCGGCAGGTGCTGCTGCGGTTCGCGGGGGAGCTGAACGGTTCGGGCTCGGCTGGTTCCGGCGCGGGTGCTGGTGCGGCTGATGGCGATACGACTGGCGGCAGTGACGGTGCTTCTGGTGACGGTGCCAAGAGTGCGGGGGCCGCATCCGGTGCCGCGTCGGCGGGACGGTTCGTTGATCGTGCCATGGCCGGCGACGACTCGCTCGCCGCACGCGCCGAGACGACACGTCTACGGCGTCAGGCCGCGGCCGAGCGTCGTGCCGCGAAACAATCGAGCGACGACGTGACGACCACCGTGGTCGACGAGAACGCGGGCAAAGCCGATGCCGGCGACGTGATGAAGTTCGCCGGCGGTGTGCCGGGCGTCAGCGGCGGGAAGTCGGATTCGAACGGTTCAGGCGACTCGGCCGGTTCGGCTAGTTCGGATGATGCGGCGGACTCGGGTGACGCGGCTGATTCGGGCGACGGTGCGGCGGATGGCGCATCCTCGGCGACGGGCACGGCGGGTGACGCGACGAAGTCGGCGTCGGATTCGTCCTCTGCGGCCAGCGCGGTGGCATCCGCGCTGGCGCAACTGTCGCCGTACATCGGCATGAACGGTGCCGCCGGTGCGGCGGGTTCGGGTGCGGCGGGTTCTGCTGGTGCCAGTGGTTCCGGCACGCGTCTCGTCATCGACACCACGCAACTCATCGACGATGCCGCGTCGCTCGGCGACGCCGGCGCGCTCATCCAAACGCTGCTCGCCAATGCCGACGTTCAAGCGAAGCTGGGCGGCAGGACGTCCGGTGCCGCGGACGCTGCGGGTGCGGACACCGCGGACGCGGGCGCTGCGGATGCTGCGGATACAGACACCGCGGGTGTGGGCGCCGCGGATGCGGGCGCCAACACGTCCTCTGCATCTGCCGCGGGCTCCTCTACCCGCTTCCTCATCATCCAGCCCGGCCTATGAGCTCCACACACAAGCCACGCATAATAACCCCATGGCGCGGTACATCCCACTCATGGTGCGGTAGATTCCCCACCGTGCGGTAATCCTCCCATGGTGTGGTGTGCGAAAATGGCGGAATTCCAACGTTATGAAGAAAGCGTGTTGCCGCACCATGGGAGAACGGGGCCGTGTGTGGGGGTGATGATTGGGGCGCATGCGGGGCTGTAGAGCAATACAAATGTGAAGAAAGTGTGTTTTAGACTTTTTTAGAGTTTTTAGATTCTTTAGAGTTTTTTAGATTCCTTGGCACTTCAGAATCGTTGGTTCCGTCGTCGGGATTTTTAGCACTGCCTCGAATCGCTCGGATGATGGAGGCACCGGCAATGGCGACTCCGGCGGCACCACCGAGAATAGCCGCGGCATTTTGCCCGTTGAGCAGTCCTACGATACACACAATCCATGGCAGCGTGGATGACGCTATCGATGCGACGATGACGGCAGTTACGTCTCCAAGTACCAGACGCGAATCGTTGGTGATATTGGCATTCAGCTGTGCTTTCGCCATACCCACGATTTCTCCGGGAAGAGCTGGATCTATGCGATGGTATGCTTCCAACGTTTCGGGAGCCGGCAACGGTCCTGAGAAACGTCGTTCCAATACGAGGTTCAGCTCTTGGGGGTCATATCGTAGGAGTTCATCGATTGCGTCAAGCTCCTGCCTACGGCGGTCCAGGATTCCGCCATCAGATTCCTGTTCCGGAGTTCTTCGCGGCGGCGACGCAGTATGTCCATCGGCATCGGTCTGGTCACGATGTCCAGCCCACGCAGAGTGCCGGTTGATATGGCTTTCAGCATCGTTTTGGCCGTCATAGACATCTCCTTCGTTGTTGGTTTCGATAGTACCCTCTTGCTGATCGTGTGGAGGATTATCGGGCGCTGGCTTCTTCACTGTACCCTTCCTTTCCGTGGATTCCGTGATTCGGTAGCCGAACATTGGGTGGTACGGACAACGGTAAAGGAGCAGGGATGGGAGAGGGAATCTTATCGGAAGGATGTGGATAATGCCCTCCGGACGCTTATTCCGCAACGATGCGGTACCTCTTGCAGGGATGTGGATAACTCAGGCGGTGCGTTATCGCCCGGAATAAGAGAGGGGCTCCGACCGGGCATAGTGGTCGGAGCCCCTTGAGGTGAGGTGGGTGGAAGGGTTGGGCCTTCTTGCCCCCTCAGTCCGGCCTTTGGCCGGACAGCTCCCCCTGAAAGGGGGAGCGGGAATCGGATGCGCGGAGTGTGGGCCTGTGGCGCCTGTGGCGCGGTCTCTCCCTCCGGCGCTGTGCGCCACCTCCCTCGTCAGAGGGAGGCAAGGGCAGGGAAACGTCAGCGGCGGGAGACCACCGCACCCGCTTCCGCTGCTACTTGCGCGGCTTCTTGGCCGGGGGCTCGCCGAGTTCGGACTGCTCGACGATGATCTCGGCGGCGGCCTCGGTCTCGGCCTTGGCCTCCTTGGCGGCGTCCTTCGCTGCCGCACGGGCGGCGTCGACGGTCTCCTTGACGGCCTTGGCCGCGGCGGCGAGACCAGCGAACTGGATCTTGCCCACCACGCGGCCGGCCTCGGCGATGTCGTCCAGCGCACCGGCCAGCGATTCGCGCACGTCGTCGGCCACGCCCAGCGTGACGGACAGGATCGGCGTCTTCATCGAGACCTTCGCCTTGGACTTGATGCCACGCAGCGCGGCCAGCGCCTCGCCGGCGTGGTTCAGCAGCTCCGGGGCCACCTTGAACGCGGCCGCCTCGTACACGTCCGGAGTCGGCCATGCGGCGCGGTGCACCGAACCGGAACCGGCGTGCATCCAGCTCCACACCTCTTCGGTGGCGTACGGCAGGAACGGCGCGAGCAGGCGGGTGAACGCGTCGAGACCGAGGCCCAGCGCGGTACGCGCGGAACGCACAGCCGCCTCGGAAGGCACGTGGCCGGTCGCATCGGCGGTGCCGTAGGCGCGGTTCTTCACCAGCTCGATGTAGTCGTCGCAGAACTGCCAGAAGTAGTTCTCGATGGCCTCGAGCGCCTTGGAGTGCTCGTAGTTGTCGAGCGCGGCGGTCGCCTCGCGCACCACGAGCGCCATGCGGGCCATGGCGGCGCGGTCGAGCGGCTCGGTCACGTCGGCCGGGTCCCAGACCGCCTCGGCGCCCTCCGACACGTGGTGGTTCTCGTCCTCGCGGCCGATGGCCAGCGCGAACTTCGTCGCGTTGAGCAGCTTGATCGCCAGACGGCGGCCGATCTTCATCTGGCCCTCGTCGTAGGTGGCGTCCAGGCCGAGGCGCGCGGCGGCGGCCCAGTAGCGCACCGCGTCGGCGCCGAACTGCTCGATCGGCTTGTTCGGCACGACGACGTTGCCCTTGGACTTCGACATCTTCTTGTGGTCCGGATCGAGGATCCAGCCGGAGAGCGTCGTGTGCTTCCACGGCAGGCACTTGTTCTCGAGGTGCGCGCGGTCCACGGAGCTGAACAGCCAGGTGCGGATGATGTCCTGGCCCTGCGGGCGCAGATCCATCGGGAACGTGGCCTTGAACAGGGCCTGGTTCTCCTCGCCGGGCTCCTCCCAGCGGGTCACGATCTGCGGGGTGAGCGAGGAGGTCGCCCACGTGTCCATGATGTCCTTCTCGGCGGTGAAGCCGCCGGGCACGTCACGCTGGTCCTCGGTGTAGCCGGCCGGCACGTCGGTGGTCGGATCGATCGGCAGGATGTCCTCGGACGGGGTGATCGGATGGTCGTAGTCGGCCGAACCGTCCTCCTTGACCGGGTACCACAGCGGGAACGGCACGCCGAAGAAGCGCTGGCGAGAGATCAGCCAATCGCCGTTCAGGCCGTGCACCCAGTTCTCGTAGCGCACGCGCATGAAGTCCGGATGGAATTCGAGCTCGCGGCCGCGCTCGATGAGCTCGGCGTTCAGCTTCTGGTCGGTGCCGCCGTTCTTCAGGTACCACTGGCGGGAGGTGACGATCTCGAGCGGCTTGTCGCCCTTCTCGTAGAAGTTCGTCATACGCTTCGTCGGCGTCGGCTCGCCGTCCAGGTCGCCGGATTCGCGCAGGTGGTCGACGATGATCTTGCGGGCGGAGAACGTGGTCTTGCCTTCGGTCTCCGCGAAGATGGCCTTGCCGCCCTCGTCGGTGATCCAGTCCGGCACGTTCATGATGATGCGGCCGTTGCGCTGGATGATCGGGCGGGTCGGCAGATCGAGGTCACGCCACCATTCGACGTCGGTCACGTCGCCGAAGGTGCAGCACATGGCGATGCCGGCGCCCTTGTCCATCTCGGCGGCCGGGTGCGCGAGGATCGGCACCTTCACCTTGAACAGCGGGGAGTAGACGTACTGGCCGAAGTACTGCTTGTAGCGCTCGTCGTCCGGGTGCGCGATCAGCGCGCCGCAGGCGGCCAGCAGCTCGGGGCGGGTCGTCTCGATGTAGATCGGGGTGCCGTCCTCGAAACGGAACGCCACCTTGTGGTAGAAGCCCGGGTATTCGCGGGATTCGAGCTCGGCCTGGGCCACGGCGGTCTGGAAGGTCACGTCCCACAGGCCGGGGGCGTCCTTCTGGTAGGCCTCGCCGCGGGCGAGATTGCGCAGGAACGCCTTCTGGGCGACGCGACGCGGATGCTCGCCGATCGTGTGGTAGGTCTGCGACCAGTCGATCGACAGGCCCAGCTTGCGCCACAGCGCCTCGAACAGCTTCTCGTCCTCGGCGGTGAGCTTCTCGCACAGTTCGATGAAGTTCTGGCGGGAGCACGGCACCTGGTCCTTGGCGTCGATCTTCTTGCCGTCGGTGCCTTCGAACGGCGGCTTGAAGTCCGGATCGTACTTGAGGGAGGTGTCGACGCGCACGCCGTAGTAGTTCTGCACGCGACGCTCGGTCGGCAGGCCGTTGTCGTCCCAGCCCATCGGGTAGAACACGTCGAAGCCCTGCATGCGCTTGAAGCGGGCGATCACGTCCGTGTGCGTGTAGGAGAACACGTGGCCCACGTGCAGGTGGCCGGACACGGTGGGCGGCGGGGTGTCGATGGAGTACACGGCCTTGCGGTCGCGGGTGTCGTTGAACTTGTAGGTGCCCTGTTCGTCCCAGACGGCACGCCACTTGTCTTCGAGGCCGTCCACGCCCACGCGGTCGGGGAGCGGGGTGAGGTTGGCCGTGATGGATTTGGCTTCAGTCATACACGCGAGTTTATGCGGCTTAGGTGACAACGCCTACTGTTTTGCGAGGTCCTTCAACGGCAGTCGGGTGTCGGTGAGCTGGGTGGGGTAGCCGTTCAGCGTCTTCTTCACGACGACCGCGTTGCGCTTCGCGTACAGCCAGTCGCTGGCCGCGTCCTCGCTCACCGTGCGCGCGTACGTCTTCAGTCCGTTCGCATAGTCTGTTTCGTTCGCGGCGCCCGCCGCCGCCGCGTACTGCGACTGCGCGTCCGCGTTCGTGTAGTGCGGCGTCGAGTCGGGCGTCGCGAAGATCGCCGATCCGTCCTCGCCGTCGAGTTCGGTGAGCATGAGCTGGAAGTCGCGTGACTGCGCGCGCTGGTCGAGCTGCGTGGCGTCGACCGTCTCCACGTCGACGGGGATGCCCACCGTCTGGTACTGCGCGGCGATCGCCTGCGCCAGCGACGTGTACGTGGCCGTGGTGACGAGCTTCAGCGTGCCGATGTACCCGGAGGAGAAGTAGCTCATCATCGACCGTCCCTTCGCGCTGTCGTACGGCAGTATGAAGGTGAGGTTCTCATAGCCGGGTTCGAGCTGGCCGATCGGGCCGCCGAGCACCTGCTCCACGTCCTGTTTGCGGCCGTTCGCCAAGGCCGTTTTGTCGAGCATGAGGCGCATCGCCTGCCGCGCCTGCACGTCGGAGAGAATCGAATCGGCGTCGTTGTTGTAGAGCAGCGTCACCTTGCGCGTGCTGGCGCCGTACACGGTGGCGAACGAGGAGTCGCCCGCGAGCTTGTCCGCGGAACTCGCGGTATCCGGCAGGATCATGTCGAAACCGCCGAAATCGGCCTGCTTCATCAACGTGTCGTCATCGGCGAAATACTTGAGCGTGACGGTGCCGATTTTCGCGCCGCCGCCGGAACGCGCCTTGAGCGTCATCACGCCGTCCTTGAACGAGTCGACGGTGAACGGGCCGGAACCGGCGGTCCGCTTCGCGTAGTCGATCTTCGCCTCCGAATCGTAGACGATGCCGAGGCGGCCGGTGAGCGTGCGCGTGAGCGTCGGATCCGGCTCGCTGAGCGTGATGACCACCGTCGTCGGATTCGGGTTCGTGACGGAGGCGAGGCGCTTGAACTTCGCCTCCGCGTCCGGCCATTTGCCTTCCACGGCCTGCTGGATCGACCACACGGCGTCGGCCGAGTCGAGCGTGTGGCCGTTCGCGAACGTGAGGCCGGAGCGCATCGTGAGCGTGAGCGTCTTGCCGTCCGCCGACGTCTCCCACTTCGATGCGAGACCGCCGGTGATCTGGTTCTTGTCGTCCACGTCGAGCAGCGTCTCGTACACGTTGCCGAGGAGCACGCGGCTCAATCGGTCGGACTGCGCGCCGGACGCGGTGCGGATGTCGAGCGAGTCGGGCACGCCGGTCAGTCCGATCGTCACGGCACCGTCCGCCGCGTCGCCGCCTTCGAACACGGCGGCGACGTCGCGGTTCCGCACGACCGTCCAGCCGAGCCAGACGAGCGCGGAGAGCGCCAGCGCGACGCCGAGGAAGACGCCCCAGCGTCTGAGTTCGTCGAGGGCGTTGCCGTTGCGTGGATTGTGTGTGCCGTTGCCGTGATTCGCCATGTGGCTCAGTCTACGCGGAAGCCCGCCGGCGGGAGTGGAAAGAGCGGGAGGCTACGCGACGGACGGCGCGGACGGACAGGTGGCGGCGAGCGGACAGTCGGCGCAATCGGGCGTGCGCGCATGGCAGACCGCACGACCGAACAGGATGAGCCGGTGGCTCAGATCCGTCCACTCCTCGGGCGGGAAGCATGCGGTGATCTCCTTCTCGACGGCCACCGGATCGGGGTGACGGTCGCGCCAGTCGCTGCGCCAGCGCAGGCGTCCGGTCACGCGCATCACGTGCGTGTCGACGGGGAAGCCGGGCACGCCGAACGCGTTGCCGAGCACGACGTTCGCCGTTTTGCGGCCCACGCCCGGCAGGCTCGTGAGTTCCGCCATCGTGCGTGGCACCTCGCCGCCGAAACGCTCGTCGAGCGCGGCGGCGAGTCCCAGCAGATGCTTCGTCTTGGACCGGTAGAAGCCGAGTGGATGGATGATGTCCTCCACGTCCTCGGGATTCGCGACGGCCAGCGCCGCGGCGTCCGGGTAGCGGGCGAAGAGTTCCGGCGTGACCGTGTTGACACGTTTGTCGGTGGTCTGCGCGCTCAGGACCGTCGCGATGAGCAGTTGCAGCGGCGTCGAGAAGTCGAGCGCGCACTTCGGTTCGGGGAACAGTCCGGTGAGGATCGCGTATTCGCCGTGCATGCGGGCGATGCGGGCCCGCTTCGATTCACGTGGCATATCGGATGCTTTGGGTGATTGGGATGATCGCGCTCGGATGATCGATGACGGCCCGCGCCGTCACTCGCCCTTCGGCGCGTTGCGTGCGGTGGATTTGGCGGCCGACTCCTCGGACTCCTCGTCCGGCGGGTCGAAACGATAGCCGACGTTGCGCACGGTGCCGATGAGATGCTCGTATTCGCCGCCGAGCTTGGCGCGCAGACGACGGATGTGCACGTCGACGGTTCGCGTGCCGCCGTAGTAGTCGTAGCCCCACACCTCCTGCAGCAGCTGCGCGCGCGTGAACACGCGGCCGGGATGCTGCACGAGATACTTGAGCAGTTCGAACTCCTTGTACGCCAGATCGATCGGGCGGCCGTGCAGGGAGGCGGTGTAGCCGTTCGTGTCCACGATGAGGTCGCCGGAACGGATCTGGCCGTCCTCCGTGGTCACGCCCTTGTCACCCGCGGCCGTGCTCGCGCTCGCGGCAGGTGCGTTGCCGCGTTCGGAGACGAGGCGCAGACGGCCTTCGACCTCGGCGGGGGAGGCGGTCGCGACGACCACGTCGGCGATGCCCCACTGCGAGTTGACGACGGTGAAGCCGCCCTCGGTGAGGATCAGCACGATCGGCGTGGACAGGCCGGACGCGTGGATGAGATTGCACAGGGTCTTCGCGGTGGCCAGATCGTCGCGCGCGTCGAGGAACAGGATCGTGTTCTCCGGCATCTTCACCAGACTGGCCGCGTCCATCGGCAGGACGCGTACGCGGTGGGAGAGCAGGGCGAGCGACGGCAGCACGGAGGCGGGGTTGCTTGCGAACGTCATCAACGTCAGATCAGTCACGTCTTGCCCCTCTCTTGTATCGGGCTCCGGCGCGGGCCGGGCCTTGTCAGATGGAAGGCGACCATTGCGGGAATGACCGAGACGGGTGTGGCGCGCCGAATCGGAGATTCGTGATGGAGACCCTTACGAATTCTGCGCCTCATTGTACGCGCACAGATGGGACACATGATGTTAACTTCTGTGACAACAAGCGGCAATATGCGTGCGGAAAACGTTGCGTTTCCGGGAGTCGGCGGCTGCTCCGACGCGGACCGGGATGGGAAAACCGATGCGAAAACGGGGGAAATCGGGGCGGGGATGCATCCACCATGTGGTCATGTCCACTATGCGATGGCGTCTGCGATGCGGTCGCGGATATGGCCGGCGTGCGGTGCCGTGGGTTCGGCGGCGTGCGGCGGGAGCTTGCGCGGATGTCCGGCGGGTGGCGGCCCGGCATCCGCCGCGGCGGGTAGGATTGGTGCAGTTAAGAGGCCGCATTGTGGATTCGGGAGTGGATTGGTATGACCGGTGAAGCCGTAAGCCAGTGGAACGCCAAGCGCGGGGCGATGCTCGGCGTGCAGGCGCTCGCGTACGCGTTGCTCATCGTGGTCGGCGCCGTGTGGGGGCTGGCCGGCGCGGGAGCCGGCATCGTCGCGCAGATGGCCGTGATCGTGCTGTTGGCCGTGGCGCTTGTGCTGTTCCACGTGTTCTGGCCGTTCCGCGCGACGATCGTGGACCGGGTGATTGGAATCATCGCCGGCGCGCTGTCGCTGGTGTTCGTCGCGTTCCCCGCCGCGGGCGGACTGTTCATGGTGAAGGATGACGCGCGTGGCGCCCTGTTCGACGCGAACTCCGACGAGATTCGCTGGGCGGCCGCCGTGGCCGGCCTGCTCGTCGTGCTCACCATCGTCTCGTTCGGACGGCAGATGCTGCGCGAGGAGCGTTCGCATCTCATCCGCGCCCTGTCGCATTGCGTGACCGGCGGCGCCGCGTCGATCTCGCTCGCCGGCTGGTACTTCATCCCGTACGTGGTCTCCGGCGGGTTCAGGGTGTCCGACGGCCTGTTCGCCGGCGTGGTCGTGGTGATGGTGCTGTTCGCGCTCGTGCTCGCCTACGCCTCCGTATGGTGGCTTAGGGAGCTCGATCCGGATCCGGCGCAGCGTGCCCCCTGGATCGGCGTCGCACTGCTGCCCGTCATGTTCTACGGTCTCGTCGTCTTCGCCGCCGCCCTGCTCCTGCAGATCGTCGGCTGAGTCCGGTTCATCGTACGGATACGGAGAAGGCTCGCTCACCCCGATGAGGGTGAGCGAGCCTTCTGTCTTTGGCCCCCTCTGACGAGGGGGCTCCCGGCGAAGCCGGGTGGGGGAGAGACCGCGGCCTACGGCCGCTCTTCTTCTCTCCCTCCGTCATCGCTTCGCGATGACACCTCCCTCGTCAGAGGGAGGCAGCGAAGTCCGAGCTCAGAACGCGATGATGCCCAGGTGTTCGAGGAGCACCTTGACGCCGATGAGGATCAGCACCACGCCGCCGGCAATCTGTGCGGGCTTCTGCCAGCGGGCGCCGAACGCGCGGCCGATGTAGATGCCGGCGATCGAGAACAGGCCGGTTACCACGCCCATCGCGGCGACCGTGAACGCGATGTTGACCTTCATGAGACCCAGGCTCACGCCCACGCGAACGCGTCGATGCTGCACGCCACGGCGAGCGGCAGCATGTGCTTCCAGTCGAATTCGGGCGTCTCCTTCGCGTTCTCCTCGTCCTCCTCGAACGATTCGCGGATCATGTTGCCGCCGATCACGGCCAGCAGGAAGAAGATGATCCAGTGGTCCACGCTCGTCACGTAGGAGGCGAACGCGGAGGCGGCGAAGATGCCGAGCAGCGGGAACAGCGCCTGGAACCCGCCGAACCACAGGCCGCATTTCAGGGCGTCGATGAACCGTGCCTTCTTCACGGTCAGGCCCTTGCCGATGGACACGGCGAACGCGTCCATCGAAACGGAAACGGAAATCAGCAACGATTGGATAATCATCGAAATCATGGTGTGTGCGTGAATGGTTCATCCCCCGGCGGCCCGATCGGCCGTCACCACGGGATGGGCCTCGACCAGCGTTCCCACACGCCGCCTACGCCTAGGTGAAATTACGGTATTCGATTATATACCGATGCCGGTCTTTCGGCGCCCCTTGCAGGGGAGCCGTCGTTGTTCGATGGGGCATGTAGCTCCAGTGAAACCGGCGCCCCTTGCAGGGGAGCTGTCGTCGGAGACGACTGAGGGGTAGCGGATGCTTGGATCCGACTACCCCTCAGTCCCGCTTCGCGGGCCAGCTCCCCTGCAAGGGGAGCCTAATCACGCGAAATCACTTCGCGCCACGCGTTTCACGCGTGCTTCGCGGCAAGCCGCTCACTTCGGCTAGTGACAGTCCACTGGACTGTCACTTAGACGCCTCAGCAAGGCGCTCGCGCGCTTCCTTGATCTCCTTCTCGGCGACGTCCGCACCGGTCCAGTAGTCGCCCGGGAGGACTTCCTTGTTGGGCTCGAGGGCCTTGTACTGCTCGAAGAAGTGCTTGATCTCCTTCAGGTGGTACTCGTTGACGTCCTTGACGTCCTGGATGTCGTCGTAGCGGACGTCGGCCGGCACGCACAGCACCTTGTCGTCGCCGCCCTCTTCGTCCTCCATGTGGTACAGGCCCACGGCGCGGCACTCGATGACGCAGCCCGGGAACACGGAGTTGCGGACCATGACGAGCGCGTCCAGCGGATCGCCGTCCTCGCCCAGCGTGCCCTCGATGTAGCCGTAGTCGTCCGGGTAGCCCATGGCGGTGAACAGCTCGCGGTCCAGGAAGACGCGGCCCGTCTCCTGGTCGACTTCGTACTTGTTCTTCGAACCGCGCGGGATCTCGACCACGACGTTGAAGGTTTCAGCCATTTCGGTTTCTCCTTGATTGGTTGTTGTTCGCTAATCACCTTACCGCGAAACACGCGGCGTACGGAATCATTCGCCGTATTCGTGCACGACGCTGAACACGTGCGCCACATCCGCCCACGGGGCGAGCGAGACGAAGTTGTCCCAGCCCCAGGCGAAGTCGCGGCCGGTCAGCTCGTCGCGCAGATGCGCGCCCCACTTCGGATCGACGCCGAACTCCGGCATCTCGAAGTGGACCATCGCCTGATGCGCGTTGTGGCAGTCGAGGTTGACGACCACGATCAGCGTCTCCGGCTTGCCGGACTTCGTCAGGTTCGCCGGCGTGTGGCGCGCGAACGCGACGATGTTCGGGTCGCTGGTCTCCAGCACGTGCAGGTTGTGGTAGCTGAACGCCTCCACATGCTCGCGGCGGATGCGGTTGAGCGAGGTGAGCAGCTCGGCGATGCCGAACTTGTCCGCCTCGGACCAGTCGCGCACCTTGATCTCGTACTTCTCGTTGTTGCGCTGCTCCTCGAAGCCGTCGCGCTGCTGGTTCTCGATCAGCTCGAAGCCGTTGTAGATGCCCCAGCTCGGCGAGCCCATCGCGGCGAGCACCGCGCGCACCGCGTGGCCGGCGATGCCGTTGTCGCGCACGTAGGCGGTGAGGATGTCCGGCGTGGTCGGCCAGAACGTGTTGTGCTGGTAGTAGCCGTCGTCGCCGTTCGTGGTGCCGAGGTACTCCTCCAGCTGCTCCTTCGTGTTGCGCCACGGGAAGTAGCAGTGCGACTGGGTGAAGCCCACGTAGCTCAGCGCGCGCATCATGCCCGGGCGGGTGAACGCCTCGGCGAGGAACAGCACCTCCGGGTGCTTCTTCGTGACCGCGGCGATGACGTCCTGCCAGAAGCGCACCGGCTTCGTGTGCGGGTTGTCGACGCGGAAGATCGTCACGCCCGCCTCGACCCACAGGTCCATGATGCGTTCGACTTCGCGCTCGATGCCCGGCATGTCCGCGTTGAAGTCGATCGGGTAGATGTCCTGGTACTTCTTCGGCGGGTTCTCGGCGAACGCGATCGTGCCGTCCGGCTTGGTGCGGAACCAGTTCGGATGCTCCTTCACCCACGGGTGGTCGGGCGAGCACTGCAGGGCGAAGTCGAGCGCGATCTCCAGCCCCAGCTCATGCGCCTTCGCGCACAGGGCCTTGAAATCGTCCATCGTGCCGAGCAGCGGGTCCACGGTGTCATGGCCGCCGAGCTCGGAGCCGATGCCGAACGGCGAACCCGGATCGTCCGGGCCGGCGACGAGGGAGTTGTCCTTGCCCTTGCGGTTCGTGTGGCCGATCGGGAAGATCGGCGGCAGGTACACGATGTCGAAGCCCTCGGCCTTCGCGCGCTCCAGGCCGGAGACGGAGGTCTTCAGCGTGCCCTGCACGATCTTGCCGGTCTCCTCGTCCACATACGCGCCCTCGGAACGCGGGAAGAACTGGTACCAGGCGGCGAAGCTGGACTTCGGGCGCTGGACCAGGAAGCGCTGCGGGGCGCTCTCCGACAGGCCGTCGCGCAGCGGGTTCGTCTCATGAAGCTCGGTGACCTCGGCGGTCGTGGCGGCGGCGAGACGATCCTCGGGGGAGAGGGTCTCGTCGGCCATCGTCTTCGCGGCGGCCTCGAGCACCTTGCGCTGGGCGGCCTTGAGCTTCGCGTCCGGGGTGTGCGCCCAGCGGTCGAGCAGCTGCGCGCCGGAGATCAGCGCGTTCTTGACGTCGTCGTTCACCTTCACCTTGATGGTGGCGTCGTGCAGCCAGGAACGGTAGGTGTCCTCCCAGCCCTCGACGGTGACGGACCATTCGCCAAGCTGGCGCTTGATCTGGGCGAACTCCGGCTCCCACGGCTTCACGTCGGAATGTTCGCCGCAGGTCAGGGTCACGGTCCAACGGTCGAGGCCCGGGTTGGCGCAGGTCATCGGGATGCGCTGCATCTCCTTGCCGCGGTGGTTGCGCACGACCGCGGTGGCGCCCACCTTCGTGCGGCCTTCGATGAACACCTGCGCGGTGACCTCGAACGGCTCGCCCAGCTCGACGCGCGCCGGGTACACGCCGCGCTCCTCGTTCGGCGTGACGTCCAGGATGTTGATGCGGCCGAACTGGCCCGGTTCGGTGACGGGAATCGACTGCGCCGGGGTCTCGCCCACGACGGTGACCTCGACCTGGGTCGGCTTCGCGGCCTTGCGGCGGCGCGTGGTGGTCCTCTTCCTCGTGGTCTTCGCGGTCTTGGCGCCCTTCTCCGCCGTTGCCGCCTCGTGATCCTCCGACTTCGTATCGGCCACGGCGTTGTTCGTATCGCTGTTGGTCGTCTTCGACATGGCGACCTCCTCCTTACTTCTCACACGTATCGCACGGACCGCAGCACAATGTTGCGGCCACGCGACCTTGGATGTGCCACGGCACCCATTGTAGGGGCGGGTGTGCCGGAAATACAGCCTTTTCGGCCCGTCGCGGTGGATAACCCGGTGGACGGGCGACAACGTTTGTGGACGACCGTCGTGGGAAGCGCCCCGAATCGGCGGAATGTGGACAAGCAAACGTTTGAACTTATCCACAACACGCCCGGCGCCGGGGGCTCCGACCACAAGGCCCGGAAAACAGGGCGCGCGCCGCCCGTTTCCGCGAACATGAACGCATCCGTCCGACGGCTCCGGCACGAGGGCGGACGTAGGGAACAAGCAGCGCCCCATCGGGGCGCAGGACAGGGAGGACACGAGCATGACCGACGAATCGAATCTCGGGTCGCATGGTGAGACGCGCGCACGGAAGCGCCCCCGTCTCGCCGCGGTCATCGCGGCCATATCGGCGATGATGACGATGATGGCCGTCGGCGTACCCGCGGCGCTCGCCGACGGCGGCATGAGCTGGGCGCCGGTGAACACGTATCTCGAATACGACGTGGGCACGCTGAAGGGGCAACGGATCGGCGCGATCACCAGAACCGCCGACGGACGCCTCGTCTACTGCATGGAAGCCGGCAAGACCGCCGGAACCAGCTACTCGTCGTCGCACATCCGCGACGACGGCGAGGCGGCGAGACGCATCGGATGGCTCGCCGACCACTATCGGGAGAACCGCGACGCACGCACCCATGCCGCCATCGGCATCCTCGTGCATGACCACTTCGACGCGGATCCGGGCGAATGGCAACGGCACTACGCGGCGATCCTGCAACGGTATCCCGGACTCGACGCGCGGGCCGCCGAACTGTGGCAGGAGGCGGGCGCGCGCGTGCCGATGGGCATCCGCGTCGAATCCGAAACGGTCGACGGCGTGCGCAACGGATGGGTCGACGTGCAGGTGACCAACGCCGGCGGCCAGGGCATCGCCGGCATCCGCTACGAACTGCGCATCGAAGGCCCGGCGCGGTTCGACGCGGGCGACGGCGGCGCGGCGGGCACCGTCGTGAGCGGCGTGACCGATCTGAAACCGATACGGCACACGTGGACCGCCACCGGCAAAGGCGAGGTGAAGGTCCACTCGAGCTACGACCGTCCGCGCATCGAACAGTTCGTCAGCGACCAGGACTACATCGGATTCGGCAAGCAGGAAAGCGTGTCCAACGTGGGCGTCGCCTTCCGCGTGCGCAAGGACTTCACGCCGACGCTCGCCACCGTCACCGCGGCGAAGATCGTCGACGCCGGGCAGGAGGTCGGCGACCAGGTGACCTCCGGCGTGGCCGGCGACGACGATCACTGGAAGGACGGATTGAAGCTCGTCGCCGACGGCTGGTACTTCGACGACATCCCCGCCGACCGGCTCGTCGACCGCATGGAACCGAAGGAAGGCGAAAGCGTCGAGGACTTCCTCGCGCGCGTGAAACGACGCGGCTACGAGCCGGCCGCCCAAGGCGAGGCGACGTTCACCGGCGCCGGACAGCAGGTGACCGCGAAGGCGACCGGCAAGGACGGCAAGCCGTACCACGCGCCCGCGCGCGGCGGCTTCGGCACCTGGGTGTGGGCGATCGACGCGTCGAAACAGAGCGACGAAGCCAAGGAATACGTGCTCGCCGACGTGGTCACGCCGTTCCTCGACGCGACCGAAAGCAACTCGAACCGCGCGAAGCTGGAGGTCGAATCGACCGTCACCGAGCACGCGGCGCAGGTCGGCTCGCACCTGAGCGACACGATCACGGTGAAGGGATTCCCCGACGACCACGGCACGTTCGCCGGCGACGAGGCCTACGGCATCGGCGCCGACCAGCCGCTCGCGCAGGTGAGCGTCTGGTGGTCCGGCGACCCGGACGATCCCGCGAACGATGACGCATACGAGCCGAAGGGCGCCGAGGAGCCCGCCGAGGACGCCAACCACCGACTCGTGGGCACCTGGGACTATCCGGCCGTCAACGGGCGGATCCGCGTGGGGGCGGGATCGCCCGACGCGCACGGCAATCCGGTCGAGATCAAGGCGGACGGCCACGGCTGGTACGTGTTCGTCTGGAAATTCGCCGGCGACGACCGCGTGATGCCCGCCGCCAGCCGCTACGACGACAAATGGGAGCACACGCGCGTGACCGTCGAGGAGCCGGACGAGCCGTGCGAGCCCGAGGAGCCGTGCGAACCGGAGGAGCCGGAGGAACCCTGCGAACCGGATGAGCCGGACGAGCCATGCGAACCGGAGGAACCCGAGGAGCCATGCGAGCCCGAGGAACCGGTCGAGCCATGCGAACCCGACAACCCCGACGAGCCGTGCGAACCGGTGGGGGAGGAGTGCAAACCGGACGAGCCGAAGGAACCGCTGCCCCAGACCGGCGTGAACGTGGGACTCGTGTTCGGCGTGGGCATTTCCGCGCTCGCGGTCGGCGCGTTCATCCTCGCCGTGATCAAGCGCCGGAGCCTGTAGCAGAGGTCCGCCTCCGTGGCGGCCCGCTTCCCCTGCGCCCCCTTCAGGGGGAGCTGGCGGCGAAGCCGGCTGAGGGGGTCTGGGTATGTGCCCGGCAAGCGCCCGGCCCGGAAAACGAAAAACGCTAGGAATCATTGCGATTCCTAGCGTTTTCTGTTGGTAGCGGGGCATGGATTTGAACCATGGACCTCTGGGTTATGAGCCCAGCGAGCTACCGAGCTGCTCCACCCCGCGTCGGCTTGTCTTTGCGACAGCTCTATCTAAGATACCGGCGAATCGGTATACGTCAAATCGGAGCGTCGTCGGCGTGTCGCGCTTGCGTGGTTCGCGGGGCGGGGGTTGATAATCCGCGATAAGAAAGAAGTATGGCGTCGGGGAAGCGGGCGACGTGCGGCAAATCCGCGTTACGGCCATAATGAAGACATGCCTATCAAGATTCCCAGCGGCCTGCCGGCCAGAGCCATCCTCGACTCGGAGCGCATCTTCGCGCTTGAGAAGCCCGAGGCGGAGCGTCAACGCGTCCGCCCGCTCAAGCTGGTGATCCTGAACCTCATGCCCAAGAAGATCGAGACCGAGACCCAGTTGCTGCGTCTCATCTCGAAATCCCCGCTGCAGGTCGAGGTCGACTTCATGAAGACCTCGACGCACGAGGCCACGCACGTGTCCGCCGACCATCTGCTCAAGTTCTACGAGAACCTCGACGCGTTCGCCGACAACTACTATGACGGCTTCGTCGTCACCGGCGCCCCGGTCGAGCACATGCCGTTCGAGGAGGTGGACTACTGGGAGGAGTTCCAGACGATTCTCGACTGGGCGTCCACGCACGTGTTCTCCACGATGTACCTGTGCTGGGGCGCGATGGGCGCGCTCTACCGGCGCTACGGCGTGCGCAAGGTCGACTACGCCGAGAAGGTGTTCGGCGTGTTCCCGCAGTATCTGCAGGACGAATACTGCTTCCTGACGAACGGCTTCGACGAGATCGCGCTGCAGCCGCACTCGCGCCTCGCCGGCGTGGACGAGCGCGATGTGCGCGCCAACCCCGATCTGCAGATCCTCACGTGGGGGCCGGAGTCGGGGCCGGGGCTCATCGCCACGCGCGATTTCTCCGAGGTGTTCGCGCTCGGGCATTGGGAGTACGGCAAGTACACGCTCGCCGAGGAGTACGAGCGCGACATGGCGAAGGGCATGAGCAACGTGCCGTTCCCGAAGAACTACTTCCCGCACGACGACCCGTCGATCGAGCCGCTGTTCGCGTGGCGCGCGCACGCGAATCTGCTGTGGCGCAACTGGCTCAACTGGGTGTACCAGACCACGCCGTACGACCTGACGGAGGTGCCGGAACTGCGGGCCGAGAAGCGGCTCGGCACGGACCGGTCGATCCGGCACGAGCCGGGCGGACCCCGCAAGGACGGTTTCGCGCCGTTCGCGCACGACGGCTACGGGGTGATCCGGGGCTGATCCAAGGCCGATTTCGGGTTGCTTCGGAGCCGGCCTGCTTGCGATGCGGACAGTGAACGTCCATTATTTGGGCTGGTAAATGGTCACAATATGGCAACGGATTACTTCTGGAAAACCGCTTGAAAAAGCCGGAAACCCGCGTCGTTCCAACGATGTAATACGACAACACGCCGATGCGACGGCCATTTGGTTTTGTCCCAAGACCGGCCAATAATCGGCAATCAGTCAATTTCGGAGCTCGACGCCGGCCCGACCCCATGCCGAGGCCGGTGGTTCCGAAGAGGGAAGACGGAAGACGAATTCATCGACACGTCACATTCGCCGACCCAGTTGGTCTAAACTGACACCTGACTAGAAGAAGCAGGAGGCGCGAATGATTGGTGCTGCACTCAACTCGCTGACGTTGGCGAGTGCCACGCAACCGGAGTACCCGAGCATCGACGATTTTCTCCCTCCGGAACTGCTGTTCCAGGGAACCCCGTTCGCCATCAACCGAATCATCCTGGTCCGCATTCTCGCGACCATCATCATGCTGATTGTGCTGGGCATCACCGCGCACCGCGTGAAGCTGATCCCGGGCCGTTGGCAGGGCGCGGTCGAATGGCTGATCGAGTTCGTGCGCGACCAGATCGTCTACCAGGTGATGGGCGAGGTGCGTGGCAAGCGCTACGTGCCGATGGTCACCACCGTGTTCTGCACGCTGCTGGTGTTCAACCTGTGCGGCATCATCCCGGGCTTCAACATCGCCGCCTCCGCGACGATCACGCTGCCGCTGGTGTTCGCCATGTGGTGCTTCTGCCAGTACTGGATCGCCGGCATCCGCGAGAAGGGCCTCGGCCACTTCCTGCGTGACGAGCTCTTCCCGAAGGGCGTGCCCGCGCCGATCTACATCCTGCTGTCGCCGATCCAGCTGCTCGAGCTGCTCGTCATCCGCCCGTTCTCGCTGACGATCCGACTCTTCGCCAACATGGTCTCCGGCCACCTCATCCTCGGCCTGTGCCTGTCGGCCACCCAGTTCTTCCTGATCGACATCGCCAACAAGGCGATGGCCCCGTTCGGCGTGATCACCTTCGCCGCCGGCATGTTCATGTTCCTGTTCGAGGCGCTGGTCGCCTGCCTGCAGGCCTACATCTTCGCGATCCTGACGACCGCGTACATCAATATGAGCTTCCCCGAGGCCGACTGACCCAGGGACAACAAACTGTTGCTATCACGGCAATAACCAGAAAGGAAACAACCATGGATATCGTTACCCTCGCTGCGGTTGCGGGCAACCTGAACGTCGTCGGCTACGGCCTCGCGGCCATCGGCCCCGGCATCGGTCTGGGCATCCTGATCGGCAAGACCATCGAGAGCACGGCCCGCCAGCCCGAGCTCGGCGGCCGCCTGCAGACGCTGATGTTCCTTGGTCTGGCGTTCGTCGAGGTGCTGGCGCTGCTCGGCTTCGTCGCCGCCTTCATCTTCCAGTGATCGATAGCCCATCCGAAACGAATCTCCAAGGACATGAAAGGAGGAAGACGTTATGGTGACTGAAGCCGCGAGCGGCGTCGAGCTGTTCCTGCCTGAGACCTATGACATCGTGTGGTCGCTGATCATCCTCGTCATCGTCGCCGTATTCTTCTACAAGTTCTTCCTGCCGAAGTTCCAGGCCGTGTTCGATGAGCGCGCCGCCAAGATCGAGGGTGGCATCGCCAAGGCCGAGCAGGCCCAGAAGGACGCCAACGCGGCCAAGGCCAAGTACGAGGCCCAGATGAGCGAAGCCCGCGTCGAAGCCGCGAAGATCCGCGACGACGCCCGTGCGGAAGCCTCCCACATCGTCGCCGACGCGCGCACCCGCGCCGAGGCCGATGCGGCGCAGATCACCGCCAACGCTCAGCGTTCCCTCGAATCGCAGCAGCAGCAGGCTCTCGTCTCCCTCAAGGGCGAGGTCGGCACGCTCGCCACCGCGCTGGCCGGCAAGATCCTCGGCGCCAAGCTCGAGGACAAGGACGTGCAGTCGTCGATGATCGATTCGATGCTCGACGATCTGGACGCCAAGAAGTGAACATCCGCAACGAGAAAGGGAGGTGACCATGCGAGGAGAGGCATCTCGTATTGCAGACCGCGAGTCGCGTGATTCGCTGGCCCCGAAGCTTCGCGACACCCGTGAGGACGCGTGGCGGATCGGCAACGAACTGTTCACGATCACCCGTGTGCTGGATGACAACATCGCGCTCGAGCGCGCGCTGACCGACCCGTCCCGTCCGGTCGCCGACAAGGTGGCTGTGCTCAAGGAGATCGTCGGCGACCGCGTGCACCCGATGACGATGGAGATCCTGACCGATCTGGTCGGTCGCCAGTGGAGCAAGGCCCGCCACATCGCGAACGCCGTCGAGGACTTCGGCGTCGACGCGATGATGTACTACGCGGACGCCACCGGCGCCACGCTCAAGGTGTCCATCGAGCTGTCCCAGCTGAACTCGGCGCTGCTGACCCTGCCGGTCGTGCGCGCCAAGCTGTACGACGACCAGGCCACGAGCCAGGCGCGCGTCGCGCTGTTCCGCGAGCTGTTCGGCGGCAAGGGCCTCAACAAGGTCACGATGCGTCTCGCCGAGCACGCCACGTGCAACCTGCGCCGCCGCCGCTATCTGGAGACCATCCAGTGGCTGATCAACAAGTTCTCCCGCCACATGGGCGAGTCGATGGTCACCGTGACCACCGCCACCCCGTTGACGAAGGAGCAGATCCTGCGACTGGTGAAGATCTACACGGCGAAGGTCGGACGCCCGGTGCACATCAACGCCGTGGTCGACCCGTCCGTGCTGGGCGGCATGCGCATCCAGGTCGGCGACGAGGTCACGGACAACACCGTGGTCGCGCAGCTCGAACATCTCCACCGCACGGTGAAGGCCGGCACGAACTGAGCAACGACTGACAGGCCCGCGTGCGCCGGGCGGGGCCATCGGCTTCCGCAAGCGCCGCACGGCTGAACACACAAGCAAAGACTTGCACTGAACAAGAAACCAAATGAAGGAGTGATCATGGCAGAACTGACCATCGATCCCGCCTCGGTACGCAAGGCCTTGGACGACTTCGTGTCGTCCTACCAGCCGAGCGACACTCCCACCCAGGAAGTGGGCTATGTCGCCACGGCCGGTGACGGCATCGCGCACGTGACGGGATTGCCTGGTTGCATGGCCAATGAGCTGCTGACGTTCGAAGACGGCACGCTCGGCCTGGCGTTCAACCTTGACGCCCGTGAGATCGGCGTGGTTATCCTCGGCGATTTCGCTGGAATCGAGGAAGGCCAGGAAGTGCGCCGCACCGGCGAAGTGCTCTCCGTGCCCGTCGGCGACGGCTACCTCGGCCGCGTCGTGGACCCGCTGGGCAAGCCGATCGACGGCCTCGGCGAGATCAAGAGCGAAGGCCGCCGCATCCTTGAAGCCCAGGCTCCGGACGTGATGCACCGCCACCCGGTCGACGAGCCGCTGTCCACCGGCCTCAAGGCCATCGACGCGATGACGCCGATCGGCCGCGGCCAGCGCCAGCTCATCATCGGCGACCGCCAGACCGGCAAGACCGCCATCGCGATCGACACCATCATCAACCAGAAGGCGAACTGGGAATCCGGCGATCCGAAGAAGCAGGTGCGCTGCATCTACGTCGCGGTCGGCCAGAAGGGCTCCACCATCGCCTCCGTGAAGCAGAGCCTCGAAGACGCGGGCGCCATGGAGTACACCACCATCGTGGCCTCCCCGGCCTCCGATTCCGCTGGCTTCAAGTACATCGCCCCGTACACCGGATCGGCCATCGGCCAGCACTGGATGTACAACGGCAAGCACGTCCTCATCGTCTTCGACGATCTGTCGAAGCAGGCCGAGGCGTACCGATCGATCTCCCTGCTGCTCCGTCGTCCGCCGGGGCGCGAGGCCTACCCGGGTGACGTCTTCTATCTGCACTCCCGTCTGCTCGAACGCTGCGCGAAGGTCTCCGACGACCTCGGCGGCGGCTCGATGACGGGTCTGCCGATCGTCGAGACGAAGGCGAACGACGTGTCCGCCTACATCCCGACCAACGTGATCTCCATCACCGACGGCCAGATCTTCCTTCAGTCCGATCTGTTCAACGCCAACCAGCGTCCCGCCGTGGACGTCGGCATCTCGGTCTCCCGAGTCGGCGGCGCCGCACAGACCAAGGCTCTCAAGAAGGTCTCCGGCACGCTGAAGATCTCCCTGGCGCAGTACCGTTCGCTGGAATCCTTCGCCATGTTCGCGTCCGATCTGGATGCGGCGTCCAAGGCCCAGCTGACCCGTGGCGCCCACCTGACCGAGCTGTTGAAGCAGCCGCAGTTCCATCCGTACTCGATGGAGCAGGAGGTCGTGTCCGTCTGGACCGGCACCCACGGCAAGCTCGACGACCTCGAGCTCAAGGACGTGCTGCCCTTCGAGCAGGGTCTGCTGGACTACCTCGATCACAACACCGACATCCTCAAGACCATCCGCGAGACCGAGGACTTCACCGCCGACACCGAGGCGGAGCTGGCCAAGGCCGTCGATGCGTTCCGTGCGACCTTCGTGTCGTCCACCGGCAAGCCGCTGGTCGACAAGAAGCCGGACGTGTCCAAGGCCGCCCCGGTCGAGCAGGAAAAGATCGTGGCGGGAGAGAAGTAAGCCATGGGCTCGCAACTCGCATTGAAATCACGCATCCACTCCACCGAGTCGTTGGAGAAGATCTTCAACGCCCAGGAGATGATCGCGTCTTCGCACATCGCCAAGGCCCGTGACGTCGCCTTGAACGCGAAGCCGTACACCGATGCGATTTTCGATGCCGTGCAAGCGTTGGTGGCACACACCCATATCACGCATCCGATCGCGGTGAAGGACGAGAACAACCCGCGCGTGGCCGTTCTCGCCCTCACCTCGGATCGTGGCATGGCCGGCCCGTACACCTCTTCGATCATCCGCGAGACCGAGTCGCTGCTGGCTCGTCTCGAGGATGCCGGCAAGAAGCCGGAGCTGTTCGTGTACGGGCGTCGCGGTTCGACGTACTACAAGTACCGCAACCGCGACGTCGCGGCCACATGGGAGGGCGACACCGACCAGCCCGGCGTGGAAATCGCTGAGACGATCTCCAACGCTCTGATGGACGCCTATATGAAGCCGGCGGACCAGGGCGGAGTCTCCGAACTCTACATCGTCTACACCGAGTTCATCAACATGGTGGTCCAGAAGGTTCGCGTGCTGCGCATGCTGCCCGTCGAGATCGTGGGCGCGCCGACGACGCGCGCGTCCGAGGAGGAGTCCTCCGATTCGGACGACGTTTCGCCGCTGTACGCCTTCGAGCCGAGCCTGGACGAGGTGCTGGATGCGATTCTGCCGAAGTACATCCAGTCCCGCATCCACGAGTGCCTGCTGACCGCCGCCGCCTCCGAGACGGCGAGCCGTCAGAACGCCATGCACACGGCTACGGACAACGCACGCAATCTGATCGACGATCTCACGCGCAAGCTCAACGCCTCGCGTCAGGCCTCGATCACGCAGGAACTTACCGAGATCATCGGCAGCGCCGACGCGCTGAATACAAAGGAAGAGTAGGAACGCACTATGGCTGAGAATCAGACCACTGTGGCTTCCGAGAGCAACGGCGAGCCGATTCACGGACGCGTCACCCGAGTCCAGGGTTCGGTCATCGACGTTGAGTTCCCGGTGGGCCATCTGCCCGACATCTACAACGCCCTGAAGGTGACGATCGTCAACACGGGCGCCAAGGAGGAAGGCGAGGCCAAGTCGACCACGATCACCCTCGAGGTCGAACAGCACCTCGGCGACTCCACCGTGCGCTGCGTCGCGCTGAAGCCGACCGACGGCCTGGTGCGCGGCGCCTCCGTGTTCGACACGGGCGCGCCGATCTCCGTGCCGGTCGGCGACGTGACCAAGGGCCACGTCTTCGACGTCGCGGGCAACGTGCTCAACAAGAAGCCGGACGAGACTATCACCGTGACCGAGCGTTGGCCGATCCACCGCAACCCGCCGGCGTTCGACCAGCTGGAGTCCAAGACCCAGATGTTCGAGACCGGCATCAAGGTCATCGATCTTCTGACCCCGTACGTGCAGGGCGGCAAGATCGGTCTGTTCGGCGGCGCAGGCGTCGGCAAGACCGTCCTCATCCAGGAGATGATCCAGCGCGTGGCGCAGAACCACGGCGGTGTCTCCGTGTTCGCCGGCGTCGGCGAGCGTACCCGTGAGGGCAACGATCTGATCGGCGAGATGGACGAGGCCGGCGTTCTCGAGAAGACCGCCCTGGTCTTCGGCCAGATGGACGAGCAGCCGGGCACCCGTCTGCGCGTGCCGCTGACCGCACTGACTATGGCCGAGTACTTCCGCGACGTGCAGAACCAGGACGTGCTGCTGTTCATCGACAACATCTTCCGCTTCACGCAGGCCGGTTCCGAGGTGTCCACGCTGCTGGGCCGTATGCCTTCCGCCGTGGGCTACCAGCCGAACCTGGCCGACGAGATGGGCGCGCTTCAGGAGCGCATCACCTCGACGCGAGGCCACTCCATCACCTCGCTGCAGGCCATCTACGTGCCGGCCGATGATTACACCGACCCGGCCCCGGCCACGACCTTCGCCCACCTCGACGCGACGACCGAGCTTTCCCGTGATATCGCCTCGAAGGGCATCTACCCGGCCGTGGACCCGCTGAGCTCCACGTCGCGAATCCTCGATCCGCGTTACGTCGGCCAGAAGCACTACGAGTGCGCCAACCGCGTCAAGGCGATTCTGCAGCGTAACAAGGAGCTGCAGGACATCATCGCCCTGATCGGCATCGACGAGCTCTCCGAAGAGGACAAGACCACCGTCAACCGCGCCCGCCGCATCGAGCAGTTCCTCGGCCAGAACTTCTACGTGGCCGAGAAGTTCACCGGTCGCCCGGGCTCCTACGTGCCGGCCGACGAGACCATCGAGGCCTTCACCCGCATCTGCGACGGCGTGTACGACGACGTCCCGGAGCAGGCGTTCTCCGGCATCGGCGGCATCGACGATCTCGAGGAGAAGTGGCACAAGATGCAGAAGGAACTGGGTGCGTGATGGCAGGATCGGAAAAGACCACGATGAAGGTGAACATCGTCGCGGCCGACCACCCCGTGTGGCACGGCGAGGCGAAAAGCGTGACCATCCCCGCCTCCGAAGGCGGCATGGGCATCCTGCCGAACCATGAGCCGGTGCTCACGGTCATCAAGCAGGGTACGCTCACTGTGGTCGAGCCCGACGATGCCCGTCACACGTTCGAGGTGACCGACGGATTCATCTCCTTCGACTCGAACAAGCTGACCGTCGCGGTCGAACGCGGCCACGACGTGCAGTACTCCGGTCCCGAGCAGTGAGTCCGGGTCCCATTGACCCGTTGATTCGCTGACCGGCATCGCGAGACCCCTTCGAAGCCCCCTCACTTTGCGTGAGGGGGCTTTCTCGTCCCATGGTGCGGCAACACACTTTCTCCATATCCCCGGAATCATGCGGTTTTCGGCGACCGCACCATGGGAGTTTTACCGCACCATGGGAGTTGCGCCGGGGGTGTGAGTGGGTTGTGGGTGAGGTGTGGTGAGTGGGGTGGGGAGGATGCGGTACAGTGAGCCGTTATGCGCATTCTTGTGGCCGATTGCTCGGCGGAATACTCCGGACGACTCAACGCATCCCTGCCGTTCGCCAGGCGCGTCCTGCTCATCAAGGCGGACAACAGCCTGCTGATCTTCTCCGAACTCGGCTCGTACAAGCCGCTGAACTGGATGAGCGCCCCTTGTACGATCCGCGAGATCGTCCCGGAAGCGGGGGAGAAGGGCGCGGACGCGACGGATGCGGACGCGACGGATGCAACCGCACCGCAGCCCGAGAAGGTGCTGCGCGTCACGGCGGACAAGTCGTCGGACATCCTGGAAGTCACGCTGTACCACGTGTATTCGGACGAAAGCTATGATCTGGGCGTCGACCCCGGTCTCGTCAAGGACGGTGTCGAGGACCATCTCCAGCAGTACCTCGCCGAACAGATCCACCGCATCGGCGACGGCGCGAAACTCGTGCGCCGCGAATACCCGACCGCCATCGGCCCGGTCGACATCATGGCCGTCAACGCGGACGGCGAACACGTCGCCATCGAGATCAAACGCCACGGTGGCATCGACGGCGTCGAACAGCTCACCCGGTACTGCGAACTGCTGAACCGCGACCCGCTGCTCGCCCCCGTGCACGGCATCTTCGCCGCGCAGACCATCACCCCGCAGGCGCGCGTCCTCGCCGAGGACCGCGGCTTCCGCTGCCTGATTCTCGACTACGAGGAGATGAAGGGTGCTGAGGACGACTCCCTGCGTCTGTTCTGAACAGGCCGTGATGGCGCGTCGGCCGCGTTGCTCCTCGGTCGACGTGCCTGCGCACGCCTTCCCTCGGTGCGCCTTGCCGACACGCGCATCACGGCCCGTTCCAGCCCAACAGCAAAGCCCCCTCTGACGAGGGGGCTGCCATGTGGGACGTGATCGTGCGACCGATCAGTAGGCGCCGAGGATGTCGATGACGAAGACGAGGGTCGAGTTCGCGGGGATTGAACCCTGGGCGGTGTCGCCATACGCCTTGTCCGGCGGGATGATGAGCAGCACCTGCGAGCCGACGGTCTGGCCGCGCAGACCCTCCTGCCAGCCGGTGATCACCTGATGCTGGCCGTTCGTCGAATCGCTGAACAGGTCGGCGTCGAGCGTCGTGTTCTTCGACCAGGAGGAGTCGAACTGTGTGCCGTCGGTCAGCCAGCCCGTGTACTTGACGACCGCGGTGTTGTCCTTGGTGAGCTCCTTGCCCTTGCCCTTGACGAGCGTCTGCACGACCAGCGAATCCACGGAGCCCTGGCCGTTCATGTCGATGGACGGCTTGCCGTTCTTGGCGCGCGTCACCTTCGGCAGGTTCGACGGGATGTCGGTCACGACGTCGCCGGTGGCCTTGGTCAGGTCCTTGGAGCGGGAGACGAGCGTGTAGGCGAGCAGGTAGGACGTGCCGGAGCTGTTCGAGTCGTTGACGCCGAACACGATCGTCGAGTTGAGCTTCAGTCCCACCATCTTCGTGTACGGCGGGATCTGCTTGAGGTTCGAGTCGGACAGCTGGATCGAGCAGTCGGGCGTGTTCTTCTCCCACGAGCTCATCAGCTCGGAGCCGTCCTTCGCGTTGATCGCGATGCCCTGGGCGCACACGCGGTCGCCCTTTTCGATGGTCTCGCCGTCGCCGTTCTGCACGACCGCGTACGTGTTGTTCTGCACGGTCATCGGCGTCTTGAACTTGATGCTCGGCTTCGAGCCGAGATCGCCGGTCGCCGTCACGCCGGCGATCTGGTCCATCTTCGTCGACGAGGAGCTGGAGGAGGAATCGGACGAGGACTTCGAGGAGTCCTTCGAATCGGAGTTCGAACCGCCGCACGCGGCGAGCGTCGCGCACATGGCGAGCGAGCAGATGGCCGCCAGAGCGGTGCGGATCACGGAATGAGAAGTGTTGCGCATGGGCACCACCCTAGCCGCCAACCGCGATTTTCCCGCCGTTCCCACCCGGCTTTCAGGCCTGGCTTGTAGAATGGCGCTCATTATGAGTGTTGAGGAATCCAAGAACGAGAACGAGCGCGCGGACGAGGCCGGCCGCAAGGACGGCCGCACTCCGCACGATCGGCGCCGCGCGACCATCATGCGCGGCGTGGTCACGCCGTTCGTCGGCCTCCTGGCCGTCGCGGCGATCGTCGTCGGCGTGCTGAACGCCACGATCTGGCAGCCGAGCCGCATTATCACCACCGATGCCAAGGTCAGCGGCTCCCGCTACATCGTCACCGATCCGAACGTGCTCGGACTGGTCGACAGCACCGTGAACATGAACGTGGACGCGGGCGGCGGCGACGTGTGCGTCGCGACCGCCTCGTCGAAGGACGCCTCCGGGTGGCTGTCCGGCGCCGCCTACACGCGCGTCACCGGACTGGCCGACTGGGCGACGCTGTCCACCGAGAAGGCGGACGGCGGCCAGGACGAGAGCGCCTCGGGCGCCGCGTCCGCCACCGGCGACTCCACCGAAGTCGCGTTCAAGGACTCCGACATGTGGACCGCCGTCAAGTGCGGCAAGGGCGAGGTCACGATGAAGGCGACGTCGCGCAGCTCCACCGACGTCGCGATCGTCGACCTCGGCTCGTCGACCGCCGCCGACGTGTCGTTCACGTGGACGCGCCGCACGCTGCCCGACTACGCGACCCCGCTGTACTTCATCGGCGGACTGCTCGCCGTGCTCGCCGTGTTCACCGCCACCGTCTTCGCGATGCCGCCGCACAAGCGCCGCAAGCGCCACGTCGAAAGCGCCCCGGTCGAGCCCGAGGAGGAGGTGTCGATCGGCGCGGCCGTCGCCGGCAGCCTCGGTCTCAGCCCGAGCTACGAGCCGAAGACGAAACGCGGCGGGCGCGGCCGTCGCCGCCGCCACGCCGTCGGCACCGACACGGGCACGATCGAGCCGGTGAAGGTCGATTCGCCGGTGGTCGTCGATCCGACGTCGCGTAATCTCGTCGCCGACGCGGCGGGCGCGGCCGATGCCGCCGCCACGCCGCAGCCGGCCGCCGCCGCGCAACCGGACGTCAACGACGAGGCGACGTCCGTGATCTCCCCCGACGAACTGCAGGCGTACTTCGCGCGTCTCGCGCAGGAGGTCGGCGGCGACGGTTCGGATGATTCCGGCGATTCGGGTGCGGCCGGAGACGCCGCGACCGACGACACGACCACGGACGGGGAGGAGAACCGATGACGAAACGTATGGGAACCATCGCGGCGAAACTCACGGCGCTCACCCTCGCCGCCGGCATGCTCGTCTCGCTCGGCGCGTGCGAAGGACAGGTGCCGAAGGTCGCGACCGCGGAATCCGCGGCCCGCACGCCCGACCTGACCGTCGCGCAGGAGAAGAGGATCCGCACGGACATCCTCGACGTGATCGATGCGGCGAACGAGTCGAAGAACGTGGACGGACTCGCCGCGCGACTGACCGGACCGCAGCTCGAGGTGCGCACCAGCGAACTCACCATCGCCGCCGCGACCGGCACGCTCGACGCGAAGGCGACGATCCCGCGCAAGATCACGCAGACCGTCATCCCCGTCGACGACGGATGGCCGCGCACCGTGTTCACGATCACGACGACCACCGAGGACCAGCAGTCGAAGCGACTGCTCGTCATGACGCAGAATTCCGCGCGCGAGAACTACAAGCTGTGGGGCGTGGCCCGCCTGTTCCAGGGCGCGAAGCTGCCGAAGTTCGAAGTGCCGAAGCTCGGCACCGAGATGGGCACCGCGAAGGACACCAAGCTCGTCGCGACCCCCCAGGACGCGGTGGACTGGTACACCGACCTGCTCAACAACGGCGACTCCAGCCAGTACAAGGACAAGTTCGCCGACGATCTGTTCCGCTCCGACCTCCAGCAGCTGAACGCCACCGTGCAGCAGGGCATGGAGGCGAACAAGGGCACACAGGAACAGGAGTTCACCGCGCCGAAGAACCAGCTCGCGATCATGCGGTCCACGGACGGCGGCGACCTGGTCGTCGCGCGCATCGACTCCACCTGGACGCGCCAAGCCGGCGAGGGCCGCGAATCGCTGCCCGCCTCCGACCAGGAGAAGGCGCTGTTCGGCGACGGCAAGGCCACCAGCACGATGAAGGTCACGTACGTGAACGTGATCGCCATGTACATCCCGCCGGCCGGCGCCACCGGCGACGCCGCGAAGATCACCGCCGTCGGCGCCGAACGCCAGCCCGTCAAGGTCGAAGCGCTGTAGTGAACGCTGTAGGCGAAGCGGGGATGCCGTCACTAAGATGAGTGGCGGCATCTTTTTGTATTCTCACGACAAGTTGGAGGCGTGGCATGGCCGATCAGCCGAAGTTCAATCCCGGGGTCTCGTTGGCGGGAGCCGTCGATCTCGAGGCGCTCGCGCATCAGGTGAAGGCCGAGCCCGGCCAGGAGGGCGGCGCGCCCGCGGCCGGCGGCTACGTGATCGACACCACGGAGAACACGTTCCAGGCGATGGTGCAGACCTCCGCCACGTTCCCGATCCTGCTGCTCCTGTGGATCCCCACCGACGACCGTCTCTTCCCGATGGCGCGCGCGCTCGCCGACGCGGTGAACGCGATGAACGGCCAGATCCAGCTCTCCCGCATCGACATCAACGAGAATCCGTCGATCGCCCAGGCGCTGCAGGTGCAGGGCGCGCCCGCGCTGTTCGCTCTGATCGGCGGCTGTCCGATGCCGCTGCTGCAGGGCCTGCCCTCCGATGACGAGCTCGACCAGATCAAGACGCAGGTGCTGCCGAAGATCGTCGCGATGGCGCAGCAGTCCGGCGTGACCGGCACCGCCCCATACTCGGGCGACCCGTCCGCGGCGGGCGCCGACGGTTCCGGCACGGACGGCGCGGGTGCCGCCGCGGCCGCCGTCGTGCCGCCGGAGCATCAGGAGGCGCATCAGCTGGCGCAGGCCGGCGACTACGCGGGTGCCGCCGCCGCGTACGGCAGGGTGCTTGAATCCGATCCGAACGACGCGCTCGCCGCTCGCGAACGCGCCAAGGCGCTGCTGCTCGCGCGTTCGGCCGACGCCGACGTGCGCGAGGTGCGCGCCGCCGCCGCGGCCGCGCCGGATGACGTGGAGGCCCAGCTCGCCGTGGCGGACATCGACATGATCGGCGGGCAGATCCAGGACGCCTTCGACCGTCTGCTCGACTTCGTGGCCGCCGGCCACAAGGCCGACATCGAGCCGGTGCGCAAGCGTCTGCTCGAATACTTCGCGATTCCCGAGCCGACCGACGCCCGCCTCAAGGCCGCCCGCCGACGCCTCGCCACGCTCATGTACTGATTTCCGCTTCCTTGCCTCCCTCTGACGAGGGAGGTGGCCGCCGTAGGCGGTCGGAGGGAGAGAAACGGAAGTGACCGTAGGCCGCGGGAATGTCGCATCGACCGAGGCCGATGCCGTTTCCTGCGGCCTACGGCCGTGGTCTCTCCCCCAGTCCGCTTCGCGGACAGCCCCCTCGTCAGAGGGGGCCGGGTGCGCGGTCTGCCCGCCTCGTTCACTCCATTTTGTTCTTGCCGAAGAACTGTTGGAATTGGGGGCCGGTGGCGGCGAGTTCGCGCTCGAAATCGTCCTTCCATTCGCCGAATGGGCGACCGGCGAGACCATCGTTGTTGAAGCGCGGCTGGTCGGTGATCTCGGTGACGCAGAATTTCGGGATCGTGAGATTCGTGACGGGCGTGGCGCGCTCCGCCTCGGCGACGATGAGCGGCGCGTTCGCCCCGCCGAACACGTCCACGCTCCACCCGTCCTCCGCGATCCACACGGAATACCGGTTCTTGATGATCGGCCTGCCGCCCCGCCGCACCAGTTCGACGGCGATGCGCGTGTCGATCTCACGTTCCGCCTCATAGCGTGTGCCGCCCACGGACGGCCCTTTCACGGTGACGTAGGCGCGTTCGAAATCGTCGCAATGCTCCTCGAGCACCGCGCGCGGGTCGAGGTCGGGCGTCATGTCGATGCGCACACGTCGCGTCTTCAGGCGCACGCGCAGCGCATAGTTGTCCTCATAGACGAAATAGCTTTGCAGGATGAGGGCGGGTGCATCGCCGTCATCGTATTCGGGCGGCAGTTCACGACAGAAGAACCGCCGCTCGAACTCGAATTCGCTCACAGTCTCGGACATAATCCCAGTGTAGCTTTCACGGCGTCATATTCGCCCGATATCGCCGCGGATCACATGCCTTCGAACAGCACGCTCTTCTTGATCCAGTCGATCACGTCGTCGACGCCCGCGCCGCCCATCAGGTCGGTGAAGATGAACGGGCGGTCGCCGCGCATCTTCCTGGAATCGCGGGCCATCACGTCGAGGTCGGCGTGCACGAGCGGCGCGAGATCGGCCTTGTTGATGACGAGCAGGTCGGAGCGCGTCACGCCCGGACCGCCCTTGCGCGGGATCTTGTCGCCCTCGTCGGTGGCGATCACGTAGATCGTCGCGTCGGCGAGGTCCGGGCTGAACGTGGCGGACAGGTTGTCGCCGCCGGACTCGACGAACATGATCTCGACGTCCGGGTGGGTGCGCGCCATCTCCTCGCACGCCTCCAGGTTCATCGAGCAGTCCTCGCGGATCGCGGTGTGCGGGCAGCCGCCGGTCTCCACGCCGACGATGCGGTCCGGCGCGAGGCGCGAATGTTCGATGAGGAATTCGGCGTCCTCCTTCGTGTAGATGTCGTTGGTGACGACGCAGATGCTGTAGTCGTCGGCCATCTTGCGGGTGAGGCGTTCGATGAGCGCGGTCTTGCCGGAACCGACCGGGCCGGCCACGCCGATGCGCACGTAGGACATATGTGCTCCTTGGGTTGGTAGATGGATGTGGGTTGCGTGTTGTGGTTTTGTGGTTTGTTTTTTGGTTGGTGATTGCGGATCGCGTCAGCTCATGTACAGGCGCGAGTACAGCGTCTCGTGCTGCATCGCGGCGATGTCGAGGAACGCGCCGGAGATGCCCAGGTCGTCCGGTCCGAGCGTCATCGCGATGTCGACGGCGCGCACGAGCCGTGGGAACGAATCGTGCAACGCGACCTGGCCCGCGTACTGGCTCAGTGGAATCGCCTTCGCCGCGCACATGGTGAGCGCGCTCAGCAACGAATAGCCGTACATGATGGCCGCGTCGCGGATGTCCGGCGCATGGTCGGCCGCGTACAGGCCCATCGCGATCGAATGCAGCCCGCGGCAGCGTTTCGCGCGGATGAGTTCCGCGTACAGGCCGAGCTTGGGGGAGTGTTCGAGTCCCGGATCCATCTCGCTGGCGAGCTTGATGAGGCGCGTGCACATGCGCTCGCCGCCCTCGCGGATCTCACGCGCCGACTGCAGCGCGCCCGACAGCTCGTCGAGCGCGGCGAGCCGTTTCGTGAGCCCGTTGCGCGACAGCCGCGCGTCGGTGGCCGCTCTGCCGGCGAGCACCATCTGCCCGATCTCCTTGTACGGCGCGACCTCGAGATAGTTCTTCATGTACTGCTCGAAGTCGGGGCCGCGGCGCAGGAAATCACGCTGCACGAAGGTCTCCATGCCGTTGGACAGCGCGAACGCGCCCACAGGGAAGACGCTGTCGCACACCTGCAGCATGGCGAGGCGGCGTGCCTCGGTCTCGTTGACGTTCATGGTTTCGGCTTTCCTGGGGCGGAATCGGGAATCAGTGCGTGTGCCAGGTGCGGCCGCCGTCGTGGCTGTGCGAGCCGTCCGGGCGGTGCAGCACGCCGTTCGACTCGTATTCGCCCGGCTTGAGCTGGTACGGGTGGTCGGCATCGACGCCGGGCTCCTCGACGACATGATGGTGGTGATGGCCGTGCTCGTCGGCGTGCTCATGCTCGGCGTGATCGTCGTGCTTCCCGCCGGCCTCCTGCGCGGCCCACGCGGCGTCCGCCTCGGCTTCCTGCTCCTCCTCGGCCACGTCGCCCGTCGTCTTGTTCGTGCCGGGGATGATCGTGCCCGAACCGGCGTGTGCCTTGACGATGAGGAATCCGTCGAACCCGCCCTCGATGATGTGCGGCTCGTAGCCGATCTTCTTCGTGTACTCCATCGTCGGATGGTCGTAGGGGACGAGCACGCGGTCGTCCTCCACCTTGAGGCTCAGATGGCGGTTGCCGAGCTCGAAGCACAGGCGGCCCATCTCCTTCATCGAGTCCACGGGGATCTCGATGAGCTGCGCGGTGCGGATACGCGCGAAATAGCGCTTGTCGTCGGTCTCGGCGAGCACGTCGCCGTCCTTGATGGTGCGGCCCACCATGATGCCGAACTCGGTGCCGTCCTCGGCGACCTTGCGCATGCGCTTCTTGTCCGTCTCGAACCAGTCGAACGCGATCGGCACGGCGAGCTTGCCGTCGTCATACCGCTGGCTGATGATGTTGCCGGTGATCTCCTTGGCGATCATCCGCCCTCCTTCAGTGTCGGGGTGCATGGCCGTCCGACTGCCGGGCGGCGATCTGCGAACAGTGTAGGAGCGTCGCCGCGCGCGCATGTAACGGATGGGAATCATCGGGGAAATATCGCCGGAAAATGCCGTCCGGCATATGGACGGCTCGCGTCCGCGCATCGGCGTTTCGCAATGATTGCAACGGGCGGCGGGCCGCCGGACCCTGCCCGAATCACGGATGTGATATTACGTCACACGATACGACACGAAACCCACGAACCGAAGCGGAACCGACCGCGGCGGAGCAGAAGGAGCGCGCATGATCACCGACACCCCATCCGCACAGGCCGCCACGCTGGCGATGCACATCCCCGACAACTTCGTCTCGCCGTCCACCGGCGCGTTGTTCTGGGCCGTCATGATTCCGATCTGGGTGCTGTGCCTGCGTCATGTCATGCGTGATGCCACGCCGGAGCGGATGGCGTACCTGGGTGCCGGCGCCGCGTTCTCCTTCCTCATCATGATGTTCAACGTGCCCACGCCCGGCGGCACCACCGCGCACGGCGTCGGTGGCGCGCTCATCGCGCTCCTGCTCGGACCGCAGTACGCGACCGTCGCCGTGTCCGTCGCGCTGCTGCTGCAGGCGCTCCTCTTCGGCGACGGCGGCATCATCACGCTCGGCGCGAACTGCTTCAACATGGCTGTCGTGCTGCCGTTCGCCGCATACGGCATCGCCGCGGCGGGTCGTGGCGTCGCGCGTCTCGCCGCCGGACGCCGCGACGGCGCGAACGCGCGTGCGCGTCGCGACGGCACCGCGCGCGCGGCCGGCCGCGTCGCGACGTTCCTCGCCGGCTACGTGGGCCTCACCCTCGCCGCCCTGTGCGTGGCGCTCGAACTCGGCGCGCAGCCACTGCTCTTCCACGACGCCGACGGACAGGCGCTCTACTTCCCGTTCCCGTTCGCCGTCACCATTCCCGCGATGCTCGTGCCGCACCTCGCCGTCGCCGGCGTCGTCGAAGGACTGCTCACCGTGGTCGTCGTCGAATTCGTGCGGCGCACCGCACCCGAGATCATCGCGACGGGCGTGGGCGGCACCGATGCCGTGACGGTTCGTGGGGAACGTGACGGACTTGTCGGACATGACGAACGTGATGGCCGCGACGGATTGCGGCGCAGCGCGTGGATCGCGCTCGGCGTCGTCGCGCTGCTCTCGCCGATCGGACTCATCGCCACCGGCGACGCATGGGGTGAATGGGGAGCCGAGGACTTCATGACCGCGACCGGACTCGACTACGTGCCGCGGTACATCGCGCACGGATTCAGCTGGAACGCGCTCCTGCCCGACTACGCGCTCGCCGGGCTGCCGGACGTCGCCGGATACCTGCTGAGCGCCGTGATCGGCATCGCCGTGCTCGCCATCGTCTTCCGCCTGCTCGCCTTCGCCGTGCGCGGGCGTGCGCGGCGCAAGGCCGTGTCCGCGGCATGACCGGCGAGACGGACGCGCGCTTGACCGGACATTCGACCGGGTGTTTGGCCGAGCGCCTGGCCGGGCCGACGACTGGCGGCGAGACCGATGCCGTGACGATTCCCGCGTGGCTGCGCGCGTCCGAACGCTACGATCCGCCCACGGACCGGTCCACGTTCATCGAACGCAATCTCGCGCGGCTGGGCGGCATGCTCGGACAGGTCGGCGCGCCCGTGTCGGTCGCGGGCAGTCCGTTCGACCGCGCGCTGGGGCGGGTCTCGCCCGGACTGCGGCTCGTCGGCATCATCGCGATCATCGTCTGCGTGAACGCGACGCGCGGCATGGCGTTCTCCTATGCGGCGCTCGCGCTCGTGCTCGTCATGCTGGCGGCGCGGCCGGCGCGGCTCATCCTGGCGATTCTCAGGCCGGCGTTCGCCGTGACCCTGCTGAGCGTCGTGATCGGGCTGCCGGCGCTGCTCGTCGGACAATCCGGGGCGGTCGTGGTGCGGCTCGCCGTGCGCGCGTTCGTCGCCGTCGCGCTCGTGGTCGCGCTCGCGCGCACCGTCGCGTGGAACCGGCTGCTCGCCGGGCTGCGTGGCGTGGGCGTGCCGGACAGCGTCGTGTACGTGTGCGACGTGACCATCCAGTTCATCGACATCCTCGGGCGGTCCATGGTGGGGCTGCTCGACGCGTTGCGGTTGCGTAGCGTCGGGCGGGACCGGCGCAAGATGATGTCCGCGGGGCGTGTGATCGGCGCCGTGTTCCTGCGGGCGCACGTCGAGGCGAAGGCCATGGCCGAGGCGATGACCTGCCGCGGGTTCGACGGGCGGTACCATGTGCGGCGCGAACCGCTGGCCACTTGGGCGAACGCGGCGTATGCGGCGGTCGTGGCGGTCGTGGCGGCGGTGGCCGTGGTATTGGGATGATGGATGTGGTGATGAAGACGATGGTGAGGGGCTGTTATGGAGGTGGTCGATGATGGCTGACGGGGCGCTTCGCGAGGATGCGATTCGAGATGACGCGTTCGGCGCGGGGAAGTCGGGTGCGGCTGGAACGACCGGAACGGCTGACATGGCTGACATGGCTGGCGCGGCTGGCGCGGCTGGAACGGCTGGGATGCCGCTGGTGGAGTTGGAGCATATCGGATTCTCGTACCGCGATCCGTATGACGATGGTTCGCATGCGGTGCTGCGCGATTTCTCGCTGACCATCATGCGCGGCGAGTGCGTGGCGCTGCTCGGCCCGAACGGGGTGGGCAAGACCACGATCATGCGCATCATCAACGCGTTGGAGTTCCCCGATGCTGGCGAATACCGGTTCGCTGGCACGCCGGTGACGCGCGCGGCCGTCGAGGCGCGGAACAGCCGGTTCGCGAAGGCGCTGCACCAGCGCGTCGGATTCGTGTTCCAGAACTCGGATACACAGCTGTTCTGCCCGTCCGTCGAGGAGGAGATCGCGTTCGGACCGATGCAGATGGGATTGCCGGATGACGAGGTGGCGCGGCGCGTGGACGACATGGTGGCGTTGTTCGGATTGGAACGTCTGCGCGGCCGCGCGCCCTACCGGCTGTCCGGCGGCGAGAAGAAGCGCGTCGCCATCGCGTGCTGCCTGTCGATGAACCCGGATCTGCTCGTGCTCGACGAGCCCACCGACGGCTTGGACGAGCGCAACACCGATGTGGTGGTGCGCGTGCTGCGCGCGTTCGCGGATGCCGGAAAGACCGTGCTGCTCTCCACCCACCACCACGACATCGTGGAACGTCTCGCCGCGCGCGTGGTACAGGTCACACCGCTGGAGGAGTGAGTCAGAAGAGACAAAAGAGAAAGCGCCGAACCGTGAAAGCGCCTGTCGGCGCAAGGGCTGACGCGTCGAGCGGGGAATCCGGTGGATTCCCCGTAGCGTCAGCCTGAGTGAGCCGACAGGCGAACGAAGGCAGAATTGAGGCTTCGCGTAGCGAAGTCCGTAATTGCAAGGCCCGAAGGGGCTCGCGGCGGCGGATTCCGTGTGCGCGGCGTGGCATGAGCTTGTCAATGCTTATACTGTTATCCGCGTCGGGCCGTGCTTAAGCCCCGGGCTCCATTTTTTGCCGCCGCGAGCGGCCCTTGCGCCGACAGGCGCTTTCACGGTTCGGCGCTTTTCTTTTTGCTTTTTTCTTTTTTCTTTCCGCTACTCCAGCTTGCCGCGCCGCCAGAGGTTCGCGGCGTGGTGGAAGTCCTTGGCGGTGACGAACAGGTTCGCGGCCGTGTGCATGAGCCGCGCCGCCTTGTCGGCGTTCGACTTGGCGCCCAGCGTGGCGGCCTGTTCGGCGAGATGCTTCGCCTCGATGCGCAGTCCCAGCGCCACCACGTCGGTGAACGCGGCCGCGCGTTCCATCGCCACGGCGAAATCGCCGGTGAACGCGCCGGACAGAATCGAATCGGCGAGACGCGCGATGTCGTCCTCGGTCGGCGCCTGGTCGACGCCGGCGATCGCGGAGGCGGACGTCGCGACTGGCTCGCCGACGCGCCACAGCCGCGCAATCGCGTCGCGGTGCGTGCGCATCCACGTGCGCAGCATGTACAGGCGCCACAGCACGCCGGGCAGCGTGTCCGCCGGCGACGAGCTCCACAGTTCGGCGATGTCGTCCACTCCTTCGCGCTCGACGACGGTGAGCACGCGCGCGACGACCGCCGGATCCTCGCTGTGGCGCACGCGGTCGAGCAGCGCGGAGGCGGAGGAGTGCGCGATCTCGTTGACGACGCCCGGGTCGTTGCCGCCCGCCATCTGCTCAAGCAGGGCGGGGGCGAGCTGGCCGGGGCGCGACGGGCGCGGCGCGGAGCCGGGCGTGGGCACGAAGCCGGAGCGGGAGGCGAGCACGGAGCCGTTGCCCGTGTTGCCGGTGATTCCGGCGGTTCCTGTGGTGGGGAAGCTAGTAGACAAGCGGAATGACCTTCTGGATATCGATGATGCGGGGGCCCCTCGGCGTGGCGATGGCGAACAGCGCGAGCGCGCTGCCGGTGGGCATGTAGGGCGACTTGGCGATCAGACGCTTCGCGAGCGAATCGGAGACGCACAAGGCGCGCAGATGGTCGAATATACCACCGATCACCGGCCGGTGCATGCAGACCGCGGCCGGATTGCGGTGTTTGAGCGCATAGTCGATCTCGGACTTGAAACATTCCCATGCGGCCTGCGGGTCGGCGGCGAACGCGTCCTCGGTGAGCGGGTCGAGTTTGACCATGTCGCGGCCGGTCTGCCAGGAGAACGTCTCCAGGGTCTCCATGCAGCGGATCCATGGGGAGGTGGCGAGGCGCACCGGGTTGAAGCAGGCGAGTTCGTGGCTCAGGGCGAACGCGGCGGCGGCTCCGCGCGGTGTGATCGGACGGTTCGCGTCCGTGCCCTTCCAGGATTTGCGGGCCTCCGCCTTGCCATGGCGCACGAGAATGACCGGCACCGCGTCGGCCGCGCCCTCCTGGAGGCGGTCGATGAACAGGGCGAGGATCTCCTTGTCCGTGGAATGGGTGAGCTTCTTGCGCGCCTTGTCCGGGGTGAGCCATATTACGTCGTCGATCTCGCCCACATCGGCGCGGTGTACGGGACCGAGTGCGGCGGTGCGCTTGAGCTTGTCGACGGGGGAGATGGCGGTGGCCATCCAGAAGCGGATGTGCTTCGTGTTCACGTCGGGAGCGTAGTTCTTCGTGTGGCGGCGCTTGCTGCCTTCTTCGGACTGCGGGTATTCGACGTCGCCGAGGTACGGGCCGAGCGCGACGGGCAGGCCGGTCTCCTCGCCGATCTCACGCACGGCGGCGTGCATATGCGATTCGTTCGGGTCGACCTTGCCTTTCGGCCAGCTCCAGTCGTCGTATTTCGGGCGGTGTACGAGGCAGACTTCGATGTCGTCGAACCGCGGGGTGCCGAATGCTGGGGAGGCGGTGGAAGCGGTGGTTGCGGAATTTTCCGTGGTGGTTGCGTTGCTTGCGGCGACGTCCGTGGGGATTGCGGTCGTCGCGGGGACCGCGGCGGTGGCCGTGGCCGTGATCACGGAGGAGCCTTCGTCGGCGCGTCGTCGCGCAACGTCGTCAGGAAGACGGCGACGTCTGTAGAGGATTCCGCCGGCCGCTTCCACGATCTTGCTCATTTTCTTGTTCACCCTTCGATTGTACGCAGGGTCGCAGGCGGGGGCTCGCGTAGGACTCTACGTAGTTTTCCCGCTGCAACGACGAAGGCCGACCCATATCGGGTCGGCCTTCATTTGCGTTAACGTTCACGAATTCCGGGTTTCATCATACGCCGTTTGGCGCGAATCCGTCGCGCCGGTGGCCAAAGGTTCCACCGGCGCGACCGCTATGCGAACGTCGGGCGACGGGGTCTCATGCGAGGCCCGTCGCTTCAGCTGCGGCGTCAGCTGTGGTTGTCTCAGCTGTGGTTGCCGCGACGACGCGTGTGCTTGCGGATCAGGTACTCCTGGCAATCCACCAGCGGGCGTCCCTCCTCGTCCTTCGAGTGGCGCTCGTAGGAGCCGTCCGGCAACATATGCCAGCTGGAGGTGGAATCGGCCATCTGCAGGTCGATGTAGTCCAGCAGCTCCTGGATCTGCTCGGGTGCGGTGATGCGCACCAGCGCCTCGACACGACGGTCGAGGTTGCGGTGCATCAGATCGGCGGAGCCGATCCACACCTCCGGGCCGGACAGCGGGCCTTCGCCGATCTGCGGGCCGTCCGCGTTGCAGAACGCGTAGATACGGCTGTGCTCGAGGAAGCGGCCGAGGATCGAACGCACTCGGATGTTCTCGGACAGGCCGGGAACACCGGGCTTGAGCGAGCAGATGCCGCGCTCGACGATGTCGATCTTCACGCCCGCCTGCGAGGCGCGGTACAGGGCGTCGATGGTCTTCTCATCCACCACGGAGTTGACCTTGATCTTGATCCACGCCTCCTTGCCGGCGCGGGCGGCATCCTCCTCGCGGCGGATGCGCTGGATCAGGCCGGTGCGGATGGTGCGCGGCGCGACGAGCAGACGGTGGAAGCTCGACTTCGGCGCGTAGCCGGACAGCTGGTTGAACAGGCGGGTGAGGTCCTGGCCGACCACCGGGTCGCAGGTGAGCAGGCCCAGATCGGTGTAGATGCGGGCCGTCTTCGGGTTGTAGTTGCCGGTACCCACGTGGCAGTAGCGGCGCAGGCCGTCGGCCTCCTGACGCACCACCTCGATGAGCTTGCAGTGGGTCTTGAGGCCCACGATGCCGTACACGACGTGCACTCCGGCGCGTTCCAGCTTGCGCGCCCACGCGATGTTCGCGTCCTCGTCGAAGCGGGCCTTGATCTCGACCAGCGCCAGCACCTGCTTGCCGGCATGCGCCGCGTCGATCAGCGCGTCGATGATCGGCGAGTTGGAGCTGGTTCGGTAGAGCGTCTGCTTGATGGCCAGAACCTTAGGATCCGCAGCAGCCTGCGCCAGAAACGCCTGGACGGACGTGGAGAACGAGTCGTAGGGGTGGTGCAGCAGGATGTCACGCTCGCGGATCGCGGCGAAGATGTCCTGCGCGCGGCTCGACTCGACCTCGGCGATCTGACGGTTCGTGGTCGGGATGAACGGGCGGTTCTTGAGGTCCGGACGATCGATGCCGCCGAGCTCGAACAGCACGGTCATGTCGAGCGGTGCCGGCAGACGGTACACCTCCTCCGGCGTGACGCCGAGCTGGTCGGCGAGCAGCTGGGAGAGGAACGGGCTGGTCTGGTCGGAGATCTCGAGGCGGATCGGCGGTCCGAAGCGACGGCGGAGCAGTTCCTTCTCCATCGCGTTGAGCAAGTTCTCGGCGTCATCCTCTTCGACGTCGATGTCCTCGTTGCGGGTGACGCGGAAGGAACGGGCCTCCTTGATGATCATGCCCGGGAACAGGGATTCCAGGTGGGCGATGATGAGGTTCTCCATCGTGATGAACCCGTAGCGCTCCTCCTTGGACTCCTCGTCGGTCATGTCGTCGACCGGCACGAGTCGGTTGAGGTTGCCCGGGATCTTCACGCGTGCGAAGTGGGACTTGCCGGAAGCCGGGTTCTCGACGATCACGGCGAGGTTGATGGAGCCGCCGGAGATGTACGGGAACGGGTGGGCCGGGTCCACGGCGAGCGGGGTGAGCACGGGGAACACCTGCTGGCGGTAGTAGCGCGACAGGCGCTCCTGCTCGGCGGTGGTGAGCTTGTCCCAGCTGAGCAGCACGATGTGCTGTTCGGCGAGGGCCGGGAACAGCTCGTCGATCACGTAGTGGGCGTGCTCGTTCTGCAGCGCGTGCGCCTGCTCGCTGATCGAGCGCAGCAGCTGGCGCGGGCTCAGGCCGGCGGCGGAGGGCACGGCGATGCCCGAGTCGATGCGGCGCTTGAGACCGGCCACACGGACCATGAAGAACTCGTCGAGGTTGTTGGCGAAGATCGCCGCGAAGCTGGTGCGCTCCAGCAGCGGCTGGTCCTTGTCTTCGGCGAGTTCGAGGACGCGCTTGTTGAACTTGAGCCAGCTCAGCTCGCGGTCGAAGAAGCGGTCGGTCGGCAGCGGGGCCTCGCCTTCAAGGGTCTCGCGCCGATCGTTCTTGTCGGTTTCGGCGATGTGCTCTGCGATTTGGCTTCGCAGAATCGCTTTCGATGGTGCGTCAAAAATCTGTGCCATGATTGTCATCCTAGGCCTTGAGACGGTTGGGTTGTGGGTATACGCGCCAAAGTTCAACGCGAGTTCACATTTTGGGCGTCGCCCGGTGGGCGGGAGACGGTGCTGTGAGCGGTAACGCGTGGCCGGACGGCCGGCGGATGCCTCACAGCGCGAACGAGACGATGGCCGGTATCACGCCGATGAGCACGAACGCGGGCAGGAAGCACAGTCCGGTGGGCGCGAGCAGGCGCACCGAGAGCTCGGCCGCGGCCCGCTCGATGGCCGCGGCCTCGTCCCGGCCGTACCGCTCGATGGCGAGTTCCAGCCGTGCCGTCGGCGAGACGCCGTGCATCCACGCCTCGCCGAGGCAGTCGCGGACCGATTCGAGCGGCAGGCCTCCCGCACCCGCGCCGATCCATGCCTCATGCCAGGTCGCGCCGCGCGTGAGCGCATAGCCGGCCGCGCGCAGACACGTGGGCAGGTCCCGCGCCGGGCCGCGGCGCTTCGGTCCGTCATGTCGTGGTCCGTCACGCTTCGGTCCGCCGCGCCGTGTGCCGTCGCGCCTCGCCCGGTCACGCTCCGTATCGTCCTGCGCCGGGCGCTCGATCGCCTCGCCCACGGCAATCAATGCCCCCGGGATGGATGCGCCCTGCCTGAGCGCGGCATGGAGCATGGCGAGCGTGATCGGCAGGTCGGCGTCCGTGTCGCCTCCCGCATCGTCGAACGACGCCAACATCCGATGCGTCCACACCAGACCGGCCGCATACCACAATCCGCCCAATCCCAAGCACAGCAGTCCCTGCGGTGAGCCGAACAGGAACGCGACCGGTCGCGCTCCCAACAGCTCGCCGAGCGCCACGGTCACGGCCGGCAGTGCGGAAAGCAGCCGTATCGTCGCCTTCGGCATCGCGAACGTCTGCCGTTTCAGCTCGGCGGCGCGACGTGCCCGGCTCTGGTCCGAGGCCACCGCCTCCAGGCAGCGCGCCAGCTCGCATCCCGTACGTTCGCTCAACCGGCATGCCGCGGCGAGATGCCGTGCCGCCGTCGCGACGTCCGTTTCGGATTCGTCGTCCTTGGCGCGCACGCGCAGCACCGTCGCGGCGCGCGCGACGGTCACGCGCGGCGTCGCGAACCGTACGCCTCCCTGCTCTTCGAACGCTTCGACGGCGGTGCCGCCGCCTTTCACGCGCGCGATGACGGCGGCGATCGTCGCATCGATGCCGATGCGCGGCGGCGCGGCGGAAGCGACGACGCCGTTCCCAAGCCGTCCGCGAGTCCCGCGCGCTCGGTTCCGCGCGCCCGGCGGCATGACGGGGCGCACGATGGCGGGCATGACGATGGGCGCGATGGCGACGGCCGCCGCCGCTATCGCGAGAACCGCGATGAGCGGGCCGATGACGCCCGGCGCGATGCCGGCCGAGGCGATGATCGTGGTCGTCGTCATGGCAGCCTCCACCGGTCGGTGAAACGACGCCATTGCGGCGCATATGAGGGCTGGTCCGCGCCTGTCCACGTGGCCAGCGGCACTCCCGCGAGCGCGGCCGGGCGGACAGGGGTTCCGCCCGTCGCCGTGACGCCCGTCGCCATGCCGGTCGCGTCATCCGTCATCGCGTCATCCGTCATCGCGCCGTTCGTCATCGCGCCGCCCGCCGTCCCGCCCAACAGGCCGATCTGCGCGATGCGGCGTCGTCCGTCGACGCGTTCCAGGTGCAGGACCGCGTCGAACGCGTCACGGGCGAGCATGGCCGTCGCCTCGGGGGCGAGACCCGCCAACAGGCCGAGCGCAATCAGACGCGACGGCACGCGCGCGACGCTGTCGGCGTGCAGCGTGGTCATGCCGCCATGGTGGCCGGAATTGTAGGCGCGCAGCAGGTCGGCGATTTCCTCGCCGCGGCATTCTCCCAGCACCACGCGGTCGGGGCGCATGCGCAGCGTCGCCTTCACCAGTTCCGGCAATCCGACCGCGCCGGCGCCCTCCACGTTCGCCTCACGCGTGACCATCGACACGTGATCGTCGAGCGGCAGGACGCCCAGCTCGCGCACCTCCTCCACGGTGACGATGCGTTCCGCCGGGTCGCATTCGGCGAGCAGCGCCTTGAGCAGCGTGGTCTTGCCGGCGCCGGTGCCGCCGGTGAGGAGCAGCGTGGCGCGTCGCGCGACCAGACCGCGCAGCACGGGCAGCCAAGGCGCGGGAAACAATCCACGGCGGCACAGGTCCGTGAGCGTGGACGCCGTGCGGTCCGGCAGACGGATTGACAGGGACGCGCCATACGGCACGATCGGCGGAATCACGGCGTGCACACGGATGCCGCCGCCGCTGGAAGCATCGGCGATGGGGCACGCGTCGTCGAGACGGCGGCCGAGTTGCGCGCACAGGCGCACCGCGTAGTCGCGCACGGTCCGCGCATCGCGGAACGGTATGCGCGGCCGGCGCTCGCGCATGCCGTTTCCGTCGTCCGCCCAGACGCGTCCGTCGCAGGTCACCGCCACGTCGGTGACGCGCGGATCGCGCACGATGGAGTCGAGCGGCCCGAACGCGATCGCCGTGACGTCCGTCATCGCGTCCGTCATCGCGCCCGCCATATGGTTTCCGCTCATGATGGCCTCCGTTCCCCGTCCGCCGCACGGTTTCCTCCCGGCGCGCGGATGCCGGCGGCCGCGAGGATGCCGTCGGCTAACGCGTCGACCACGCGCCGGTTGCGTTTCGGCACCGTGCGGATGCCCAACCCCGCGAGCATGTCCGCGCACAACGCCGGTGCGCAGCGTACGGGGCCGAGCATGTCCTCGCCGATATAGGCGACCGCCTCCGCCACCGCGACCGACGAGGAGGCCTTGGATCGGGCCGGTCCGCGCGGCTCGACGCCGACGACGAGCGGCTGGGGAGGCACGGCTCCCGTCGTGCCGGCGCTCCCGGTCGTGCCGCCTCTGCCGCCGCGCATGGCGTCACGCAGCCGGTCGAGCATGGCGAGATGCGATTTCGCGCGGGCCATGCCCAGCACGGACAGGTCGACGGCCACCACCTGATGCGCGGCGGCGAATCGGGGCATGCGCGGGATGACCGTGCCCCGGCCCGCATCCACCATCACGATGTCGTTCGCTTCGGCCAGCGCGTCCGCCGCGGCCTCGAGCTCCCACCATTCCGGATTCCCGCCCCGCCACGGCGTATGGGCGAGCACGCGTATGCCCTCCCAGGCGGGGAGTTCGTGGTTCAACGCCGATCCCTCGATATGCCCGAGCGGTGCGTCGAGATCCTGCAGGGTGAGGCCGGGCTCGTGCTCGATACCGAGCAGCACGCCGAGCCCGCCGCCATCCAGATCGGCGTCGAGCAGCGCGCAGTCGACGCCGCGTCCGTCCAGCGCCAATCCGGTGAGCGCCATGAGCGTGCTCGTGCCGATGCCGCCGCTGGGCGAGGTGAACACGACGAGATTGCCCGGGGGCGAGGTCTCCGGGAGCGGGCATGGTACGGACGGCTTGGCGCGATGTACCGTCGCGATCGCGCCCCGACGAGACATGAGGCGTTGCGGCGTCGCCTTTCGTCTGGGGCCCACGGCCTTGGACGCGCCTTTGCGCCGTCGCCGGTCGGGTGGCGTGGAAGCGGCGGACTGCGGTGGTGCCGGCGTAACCGGAGCCGGTACCGTCACGGTCGGGACCGGCACCGGCGTCGGCGCGAGCGTGGATTGCGGAAGGGCGTAGTGGCGCCGTGGCGTCGGCCCATGCGCCGTGGTCACGATTCGCGGCGTGGCCGGGCCGCGTCGGGGCAGGGCGACGGACGGCGGGTCGGCCGGCATCGGGATGGCCGGCGTCGGCGCGGCCGGAGGAGCGGCCGATGAGGCGGTCGATGGAACGGGCGATGGGACGACGGCGGACGACGCGATGTCGGCGTGAATCGTCCGGTCATCCATCGGCGGCGGTATCGATGGCGATGGCGTGAGTGGTGCTGGCGTGTTCATGATTCGATTGAAGCGGTGTGGGCGGGTGCCGGGCAAGCCGTGCGGGGTGATGTGGTCGGAGCCCATGGTTTACCCGCGTAAACCGCCGGATTGTCCACCGTGTTCCGGCAGGTTGTCCACAACCGCCGACGGGTTGTCCACAATCGGGGGTTTCGTCGTCCGGATGGTGACGGTCCCTCGTATCGGTCAGGCGGCGGCCGGATGCCAATCGGACAGCGCTCGGCGCCAATTGGGCGACACGCCGCGATGACGTCCGAAACGCACGCAATGGCACAGAACGCCGGCGAAAAACGAACAGGAAACGCCAAAAAAGCGTTTTTCCGACGGTCGAACGACCAATTGCGCAAAGAAACGCACAACGCCCTTTCCCAGGTTGCGTGGTGCCGCCCGCACGCCTAGATTATGAACTACAAGGAAAACCGAACAGAGCAGAGCCCACAAAGAGTAATGGTCACGAGGACTGATACGTTGGACGGGCATTGGAAAGACTTACCGTTGCAACGATGATGTTGTGCTGAGATTCTGCTCCTAGGTTGGACTTGTGGAAAAGGCCCGCTTCGGCGGGCCTTTTCGTTTGTCCGAGCCTGGTTCCGTATGTATGTATCCCTGCATGTTTCGGAATCGGGGGTTATCGGCGGAAGCCGGTGATATCACGTGCCGTGTTATCCACAACGATGTGGATGACACGCCCGGGATGTGGAAAACCAGGGGGTACTGACCACATGCCCCGGAATCCGTTGCGAGTTCCGGCACCCATCGCGCACAGTGGAACGACCGATCGGTCCATAACTCAATATCGTGCCTCCTCCGGCGTCGTCGCCGACCTTCATCGCCAACCCCTATGGCAGCTGCCACCCCATTCTCCATCCGATTTCCCGCCAACCGGCGAACATCCACATCCATACCAACCCCCACCACCCACCATCCTCAAGGAAAGGAACTCCCATGAACACCGTCATCCCCGTCAACGGCGAAGGGCGGGCCGGCATCTTCACCCATGCCCGCGAGCGCGCCGAACGCCTGCGCGAAACGTGCCGCGCCCGACTGTGCGTGATGGACGCGCGCATGCGCACGCTCGCCGCAGAGCCCGAGGAGGGGGCCGCCACCGCCGAATACGCGGTCGTGCTGGTCGCCGCCACCGGTTTCGCCGCCCTGCTCGTCGCCATCCTCAAATCCGATGCCGTGCGCAAGATGCTGCTCGACATCGTCAAGAAGGCGCTGATGATGGGAGGCTGATCGCCATGACCGCACGCTATATGCGGCGTCGGGCCAGACGCCCGCCGCATGCCGATCCCGGCGCGGTCACCGCGGAATTCGCCACGGTGCTGCCCGCCGTCGTGGCGCTCGCGCTGCTGCTGCTCGCGCTTGCCCGCACGGTGATGGTGTCCATCGGATGCCAGGACGCCGCTTCGGCCGCCGCGCGCACGGCGGTCACGGCCGGCGACGACGCCGATCCCTCGGCCGTCGCCCACGCCGTCGGCGGTGGTGGCATCACGGTGAACGTGAGCCGCGCCGGTGATCGGGTGACCGTGACGACGCATTGCCCGGTGATCCCCGATCCGATGGGCGTGCTGCCCACCCGGGTCGAGGGCCGGGCCGTGGGGGTGATCACATGAGCCGCGCCGCGATCGGACATGCCGACGAGGGATCCGGCACGATGGCCGGCATCGCGCTCATCATGCTCGTCGCCGTGCTGCTGACCGCCGCCGCCTCGGCCGGCCACCTGCTGGTGCGTCGCGCCGTCGGCCGGTCCGCCGCCGACCTGGCCGCGTTGTCCGCGGCGGTCGGGCGGAACGTCGGCGGCGGCGAGCCGTGCGCCGTCGCCGCCACCGTCACGACGGCGCACGCCGGCCGCCTCGCCTCCTGCGAGGTCGGCGGCGAGGACGGCGGCGACGTGACGGTGCGCGTCGCGCTCGCCACCGACGTGCCGTTCATGCCAGAGATCACGGTCGACGCGCGCGCCGGACCGGTGCCGTGCGACGGCTGACCGCCATCGTTTCATCGGCACTGGCGGTTCCGCCGGCTTTCCGGTTATCGTGAAGGCATGACGGAGAGCAAGGATTACGGCGTGGTCGCGATGGTCGGCAACCCCGCGTCCGACAAGGGCAAGGGGACCGCGGTCGGTGAGCGCGTGCGCGGGCTGTTGGCCGCAGCCGGCGAACGGTACGGGTTCGACGTGATCGACCTGACCGGCGACGGTTTCGACGATTCCCTCGCCAACGCGCGCGGGCGTATCGCCGACTATGACCATCTCGTCGTGGTCGGCGGCGACGGCATGATCGCCCTCGGCGCGAACGCCGTCGGTTCCAGCGGCAAGCCGCTCGGCATCGTCGCCACCGGATCGGGCAACGATTTCGCCCGTGGCCTGAGGCTGCCGGTGAACCGTGTGGATACCGCGGTGGAGGGCATCGTCGGCGCCATCGTGCGCGGTTCGCACATCGACGTGGATATGGGGCGGGTGACGGCGCTGGCCGGTGCCGTCGCGACCGACCCGACCACCGGCGAGGAGGTGGAGCCGTCTAGCGAGGCGCGTGCCGGAACGGCGTCCGCGTTCGACCGCTACTATGCGGGCATGCTGTCGTGCGGATTGGATGCGAGCATCAACGACCGGGCCAACCGTTCGCGGCTGCCGGGCGGTTCGCTGCGCTACTTCGCCGCCGTGCTCGTGGAGGTTGCGCATCTCGAACGGTACGGCTACCACGTGAAGGCCACGTTGGCGGACGGCTCGGTGGAGGAGCGGGACATCGTCTCGCCGATGCTCACCGTGGCGAATTCGCGGCATATCGGCGGCGGGCTGGAGGTCTCCCCGTATTCGCGGCTCGATGACGGTCTGCTCGACCTGATCTGGATCGACCACATGCCGAATGTGGTGGAGATCGCCGATGCGATCTCGAAGGGCTACAACGGCAAGCTGCTCGGCTCGAAGGTGTTCGGCTGGAAGCGTGTGCGCGACGTCGAGATCACGCGTGCGGGGGAGGGCGTCGAGCCGCCCGTGCTCATGGCTGACGGCGAGTACGTCGGCCGGCTGCCGGTCGCGGTGCGGGCGTGCGGCCATGCGTTGCGCGTGCTCGTGCCTCCCGCCGTCGCCCGGCTGCAGGAACGCGAGCATGGCGAGGACCGTGTGCTCGCCATGCTTGGGCGCGACGGCCGCGACCCGGTCACCGGCGCGTTCGTCTAGTCCGTGCCGATGTATTCGGTGAGGTGCAGGGTCTGCGCGAGCAGGCTCTTCACCGTCTCGTCCGGCGTCTCCGGGTGCGAGCGCAGCAGCGAGATGAGGCCCACGATCAGCGTGAAGAACGTCTCGTGCACGTTGCTGATCGGCAGCCCGTGGAGCGCTTCGAAATCGCGTACGGTGGTCCGTTCGAACATGTCGGCGATGCGGTCGGCGATGCGGTCGATGAACCGGATGTACAGTTCGGCGTTGCCCTCGTGGATCATGCGTGCGGAGAACGGGCTCTCGTCCGCGATCAGCGCGCGGGTGAGGCGCACGATGTCGTCGAGCGCCTTGCCGATGTTGCCGGGTTCGCGGGACGCGTCCCAGACGGCCAGCTTGGTCAGGATGTCTTCGACCACGTCGTCGAGGACGGCGTCCGCCACCGCGTCCTTGTCGGGGAAATAGTGGTAGAACAGCGATCTGGTCATGTGCACGCGTCCGGCGATGTCGCTCACGGTGATCTTGGAGAAGCCCTTCTCCAAGCAGATCTCCCGTGCCGCGCGCACAATCGCGAGCCGTCTCGCGTCACCTTTGACCGTCATTGTTGACGTCGTGTCAATGCCCATATGCCCAGTGTATGCGCGGCGGGACGGCGGACACGCGCGGTCGCCGCGGCCGTGTGCGACCCCGTGCGCGGCGTCCCGTCCGGCATCGCGCGTGCGATGCGTAGTCGCACGTGCGCCGGTTGGGATAGATTAGAGGGCAGTGCAATGGACGTCCGGGCGGGCAGCGGCCCGCGGAATCCGGCGCGGGCCCGCGTTCCGGACGATCCGATGGAAAGAAAGTAGGAACCAGCGATGGCTTTGGCGCTGTACCGCCGTTATCGACCCGACACCTTCGCGGGGGTGATCGGCCAGGACCAGGTCACGGTCCCGCTCATGCGCGCCCTCGACGAGGGCAAGCTCACGCACGCCTACCTGTTCTCCGGCCCGCGAGGTTGCGGCAAGACCAGTTCGGCGCGCATCCTCGCCCGATGCGTGAACTGCGCGAAGGGCCCCACCTCGCATCCGTGCGGCGAATGCGAATCCTGCAAGGACCTCGCCACCGGCGGTCCCGGCTCCATCGACGTGGTGGAGATCGACGCCGCCTCGCACAACGGCGTGGACGACGCCCGTGAACTGCGCGAACGCGCCGGCTTCGCCCCCGCTCGCGACCGCTACAAGATCTTCATTCTCGACGAGGCCCACATGGTCACGCCGCAGGGCTTCAACGCGCTCCTCAAGATCGTGGAGGAGCCGCCGGAGCACGTCATGTTCATCTTCGCGACGACCGAACCGGACAAGGTAATCGGCACGATCCGCTCGCGTACCCACCATTACCCGTTCCGCCTCGTCCCCGCCGAAGTGATGGGGCCGTACCTGGAGGAGATCTGCGCCAAGGAGCACATCACGGCCGAGCCGGGCGTGCTCAAGCTGGCGATGCGCGCCGGCGGCGGTTCCGTGCGCGACACCCTGTCCGTGCTGGACCAGCTCATGGTCGGCGCGGTGGACGGCGTGATCACGCACGACGCGTCCGTGGCGCTGCTCGGCTTCACGCCGGAGGCGCTGATCGGCGAGGCCGTCGACGCGGTGATCGACGCGAGCGGCGAGAAGCTGTACGGCGTGATCCAGAAGGTCGTGGTCGGCGGATTCGACCCGCGCCGGTTCGTCGAGGATCTGCTCGCCCGCGTGCGCGACCTGCTCGTACTCACCCTGGCCGGCGACCGTGCGGAGAACGTGCTCTCCGACACCGCCGAGGCGGAGGACATGGACGACCTGCACCGTCAGGCGGCGGCGCTCGGACTGTCGCAACTCACCGCGATGGCGGACATCATCAACGCGACGCTCGGGCAGATGACCGGCGCGATCTCGCCGCGCATGCGACTGGAACTGCTGGCCGCGCGCCTGCTCGCCGGCCGTGAGAACGGATTCGCCACGTCGGTCGCCGGTGCGACGGGTGCCGGTGCGCCGCCCGCATCCGGCGTCGCGTCCGGTTCCGGCGCTCATACGGGCGGTACCGCCGCAGGTACCGCGACGGGTGCGCGCGTCGGTTTCGCCGGCGCGACGACCGGAACGCACGGCGTCGGTTTCGCTGGCGCATCCCGCAACCAGCATCACGAAACCGCCGCCTCTGCACAGGGCGGCGGTTCCCCGCGTCCCCATGAACGTGGGGGAGCCGTCGCGCACGGCGCGACCGAGGGGGAGGCGGCCCAGCCCTCCTCGACGACGGCCGTCGCGGCCTCGCCGGAGACGGCGCCGGCGCAACCCTCCGCCCCCGCCCAGCCCGACACCCGCACCCCCGAACAGAAGTGGGACGCGATGCTCGCCGCCCTCCCCGAGGACGTGCGCCGCTACGTGTCGCGTGACAAGGTGCGCATCAAGTTCGTCGCCGCATACCCGAAGACGGGCCGCCCGCGCGTGTGGATGCGGTTCGACACCGCGCTGAGTAAGTACGCGTTCGCGCTCGCCGTCGCCTCCGAGCCGGTGGACGGTACGAACAAGGTGGTCTCGATCGTGCGCGGCGAAGTGCGCAAGGTGTTCGGAGACCAGACCGACATCGCGCCGACGCCCAGCACGGACGACGGCCAGAAGACGCCGCCGTTCAGCAAGTTGCCGCAGGGCGAGCAGCAGAGGATCAAGGCCCAGCTGCTGCAGGAGAACCTGCAGGCGGCGGCCGCCAAGGCGCAATCCGGCGAAGCGAACGCCGTCGCCGCCAAGGAAGGCGCGCGCGAACAGTCCGCGGCGCCGTCCGCGGCGGCATCCGGCCAGTCGGAGGACGATGACAGTCACCGAGCTGTACCGTCCGGTCCGTCCGGTGCTGGTGCGGCATCGGACGGCTCCGCGCCGGCGAGCGACGATCCGTGGGCCCAGCCGGTGTCCGCGTCACCGGACGACGATCCCTGGGCGCACCCGATGCCGAAACGGGAATCCCCCGCGCAATCCCGGACGCAGGAGCCGGAACACCATCGCAAACAGGTGGCGGTGCCCGACCTGAGCGACGACACGGATCCGTGGGCGCAACCCGCGCCCGCCGCGTCCGTGTCGCCCGAGCGGCGCGCGGGCGACGGCGTGAAATCCGCGAATACGCCGGATCCCGCCGACCCGTGGAACACCGCCGCCGACCCGTGGAACACACCGCTGCCGGCGAACGGCGGTGCCGCGTTCGGTGGCGGGAACGCCGCGGCCGCTGGAAACGGTGATGATCGTGGCGCGAACGGGAACCGGCCTGCTGGCCCCGGCGCGGGACCGCGCGTCTCGCGGGCCATGGCGCCGGAGCCGGTCGAGCCGGACGACCCGTGGAAGGACGTGCCGCCGCCCGCGGAACCCGATGACCCGTGGAACGCGCCTTCGCCCGCCTCCACGCCGCGGCCCCAGTCGCAGCCGCAGCCCGGACCGGTTGCCCGGGCGAACGACCCGTGGAACATGCCGCCGGCGCAATCCACCGGGCCCGTGAAACCGCAGGTCGACGCGGACGAAGACGAATATTCGATGGACGACGAATCGCTCGGCAGCGCCGTGGCGATGAACCGCGACGAGCTGCGCAGGCTGTTCGAAGTGAAGAAGGTCGAGACGTTCGCTGCCGACGACCCGCGCAACCCGCGCAACATGCACGCCGCGCCCAAGCACGACGAGTAGATGACGGAAGGAAGACGACCACATGGCATTGGCGTATGACGGCGCGATTCAGCGTCTCATCGACGCGTTTAACAAGCTGCCCGGCATCGGGCCGAAAGGCGCGCAGCGCATCGCGTTCCACCTGCTCAGCGCCGACGAGCAGGAGGCCGCCGACCTGGCCGACGCGATCACCGAGGTGAAGGCGAAGGTGCGGTTCTGCGATGTGTGCGGCAACGTATGCGAGTCGAGCCCCTGCCCGGTGTGCGCCGATCCGCGCCGTGACCACACCGTCATCTGCGTGGTCGAGGAGCCGAAGGACGTGATGAGCATCGAACGCACGCGCGAGTACCGCGGCCTCTACCACGTGCTCGGCGGCGCCATCAACCCGATGGCGAACGTGGGGCCTGGCGACTTGAACATCGCGAAACTGCTGGAACGGTTGAAGGACGACACGGTCAAGGAGGTCATCCTCGCGCTCGACCCGAACATCGAGGGCGAGGCGACCACCACGTATCTGAGCCGGCTGCTCTCGCCGCTCGGCATCAAGGTGACGCGTCTCGCCAGCGGCCTGCCCGTCGGCTCCGACCTCGAATACGCCGACGAGATTACGCTCGGCCGGGCCCTCGCCGGCCGCCGCGAGGCGTAGCGGCGGCAAACGGGCCAGGAACGAACGAAAGGGTCCGGCGGATGCGTCCGCCGGACCCTTTCGAGAAGGAGAGAGAGGAAGAAGAAAGAGGATTTTCAGTTATGGTTATGGGGCCGGGAAGAAGGGGTACGGCCTCACCGGTTCGCTTTCGTCCGCCCGATGGTCTGTTCCGTCGTGGCGGTCTGTCGTTCGCCGGTGATTCATATGTAACCGCGTGAACCTCCAAGCGACGATGCGGAAGCCCGGGAAAGCCGATGCGATTCGCTGGGAAAACCCTGCGAATCGCGTATCGGCGATGGGTGCCGGTGGCGGGCATCGGCGATGGCATTGGCGGCAAGCGCCGGCCGCAATCCCAGCGCGCCGTGAAAGCGGTGGATATGTACCGCACTCGATACGGGAATCTATACTGTGGCCTATGGCTGAGGAACCTTGGAACGACGAACCGCATGACGACGGCGACGCCGGTTTCACGCCTCCCGAAGAGGACTTCGGCGGCGCGGACGGCGGCTTCGACGAGCCTGCGGACGGTGCGCCCGCAGATCGCCCGTACGGCGACGACGCGCCCGCGGACCGCCCCTACCGTGGCGGCGACCGTGGCGGCCGCACGCGCACGGGCCGCGGGAACGGTCGCGGCGGGTACGTGCCTGGCGCGACCGGCACGCCGGTGAGGGACGCCCTGTTCGACCGCGTGCCCCCGCATGACGACGACGCGGAGATGGCCGTGCTCGGCGGCATGCTCATGAGCAAGGACGCCATCGGCGAGGTCTCGCAGATGATCGAGGTCACCGACTTCTACCAGCCGAAGCATCAGACCATCTACGAGGCGATCATCAACCTGTTCTCCGCCTCGCAGCCCGTCGACGCGGTGCTCGTGGCGAACGAGCTGCTCAAAAGCGGCGACCTGGAGAAGGTGGGCGGCGCCGACTACCTCCATTCGCTCGTCGCCTCCGTGCCCACCGCGGCGAACGCCACGTACTATGCGGAGATCGTGCACCAGCGCGCGATCCTCAGGAACGTGATCGCCGCCGGCACCAAGATCGCGCAGCTCGGCTACTCCGCCGAAGGCTCGCAGGCGGAGGACGTCGTCAACCTCGCGCAGGCCGAAGTGTACGAGATGAGCGTCGGCAAGGTGCGCCAGGACTACGCCGCGATCGGCCCTGTCGTGCACGACGCGCTCGACCAGCTCGACAAGCTCCAGCAGGGACTCGTCAACAAGGGCGTGCCCACCGGATTCCGCGACATCGACGACCTCACGCAGGGCCTCCAGCCCGGCCAGATGGTCGTCGTCGCCGGCCGCCCGGCCATGGGCAAGTCGACGCTCGGCATCGACTTCGCCCGCGCCGCCGCCCTCCACCACCACATGACCACCATCGTGTTCAGCCTCGAGATGAGCAAGGTGGAGCTCGCCCAGCGCATCATCTCCGCCGAGACGAACATCCCGCTCGGAGCCCTGCGCCGCGCCGACGAGATCACGCCGGAACGCTGGAACACGCTGAACGGCTTCTGGTCGAAGCTCGACGACGCCCCGCTGTTCATTGACGATTCGCCGAACATGAGCCTCATGGAGATTCGCGCGAAATGCCGCCGTCTCAAACAGACCAACGACCTGAAGCTCGTCGTCATCGACTACCTGCAGCTCATGACCTCCGGCAAACAGGTCGAAAGCCGCCAGCAGGAGGTCTCCGAATTCTCCCGCGCGCTGAAGCTCCTCGCCAAGGAGCTGGAGGTGCCGGTCGTGGCGCTCTCCCAGCTGAACCGAGGGCCCGAGATGCGCAACGACAAGAAGCCGCAGCTCTCCGACCTGCGTGAATCCGGATCGATCGAGCAGGACGCCGACGTGGTGTTCCTCGTGCACCGACCGGACTTCTACGACAAGGAGGACCGGCCGGGCGAGGCCGACATCATCATGGCGAAGCACCGCAACGGACCGACCGAGACCTTCCACCTGGCGTTCCTCGGCGCCACATCGAAATTCAAGGACATGCCGCAGGACTACAACTCCGGCGGACAGGGGGTATGAGACACATGGCATGGAATTCGTTCGCCACACCCGCCATCGGCAAAGGCGTACGCTGGGCGTCCCGCCTGCTGCACCACGGCGGATCCGCGTTCCCCGGCAAGGTCATCGAGACCATCGACCCGGGCTTCCTCGCGCGCACGCTCGGACGGCTCCCGCTCGGCGTCGTGCTCGTCTCCGGCACGAACGGCAAGACCACGACCACGCGCATGGTCGCCTCGATGCTCTCCGACCTCGGGCTCAAGGTGTTCACCAATCCGACCGGCTCGAACTTCACGCGCGGCGTCGTCTCCGCGCTGCTCCAGCAGGTCACGCTGGGCGGCCGGCTCGACGCCGACATCGCCGTGCTGGAACTCGACGAGGCGTACGCCGTGCACTTCGTCAAGCAGGTCAAACCCCGTTACGCGCTCCTGCTCAACGTGATGCGCGACCAGCTCGACCGCTTCGGCGAGATCGACAACACGGCGCGGCTGCTCGGCGAGGTCGCCAAGACCACCACCGGCACCGTCGTGCTCAACCGCGAGGATCCGCGCATCGCCGCGCTCGCGGCCCTGACGCCCGCCGGCACGCAGGTGCGCTACTTCGGCCTGTCCGACGAATTGAAGAAGCTCTTCCCCTCCGACGACGACATGGCCACCACCGTGAGCGTGGAGGAAGGTGCAGTCTCCGGCACGGCCGCCGCCGGCCGGCAGGAGCGGAAAGACGACGCCGAGGCCGTCGAACTGCCGGCGGACGTGACGTTCACTGCATTCGGTGACCATCGGGCCACGTTCCGACTGGACGGAGGCGAGCACACGACCGACGTGAAGCTCGAAGGCGTGTACAACCTGTACAACGCGGCCGCCGCGCTCGCCGTCGTGCGCACGGTCGTCGCCGACGCGCCGCGGGCGCGGACCGCGGCTGCCCCCGCCGGAGGCGAGGCGTTCCGCGAGCGGCTCAGGCATTTCGCCGACTCGGACACCGACTCGCTTATCCGGGCCGTGGCGCGCGTCACGCCCGCGTTCGGGCGCGGCGAGGTCATCGAGGCGGCGGGCAGCCCGGTCGAACTGCTGCTCGTCAAGAACCCGATGGGCTTCCGGCTCTCCCTGGCGAGCTTCCCTCCCGAAGGCGCGGACACGATGATCGTCATCAACGACGAATACGCGGACGGCCGCGACATGAGCTGGTTGTGGGACGTGGACTTCACCTCCCTGCGCGGGACCGGCGTCGCGCAGGTGTCCGGCGTGCGCGCCTGGGACATGGCCCTGCGCCTCGCATACGACCAGGTGCCGGTCTCGCAGACCGACACCGACATCGAATCCGCGTTGAACCTGTTCGTGCATGCGAACCCGGGCACGCCGAAACACATCTACTGCACGTATACCGCGATGCTCAAGGTGCGCGCCGCGCTCGGCCGCATCGCCGACGTGGCGGACGCCGGCGTGGGCGAATAGGACGAAGGGAAACGAGGAACAAGACATGGGCAAGGTAATCGACGTGATGTCCCTCTACCCGAAGGACATGAACATCTACGGCGACTCCGGCAACGTGCTCACCATCACGCGCCGGCTCGCGCTCTACGGCTACGAGCCGCGCGTCACCGCGTACAACCAGGGCGACGAATGGCCCGAACACGTGGACATGATCCTCGGCGGCGGCGGGCAGGACACCGGTCAGAAGAAGATCGTCGACGACTTCTTCCGCCGTGCCGACCTGCTGCGCGCGCTCGCCACCGACGGCGTGCCCATGCTGATGATCTGCGGCATGTACCAGCTGTTCGGCGAATACTTCGAGACCGTGGACGGCACGCGCCTCGACGGCATCGGCGTGATCCAGGCGCACACCGTCGGCCGCGACGTGCGCATGATCGGCAACCTCGTCGAGCACTCCGACGAATTCGGCGACATCATCGGCTACGAGAACCATTCCGGGCAGACGTTCCTGCGGGCCGGGGTCGCGCCTCTCGGCCACGTCGACCAGGAGGGACGCGGCAACAACGGCGAGGACCATACGGAAGGCGCGCGCATGAACAACGTGATCGGCACGTACATGCACGGCTCGCTCCTGCCGAAGAACCCCGCCATCGCAGACTATCTGATCCGCGTGGCCGCCGAACGCCGCTACGGCGAATTCGGCACCGCCGACCAGACCGAGGAACAGCGCAGGGAGCTTGAGCGCATTGACGAGATCGCCGAGCAGGCACGCAAGGTGGCCGCGGCGCGACCGCGGTAGTAGGCTTAGAGCGTACGTGCGCATGGCAGCGAGCCGTGCGCGACCTTCACGAAGGAGGGATATCATGGCAGACTTCGATTTGGGTGACGGCCTGCGCAAGGTCGTGCTGGCGGGCATCGGCGCCCTTGCCACCGGATACGAGAAGGGCAGCGAGCTGGTCGACGACCTCGTCAAGAAGGGCGAGCTGACCGTCGAACAGGGCAAGAGCCTCAACACCGAGCTCAAGCGCAAGGTGGGCGAGTCGCTCGTCAACAACGCCGCCAAGGACGACGAGAAGCGCGCCGCCAAGGCCGCGGACGCCGCCGATCCGGCCGAAACGCCGGAGGAGCCGGCGGACGAGAAGGCCGACGAGGCCTGACCGCCGAAGCTTCCCATCCGATTGCGCTGACGACCGTCGGCGGATGAACCCTCGTCCGTGTGGGGGATTCCGCCGACGGTCGCCGCGGTTCAAGCCCGATCAAGGAGACGTATCGTGACGAATACGAAGCCCACGTCGACAACAGAGACGAACGGCGAACAGGCGGGGGCCTCGCCGTCGCGGTCGTCCGAGACGGCACAGTCGTCCGAGACGGCACAGTCGTCCGAGGCCGCGAAGTCGTCCGAGACGGCGCCGTCCGCGGAACGGTCCGAGCGGCAGTCCGCCGCGTCGCACATCTCCCCGGACATCCCCGTGCCCGTGCCGGTGTGGGACACCGCCCAGAACGAGACCATCGGACTGTTCGGTCCGCGCCGCGACGACTTCGCCGCGCGCTACCATCTCACGCGCCGGGGCAAGGCCAAGCGACTCGCGCAGATCGTGCGCATCGTCAACCATTTCGACGCGCTCAAAGGCCTCACGCCCGTCAAGATGCGCCTCATGTTCGAGGCGCTCGGACCCACGTTCGTCAAGGTCGGCCAGATCCTCTCGATGCGTTCCGAGATGCTGCCGCAGAGCTTCTGCGACGAACTCGCCAAACTGCGCGCCGACGCCGACCCCATGCCCTACGAGACCGTGCTCGACACGCTCGCCGCCGAATACGGCAGGCCCGTGGATGAGATCTTCTCGCATATCGACTCCAAGCCGCTCGGCTCCGCCTCGCTCGCCCAGGTGCATCGCGCCACGCTCGTCACCGGCGAGGACGTGGCCGTCAAGGTGCAGCGCCCCGGCGTGCGGGAGACCATGGCGCAGGACGTGTCCATCATGCGCTCCATCGCCAAAGGCGCCACCAAGGTGTTTCGCAACACGCAGATCGTCGACCTGAAGGGCGTGGTCGAGGAGCTGTGGGATACGTTCCAGTCCGAGACCGACTTCCTTGTGGAGGCGCGCAACCTCGCCGAGTTCAAACGGTTCGCCGCGCCCTTCAAATACATGGACTGCCCGACGCCCTACCCGGACCTGTGCACCGAGCACGTGGTCGTCATGGAATACGTGGAAGGCATCTCCGTCTCCCATCCGGGCAAGCTCATCGCCGCCGGCTACGACCTCAACGACATCGGCACCAAGCTCGTCGACAACTACGCCACGCAGATTCTCGACGACGGCTTCTTCCACGCCGACCCGCACCCGGGCAACATCATCATCCGAGGCGGGCAGATCGTGCTCATCGACCTCGGCATGACCGGCCGGCTCGACGCGAAGACGCGAGCCGTGATGAAGGAGATGATCTTCGCCGTCGCCAAACAGGATTCGCCGCAGCTCGCCGACGGGCTCCTGCGCTTCGCCGGCGCCGAAGCGGATCCGGCCGACTATCCGTCGCTGCTCGCCGACCTCGATACGATCGTCAAGGAATACGGCACCGTCGACCTCGCCGATTTGGACATCGCCGCGTTCATCACGGCGCTCACCAACCTCGCCACCCGGCACGGCATCGAGGTGCCGAGCACCGTCACCACCGTGGGGCGTGCGCTCGTCACGCTGGAGGGCCTGCTCGACGAGTTCATCCCCAACGTGAACATGATCGAGATCATCTCCAAGCACATCGCTACGTCGAAAAGCCCCAAGCAGATGGTCACGGACGAGCTGAAATCCCTGGGAGTGGAGGGACATGAGGCGCTGCACAGCGCGCTCGGCGCGATGAGCGAGCTCAACGTGGCCGTCCGCATGCTCACCCGCGGGCAACTGCGCACCAACATCGAGCTCGTCGGCTCGCAGGAGCCGTTCCAGCTGCTGAGCGACATGGTGAACAGGCTCACGATGGCGCTGATCGTGGTCGGCCTGTTCATCGGATCGTCGATCGTGTACTACGCGGGCATGAAGCCGATCATCTTCGGCATCCCGATCGTCGGATTCCTGGGGTACGTGGTGGCGTTCGTGCTCGGATGCTGGATCGTCGCCGACATCTACCTGAAGGGCCGCAAGCAGAAGCGGCGGTAGGCCGTCAGCCGGCGAGACGGTTGGAGATGAGGCGGTTGAGGCTGATGTGCTGTTCGGCGGCCTCGATGCTCAAGGAACGGTGCAGCTCCGGGGGGATGCGCACGAGGATGCGCCCGGAGAAGCGGCGTTCCGACAGTGGTTCCGGCGCCTCCTCGCCCGCCTTCACCAGTCGCGTGACCTCGGCCTCCGCGGCGTTGCGGATACCGACGAACGCCTCCAGCTGCGAAGCGCTTTCGAACGTCACGTCCGGCAGTTCGGCGCATGAGGCGACGAACCGTTCGGACTTACCGTCCCAGCGGATGCGGTAGGCGTAATGGTTGACGTCCGGGACGGTGGCAGTCGTGTCGGAGCCGTTCGGGGCGGCGGTGGCGGGGGTCTTCCGTGACCCGGTGTTCTGGGATTCGCTCATATCGGTGATGATACCACCGATATGAGCGTTGGAACGCGGGTGTTGGATGGAGTGGTGTTGGATGGGGCGGTGATTGCATTTCGGGTATCTCTCCCCCAGTCCGCTACGCGGACAGCCCCCTCGTCAGAGGGGGCCGGGAACCGCTCGCCCTAGAGGGCTGTCACGCGCGCTTGCGGCTCGTGAAGGTGAGGGTGATGCCGGCGGCCGTCAGCATCACCGTCGCGGCGATGATCGCGGCCACACCAGCGCCGGTGGCGCTCAGGCCGGTCTTGCCGGTGCCGTCGCTCGTACCGGTCTGCGGTTTGTTTCCGGCGTTGCCGGCACCGTTCGCGCCGTTGCCGTTTGCGCCGTTGCCGTTGCCGTTCGTGTCGCCGGATCCGTTGTCTCCGCTCTTGTCGACGGTGACCGTGACCTGGGTGGTGACGGTCTTGTCGCCTTCGGTGTAGGTGACGGTGACGGTCTGCTGTCCGGTCTTGTTCGCGTCGAACCCGCTGACCTGGTAGGCGCCGGCGTCCAGGACCTTGGACGATTTGTCGCTGTAGTGGGCGGTGACGGTGAGTGTGAGTTCGCCGCCGAGGGTGATGTGGTCGCTCGCGGCCTTCGCGTCGATCGACTCCAGCGTCACGCCCGGCTGAGGCTCCGGCTCGGTGTTCTCGACCTCGCCGGCGACCAGCGGGTAGAAGGTGATCTTGTCCACGTTCGGCGCGCCGCCCCACGAGACCGCAGCCTTGCGGGAGCCGACCTCATCCCAGTTGCCGAGGGTCAGGTCGCCTCCGGCCGTGGTCACGCTCACCGAACGGTTCATGAAGTGCTTGTCGGTGTAGGTGTAGCGGAACGCGCCGCGTGCGATCTCCTGGCCGTCGGCGCCGCCTTGGCGCACCTGCAGGCCGAGGTCGACGATCTGCGGGTTGTAGGAGTGGCTGCCGATGAACGCGTCGTTGGAGAAGCTCACGACCATGGTGTAGGTACCTGCCGGCACGCCGGACACGGTCATCGTGCCCTTGTTGTTCTGGATGACGGTGGGCACGTGGTCCGCGGTGGCCTCGACACGCGTCTGGTCGCCGTAGCCGGCCTTGCCGCTTTCGTTGGTGACGAACTGGTTGCCCAGGCCGGTCACGAACGCCTTGCCGCTCGCGTCGGAGGAGTCGTCCTTGGCGACTTTCGCACCGCCGGAGAGCTTGGTGTTCTCGGCTTCGACCGTGATGGCCTTCTCGTCGGAGTCGGCGGCGCGTGCCGTCGTGACGCTCTGGACCAGCGTGCCGGCCGCGCCTCCCAGCGTGATGCGGTTGATGCCTTCGGACAGGGCGACCTTCACGCGGGAGGTCTGGAGTCCGTCGACGCCGGCGGTCAGGGTAGCGGCCTGCTGGCCGTTCACAGCCAGCGCAATCGTCGCGCCCTTGGCGGCGTGGTAGGAGACGGTCACCTCGTGGTAGCCGGCCTGCCAGGCGTGGGCGAACACGTCTGCGGTGCCGCCGTTGAGATCGGCGAAGCCGTTCGTGCCGTCACCCGAGTAGGAGAGCTTGGCACCGTCAGACAGGCGGATGTCGGACGCCGGGTAGGTCACCTGATCGACGGGGGAGTCGCCGCCCTTGGAGACCTGGTAGAGCAGCAGCTTGTCGGACTCGTTGTCGAGGTCGGTCGCTTCGACGGTGATGGAATGCTCGCCCTTGGTGAGGTCGTCGAGCACGATCTCGGCGCTGCCGCGGTACTTCCACTTGGCGGCGTCCTTGAGCGCCAGCTCCGCGGGGATTTCCAGGTCGCCGGCGGCCTTGCCGTCGACGCTCACGTGGTTGACGCCGGGGAAGCCGGCGGGTGCGGTGATGAGCTGGAGACGGTAGTCGCCGTCCGCCGGCACGTCCACCTTCCAGGTCATCTTGGCGCCGTTCTTGAAGTTGCCGACGTCGGCGTTGCCGGAGAACATGAAGTTGCCCCAGGAGCCGGTGTTGTCGCTCTTCGTGTAGGATCGGGCGCCGTCGGTCATCTCGGTGTCCTCGGCCTCGATCGTCTGCAGCGAGCGGCCGTTCGCCGCGTCGTCCACGGCGACGGCGGTGTCCTGGTGTGGGGTGACGACGAGCTGGTAGGAGGCGTAGCGGTCGACGCTGACGGTGGTCACGTCGAGGGTGCCGTCCTTGACTTCGGCGTTGGAGACCGCATTGACGACGCGAGGCGTGGCGGCCACACCGTCGGGGCCCGTGTAGGCGTTCTCGCGCACGGCGACGTCCACGTGGTCGCCGAACACGTCCGGGTCGAGTCCGGTCAGATGCACGGTCACCGGCACGTCCGCGCCGATCTTGGTGCTGTCGTTCGCGCCTCCGTACAGCACGGTGGCCTTACGGTTCGTCTTGTCGATCGCGGCGATGCCCTGCAGGTTGTCGACGCTGTCCGGGTGCTCGCTGGTCACCTTCACGGTCTGCGTGCCGCGCAGGTCGCCGTACCACTTGTACATCCACCAGCCGCCGTTGGCGCTGTTGGCGCGGGCCATGTTGTCGTTGAGGTTGCCCGCGTAGTTCCAGTAGGCGGTCTGCGCCTGCACCTTCGTGCCCTCGAACATGCTCATCCACTGCACGAGCTGGCCCGGCACGGACATGTCGCGCAGCTCGCCGAACTCGGAGATGTTGATGGCGCGCGGGGAGATGCCGAGCTCCTTCTCGAACCCGCGGTACTGCTCATAGTGGCTGCGGTAGTTCTTCAGCGAGCCGTTGCCGAGCTCATGCCAGACGGTCACGTCTGGCAGGGTGTTCGCCGCCTTGGCGCTTTCGAGCAGCGCCTTGGTGCGGTTCGCGCGCCACACGCTGTCGCCGGGGCCGGCGACCAGCGCGTGGTCGGCGGTCGGCTTGACGCCGTTGACGTTGGCCTTCTCGCCGCTCTTGTACTGATTCCAGACCTTCTGGATGGTCGCGTAGGCATCGTTCCAATCGGTGAGGAACTGCTTGTAGATCGCGGCGTTCGCGTTGTCGCCGGAGGCGTACCAGTTGCCGCCGTCCGGCTCGTTGAACGGCATGAAGACGATGTCGTCCGGGTGGGAGGTGTTGGCGAGGATCTTGTTCATCACCACTTCGAGCACTTCGTCGAAGTCCCAGCGGCCGTTCGCCTGGCCGTCGGCGTAGGTGCCGTAGGAGGCGTCGTTCGGGTCGACGTCGAGCTTGTAGGTGCGGGTGTCGCCGGGGCGCTTGCCGCCGTTGTACGACCAGTCCGGGTACCAGTCCTGCAGGTTGACGACGAGCTGTTCGCCGCCGTTGGCGAAGAACGAGTTCTCCACGGCGAGTACGTCGGCGCTGGGGTGCTGCAGACCGTCGGCGGGCTTCTGCGAGGTCACCTGAACGCGCGCGCCGTCGAGGATCGCGTCGGTCGGCGAGCCGTCGTCGCCCAGGCCGTACAGCATGCCGGAGGCGCCGCCGTGGAAGTCGCCGGTCTCGGTCGCATAGTCGGCGGTGATGGTCTGCGCCGGCTTCGGATTGTCCTGCGCCTGGGCGCTCGCCGTCGTGACGCCGCCGATGAACAGCGTGGCAAGCGCCGCGGTCGCCCCGAAGGCCGATCGCAGTATGCGTTTCGTGATGCTCATGATTCCCTTTTCCTCGTTGACTTTCCTCGTTGACTGGTTGGTGCCGTAGCTCCCACATCGAACCGCGCCAACGATTCCCACATCGAATCGCACCATCGATTCTACGCGCGTAGATAAATGACGCAAATCAGCGCGATATGCGCGGCGTGTTATCTGCCATAACGAGAACGCCGCTATGTTCTACTGGCGTAGAACACGCGCATCGGCGATCATGGTCGATGACGTGCGGCAAGGTGAAACGGCAGGCGGGACCGCCATGGGCCACCGGGCCGGCGGCCCGGCGAATCGGCGGAACATCAGATCGGCGGAACATCAGGGAGGCGCAATGTCCGGAACCGAACGGTGGGGCGAGACGGCACGGCCGAACGGAGAGACGACGGCGGGGAAAAGCCGCCGCCGCAGGGCCACCCGCGCCGACGTCGCGCGTCTTGCCGGCGTCTCGATGGCGGTGGTCAGCTACGTGTTCAACGACGGCCCGCGCCCGGTCGCCCCGGAGACCGCGCAACGGGTCCGTGCCGCGGCCGAGAAGCTCGACTACCGCCCGAATTCGGTGGCGCGGGCGCTGAGTACCGGCTCGTCGCGCACGCTGGGTGTCGTCGTGCCCGATCTGTCCAATCCGTTCTTCTCCGACGTGTACGGCGAACTGGAATCCATCGCCTCCCGCAGCGGGTATTCGGCGATGTTCATGGCATCGCACCAAGATTCGGACAAGGAGCGGGACCGCATCGCCCGGCTCATTGCCCGTGAGGTGGACGCTGTCATCGTCGCTTCGGCACGGCCCTCATCCGAACTGGCGTCGATTCCGCGCCGGGAATGCCCGTTCGTCATCCTCGACCAGACGAAGCCGGTGCCCGGCGCGAAATGCGTGTCCACCGACTTCCAGTCGGCTGTCGAATCGGCGGTGAGGCATCTGCTTGCCCACGGGCGCACCTCGATCGCCATGCTGTCCGGCAAGGCCGGCGACGGGCTCGATGATCCGCGCATCCAGGGGTGGCGGCGCGTGCACGATCAGGCCGGCATCGCCGCCGGTCCCGTCGTCGACGCCGGATTCACCCGTCAGGGCGGCTATAAGGCGATGCTCGCACTCCTGGATTCCGGCCGGTGCCCGGACGCCGTGTTCGCCGATTCCGATCTGGAGGCGATCGGCGCGCTGCGCGCGCTGCACGAGCGGGGCGTGCGCGTCCCCGAAGACATTGCCCTTATCTCGTTCGACGGTACCGTGGATTCCGCGTTCAGCTGGCCGCCGCTCACCGTCGTCCGACAGGACGCCCACGCCATCGCCGAACGCATCTTCCGTGCGGCCGTCGAACCCGACCGCGCGCCTGACCTTCAGCTGGTCGCGGCGTCGCTCGTCGCCCGCCGCTCCTGCGGATGCGGCTGCGACGTCGATTCGCGCACAATGAGCTCGCCGGGCAACTCCGTGTAGCGTGTCCAATTGTCGGTGCGCCCGCGCCCGGCCACCACGTCGTCGATCTGGGCGGCCAACATGTCGAACGCGACGCTGCCGGCCCGGCGGAAATCCTGGCGCACGGTCGTCAGCGCCGGATCCCACACCTTCGCGAGCGGGTGGTCGTCGAACCCGACGACGCTCACATCCTCCGGCACTCGGCGGCCCACGTCGCCGAGCCCGCGGATGACGCCCATCGCGACCTCGTCGTTGCCTGCGAAGATCGCGGTCACGTCGCGGCGGGACCCTAGTTCGCGCCCGATCTCACGTCCGCTGTACGGGTCCCACGTCGCCATCACCGGCTCCGGCGCGAACACGCCCGCCTCCGCCAGCGCCTGCCGCCAACCGGACAGTCGGCTGTAGCCGCCCGAACCGCCGGGAATCGCCACATGGACGACGGTGCGGTGTCCGAGCGAGAGTAGATGGCGGGTCACGTCGCGGCCGCCGTCGTTCTCCTGCAGCGAGACCTGCGCGACGTCCGGATTGCGGTCGCCGGCGACGAGCACCACCGGCATGTCTGAGGGGAAGAACGTGGACGCCTCGGCGCTGGCCGCGTCGTAGTTGAGCAGGATCGCGCCGACCGGGTTCTGGTCCAACGCGCGGCGCACACTGCGGCGGATGTCGTCGCGCGACTCCCCGGTGATCATGTTGATGTTCAGCTGGTATTCGTCCTCGCGGGCGCGCAGTTCGATGCCGTGCAGCATCTCCGACTGTCCGTACAGCGTGGTGTCGGTCGTCAGCACGGAGATTAGACGCGTGCGCTCCCTGACCAGCGCGCGGGCGATGGGGTTCGGACGGTAGTCGAGCAGTTCGATCGCCTTGGCGATGCGCTGGCGCTTCTCCTCGCTGACGCGCTCGCGGTCGTTGAGATAGCGGGAGACCGTCGGCACGGAGACGCCGGACAATGCCGCGACGTCCTTGATCGACGCGGTCTTCGCGCGGTTCGCTGTTCTAGGCATCGGGATTCCCATTTCGTAAGATCGTTCATCGGTTCCGGAAAGCGGAATCGTGTACACGGTAGCACGGCGGCGTCATGACGCCGCCCACGACGAGCGGCCCGGTCGCGATCCGTGGGGATGCGGCCGGGCCGTCCGGTGATGTGCGACTGGGGCGCGGGGTGGCCGGGTGCGTGGCGTGCGCCACGTGCGGCTCACGTCACGCACGCCACGTCATCTGCGTCACGCGCGCTTGCGGCGCATGAGCGCGAGGGTGACGCCCGCCGCGGCGATCGCCACGGCTAGGACCGCGATCGCGGTCACGCCGGCGCCGGTGGAGCTCAGGCCGGTCTTGTCGGTCGTCTTGCCGTTGCCGGTCTGGGGCTTGTTCCCGGCATCGCCGGCACCGTTCGCGCCGTTGTCGGAACCATTGTTGTTGCCGTTGTCGCCCTTCTTGTCGACGGTGACGGTGATCTGGGTGGTGACGGTCTTGTCGCCTTCGGTGTAGGTGACGGTGACGGTCTGCTGTCCGGTCTTGTTCGCGTCGAAGCCGCTGACCTGGTACTGGCCATCCTCCAGCGTCTTGGACGTGCCGTCGCTGTAGTGGGCGGTGACGGTGAGCTTGAGCTCGCCGCCGAGGGCGATGTGGTCGCTCGCGGCCTTCGCGTCGATTGACTCCAGCGTCACGCCCGGCTGAGGCTCCGGCTCGGGCTCATCGGGCACGGCATCCTTGTTGGCGACCTCGCCGATCGTCACCGGGTAGAAGGTGATCTTGTCGATGTTCGGCGCGACGCCCCACGAGACGGCGCCCTTGCCCGTGCCGGCCGGATCCCAGTTGCCGAGCGTCAGCGCGGAGCCGTCGGTGATGAACTCCAGCGAACGGTTGAGGAAGCTGGTGTCCGAGTAGGTGTAGCGGAACGCGCCGCGCGCGATCTCCTGTCCGTCGGCGCCGCCCTGGCGCACCTGCAGGCCGAGGTCGACGATCTGCGGGTTGTAGGAGTGCTTGCCGATGAACGCGTCGTTGGAGAAGCTCACCACCGCCGTGTACGTGCCGGCCGGCACCTTGCCTGCGGGAATCGTCAGCGTGCCCTTGTCGTCCGTGTGGACGGTCGGGGTGTTGTTGGAGTCCTTGACCACGACGCGGGTGCGGTCGCCCATGCCGTTCGGGCCGGTCTCGGCGGTCTCGAACTGGTTGCCGAGGCCCGCCACGAACTTCTTGCCGCTCGCGTTGGAGGCGTCGGAGGTGACGACATTCGCGCCGCCGCCCAGCGTGGCGTCCTCCGCCTCGACGGAGACGACGGACTTGTCGGTGTCGGAGGAGGCCGCGCGCGCCGTGACGACGTCGCGGACGAGCACGCCGTCGCCGGCGGTCAGCGTCAGACGGTTGATGCCTTCGGACAGGGCCGCGCGCACGGTGGTGGACTGCAGGCCGTTGTACTGCGCGGTGGTGTCGAGCACGGTCACGCCGTTGATGACGAGCGTGAGCTTCGCGCCCTTGGCGGCGGTGTAGTCGAGGGTCACGTCATGGTAGCCGCTCTGCCAGGCGTGCGCGAACACGTCGGCCGAGCCGCCGGCGAGCGAGGCGAAGCCGTCCGTGCCGTCGCCGGCGTAGGAGAGCTTGGCGCCGTCCTCCAGACGGAACTGGGAGGCCGGGTATTCGGTGCGGTCCGCGACCGCGTCGTCACCGGTGCCGGAGACCTGGTAGAGCAGGAACTTGTCGAGCGTGTTGTCGAACGCGGAGTCGCCGTGCAACGTGATCGCATGGTCGCCCTTGGTGAGCTTCAGTTCGAGTTCGGCGCTGCCGTAGTACTTCCACTTGGCGGCGTCCTTCATCGCGAGTTCGGCGCCGAACGAGAGCTTGCCGGAGTCCTTGCCGTCGACGGTCACGGCGTTCGCGCCGGGGAATCCGGTGTTGCCGCTGGTCACCTGCAGGCGGTAGACGCCGTCCGCGGGGACGGATACGTTCCAGGTGGCGGTGCCGCCGGTCTTGAAGCTGCCGACGTCGCCGTTGCCGGAGGCCATGAAGTAGCTCCAGCCGGAGCCGGAGGGCGTCTTCGTGTACGCCTGTGCGCCGCCGGCGAGCTGGGACTTCTCGGCCTCCTGGACGAGCAGGGCCTTGCCGTTCTCCGCGTCGGTGACGAGCGTACGGTCCTGGTGCGGGGTGACGACGAGCTGGTAGGAGGCGTAGCGGTCGACGCTGACGGTGGTCACGTCGAGCGTGCCATCCTTGACCTCGGCGTTGGAGATCGCGTTGACGACGCGCGGCGTGGCGGCCACGCCGTCGGGTCCGGTGAACGCGTTCTCGCGCACCTCGACGTCGACCTTGCCGCCCAGTCCGGCCTTGTTGAGTCCGGTCAGGTGCACGGTGACGGGGATGTTCGCGCCGGTGTTCTGCACGGCGTCGGAGTTCGCGTCGTTCGCGCCGCCGTACAGCACGGTGGCCTTGCGGTTCGTGGCGTCGAGCGCGGCGATGCCCTGCAGGTTGTCCTGCTGGTTCGGGTGCTCGCTGGTCACCTGGACGGTCTTCTGGCCGCGCAGGTCGCCGTACCACTTGAACTGCCACCAGCCGGCGTTGGCCGAGTTGGCCCTCGCGGCGTTGTCGGACAGGTTGCCCGCGTAGTTCCAGTAGGCGGTCTCGGCCTGGACCTTGGTGTCTTCGAACATGGACTGCCATTGGATGAGCTGGCCCGGCACGGACATGTCGCGCAGCTCGCCGTATTCGGTGATGTTGATCTTCAGCGGGCTGATGCCGTGCTTCTTCTCCAGCGCGCGGTAGGCGGCGTAGTGGGAGCGGTAGGCGTCGAGGCTGCCGCGGCCCAGTTCGTGCCAGACGAACACGTCGGGCAGCGTGCCGGAGGCCTTCGCGTGCTCGAGGAACTTGTCGGAGCGGTTCGCGCGGTACGCGGAGTCGCCGGGGCCTGCCACGCGGGCGTGGTCGGCGGTGGGCTTGACGCCGTGCACGTTGGTCTTCTCGCCGCTCTTGTACTCGTTCCAGATCTTCTGGACGAGCTGGTATTCAGCATCCCAGTCGGTCAGGAAGGTCTGGAAGATGGCCGCGTTCGCGTTGTCGCCGGAGGCGTACCAGTTGCCGCCGTCGGGCTCGTTGAACGGGATGAACGTGTACTGGTCCGGGTGTTCGGTGTTGGCGAGCACCTTGTTCATCACGATCTCGGTGACCTGCGCGTAGTCCCACACGCCGTCGCTGCCCTCGGTGTAGGTGCCGTACGACGGGTCGGACGGGTCGACGTCGAGCTTGTAGGTGCGGTTGTCGCCGGGGCGCTTGCCCTTGTTGTACGACCAATCCGGGTAGTAGTCCTGCATGTAGATCGCGAGTTCGTTGCCGCCGTTGGCGAAGAACTGGTTCTCCAGCGCCAGCGAGTCGCCGCTGGGGTGCTGCGTGCCGAACGGGGGCTTCTGGGACGAGTTCTCGACGCGCGCGCCGTCGAGGATCGCATCGGTCGGCGAGCCGTCGTCGCCGAGGCCGTACAGCGTTCCGGACGCGCCGCCGAGGAAGTCGCCGGTCTGCTGCGAGTAGTCGACGTCAAGCGTCTGTGTGGGTTTCGTGGTCTCCTGGGCCTGGGCGGGGAACACCAGCCCCACGCCCATCATCGCCGTGGCCGCCACCGCCGCCACGACCGCACTCCATCGTTGTCCCATGCTTCCTTGCCTCTTTCTACGGGTGAACCGTTGCTTCGGGGTCTTCCGCCCCGCGCTCGCCGCCACACTGCGTCTCGACGAACACGGCCAGTGTATATCATAACGTTTTCACGAGCAAATCGAAAAATCACGCAAAGGAACGCAGAATCATTGGAATCATTGCGTTTACGGCGTCCGTAATCATCGGAAATCGCCATATGAAAACGTTATTGCGAATAACAACGCACCGTCGGCACCTGGCTTCGTCGCCCCCGTCGTCGCCGTCGCCGGGCCGCACGGCGACTCGCGTGCAGCCCGGTGCGAACGCCGGAAATCCGGGGAAGGCAGCCTGGTCCACGTCGTCGCCGGCGGGCCGTCACTGAGGTGCGTCGTGGCCGCGATGCCGCGATGCGGCCGCGGTCGATGCGGTGTCACGTCACGTTTCGGGACTTGCGTAATGGTACCGATACCATGTTGCTCGTCGCCACGGCGCGCGGAGTGTGCGTTGGTGTGTGTATGTCCGACAAATGGCGTGATTGCAGCGATGGTAGGTGATGCGTCACGTACCGTAGTTGCGGTTGCCGGTGCGTGCGATTTGCGGCGTTGCGATGCTGTCGATATGATATGAAATCGATACCACGAAATGTGCGACAGACCGTGTGGCGGTCCCGCTGCGGCGATGACGCAGGCGGGCGTCGACGGGCGCAAACGCTAAGGAGTGACATGTCGACCTTCACCTGGGGCGGTACGGCCCTGTCCCTGACCTTCGCATGGTCCGACGACGAGCCTGTGGCCGTCGCCGGACTGCGCACGGACGCCGTGGATGTCCGCTTCGACCACCGCCTGCCGCTGGTGGAGATCCTGGCAACGGGCACCGGGCACTGGCTCGCAAACGACCGTCTCGCCCACACCGATATCGGGCGCGCGCTGCGCTACGTGAGCCACGCCGCCACGCGCGACGCGCACGGCGACCATCTCGACGTGACTCTCGCCGACGCCGCGCTGGGACTCACCGTGACCGTCCACTACGATCTGCCGGACGGCGTGCCGATGTTCCGCACGTCGGTGACCGTCACGAACGACGGCGACGCGACCGACGCCGACTCGCCGGCGCTCGGCGAAGACGGCGCGGTCGTGCTCGAATCGGTGACGAGCTGGGTGTCGGCGTTCGGCGCGCCTGACGGCAAGGCAGCCGACTGCGATGCGTGGACGCTCATCGAAGGCGAGAACGAATGGCTGGGCGAAGGGCGCTGGCACGCCACCGCCACCCGCGACCTGTTCCCGCGCCTCAACCAGCAGATGACCGGTCATAATCCGCGCGGCGAGCACGCCGTCGTCAGCACCGGCACTTGGTCCACCGGCAAGCACACGCCGCTCGCCCTGCTTGACTCGCGTGAGCTGGGTCTCACCTGGCTGTTCCAGATCGAACACGACGCGGCATGGCGCTGGGAAGTCGCGCGCGACACCGAGGACGGCACCATCGCCCTCTCCGGACCGACGGACGTCGACCACGACTGGGTGAAACGCCTCGAACCCGGTGAATCGTTCACCACCGTGCCCGCATCCGTCACGCTCGCCCCCGACTTCGACGGCGCGACCGCCAACGTGACCGCCTACCGCCGCGCGATGCGCATCGAAAAGGCGGACAACGCCCGCCCGCGCGTCATCTTCAACGACTACATGAACACGATCAACGGCGACCCGACGACCGCCAAACTGCTGCCGCTCGTCAAAGGCGCGGCCGAGGTCGGCGCCGAGATCTTTTGCATCGACGCCGGCTGGTACGACGACACCGGCGACTGGTGGCCGTCCGTCGGCGAATGGTTGCCGTCGAGGAAGCGCTTCCCGAACGGCATCACCGAAGTCGTCGACGCGATCCGCGACGCGGGCATGATCGCCGGACTCTGGCTTGAGCCCGAGGTGATCGGCGTCAAATCGCCGATGGCCGTGACGCTGCCCGAATCCGCATTCTTCCACCGCCACGGCCGCCGCGTGGTCGAACAGGAACGCTATCTGCTCGACTTGCGCGATCCGGACGCGCGTCGGCACCTCGACGACACGGTCGACCGTCTCGTGAATGACTATGGCGTCGGCTACTTCAAGTTCGACTACAACGTCTCGCCCGATGCGGGCACCGATTACGACGCCGACAGCGCCGGCGACGGCCTGCTGGGGCACAATCGCGCGTACTGCGCGTGGGTGGAGGGCCTGCACGCGCGCCACCCTGAGCTCATCATCGAGAACTGCTCGTCCGGCGGCATGCGCATGGACTTCGCGCAGACCTCCCGCTTCCAGGTGCAGTCCACCTCCGACCAGCAGGATTTCCGCCTCTACCCGACGATCGCCGCCGCCGCGCCGATGCTCATGACCCCCGAACAGGCCGGCAACTGGGCGTACCCGAACGCGAAGGACGATCCGGAGACGTTCGCGTTCAACCTCAACACGACGTTCCTCGGCCGCTTCTTCCTCTCCGGCTACGTCAACCGGATGAGCGACGGCCAGCGCACGCTGATCGCGCGGGCCGTGGACGCGTACAAGCGCGAGATCCAGCCGGTCATCGGCACGTCGGTGCCGTTCTGGCCGCTCGGCCTGCCGAAGTGGGACGACACGGTCGTCGCGCTGGGGCTGAAGACGCCGGAACGCACGTTCGTGACCGTCTGGTCGCGCGACGGCGAGGGCGGCGACGTGGCGCTCGCCCTGCCGCACCTGACCGGACGCGCCGACGTGGGCGTGCGCGCGTTGCTGCCGGTCGGCGACGGGTTCGCCGAGTGGCCGGTCGCGTGGGACGGCGCACGCGGCGAGGCCGTCGTGACCGTGCCGGCGGGCGGCGGGTACATCTCGCGCACGTTCGCGTTCGACGCGGCGTGAGTCTCGGTTTTCGCTGAAAACGGGCGGGGCCCGCATTCCATGTGAACCGGAATGCGGGCCCTGTTGCGTGTGATGGGTGGTCTACCCTTCAGCGGCGGATGAGCTCGATGAGGAGGGCGTGTTCGGGGGCGAGCTGCGGCAGGCGGATGCCCCACTGGGCGAGCGTCGCGCCGTCGACGACGATGCCGTCGTCGCTCCACCAGTCGAGCGTGGTGCGGCAGTTCGGGCTCGTCTCGCTTTCGTACAATGCGACGCCACCGAGCGGGCGCACCTGGTAGACGGCCGACTCGTCCAATCCGGGGAAGCGCGTGAGCCCATACGGGTATTCGCGCGACGTGGCGATGGCGGTGAACCGGTAGACCGCGTGCGAACGGTCGGGGGCGACGAGGCCGTCGACGCGCACGGCCGGGTCGGTCGTGTCCGCGTGCACGAGCACGCCCTGCGGGATCGCCGCGCGACGCGCCTTGTACAGGTCGATCCAGCGCCTGAGGCTCGCGAGACCCGCGTCGTCCAGCTTCATGATGTTCCATTCGATGCCGAGATGACCGAAGAACGCCATCGCCGCACGCATAGTGAGCGACGTGGCGCGACGGGTCGCATGGTTCGGGGATTCGGAGATGTGCTCGCCGATCATCTCCGGCGGCACGATGAGCGACGTGCCTCGCTGTATGTCCGCGCGTTCCACCGGGTCCGTGCAGTCGGACGCCCACACGCGCGAGCAGCGTTCCAGCACGCCCGCGTCGATGCGTCCGCCGCCCGACGAGCAGGATTCGATCTCGAGGCCGGGGTGACGGGCGCGCAGATGGTCGACGATCGCATAGAACGCCTCGGTCTGCTCATGCACGGCCGGACGGCCGGATGCAGGGGAGAGGGGTTCGGTGAGGAAGCGGTTGTGGTCCCACTTGATGTAGTCGATGTGATAGGCGGAGACGAGCGTGTCGATCGCCGATTCCACATACCGCGCGGCCTCGGGATTCGTCAGGTCGATGACCTGCTGGCTGCGCGCCTCGACCGGCAACCGTTCGGCGTTCGGTGCGAGCATCCAATCGGGGTGTTCGCGCGCGACGTTGGAATCGGGGCTGATCATCTCCGGTTCGAACCACAATCCGAACTCCATGCCGAGCGCGTGCACGCGGTCCGCGACGGCGGTGAGGCCCCGCGGCCACAGATCCTTATCCACCTGCCAGTCTCCGAGTCCCTTCGTATCGTCGCGACGGCCGGTGAACCAGCCGTCGTCGATGACGAACCGTTCGATGCCCACCTGCGCCGCACGTTCGGCGAGGGCGATGACCTTCTCCTCGCTTTGTGCGAAATACATCGCCTCCCACGTGTTGAGCGTGACCGGGCGCGGCCGGGCGGGGTCGGCGAGTTCCGGGTGGAAGCCGCGCAGGTAGGCGTGGAAGCGCGAGGTGACCTCGTTGAGGCCATCGCCTGCGCCGACGAGCAGCCGGGGCGCGCGGTAGGTCCCACCCGGCGCGAGCGTGATCTCGCCGGCGTAGGGGAGTTCGCCACCGCCGATCACGCCGTGCGTGTACGGCGTGCGTTCGGCGAAGACGGTGCTGTTCCCGCTGAACGCGACATGCGCCGAGAAGACGAGTCCGTGCTCGAAGCCGAAGCCGGGCACACCGGCGCTCAGCAGGGTGGCCGCGTTGAAGTCGGGGCGGCCCATGCGCGCGTTCTTCGCGAACAGTCCCTCGGTGAACGGCTGACGTTGGAACGCGCGTTCGCGCAGATGATGGCCGGTGCAGGTCTCGACCTCGCCGACCTGCGGCGGCAGGGGAATCACGGGCGTGAGCCGCGAGACGACGAGCGGCGTGCGCCCGGTGTTCGTGAGCGACGCGTCGACGCGGATGAGGCCTTCGTCGCCGATCGCGACGGTCGCGGCGAGGGCGAGGCCCGCCGCGCCGTCCGTCGCGGTGAAGCCGATCGAATGGTCGTCATGGTGCGTTTCGTCGACGGTCAGGCGCGGGAAGACCTCCACGCCGTCGCGGGATACCTGGATGGCGGGCGTTCCGGTCCATCCTTCCGCCTGCGTGGGCAGCAGGGTGGGGGACTCGCCGATGGACAGGCCAGCGTCGAGTGTCTGTGGGAACTGCGGATCGACATCCGGGAACGCGGGTTCCGCGGTGTGGCGGTCGTCCGCGGTGTGGGCCGCGTGGGTGCCGTGGTGTGCGTGCGTGGCGTGCGATGCATCCGTGCGGGTGATGGCGACGACGTGGGGGAGCCTGCCGTCGGCGAACCCCATGGTGAGACGGACGATGCGGCCGTCCGCTGCGGAAGGCGTTCCGGAAGGCCGTTCGGAAAGCTGTCCGGAAGGTTCCGGTTGGGTGATGGTCACGGCGTTCATGTGCATGGCATACCTCGATGTATCTGAGTGAAGCAGTGGTTCGACTGTGGCTCGACCGTGTGCGCGAGGGGCGGGCCGGATGCGGTCCGGACGCGCCGCGCCTGCGTGGGAATCGATACCAACGAGGATACAACGTGGAATCGGTACCACAAAATCGAAGTTGCGGAGTTCGCTGGATTTTGTAGGTGTGACGTATGGTGTGAAGCGTTGATAAATCAATATGTGCAACGTTTTACGTTATCGGTTTCAGGCAAACGTTATCATTCTGCGACACTCCATGAGTGGTTGACATGGAATCGATTCCACCTACAATTGCAGCTATCGGAACTTCCGAGGTCGCGGCATCGCAGTGATGGGTGCCGGATCCCGCCAACCAACCGATGGATTCGTCCCGTTGGAGGGCGGGTCGAGGATTCACATCAGGCATAAGGAAAGGCTCAATGATGAGGAACTGGAAGAAAGCGACCGCCATCATCGCGGGCGTCGCTGCCATGGGCATGATGTTCGCGGGCTGCGGCAACCCCGCCGCCGCAGGTGGCGACGACAACGTCGACACCTCCTCCGCCGACTACTGGCCGGCCGAAGACACCAAGCTCGACGGCGTCAAGCTCACGTTCTGGGCCGCCCAGAACTCGAACAAGATCCCGGTCAAGGTCATCAAGGACTTCGAATCCAAGACCGGCGCCACCATCGATCTGCAGACCATCCCGGACAACTACGAGTCCAACGTGCAGACCAAGATCACCACCGGCGACTCCCCGGATCTCATGTTCTGGCAGGCCGTGCCGTCCACGCTGGCCGGCTTCGTCGCCCAGGACAAGCTGCAGAAGCTCGACAACGCCCCGTGGCTGAAGAACTACGCGGACGGCATCGCCGACGCCGGCGGCAAGTACCAAGGCACCTACTACGGCGCCCTCGTCTCCGCCCCGGACACCGAAGGCGTGTGGTACAACAAGCAGGTCTTCGAGAAGGCCGGCATCACCGAGACCCCGAAGAATTGGGACGAGTTCATCGCCGCCGCCAACAAGATCAAGAGCTCCGGCGCCGCCGACTCCGCGCTCTTCGAGATGGCCGGCTCCCAGTGGGGCACCCAGTGGGCCGTGCAGGTCCAGCTCGCCGAAGCCGCCAAGGACGGCCTGTGGGACAAGGTCAACTCCAACAAGGACAGCTTCCAGGGCAAGGACATCCTCGGCGCCATCAAGGAGTACAAGCAGATGCTCGACGACGGCCTGTACAACAAGGACGCCGGCTCCGCGAAGGACACCGACCAGGCCCAGGCCCTGCTCGACGGCAAGACCGGCATGATCATTCAGACCAACTCGATGTTCAACGCCATCTCCGCCCTCGCCGACAACGACAAGACCAAGCTGGACGACACCATCGGCTTCTTCCCGATCTCCAAGGAAGGCAACATCGGCACGTCCATCCCGCAGCAGGGCAACTCGGTCGTCGCGTTCAAGACCGGCGACTCCCAGCGTGAGGCCGCGACCCGCCAGTTCATCCGCTTCTGGCTCGGCTCCGAGTACGAGACCTTCATCAAGGACCAGAACCTCGTCTCCATCCTCAAGGACGTCAAGACCCCGGACACCGTGCCGCAGGCCCAGCTCGACGCCTTCGCCGCCCTCAAGGATTCCGTCGGCTCCATGCAGTCCCAGGCCGTCGCCAACCCGGATCTCTACCTGAACCTCGCCAACATGGTCAACGGCACCCAGACCCCGGAGCAGGTCGCGAAGACCACCCAGGACCAGTTCGCCCAGATCGCCAAGGCCCAGGGCGTCAAGGGATTCTGATTCTGACCGGAACCCGATAGGTTCCATCTTCCACAGGCATCCGGCCGGGGCCTTCCGGAGCGCGGCCCACGCCGCCTCCGGGCTCCGGCCCCGGCCGGAATGCCGCAACACACATATATAAGGAAACGAATCTGATGACGACGACACACGTCTCGAAGTCCGCCCCGGTCAAGGGCACGCGGACTCTGGAGCGCAAGAACTACCCGTTGCGCTACATCGTTCCCGCGGGCGTCATGCTGCTGGTGTTCTTCTTCCTGCCCACGGTAATGAACTTCATCTACGCGTTCACCGACTGGTCCGCGTTCAAGAAGACCATCGACTTCAACGGTCTCGACAACCTCAAGCAGCTCTTCGAGAGCGGCACCCTGATGGCCGACATCAAGGTCACCCTCATCTACGCGGTCCTCGTGGCCTTCTTCCAGAACGTCTTCGGCCTGGCGCTCGCCGTGCTCCTCGAAAAGGACACGCGCCTCAACCGCTTCGCCCGTACCATGTTCTTCATCCCCGTGATCATGTCCGCCCTCGGCGCCGGCTACATCTGGCAGGCCGTGCTCAAGACCGACGGCGTCGTCAACCAGATCCTGAGCTTCTTCGCCGGCCACACCGTCGCCATCCAATGGCTCGGCTCGACCACGTGGACCATCGTGATCGTCACCATCATCCACGCATGGAAGTGGATGGGCTTCGCGATGCTCACCTACCTCGCCGGTCTCAAGACCATCGACTCCGAAGTGCTCGAAGCGGCCTCCATCGACGGCGCCAACGCGTGGCAGACCTTCTGGCAGGTCAAGTTCCCGCTGGTCGCCCCGGCCGTCACCTTCAACGTCGCGACCGCGTTGCTCGGCTCCATGAACTCCTTCGACATCGTCCAGGCCACCACCAACGGCGGCCCCGGCGGCTCCACCGAGATCCTGAACCTGTTCATCTGGCGTACGTTCGGCAAGGGCCTGTACTCCCAGTCGACCACGATGAGCCTCGTGCTCTTCATCATGGTGATGGTCATCGCCATCCCGCTCGTCATCTACCTGCGTAAGCGTGAGGAGAAGATCCTATGAGTAGCGCATCCTACAGCGAATCCGGTGTCAAGACCAACAGCCTCACCGTCGTGCGCAAGAAGTCGAAGGCCGGCGGCATCATCCACGCCGCCATCGTCATCCTGCTCATGCTCGTGTTCCTCGCCGTGCCGTTCTGGATCCTCATCGTCACCGCCGGCAAGACCCAGGCCGAGGCCGTCGTGCCCAGCATGGCATTGCCGAGCAAGTGGCACCTCATCGAGAACATCCAGACCGTCATCGTGCAGGGCAAGGTGTTCCCCGCGCTCATCGGCTCCCTGCTCGTCACCGTGCCCAGCGTGTGCATCTGCCTCCTCTTCGGCTCGATGGCCGCATGGATCTTCGGCCGCCGTACCTCCAAGGGCGTGGCCATGCTCTACGCGCTGTTCATCTCCGGCGTCATCCTGCCGCCGTCCGTCGTGACCATCATGATGCTGCTCAAGATGATCAGCCTGTCCGGCACCGCCATCGGCATGAACTGCGTGTACATCGGCATCTACCTGTCCGTCGTGATCTTCTTCATCACCGGCTTCATCCGCACGATCCCGCCGTCCCTCGAAGAGGCGGCTCGTATCGACGGTGCCAGCCCGATGAGGATCTTCTTCACGATCATCTTCCCGCTGCTCGCCCCGACGCTCGCTTCCTCGACGATCCTCGTGGTGCTGTACATCTGGAACGACATCTTCTACTCGCTGTTCATCCTGTCCGGCAAGATGAGCACCCTGCCGCTCAACCTCTACAACGTGGCGAGCGCGGGCCTGTACCTCAACAACTGGCACCTCATCTTCGCCTACATCATCCTGATGACCCTCCCGCTCCTGATCGTCTTCATCATCGGCCAGCGCAAGATCATCTCGGGTATCACTGGCGGCGCCGTGAAGTAAACAGCGCGGTGCGCTGTCTACAGGCGCCGCCGAGCGGCGACAGCCGCGAGGCAACGATGAGCCTCGCCTCAGGCGAGTCCGTAATTGCTGACCGGCGCCGTGAAGTGAACAGCCTCACCCCTTGGCTCCCCTTGCCAGGGGAGCTGGCGCCGAAGGCGACTGAGGGGTAGTTTCCGCCAGCCACCCACGATTCTCTCCTCCTCCATTCCCGAACGCCCCGACCCCGCATGGTCCTCCTCCTTCGCCTGCCGGGGGCGGGGCGTTCATTCTCTTTCCAACGACCTCCATCCCGCCCGATTCGCGTGATTCATGCGCGCCGTCGCGCATCGCCTATACTGGGCGCGATGGAAGATAGACAGGTTCACATGCCAAGACCCAAGGAAAAGCGCGCGCCGGTGATCAAGGACGTCGCCGCGCTCGCCAATGTGTCGGTGTCCACGGTGTCCCGGTATCTCAACGATTCTCCCCGCATCAGCGCCGAAAGCCGGGAGCGTATCGCACACGCCATCAAACTGCTCGATTACCATCCGAGCCGCGTCGCCCGCGGACTCGTCAACTCGGCGATGAAGTCGATCGTCGTGCTCACCAGCGATACCACGCTGTACGGTTCGGCGATGACGATTCAGGGCATCGAGGACGAAGCCCGCACGCACAACTATCCGGTGAGCATTTCGAAGCTCGCCGACGAATCGACCGAGGCGCTGCGCACCGCGGTCACGATGGTCACGGACCAGAATCCGAGCGGCGTGATCGTGCTCAAATACGACGCGCTCGCCGCACAGGCGCTGCAACTGCTGCCGGACACGGTGACGAAGGTGGTCATCGCCGGTGACCGCGAACCCGACCTCGACCAGATCGACCTGTGCGAGAACCGGTCCGGACGCGAGATCACGCGATACCTGCTGTCGCTCGGCCATCGCAACGTCTTCCACGTGACGATTCCGGGCGGTGGCGGCGGCTACAGCCGCACCGCCGGCTGGGAGGCCGAACTGCGCGCCAACGACAAGCCGATTCCGGACATGATGCACTGCTCGTGGAATCCGGCCGACGCGCGCGAGCTCGGCCACCGCGTGGCGCATATCGACGGGCTCACCGCCGTGTTCGCCGGCAATGACGAGATTGCGATGGGCCTGATCCGCGGGCTCGAGGACGAAGGCAAGTCGGTGCCCGGCGACATCAGCGTCGTCGGCTTCGACGACCATCCGCTCTCCTGCGTGTGGACGCCTCCGGTGACCACATACCGCCAGGATTTCCCCGCGGCCGGCCGTAAGGCCGTGCAGCTGCTGCTCTCGCGCATCGAAGCGCGCGAGAACGGCGAGGAGCTCCCCGCCCGATTCGTCGAACTCCAAGGCGAACTCGTCATCCGCGACTCCGCCGCCGCCCCGCGCGCGTAGGCGCGAAGCGGAAGCGGGTACTTGCATCCTTGGTTTTACGGCATGTTGAGCTGTCGAAAAACTCATAGGACTGCTTGAGCCTGTTCGTTGACAATGCTCATAAGGGTTTGCGGCATTTGATTGTTGTGTTGCGGTGTGAATGACACCGCAACACAACAATCAAATGCCGCTCAATTAAGCGAATTGCGATATTCATCAATTATCGGATCGACGGATTGTTGATCCTGTTGTTGCTTATAATCTGTTGTAGAATCAGACCAGGTTTCATCATAATCATCAAGGTATTCGTCTAAATAGTCAGTGGGAATTGGAGGTTCCAGCTCAGATATGTATTTATCTACTATATCATGTGCGCTTGAGCTATTAGGGCATTCATCCGCAAAGGAATAGATAGAATTAATATAGTCATTATATGCATCGCCAGCAATCTTCTCTTCATCTAAGAAACCATCATATTCATAGTAGCTGTCGACATTCATATCGGAAAAAACAGAATCCCAGTCAGGATCTTGGAGCAGATCGCGGATTCGGCTCTCTGAATACTCTTCAAGTGTAGATTGCATGTCTAAATCTTTATAGCTAATCAGTGAATTCATAATTTTCGCACATGGTTCAATGGTAAAATAATCAAGAAAAGCTTTCATGATATTTTCATCTTTAATCCACTTTGATATATGGTAATAGTTGAATAAGTCTTGGTTGCATATAAAGTCAACAACATTGCTCTCTAGAAGATAAGAATGAGGGTCTCTTAAATGAGGTGTTGTAATATATTCAAACGATTTGTCGACAGCCGCTTGACGATTGCTATCTAGTACGTGATATTTATATATATACCGGAGGTTGATATAAAGGTTTCTTTTATCATTAATCGAAATGATAACAGGATTGCGATCGATGAAAGATTTCAACCCTTTAGGGTCTAATCTTTCGACTTGCTCTATATAAACTGCATGTTTTGCTATTAAGATACGGGTTTCATTGGAGTTGTTGATGAAGTTGCGCAAGTAATCGACCACTGACTGGTTTATCGCTGCAATGAAGTACCCATCAGGTCTGCTTTGACGTATGAGCATTGAGTCGGTCAGTCGCTTTATGCTGTCCTGGTAGTTGTTTTTTGTGTGATCGGCGTTGGTATTTGATATAACTTCATCGTAGGCAGCTCGTAGTTGCTCTTCGTGAATGGCGTCGTCGCTAAGAGAGTATAGGCATAACATGAGAGTCCTATCTTCTTCTTGAAGATTGTTATTGAATTCATTGCTCCATACTAAATCTTGATTCATAAGAGAGTTGAAAACGAATCGTCCGTATTCGTCGACTGTTTGGTAATTGCGGTAACGACTTGGGTTGGTGATGAATTCAAGTAGACGAGGATTGAAACCGCTGCTGAAGAGAATCTTTCGATAGTTTTCCGGTGTGATCAACCAACTGCGAATGTTTTCGTCTTTAACTTGTTTTTTGATTGACGAAATGTAAAGTCTCGCTTTATCTCTTGCGGACATATTGTCCATATTAATTGTATAGAGCTGAATGTTTGCTTCCGAGTTAAGATAATCCGAGAAAGAGATATTTTTTTCGGATATGTCGCGGAAAATGGTAATGCGAGAGTTCATGATTATTTTCTTGTTTCTATTGTATTTGCAATAACGAAGCAAAGATTCAATTTCATTTGCTCTTGAATCGCTTATTTTGTAATAAGCATGACCAAAGCAGTCGTCTAGTATTATTGCTTCCTTCTTGTTTTTGTCTTGCGACATTGCTTTTTTTATTTCTGATATATCATCTTGAGATGAAACTCGAACTGTGTATCCTGATTTAAGCAGATGCCAGCACAACATGTGCGTTGTCGTCGTTTTCCCGACGCCTGGGCCGCCGACGATAAACACAGGTTTGTTGTTTTCAAGTATTTTTATGCAATCTAGATATTCTTTTGTCTCTACAAAGTATTCCTTATTGTCCTCGATTTCTGATATAAGTGCGGTTTCATCTATAAGACTGTTGTTCTGAAGGATTGATTTGATTACAGATTCAGATGTGATCCACAATTTTACATGCCTGCTTACGATGTCTGAGTATTCCGGTTGTTGAAGTAGATGTTCTATCTCATTTAAATCAATCACGTCTTCTATAGATTGTAGGTGGTATGGTTTAAGCATTGCTGCAATTTCTAAGATATTTTTCCTGGTTAAATCTAAGGAGGTGCATACAATATACCTATCGATAGGAGACGTGGAATCTATTTCTTGAATCTTCTTTATTTCATCATTGAGCTTATTTTTTAAGATAGAGAAAGATGACTTATAGTAGTGTTTGCACTGAACCACTATCTTTGTGGAGGCTTCGTTGTCGGTAATATCTATGCCGCCGTCTCGTCCTGTAGCATATGTTCTTAATTTTATATTTAATTTGCGCTCCAGTAGATCACGGCAGAGGGTCTCGAACTCTGTACTGTCGATGTTGCTGTACTCGTACATTAGGCTCCTTTCGCCTCATTCGGCTTCGTTGGCGTTCCATCTCTGCAGTGAGATGGTTCACGTCGTTTGCCGTCGATGATACCTTTGTTTCTTTGTTTTGGTGGCCTGCGCCCGTAAGGTGGCGTGGTTTCTATGACGGTGCTGTTGATTCTGCTAACTTTTTCTACTTGAGGCAGCTCGTCATCAGACGAGCCGCAGATAGAGGGCGGTGGAGCCGGGGATGGGGCGGAAGCCGAAGTGTGTGTAGAACGTGCGGGCGTCGTCATCGTAGGGCTCCACGATGAGCGCGCGTGAGCCGAGCTGTGCGCTGATGGAGCGCGCCCGGTTGATGGCGTCCTGCAGCAGCCTCCAGCCGAGTCCTTCGCCTTGGAACCGCTGATCCACCCCCAGCATGCCGAGCAGAATGGCCGGAATGCGCTCGGGAACATTGCGTCTCAGCCAGCCGCCTTGTACCGAGGATCGTTCCACGGTGTAGGCGCTGAGCGTGTAGAAGCCGGCGGTTTCACCTTCGGTCGTCGATGAGACGTAGACCACGGCGGTGCCATGTTCCGCGGCGGTCGGTGCTCGTCGCTCGGCCCACTCGTCGATGAGCGGGACGCCGCAGGAGAATCCGGTGAGGTCCGTTCCCGGAGGGAGTCTGAGCGGTCGTTGGAATCGATGCGTCACGCCCATTGCGGATCCCTCGCCATCAGGTCGTAGGCGGCCTGCGGGGCCGGCTCGTCCAACGCTTCGAGGAACGCGTCGAATGCTTGGGATTCCAAACGCAACGTGGTGGCATCCTCGATGTCGCGCCGGGCGGATTCCAGCAGGTGACGGGCCGTCCACTGCGTCAGCGTGCTGCCCGTCACCGCGGCGGCGCGCTCGATGAGACGGCGTTGCTCGTCCGTCAGGCGGATGTCCAATCGTGAGGTCTTCTGTTTCGTAATCGTAGCCATGACAGTATTGTACGGAGAAAATGCGTACAAGGCCAATGTGGGCGGGTTGCTGTCATCGGCTCTGGCGCCGGTAGCTTGTCGGTGGGGTTGTCCCTCGACGTGGGAACGGTGTTGTTTTGCGTCGAGGGGCAGGCGGGTGTGTTGGGTGATTTGGGGGTCTGGTTGGGGAATGGCGGAATTTCAATGGTTTTGGGATTCGGCTTTGTGTCCCTCGATGGGTGTCAATCGTTGTAACCGGGTTGAGGGGCAAGGGGGCTTGCCCCTCGATGGAGAAATGCGGGGATAAGACGTCGAGGGGCAAGGAATTACGAGGATTGTTGTCCCTCGACGATGGAGGACGGTGTTTTGATGTTGAGGGGCAAGTGGTGTGCTCGGTTGCTCTCTGTGCATAGGTCTCTCCCCCAGTCCGCTTCGCGGACAGCCCCCTCGTCAGAGGGGGCCAAGAGGTAGATGCAGACTTGTGTCGCCTAGCCCCTAAGGGGCAGCGGGGTCGGAATATGATGAGGTCCCTCGCGCCAACCCGGTGCGAGGGACCTCTACTGTGTGGTGGCCTCAGTCGCTCAGATGCTCAGTCGCGGGTCTTGCGGCGGAGGATGAGGGTGATGCCGGCGGCGGCCAGCATCACGGCGGCCGCGGCGGCGACCGTGGTCACCGCGGAGCCGGTGGAGCTCAGCTTGCCGGCGTTCGAGGTGCCGGGCTTCTGCGCATTCGCGCCGTTGCCCGCGGAGCCGTTGCCGGCACCAGCACCAGCACCGGAACCACCGTTGTCGCCCGAGCCGTTATCACCCGAGCCGTCGCCGTCGCCCGTGCCGGGCTTATCCGGCTCACCCGGCTTGGCGACGAGTCCGGCGATCGCCTCGTTGAGGGCGCGGGTCGCGTTGGCCACGTCCGCCTGGGTGGCGTTCGGATTCTTCGCGACGTCCTCGGCGGCGTCGATCGCGGCGAGCAGCAGATCCCACGATTCCTTCGTGTAGTCGCCCTGCTTGCGGCCGTCCGTCGCCTTGGCGGCGGCGTCGGCGAGCTCGTCGCGCTGCTCCTTGGTGGCGGGCGTGTTCTCCGGCGTGGCCTTGACGAGTGTGCCGTCGGTCAGCGCCTTGTCCAGCGCGGCAGCCGCCGCGGAGACCTCGTCCTGCGTGGCCTTGTCGTTGTCGTACACGGCCTTCGCGGAGGCGACGACCTTCTGGAACGCCTTCCAGGAGTCGGTGGTGTAGTCCTTCTCCTTGAGCGCGGCGGCCTTGTCGAGCGCGGTCTTCAGCGCCGTCTTGTCCGCAGCCGGAGGCTCCGGGGTGACGGACTCGGGCGCGTGGACCTGCCATTCGACGGCGGCGGGGGAGGCGGAGCCGGAGGTGATGACCATGCGCAGCTTGGTCGTCTTCACCGGAGTCTTCCACGTCGCGTCGCTCCAGCCCTTGGCGTCGCCGGTGGCCCAGCCCTTGGACGGCGAGTTGGCGGTCACCGTGTACGTGGCGTCCGGGATGTCCGTGAAGGCGTTCTTCGCGGAATCCCAGTACTGGAGCTTCCACGAGGCGGGGATGCCGAGGCCGCCGTCATCGGAGGTGAACTGCACGCGGCTCGAATCGATGATGACCTCGCGGTCCCACTCGTAGTCGAGGCGCATCTCGCCGGTGTTCGGCCAGGTGCCCCAGATGTCCTCGTTCGCGTTGGTCGCGTCCGGGATGATCTTGCCGTCGTTGAGCGCGGCCACGCCCTTCGTCCAGCTCGACGCCTTCTTGTCCACGTCGGTGCCGACCGCGTCCTTCTCGATGTAGCCGGTCAGCGGCACGGACGTGTCGGACGGGATGTCGGCGGAACCGGCGGCGGACACGTTGCCGGCCTTGTCGGTCGCACGGTAGTACACGGTCGTGCGCGAGCTGCTCGGCGCGGCGATCGCCTCGCCGTCCTTGTACGCGGTCCACTCGCCGTCCTTGCCGATACGGTATTCAATCGAGGCGACGCCGGAACCGGTGCCGTCGTCGGCCTTGAGCGTGACCGTGCGCTTCGCCTTGTCCACCGTGGCGGTGACCTTCGGCGCGGCGGAATCGACCTTGCCGGAGGCCTTCGCGACGTCGGACACGTTGCCGGCGGCGTCGGTCGCGCGCGCCCACACCTCGACGTCACCCTGCGTGGTGATCGTCTGGACCGCGGCGTCCGCGTTCGAGGCGACCGTCTTCCAGTTCGCGCCCTTGTCGGTGGAGATCTCCAGCTTGGCGGCCGGCAGACCCGAATCGTCCGAGGCCTGGACGGCGGCGAACGGCGCGGTGGTGAGCCACGCGCCGTTGCCGGCGTTGGCGGCGAGCGAGACCTTCACGGTCGGCTTGGTCATGTCGGCGGCGGGCTTGTAGCCGTCCTTGACGGTCACGTCCACCGCGACGTTGCCGTTCACGCTCGCCTCGCCGGGAACGCCGGAGACGACGCCGTAGGCCTTGAACGTGCCGGCCTTCGCGTAGGAGGCGGCGTCGACCGGACGCCAGATTACGGGGGAGGCGACGGTCTTGCCGCCGTACGTCACGTCGACGGTGGCGGGCAGCTGCGGCGCGACGCCGGTGCCGGTGGTCACGCCGGCGGGCGCGGCGATGATGGGCGACTCATCGGCGGAGTCGACCTCCCACTCGGGCACGGCCACGGACGCGTAGCCGCCGTCCACGGCCTGACCGGTCAGATCGAGCTTCAGCGCGGTGGTGGTCACGGCGTCGAACGTGACGGTGTTCGGATGGTCCTTGCCGGTGGTCGTCGTGTAGGCACTCGGATTGGCGACGTCCTTCCACGTGCCGTCGGCGTCGAGGTATTGGAGACGCCAGGAGCCGGGCGCGCGCAGGGCGTTGGAGTCCACGTCGAACCAGACCTTGGAGGAGGAGACGCGCACGGAGCCGTCCCACTGGTAGATCAGCGAGTCGCCGGACTGCGACTGCGGGATCGAACGGTAGTTGGTCCAATGGTCCGGCGGCACGACGGCGGCGACGAGCACGCGGCCGTCATTGACGGAGCCCTTGTAGGCGGGCGTCTCGGTGAACGTGGCGCTCACCTTCGCGTAGGGGGCGACGTTGCGACTCGGCTGGGTCTTCTCGGCCTTGGTCGGGTGCGCGGTGGAGGTCATCTTGCCGTCCTTCCACGTGACCTCGTCGATGCTCACCGCGCGGCGGAAGTCGGTGCCGCCGGCCTTGTCGCCGGTGTGGTAGGTGACGTACCACTTGTCGCCGAACTGGAGCACGGACGGGTGCATCGTGGTGGCGGAGCCGGACGGCACGAGCACGCCCTGGTACGTCCACGGGCCGAGCGGGCTGCTGGAGGTGGAGTACTGGACGCACGCCTGGTAGTTGGATTCCACGCAGGTGGCCGCGCCGGAGCCGGGCTTGCCGCCGTCGTACACGTTGTAGTAGGTGTCGCCCTTATGGAACACCCATGCGGCCTCGAAGAAGCCCTTCGGACCGTTCGCGCCGGTCTCGGCGTCCTTCATCGTGTGCAGGTTCGGGGTGCCGTCGTCCTTGGTTTCGACCTCGGTGTAGGAGGTGCGGCCGGTTGCGGCGTCCTTCTTCATCTTGATGGCGAGCTGGGTGCCGAACGTGCCGAAGTGCAGGTAGCCGGTGCCGTCGTTGTCGACGAAGAACGCCGGGTCGATGGTTTCGATCTTCGTCTGGGAGGTGGTGAGCAGCGGCTTGCCGATGGCGTCCTTCCACGGGCCGAGCGGGCTCTTCGACTTGGCGACGCCGATGGCGAACGGGTCGAGTCCGGCCGCCTCGGAGGCCTTGTCCTTCACTGGGATGAAGTAGTAGAACCAGTCGTCGGACTTGTCGTTCGGGGTGCCGTTGTCGTCGGCGACGACCTGGCCGGCGTAGGCGCCGTCGCCGGTCGCCCAGCTGAACAGGTCGGCCTTCGCGACGGTCTTGTAGTGCGTCCACTTGCCGGCGTCGAGACCGTTCTGGTCGGTGACGTAGACGCCCCAGTCCTTCATGTTGAAGCTGCCGTAGTCGGGGGCGGCCTCGTCGTGTCCGGTGAACACGAACAGCTTGCCGTCGTAGGAGAGGGCTGCGGCGTCGGCCGAGTAGTAGTTCTGCGAGAGGTCGTTCGGGGTGTCGACGCCCTCGTTCTGGCCGATCGGGTTGCGCATGTAGCTCGGCAGCGCGCTGTTGTCGATCTGCGTGACGGTCACGTCCGGGTTGTTGTATGGCAGGTCGTTGTACGCGTGTCCGGCCACGCTGGGTGCGTTGTCGGCGCTGGGCGCGTCCGCGGCGAGCGCCGTGGGCGCGGCGATCAGGCCGCCGGCGAGCAGGGTGGCCGCGGCCACGATGCCTCCCGCGATCGACCGCCATGGGCGATTGCTGTGTGCGTTCATGTGTTTCGCTCTTCTCTGAGTGTGATGGACAGTTGCGATGATATCCGATTGCCGCGTTCGTCGCGGTTCGCTGTGGATTATCGCGGATTGTCGCGGATAGGGGACGACCCCGCCGGGGCGGAGTCACCGGTTTCCCGGTGCCTCACGTCCCAGCGGGGTCTGTCCGTCGCGTCACGTGCGTTGCCGCCTGCCGGCGTCACGCGGGTGACGCGACGGAGGTCAGCGGCCGGTGTCGCGGCGCTTGAGGGCGATGACGATGCCGGCGGCGGCCAGCATCATCACGGCGGCGACGGCAATGGCCGACACGGCCGCGCCGGTGGCGGCGGTGACGCCGCCGTTGGCCTTATCGGTCACACCGGGCTGGGAGGAGCCGGGCTTCTCCTCGGCCTTGGTGTTCCAGTAGGCCTTGTCCAGGGCGTCCTGCGCGGCGTCGATCTCGGCCTGGGTGGCCTTGTCGTTCGCGAGGACCTTCTTGGCGCTGGCGAGCTGCTGCTGCAGGGCGTTCCACGCCTCGTCGGTGTACTTCGCCTTGTCGGCCTTCTCGGCCTGGGCGATGGACGCCTCGAGGTTCTTGCGGTTCACCGTCGTCTCGCCGGGCTTGCCGGGCTGGTCGGGCTTGGTCGCCGGGTGGGAGGCGAGGACCTTCTGGGCGTCCTCGAGCTGGGCCTTCGCGGCGTCGACCTCGTCCTGCGTGGCGTTCGCGTCGTCGTACACCTTCTGGGCGGCGGCGACGACCTTCTGGAAGTCGTCCCACGCCTCGGCCGTGTACTTGGACTCGTCGAGCGAGGCGGCGGCCTTGAGGGCGGCCTCCAGCTCGGACTTGTCCACCTGCGGCTGGACGGGCTCGTCCTTGGCGGCGTGCACGCCCCACTCGGCGACGGCGGTGCCGAAGGTGCCGGTGCCGGTGTGCGGGGTGAGCACGAGGCGCAGGGCGGTGGTCTTCACCGGGGCGAAGGTCACGGTGCTCCAGCCGTCGTTCTCGGTGGCCAGGGCGGCCGGCGAGTTGCGCACGGTCGTGTAGTCGCCGTCCTTCGTCGGGGCGACGTCCTTCCAGGAGCCGTCCTCGGCGAGGTACTGGATCTTCCAGGCGTCCGGAACCTCGAGGCCGCCCTTCGCGTCGTCGGTCTTCGCGAAGTTGGCCCAGTACTGGACGCGGCTGGAGTCGACGGTGACGGACTTGCCGAAGTCGTACTCGGCGTACATGCCGTCCTTCGCCTGGCCCCAGGTGCCCCAGACCTTGGCGTTCACGTCCTGGTCGTCGGTGGTGGGCCAGGTCTTGTCCACCACGACGCCGTCGTTGAGCTTGCCTTCGGCCTTGGACCAGCTGGCCTCGGCGGAGACGGAGGTCTTCGAGGCGGTCTTCTCGATCCAGCCGTCGGCCGGTTCGGGCTCCGGCTCCGGGGTGGAGGAACCGTTCGGGTCGGCGACCACGTGGACGGTGAGCTTCGCGTCGGCGGAGGACTTGTCGGCGGTGCCGGAGACCGTGTAGTCGCCGATCTTCGTCAGATCGATCGCCTTCACGTCGGCGGCGTTCCACTCGACCTTCTCGTCGTTCAGCATGCCGTTCGGGAAGCGGACCGGCACGGTGGTCGGCAGGTCGACGGACTTGGCGCCCTGGTAGACGGTCTGCTCGACCGGCTGGGCGGCGCCCACCGTCTGGTTGGCGGTGTCGGAACGGGCGGCGACGTGGGCGGTGGTGCCGCTCAGCGCGCCGGCGACGGTGCCCTTGACGTCGAACTCGTTGTCGGCGGCGAGCTGGTCGTCGGTCACCTTGCCCCAGGCGACGGCGAGGTCACGACGGGTGCCGTCGGAGTAGGCGGCGCTCACGGTGGAGGGCAGCTTGAGATCGGCGGCCTTGGTGCCGGTCTGGACCAGACGGTTGACCGTGTCGACGCTCAGCGGGTCGACGGCGTAGGCCTCGAACTCGGAGGCGCCCACGATCGCGCCCTTCGGGAAGACGACGCGCAGCTTGTCCGTCTCGACGGTGTCGGCGAACTTCACCTCGTTGCCTTCGTTCTGGTTGACCGTGTACTTCTGGCCGTCGGCCAGCTTCACGTCCTGCCAATTGCCGTCGGCATCGGCGTACTGGAGCTTCCAGCTGGCCGGCATCGGCACGCCGCCGCCGTCGGTCCAGAAGAAGATCTTGGCCTTCTTCAGCGGGACCTTGCCGGCCCACTGAAGCTGCAGCCACGGCTCGGCGCCGGTGTTGTCGCCCCAGTTGTTCCAGGTCTCGTTCGGCGTGTTCGTGTACACGACCTTGCCGTCGATGACCTTCTTCGCGTTGTCCTTCGGCTGGTAGCCGTTGGTGTAGCTCGCCGAGGCGGTGGACTGCGGCGCGACGTTCGAGGTGCCGTCGGACGGGATGCCGTGGACGGTGATCTGCTTCTCGCCGGTCAGCTCGCCGTCGGAGGCGGTGAGCTTGAGGACGTAGTCGCCCTCCTTGTTGAAGGTGACGGTGGTGCTGGCCGCGGAATCATCCACGAACTTCGCCACGCCGCCCTCGGGGCCGGAGACCTGCTCCCACTTGGTGGTGATGTCGCCGTCCGCCGGCAGGCCGTCGTCCTTCACGGAGCCGACGATGGTCGCGCCGGAGGAGGTGCTGGTGGAGACGTAGGCGTCGACCTGCGGTGCCTGGTTGGCGGTGGTGCCGGTCGCCTTGATGCCCGTGTTGTAGGCCTCGAGCTCCTTGACGCCCACGGCCTGGCCGGCCTGCGGGGTGAAGGTGACGCGGATGGCCTTGGCGTTCACCGCGTCGAACTGGATGCGGTTGTAGTTCGCGCCGGCGTAGGCGGGCGTGCGCACCTGGTTCGTCAGCGGCTTGAAGTCGGTGCCGTTCTCGCTGTACTCCAGCTTGTAGTTGGCGGGCTCGGCGTAGCCGGAGATCGTCTGGCTGGAAGAGCTCTGGTAGAAGTACAGGCGGATGTCGTCGATCGTCTGCTGCTGCTTGAACGTGACGGTGATGTCGTCCTTCTTGTTCGGGGAGCCCTTGGTGCCCCAGAAGGATTCCATCACGTTCTTGCCGTCCACCGCGTTGGTGGCCGGGTAGCCGTTGGTCTCGTAGGAGGCCTTCACGTCCGCGCCCTTGGCGAGGTCGGTCTGGCTCTTGGAGGCGGAGTCGACGTTCGCGCCGGACTTGGCGAACAGGTCGGTCACGCGCTGGTCGGCGGTGAAGGTGATCTGGTCGGCGGACTTGAGGTCGGAGCCGGTCGCGCCGGTGATCTTCGCGCCGGACTTGTCCTTGACCTCGACGGAGCCGGTGGACGGATCGTAGACGAGGTGCGCGAGCTTGTCGGACGTGAACGCGAGCTTGCCGCCCACGTACAGGCTGTAGCCGGCGGGGCCGCCGTAGTGGCTGCCGTCCTTGTCCCACACGATGGAGACGTCCTTGCCGTGGTAGCTCAGGTTGTTCACCGTGAAGTAGTTCCAGCCGGGGATCTCGATCGGGTCGAGCTCGATCTTGTCGTCCTCGCGCGGGACCATGCCGGCCACGTCCTCGACCATCGTCCAGTTCGTGGTGCCGAGCTGGGTGTGGTGGATCCAGGAGCGGTAGGTGATCTTGCCGCCGTTCTGCGCGGCGTCGAGGTTCTTGTCCTGGTTGTTGACCTTGCCGTCGCCGTTCAGGTCGCCGACGTTGTTGTTGTCCTCGTTCCAGAACTCGTTCTGGTCCGGGTACTCGTTGTTGCCGCCCTGGTAGTGGGAGAAGGCCACCCAGTACAGCAGCTTCTTGAACTGCTCGTTGGTGATGTAGCCGTTCTTGGCCGCGTCATAGTTGCGGATGCCGGCCGAGTAGACCTGCAGCAGCGGCTGGGCGTTGATGATCGAGAAGTTGTTGGAGCCCGGGAAGTTCAGGGCCGCCTTGTCCGCCTGGTTGGCGGTGAAGAACGGGAAGATCGGGAACTCGTCGGAGTCGGCGAACAGGCGCAGCGCCTTGTTGTAGTCGCTGTTGCCGGTCGGCATCAGGCCCTCGGAGTACGGGTAGTAGTTGTTGATCTCCTTGTACTTGGCGAAGGCGCCGTCCTTGAGCCACTTGTGCTTGATCAGATCGTCGGAGGAGTCCCACAGGTCGTTGAGCACGTCGGACTTGATGCCGTCGGCGATCTTCTGCATCTTCTCGGCGTTGGCGGTGTCGCCGGCGGCTTTGTAGGCCTGGGCGGCCGCGTTCGCGTTGGCCCACAGGTTGGCGGAGCCGTCGGCGCGGTCCATGCGCTGGCCGGAGCGGCCGGGCTCGGAGAAGGAGACCGCGTCCGCGTCGTTGCCGGTCATCGACCACCAGGACCAGTCGATCAGGCTGTTCTTGTTGGCGTTCTGGTTGTCGTTGTTGTCCGGCTCGGTCTGCGAGTTGAGCAGGCCCTGCACGTCCTCGGCGCCTTGGTCGGCGAGCTTCTCGGCCACGGTGGCGCCGCCGCCGTGCACCTTGTAGGCGTCCCAGCCGGCGCGCGTGATGTACTGCGTGTAGGAGTGGTTCCAGTTGGCCGGATCGCCCGGGTTGTCGTGGTAGTAGTAGTACCCCGACTTGCCCTTCTTGGCGGTGTCGCCGGCGGAGAGCCACGTGCCGTAGGAGTACTCCGGGTTGCGGAACCACTTGGTGTCCATCATGAACATGCCGGAGGTGAGCACGATCTGGTTGTTGTAGCCGAGCGCGCCCTCGACGGAGGTCGGGTACTGGAAGGTGTTGCCGGGCATGTTCGCGTCGAGCATGTTGAAGCGGCTCAGCCACCAGCGGTAGACGACCGTCTTGTCGATGTTGTCCTCAGGGGTGTCGACGTACGGGGAGTTGTCGACCCACCACTTGTTGTAGGTGGTGACGGAATCCTTGTAGGAGGCCGCCGGGTCCTTGAGGTCGCCGTTGTAGCGGGCCTCGTACTCGGTGGTGGAGTCCGGCAGCTCGTTGGCGATCAGGCCGAGCTGGAGCTTGGTGGTCGTCGGCTGGTTGGCCGCGAGCTTGACGGTGCTGACCAGCTTGCCGCCCTTGACGGTGAAGTCGTTGCCGGAGAAGCGCGGGTAGATGGTGGTCAGGTTGTTCTTGACGTTGACGCGGCCGGTGAGTTCGGTGTCGCCGTCGTTGCCGGTGGTCACGAACGGGGAGGAGGCGGTGAGCGTGAAGTCGCCGCCCTTGGTGCTGTTCAGGGTGAGGTTGGCGACCATCACGTTGTTGTTGGTGATGTACTTGACCTCGGTGACGACGAGCGACTTGTCGGCGTTGGTGAACACCGTCTTGAAGTAGCTCGGGGTCTGCTTGCGCTGGGAGGCGTCCTCGGTGAGGTTCTGGCCGTCGATGGAGACGGTGAAGCCGTTCTTGCCGGTCTGGTCCCAGTACGCGGCGTCGCCCACGAAGCCGAGCTGGCCCGGCGTGTGGGTGTACATGTAGGCGGCGCGGCCGCGGGTGAACAGGATGCTGTTGTTGTCGGCGCCCTCGAACTTGTAGGTGCCGGCGTCGTTCTTGCCGTCCGAGCCGTTCGGCTTGTTGCCGGTGCGGGTGAGGATGCGGTCGATCCAGAAGTCGTGGTCGGTGTCGGTGCCGGCGCCGTTCGCCTGGTCCTTGGCGAACGTCTCGGCCAGGTAGCTCTGCGTCGGGTTGTAGGCGACGGTGTTGGCCTTCGTCTGCATCGGGTCGTCGGAGCCGTAGAACTTCGGGTACTGCACGTCCGCGTTGGGGTGGGCGATCTCGGCGGCCGAGGCGGTGACCGCCCCTCCGCTGAGCAGCGTCGCCGCCGCCACCACGGCACCTATCGACGCGATCCACTTCTTCCGAGTGGACTTACGCGATGAGTCCATGTGTTGTTTCCTCTCTGTGTGCACAGTCCGCCGTTGCACTGATCCGCGCCGGACCACGCTGGTGTGTTGGGTGTCGCATCGGGCTGGCGTTGTGCCGGGCCGTCCTGCACTGACCTGGACCGGCACGCGCCCGTGTGACTTGTGTTCCATGCTATGGACGCGGAGTGCGAAAACGGGTGCGAAACATGTGGTTGCGAAATTTTTCGCGCGAAAAATTTCGCAATGGCGCGAACCGGGAAAATCGTTTTTCCGATGCTCGTACACTCGCTCAACGAAGCCGTTCGGAGGAACACGAAATCGATTGCGCAGCGGCCATGTTCCCCCGGCCAAGCAGTGCGGCAAGGAAACACTTCGACGGATGCGGGAACACCGCATCCGCACCATGCGGAAAGGACGAGACATGAGCCAGAAAGTCACGGTGACGTCGCCATTCTGGAAGCGATACCGCGAGAACGTCGCCAAGGAGGTGATCCCCTACCAGTGGGCGGTCATCAACGACGAGCAGAAGATCGACATCCCGCGCGACCCGTCGGGCGCCCAGCAGGACATCGACTACCACTACAGCCGCGCCGTGCGCAACCTGCGCATCGCCGCCGGCGAGGAGGAAGGCGAGTTCAAGGGATTCGTCTTCCAGGACTCCGACGTCTACAAGTGGCTTGAGGAGGCCGCCTACTCCCTCGCCTACGAGCCGGACGAGCAGCTCAAGGAGCTGTGCGACAAGCTCGTCGACCTCATCGCCCGCGCCCAGCGCGAGGACGGCTACCTCGACACCCCGTACATCATCAAGTCCGGTGCCTTCGCGAACCGCGAGCGCTTCACCCAGATCCAGCAGTCCCACGAGATGTACGTGATGGGCCACTACATCGAGGCCGCCGTCGCGTACTACGAGGTCACCGGCAACCAGCAGGCGCTGGAAGTCGCCGAGAAGATGGCCGCCTGCCTCGATGCCAACTTCGGCGAAGAGGACGGCAAGATCCCCGGCGCCGACGGCCACCCGGAGATCGAGCTCGCGCTCGCCCGCCTCTACGAGGTCACCAAGGAGGAGAAGTACCTCAAGCTCGCGCAGTTCTTCATCGACGTGCGCGGCAAGGACCCGAGCTTCTACGACAAGCAGAACGAGAAGATCGGCGACGGCTCCACCGACATCTTCCCGCAGATGCGCGGCTGGACGCACGAGTACACGCAGACCGCCCGCCCGATCCGCCAGCAGAAGACCGCCGAGGGCCACGCCGTGCGCGTCGGCTACATGCTCACCGGCGTCGCCCATGTGGCGCGCCTGATCGGCGACAAGGAGCTGGAGGAGACCGCCAAGCGCCTGTGGAAGAACATCGTCACCCGCCGCATGTACATCACCGGCGGCGTCGGCTCCACCCACGTCGGCGAGGCCTACACCTACGACTACGACCTGCCGAACGACACCATGTACGGCGAGACCTGCGCCTCCGTGGCCATGAGCTTCCTCGCCAAGCAGATGCTCGAGATCGAGACCAAGGGCGAATACGCCGACGTGCTCGAGAAGGAGCTGTTCAACGGCTCCATCGCCGGCATCGCGCTCGACGGCAAGCACTTCTACTACGTGAACGCGCTCGAGGCCGACCCGACCGCCACCGACCACAACCCGGACCGCTACCACGTGCTCATGCACCGCGCCGAATGGTTCGGCTGCGCCTGCTGCCCGGCCAACATCGCCCGCCTCATCGCCTCCGTGGACCGCTACCTGTACACGGTGCACGAGGACAAGCGCGAGATCATCGCCCACCAGTTCATCGCGAACGACGCCGAGTTCTTCGACGGCGTGAAGGTCTCCCAGAAGTCCAACTTCCCGTGGGAGGGCCACATCGAGTTCACCGTGGACGTGCCGGAAGGCGCCGACCCGGTCAAGTTCCTGGTGCGTATCCCGTCCTGGTCCGCGTACAAGCACGAGCTGACCGTCAACGGCGAGGACGCCCGTCGCCTGCCCGTCGAGGACGGCTTCGTGACCATCGAGGTGACCTCCGGCACCACGAAGATCACGCTCGACCTCGACATGGCCGTGAAGTTCATGCGCTCCAAGACCGTCGTGCGCCACGACGTCGGCAAGATCGCCGTCATGCGCGGCCCGATCGTCTTCTGCGCGGAGGAGGCCGACAACTCGGCCCCGTTGTGGAACTACCACATCGGCAGCCACGACGCCTCCAAGGCGAAGGCCGAATACCACTTCGGCGAGCTGGACGGCGTGGAGGTCATCACGATCCCCGCGACCAAGCGCACGCACGACGACGTGGAGTTCCCGCTCTACGCGGACGTCGAGGAGCACCCGGTCGGGGAGAAGTCCTACGACCTGAAGCTCATCCCGTACTACGCGTGGGCGAACCGCCAGGTCGGCCAGATGCAGGTCTGGTTCGATTCGGACTTCTGATCCGTGCGCGTGGCCCCTCTGACGAGGGGGCACCCCCTCAGTCGGCCGCAGGCCGACAGCTCCCCCTGAAAAGGGGGAGCAGAGGAAACTGAAAGATTTTTTCCAAACCAATCAAAGAAGAAGGAAAAAGCAATGAGTGCTGCAACTCAGGACGCTTCCGCTGTGAAGCTGTCGGTCAAGGAGAAGGTCGCCTACTCCTTCACCGATATGGCAGGCAACCTGCTGTACGTGACCATCTCCTCGTACATCATGTACTTCTACACCAACGTGTTCCACATCCCGGCCGCCGGTGCGCTGGGCGCGGGCACGATCCTCCTGGTCGCCCGCTTCGCCGACGCCATCTCCGCCGTCGTGTGGGGCTCCATCGTCGACCACACCAACACCAAGTGGGGCCAGTCCCGTCCGTGGTTCCTCTGGCTGTGCGTGCCGTTCGCGATTACCGTCTGGATCGCGTTCACCGCTCCGAGCCTGCCTGACGGCGCCCCGAAGTTCTGGTACGCGCTGATCACCTACATCCTGGCCGCCGGCGCCGTCTACACCGGCATCCAGACCCCGATCACCGCCATCCTGCCAAACCTCACCTCCGACCCGGTCGAGCGCAACAACGCCAACTCCTTCCGTATGGCCGGCGGCCAGATCGGCTCCTTCATCACCTCGTCCTTCACCATCCCGCTGGTCGGCTGGTTCGGCGTCCACTTCGGCGGCGGCGACAAGACCGGCTTCATGATTGTCACCGCGATCTGGGGCATCGTCGCCATCATCCTGCTCCTGTTCTCCTTCAAGAACCTCAACGAGCGCAACTACCACCCGGAACTCAACAAGCCGATTCCGCTGTCCGACTCCCTGAAGGCCGCCAAGGGCAACTGGCCGTGGATCATCCTGGTCGTCGCCTTCGTGATCTACTGGGTCGCCCAGTCCACCCGTAACGGCGTGTCCACCTACTACGCCCAGTACGTGCTCAACAACCGCGACCTCGTCTCCCTGTTCAACGGCGTCCAGGTCCTCGGCCTGCTCGGCACCATCGCGATGCCGTTCATCGCCAACAAGACCAAGAACAAGACCCTGACCATGATCATCGGCCTCGTCATCGGCGGTCTCGGCCAGGCCCTGATGCCGCTCGCCGGCCACAACGTGCCGCTGCTGGTCACCTTCTGGACCATCGGCGTGTTCGGCGCCGCCATCGCCATCGGCATGCCGTTCGGCATGCTCGCCGACACCGTCGACTACGGTGAGTGGAAGACCGGCATCCACGCGGCCGGCTTCCTGACCGCCGTCGGCTCCGCCTTCTGCATCCAGGTCGGCTCCGGCTTCGGCGCCTTCCTCCCGCTCGAGATCATGGGCGCCGCCGGCTACGACGCGACCAAGGACGTCCAGTCCCAGGCCGCCCAGGACGCCATCACCTTCTGCTTCATCTGGCTGCCGGTGATCGTCTACGTGATCGTCGCCGTGATCATGTGCTTCTACCGCAAGTTCGAGAAGATGGAGCCGCAGATCAAGGCCGAGCTGGCCGAGCGTCACGAGGCCCAGCTGAAGGCCGAGCAGGCCAACGCCTGATCCGGTCCCGGCCGGCCGCCAAGCCCCCCTTCCCGGCTTCCGGGGCCAACGGCAAGCCTGATCCCAACTCCTTATCTCCTTCCTTCCACACTGTGCCCCGGCGGGCGAACCCCATGCATCCCATGCGAGTCGCCCGCCGGGGCACAGCTCTTTCGGATACGATTGATGGTCATCCATCGGTCCGTCACCATCGCTTCACCGTCCGCCGTCGCGGACGCACGCAGAAAGGACGTCAACATGGGCAAGGGCGCATACGCGGTGGCCCGTCTGGAGGACGTCGCGGCCGCCGCCGGCGTATCGATCTCCACCGCCTCGAAGGCGTTGCACAACAAGCCGCGCATCAGCGAGGCCACGCGCGCCCGCGTGTTCGAGGCGGCGCGACGTCTCGACTATTCGCCGAACAAGCAGGCCCAGTCCCTCGCCGGAGGCCGCACGAGCAGCATCGGCGTGCTCACCTACGAGCTCACCGCGCACTGCACGAGCCCGGTGCTCGTCGGCATCGAACAGGAGATGAGCTCGCGCGGCATCAGCGTGCTGCTCGCCAACGCGCAGTCCGACGCCTCTCTGGAGCCGGGGCACATCGAACAGCTCATCTCGATGAACGTGGACGGCCTCATCGTCATCCACGACGAGACGAACCCGCATCCCTCGCTCGGCGACGGCTGGGGCATCCCGATCGTCTACGCCTATGGGCCGTCCACCAACGTGATGGACTGCTCGGTCACCTGCGACAATCTCGAGGCGGGCCGTCTCGCCGTCAACCATCTCATCGACTGCGGCCGCCACCATATCGCCGTGATCGCGGGTGACGACCGGTTCATCGCCGCCGGCGACCGTCTCAAGGGCACATTGGAGGCGCTTTCCGAATTCGGCATGGAGCCGGCCGGACAGGTGCGGTTCGGCGCGTGGACCGAGGATTGGGGCCGCGAGTCCGTGCGTCGTCTGCTCGACGACGAGCATGCGGAGTTCGACGCGCTCATCTGCCAGAATGATCCGCTCGCCCGCGGCGCGCTCGAGGAGCTGCAGCGCCGTGGCGTCACGGTGCCGGACGACGTCGCGGTCATCGGCCACGACAACCGCGAGGTGTTCGTCAACGCCACCCATCCGACGATCACCAGCATCGACAACAACGGCGAGGCGGTCGGTCGTCTCGCCGCGCGCTACCTGCTCGACGCGCTCAACGGCACGCGACGTCACGGCACCGACTACGTGTCCTGCCGTCTCGTGCCGCGCGAGTCGACGCGTCTGCTTGACGACGCGGACGACGCCTGAGCCGTTCCGGCCTGAACCGTCCCGTCGTAACGGGAGCGAAGGGGGTTAGCGCTCACGGTCGTAAGGGGTTACCATGGTGCCCATGGCGACAGGGACATCCGGAACGGCGGGGCGCAAGGTGACGCTCGCCGATGTGGCGAGGGAGGCGAACGTGTCGGTGTCGGCCGCGTCGAAGGCGCTGCGGCACGCCGACCGCATCTCCCCGCAGACCCAGCGCGCCGTCGCGGCGGCCGCGCAACGGCTCGGCTACATGAGTCCCGCCGAACGCGTCAAATCCACGCGCCGGCGCAAACGTTCGGGACTCGTCGGGCTCATCACCTCCGACTACAACGGGCGCTTCTCGCTGCCGCTGCTCACCGGCGCGGAGACCACGCTCGGCGCCTCCAACCATGCGGCGCTGCTGATGAGCTCGCACGGCCGGCCTGCGCTGGAACGCAGCCACATCGACCGTCTCGCCGCCTACGGCGTGGACGGGCTGATCGTCGTGGGCGACACGTCGAACCCCCGTCCGCCGTTGGACGAGCGCACGACGATGGGCCTGCCGGTCGTCTACACCTACGATCCGTCGCGCGATCCGGACGATTGCAGCATCGTATGCGACAACGTGGGCGCCGGCGCGCAGGCCATCGAATACCTGCTGAGCCTCGGCCGCCGCTACATCGCGATCATCGCCGGTTCCGAGGATTTCCAGGCCGCGCACGACCGCATCGTCGGCGCGCAACGCACGTTCACCCTCTATGACTTCCAGCCGATTGACATGCTGTTCGACACGTGGGGCGAGGATTGGGGCGAACGCGCGGCGAAGATGCTTCTCGAACGCCACCCGCATCTCGACGCGATCTACTGTCTGAGCGACGAGATCGCGCGCGGCGCGGTGAGGGGACTTCTGGCCGAGGGCAAGGACGTGCCGCGCGACGTCGCGGTGATCGGGCACGACAACTGGTTCGTGTTCAGCGCGAACGTGCATCCGACGCTCACCACGTTCGACAACAACATCGCGATGATCGGCAAGATGGCGGCGAGGTATCTGCTCGACGCGATCAACGGCCATCCGCATCACGGCGTGTTCAGCGTGGAGTGCCCGATGGTCGTGCGCGAGTCCACCGAAGTGGGCCGCCGCACCGCGGTCGAGGGCAGCGGAAGAATCTACGAGCGGCGCAACGGCTAGGGGAGCGGCCTGCCGTTCCTTGGTCATCACACCCCGTGAACGTTCACCACGCCCGTGCGCGCATGGCTACAATGAGTGCTGTTACGAGGAAGCAAGGCAGGCGGCGTCGCCTGCGTGTGATGGGAGTGCGTATGTCACATGCGATCGGTGCCATGGGCGCCACGGGCGGTTTCGCGCCGGAAGACGAGGAATCCCGCGACCGCGTCGGCACGGAATCACCTGGGCGTGCGCCGGTGCGTTTGCGTGATGTCGCCCGGGCAGCGAACGTCGCGTTGTCCACGGCGTCGCGGGCGTTGCGCGGTCAGCCGCGCATCAACGAGGAGACGCGTCGTCGCGTGTTCGAGGCCGCCGAACGGCTCGGCTACGAGCCCGAGCAGATGCGTTCGTTGAAGCGCACGATGGGCGCGGGCGTCGCAGGCGGCATCGGGACCGGCATGGCGGCCGGCGTCCAGCCCGGCATGCGCATCGGCGTCATCTGCATCGACCTAGCCGGCACGTTCACGCCGACGATCCTCATCGGCGCGGAGAACGCGCTGCAGGCGCGCTCGATCACCCCGATGCTCGTCAACGCCGGTGGCAACGAGGCGCTGCTGTACCGGTGCGTCGAACAACTGCTCGCGCAGGACGTCGCCGGACTGCTCATCATCTCGCGGCGCACCGATCCGGTGCCCTACCGGTTGGACGTGCCGGTGCCCGTCGTGTACGCGTACGGCCCCTCCACCGATCCGGCCGACTGCTCCGTCGTGCAGGACAACGTCGAATCGGGGCGCATGGCGGTGCGGCATCTGCTCTCCTGCGGGCGCACGCGCATCGCCGTCATCGCCGGCGACCGCACGTACAGCGTCTCTCACGAACGGTTGCGGGGAGCGGAGGATGCGTTGCACGAGGCCGGTCTGGAACTCGCGTGCAAGGCGCGGTTCGGCCCGTGGGACGTCGAATGGGGTCGCGCCGCCGTCCGTCTGCTGCTGGACGACGACCCCACGTTCGACGCGGTGGTCTGCCAGAGCGACGTGATCGCGCGCGGATGCGTCGAGGAACTGGAACGCAACGGGCGCAACGTCCCGCAGGACGTCGCGGTCATCGGCCATGACGACCGCGAGGACTACGTCGTGTACGCGCACCCGTGGCTCACCTCCATCGACGACGGCAACGAGTCGCTGGGCCGCATGGCCGCGTTGCGCCTGATGGACGCGATCGAAGGCAGGCCGCATCATGGCGTCGACCATGTGGCCGCCCGCCTCATCCAACGCGAATCCACGCTGCCCACCGACTGATCCCGCCATCACGCGCCCGTCGTCCGTCACGTCCGTCACGTCCGCCGCGTCCGCCGCGCGCCCGTCAGCGGATCGGCGGCAGCAGCCGGTCGACGTCCTGTTTCGCACCGTCGATCGTCCGCCGGATGTCGTTGATGCCGGAATCCTCGACGATGCCGTGCACGTCGATGTCGCTCTGCTTGCGCAATGCGGCACCGCGCGCACGCAGGTCGTGGATGAAACGGCCCGCCTTGCGCGCGTATCCGGGCAGACGGTCTGGACCGACCAGAATCACGGCGATGACGAGGATCACCACCAGTTCCGTGCCGGAAATGCCGAACAGCATGCTCTCACTCTCCTTCCGATGGCGCGGCAGGCGACGTCACGGCGTCGGACGTCGCGGCCACGGCCCGTGCCTTGCGCGCGCGGCCGGGCGCGATCCGCGCGACCGTCTCGCGCACCTTGCGCCACGCCGCGAACAGTCGCGGCTCCTCGCCGGCCTCGCGCATGATCCTCCACAACTGGATACGCTCGTACAGCCAGCACACGCCGATCGCCGCGAAGTAGATCGCGCAGATCGGCAGGGCGAGCGCGCACAGCGTGCCCGGGTCGCCGGTCGGCGTCGCCACGGCGGCGAAGACGAACGCAATCAGCACGGCCACACGCCACTGCCTGAGCCACGTGCGTGTCTCGACGGCCCCCATCATCGTCAACGCGACCATCACGACCGGCAGCAGGAACGACAGGCCGAAGGCGAGCGTCATGCGCAGGATGAAGTCGAAGTACACGTCGGCGCTGAGCAGCGTCGCCGTGTCCGCAGGCGCGAATCCGGTGAGGATCGCGACCGCCTGCGGCAGGAAATACCAGGCGAGGCCCGCGCCCGTGAGGAACAGCGGCACGGACGCGCCGATGAACGCGACGGCCGTCCAGCGCTCCCTGCGCTTGAGCCCCGGATTGATGAACGCCCACAGCTGGTACGACCACCATGGGCAGGAGGCGACCATCCCGAGGAAGAACGCGATCTCCAGCTTCACGTTGAACGCGGAGACCACGCCGTTGAACGTGATGCTCATCAGCCCCTGCTGCTGGGCGGCCGCCGTGAGGAACGGCTGCTGCAGGATGCGGAACACCTGGTCGCTGACCATCCATCCCGCCACGGTCATGACGGCGATGCCCGCCGCGGCGCGGATGAAGCGCGTGCGGAACTCGATGAGATGGTCGGCCAGCGGCATGACCGCCTGCGGGTTGCGGGGTCTGCGGGATTTGCGCGGTTTGCCCGCGTTGCGTGCGTTATGTGGTGACGTCGCCGGCGCCGCGGCGCTGCCTGCGGCGGCGACGTCGGTCTCCGGTTCGACGAGAAGACTGTCGAGATCGAGATGCGTGTCGCGTTCGCCGGGATGCAACGTCGGTGCCGGAGGCGTGAAGCTTCCGGAAGCCGTGCTCATCGCGTCGCGGCTCCGGTCACGGGGGCGGGAGCCGGCGCGGCGGTGGCGTTCACCGTGGCCGCGGGTGCGGCGACGGGCGCGGGCGCGGGCGCGGCGGTGACGGCCGGGACGGGGGCGGGTTGCGCGGTGGCGTTCACGGTATCGGCGTCGTCGGTCTTGGTCTCGGAACGGAAGATCTTCAGCGACTGTCCGACGGACTTGGCGAGCTCCGGCAGCTTCTTCGCGCCGAACAGCAGCACGACGATGAGCAGGATGATGATGAGCTCGGTGGGACGAAGATTGGCCATGATGAACTGTCCTTCCAACTACTGCGTTGTGACAGGGAAGGTTCTTCTTATTGACGCACCAATTCGCGAGTATAGCCCGTCGCGGAGGACACGGCCAAATCGGGTGTCGTTGCGCAACGTGCAACGAAGCGGAAAACATGCGCAACAAGTTGCGCAACTCGTTGGGAAAAAGGTTTTCGCATGTGCAACCGGGGTGTGCGCGGGGATTTCCTGTGCTTGGAGGTCCGCGGGAAACGTGCTTATTGTGAACGTGCACAGCAAGGGTGCCGCGGCAAAGGAGGCCGCGGAGCCGATACGGAGGAAGGAGCCGGCGCAGGAGCCAGTCAGGGAAGACGACGATCGTTTCCGCCCCGAACAAGACAACAGACAGGGGACGCACCACCAACGGGAACGGCCGCCGTCGCCTCGGACGGACGCTTCTTCGCGTCTTCTTCCCGCCATGTCGACGCCCTCGCATGACACCAACGCCGGCGTATGGACGCGCCGGCATCCAATGAAGGAGCAAGATGAGTTCGACAGAAGAAGCAACGGCGACGACCGGCATCTCACGTCGCGCCGTGCTCGCCGGCGCGGCCGCCATCGGCGGCACCATCGCCGTGGCGAGCGCACTGGGAGTAGGCACCACGCAGGCACAGGCGGCCCCGTCCGCCACGGGCGCGGCCGGTGCGGCGACGAACGCCGGCGGCAATGGCGGCGTGACCGTGCCCGCCGCGCAGCGCACCACCAAGGCCGTGGCCAACATCACCGATTCGCCGGCGCTTCCCGGCTGGGACGTGCAGCCGTTCCCGCTGAGAAGCGTCGCCGTGACCGGCGGCGTGTTCGAGCGCGCCAAGGACGACCTGCTCAACTTCGCCCGCTACTACCCGATCGACCGCATGCTCACATGCTTCCGCGCGCAGGCCGGCCTCGATACAAAGGGCGCCGAACCCGCCGGCGGCTGGGAGAACTTCCCCAACGGCTCCGTCGACAAGGCCAAGGAGCAGCAGTGGGGCGCGGACGAGTACACGCGCGGCCAGAACAAGAACGGCGCCGACGGCCTGCTGCGCGGCCACTACGCCGGCCATGCGATGACGATGCTCGCCCAGGCGTACGCGGAAAGCGGCGAAGAGGCGATCCTCAACAAGATCAACGCGCTCATCGCCGGACTCGTGGAATGTCGCGACGCGCTGCGCAAGATGACCTACAACGGCAAGGCCCGCTACTCGCACCCGGGCTTCCTCGCCGCCTACGGCGAATGGCAGTTCAAGGCGCTGGAGGAGTACGCCCCCTACGGCGAGATCTGGGCGCCTTGGTACACCGAGCACAAGATCCTCGCCGGCCTGATCGCCTGCTACGAGTACGCGGGCAACGAGGACGCGCTCGACCTGGCCGAAGGCATCGGCCACTGGACCTATTCGCGTCTGAGCAAGTGCACGAAGAGCCAGCTGCAGAAGATGTGGGACATCTACATCGGCGGCGAATACGGCGGCATGAACGACTCGCTCGTCGACCTGTACAACGTGTCCAAGGACAAGAACCGCGACGAGTTCCTCAAGGCCTCGAAGTTCTTCGACACCGACAAGCTGATCGACAACTGCGGCGCAGGCGTCGACATCCTCAACAACCTGCACGCCAACCAGCACATCCCGCAGTTCGTCGGCTACGCGAAGGACGCGGCCATGGCCGACGCGGACATCAAGGAGGCGGACCGCAAGCGCTACCTCAAGGCCGTCGAAGGCTTCTGGGGCATGATCGTGCCCGGCCGCATGTACGCGCACGGCGGCACCGGCGAAGGCGAGATGTGGGGTCCGGCGCACACCGTGGCCGGCGACATCGGCAAGCGCAACGCCGAATCCTGCGCCGCGTACAACATGCTCAAGATCGCCCGTTGCCTGTTCTTCATCGACCACAAGCCCGCCTACATGGACTACTACGAGCGCACGATCCTCAACCACATCCTCGGCGGCAAGTCGCGCGACCTGCACAACCCCACGCAGGATGCGACGACCGGATTCACCCCGGGCAACTGCTACATGTACCCGGTGAACCCCGCCACCCAGAAGGAATACGGCGACGGCAACGTCGGCACCTGCTGCGGCGGCACCGCGTTGGAGAGCCACACGAAGTACCAGGACTCCATCTACTTCCACTCGGCCGACAACAAGGAGCTGTACGTCAACCTGTTCACGCCATCCACGCTCGACTGGGCGGACACGGGGCTGAAGCTCTCCCAGGAGACCAACTACCCGGAAGAGGAGACCTCGACGCTCGCCGTCACCGCGACGCCGACGAGCAAGGTCACCTTCCGCATCCGCATCCCCGCCTGGAGCAAGGGCGCGACGATCGCGGTGAACGGCAAGGCCGTCGACGGCGTCAAGGCCGGCGAATACGCCACCGTGGAAGGTGACTGGAAGGCCGGCGACAAGATCGTCGTCACCATCCCGCTGCAGCTGCGCACCGAGTCGACCGACGACCGCAAGGACATCCAGGCGCTGTTCTACGGCCCGACGCTGCTCAACGCGCTCAACCCGTCCACCAAGTTCATCCAGCGCGGCTTCTACGAGCGCAACGGACTGGACGGCACGATCAAGCTCGGCGTGCAGAAGAAGGAAGGCGCCGCCAACTACTTCATCATCGACGGCGACGAGTTCGAGCCCGCCTACAACGGCGACAACACCCCGTACCACATGTACTTCCAGCGCAAGGACGACTACGTGGGGTTCGCGGGGCGTCTCACCGACGTGAGGAACCCGAAGCGCCCGGCCGCGAAGGACCGCAGCGAAAGCACCTTGATGGACGACATCTGGGCCGCCGCGCCGTTCGCGAACCGCACCGCCTTCGTCAAGAAGGTCCAGGAGGTCACCAAGACCTACCAGGACGAGGGACTCCTCTCCAGCCGTGACCGCCAGGCGATCCTCCTCGCCGCCGGCCGTGCCAAGATGAGCTGACCCCGCCGCAATCCACGCAATCATCAATCACCACCCTCCCCTCGGCCCCCGCTGGCGGGCTGAGCCGTATAGCAAACGCCAGAGGCGTTTGTAGGCGAAGGCGAACGACAGTGAGCCAACATATGGTCAGCCGAAGGCTGTCCGTAATTGCTGGCCCGGAGGGCTGTCGGCGAAGCCGACTGGGGGTGGTCCGCGTAATCGTCAATCAAAGAGAAAGAACATCCATGACCATCGCAAGCACTGCAACGGCCGCGAAGGCGGGACTGGCGAAACGCTTCGCCGCGTTCGCCGTCGCCGCCGCGACGCTGCTGGCCGGCGGCGCATTCGCCGCACCGGCCAGCGCGGCCGACGATCCGGCTCCCGCGGAGACGAACGTCGCCCTCAACACGGAAAAAGGCAACGACAACGCACCTGACGTGTCCGTCAGCTACGTGACCGGCTGGAACTCGACCGCCGCCATCAACGACGGCAGCATCGACGGCAACGCCAGCTACGGCGGCTGGGGCACGTGGGGCAACACCTCCGACCACGAGACCGCCACGTACACGTGGAACCGCGACGTGACCACCTCCAAGTCCGTCGGCTACTACTGGACGAACGTGAAGACCGGTGACGGCGGCGTGCCGCTGCCGAAGAGCGTCTCCATCGAATACCTGAACGCCGACTCCGGCAAGTACGAGACCGTGCCGAACCTCAAGGTCGACAAGACGTTCCCGACCGACGACCAGCTCGACGCGTCCAACCCGGTCTACGGCCCGTACACGTACACCTTCGATCAGGTGACCACCAAGTCGCTGCGCCTCGTCGTCAACAAGCAAGCCAACGACAACAAGGGCATCACCGTCACCGAGTGGCAGGTGCTCGGCACCAGCGCCGCCCTGCCCGTCGACCCGGGCGATCCGGACGCCTTCGAATACACGCAGCAGGTCGCCGTGCGCACCACGCCCGGCGTCGACCCGACCTCCAAGCTGCCCGCCGAAGTGTGGGTGACCCCGGAGGACGGCCCGAGCCTCAAGGTGCCCGTCACGTGGGAGGCCGTTCCGGCCGATGCCTACGCGACCGCCGGCACCACCGCGGAAGTCAAGGGCGCGACCAAGGCCGGCACCTATGACGGCATCAAGGTCGAGGCCGGTCAGGTGACCGCCACGATCGGCGTCTACGACCAGCTGAACACCGAGGTGACCGACGCCGAATACGTCTCCACCGTCACCACACCGAAGGTCAAGCCGGTCCTGCAGGACACGGTCGCCCTCACCTACGCCGACGGCTCCGTCGAATCCGGCCACAAGGTGACCTGGGACGAGATCCCGGCCGCCGACTACGCCGAGGCCGAGCAGATGGGCGAGGTCTCCGGCGCGATCGAAGGCGTTGATGGCGTCAAGGCGTCCGGCATGTTCTTCGTCGTCGCCCCGTCCGACCCGAACGCCAAGCCGATCGTCTCCATCGACTTCGACTCCGCGGCCCCCGGCTCCGGCTGGTACACCACCACGCCGAAGTTCACGATCACCGCGCTGCGCGGTGTCTCCACCGTGCCGATCAAGACCGTCGAATACAAGATCGGCGACGGTGAGTGGACCGCCGGCATCGGCCCGGTCTCCGTGACCGAGCAGGGCGAAGTGACCGTCTCCGCCCGCGCCACCGACGAGAACGGCAACGTCCGCGAAGCCTCTCAGACCATCAAGGTCGACACCAACGCGCCAAAGGTCACCGCCAAGCAGGACAGCAAGAACGGCAACGACGTGGTCGTCTCCCTCACCGCCGACGACGGCGCCAAGGGCTCCGGCGTGACCCGTGTGCTCTACTCCACCGGTCCGTCCAGCAACCCGAAGTCCAACGAGAACACCATGTGGGGCACCTACGTGGACGCCGACAAGATCAAGGTGCAGCTCTCCGCCGACCACGACACCTACGTGCACTTCTACGCGCAGGACGCCGCCGGCAACGAGTCCAACTACGCCAACATCAACCTCGGCAAGGGCGAGGCCGTCGCACCGGAACCGTCCGTCGACTCCGTCGCGATCGCCGGTGACGGCGTGAAGGACGGCAAGCTCGCGCTCACCGAGGGCGATGCCGCTAAGCTCACCGCCGACGTGAAGGTGACCGGCGACGCCGCGACCACCGTCACGTGGAAGTCCTCCGACGAGAAGGTCGCCACCGTCGACAAGGACGGCAACGTGACCGCCGTGGCCGCCGGCAAGGCGACCATCACCGCCACATCCACCGCCGACACGACCAAGTCCGCCAGCGTCGAAGTGACCGTCGCCGCCAAGCCGGTCCCGGTCGACAAGGCCGGACTCAAGGCCGCCGTCGAACTCGCCGGCAAGCTGAACCAGTCCGCGTACACGTCCGACACGTGGAAGACGTTCGCCGCCGCCCTCACCTCCGCGCAGAAGGTCCTCGCCGACGACTCCGCCACGCAGGCCCAGGTCGACGCCGCGCAGTCCGCGCTCGCCGATGCCGTCGCCGGACTGAAGCCGGTCGAGCAGAAGCCCACCGTCGACAAGTCCGGACTCAAGGTCTCCGTCGAAGTCGCGAACAAGCTCGACAAGTCCGCGTACACGGCCGAAAGCTGGAAGGCGCTTGCCGATGCGCTCGCCGCCGCCCAGAAGGTCCTCGACAACGTCGACGCCACCCAGGCGCAGGTGACCGACGCCCAGCAGAAGCTGGTCGAAGCGGTCGCCGGCCTCGAGAAGGTCGTCGAGCCGACCCCGACCCCGGTGGTCAAGGACGGCCTCAAGGCCACGGTCGACGCGGTCAACGCGAAGAACCTCAAGGAATCCGACTACACGCCGGAGACCTGGAAGGCGCTCGCCGACGCGCTCGCTTCCGCGCAGGCCGTGCTTGACAACGACGCCGCCACGCAGGATCAGGTGACCGACGCGCAGACCGCGCTGGTCAAGGCCATCCTGGGTCTTGAGGCCGCTACCGAGCCTGAGCAGAAGCCGGTGGACAAGTCCGCGCTCCAGGCCGAGGTCGCCAAGGCCGCCGCGATCGACCGCAGCCAGTACACCGACAAGTCGCTCAAGCTCCTCGACGCGGCCGTCGCCGCCGCCAATGACGTGCTCGGCGACGAGTCCGCCACCGCGAAGCAGGTGTCCGACGCCAAGGACGCGCTCACCAAGGCGCTCGCCGGTCTGGAGAAGAAGGCCCCCACGCCTTCCAACCCGGGCAACAACAACGGCAACGGCAACGCTGGCAACAACGGCAACGCCGGCTCCGGTAACGGCGCTGGCAACTCCGGCAGCAACGCCGGCAAGGGCAACACCGGCAACAAGGGCACCGCGCTCTCCAAGACCGGCAGCGCCGTCGCCACCCTCGCCGCTCTGACCCTCCTGCTGGCCGCCGCCGGCACCACCACCGCCCTCTACCGCAAGCGCCAGTAAGCGCCCGGATCCCGGGGAAACGGAATGCGCCTACGGCGCATGCAATCCTCTTGCGCTCCCCCTTCCAGGGGGAGCTGTCCGCCGCAGCCGGACTGAGGGGGTACCGAACCGCGGGAGACCCACCATACGGAATCCTCCCGTCCAACCCCCTCAGTCGGCCTCCGGCCGCCAGCTCCCCCTAAAGGGGGCGCAGAGAAACGGAATGCGCCTCACGGCGCATGCAATTCCCTTGCTCCCCCTTTCAGGGGGAGCTGTCCGCGAAGCGGACTGAGGGGGTATCGGCCCAACCCAAAGGCCGCCGCATCTTGGTGGATGCGGCGGCCTTTCTCGTATTCTCGGCTCCCCTTGTCAAGGAACCTGCGCAGCCCGGCATTGAGGCGGTGCCTGAAAGTGCTTCGGCTCCCCTTGTCAGGGGAGCTGTCGGCGAAGCCGACTGAGGGGTAGTCCACCCGCAAACCGCAACATCGCACGCCAAGCCACATCGTCGCGTAATCATCCATATCCTCACGCATCCCTCCATTCTCATATCCCCGCCCATCCGCGCATACTCCCGCGAAATTGTGGATAACTCCCTCTCCATCCACACGTTATCCACAACACGCTCGGACTCCGGGGCTCTATCCACATCGTCCCGTCGCACTGGCGACGCACCCGCGCGATGACGCACGCTGGAACCACCGGGGAATCGGCGTCGTCGCCCGATTCCCCGGTCCAGAACCGCAAAACCGCAACGATGCAGCGCCGGCCGACCAGCCGGCCGGAAAGGACCTCACATGGGCATCCAACAAGCGCTGGTGACCGTCACCGGCAATCTCGGGGCGAATCCCGTCTCCTTCAATACGAACGCGAACGTCCCCGCATGCTCGTTCCGTCTGGGCGTGACCCCGCGTTTCTTCGACCAGGGCGCGGGGCAGTGGCGCGACCGTGACACCACGTGGGTGAGCGTGTGCGCCTACCGCGGACTCGCGAAGAACATTCTCGGATCGCTGGGCAAAGGCGACCCCGTGATCGTGACCGGTACGATGCGCACCGAACGCTGGCAGAAGGAAGGCGTCGACCGCATGACGCCCGTCATCGACGCCGCCGCCGTCGGGCCGGACCTGAGTCAGGGTGTCGCCACGTTCGCCCGCCTCTCGCGCCGGCAGCCCGGCGTGAACGCCGGTGCCGGCGCGGACGGCGGAACGGCTGGTGCCGGTGTGGCCGGGGCTGGCGGCGTGGCTGTCGGCGCGCCGGGCACCGCGGGCGGTATGGTTCCGCCCGCGAACGGCGCTCCGGCGAACCCGCTGAACCCCGCGATTCCACCGAACCCGGCTTCCGTGACCGGCGTCGTCATCGACACGGATGGCGTGGGGGAGGGTGGTGCCGGCATCGCAGCCGCGGCGACTGACACCGACGCCGCGGCAAGCGGTGCTGACGGCGCTGCCGTGGCAGGCGGCATGGCCGCCGACGCCGCAACCGCCGCCGTCGACCCCGCCACCGGCGAAATGGGCGAACCGGACGAGCCCGACGACTTCGGCGACCCCGCAATGTAACGCCATCGTGTGGGGCGGCGCACACCCCGCCGCCCCACACTACTAACGTTTGACGATACTAACGGATGACGATAGTATTAGATGGATCGTGCCGTGCAGAGGAGGGTTGAAGATGTCTACTTCGACGACTACCAGCAGGAGGGACTTGTTCGCCACCCCTGGCGAGATTCTCAAGGAGGAGTTCCTGGAGCCGCTGGGCATCAGCAACTATCGGCTTGCCAAGGCGATCGGTGTCTCCGAGACCGCGGTGGGGGAGATCATCAAAGGCAAGCGCGGCATCAGCGTGGCGATGGCCCACCGGCTCGGCAAGGCGCTCAACACCTCCGCTGAATTCTGGATGAACCTCCAGCGCGACTACGAGATCTTCACCTTCGACCCCTCCACGGTGGAGAACATCCAGCCGCTGGTTCCCGAACAGCCGCTCGTCTCCGAACAGCAGTAGTGCGGTGCTTCTCATTCTGCTCCCCCTTAAGGCTGAGCCGTGAAGCAAGCGCCAGAGGCGTTTGTAGGCGAAGGCGAACGACAGTGAGCAAACATAAGGCCGGCCGAAGGCCGTCCGGAATTGCGCAGGAGCTGTCCGGCAAAGCCGGACTGAGGGGGGTCAAGTGACTGGGCGTTCGTCGCGGCATACACTGTCACTCCGCGACCTACCTGATGGGACAGCACTACCGGCCGTCCCGTTACCCATAGCCGTTCTCAGTGGGTGATTTACGCATGTCTCGGGGCATAGTTGACGTTCCGCCGCTCTGTTTCCCGCGTCCCAGTGCCACGCAAGCCGTCCTGGACCGTTGCGTGGTACGGTCGTGTGCCGCGCAACGGCCATTGCGCGTGATTCGCGCTTGCGTGGCGCGATATCGGTCGAAAACCGTGCCACACAAGCGCGAATAGCTCCGTTTCTCTGTAGCGTGGCATCGCGCCGTGCCGCATAATCCTCGAATCCGCCGAATCCGCGTTGCGTGGCATGAAAAACGCGAGAATGCGCGGTGTGGCAAGCCACGCAACGCCCGTACAGCGTTTTCGGCGCAAGTGTGGCGCACTTCTCGTGCCACACTTCCCGCGCCGACCCGTAGTGTGGCACGGTTCCCGGTGTGGAGGGCGAAAAGCGGAAGGCGGAAGGCAGAAGGAGAAAAACGAGGCGAGACGGGGCGTGAAATGACATGGCGCCCTGGTCGGAATCCCGCCCGGCAGCCGAACGGCGCGTATGATGGAGCACATGTTTCGCGGACGCGCAGGGGCGTGTGGGCGAAGAAGGGCATGTCAATGGGAGGACAGGAAAAGGGCAAGAGCCGCGTCGGCAGAACGGGCGTGCCATTACGACGGTTGATGCCACGTTTCGAGGAACAGCGTCACGGCACCTACGCCCGCACGTTATACGACGCATGCAATCCCGATCTGGTGAAGCACGACAAAAAGAGCAGCCCTGCCGAAGGCTCGGCTGCAGCGGACGATGCGATAGACGACGCCTACGCCGGCCTGCCGCGCAACGTCGCCCTATTGGGCGGCTACGGCACCGGCAAAAGCAGCATCGTTCAAGGCTTCGAACGCTACGTCCGCTACGAATTCCGCTGGTTGACCAAGCTGGGGATTCCCAGTTTGTATGTATCGGATTGGTTCGAGAATTGGGTAAATAAACGATTGCCAATCTGGTCGGGTCGTATCCCATTTTGGAGTAAGCTGGAACAATTTCTTAGTGACGTAGTTGTCTGTATAGGTGTTGTAGTCGGTTTGGGTGTTATTGCAACAATTCCAATCCTGATTATGCCAATTAGAGATTACTGGGTATTTAAAACTGTTGCATATTCTGGTCATGAATCTGAATACTGGTTTATAACCATTCCGCTGCTGATTCTAGGATTAGTTGTTATAGCTATAGGAATCGGTAGTATGACTTTTGTCATACGGCGTATGAAAGCTGCAACCATACCAGGCTACATTAAAGTATCTTCACTGCTGCTTTGCCGACAAGAGAATTCGAGTGCTGAGCAGTTCAAGGGCGATGGGGCTGATTCGTCACGCAGTACAGCTTCCAAAGAAGCAGAGAATACAAAGCCGGCGGATAGTCCAGCGCCTGCAGCGAACGATAAAACGATGCGATATCAAGCCGATCACGTGGTGGTGGAAGTCCATCCACTTGAAAAGGACGGCGGTTCTGCGCAAGAGCACAGTGCCAAGACCCTTGATATCCAACGGGAAGTCGTCAAGCAGCTGATTTACAGCATCGCTCCGCGTATCGTCGACCTGTCGCATTTCCATCGTCTGCGCTCGCGGCGCTCTCTACGTGAGAATCTGTCTTTGGCCACTGTTCCGGCATTGGGTTGTGCTTTATTGGTGTTCTTCGTATGGATATCGCAAAGCAAACCAACACTTGAAGGTGTGCTTGGCTTTACCAAAGAGCCTGATCGTTGGTGGAAGAGCCCGTGGCTATTCAATGCAGTGGTGATTGTGGTCATCGTCTGTTGCCTGTCTTTTGCGTTGAAAGACCGGCTGCGTCTCTCGAAGGTCCAGGCCGCCGCGGAAGGCGTCTCACTATCGTATGAGGACAACAAGGCCAACCTCGACTACTTTGACAAGTATCTTGACGAGATCATCTTCCTGCTGGAGAAGGCGAACATCCGCTATGTGGTGTTCGAAGATCTCGACCGCGCCGACGACATGAACATCTTCTATGAGCTACGAGAGCTCAACATGCTCATCAACTCATCAACCCAAATGCACAACCAAACCGTCACCTTCATCTACGTCATGGGTGACGACAACTTCGCCTCGGCCTTTGGTTCCCCATACGAAACAGCTGAAAGCAAAGCCAAATTCTTTGATGCCAATATATATATTCGTCCATTCATATCAACCTATACGGGTAGGGCAGTGCTGAAAGATTTGTTGCAAAATAGAAAGTAATAGGATTGCGTAATAATGAAAGGGGTAAATAGTGTGCGTTGAATTTGCTGATTGGATTAAGAAATTTGATAAAGAATTACTCAGATTGACGGCCCAGTATTTTCCCGATTATCGTATATGGGTTGATATATGTAATTGTTATGCATTGGTTGAGCGACGAATCTATGAATCATTCAATATGGAAAGTGGTGAAAACGTCAAAAAAAGAATCGGGATGGCCGAAGACTGGTTTGATGCGAATGAATGTCTTGCGGCATGTGTTATTCGTGTTGTGTATCCAAGACTTGTGGAGGATATTATAAGTAATAAGGAGCCCTTTGAAAAGGGTGTTTCCTTCAGAGAATTAATTGCGACATATGTTTATAGTGATGAAAGTGACCTAGTAGCTCTCAGCGATGAAAATATAGACCAATTAGCACTGTGGCCAAATTATATATGCGACTGCGTCTTGAGGAAATATTTTAGTGCACGGTATCCATTATATTTAATTGATTGGGAGGGTGATTTAACTCCATGTGCATGGCTTGTGATGGAACCAACGTCAAAATATGTTGACCCGGTATATGCAGGAGAGATGGTTGAGTCGTCGGATGAATGTAAGGAAGATGTATGGGATATTCCACTTTCCGAAACGGATATTCAATCAATTAAATTCTATTACGGCTTCGCTCTGGAACTTGGGCATCAGGTTGCAGCTAATGCTGATTTGATAAAATCACTTTCACATGATGATGTGTATAAAAGCGTAGTGATTAGAGTGCTTAATCATTTCTTAGTAAAAGAGATTGATGATTTTAAAGAACAACTTAAACCACTGGCAGATGATTTGCATGCGCTAAAAGATATTGATGACCGACTGGTTGGAATGGCAAGACAGGGAAAATGGTTTAAGCGTCTTAAATCTATTTTTCCCGAACTGGATGATGATGTTCAGGAAAGTGTCGTAACTCAATTCCATGAACAAATTCCGGGATGGAGTATAGAAAAAATTGAGTCATCGTTAATTGATTTTAACGTAATGAGAGATCATTCCTCATTTATTTATGGACAAGGTGATGGTGAGATGGAATATTCGGAGGTCGGTCGTAAGAAATCGATTATTCGGGTGCTGTTGAAGGCATTGTCGCCGCTGCACTCCTCTATAAAGGAAAAGTATGTAAGGCAATTATGTGGTGATGCGGTCAATCTTAGGAATGCTGGTCTATTTTCAAAATCTGAGGATTTATTTACGAAATGTCTTGATTGCTTATCGATTAATTTTGAAGAAAAGAAGAGAATATGGAATGTAATGGTCAATAAGGGTGACTTCCCCGTGGCTGCTTGGGTGCTTAATAATTATGGTGTTTTGTTGCGTCGTAAGGGGGAATTTAAAAAAGCAGAGTCGGTGCTAAAAAAGGCAAAAGCAATCAGAAATGAATTAAAAGTGGATCATGGTGAGCAGGGGCAGTTGGATTATGCTTGGTCGTGTAATGATTTAGGGGTGTTATACAGGGATATTGGGAATTATGAATTGGCTAAGGAAGAGTTTGTTGAAGCTGAGGGGATATATAGAAAACTTTGTTCCAAGGGTAACAAACAGTATATGCTTAAGCTTGCATGGACTCTAAATGATTTGGGTGTAACGTATTGCTTATCGGGTGAAAATAATGATGCGAAAGAAGCGTTAGATGAAGCTTTAAAACTCCGTGAGAATGGTGGTGATAGTCATTCGAATATTGTTTGGACTAAATATAATTTAGGTATGGTTTATTTGCGATATGCCGACTCGCTGGAAACTGTTTCACGTGTTGGATTCGAGTTGAGTGAGCTGAAGAATAGAAATACAGGAAAAATAATAGATAAGATGAGGGATGCGCGGGATTCGCAGTTCAAATATCTTAGGGATGCGGAGTCTGTTTTGCGTGAAGCTCTTGAGGAGAGGGAGGCGATTGATTTGAGGAGCAGCAATATATATGCAGGTTCATTTGTGCAACCTTTCATTTTAAATGCTTTGGGGGCTGTGTATGCAACTTCTCTCATCTCCGGCTCTTGCTACAGAATTGATTCAGCGCGTGACTATTTCGAGAAGGCTCACCGCCTTCGTTCCTTGATTGTTGAGAGTGATATTCGTGCATATGGGCCCTTGGATGCTCAAATTTTGCATAACCTCGGGCTTATTTATGCTAACGACAGACCTTACCTTGCCGTTAAAAGATTTCAGGAATCTCTAGCGTTATATAATCAATTTGAAGATACAGGCCAATATCGCAAGGAGAGGGACTCGGTTAGGGCCGATGTAAAGCGTTGTATAAAGTAGCTTTATTATTTGCTGCTTAGTGTGACTAGATGTCCCTTAGTTGGTCTGTGGTTGATGGCTCTTGAGGAAGAGCCATCAACCACAGAGAAGGCAGATGCTCGTAGGATGTTGTTTCACCTTACCAGATGCGCACGCGTGACTCCGGCGCGAGGTACATCTTGTCGCCCGGCTTTACGTCGAAGGCCTTGTAGAAGAGGTCCACGTTGCGCACGATGCCGTTGGTGCGGCATTCGGCGGGGGAGTGGGGGTCGATCTGGAGGTATTGTTCGGCGAGCTCGTCGCGGTTCTTGGTGCGCCAGATCGAGGCGTAACTCAGGAAGAAGCGCTGCAGGCCGGTGAAGCCGTCGAGCTCCGGCGCGGTGTCGAGCGATGCCGAAATCGCCGCGGCGGAACCATCCTCCGGGCGTCCCGCGGCCTTGTCCAGCGCGAACGCATACGCCTTCAACGCGATGTTCACGCCGCCCAGATCGCCGATGTTCTCGCCGATCGTCAGCGCGCCGTTCACATGCGGGGCCTTATCCGGCTCGTCCGCGTACTTCTCGGCCAGCTGGCGGGGTACGAACGCGTTGTACTGCTCGATCAGCGCCTTCGTGCGCTGCTCGAAGTTCGCCTTGTCCTCCGCGGTCCACCAGTCGTTGAGCTTGCCGTCGCCGTCGTACTGCGCGCCCTGATCGTCGAAGCCGTGACCGATCTCGTGGCCGATTACCGCGCCGATGCCGCCGTAGTTGGCCGCATCCTCCGCCTCCGGGTCGAAGAACGGGGGCTGCAGGATCGCCGCCGGGAACACGATCACGTTCATCGTCGGCTCGTAGTAGGCGTTCACCGTCTGCGGGTTCATCAGCCACTCGTCCTTGTCGACCGGCTTGCCGGCCTTGCCCAGCTCGTAGCCCATCACGTACAGGGCCACGGCCTTCATGTTGTCGGCGAACACCGCATCTTCGTGCACGTCCAGCGCCGCATAGTCGCGCCAGTGGTTCGTGTAGCCGATCTTCGGCGTGAACTTGGAGAGCTTCTCCAACGCCTTTGCCTTCGTGTCCTCGCCCAGCCAATCCGAGTTCGTGATGGACACGCGGTACGCGTCGATCAGGTTCGCGACCAGCTGCTCCATGCGGCGCTTCGAGCTTTCCGGGAAGTGGCGCTTCACATACTCGCGTCCCACGTCCTCGCCGCAGACGCCGTTGACCATGCTCACGCCGCGCTTCCAACGCGCGCGCTGCTGCTTCTGGCCGGACAACACCTTGCCGAAGAAGTCGAAGTTCGTCCTGTCGAACTCATGCGACAGGTAGGAGGCCGCGCCGACGATCATGTGGACGCGCGCCCACAGCTTGAGGTCCTCCAGGTCGGCGGCCTCCCAGAACGCGTCGAGTCCCGTCAGGAAGCTCGGCTCGTGCACGATCACGCGGCCGAAGATCGCGCGGAAGTCGAGCGGCTGCACGCTCGCCGCGGGCTTGGCGTCGTAACCGGCCTGGCAGGCGTCGATCCACGCACCGATGTCGAAGTGCTTGAGCATCGCGGCCAGATCGGCGAAATCGGTGGGATTGTAGGTCTTCACCGAGTCGCGCGTCGCCACGTTGTCCCAATGGTTCGCGGCAATCCGCGTCTCTACGTCGAGGAAGCGGCGGGCCATGTCGAGGGCGGTCTCGCTCGGCGTCGGAATCGGCGTCTCGTCGGTGTCGACGGCATCCTCGTCGGAGACGTCGCCGTGCGTCGGAATCTCGTCGTCGACGTTCGGATTGTCCTCGGCGGCCGGCGCGTAGCCGGCGTTCACAAGCTGGGTGGCGACCATGCGCACATACGCCTCGCGCACCGGCGCGTAATGGTCCTCACGGTAGTACGCCTCATCCGGCAGCAGCAGACCGGCCTGCTCGATGTGCAGGATGTTGTGGTCCGGGTCGCCCGGATCGCCGTAGACGGCGACGCCGAGGATGTCCGAGCCGCCCTCGGCATTGAGCTCGCCGAGCGCGCGCGTCATCCCGGCCTTGCTCGTCACGGCGTCGATGATGTCGAGCGCCGGGCGGATCGGCGCGATGCCGGCCGCCTCGATCGCATCCGTATCGAGGAACGAACGGTACAGGGCGCGCGACTTCGCGGCCGGCGCGGCGATGGCCGCCACGTCGCCGGCCGCGTTCGCATCCTCGTCCTCGAGGATGTCGCGGATCTGGTTCTCCGCATCCTCGGCGAGCTTGTCGAACGAGCCGTAGCGGGAACGGTCGTCGGGCAGACGGTACGTGTCGATCCACGGACCGTTCACGTAACGGAACAAATCGTCGGAAGGCTTGACGACGCCGGAGAACGACGCCGGGTCGATGCCGGACTTGCCGGCCACAGATGTTTCACTCATGCTCACCACAGTAGTCGTTCCTCCCGCCGGGGCTTGGGCGGGGTCCCTTGCCGGGAATTCGAGGCGGGGTCTCTCCCTCCGGAGCTGCGCGCCACCTCCCTCGTCAGAGGGAGGCAAGAGCGCGCGGTACAAGGGATTGGCGGATGTCAGGCCTTGCCGAGCGGCTTGACGACGTCGGCCTGGCCGAGACGCGCGGCAGCGGCCTCGACGATCTCGTTCACGTTCTTCTTGTTCCTTCCGTGGTCGGCGAAACCGAAATCGAGCTTCGACGTGACCGTGACCCACGTGCGGCCGTCCTGGCCCTGCGTCACCTGCGCGACCGCCTTCTCACCCCACGAGGCGAGGCTGATGCCCTTGACGAAGGTGACCGTCCACGAACCCGGATCGACCGTGCCCGGCTTGAAGCCCTTCAACGACTGGCTCAACTGGGCGAACGCGTCGAACACCTCCTTCGGCTGCTGCGTGAACGCCACCGTAATCGACTTACCTGCTCCCCATCCCATGAGACACGCTCCTTCGTCTTTGTCGTTGCCGCACCGACTTCGTGCGTACTTTCACTATCCCATGGGACTACGTACCGGCGGAGATGCAGGCCGGTACGGAAGGTGAACAGCAGATGAAGCCTTGGGACGCCTGTTACAGGAGGACGATCTGGCGGTTGAGGATCGCGTCGTTGTTCTTCGTCGGCACCGTCTTCCAATCGATGTCACCGAAATCGCCATGGCCCGCGTGACGGTCCACGTACTTGCGCATCCACTCGAAGCACTGCTGCGTCTGAATCGCATCGCTCAACGCGCGATGCTCCTCGTTCTCGGCGATGTCGAAGCGCTGGATCAGATCAAGCAGACGGTGATGACGCTCGCGCGCGAACAGCGCGCGGCTGATCTGCATCGTATCGAAATCCACGCAGGAGAACGGGCCGTCCAGCACCTTGCGGGCGTTCCAGTCGAGGAAGCTCAGATCGAAGCGGATGTTGTGGCCGATCAGCGGCTCCGCCACGGCGACACCGGACGCGTTGCCGGATGCGGTGTTCTCCGAGCTGTCATCCGCGCCCTGCGCGAGCCAGGCGACGAACTCGGGCAGTACATGGTCGATCGGGTCGAGGCCGGCGACCATGTCGTCGGTGATGCCGGTGAGCTTCACCACCGCCGCCGGAATCGGGCGCAACGGGTTCACCAGACGCTGGAAACGGTCCACGATGCGACGGTCGCGCACGCGCACCGCGCCGATCTCCGTGATCGCGCAGCTGTTCGGGTAGAAACCGGTCGTCTCCAAGTCGAGCGCCACGTAATCGGACGGGAAGCCCGCCACACGGGAGGAGGCGACGGTCTCGAGATCGGACTGCTGGTCGGAAACGGTGGTGCCGGAAACGGTCACGGCTGCTCCTTACTCACAAGGTCGTATTCATCAAGTCGTATGCACTGGGCAGGCCGTTCACGTCATCACGCACGCCTGCACAGTCGTGGGCCATCCATCAACTAACGGCCCGTCATGCGCACTCCATGGTAGACGAGCCACCGGGACACGGAACATCCGCACCGGTTCGCGTCGGTGCCGCGTGTCGCGGAGGTCGTCGCCGCCGGCTTATGCGGCTTATGCGGCTTATGCGTCGAATGTGCACGGTTCAAGACATAACCTGTATGGTTCTGGCCGCAACGTGCATGATTTCGGGGGCTTTGTGCAGGTCGTCGGGACGAATGTGTGGGGTGCGGCGCTGAAGAACGCCGTATTGGTGGGGAATTCGTCCATGCAAAAGCCCGGAATTCCGCCAGTCTGGATTTCGTCTGCCGATGCGCGGGCACCGCTCTTCAGCACCACACCATGCAGGTTGCCTCCATCGGTCTACACGTTCGCCACGGAATCATGCACGTTCGTGCCGAAACCACGCAGGTTGGCCCCTCGGCCATGCACATTCGCCTCTGAACCATACACATTATCCAGCGCTATCCGGGCCGTATGGCCTCGACGGCAGGCACCGTGATGCGGTGGCTCCTATAGTTGGAATGTCGCACCGCCGTCACCGGCGGCATGCGACGCGCAAACGGAGACGGCCAAGGCGAAAGGCGGGCAATGAAACGGATCGTGGCGGGAATCGTGGCGCATGTGGACGCCGGCAAGACCACACTCTCCGAAGCGCTGCTCTACCGCACCGGCGAGATCCGCAAACTCGGCCGCGTCGACCACGGCGACGCCTTCCTCGACACCGACAGTCTCGAAAAAGCGCGCGGCATCACCATCTCCGCGCATCAGGCGCTCGTCGACTACGGCGACCTGAAACTCACCCTGCTCGACACCCCCGGCCACGTCGACTTCGCCGCCGAAACCGAACGCGTGCTGCGCGCCCTCGACTACGCGATCCTCGTCGTCTCCGGCACCGACGGCGTACAAGGTCACACCGAAACCCTCTGGCGACTCCTCGCCCGATACCACGTGCCCACGTTCATCTTCGTCAACAAATGCGACGCCGCCGGATTCGACCGCGATACGGCGCTCGCCGACCTGCGTCGCCGGCTCGGCGACGGCGTGTACCCGCTGCCGCTGCCCGGTGCGGACGGCGGCGACTCTGTCGGCGACGGCGTTCCGGACGGTGTCCCCGCCGGCGTTCCCGACACCACCCCCATCGACCTCGGTGACGCCGCCGAGGACATCGCCACGCTCGACGAATCCGCGATGGATGAATACCTCGAGACCGGCACGCTGACCGTCGGCACGTTGCGTGGCATGATCGCGCGGCGCGAGCTGTTCCCCGTGAGCTTCGGCTCCGCGTTGAAGCTCGACGGTGTGAAGGAGTTCCTCGACTCGCTCGACGCGTACACGCGCGAGACCGCGTGGCCGGACGCGTTCGGCGCGCGCGTGTTCAAGATCTCGCATGATGACAAGCACAACCGGCTCACCTGGCTGCGCGTGACCGGCGGCACGCTCAAGGCCAAGTCGATGGTCGCGCTCGGCGATGGCGACGGTGATAGTGACCATGGCGGCGCGGCCGAATCCACTCCCGAGAAGATCGACCAGGTGCGCGTCTACAACGGCGCGCGCTTCGAAATCGCCACCGAACTGCCGGCCGGCGCGGTGTGCGCGGTCACCGGTCTCGAACGCACGTTTCCCGGTGCCGGGCTCGGCGCGGAACCGGCGGCGGGCAGCCCCGAGATGCAGCCGGTCCTCACCTACACGGTCCTGCCGCCGGACGCCGCCGGCGACGGCAAAACGACCGGTGCCGTCGGCACCGTCGGCGCGGCGGCCACGGACGAGGAAAGGGACGCTGCCAATTCTGCCGCCCCGACCCCGCGCTTCGACGACCTCACCCTGCACAAGGTGATCGCCGCGCTGCGCGAACTCGAGGACGAGGATCCGCTGCTCCACGTCGTGTGGGTGGAACGGCTGCAGGAGCTCCACGTGCAGCTGATGGGCGCCGTGCAGCTCGAGATCATCCAGCAGACCCTGCACGACCGGTTCGGTCTCGACGTGGCGTTCGGCCCCGGCTCGATCCTCTACCGTGAGACCATCACCAAGCCCATCGAAGGCGTCGGCCATTTCGAACCGCTGCGCCATTACGCGGAGGCGCACATCCTGCTCGAACCGGGCGAGCCGGGCAGCGGCATCACGGTGGCGTCCGCGTTGAGCGTCAACGAGCTCGACCGCAACTGGCAGCGGCTCATCCTCACGCATCTGACCGAACGCGAGCACTTGGGCGTGCTCACCGGCTCGCCGCTTGCGGACGTGAAGATGACGCTCGTCGCCGCCCGTGCGCACCTGAAGCACACGGAGGGCGGCGACTTCCGGCAGGCCACCTACCGTGCGATCCGGCAGGGGCTGATGGAGGCGCGCGCCGGCGTGACCGGCCGCCCGGTCATCGGCGAGGATACGGCGCGGCCCGCATACGAGCTGCCGGAGGAGGACGAAACGAACGGCGGCGAGAACGGCAAGACCCGCGGCGATTCCGGTACGAAGACGAACGAGGCGACGGCCGGCGACCGCGACGTCGCCGCCATGGTGAAAACCGTCGCCGCCGACCCGGGCAACTGCGTGCTGCTGGAACCGTGGTACCGGTTCCGTCTCGAAGTGCCGTCCGATATGATTGGGCGTGCGATGGCCGACATCCAGCGCATGTCCGGCACGTTCGAGGCGCCCGCGGATGACGGCGACTATGCGGTCGTCGAAGGCGAGGCGCCGGTGAGCGAGATGCGCGACTACGCGATGGACGTGAACGCGTACACGCATGGCCGCGGTCGGTTCTCCGCGACGTTCGGCGGCTACAAGCCGTGCCATGACGCGGCGCGCGTGATCGAGGAGGCCGCGTACGATCCGGAATCCGACTTGGAGAACACGCCCGATTCGGTGTTCTGCGCGCACGGCGCCGGCTACCCGGTCAAGTGGTACAAGGTGCCGGAGTTTGCCCACGTCGACTATGCGACTTCCCTGTAGACCCCTTTAGACCCCTTTCAGGATTCCTTGTCAGGCTCCCGCACTACCAGATCTGCGGCCGCACGAACCCGTGCCGCTCGAGGAACCGCTGCACGTCGCGCAGCTCGTCCATGTTGATGGAATGTGCCATGCCCGGGTACACGTGCTCGTCGAGCGTGCCGTGCGTGCGCCAGAACGCGCTCATCGCCGCCACATCCGACTTGGGGAAGATGTCGTCGATCGCGCCATGGCCGTAGAAGACCGGCGGCTTCGCATCCGCACCCGCGCCTGCGAGCGTCGCGTCGCCGGGCAGGTCGCCGGGGGCGAGCCAGCCGGAGAAGCTGACGGCCGCCGCATAGCGCGTCGGGTCGAAGCGGAGCATGTGCGCGGCGAGCAGGCCGCCCTGCGAGAAGCCCATCGTGACGACCGTGCGGTCGGCGGGGATGTTCTCGTGCACCCAATCGTCGATCGCCTGCGCCGCCTCCTTCGCCTGACGGGTCAGGGATTCGCCCTCCGGCACGCCCTCATGCGCCCAGTCGCCGAACCAGGTGCCGCCCATGCCGTAGGGAATCGGGGCCCTGAGGCTTGCGTAGTCGGCGGAACCCGCGCCGCAGTAGCGCAGCAGGTCGGGCAGATCGTATTCGTTGGACCCCCATCCGTGCAGCAGCACGAACACGGGGGAGCCGGAGGAACCGTTCAGACGCGTCAAAGCCTTCGTGATCTTCATGCCTCCCAGTGTAGGCCGGGATGTCAGTGCGATAACACCTCATAAGGAAGGCGTATAGCAACGCCGTATGTTTTCCGGACGACGTTGGTTATGCTCGGTACCAGCCGCATGGGGAACGGCCTCATGCCGATGCCAAAGCAACGCGTAAGCGCAACACGCAACACGATAGGGGGTGCGCAATGACCAGGTTCAACACTCAGCTCGTCCACGGACTGCCGCTCGGAGACAACTCCACCGGAGCCGTGAACCCGCCGATCTACAACTCCACGACATATGCCTTTGAGAAGGTCGAGTCCATGCCCCGCTATGATTACGCGCGCAGCGGCAACCCGACCCGTGAGTTCCTGGAGAACCAGATCGCGCAGCTCGAGCACGGCGCGCGCGGTTTCGCGTTCGCGTCCGGCCTGGCCGCCATCCACGCCGTGCTGAGCGTGTTCAAGCCGGGCGACCGCATCGTCGTCGGCAAGAACATCTACGGCGGCACCTATTCGATGTTCCACGAGTACTTCGCCGACCGCGGCCTCGAGTTCGTCACGGCTGACACGCATGACTACAAGGCGCTGGAGAAGGCGATCGCCGGCGACGTCGCGGAGGGCCGCGAGGCCGCGAAGGCCGTCTACTTCGAGGTGCTCACCAACCCGCTGCTCGACGTGAACGACGTGCGCGGCATCGCGAACATCGCGCACCGCTACGGCACGAAGGTGATCGTCGACAACACGTTCGTCACCCCGTACCTGCAGCGTCCGCTCGATCTGGGTGCCGACGTGGTCCTCCACTCCGCCACCAAGTATCTCGCCGGCCATTCCGATGTGAACGCGGGTCTCGTGGTCACGCTCGGCGAGAAGATCGGCCAGCAGATCTACTTCGCGCAGAACCGTTTCGGCGGCGTGCTCGCGCCGGCCGAATGCGACGCGGTGCGCCGCGGCATCCAGACGCTCGCCCTGCGCATGGACCGTCAGCAGGCGAACGCGAAGGCCATCGCCCAGTACCTGCTCGCGCATCCGCTCGTGAAGACCGTCCACTACCCGGGTCTTCCCGGCAACGAGGCGGAGCTCGCCGCCAAGGGCCTCAAGGGTGCGGGCGGCGTCCTGAGCTTCGAGGTCGTGCCGGGCGTCGATCCGGCCGACGTGCTCGACAACCTGCACATCTTCCGTCTGGCCGTCTCGCTCGGCGCGGTCGAAAGTCTCGCGGAGCTTCCGTGTCGCATGACGCATTTCGAACTGCCGCGTGAGGAGCGTCTCAAGGTCGGCATCACCGACGAGCTGGTGCGCCTGTCCGTCGGCATCGAGGATGCGGCCGACCTGATCGAGGATCTCGGCCAGGCGTTCGACATCGCCTACGACCGCTACATCAAGCGCCACGCCGGTGCCGACGTCTTCAGCGAACTCACCGCCGGCGTCCTCGCGTAAGGCCTGCGTAGGGCCCGTGTAGGGCCCCGCGTAAGGCCTGCGTAAGGCACAGCCGATCCCTTCAGATCAGCCCATCCTCCTCAAGCGCGGCCGCCATGCGGTCGAACGCCTCGACGAGCAGCGGGCGCGGCATCGCGACGTTGAACCGCACGCAGCCGCGCCCGGCCTTGCCGCATTCTCGTCCGTCGGTGAGCGCCACGTGCGCGCGCTCCAGGAAATACCCCGCCGGGTCGTCGAGCCCGAGCGGCGAGAAGTCGAGCCACGCGATGTACGTGCCCTGCGGCCGTGCATACCGCACCGCCGAGAGACGCCCGCGCATCGCGGCATCGACCACGTCGAAATTGCCTTTCAGATAATCGAGCACGCCGTCCAGCCACTCCGAGCCGCCGTCGTAGGCGGCGACCGCCGCGAACGCGCCGATCGTGGCCGTCTGATGCTCGGACATCTCCGCGTCGCGGAGCCACATCGCCATATCCGCCGGATTCGTGAGGATCACCTGCGCGCATTTCGTGCCGGCGATGTTGAACGCCTTCGAAGCGCTCGTCGCCGTGAACGCCTGCATCGCCGTGCGCCCGTCGATCGACGCGAACGGCACGTGCCGCGCGCCATCGTAGACGAACGGCGCATGGATCTCGTCGGAGAAGATACGCACGTCGTACCGCTCGGCGAGCGCGGACAGCCGCAGCATCTCGTCGCGCGTCAGCACCTTGCCGATCGGATTGTGCGGGTTGCACAGCACGAACGCGTGGCAGCCGTCCTCGAACGCGCGTTCGATCGCGTCGAAATCGAACAGCCATCCCGCGCCGCTGCCGTCGTCGTCGCCGTCGCGCAGCATCGGAATCTCTATCACGTCGACGCCGCACAGTCCCGGCACGCTCAGGAACGGCATGTACGCGGGCGTCGGCACGACGATCGAATGTCCCTCGCCGACGATCTCGTTCAGGAAGACCTCATACGCCTCCATCACGTCCGGCACGGTGCGGATGACCGCCGGGTCGACGTTCCAGTCGTAACGCAGCTGCCATGCGGCGCACGCGCGCGCCACCTCGCGCTTCAACGGGTCCGACAGGTAGCCGGTCGCGCCGCGCGTCGCCGCGTCGGCGATCGCGCGTGCGACGCACGGCGCGAGACCGAAGTCCATTTCCGCGATGAACGCGCCGATCGCGCCCGGGAATCGCGTCCACTTGTCCGAGCCGATGCGCACGAGGTCGTCCGCCGTGAGCGCGTCGATCGCCGCCGCGTCGAACGCCGGCGTGGCGGCGGCGCAGCCGGCGGTTTCGGTGATGATGGTTTCGTCGATGATGGTGCCAGTCATGCTCATGGCGTCCATTGTCCGCGCGACGGCATCGCCGCTCAACGCCGCGGCACCACGAAATCGTAATGACGCCCGTCCATTTGCTTATCGCGAGTCACTGCGCGGTCAGATACGTGACCGCCGTACGCTGCATCTCGCGCACCAACGCGTCCACCGCCGGACGATGGTCGCCGGCGCGCGTCACCACACCCACTTCGCGCGTCGCGTAATCGTCGGCGATCGGGCAGGCGACCAGGTCCTCGCCCAGATTGATGTGCGTGTCCAGTTCGGGTACGAGCGAGACTCCCATGCCCACTTCGACCAGATTCTGCGTCGCCCAGTAGTCGTCCGTCGTATGGACGACGTCCGGCGTGAAGCCGGCGCGCGAGGCGAGTTTGACGAGATTCGCGCGGCAGGTCGGGCAACCGGCGATCCACGACTCGTCCTTCGCGGCCGCCAGCGAGACCGGCTTGCGGTCCTCCTCGTAGCGGCGCGCCACGTCGCTCGACCGGCGCACGAGCAGACGCAGCGGATCCGAGCCGAGCGAATGGAACGTGAGATCGTCGCCCAACGGGAGGAACGACGGGATGGAACTGTAGCGGAACACGGCCGCCGCGTCCGCCTTGCCGCGCGACACCTGCACGATCGCCTCCGGCGGCTCCATCTGCGTGAGGCTCAGCTTCACGTCGGTGAACATGCCCAGCTTGACCACCGTGCGCGCCGCGATTGTCGAACAGATCGACGGCGGGGCGATCAGCGACAGGTGCGAGTAGCGGCGCTCGCGGTAGTCCTCGAGTTCGCGCGAGGCGTGTTCGAGCCGTTCCGCGATCGACTCGCCGTGACGGGCGAGCATTGCGCCCGTAGCCGTCAATCGCACGCCGTGCGACGTGCGTTCCACCAGCGTCGTGCCGCACTGCGTCTCGAGCTTCTTGACCTGCTGGCTGATCGCCGGCTGCGACCAGCCGAGCGCCTTCGCCGTGGCCGAGAACGAACCGTAGCGTTCGATCTGCCACAGGGTGACCAGCGACTGCGGGTTCAGTTCCGTCATAAGCGACTCGATTCGTTGAGGGTGGGTGGATGATGCGGTGCGTGGAATGGGTGATGCCGTCGGCTAGTTTTCGTTCGTCAGATAGGTGCGTGCGGAAATGAACGAGGCGTGCTTCCCTCGGAAATCCACATCTCCACGATAGACCACGGAACGCTGTTCCGGCGGGATGCCGAGTCCGTCTCCCACGGGCGTGAGGTTCTTGCAGAAATCGTCGCGAGCCGTCTGTCCGGATTTGATTTCGATGAGCCGCGGATGCAGGGCGTCGGTCATGTCCATGAGGTCGATCTCCACGCCGTTGGCGTCGCGGTAGAAGAACAGGTGAGGCTCCTTGTCCGCGTTGAAGTACCGTTTGATGGTCTCCCCGATGATGAGGTTCTCGAACACTTCGCCGCGTTGTGGATGATGGATGAGCGTCTCCGCGCTGTCGATGCCGAGCAGGTAATTCAGCAGTCCGGTGTCGTGGAAGTAGAGTTTCGGTGTCTTGATCAGACGTTTGCGCGCGTTCGACGCGTATGGTGCTAGCAGGAAAACGATGTAGCTGGATGTGAGAATGGATAGCCACGCCTTCGCGGTTTTACTGCTGACACCGGCTTCCGCCCCCAGTTTGCTGAAATTGACGAGCTGACCGGCGCTCTGCGCGCACAGGCGCAGAAACGTGCGGAACGATTGCAGGTTGCGTACGTCGAGGATATCCGCCACGTCGCGCTGTATGTAGGTGGTGATGTAGCTGCGGTAATACACGGATTCGGGGATGTCCACCTCGTACAGGTGAGGGTATCCGCCGCGGAACATGAACGCGTCGACGGTAAGCGAGGGGTTGGCCTGAGTGGCTTCGGCATAGCTCAACGGCAGCAGCTGCATGATGCCGACCCTGCCGGCCAGTGATTCGTCCACATGCTTGAGCATGAGAAAATTCTGGGAACCGGACAGGAGATATTGGCCCATGTCATGTCGTTCATCGGATGCGGCCTGGATCTCCGGGAACAGGTCGGGAGCGTATTGTGCTTTGTCGATGAGCAGATGCGAGGGGCGGGATCGGATGAATCCGACCGGATCCTCCTGTGCGCCTGTCCGGATGTTCCTGGTCTCCAGATTGAGATAGTCGTAATCGGGGAACGCATGGCGGAGCAGCGTGGATTTGCCGCTTTGCCTTGGGCCCATGACCGATACCACGGGGAACCATGTCGCCATCTGGCGGGCGCGTGCCGTAAGCGTGCGTGGAATCATCGCTGATGCCTTTCCTGCAGGTTCGTCGATTGCCGAGAATGGATATGTAGATTCGGAAGTAGGACTTATGATAATCGGGAAGTGGGATTTATGATAATCGGGAAGTGGGAGTGCCGATGATTCATCAGTGGAAAGCATGCGGATTCATCAGTGGGCCGATGAAGGCGAAGATCTCGTCCAGCACGGCACGGCTCCAGAAGTCGTTCTCGTGCTCGGCACCGTCGACAAGGATGAGCCGTGCGTCGTAGCCGCGGGCGACGAGGCGGTCGCGCATCTTCACTGACTGACGGTAGGGGACGACGGTGTCGCTGGTGCCGTGCAGCAGCAGCGTCGGCGGGTAGTCGCGGCCGTCCTCCACCTGCAGGAACGGGCTCATCGCGGCGGCACGCTCACGCACCTCGTCGGTGATGCCGGTGGCGGGCGTCGCGCCCACGACGGCGGCGAACGGGCCGAAATAGTAGAGACGGAACGGGTCGTCCTCGTGGCCGAACGCGTCGACCGCCTCCGTCAGATCCGTGGGCGGGAAGCAGCTGACCACGAAATCCACGGCGTCGCTTTCGTCCGGCCAGGTGCCGTCCGCATAACGCGGGTCGTCGGCGGTCATGCCGACCAGCAGCGCCGTGTTGCCGCCCGACGACGTGCCCCAGATGCCGAGCCGGTCCGGGTCGACGTGCCATTGCGCGGCGTTCGCGCGCAGATAGCGGATCGCCGATTTCACGTCCTCGAGATATGCGGGGAACACGTGCTCCGGATTGCGCGAGGCGTTGCGATGGTTCACCGTGGCGACCACGTAGCCTTCACGCGCGAGCTCGGCGAGCTGCGGCAGCTCGTAGTCGCGGTCCGGCGTGGTCCACGCGCTGCCCTGCACGAACACGACGGTGGGGTAGCGGCGGTCGTCGGTGGGGTTGGTGGGGTTCTGCGGCGCGATGATGTCCATGACGAGATTGTCCGGTCCGGTCTTGTACGCCACGTTGCGCGTGACGCGAGCAAGTCCCAGCCGTTGCGGGTTCGCGGGAATGTGGACGGTGGACGCGGTTTGCGCGGTTTGTGCGATGGATTGCGGCGGGAGGGAAACGGTTTGCGATGATGCGGTCGGCATAGGATGCGCAGCTTTCGGTCGGAGTGGGTTGGGTGATGGGAAAGAGGTACGGATTGCTGCCCATGGTAGGCGACGTGCGATCACCGTTCCCGTAACGGTTCATAAAGGATGGATATAGCGGCACCGACCGGTTGCATCGTGTTTTCCGCTATCGTCATGCGCAACGGTACGGGATGGGGCCCGTACCCTCGCATGATTCGGGGGAAACATGACGACGATCGACAGTCAGCGCATCATATCGAAACATGAGCACGGGGAGGCCGACCCGTTGGCGGGATTCGTCACGGCCGACGACCTCGACGGCATCGGCGGTGCGAACAGGGAGGCCGAGAGCATCGTGAACGCCGGGGCGCGGCGTGCGTTCCTCGAGCAAGTGCGGGAGCAGCTCGGTGATGGCGTCATCGTCGACGAGTCCGACGCCATTGCCGAACTCGTGGCGTCGCATCATCATGCGTTCAGCCATGAGAACGCGCCGTTCGCCGTGCTGTTGCCGGGGTCGGAGCATGATGTCAGCGTGATTCTGCGCGCCGCGAACGAGCAGCGCATCGCCGTATATACGCGCGGAGCCGGTACCGGTCTCGGCAAACTGTCGACGATTACGTTGCCGGGGGTGCTGCTGCTTACCGACCGTCTGAATCGGATTCGTGAAATCAACCCGCTTGGGCATTACGCGGTCGTCGAGGCGGGCGTCATCAACGCACGCATCAACGAGGCGACGCGGCAGTACGGGCTGTATTATCCGCCGGATCCGGTCAGCTACGAACGTTCCACCATTGGCGGCAATGTGGCGACCAATGCGGGTGGACTGAAATGCGCGAAATACGGTGTGACCCGTGACTCGCTGCTGTCCCTGACCGTGGTACTCGCCGACGGGCGCATCATCGAGACCGGTCGTCCCACGATGAAGAACGTAGCCGGATTCGACCTGACCGCGTTGTTCACCGGTTCGGAAGGGTTGCTCGGCGTGGTCGTCGCCGCGACCATACGACTGCGGCCTATCCCGCGTGGATTGGCGAAGACCATCGTGTTCGCCGACGACCTGGACCAGGCCGGATTCGCCGTCGACACGGTCCTCGGCACGCAAGTGCAGCCGGCGTCCATGGAACTCATGTCCGCGCCTCCGGACGCCACCGACCTCGACGTGTTCGGCGAAGTGGCGTACGGTGCTCAATGGCTCATCGAAATCACGACGGATGGTGCTTCCGCTCGGCAGGATGCGGACGTTCTGGTTGACGCGCTCAATCGCGCCGGTGCATGCGTGCTGTTGGCGAGTGACGCACAGGCCGAGGCGTTCCTCGCCATGCGCAAGGCCGGCAAGGCGTTCCCGCGCGGCAAGGCGTGGATGGCGGGCAGCGACGTCGCCGTGCCGCTGGACCGCATCTCCGAATTTCTGCGTTATCTCGCCCGCCTCGCGGATGATGCCCACGCGAAACTCACCATCCTCGCCCACGTCGCCGACGGCAACACCCATACCGGGTTCATCCTGCCCAGGAATTCATCGGACGACGTGTTTCCGCCTGCGCTCGCCGAGGCGAACCGGCGGTTGTTCGACTACGTGCTCTCGCACGGTGGCACGATCACCGGCGAACACGGCATCGGACTCGAGCTCAAAGACCGTCTCGTCGCGCAGATCGGCGAAGACAATCTCGATCTGCAGCGTGCCATCAAACGCACGCTCGATCCGAACGGGATTCTCAATCCGGGGAAGTGGGTGTGATTGATGGACACTGGTATGACGATTCTCTCCGATACGGTTTCCGCTGATACGGCCGGTATCGGCACCGGTTCCGCGGCGTCGATTTCGTCTGACGCTCGCATTCGCCGTTCGGCGATTCTTGAAGCATTGCGTCCGGGGGATTCCCTGCGTGGTGGTGCCGTGCCGTCCGTCTCTGCACGCCGGCCTATCGACATCGCCGCCGGCTTGCCGGATGAGACGCTGCTTCCGCGTGAATGCATCGGTGAGGCATTCGCACAGGCGACGTATGCACCTGCGGCGTTGTCCTATCCGTCGCCGTTCGGAGTGGCCGCCTTGCGTGAGATCATCGCCCGTAGGCGCGGTGTGGATGTGGAATCAGTAATCGTGACGAACGGTGCGATGGGCGGCATTTTCCTGTCCATGATGGCGGTGACGAATCCCGGCGACACCGTGCTCGTCGAGAATCCGGCCTTCCCGCAGTGGGCAGGCACGTTCCGGCGGTTCGGTGTGCACGTCGAAGCCGTCGGTCTGACCGAATCGGGCATCGACGTGGACGACGTCGAACGTCGTCTGCGTGCCGGCGGCCGGTATGCGGCCATCTACACGATCCCCGACTTCCAGAATCCGACGGGCGTCGTCTCCTCGCCGGAGACCAAGCGCCGACTGCTGGATGTCGCCGCGCGGTACGGTGTGCCGGTCATCGCCGATAACCCGTACCGGGAGCTATGGTTCACACATGAGCCCGCCGAATTCCCGCGTGAATACCGTGGCACGGCGGGAAGCCCGTTGTTGGAGATCGGGTCGTTCTCGAAGTGGCTGGGGCCGGGGTTGCGCGTCGGCTGGCTTATCGCGGACCCGGATCTGATCGGACGCATCGCCGAATACCGTCTTGCGGTGGATGGTGGTGTCTCGGCGGTCACCCAGCATGCGTTGGCCTCGCTGTTGGCCGATGAGGGGTGGGCTGATGGGTTGCTGGCGGGGCAGCGGGCCGTGTATGCGGATAAAGCCGCCGCACTGGCCGGCGAACTCCGTCGGAATTTCGACGATGACATCCGCTTCGACCGACCGCAAGGCGGATACTTCCTGTGGGCGCGGCTGCCGCGATGGCTGCGCGTGGAGGATGACGCAGTAGCGCGCGAACTCGCGGCGGAGGGCATCAATCCAATCGGTGGCGAGGGGTTCTTCGTCGGCGGCGTGCCGGGTGGTCGTGATGCGGCATACGCCCGATTCTCCTTCGCACACGCGTCACAGGCCGATCTGGTCGAGGGAGTGGCGCGTCTGCGAACCGTGGCGGAACGGGTGCGCCCAAGGTTATAAATCCTGTTTATCACCATATACGCGTCTATAAGTCGGCTTTATGGCGAAATGGGGGAGAATCGGGATAACGAACAGGCGATTCACCAAGTGAAGCGTTGTTAGGCTGTCGGTACGACCTGCAACGGGGGGACACGGAGCAGGTCGGGGGAAACGACTTATCCGCAACATCGCAAAGGGGAATAACGTGAACGCGACGAACGGTTCGAAAGGCACTTGGAAGCAGGCGTGGAAGCTCGTCGCCGCCGGTATGTCGGCGACGGCGCTCATGGCCCTCGCCGCTTGCGGTTCCGGTTCGGCGGCGCAGACCGCGTCCGGCGACACCGGAACGCCGCAGCAGGGTGGTTCGGTGACCATCGTCGAATCGCCCGACAGCCTCCAGTGCATCGATCCGTTCCAGACCGCGTGGACCCAGTCGCGCACCATCGTGCGCAACTACGTGGATTCGCTCGTCGACCAGGATCCGAAGACCGGTGAGATCAAGCCGTGGCTCGCCAAGAGCTGGACCATCAGCGACGACGGCAAGACCTACACGTTCGCGCTCAAGGACGGCATCACCTTCTCCGACGGTTCCAAGTTCGACGCAGATGCCGTGGTGGACACCTTCACCGAGAACCTGGCCACTCTCAAGGAGAAGCCGGGCACGGTGGGCGGTTTCTACGTGCAGAACCTCACCGGCGTGAGCAAGGTGGACGACCACACCGTCAAGTTCGAGCTCTCCGCGCCGAACGCCAGCTTCCTGCAGGGGCTTGCGACGCCTACGCTCGGCATCATCTCGCGCGCCTCCGCCAAGCTCACCCCGCAGCAGCGCTGCGACGGTCAGGCGGTCGGCACCGGTCCGTTCACCATCGAGAAGTACGACGCCAAGACCGGCGTGACGTTGAAGAAGCGCACGGGATACACGTCCTCGTCGCCGCTTGCCGCGCATCAGGGCGACGCCTACCTCGACTCCATCACCATCTCCTACGTGCCGGAGAATTCGGTGCGCCTCGGCAACTTCGCCTCCGGCACCGCCGACATCGTGTGGACCGACTCCGACTCTCCGTTCGTGCAGAACGACATCACCCAGATCAAGCAGACCGGCGGCACCGTGCAGAGCCGCGCCCTGCCGGGAGCCACGTTCGGTCTGTTCCCGAACGTGCGCAACGGCGGCGTCCTCTCCGACAACGACGTGCGTCAGGCGCTGAGCCTGTCCATCGACCGTACCACCTACGGCAACACGGTGCTGCGTGACGGATATCCGACCGTCAAGGGCGTGATCAGCTCCACCACTCCCGGTTTCAAGGCGGAACCGTCCAGCGTCGAATACGACACGGCGAAGGCCGCGAAACTGCTCGACAAAGCGGGCTGGGAGAAGGGTTCCGACGGCTACCGCTACAAGGATGGCAAGAAGCTGACCGTCACTTTCCTCACCTCCGAGAAGGATGACGGCTATGAGCTCATCCAGGACGAACTCAAGAAGACCGGCTTCGACTTCCAGATCAAAGTGGTCACCAGCGCCCAGTACACGACGCTCACCAATGCCAACAAGTACGACCTTGTCTCGCTGACCTACACGCGCGCCGACCAGAGCGCCATCAACACGCTGCTCGACGAACGCTACGCCACCTTCAAGGCGATCTCCGGCAACACGCAGGATGCGGACTCCCAGGCCACGCTCGAAGCGGCATTCGACAAGGGCACCGCCACCACCGACACCAAGGAACGCACCTCCATCTACGAGGGTGTGCAAGACACGATCAGCAAGGAGAACATCATCATCCCGGTGTTCGAACGACTCCAGGACGTCGGCCTGTCCTCCAAGGTGCATGGCCTGCGCTTCACCGGCGAATCGTTCGGCGACTTCCACGACCTGTGGAAGGCCCAGTGACCGGAGCGAATCGGCTCGGCCGATAAATACGACGCAAGGAATCGAGGGAACCGATGAGAACATCGAAACTGTGGTACGTGCTCGGACGCATCGCGCAGGCGGTGCTGGTGCTGTGGGCCGCGTACACCGTGTGTTACGTCATCCTGAACCTGCTGCCCGCCGACCCGCTGGCGCTCGTCCTGCAGGCCAAGGGAACGGACATCGGCTCCCTCAGCGCCGACCAAGTGGCGACATTGCGTCATTCATACGGGCTTGACGCCAACCCGGTGCAGCAGTACTTCACGATGCTGTTCGCCGCCCTTCACGGTGATTTCGGTACCTCCTACACGCTGGGACAGCCGGTGCTGCCGCTGCTCGTCTCCCGAGTCTCCAGCACGCTGCTCGTCAGCCTGCTCGCGCTCGTCGTCGCCGTGGCGTTCGCCTTCGCGCTGGCGTTCATCGCCGTGTTCACCCGCAATCGCGTGATTCGCGACGTGCTCAGGGCGATTCCGGTCGTGGGCATGTCGGTGCCGTCCTTCTGGGTGGGACTGCTGCTCATGCAGGTATTCAGCTTCTCGCTCGGGTGGTTCCCGTCCATGGGCATGCAGGGATGGAAGAGCCTTGTGTTGCCCACCATCACGATGGCCATCCCCACGGGCGCGCTGCTCGGTCAGCTGCTGCTCAGCGAATTCGACGAGGTGCTGGACAGCCCGCAGGCCGTGGTCGCCAAGGCACACGGGCTGAGCCGCACGCAGGTCATCGTCCATCACGTCATCAGGAACGCGTCGCTGCCGTCCCTCACTATTCTGGGTCTGCTCGTCGGAGACACGTTCACCGGCGCGATCATCGCCGAAACCATCTTCGCCCGACAGGGTCTGGGCATGCTGATCCAGCAGGCCGTCACCCAGCAGGACATCCCGATCGTGCAGGGGGCCGTTGTGCTCGCCGCCGGCGCGTTCGTCCTGGTCAACCTCATCGTCGACCTGATCTATCCGCTGCTCGATCCGCGCATCCGCATCTGACGTTCCAAGGAGACCTGCCATGACCACCCAACTCACACTCGACCTGACCCGTCCCGAACCGAAGGCCGCGCGTCTTCTCGGAGAAACGTCCGTCGTCCGTCGCCGCCGCGGGCGGATCGCATCCGCGTTGCGCAAGACCGCCGCACTGGCACGCAACCATGTGGCCGCCTCGATCGCCGCGCTCTATGTGGCGCTCGTCCTCGTCTCCGCGTTCCGTCCCCAGTGGTTCGCCCATACCGACCCGTATGCCACCGCTCCGGCACAGAGCATGCAGGCGCCCTCCGCCGCGCACTGGTTCGGCACCGACAAGCTCGGACGAGACGTGTTCAGCCGCGTGATCTATGGTGGCCGCACCACGATCACCGCCAGCCTGGTCGCGCTCGCCATCGCGGTCGTCGCCGGACTGCTGCTCGGCGTGGTCGCCGGATACTTCGGAGGCGTCCTCGACGCGCTGCTCATGCGTTTCGTCGACGTGTGGCTCGCCATTCCGGGACTGTTGCTCGCCATCACCATCGTCACGGCCATCGGCTTCGGCACCATGCCGGTCGCCATCGCCATCGGCGTGGGCATCTGCCCGACCTTCGCCCGCACCACGCGCTCGCAGGTGCTCCGCGTCAAGCAGGAGGACTACATCGAAGCGGCGCGCACCAGCGGCTCGTCGAACCTCTCCATCATCGTCAACCACATCCTGCCCAATTCGTTCGGCCCCGTCGGCGTGCTCGCGCTGCTCGACTTCGGCGGCATCATCATGGCCGTCGCCACGTTGAGCTTCCTTGGCTTCGGCGTCAAGCCGCCGGAGGCGGAATGGGGCTCGCTCATCAACGACGGCCGTGACTACCTGCTCACCTCGCCGTGGCTGTCCGTCCTGCCCGGTCTCGTCGTCGTCGCCACCGTGCTCGCCATCACCGTGCTCGGCAACGCCGTGAAGAAGGAGCTGAAATGACCGACGCAACCACTACTGCGGCGCAGAACGCTCCGCTGCTCGACATCGTCGACCTGCGCGTCTCCTACACTTCGCGCCGCCGTTCCATCGACGCCGTGCGCGACGTCACCTTTGCCGTGAAGCAAGGCGAGCGTGTGGCGATTGTCGGCGAATCCGGCTCCGGCAAATCCACGATTATCCGCACCGTGCTCGGCATCCTGCCGGAGAACGCGACCGCCACAGGCAGCGTGCTGCTCGACGGAAGCGACCTGCTCAAGGCCGACGACCGACAGTGGCTCGAAGTAAGACGCACCGCCATCGGCTTCATTCCGCAGGACCCGCAGACCAGTCTCGATCCGACGCTCACCATCGGCCGTCAGTTGGGGCTCATCGTCCGGCTCAAGGAGCATCTTGACGGTGACGCGCTCCAGACGCGCGTCGAGCAGCTGCTCGAGGAGGCCGGCTTCGACAAGCCCGCGCTGCGCGCCAAGCAGTACCCGCACGAACTGTCCGGTGGTCTGAAGCAGCGTGCGCTCATCGCCGAAGCGCTCGTCGGCGACCCGAAACTGCTCGTCGCCGATGAGCCCACCAGCGCGCTGGACGTCACCGTGCAGAAGGAGATTCTCGACCGCATCGACGAACTTGTGCGTGCCAAGGGGCTGTCCCTGCTCATGGTCACCCATGATTTGGCCGTGGCTGCCGACCGTGCCGACACGATCGTCGTCATGCACAACGGCGTCATTGTGGAACAGGGTGAGTCCGACCACGTCGCACGGCATCCGCTGGAGCAGTACACCATCGATCTGTTCAATGCCGCGCCCGCCCACCGTCTCGACGTGCTCACCGCACAGGCGGAGAATGCGGAAGGCTCGAAGGATACGGGTGTAGAGAAGGTCTCCGGCGAATCCGGCCCTGTCGAAGAATCTGCGGTGCGTTGGCATAACGTGACCAAACAGTTCGCGTTGCGGCGCACGCAAGGCGGTGCCGGTGCCCGCACGTTCAAGGCACTCGACGACGTGACGCTCGATGCGCCACGAGGCCGGACCTTGGCGATCGTCGGCGAATCCGGCTCCGGCAAGTCCACGCTGCTCAAGATCGCGCTCGGCCTCGAGAAGCCGGAGAACGGCTACGCGGAGGTCAATGGGATCAACATCACCAAGACCGGCGGCCGTGAGCTGCGCAATGCGCGCCGCACGTTCCAGCTCGTGCAGCAGAATCCGTTCGGCTCACTCGACCCGACCAAGAAGATCTCGCAGATCATCTCCGAACCGCTCAATGCGTTCCATGAAGGTGACAGGGCATCACGTCGTCGCCGTGTCGCCGAACTGCTCGACCGTGTGGCATTGCCCGCAAGCGTGGCGAATGCGAAGCCGAAGGAACTGTCCGGCGGACAGTGCCAGCGCGTCGCCATCGCCCGTGCGCTCGCCATCCGCCCGAACACGTTGTTCCTCGACGAACCGGTGTCCGCGCTGGACGTGACCGTCCAGTCACAGGTCATCGACCTGCTCATCGATCTGCAGAAGGATCTGGGATTGAGCTACGTGTTCGTCACCCATGATTTGTCCGTCGTCTCGCAGATCGCGCACAGGGTGGCCGTCATCGAACGCGGGCATCTCGTCGAGCAGGGACCCGTCGAGCAGGTGCTCACGCATCCGAAGAACGACTACACGAAGCGACTGCTGGCCAGCGTTCCCGGCCAGCGTCACTGACATATCAGATATCAGATTTTCCGGGAATTATTTCCACAACCACATAGCAAACAAGGGGGAAACCATGTCCGAGTGGAGCAAGATCGATCGACTGAACGCGGTCTTCAAGGGGGAGAAGGCCGATCGTCCGCCGGTCAGCTCGTACACGCACGAAGTCGCCGCCGAACGCAACGGCGACGACCTGGTCGCGGCCACGCTGCGCAACGCGCGCAAGTGGGATTGGGACTGGATCAAGCTCAACCCGCGCACCGTCCACTACGCCGAGGCGTGGGGCAACGAGTACGACTACAACGACTACCCAGTGCCGTTCCTGCCGATTCCGGCCCAGAAGAAGGCGATCGTCAATACGCCCGACGACCTGTGGAAGGTGAACGAGCTCGACATCGCCGGCAACGCACCAATCGAGGAACAGGTCGACGTGATCCGCAAGGTGAAGGAAGGCGCGCCGGACACTCCGGTGTTCGCCACCCTGTATTCGCCGATCAACGTGCTCAGCAAGCTCGCCGGTCTGCCGCTCGCGCCCGGTCTGCCCGCGCCCGGCTCCACCACCACGCTCACCATCCACGATCTCTTCAAGGAGAACCGCGCCGGCGCGCACCATGCGCTCCACGCGATCGCCGAGACGCTCGCCAAGTACGCCGCGGCCCAGAAGGAGGCGGGCGCGGACGGCCTCGTGTTCGTCGTCGCCGGCATCACCAACCCTGGCTTCCTGAGCGAAGCCGAGTACAACGAGTTCTCCCGTCCCTACGACGATATCGAGCTTGAGGGCGCGGACGGCCTGCTGCGCATCGTGCACACCTGCGGTGCCGAATCCCATCCGCAGTGGTTCCAGGAGTTCCCGCTGGAGGGCATCAACTGGGATCACGAGGATCCCAGCAACCCGGGCATCGACGTGGCGCTCGACAAGACCAAGGTCGGTGGCGTCAACCACAACCTGCTCGCGCAGGAGCCCACCGTCGAAGTGCTCGACAAGATCCGTCAGGAGGTCACCGAGGCGAGGAAGGTCACCGGCGACGTGCTCGTCGTCGCGCCCACCTGCTCCGTCTCCTCCAAGGCGTCTGACGAGGCGATTGCCGCCTACAAGGAGGCCGCCGTCGCCTGACATCGGGTGCCTCGGTGCAAGCACGCAAGCAACTACGTAATCATCACGGTCGAATCATCCGACACGGCCGAATCATCCCACCACTACACATAAGAAAGCACACGTAAGGAGCGAATATCATGACCTACTTCATCACCGGCGCCACCGGTCACTACGGATCCGCAGTCGTCCGTGAACTCATCGCGCTCGGCACGCCCGCCGACCAGATCATCGCCGCCGGTCGCAACGCGGACAAGCTTGCCGCGCTGAAGAACGAACTCGGCGTCAACACCGCCCAGGTCGACAACGACGATCCGGCGGCTCTCGACAAGGCGCTCGAAGGCGTCGACAAGGTGCTGCTCGTCTCCGGAGGCGACTTCGCCAAGCGCGCCCAGCAGCACCGCAACGTCATCGACGCTGCCAAGAAGAACGGCGTGAAGCTCCTCGCCTACACGTCCGTGCTCAAGGCGGACACGTCGCCGCTGCTCGTCGCCGTCGACCACCGCGCCACCGAAGCCTACCTCGAGACTGCGGGCGTGCCCTACGTGAGCCTGCGCAACACCTGGTACGCCGAGAACTTCATCGACGAGGTGAAGCAGGCCGGCGCGAGCGGCGTACTCGAAACCGCCGCGGGCGACGGTGCGATCGCCGCCGCGTCCCGCGCGGACCTCGCCGCCGTCGGCGCCAAGGTGCTGTTTGACGGCACGCTCGTCAACGCAACCCTCGAACTCAGCTCCGACGCGACGTTCACCTACGCTGACCTCGCACGAATCGCCGGTGAGATTTACGGCAAGGAAGTCGCCTACAAGCCGGTTTCCGTCGAGCAGCGTGGCGAGGACCTCAAGGCGGCCGGCGTGCCGCAGGGTGGCATCGACTGGGTCACCAAGCTCGACGGCGACATCGCCGCCGGTGCGCTCGCCGGACCCACCGGCGGTCTGTCCGCGGTGATCGGCCGCGCGCCGCAGACCATCGAGGACGTGCTTAAGGGTGCGCTCAAGGCCTGAACGAACGGGTCAAACCGAACCGGAACCGGAAACTCACGCAGGGAGGGACGCATGGAAATCGTCGAAGCCACGCCGGAACGCTACGGGGACGTCGCCGACGTCCTGGTGGACGCCTTCGGCTCCACCATCGAACTGTCGTCGTTCTATGAGGCCGACCTGCGCAATGTCGCCGAGCATGCGAAGGAGTACCACGTCTGGATCGCGCAGGAGGACGGCGACATCGCCGGCGTGGTCCTGACGCCGCGTACCACGCTCGGCGACGCGGACGAACTCGCGTTCACCCGACCCGGCGAACGCGAGTTCCGACAGCTGGGCGTTTCGCCGAGGTGCCGGGGGCGAGGCGTCGCGCGTGCGCTCATCGACCATGCGGTGCGCAGTATCGGTGCGCTCGGCATCGGCACGGTGGAGATCCATACTGGCCTGCGCATGGTCGGCGCGCGGCGGCTGTACGAATCCTACGGATTCGAGCGGCGTCCTGAACGCGAGACGTTCGTCGTGGACGGCGGCTACAGGATCGTGACCTACACATACCGGATTCCGGAACAATATGTCGCGCACGACCCGACCGTCGACGAGTGGGAGCGCACGCGGCCATACCGCGGCGACACGGTCGTGGACGGTCCGGGGTCGATCGCCGGATTCGCGCGTGCGCTTGGCGCCGCCGGACTGGGGCGTGTGGTCTCCACCGATCCGGCGGATATCGCCCGTTACGAGTTCCACCGCAGTGAGGCCGACGAGGAACACGGTTTGGCTGTCGCCTGGCCGATTGACACCGAACAGGCTTCGGAGTTGCGGCGTGTGGCCGAACGCTACGGTGTGCCCGTCACGTTGTGGCGTGCGGATACGGTCGTTACCGAACCGCCCGCACGCAGCGGGTTGATCGTGGTGGAGGCGGCTTAGACGATGGGCGAAATCGGGGCGGACGCGTTCGATACCGATGTCCGTCTGTGGAAGAAACTGTTCAACAAGGTGAAGTGGGGGTAGGAATCGAGTATTTCTGACGTACTTGGTGCATGGTGATGACGATGGTGTTATCACCTATACCTATAGCAGGGTACGGCGCTATAAGACGCCTTTATCGTTGTGTGGCGGGAATGGCGATAATAGGACCACCGTGTCGGAATCCCAAGTCGCATAAATTGTGAGCAATGGCCGCGAAGGGCGGTCTGGCACATATTCGACGTGGGATTGGGGCGTTCTGCATGGCCAAGAATCTATTCGATATCAACGGTAAGGTGGTGTTCATCACCGGTGCCGGTTCTGGACTGGGCCGTGACGCAGCGCGCGGATACGCCGAGGCCGGGGCTTCGGTCGTGCTGGCCGACATCGCCTTGGATCGCATTGAAGCCTTGGCTGAAGAGCTTGAATCGGCCGGTCATCCGGCTCTGGCCGTGCAGACCGATGTGTCGCTGGAATCCAGTGTGAAGGCGGCGTTCGAGGCTGCTCATCAGCGTTTCGGCCGTGTCGATATCCTGCTCAATGATGCCGGTATTTGTCCTTCCGACAGCGTGGAGAACTTCTCCGAAGAAGAGTGGAACCAAGTCGTCGGTGTCAACGTCAATGGTATCCGCAACACCGTCAAATACGTGCTTCCTGAATTCAAAGAGCGCGGGTACGGCAAAATCGTCAATATCGCTTCTGTGGTCGCCATCCAATATGATGCTTCGGAACGCTTCGTCAAAGATTCATACTACGTCACGAAGGCGGCGGTCGTGGGTCTAACCAAAGCTCTGGCTGCGCGGTATGCGAAGTATGGCATCACGGTGAACGCTGTGGGACCGGGGCTATACAAGTCGCACATGACTGAGGAATTCTACAACAACCCTGATCGCATCGCCGCCAGTGCCCGTAACAATCCTTCAGGACGTGTGTCTAAGCCCGGGGATCTGAACGGTGCGATTCTGTTCCTTTCATCGGGGGCATCCGATTTTGTGCAGGGGCAGGTCATCTATGTGGATGGCGGCGTCTCGTTGCTGTAATCGATGGCTTCGCCTCGATTCGATGATTCATTAGAGCGCATATCAATATAGGAACGGAACAGACATGGGAATTTTCGCAGACAAATATGGATTCGCGCTGGGGAAGGCATACCCGACGGTGATCCCTTCGGGGCCGAAGGCGTATCTTGATGCCGCCGAACGAGGTGAACGCGTCATCGCCACCCGCCAGCGTAACGCGTATGACGGCGTGTATTGGCTAGGCACCGATACCAGCGCCATTGACTACACGCTGTATCGAGGCATCACTGGACTGGCGTACTTCTATCTGAAGCTTCATACGGTGGCGGGAGGTGAACGATACAGGAACATCGCCGTCCAGTCGTTGGATTACCTGGCTGAGCATTGGCCGACCGTACCGGCCACGCCGAATGATGTCTGGCTCAAGCATCGTGAAAAAGGCTTGTACGGTGGTGCCGCCGGTGTCGGTGCCGTATTGCTGGAGGCTTGGCGCGTTTTCGGCGATGACAAGTATCGTCAGGCGGTGCTGGACATCCTGCAGTGGTATGTGGATAACGCCGAGCATGACGAACATGGTGCTTTTTGGTGCGACAACACATCTGTCATGCTGGACACCGGTGCCGTGCTGTTCCTGATTGATGCATATAGAAAGCTGGAACTGGACGACGAACGTTTGCGTGCGACCATCATTGCGGCGGGTGACCGCGTCCTTGCCACCGGGCAGGCCACAGCTGATGGTGGATTGTGGTTCGATGTGTTCGATGGTGTGGAGGACTTCATCGAACCGGGCTTTGAGCTGGGATCGGCAGGCGTTGGATTCCTGCTCGTGAATCTCTACAAGTTCACCGGTGATCAGCGTTATCTGGATGCGGCAAGGCGCATCGATGCCTACTTGGAAAAGCTGTATGTGCCGCAGACGAAGGGGGCTCTGCTGCCGTACCGTTTCGACAAACAGGGCAATCCGTTGGTGGAGAACGGCAACATCGTCTACTACCTTGGCAATTGCCACGGTCCTGCAGGAACCGCTCGTTTCTACTACGCGTTGGAACAGGCCACCGGTGACACCTCGTATCGGGAGAAGATTGTCCGGTTGGTGGACGGCCTTGAATCATTGGGTGCTCCGGAGCGTCAGAGCGCAGGTCTGTGGAATTCGGTGAACTACTGCTGCGGCCATGCTGGTCTGATTCACTTCTTCATCGGATTGTATGCGGCCGACCATGACGACCGTTGGCTTGACCTAGCCCGGCGTAGTGCCCATGTGGTGCTTGGGCAGGAAGAGATTCTTCCGAACGGTTCCTCTGATTGGCCACTTGCGTTCACACGTGTGGAACCGGATCAGTACACCCGCCCCGTTGGATATTTCGACGGTATCGCTGGAATCGCCGCGTCTCTGCTGGAGCTGTATGCAGTGGAGGAGGGGCAAGAAGCATGGCTGCGTCTTGCGGATGATCCGTTCCCGGAGCATTTCGCTTGATTCTGCCATGACGTTGTAGCCGTTTTTCGTCCATAGAACTTACTCCCGCATAATCCGTTTCAGGAAGAAAGAAAGATCCGCATCATGACCGTTGCATCGCAATTGCGCCGTATCCTCGCTCTCACCGTAGCGGCGGCATCCCTTACATCGCTCGCCGCTTGCGGCCATGTCTCCGATAGCGCCAATGAATCGACCGATAACAACGCGGATGCCCAGACGGTGGTCATCGGTGAGAACACCAAGACCAACAAGCCGTTCAATTACCTCAACGATGCTGGCGAAATCGACGGATACGAGGCGCAGGTCCTGCGCGCGGCGGATAAGCTGTTGCCGCAGTACAAGTTCGAATATCGTTCCTTGGATTGGGCCAACTTGCTGGTCTCCCTGGACACCGGCAAAATCGACGTGGCCGCCAGTTCGTTGCAGCTGAATGACGAGCGCGTCAAGAAATACGGTCACACTACTGTCCCCGCCAACAACTACATCGTCAAACTGGTCGTTCCGGAGAAGAGCGACATCACCAGCATCGACGATCTTGCGGGGAAGACCATGTATGTGTGGAACGGCGAAGCCACCACGAAGTATCTGGAGGATTGGAACGCCGCCCATCCGGACAAGAAGATCAATCTCAAGTACGGTGATTGGACATTCGAACAGGCCGATGCTGCGTTGAAGAGCGGCCAGTCGGCAGCCAAGACCGGTCCGGGTTGGCGCGTCATCAGTGACAACAAAGATAATCCGGATTTCCCGGTCAAGTCCGTTGGAGAGCCGCTACAGCAGGACAACTCCTACTTCCTGCTGGACAAGAAGGACACCAAACTCGCCAAGGCGCTCGATGGTGCCATCACCAAGCTTCGCGAGAACGGTACGCTCAAGAAGCTGTCCGAGAAGTACCTCGGTGATGATTTCACCGAGCCTGTCAAGGATAAGTATTCCTCGGTGTCTGAGTGACGTCGGATAGCGTATCGGATTGGAGCGCCTCGGATGGGTGAGTACTTTTCATGGGATAGGTTGGTTGCGGCCTTCCCCAAAGTGTTGGAGTATCTTCCCGACACGCTCATGATGGTGGGATATGCGCTCGCCATCGGCATTCTGTTGGGACTGGCTTTGGCATATGTGCGCATGTTCCGTGTGCCGGTGCTCAACCAGATTGCCATCGTATTCATCTCGTTCATTCGAGGCACGCCTGAAATCGTCCAGCTGTTCATCGTCTATTACGGCACTCCTCTGCTGGTCTCGGCGCTTACCGGCGTGAATATCGACGACGTTCCCGCGTTCTACTTCGCTGTGCTTGGTCTCGGACTCAACCAGGCAGGATTCATGGCAGAGCTGTTCCGCGGTGCGTTCGAAGCGGTGCCGGTCGGTCAGTTCGAGGCTGGGTATGCAGCTGGATTGACATGGTGGCAGACGTTCCGCAGAGTCGTCATTCCGCAGGCGATTCGCGCCGTTATCCCCGGATTGGGCATCATGACCGTCGGTCTGTTCCAGACCACTGTTCTCGCTTCAGCTCTCGGAGTTATGGATGTTTTGGGCCGTGCGATCGCTATTGGCAACGCCACGTCGCACAGTCTCGAACCGTATGCGGCAGCGGCCATTATCTTCGTCACGGTCAGCGTGCTGCTGGAGTGGTTCTTCCGCTTCATCGACAGGCGCTTCAGCTTCGGAAGGAAGGCTCAGGCATGATTCGCCCGTTCAATTGGGGACAGATATGGTCCAGCATCGCCGCCGCCGTGCAGTTCATTCCGCAGACGCTCATCCTCTCCCTCGCTCCGTTTGCCATTGCGTTGATGTTGGGGACGCTCGTCGCGATAGCCCGTATCTGGAAGGTACCGGTGCTCTCCCAACTGTTCGCAGTGGTGGTCACGGTGCTCAAGGGTATTCCTACCTATTTGCTGCTGGTCGCCGCAAGCTTGATTTCCACGCTGTATTACCGGCAAATCGCCGCTGCTTTTGGGCTTAAGGCAGGGCAGGACGGCATCAATGGAATCGTTCTGGGCGTCATCGTACTGAGTTTCGCCGCGGTGCCCACTGTCTCCGAATCGATCAGGGGCGCCATGCTTACGGTGTCATCGGATCAGAGTGAAGCCGGATACGCTGCCGGTCTCACCCGTGGGCAGATTATGCGTAGAATCATCATTCCGCAGACGATTCCTGAGGCCATCCCGATTCTCACCAATAATCTGGTGTCGATGGTGAAGGCATCCGCATTGTGCTCGCTCGTCGGAGTTTCCGAAGTGTTGAGCGCCTCGATACGTGCCGCAGATGAACGGTACGACCTGTTGGAAGGGTACATCGCGGCGGCACTCGTGTACTGGGTGCTGTGCTTCGTGCTGGAACAGGGGATGAACAAGTTGGCATACGAGACCAGTCGTTTCAAGTTCGCGATCGTCGCATAGGAGGCCTGCAAATGATTACCATCAGCCATGTGGAGAAGTCGTTCGGCCCATTATCGGTGTTGAAGGATGTCAGCCTATCGTTGGACAAAGGCGATGTGGTGGCGATCCTCGGTCCTTCGGGCTCGGGTAAGACCACGTTCCTGCGCTCTCTGAACTTCCTCGAGCGTGCCGACCGCGGCACGTTGCAGCTTGGCGACCGTGCATATGACCTGCACAAAGCTAGCCGCAAAGATGTCCGTGATGTCAGGCTGCATACGGCGTTCGTCTTCCAGCACTACAATCTGTTTAACAACATGACCGCGTTGAGGAACGTCATGGAACCGCTCGTCACGGCTCGCAAGGTTCCTAAGGCGGAGGCGGAACGTCGGGCCAAGGAGGCTTTGACGAAGGTGGGGATGGCCGACAGGCTGGATTACTATCCCTCCCAATTGTCCGGCGGCCAGCAACAGCGTGTCAGTATCGCACGCGCCATCGTGGTCAACCCGGATGTGATTCTGTTTGACGAGCCCACATCGGCCTTGGACCCGGAGCTCATCGGTGAGGTGCTCTCCGTAATGAAGGAACTCGCAGAATCCGGAACCACGATGATCGTCGTGACTCATGAGATGCGTTTCGCGCGTGATGTCGCCAGCAAGGTCGTGTTCATGGAGCATGGCGTCGTCGTGGAGGAGGGGACTCCCGAACGGATTTTCGAGCATGCGCGCGAGGCCAGAACTCGTGAGTTCCTTCGGCAGATTAATCCGGGCGCGGAAGTTGGGACAACGGATGCTGCGCCTGTTGCAGTTCCCGCTGCTGATCCCGTCGCAGTGCCGGCCGCCACGGTTCGTCGCGGGCCCCTTGAGGGGATTCCCCGTTTGGTGCAGCCGCTGCCCGCTTTGGTTTGTACCTGCTGATTCTTCTCCCATTCGGTGGACGTGCGATAGACCAGTGAGGGTTCCCTCCATATTCGTCACGCCTCGCTCCTCGCCAGTCACGCTTCGCTCCGGGGTCAGCCACGTTTTCGCGTGGCAAACCCCGGAGCGAACCGTATGCAATCGGGAGCGAACCGTATGCCCCTGGGAACGAACCGCTGCAGACCGCTGCAGACCAACCGCGAGGGCGATGCGGCTGCCGGTGCCGGCATTGCTGCCGACCCGCACCTGCACCGATCATTCGGCCATGTCCTCGAACGGAACCAGTTGCAGCGCCCCGTCCTTGTCGGCCAGATGTTTGAGGTCGTCGGTGAAGCCGCTTTTCGAGAACAGGATGTAGTGCTTGTCGGGGTACGGCAGCAGCAGGCCGCGACGCCGGAGTGTGTGGTATTCGGCCTCGCCCATGGGATTGTTGCGCCATTCGCATTCGCAGAAGATCGCCTGTGAAGGATCGTTTCCGGTGGCGATGATGTCGATTTCCTCCTGCTGCCGGGTCTTCGGGTCCGAGCCCCACCAGCGTCCGGCCTGCAGCACCGGGAACGGCAGCTGGTCGTATCCGCGTCCCCACAGCCATTGCAGGCTCATGTCCTCGAATACCTGTCCCATGAATCGTGGCAGATCGTCCATGACCATGTCGGCCACGAGGTCGAGTCTGCGGGCCTGCAGCGCGGACATGCTACGCGGAACATACCGGTACCAGAAGCGGAAGAACGAGTCCTTGATCCGATAGATGGTCTTCCGGTGGCTCTTCGCGCCGAACGGCGTTTCCTTGTCGAGGATGCCGAGATCGATCATGTTGGTCAGATATGCCTGTGCCTGTCCTGTCGGCATGTGGCTGGCCGAAGCGATTTCGCTCATCCGTGATGAGCCGGTCGCGATGTTGCCGATCATCGCATTGTATTCGGCCGGCTTGCGTACCTCCTGCTGCAGGAGCATGTAGGGCTCGTCGAACAGGTTGCATGAGGGGGAGAGCATCCTGTCCCTGATCGTGGCGCGGATGTCGTCGGCGGGGTCGAGCCATTCGAGGTATTGGGCCACGCCTCCGGTCAGCCCGTAGGCGATGGCCGAGTGCTCCTTCGTCAGCTCGTGCGTGTATTCGCGTGTCTCTTCGAAGGTGAACGGGTTGAGTCTGATGGATCCGGTCCTCCGGCCATATAGGGGGCTTTTGTAGTCGAGTACCTGTCGTTCCATGAAGGACATGCTCGACCCGCAAAGGATGAGCATCAGGTGGCTGTCGTCCTTATGGCGGTCGATGGCATGCTGCAGTATCGACGACACCGACCGATCGGCCTGTGCGAGGAATGGGTACTCGTCGATCACCCACACCAGGCGTTGGCTCTTCGCCATGTCGAAAACGGCGTCCACCGCGCTTTGGAAGTCACGGTAGATTGGAGCGTTCGTCTCCAGTCCGCCGCCGTTGCGGTAGGCGCCGATGGCATTGCTGAGCGCGATGAGGTTTCCCTGCATGGTGGACTCGATCGCCGAGTAGAAGATGCTGGGCTTGTCTTCGAGGAATCGGTTGATGAGCGTGGTTTTGCCGATTCGGCGACGGCCGTATACGACGATGCATTCGAACCGTCCTGAATCGTATGCCTGCTCGAGTTGACGCTGTTCCTCGCTTCGCCCTACGAACATGACTCCGTGCCCTTTCTCAATTAGGTATATCGCAATATAGTATATTGCGATATACTAGTATATCGCACTGCGGAATCACCGATGATGAACCTCTCGACCCCGCCTGATGGCCGCTACAGACAGTGCGCCATGTACAAGGGCAGTCTCACGCGTTCCCCCTCGACTTCCATCTGCCGGGGATGCAGTACGTACTCCTTGCCGAGCCGGTTGCCGTACAATGCGCGGAACTTGTCGAGTGACGACGTGCCATACCGTTTGGTGGATTTCACTGGCGTTTCGGTATGTTCCGCCACAAGATACACGAAATCAATGGTGTGGAATCGCCTGCTTCTACACGAAATCAACAGTATGAAACTACCGGATTCTACACGAAATCAACAGTATGGAGTTGCCGATTTCTACACGAAATCAACGGTATGGCCGCAGATTCCGGTGTCTTCCCCACATCCCCGGCCCATCGCCCATAACCGGTTCCTATAGACGCGTTCCGCCAATCGCGATACCGGCGCGACGGGTCGTGAGCCGGATGCCTGATAGCATGCGTGCAGTGCCGCCGCAGGTGGCGGTCGCGAAGGACTCGAATCGTCGTGGCATGCGATCGCGGCGATACGCATGAAGGGGAATGACCATGGCCGATACATCGAATACACCAAATACGCCGAATACACCAAACGCAACGAATCCGCGCACGGCGGTCGTCACCGGGGCGAGCGGTGGCGTGGGCGGCGCATTGGCGCGGTTGCTGGCCGCTCACGGCTGGCGCGTGATCGCGCCGGTGCGCTCGCAGGCCGCGTTGTCCGAACTCGACGCGATCGACGGCGTCGAAGCCGAACGACTCGACTTGTCGGACGGCGAGCAGGTGCGGCGGTGGGCGGAGCGGACCGCCGCACGGCTCGACCGTCTCGACCTGCTGGCGCACGTCGCCGCGGCCGGTCCCACCGGCAAAGCGGTGGACGCCGGCCTCGACCTGTGGGAATCGACGTTCGCCGTCAACGTGATCGCGCCGGCGACGCTCACCTCGGGATTGATCGCGCCGATCCGCGCGGCGCGTGGCACCGTCGTGTTCGTGAACTCCGGTGCCGGGACGCGCGGCGTGCCGAACCACGCCGTCTACGCCGCAAGCAAGCACGCGCTGCGCGGTTACGCGGACACGTTGCGTCTGGAGGAGTCGGCGAACGGCGTGCGCGTGAGCACGGTCGCGCCCGGTCCGATGGATACGAGGATGCTGCGCGAGGACGACAGCTGGGGCGCGTTCCGTCACGAGGACGTCATCGATCCGGCGAGCGTCGCGAACGCAATCGCATGGGTCGCCGATGCCACCCCGGACGTGCAGATCACCAACGTCGACGTCCGCCCCCGCCAGGAGCTCTCCATCAAAGTGAAGTGACGAGGGTGTCTTGCACCTTTGTGAAAGGCGTTATCGTCACTATAATTAGTGGTGTTAAAAGCCACCACTGCCTCTCACTGAAGCACACTAGGGTGGCATTTTCGTATCATCACCCGCGGCCGGCGTAGGGCGCGGGGAAGCGGATGATGAGCGGTTGGGCGGCGGCGCATTGGCCGACGGGGACGAAGACGGGCGTGGCCTGCGGCGCGCCCGTCTTCGGCGTATCGGGGCGTCGGTCCAGTCCCAGCAGCCGCAGCAGCATCGTCAGTCCGGATGATTTCGTCGGATCGTGTGATTCCCTATTGCGTTGCGTCGCCATCGTTCCCCCGTTGCCGAATGTGCGCGCCCCCGCGCGTCACGTTTGAAAACCAGCGTATCCGGCCCGCGGCCGGGCCATTCCGGCGCCGTTAGCCGGTTTCGCTATGGACGGTCATCCATCGAATCTATGACTCTGCCGCGCACGCCCTGCGCCGTTGCGGCGCGCGGGTCTGATAGTCGCGTATAGGCAACGGTTATACGTGACGGCGCATTTCCGCGTTCGTCGTGCCGTATATTCGCTGTCGTCCGCGATTCGTCGCGGGCAGGTTGGGGAACATCGTGGGGGATGGCGGATGACGGGAACGTCGTCCGCCATGGTCCGCGGCATCATCGCATGATTCGGGGGAATCGGAACATGACTTTGCGGCTCAAGGGGATTGGCTACCGCGTCAAGGGGCGCACCATCCTGGACGGCGTCAATCTGACGGTCGAGGCGGGGCGTACCGCCGTGATCCTCGGCCCGTCCGGCGTGGGCAAGTCGACGCTGCTGAAGAACATCACGTTCCTCAAGCCCCCGGCCCAGGGCAGCGTCACGCTGGACGACCGCACGGTCGCCGCCGGCGAGGCGAAACCGGCCGACGTGGCGTGGCTGCGCCGCACCATCGCCACCGTCTTCCAGACCTACCCGCTGTTCAACCACCGCACGGTACTGGAGAACATCGTCGAGCCGTTGCGGCTCGTGCACGGGCTCAAGCGCGAGGAGGCGGAACGGCTGGCGAAGACCAATCTCGAGCAGCTGCGTCTGGGGTCGAAGTTCGACGCCATGCCACGCGAACTGTCCGGCGGCGAGAAGCAGCGCGTGTCCATCGCGCGCGCCCTCGCCGCCAAGCCGAAGGCCGTGCTGTTCGACGAGCCGACCTCGGCGCTCGACCATGCGCTGGTCGGCGAGGTCTGCCAGACGATCCGCGATCTGGAGGGCAAGGGCATCGCGAACGTCGTGGTCACGCACGACATCGACTTCGCCCGGCGTCTCGACGCGGACGTGTACGAGCTCAACGGCACGCTGCGCCCGCTGAGCGGCGTCGACGAGTTCATCGCCGGCCGCTGAGGCGCCGCGCAATCCGCGATATCGCATATCGCATATCGACAAGACGTCAAGAAGAAGGGGAATCACCATGCCCAAGACCACCATCATCCGCAAAACCATCGCGCTCGCCTGCGCCGCCGCGGCCCTCGCCTCGCTCGCCGCATGCGGGTCCGGCACCGCGTCGAACTCCGGCTCGAACGACGCGAACGCGAAGACCATCAGCATCGCAGTCGCCGCGAACTCGAAGCCGCTGAGCTACACCGACGACAACGGCCAGCTCGCCGGCTACGAGGTGGACGTGCTCAAGGCCATCGACGAGGACCTCAAGGATTACAAGTTCACCTACGAGGCCGTCGCCGACGACGCCGAGACTGTCGGCATCGACTCCGGCAAGTACGCGCTCATCACCGGCGGCTACTTCAAGACCGACGAACGCGTCAAGAAGTACCTGATCCCGGACGAGACGACCGGCATCTCGCTGATGAAGATCTACACGCTGCCGGGGGAGAAGGACATCAAGTCCCTCGACGACCTGCACGGCAAGAAGGTCGCCCCGATCTCCCCGGACGGCGGCGTCAACAAGCTCGTCACCAAGTACAACGCGGCCAATCCGGACAAGGCCATCACCGTCACCCACCAGGACAACGTGACGATGGCCCAGAACTTCCAGGGTCTCGTCGACAAGAAGTACGACGCGGTGATCGAACCGGAGCAGAGCTTCGACGTGAACGCCATCAAGAAGAGCCTCGGCGTCGACTTCCGCGCCACCGAGCCGGTGGAGGTCGACCAGCAGTACTTCCTGGTCTCCAAGAAGCAGCCCGAGTTCTTCAAGGCGCTCAACAAGTCCATCACCAAGCTCAAGAAGGCCGGCACGCTGAAGCAGCTGTCCATCAAGGACTACGGCGAGGACGTCTTCAAGTACGACACCCAGCAGTGACGTCGCCGACGCCGCCGGCATCGCCATGACGTCGCCGGCGTCGCCGCCATGACCCCGCACCGCACCATCATCGACGATCATCGACAAAGGACCCGCATCCCGTGGATTTCGCATACGTACTCACCCTGCTGCCGGCGTTTCTCGTGAAACTGCCGTACACGCTGGCCATCGTCGCCGGCTGCTACGCCGTCGCGTTCGCGCTCGCGTTCCTGATATTGCGAGCCCGCGTCGACCGGATCCCGGTCCTGTCCGCGATCCTCGACGTGTACGTGTCGTTCGTGCGGTGCGAGCCGATCGTGCTGCTGCTGTTCCTCATCTACTTCGGCCTGCCGCAGCTGCTCGGCAACTTCGGCATCGACATCACGTCGCTGAGCAAGACGACGTTCGCATGCGTCACGCTCGTCTTCTTCAACGCGGGCTGGCTGAGCGAGATCCTGCGCGGCGCGTACCTGAGCGTCACACCCGACCAGTTCGAACTCGCCGACTCGCTCGGCTACACCAAGGGCCAGCTGTGGCGGCACACGCTGCTGCCGCAGATCGTCGGCATCGCGATCCCGGACCTGGGCAACGCGGCCGTCGACCTGCTCAAGGACACGTCGCTGCTGTTCACGATCGGCGTGGTCGACATGATGGGCCTCGCCTCGATCAAGGTGGCGAACAACTACGGCGTCAAACAGTCCGAGGTGTATCTCGCCGTCGCGCTCATCTACTGGGTGGCGGCGCTCGTCATCGAAGCCGTCGTCCATCTCGCGAAACGCTCTAACCGCTACTACCGCGTGGTCGACGAGGCCTCGCGCGCCCGTCTCGCCGCGGACGCGGCCTGACGGACGCGACCGGAAGCCCGCAAACGAAGGAAGAACGAAGGAAACCACCCATGCCGGCATTACTGGACTATCTCATCAAAATCGCCGTCATCGTGCCGTCCGTGCTGCTGCACGCGATCGTCATCCTCGCGCTCGGCCTGTTGTTCGCGATTCCGGTCGCGCTCGCCTTCCGCGCCCGCGTGCCCGTGCTCTCGCAGCTGCTGCGCCTGTACACGTCGTTCTTCCGCGGCACGCCGATCCTCGTGCAGCTGCTGTTCTGGTACTACGCGCTGCCGCAATGGTCGTCGGCGATGCTCGGCACGGTGGGCATCCACGTGAGCAAGAACTCGGTGAACGCGACCGTCGTGCTCATCTTCACGTTCGTGCTCGTCTACATCGCCTACCTGCAGGAGACCGTGCAGGCCTCGCTCGCCTCCATCGACCCGAACCAGCTGGAGCTCGCCGATTCGCTCGGCTACACGCGCTGGCAGAAGGCGATCCACGTGATCGTCCCGCAGGCCGTCGTCTACGCGTTGCCGAACCTGTTCAACATGTTCATGAACATCATCAAGGCGCTGTCGATGGGCTTCACGATCGCCGTGATCGACATCTTCGCGCAGGCGAAGCTCATCGCCGGCCTCAACGGCGACTACATGACCTCGTACACGGCGGCCGCGCTCGTCTACTGGGCGTTGTGCGGCGTGCTGTTCGTCCTCATGAACCTCTACCTGCGCCGCCGCGACGCCTCGCTCACCGGCGTGCGCCTGTGACGTGACCCGCGCGTCCGCCATCCATCCTTACCCATCGAACAACACCGTCGCCGCCACCGCCGCATGACGACGACGCCACCCACGCGGCAAACGAAAGGCACCATCATGACCCGCGACCGCAGACAGGAATTCCACGACCTCGCCAAGGGGGAGGGCAGCACGCCGTACCTGACCAGCGCATGGCAGCATTTCGTCGGCGACGAATACGACGTGGAGCGGCAGGCGCAGGCGCACATCGACTTCGTGCGCAAATGGGACTGGGACTACGTGAAGATCAACCCGCGCTCCGCCTACTACGCGGAAGCGTTCGGCGCGCACTTCGACCCGGACGACTACGGCACCGGCCGCTCCCCGCGCCTGCTCGACTACCCGGTGAACGCTCCGGAGGACCTGGCGAAGATCGCGCCCGTCGACCCGACCGCGAGCAAGCCGTTCGCCGACCAGATCGCCTCCGCGCGAATTATCCGCAGGGAGCTCGGCGACCGCGCGATCCTCGAGACCGTGTTCTCGCCGCTCACCGTGCTCCTGTTCGTCGCCGGTCTGCCGCGCATCAACGGCAAGCCGCTCTACGGCGCCGCCCCGAAGCTCGACAAGGACACGCTCCTGTTCACCGACAAGGAGGCCACCGTCAAGGCGCTCGACGCGATCACCGAGACGCTCATCGCCTACGTGAAGACCGTGCTCGCGCCGGTCGAACAGGGCGGTGCCGGCCTCGACGGCATCTTCTACGCGGAGACCGGCATGGCCAGCCGCGGCTACTTCACGCACGAGCAGTTCGAGGAGCTCGCCCGCCCCTACGACGAGCGCATCCTGGCCGCGGTCGGCGACGGCGTGAAGCTGCTGCACACCTGCCGCGACCATGCGAACCCCGACTGGTTCGCCGACTATCCGATCGACTTCCTCCAGTGGGACCCGTACGTGCCCGGCAATCCGCCGATCAGCGACGACTTCAACGCCGTACCGGTCAGCGGCCCCGACGCCGTGCTCATCGGCGAAGGCACCGACATCGACGAGCTGAAGCGCCAGGTCGCGGACACGGTGAAGGCGCGCGAGGGCAAGCCGTTCCTGCTCGCCCCGAGCTGCACCGTCCCGCCGAAGCCGGACGACGCCCACCTGCGCGTGCTGCGCGAGGCGTGAGCCCAGACACGAGAACGCCTCCCGTACCGTGTGGTACGGGAGGCGTTCGTCGTTTCGTTTTCGTCGCGTCGTCGCCGTCTTCCGCAACGTGACGGAAGACGGCGACGTTCCGGCTACAGGCTGCGGTAGCGCGCCTTGCCGATCGTCACGTCGAAGGACTTGCCGGCCGGCGCCTCGTACTGGAGTTCGGTGATGGCGTTGCGTCCGCCGCGCACGAACCGCCACACGCGGCCCTCGCCCACGTTGAGGTCGATATAGCCGTCGCCGTCCGTGCGTTCCAGGTCGAACACGTCCGACCAGTGGGCGGCCACTGCCTCCGGATCGGGCACCTCGAACAGCGCGCGGCGCGTGTTCACCTCGCCGATCGCGTGCTGGTGCAGCAGCCCGCTCTTTTCGTAGCGTTCCAGCTGTTCGGCCTCGCTCGCGCCCCAATCGATGACGAACGGGTAGCGCAGACCCTGGTCGTCGCCCTTGATCCACAGCAGCTGCCAGCGGATCTCCTCGCCTTCGGCGGTGGTGCGGTTGCCCGGCACGATCTCGCCCAGATCGAGGCCCTTGGCGCGCAGACGCTCGGCCGCCGCCTCGATGCCGTGCACGTGCAGCGCCGGGCGGTAGAAGCCGACGAAATCGGGCAGCAGCTCGCCCGCCTCGTGGAAGATTAGGCCGCGGTCCGGCGTCTCCGCCAGCGCCTCGTCGCGGCTGTAGAGCGTGAGGAACTCGAGGTAGTTGTCGGTGAAGTAGGCGAGCGAGTTCTCGGTGCCGTGCCCGACGTGCTTGCCGCCGTAGCGCGCGGTGAGCCCCGCCTTCGCGAAACGCTGCTCCGCCTCCTTCAGGTCGTTGACGAATTCGACCGTGTGGTCCCAAGTGAATTGCTGTGCCATGTGTCTGCTAGGTCTCCTGTCCCTGTCCTTGTTGTCCGTCCTCTTGCGTCACTTCGCGTTCGCGCCCAGCGACGTGGTGCGCTCCACGGCGGCGAGCACGGCCGTCTGCACGGAGGCCGCGAAGCCCGTCTTGTTGAGCGTGTACGCCTCGGTGATGCCGACGCCGCCCGGCGAATTGTTGATGTTGAGCAGCACCTGCGGCAGCACGTCCTTCTGCTTGAGGAACTCGGTGCCGCCGATGATTGTGTCGAGCGCGATCGCCTTCGCCACGTCGCGCGGCAGGCCGGCGAGTACGCCCGCGTCCACGTAGGCGTCGATGAAGTGGTAGACGATGTTCGGCGGGTAGAAGCCGGTGATGATGTCGATCAGACGCTCCTCCACGTACAGCACCTTGCCGAACGTGTTGAGGAACGCGTCCACGTCCTCCTTGCGCGCGTTCGCGTTGAGCGCGGCGCCGCTGTAGCCGTAGTCGACGGTGGTGAGCGTATTCGGGATGATGCGCACGACGCGCCAGCCCTCGCCGAGGCTCTGCTCGAGCTTCTCGATCGTGTACCCGGCGACGATCGAGACCACGGTGGTTTTCGCCGGGTCGAAGCGCTTCGCCACCGATGCGGCGACGCCGGCCACGTCGTCCTGCGGACGCACGGCGATCACGACGATGTCCGCGTCGGGCGTGTCCGTCGGCTTGGCGGGCTCCACGCCGTACGTGTCCTTCAGGAACGCGGCGCGCGCCTCGGAGATCTCCTCCACCCGGATGTGGTCCACCGGGTAGGTCGCCTCCTTGCGCCTCACCGCCTCGATGATGGCGGTCGGCATGTTGCCGCCGCCGATGAAATACAGGTTCGCTCCCATGATGATTCCCCTTCCGTGGGCTCGTGGTCGTTCGCGGTTTTCGATATACACATCCCGTCATACCGGATGATTCCGCGCGCCGCAGCCGTTCGACCGCCAAACGCCTATAGGTGTTATCGATAGGGAATTGCAAATCCCAGCAGCCGCCGGGCGCGGATAAGACGCTATAAGAAAAGCGAGTAATGCAAAGGTGGGTTTCCGTTTGACAGCGCCGCCGCGCATCGGTTTCGATGGTTGGCATCGGGGAATACCATCCACACCATTCGAGACAGGGAGGGGACCATGACGGATCGTCGCAGCGTCTTCCATGACATCATCAACCACAAGCCGACCGATGTGCCGTACCTCGTCGGCGCATGGCAGCATCTCGTCGGCCACGAATACGGCGCCGAGGGGTTCGCCGCCGCCTACATCGACTTCGTCAAGCGCTGGGACTGGGACTGGGTGAAGATCAACCCGCGCGCCGTCTACTACGCGGAGGCCTGGGGCTCCCGTTACGACAAGGACGACTACGCCGGATTCGTGCTGCCCAAGCGTGTCTCCTCCGCCATCGAGACGCCCGACGACGTGAGGAAGATCAAGGAGTTCGCCGCCGCCGAGAACGAGTACTTCGCCGAGGCGATCGCCGCCGCCGCGCTCATCCGCAAGGGCCTCCAGGACCGCGCCGTGCTCCAGACCATCTTCTCGCCGCTGAGCGTGCTTCTGCAGATCGCCGACCTGCCGCTGTACCCGGGCGACGACTACGCGACCGGCACGCTTACCGTCAAGGAACTGATCGACGACCAGCCGGAGGTCGCCAAGCTCGCGCTCGCCAACATCGCCCACACGCTCGCCTCCTACGCGCGCGCCCTCGTCAAGCCCGTCTCCGAAGGCGGCGCCGGCCTCGACGGCGTCTTCTACGCGGTCACCGGCACGGTGAGCGAGGACTACTTCGACGCGGCCCGCTACCAGGAGTTCTCCGAACCCTACGACCGCATCGTCATCGACGCGGTCAAGCGCGCCAACCCGGACGCCGTCGTGCTGCTGCACACCTGCCGCGCGCACTCGCACCCGAACTGGTTCGACGTGCACGGCGTGGACGCGCTGCACTGGGACCAGTACCTGCCCGGCAACCCGAAGGCGGACGCCGACCTGACCGCCGTGCCGGTCGCCGGCGCCAACTACGAGTTGTTCGCCCCCGGCGGCGACGTCGACCAGCTGCGCCGCGAGCTCAAGGAGAGCATCGCCCTGCGCGAGGGCAGGCCGTTCCTGCTCGCCCCCAGCTGCACGGTGCCGACGCCCGCCTCCGACGAGGCGCTGCAGGCGCTCGCCGACGCCCGCGCGACCCGCTGAATCGCCGCGGGTTTCCGAACAAGACTTCCGATCGAGACTTCCAATCCGAACGCATGGTTTTTTAGGAGAGAGGACAACACCATGAAGACATCACTGATCCGCAAGGCCGTCGCCGGCCTCGTGGCCGCCGGCACGCTGCTGGGCGTGTCCGCCTGCGGCCTGCAGGGCGATTCCGCCAGCTCCGGTTCGGGCTCCGGCTCGGACACCGTGAACATCGGCGTCATCTACCCGAAGACCGGCCAGTACGCCGAATACGGCAAGCTGTTCCAGCAGGGCTTCGACCTGGCCGTCGCCAAGGTGAACAAGGACGGCGGCGTCAAGGGCAAGAAGCTCGGCCTCAAGTACTTCGACACCCAGTCCGACGCCAAGCAGGATGCGGCCGTCGCGCCGAAGCTCGTGGCCGACAAGTCGATCATCGCCGTGGTCGGCGACTACGCGTCCCCGGCCTCCGCCGCCGCCTCGCCGACCTTCCAGCAGGCCGGCCTCGTCCACTACGGCTTCAACAACTCGGCCCCGACCTTCACCGACACCGGCGACCACGTGTGGACGCCGCAGATCGGCCAGGACAAGTACCAGAAGGCCAACGCGGACATCGTCGCCAAGAAGGCGAAGAAGATCTCCGTCGTCTACATCGAGAACGACTGGGGCAAGCAGGCCTACCAGTACTTCAAGCAGGAGGCCGAGAAGAACGGCACGCAGATCGTGTACGAGTCCAGCTACCTGCCCGACTCCACCGACCTCTCGCCGATCCTGATCCCGGCGCGCGACGCCAAGCCGGACGCGGTCGTCGACATCGGCTACGGCCCGGACGGCGCGCTCGTCATCAACACGCTGCGCGACAAGCTCGGCTACACCGGCCCGTACTACGGCGGTCAGGAGACCAAGGAGTTCCTCGACCTCGCCGGCAAGAACGCCGAAGGCTCGATCATCACCGGCTCGTTCTCCGCCACCGGCACCAAGGACGCCAAGGCCCAGCAGTTCGTCAAGGACTTCAAGGCCAAGTACGGCAACAACCCGGGCAACTTCGAGGTGACCGCCTACCAGGCGATCATCGACCTCGCCTACGCGGCCAACAAGACCGAGCCGACCCGCGAGGGCATCCAGAAGGCGCTGCAGACCGTGACCGACTTCCCGCTCTACCAGGGCAACGGCGGCACGTTCAAGTTCAACCAGAAGACCCGCCGCGCCGACAACATCGAGCCGATCCTGCTCATCGCGAAGGACGGCAAGTTCCAGCAGTACGAAGGCTGATCTCCGCGGCCTTCCCGTATCCCGCCACCCCGGCCGCGCCATCCGCGCGCGGCCGGGGTCCGGCGGGTCTCGGGAGGGCCATCGTAGATCGAGGATGAGATAGGACAACAATGTTTGATGTGCTTTTCGCCGGCGTGATCCACGGCAGCGCCTACGCGCTGGTCGCCGTCGGCATGTCGCTGATCTTCGGCGTGACCAACGTGGCCAACTTCGCGCAGGGCTCCATCGTCGCGGTCGGCATGATGGTCGCCTGGTGGCTCGGCACCACGGCCGGCTGGGGCATCGTGCCCACGTTCGTCGCCGTGGTCGTCGTCACCGGACTGCTCGGCCTCGTCATGAACGTGGCCGTCATCGCCCCGCTCGAAGGCCGCAAGCCGATCGCCGCGCTGCTCGCCACGATCGGCGTCGGCCAGGTGCTCGACAACGGCCTGCAGATGATCTTCGGGCCGCAGACCCGCCCGTTCCCGAAGCTGCTGCCCACCTACAACCTCCAGTTCGCCGGCGTGCGCTTCGGCACCTCCGACGTGGTGATGGTCATCCTCGCCGTCGTCTCGATGCTCGGCCTGTGGGCGTTCCTCAAATACGGCAAGTCCGGCCAGGCGATCCGCTCCACCTCGCAGGACCCGGAGGCCGCCCTGCAGATGGGCATCCCCGTCAAGGCGATCCGCAACCTGTCCTTCGTGATCGGCTCCGTGCTCGCCGGCGTCTCCGGCATCTTCGTCGGCCTGTTCAACGCGAACATCAACCCGATGAACGGCGGCACGATCGGCATGACCGCGTTCGTCGCCGCCACGATCGGCGGCCTCGGCTCGATCCCCGGCGCCGTGGTCGGCGGCCTCGTGCTCGGCGTGGTCGAGGCGTTCGGCATCTCCCTGTTCGGCGATGGTGCGCACGACCTCATCACCTTCGGCGCGCTGCTCATCATCCTCATCCTCAAGCCGCAGGGCCTGCTCGGCCCGAAGAACGACGTCAGGTCCGAGCCGCTCACCGGCACGTTCCTCGGCGGCGGCCGGCCCATCCAACTGCCTTGGTGGGGCAACCTGATCGGCGCGGTCGTGCTGCTCGCCACCCCGTTCTTCTTCTCCGACTATCTCGCCGGCATCGGCACGCAGGTCGCCATCTACGCGATCGCCGCCGTCGGCCTCACCATGATCTCCGGCTCCGCCGGCCAGACGATCCTCGGCATGGCCGGACCGTTCGCCGTCGGCGCCTACGCCTCCGCGCTGCTCACCACCGAAGCGCACTGGCCGTTCCTCGCCGCCCTGCTCGCCGCAGGCGTGATCGCCGCCGTCGCCGCCAGCATCCTCACGTTCCCCGTGTGGAAGCTCTCCGGCCACTACGTCGCGATCGCCACGATCGGCGTGGGCGCGGTCATGGTCGCGATCATCCGCCTCGCCGAGCCGATCACCAAGGGCTCGCTCGGCATCCAGGGCATCCCGTTCCCCAAGGTGTTCGGCTTCACCCTGTACACGCAGCAGATGATGTACCTGCTCGACGTCATCGTCCTGCTGCTCACGCTCGTCATCGTCACGCGTCTGCGCGCCACGCACCTGGGCCGCGTGTTCGAGGCCGTCGGCTCCGACCGTGAGGCCTCCGAGGCGCTGAGCATCCGCACCGGCGCGTACAAGGCGCTCGCCTACGCGCTCGCCACGTTCTTCGCCGGCCTCGCCGGATCGCTCCTCGCGCACCAGTACACGTACATCGATCCGACGATCTTCAACTCGAACATGTCGATCCTGATCCTCACGATCATCGTGCTCGGCGGCATGAACTCGCCGGTCGGCGCGGTGCTCGGCTCGATCATCCTCATCGGCGCGCCCGAACTGCTGCGCTTCGCCACCGACGCGCGCATCCTCCTGTACGGCGTGCTGCTCGTCCTCGTCATCCTGTTCCGTCCGCAGGGCCTGTTCGCCCGGAAAGCCTGAGTGGTAGCCATGACCGACTCCGAATACTCCACCGTCGACACCGTCACCGGCATCGACATCGACAACGAGCGGCTCACGAACCCCGAGGCGCTCGCCGAATACTCCGCCAAGCACCGCAAGGCCGTGCTCGAGGCGCCCGTCGTGCTGCGCGTGCGCGACCTCGACAAGTCCTTCAACGGCCTGCACGCCGTCAACAAGGTCTCGTTCGACCTGCATCGCGGCGAGGTCATCTCGATCATCGGGCCGAACGGCTCCGGCAAGTCGACGACCATCAACCTGATCTCCGGCTTCCTCGAGCCCGACTCCGGCATCATCGACCTGGACGACGAGCCGGTCGCCGGCTACCCGTCCGCCGAGATGTCCGAACGCGGGCTCGCCCGCACGTTCCAGAACGGCCGCGTGTTCGGCGCGCTCACCGTCGACGAGAACATCAACCTCGGCTACCACAAGCGCCTGCGCGCGCTGCGCCCGTTCAAGAACCTGCAGCGCTACCCGATCGTGCGCTGGTTGCCGCTGCTCGCCGAGACCGGCGTCGCGCTCATCCCCGGACCGAAGGCGCGCAAGGAGGCCAAGGAGGTCGACATCCGCGTCGGCCGCGAAATCGACCGCTTCCGCGAACGCCTCGGCTCCCGCCGCAACGACTACGCGTACACGCTCTCCTATGCGAACCGCCGCCGCACCGAGATCGCCCGCGCACACATCAGCGAACCGAAGATCCTGCTCCTCGACGAGCCGACCGCCGGCATGAACCAGTCGGAGACCGCCGAAGTGCTCCAGCAGCTGCAATACCTGAAGGCGCAGGGGCACACGATCCTGCTCGTCGAGCACAAGATCGAACTCGTCACCGCCCTCTCCGACCGCGTCATCGCGATGGACGGCGGCCGCATCATCGCCGAGGGCGCGCCGGACGACGTGCGCAAGGCGCCGCAGGTCGTCGAGGCGTATCTCGGCAAACGCCGCGAGATCAACCACACGCGCGTCTCCGGCCAGAGCAACGTGCTCGCCATGCAGAACGCCATCGAATCGGACAGCGCGTCCGGCTCCCTCGCCAAGGTCGAGGAGCACGACGCCGACCTCGAACAGGACAAGGCCGCGGCGCGCAAGGCCGACGAGTCGGCGCTGCTCGCGCTCGACGACGTCAACGTGTTCTACGGGCAGGTGCACGCGCTGCAGAATGTGTCCATCCGCGTGCCGCAGGGCGCGATCGTCTCGCTGCTCGGCGGCAACGCGTCCGGCAAATCCACGACGATGAAGACGATCCTCGGCATCAACCACCCGAAGACCGGCTCCCTGTGGTACCAGGGACAGGACATCACCAAACTGTCCACGCGCAAACGCGTGGAGACCGGCATCGCCGCCGTGCCGGAGGCCCGCCGCGTCTTCCCGCAGATGACCGTCGAGGAGAACCTGCTCTCCGGCGCGTACACCCGCAACGACAAGTCCGGCATCGCCACCGACCTCGAAGCCATGTACGAACGCTTCCCGCGCCTCAAGGAACGTCGCACGCAGCAGGCCGGCACGATGTCCGGCGGCGAACAGCAGATGCTCGCGTTCGCCCGCGCGCTGATGAGCCGGCCGAAGATCATCTGCATGGACGAGCCCACGATGGGCCTGTCGCCGAAACTCGTCGAGGACGTGCTCGAACAGATCGCGAAGCTGCGCGACGAGCTCGGCGTCTCCGTGCTCATGGTCGAACAGCAGGCCGAGCTCGCGCTGTCCATCGCCGACTACGGCTACGTGCTGCAGAACGGACGCATCCGTCTGCACGGCAAGGCCGCCGACCTTCTCGGCAACGAACAAGTGCAGGAAGCCTACCTGGGAGGAACGAAACAATGACCGACGCCGCGACCGAAAAAGCCACGACCGAAGCCACGCAGGCCACGACCGCGCTGGAGGCGGAACTGCTCGACCACTACCGCTGGTTCCACCGCCACCCGGAACCCTCCTACGAGGAGCACGCCACCACGGCGAAACTGAGGGAGATTCTCGAAGCGCACGGCATCGAGATTCTCGACTCCGGACTCAGGACCGGACTCGTCGCCATCGTGCGCGGCGCGCTGGATGGCCCGGTCGTCGCCATCCGCGGCGACATCGACGGCTTGCCCATCACCGAGAACACCGGACTGCCGTACACGTCCGAGAACGTCGGATACATGCACGGCTGCGGCCACGACTTCAACATGACCGTCGCGCTTGGCGCCGCCATCCTGCTCCAGTCGCGCAAGGACGAGCTGCACGGCACGGTCAAGGTGATTCTCCAGCCCGCCGAGGAAGGCAAAGCCACGAAGGAACGCCCCACCGGCGCCGTCCAGGTGCTCGACACCGGCGTGCTCGACGACGTGCAGGCGTTCTTCGGCACGCACGACGCCCCCGGCGAGACCGGGGCCATCGCCATCCGCGAAGGCGGCATCTCCGGCGCCGTCGACAAATTCCAGGCGACCATCCACGGCACCGGCTCGCACGCCGCCGAACCCGACCGCGGCATCGACCCGATCGCCGCGCTCGGCGCCGTGCTGCAGGGCCTGCAGACCGTGACCGCACGCAGCCTCGACCCGGTCGACCCGCGCGTGCTCTCCGTCACGCACGTCGAAGCCGGCAGCACGTGGAACGTCATCCCGCAGGACGCGTTCCTCGAAGGCACGGTGCGCACCACCGAACCGAAGGACCGCCACCTCGCCAAGGACAAGGCCGTCGCCATCATCGAACGCACCGCCGAGGCGTACGGCGCCACCGCCGACGTCAACTGGTTCTTCGGCTCGCCATCCGTCGTCAACGACGGCGCATGGGCCGCGTTCGGCCGCCGCGTCGCGCGCGACGAAGGTCTCGTCGTGGCCGACGATCGTCCGCAGCTCGGCGGCGAGGACTTCTCCTACTATCTCCAGCGCAAGCCGGGCCTGTTCGTGCACATCGGCGCCGGCGATGCCGGAGCCGCGCACACGCCCGCGTTCCGCCCCGATCCGGCCGGAATCTGGCCGGGGGCTCGCTTCCTCGCCGCGCTCGCCTTCCGCGCGTTGGACGAATGGGACGACGCCGCTCCCGCCGGCCGTATCATCCATGCTGATACCGAACGATAAACAACGCCTGTATCGGCAGGTACGTGTCGCTGCGACTACGTTCCTACACTGGTGACCATTCACGACTTCAAGGGGAGAATACGCACATGACGCAAGCCTTCGCCACAGCGGCCATCCATGCCGGCTACGACCGACTCCAGCACGACGACGCGGTGAGCACGCCAATCTACGCCTCGGCGGCGTTCGACATGGAAAGCGCCGTTCGCGGCGACGCGCTCGCGGCCGGCGAGACGACGGGATTCTCGTACTCGCGCGTGGCCAACCCGACCGTCGACGCGCTCGAGCAGCGCATCGCGGCGCTCGAAGGCGGCACCAGCGCCGTCGCCGTCGCCTCCGGCATGGCGGCCGTCTCGTTCGCGCTGCTGTGCGCGGCGGAGAACGGCGGGCGCATCATCTCGCCCTCCAACCTGTACGGCGCCTCGGTCGACGCGATGGAGAGCTTCTTCCCGCACTTCGGCGTGCACACCGATTTCGTGAAGAACATCAACGACCTCGACGAGGTCGCCTCGAAGATCGGTCCGGACACGCGCGCCATCTTCGCCGAATCCGTGGCGAACCCGTCCACCGAGATCACCGATCTGGAGCCGCTCGCCGAACTCGCGCACAAGCACGGCATCCCGCTGATCGTCGACAACACCGTGCCCACGCCCTACCTGCTGCGTCCGTTCGACTTCGGCGCCGACATCGTCGTGCACTCCACGACGAAGGGCATCACCGGGCACGGCAACGCGATCGGCGGCGTCGTGGTCGACGCGGGCCGCTTCGACTGGGCGAACGGCCGCTTCCCGCAGTTCACCGAGAACGAGCAGGTGATCAGCGACGAACGCAACGGCGTCGAGCACAGCTTCGCCGAACGCTACGGCAAGGACGCGTTCATCCGCCGCATCCGCATCAAGTACCTGCGCACGTTCGGCGCCGTGCCGAGCCCGTTCAACGCGTACCTGTCGCTCGTCGGCGTGGAGACGCTGCCGCAGCGCGTGCGCCAGGAGGTCGAGACAGCCACGGCGGTCGCGCGCCACCTCACGCGCACCCCGCACGTCATCAAGGTCAACTACTCCGGACTCGGCAATACGCCGCAGTTCGACCTGCTGCCCAAGTACTTCCCGAAGGGCGTCGGCACGATCCTGTCGTTCCTCGTGGACGGCGACGAAAGCAACGTGCGCCGCATCCTCGACGGCACCAAGGTGTTCTCCTACGTGCCGAACATCGGCGATGCACGCTCGCTCATCGTCGACCCGGCCCGCATCACCCACCGCGAGGTCCCGGCCGAATACCGTCTCGCCGCCGGCGTGACCGACAACCTGATCCGCCTGTCCATCGGCCTGGAGGACCCCGCCGACCTGATCGCCGACCTCGACCAAGCCATCGCCGCCGCCTACTGACGCCTCGCCGCCGGGCCGTGCGCATTGCGGTGTATCCGCATGCGCATGGCCCGGCGGCGTGATTATCGGCTCAATGATTGTCCGCAAACGGATTGTTGTCCGTAAATACCCGTAATTGTCCGTAAATTGGCTGATACTGGTCTGTAATCAGAGTTATTGTCCGCAAAATGGCTGATTCGGGGTGGATATGTTCGATTTACGGTCATTGGATGACTTGCGAGAAGGCAATCGTCTGGAAGCCAAGGAAGCCGCCGGCGGTGTGCCGAAGAGCGTATGGGAGACGTATTCGGCGTTCGCGAACACCAACGGCGGAGTGATTCTGATGGGCGTGAGCGAAGACCGGCAACATAATCTGACCGCCACGGGGGTGCGTGACCCGGAACGCACGGTGAAGGATTTTTGGGACACGGTCAACAACCGCAACAAAGTCAGCGCGAATGTGCTTGCCGACGAAGACGTGTCGATCGAGCAGGTCGATGGCGCATCGGTCGTCGTCGTGCGTGTGCCGCGTGCCAGCCGTGAATCCAAACCCGTGTATATAGACCGCAATCCCGTCGGCGGGACATACCGCCGCAACGGCGAAGGCGATTACAAGTGCTCGGAAGAGGAATACCGTGCCATGGTGCGCGATAACGGCACCGGTTCCGAGACGCTCGACCATATGCCGTTGGAACGGTTCGGAATCGAAGATCTCGATGCGGATACGGTAGGCTCCTACCGCAACACCCTCAGCGCCGTCCGTCCGGGGCATCCGTGGCTGGCTCTGGACATGGACGAATTCCTGATGCGCTTGGGCGCGGTGGCCAAAGGCGATGACGGTCGGCCGCATCCGACCCGTGCCGGCCTGCTGATGTTCGGCCACGATTGGAAGATCACGCAGGAATTCCCCTACTATTTCCTCGACTATCGGGAGGTCTCGGATGGCGTGCGTCGCTGGGATCACCGCATCGTCAGCGGTGATGGGGAATGGAGCGGCAACCTGTATGATTTCTGGCTCAAGGTCTGGGCGCGGCTGGCGCAGGCCGTTCGTCGTCCGTTCGCCGTCGACGCCGATATGCGGCGCGTGGACGATACGCCGTTGCATCTGGCGTTGCGTGAGGCGTTGGCGAATACGCTCATCCACGCCGACTACTACATGCGTGGCAACACGGTGATCATCCGGAACCGGGAATCCATTTCCTTCTCGAACCCTGGAGGATTGCGCATCCCCGCCGATGTGGCCATGGCGGGAGGGCTGTCCGACTCCCGTAACCCCACGTTGCTGAAGATGTTCGCATTGATTTCCGTCGTCGAACGCGCCGGCAGCGGCTTCGACGCCATGCGTTGGGGTTGCGATTGGGCCCATATCCCGCACCCGAAGTTGACTGAATCCTTCGACCCGGATCGGACGATGTTGGAGTTCCAAGTCGACGATGCGGATGCGTGGGATGGCGGCTCGTCGCAGTCCTCCTCTGTCGTGTCGGCGTCGGGGGAGGGGATTCCCCAAGTGAAGTCGAAACCGGACGCGCGCGACATCGTGATCGACTATCTGCGGCGTGAACGTTCCATCAGCAGGGCCGCAGTGGAACGGTTGGCTGATGTCAGCGCCTCCAAGGCGAAGTACGTGCTGAGAGGCCTTGTGGACGAGGGGATAATCGAGCAGCAGGGCCGAGGGCGAGGAACGCGCTATACGTTGCGTTGATCGTCGTTCCGTGCGCGCGCGTTCCGCGCCGTGAAGCCGCCCGTGACGCACGTCGTGCGTACGGGCGGCTTCACGCGTACAGTATGCGTACGGGTGACGCGCACGTCGCGTGGAGCGTGTGTCGCGTGAACGAAACGAAACGGATGATGACGAGGGGAGCGTGGCAGGCATGACGGCATACATGGACCACAAGGATCTGGCGAACGAGACGATCGACGAGACGCGCACGCGCGAGATCGCCGACGGCGTCAAGCGCGTGCTTGACGGCATCGCCGAGGCGGAGCAGGCGGCCGGACGCGACGCCGGATCGGTCAGGCTGCTCGCCGCGACGAAGACGCGCGACGTGGGCGAGATCATGGCCGCGATCGACGCGGGCGTGCGCATGATCGGCGAGAACCGCCCGCAGGAAGTGCAGGCGAAGGCCGAGGGATTGGCGCGACAGTGCGCCGCACGCGGCCTCGAACTCGGCCGCGACGTGCCGTTCCACTTGATCGGGCAATTGCAGTCCAACAAGATCGGCAAGGTGCTGCCCGTCGTCAACACCATCGAATCGGTGGACTCGATCGAACTGGCGGAGAAGATCGCCCGCCGCGCGGTCATGCGCGACATGACCATCGGCGTGCTGCTCGAAGTCAACGAATCCGGCGAGGAATCGAAGTCCGGCTGCGCGCCCAGCCACGCCATCGACCTCGCCAAGCGCATCGGCGCGATGGGTGGACTGGAGCTTCAGGGACTGATGACGATCGGCGCGCATGTGGACGACGAGGCGACGATCCGCGCCGGATTCGCCCACCTGCGCCGCACCCGCGACCAGATCCTCGCCTCCGGCGCGCAAGGCACCGAAGGCTGCAAGGAACTGTCGATGGGCATGACGCAGGACATGGCGATCGCCATCGAGGAAGGCTCCACGATCGTGCGCGTAGGCACCGCCATCTTCGGCCCCCGCGCCTTCATCTGAGTCGATTAGGCCTCCAGCGCTTCCTTGATCGCGCCGACGAAGTAGTCGAGGTCGTCGGGCTTGCGGGAGGTGATGAGCTTCCAGCCGTTGTTGTCGTCGACGTGCAGCTGCTCGTCGACGTAGTGGCCGCCCGCGTTCTCGATGTCGGCGGCGATGTAGCGGCACGGCGCGGCGGTCTTGCCGGCCACGAGGCCCGCGTTCACCAGCAGCCAGGCGCCGTGGCAGATCGCGGCGATCGGCTTGCCCTCATGCGCGAACTCCTGCGCGAGCGTGATCGCGTCCTCGTTCACGCGGATGCGGTCCACGTTGCAGGTGCCGCCGGGCACGACCAGCAGGTCGTAGTCGGCCGCCTGCACGTCGGAGAGCGTCGTGTCCGGGGTGAGCGTCTCGCCCTCATACCGGTCGTGCTGCACGGTCTCGCACTTGTCGAGCGTGGTCGCGGCGAGCGTCACCTGCGCGCCCGCGGCCTTCAGGTCGCGCAGCGGACGGGTGAGTTCCGTCTCCTCGATGCCCCAGTTGTTCACGATGATGAGCACCTTCTTGTCCGCGATGGCCATGGTTCCTCCTTGGAATGCCTTGGTGATGCGCTGGCTGTCCGGACGGACCGGAACGGCCGGCCGCATATGTGGTTGCTTGCCGTACCCCATTATGCCGCGGGCCGCGTCGCGCGCGTCGGTTCAGCGCGCGCTAAGCTGAGGGAGATACGTCGAGCCATGCCCGCGGGGCTTCTTCCCGACAACAGGCTGACGGAGGACGGGGGAGAGAAAGCCGTCATTCGGAATCACGCAGGATGAACCGGTGATCCTGCGAACCGGCACACTGACGCAGCCGACGCAATCGGCGAGGAGGACGCAATGAGCGAACCATACAATACGAATCCCAATCCCTATACGAATCCCAATCCGGTCGACCCCGATACGAACCCCGCCGACGTTCCGGCGCAGGAGCCGTACGGCGCGACGTCGCCCGACCCGTATGCGCCGGCGACGCCCGCAAACCCGTATGCGCAGGCCGCGCCGGAGCCCGCCGCCGGTGGCGCGCCGTACGGTGCGTACGCGCCGGCCGGCGCGGCTGTGCCGCCGGTGCCGCCGGCACAGCCCGCGTACGGCGTCGCTTCCGGTGGCGTTCCGGGCGGCGTGCCCGGCAACCCATATGTTTCGGGCGCCGCGTACCAGCCGTACTACCAGCCGGAGCCGCGCTGGAACGCGATGGCCATCGCCGGGTTCGTCGCGTCGTTCATGGTCTCGATCGTCGGTCTGGTCCTCAGCATCATCGGTCTCAACCAGATCAACAGGACCGGCGAGAAAGGCAGGGGCCTCGCCATCGCCGGCATCATCGTCGGCGCGCTGTCCACGCTCGTGTCCGTCGTGTTCGTCGTCCTGTTCGTCACGGCCGTCGTCGACGCGTCATCGCACGGCTACGACTATTCGTATGATGACGGCGGCGACGGCTACGACTATTCCGACGAAGGCGACGACACGACGAACGCCGCCGACCGTCTCGCCGCCGCACCGGACAGCGCGACCGCACGTCTCGACGTGATCGTCGCCGCGACCGCCGCGACCCTGTCGACCCGCTGACTGCCGCATACGCCGGAACGCACGCCGGAACGCGCCGGACGGCGCGACGGCGTGCGGCTAGACTTAGCAGCATGAGAATCGCACGTTTTTCATTGAATGACACGCCGCGATACGCCTTCGTGCAGAAGGACGAATCGGACGGCAAGGATTATCTCGTCGAACTCGACGGCCACCCGCTGCTCGGCGGCAAGGTCGCCCCGACCGGCAAGCGCTACGCGCTCGACGCCGACGGCATCCGTCTGCTCTCGCCGGTCCTGCCGAGCAAGGTGTACGGACTCGCCAAGAACTACGAGGCGCACGCGCAGTACATGCACGAGGCCGGCCACTCCGAGATCTCGCACGCCCCGGAGGACATGGTCATCTTCACCAAGCCGTCCACCTCGGTGATCGGCCCGGACGATCCGATCGTGTACCCGGCCTGCTCGAAGGACATGAACTTCGAGCCGGAACTCGCCGTCGTCATGGGCCGCGTCGCCAAGAACGTGCCGGTCGAGAAGGCCATGGACTACGTGCTCGGCTTCACCTGCGTCAACGACGTGACGCTGCGCGACCTGCAGGGCCTCGACCCGACGTGGACGCGCGCCAAGGGCTTCGATACGTCCTGCCCGCTGGGGCCCTGGATCGTCACGCGCGACGACGTGAACTGGAAGGACGCGAAGATCTCGTTCACGCTCAACGGCGAGGACGTGGCGATGGCGTCCGGCACGACCGCGAACCTCATCCACGGCATCCCCGAGCAGATCGCCGCGATCAGCTCGTTCTCGACGCTCCTGCCCGGCGACGTCATCATGACCGGCACGCCGAACGCGTCCGGCCACCTCGACCCCGGTGACGAGACCATCGTCCACGTCGAAGGCGTCGGCGACCTGCGCAACGTGATCGTGCGCGCGTAAGGCGCATTGTTTCTGCGCCCCCTTGAGGGGGAGCTGGCAGCCGAAGGCTGACTGAGGGGGTGCCCGCCGGATCGCCGGCGAGTGCCCCCTCAGTCTCGCTGCGTTCGACAGCTCCCCCTGAAGGGGGCGCAATGCGTGGTGACGTCGTTTTCGCAGCGATGAAATGAAACTTGAGCCGACGGCGCTCAAGTTTTGGGAATAGAATGTCCTCCGGGTTGGTTGAACGTGTCAGAAACACGAACAACCACAAGACTTGGAGGACAGACTTATGGAACAGAAGTTCACGACCATGGCCCAGGAGGCCATCGGCGACGCCATCCAGAGCGCTGCCGCCGCGGGCAACGCGCAGGTCGAGACCCTGCACGTGATGGACGCGCTGCTGCGCCAGGAGCAGGGCGTCGTGCGCGGGCTCATCCAGGCCGCGGGCGGCGACCCGCAGGCCATCGGCGCGGCCGTGCGCAACGCATTGGTGGCGCTGCCGAGCGCGTCCGGCTCGACCACGTCGCAGCCGCAGGCGAGCCGCCAGCTGACCGCCGCGCTCGCGCAGGCCGAGAAGGAGATGCAGCAGATGGGGGACGAGTACGTCTCCACCGAACACCTGCTCATCGGCATCGCCGCATCGGCCCCGAACCAGTCGGCTGAGATCCTGAAGAAGAACGGCGTCACGCCTGAGGCCCTGCGCAAGGCCGTGCCCGGTGTGCGTGGCGGCGCGAAGGTGACCAGCCCGGACGCGGAAGGCAGCTACAAGGCGTTGGAGAAGTACTCCACCGACCTGACCGCCGCCGCGAAGGAAGGCAAGCTCGACCCGGTGATCGGCCGCGATCAGGAGATCCGCCGCGTCATCCAGATTCTGAGCCGTCGTACGAAGAACAACCCGGTGCTGATCGGCGAGCCCGGCGTCGGCAAGACCGCCGTCGTCGAAGGCCTCGCGCAGCGCATCGTCGCCGGCGACGTGCCGACCACGCTGCAGGGCAAGAAGCTCATCAGCCTCGACCTCGGCTCCATGGTGGCCGGCTCGAAGTACCGTGGCGAGTTCGAGGAGCGTCTGAAGGCGGTCCTCAACGAGATCAAGAACGCAAACGGCCAGATCATCACGTTCATCGACGAGATCCATACGATTGTCGGCGCCGGCGCGGCCGAAGGCTCGATGGACGCCGGCAACATGTTGAAGCCGATGCTCGCCCGCGGCGAACTGCGCCTGATCGGCGCGACCACGCTCGACGAGTACCGCGAGAACATCGAAAAGGATCCGGCGCTGGAGCGTCGTTTCCAGCAGGTGTTCGTCGGCGAGCCCTCCGTGGAGGACACGATCGCGATTCTGCGTGGCCTCAAGCAGCGTTACGAGGCGCACCACAAGGTGACGATCGGCGACGACGCGCTCGTGGCCGCCGCGACCCTGTCCAACCGGTACATCTCCGGCCGCCAGCTGCCCGACAAGGCCATCGACCTGGTCGACGAGGCGGCCGCTCATCTGCGTATGGAACTCGACTCTTCCCCGGAGGAGATCGACGAGCTCCAGCGCAAGGTGACCCGCTACGAGATGGAGGAGATGCAGCTCAAGAAGGCCGAGGACCCGGCCTCCAAGGAGCGTTTGGAGAAGCTGCAGGCCGAAATGGCCGACGCGCGCGAGAAGCTCGCCGGACTCAAGGCCCGTTGGGAGGCGGAGAAGGCCGGCCACAACAAGGTCGGCGACCTGCGCGCCAAGCTCGACTCGCTGCGCGTCCAGGCGGACAAGTTCACCCGTGAGGGCAACCTCGCCGAGGCGAGCCGCATCCTGTACGGCGAGATCCCGGCCATCCAGAAGGAGCTCGCCGCCGCCGAGAAGGCGGACGCCGAGTCGAAGGAAGGCGGCGAAGACGCGAACAAGCCCGAGCCGATGGTCCCGGACCATGTGGACGCCGACTCCGTCGCGGAGATCGTCTCCGACTGGACCGGCATCCCCGTCGGCCGCCTCATGCAGGGCGAGAACGAGAAGCTGCTCCACATGGAGAACTACCTCGGCAAGCGCGTGATCGGCCAGAAGGAAGCCATCCAGGCCGTGTCCGACGCGGTGCGCCGCTCGCGTGCCGGCATCTCGGACCCGAACCGTCCGACCGGCTCGTTCCTGTTCCTCGGCCCCACCGGCGTCGGCAAGACCGAGCTCGCCAAGGCGCTCGCGGACTTCCTGTTCGACGACGAGAAGGCCATGGTGCGCATCGACATGTCCGAGTACATGGAGAAGGCGAGCGTGAGCCGTCTGATCGGCGCCGCGCCGGGCTACGTCGGCTACGAGCAGGGCGGCCAGCTCACCGAGGCCGTGCGTCGTCGCCCGTACTCCGTCGTGCTGTTCGACGAGGTCGAGAAGGCGAATCCGGAGATCTTCGACGTGCTGCTGCAGGTGCTTGACGACGGCCGTCTGACCGACGGTCAGGGCAGGACCGTGGACTTCAAGAACACGATCCTCATCATGACCTCCAACCTCGGCTCCCAGTTCCTCGTCAACGAGGATATGGACGCCGATGCGAAGAAGAAGGCCGTGATGGACGCGGTACACATGAACTTCAAGCCGGAGTTCCTCAACCGCTTGGACGACATTGTGATGTTCCACCCGCTCACCCGCGAGGAGCTCGGCGGCATCGTCGACATCCAGGTGAAGAGCGTGGCCGCGCGACTCACCGACCGCCGCATCAAGCTGCATGTGACGGCCGCCGCCCGCGAATGGCTCGCCAACACGGGCTACGATCCGGCGTACGGCGCCCGTCCGCTGCGCCGCCTCGTGCAGACCGAGGTCGGCGACCAGCTGGCCCGCATGCTGCTCGCCGGCAAGGTGCACGACGGCGACACGGTGCTCGTCGACCAGACCGGCGGCGAACACCTGGAGCTCACCGCCATGCCCGAGGACCCGCTCGCGGGTTCCGGTGCCGGTGACACGTCCGCGCCCGACGACCCCGACGTCAACGTCGAGGACGTCAAGACCGACGAGTGATTGCACGGTCTGCGGCACCCTATGACGGGTGAGGAGAGCGCATAAGCTCCATCTCCTGCGCCCCCTTCTAGGGGGAGCTGTCGAGCGTAGCGAGACTGAGGGGGTGTCCGGCAGGCATAACAAGCCGCCGGGCACCCCCTCAGTCGTCCTTCGGACGCCAGCTCCCCCTCAAGGGGGCGCAACAAGGCTCAGGAACTAGCGGTTGTCCGGAACGAAGGCTTCGAAGATGTGGTGGTCGAAGTACCGGTCGCACTGCGTGAGCTCGTCGCTGGAACGCACCGTCCAGGAGACGGCGATCGCGCCCATCGAACGGGCGAGACGCACCTGCGGCAACGCGCCGCCCGTCCAGTCGTAGGCGATGAAGTCGGGGCGGGACAGCCAGTCGAAGGCGAGCAGACCCGCGGCGAACTCGGCCGGACCGTTCTTCGTGAGCGAGGCGGGCCAGCTCAACTGGCCGCGGCACACCTCCGGATGATGCGTCTTGTACCAGTTCACCGCACCCGGGTTGAACGATTCGATGACGTACGGACCCGCATACGCCTCGAGCAACGCGTGGCCCTTCTCCATCAGCTCGGTCTCGCGCTCGCCCCACGCGGCGTTGTCGTTGAACTTGTATTCCACGATGAGCGGTGCACGCCCCGCCACCACCTTGAGCACGTCGGCGAACAACGGCACATGCTGGTAGTAGCCTTCCGGCGCGGTGGCCGGCGTGACGACCAACGGCGGATTCTCGTCCGCGCCCGGCAGCGGATGCGCCTTGAGGTCCCCCGGCTTCGAACCGCGGGAGACTGGGAATAGGGGGATGCGCGTCAGCTCGTCATAAGTGAGATCCTCGATGCGGCGCGGGTCGCCCGCCACACGCAGAAGGTTCGCGTCATGCACGACGACCACCTGGCCGTCAAGCGTCAGTTGCAGGTCGAGTTCGATGCCGTAGCCGGCCTCGCAGGCTGCGGCGAACGCGGCGAGCGAGTTCTCCGGCGCGATCGGCCCGGTCTCGTCCGCCGTGCCGTACCCGGCCTTCAAGGCCATGCGCCGGGCGAGCGCCACATAATCGGCGTTCTCGGCGATCGAGGCGTCGGTCGTGTCCGCCTTCGCACTGACCGGATTGTCGCCGCCGTAATCGGGGATATCCGTGACGTTCACGAGCCCCGAACCCGCGTCGTGCAGACCGCGGTGCGCATACCAGACGTCGGGGATGACGGGCACGTAGTTGCGGCGTTTGTCGTTGAACGTGCGCGGCGCCATGGCCCACGCGGCGGCTCCCGCGGCCGCGATGCCGCCGATCAGAACGTTTCTCAGGGCCTTCGACATGGCAATCCTTCCATACGTGTGACGTGACGCCGGCGGGGAGCGACGCGCGAGGCGGTGCCGTGCGGTGTGCCGTGAGGCCCGCGTCGCGTCGCTCCTGCGCCGGATATTGCCCCCAGACTACACCGCGCGAATGGGCGGCGGGTCATATCGCCCGCGCAGGTGGCGGCGGCCCGTGCCGTCCGCGTCGCGACCGCGCTGTGGTCTCGCTACGGCAGCGCTATGGCCGCAGCGCGTCGGCGAGCCACGTGGGCATCAGCGGATCGTCGGGGTCGAGGCGTCGGTCCGCATGTTCCGCGCGCAACGGCTTCCAGCCGTCCGCGCGGAACACGTCGAGCAGGTCGCGTGCCGTGCATGGTTCCGGCGTTTCGGCGAGACGCAGCAGCCACGCGCACACGCCCGTCACCTGCGCCGCCGTCACGCCGCGCTCCCGCAGCGCGCCCATGTCCAGCGAACGTTCACGCTTGGCGAGCCGACGGCCCGCCGCATTGTCGACGAGCGGGATATGCGCGTATGCGGGGCGCGCGGGAGTGGGGTGGTCTGGTTGCGGGCGATTGGCGGGTTGCGGGCGATCGTATGCGTGATTGCGGGGGATTGTGGATTGCGCGGTGATTGTGGATTGCGCGGACTTTGCGCGGGCGGTCTCTCCCCCAGTCAGCCTACGGCTGACAGCCCCCTCGTCAGAGGGGGCCGGAGAGGTGCTCGGACAGTCGTTCGGCAGTGCGCGAAGGCTGACGGCCCTCTTGTCAGAGGGGGTCGAGGACTCGTGCGAGGGGAGTGCGACGTGCCAGCCGGCGGCGATGAGGCGCTCGCGGATGTAGATTTGCAGGGCGGTGGAGCGCAGCAGGTCGCGGCCGCGGACGATCGAGTCGACGCCCATCGCGAGATCGTCGACCGTGACGACGAACTGGTAGCCGAACAATCCATCCGACCGGCGGATCACCGAATCGCCGATTTCGCATGCAAGATTGAACGACTGCGGCCCGAACGCCGCATCGTCGAACGTGACAACGGTGCTCTCGGTCGTTCCGATATCGGGCATCGCGATGCGCAGGGAGTGGCGGTCGCCGCGCGCGAGACGTGCGCGCACCTCGCCGGGGCGGTCGCGCATGAGACGGCGGCAGGTACCGGGGTAGATTTGGAATCCGTCGCCCTCCTGCGGCGCGGACGCGGCGCGGATGTCCGCACGCGAACAGAAGCACGGGTAGATGAGCGGAATGCCGTCGACGGTCTGCGATTCGAGCAGCCGCAACGCCTGCTCGTATAGGTCGGTGCGCTGCGACTGGTAGACGGGTTCGCCGTCCCAGTCGAGGCCGAGCCAGTCGAGATCGTCCGTGATCCACCGGTCGGCGTCCGGCAGCACGCGCGGGGTGTCGATGTCCTCGATGCGCAGCAGCATGCGCTGGCCGCGCGCCCGTGAGTCGAGCCACGCGGCCAGCATCGCCGTCATATTGCCGATATGCATGCGCCCCGAAGGCGTAGGTGCGAATCGTCCCGTCATGCGACCCAGCCTACACGCGGCACGGGCGGGCGGGGCGTATACACCCCCTCAGTCGTGCTCCGCACGACAGCTCCCCCTGAAGGGGCGCAGAATGCACGGTCATATGCCTGCGGCACATGCGATTCATCGCGCCCCTTCAGGGGGAGCTGTCCGCGAAGCGGACTGGGGGAGAGTCTGCGCCCCCCCTTCAGGGGGAGCTGGCCGCCGTAGGCGGACTGAGGGGGTTCCGGGCGCCCCGAGCCCGCCCCTACTTGTGGTACGGCTCTCCCGCGTTGATCTTATAGGCCCGGTAGATTTGCTCCAGCAGGATGACGCGCATGAGCTGGTGTGGGAACGTCATCTTCGAGAAGCTCAACTTGAAATCGGCCCGGCGCAGAATCGCGTCGTCCAATCCGATCGAACCGCCGATGACCAGCTGGATGTGGCTGGTGCCGCGCAGCCCGAGATCGTTGATCTTCGCGGCGAGTTCTTCGCTGGACAATTGCTTCCCGTCGATCGCCAGGGCGATGACGAACGCGTTGTCGCGCAAGTGCTTGGCGATGCGCTCGCCCTCCTTCGCCTTGATCTGGCGTTCCACGCCCGCCGAGGCGTGTTCGGGCGTCTTCTCGTCGGCGACTTCGATGATGTTGAGCTTGCAGTAGCGCGACAGCCGTTTCGAGTATTCGTCGATGGCGTCGCGCAGGTAGCGTTCCTTGACGCGCCCCGGCGCGATGATGTCGATTTGCATCGGTCAGACTTCCGTTGTGGGGGATCGATGACGCGTGTGTCGTCAAGGCGCACCGAGGGAAGGCGTACGAAGGTACGTCGACCGAGGGGCAATGCCGACGACACTCCGTCAGTCGATCACCCCGTAGAGGCGGTCGCCGGCGTCGCCCAGTCCCGGCACGATGTAGCACTTGTCGTTGAGCTTCTCGTCGACGGCGCAGACCACGACCTTGAAGTCGATGGACGGGTCGATGTGCTCCTCGACGTACTTGATGCCTTCCGGCGCGGCGATGATGTTGATCGCGGTGACGTCCTTCGCGCCGCGTTCGGCCAGATAGTGCGTGGCGGCGACGAGCGTGCCGCCGGTGGCGAGCATCGGGTCGATGAGGAAGCACTGACGGCCGGTCAGGTCGTCGGGCAGACGGTTCGCGTACGTGATCTGCTGGGTGGGGTGGTCCTCGTCGCGCTTCATGCCGAGGAAGCCGACTTCGGCGGTGGGCAGCAGGCGGGTCATGCCGTCGAGCATGCCGAGGCCGGCGCGCAGCACGGGCACGATGATCGGGCGGGGTTCGGCGAGCTTCTTGCCGGTCATCGGCGCGACCGGGGTCTCGATCGGCGTGGCCACGACGGACAGGTCGCGTGTGGCCTCGTACGCTTCGAGCATGACGAGTTCGGAGACGAGCTCGCGGAAGGTGGAGGACGGGGTGTTCTTGTCGCGGAGCACGGTCAGCTTGTGCTCGACGAGCGGATGATTCAAAACGTGAAGTTCCATGCCTCCCAAGCCTACCCGCCCCACGCGTCCGCATGGTGGATACGCGTGGCGGCGGGGCGGTCGTCTCCGGGGCGGAATCGCTGGAAAACCACGCGCCCGCGCGATGCCACGGGCGTGTAACCGTCATGTCACGGGGGATATGGAATCGAAACACGGGGGCAATTTGCCGTCAACTGGGCGCTGCCATTCTTGCGTCTTACGGAATCGCTTCTGCGGAACCGGTTTCACTGAATCATCGAATCGGACAAACCCGAACGTTCGGCATACGTGAAGAGGGAGAAGGACGTATGGCCATATCACATCGACTGAAGGCGGCCGCGGCGTGTTGCGTGACGGCCGCCGTACTCGCCACCGGCGGCTGCGGCTGGGGCCGCACCGTCGCCGAGAAGGAGGCGCAGGAATCCGGCGCCTCCACGGCGAGCACCGCGAGCTCATGCGTCGACACCTCCGGCGACACCATCAAGATCGGATTCGTCAACTCGCTGTCCGGCACGATGGCGATCTCCGAACAGACGGTCAGCGATTCGCTGCACATGGCCGTCGACGAGATCAACGCGAAGGGCGGCGTGCTCGGCAAGAAGCTCAAGGTCGTCCAGCAGGACGGCAAGTCCGAGCCGGCCGTGTTCGCCGAGAAGGCCAAGACGCTCATCGAGAAGGAATGTGTGGCCGCGGTGTTCGGCGGCTGGACGTCCTCCTCCCGCAAGGCCATGCTGCCCGTGTTCGAGGCGGACAACGCGCTGCTGTTCTACCCGCTGCAGTACGAGGGCATGGAGGCGAGCCCGAACATCTTCTACTCGGGCGCCGCCCCGAACCAGCAGATCGTGCCCGCCCTCGACTACCTCAAGGAGAAGGGCTACAAGAAGCTGTTCCTCGTCGGCTCCGACTACGTGTTCCCGCAGACCGCGAACCGCGTGGTCAAGGCGTACGCGGAAGGCAACGGCATGCAGGTCGTCGGCGAGGAGTACACGCCGATGGGCTCCACCGACTTCACGACGATCGTCAACAAGCTCAAGTTCTCCGGCGCGGACGCGGTGGTGAACACGCTGAACGGCGATTCCAACGTCGCGTTCTTCAAGGAGTACAAGGCGTCCGGCCTCAAGGCGGACACGGTGCCCGTGATCTCCATGTCGATCGCCGAGGAGGAGGTCTCCGCCATCGGCGTCGACAACGTGAAGGACCAGCTGACCGCCTGGAACTACTACCAGACGCTCGACAACAAGCAGAACACGACGTTCGTGAAGAACTTCAAGGCGAAGTACGGCCAGAACCGGCCCACCTCCGATCCGATGGAATCGGCGTACACGTCCGTCTACCTGTGGAAGGGCATGGTCGAGAAGGCCAAGTCGTTCGACGTGGACAAGGTCAAGGCGGCGGCCGACGGCGTCACCTTCGACGCCCCGGAGGGCCGCGTCAAGGTGGACGGCAAGAACCACCACATCTACAAGACCTCGTACATCGGCAAGATCGGCGACGACAAGCTCATCCACACCGTGTGGAAGTCCGACGGCCCGATCAAGCCGGACCCGTACCTGACCACCTACGACTGGGCGAAGAGCCTGAGCGCCGGGGCGAAGGACGAGGTCGCGTCGAGCACGTCCGGCGCGTCGAGCGCATCGGGCAAGTAACGAGAGCGGAAGGGAACACGAAACCATGGGTATGTTATTTCCACAGATCGTGGCGGGTCTGTCCAACGGATCGATCCTGCTGCTCGCCGCGCTCGGACTGTCGCTGACGTTCGGCCAGATGGGCGTCATCAACAACGCGCACGGCGAGTTCATGATGGCCGGCGCGTACACCGCCTACGTGATGAGCACGGTCATCGGCAACAAGGCCGTCTCGCTGGGCGTCGCGCTCGTCGTCGGATTCCTCGTCGCCGGACTGCTCGGCCTGCTGCTCGACGTGCTGCTGCTCGAACGCATGCGCACCCGTCCGCTGGACACGCTGCTCGTCACGTTCGGCGTCTCGCTCGTCCTCCAGCAGCTGGCGCGTGACATCTTCGGCGCGACCCCGGTCTACGCCTCCGCGCCCGACGCGCTCACCAACCCGGTGACCGTCTTCGGCTACAGCTTCTCCGCCGGACGCCTGTTCATCTTCATCCTGTCCGTCGTGTGCGTGGCCGCGCTGTATGCGATCCTCAAGCTCACGCCGCTCGGCCGCCAGATCCGCGCCACCTCCGAGAACCGCGACCTCGCCGAGGTCTCCGGCATCTCCACGAGGACCGTCGACCACGTCACGTTCTTCCTCGGCTCCGGCATCGCGGGCATCGCCGGCGTGGCATTGAGCCTGCTCAACTCGATCAGCTTCAACTTCGGCACCACGTTCATCGTGCAGGCGTTCCTCGTGGTCGTAGCCGGCGGCGTCGGCCAGCTGAAGGGCGCGGTCATCGCCTCCTTCGTGCTCGGCCTCGCCCAGTCCGCGATCGAGCTGCCGACGTCCGCGTCGATCGGCCAGGTCGCCGTGTTCCTGATCGTCGTCGTCTTCCTGCAGTTCCGCCCGCAGGGACTCGTTTCCATCCGTTCGAGGAACCTCGCGTAAGGGGAGGGGAGAATCATCATGAACAACGCTTCTCTGAACGCATTCGCCGTGAAATACAAGCCGTGGATCGGCACCGTCATCGCCATCGTGCTGATCTTCCTCGCGCCGTCCGTCATGAGCGTGTACAACCTCGGCCTGCTGTCGAAGTACCTGTGCTACGCGATGGTCGCGATCGGCATCGGCCTCGCCTGGGGCCAGGGCGGCATGCTGACGCTCGGCCAGGGCCTGTTCTTCGGTCTCGGCGCGTACGTGATGGCCATCCACATGAAGCTCGAGGACATCGGCCCCGGCCAGGTGCCCGACTTCATGGCCCAGTACGGCATCGACAAGGTCCCCGGATTCTGGGAGCTGTTCCGCAACCCGGTGATCGCCGTGATCGGCGTGGCCGCCGTGCCGGGCGCGATCGCCGCGCTGCTCGGTCTCGCCGTGTTCGGACGCGGCGTCCGCGGCGCCTACTTCGCGATTCTGTCGCAGGCGCTCGTCGCCGCCTTCTCCGTGCTGCTCATCGGCCAGTCGAAGACCACCGGCGGCACCAACGGCCTCAATGATTTCAAGGGCTTCTTCGGCTACGACCTCACCGACGACGCGAACAAGCAGATGATCTACTACATCTGCGCGTTCCTCACGCTCGCCATGGTGCTCATCGTCTACTGGATCCGCAAGTCGTTCATGGGCGACCTCATCATCGGCGTGCGCGACCAGGAGAACCGCATGAAGTTCCTCGGCTACAACCCCGCGTCCATCAAGGTGTTCGCGTTCTCGATGGCCGCCATGTTCGCCGGCATCGGCGGTGCGATGTTCGTGCCTGTCGTCGGCATCATCTCCCCGTCCGACATCGGCGTGACCCCGTCCATCCTGATGCTCGCCGGCGTCGTGATCGGCGGGCGCACCACGCTGCTCGGCCCGCTCGTCGGCACGCTCATCATCCGTTTCGCGGAGACGCAGCTGTCCGAGGCGTACCCGTCCGCGTGGACGTACATCGAAGGCCTCATCTTCATCCTGGTGATCGCCTTCGTGCCGATGGGACTCGGCCAGTTCAAGGGCGTGTGGCCCTGGATCAAGGAGAAGCTCGGAGGCGGCGCGGCCGGTGCCGCGGCCGCGTCCGCCGGAACGGCTGCTGGAACCACTGTCGCCGGAACCACTACTGCTAAGGCGGTGAACGCATGAGCGAGAAGAACGTGAAGAACACGGCGACGGCTGCGGCTTCGGTTGCGGCGAAGGCACCCGCCTCGCAGGAGGATCTGGAGAACCTGCGCGCCGAAATGGTCGCCATGCGCGACGAGGCCAAGCGCCTGCGCGACGAGGCGGCCGCCATGAAGGCCGAGATCGTCGAGGAGCGCGAACGGCTGCACGAGCAGCTCACCGCGCTCGACGACCGCGGCGGCCAGTGGAACGACTACCTCGAGATCAAGGGCCTGCACGTCGAATTCGACGGATTCGTGGCTGTCAAGGACCTCGACCTGACCGTCGAACACGGCGACCTGCGCTTCCTCATCGGCCCGAACGGCGCCGGCAAGACCACGATCATCGACGCGATTACCGGTCTCGTCCCCGCCACCGGCTCCGCCAAATTCCGTGGCGAGGAGCTGCTCGGACGCAAGCCGAACGACATCGTCAAACTCGGCGTCGGACGCACCTTCCAGACCGCGTCCGTCGTCGAGGAGCTGAGCGTGCTCGAGAACCTGCAGCTCGCCGAAGGCTTCCGCAAGAAGGGTCGCGACCTGTTCAAGCCGATGGGCGGCGTCACGCAGAACATCGAATACATGATGGACGTGTGCAACCTCACCGAGGACGCGCACAAGCCCGCCGGCATCCTGCCGCACGGCAAGAAGCAGTGGCTGGAGATCGGCATGCTGCTCGTCCAGGACGCGCACCTGCTGCTCCTCGACGAGCCGGTCGCCGGCATGACCCCGGCCGAGCGCATCGCCACCGGCGAACTGCTCAAGCGATGCAGCAAGAACCGCACGGTCATCATCGTCGAGCACGACATGGAGTTCATGCGCCAGTTCGCCGACTCCGTCACCGTGCTCAATCAGGGCGAAATCCTCGCCGAAGGCTCGGTCGAGGATATCCAGAACAACGAGGAAGTCGTCAAAATTTATTTGGGTGGAGGTGAGAACTGATGGCAATGCTGGAAGTGAAGGACCTGAACACCGGCTACGGCAAGGTGACGGTCGTCAACGACATCACGTTCGACGTGGCCGCCGGCCAGTGGGTGAGCATCGTCGGCAACAACGGCGCCGGCAAGACCACGCTGCTCAAGTCGATCCTCGGCCTGCTGCCGGTCTCGTCCGGCACGGTCACGTTCGACGGCGAGGACATCACGAAGGCCGCGCCGAACAAGCGCATCCGCAAGGGTATGGCGTTCGTGCCGCAGGGCCAGCAGTCGTTCGGCACGATGACCGTCGACGAGAACCTGCACGTGGTCGCCGACCGTTACGGCGCCGAGGCGAAGGCCCGCTACGACGAGGCCGTCGCGATGTTCCCGGTGCTCAAGGAGTTCTCCGGGCGCCGCGCCGGCCTGCTGTCCGGCGGCCAGCGCCAGCAGTTGGCGATCGCGCGTGCGCTCATCACCCGGCCGAAGCTCATGATTCTCGACGAGCCGACCGAGGGCATCCAGCCGAACATCGTCGCCGAGATCCAGCAGGCAATCCGGTCGATGGCCGAGCAGAAAGGCATCGGCGTGGTGCTCGTCGAGCAGAAGGTGCAGTTCGCCGTCGAACGCGCGGACAAGTACTATGTGCTCGCCTCCGGTCGTTTCATCGCCGCCGGCGAGGGCGGTCCCGACCAGGTCGAGGCGGCGAAGGACGCGATGAGGGTGTGATCGCGCGCGGCGTGGTGTGGTTCGCGTGGTTCGCGTGGTTCTCGCGGTTCGCGGCGTGATGCGTTGCAATTGCGGCGTGATGCGCGTGTGATAGCCTGACTCACGATTTCAGCGGTGCGGCCCCACGGTTCTCTCCCATGCCGATTGCGGCGGGAAGTGGACCGTGGGGCCGCACGCGTACGCGCGGATCGCAGGACGGGAAAGGATGCCTTGCTTCCCTTGCCTCGCGATCCGCCTCGAGAACGAGGGGAACCACCGATGAAGAAGAGTCTGCTGGCCGTCGCCGCCGGGGCGTTCGTGCTCGGCGCCGCCGAATTCGTGATGATGGGCATCCTGCCCCAGGCCGCGGCGGCCACGCACGTATCCATCCCGACCGCCGGCCATTTCATCTCCGCATACGCGATCGGCGTGTGCGTGGGCGTCACCATGCTCGTGTTCGGGCGCAAGGCGAGTCCGAAGCATCTCGTCATCCTGTTCATGGCGCTGGCGCTCGCCGGCAACGCGTTGAGCGCCGTCGCGCCCACCGCCGGCGTGCTCGTCGCCGCGCGCTTCATCGCCGGACTTCCGCACGGCGCGTTCTTCGGCACCGGAACCGTGATCGCGAAGACGCTCGCCGACAAAGGCAAGGAAGGCAAGGCGGTCGCCGTGATGGTGACCGGACAGACCATCGCCAACATGTTCGGCGTACCCGCCGGAACGCTGCTCGCCGAATACCTGAACTGGCGGCTCGCGTTCACGATCCTGGCGATCGGCGCCACCCTCACCATCGCACTCACGCTCGCATGGATGCCGCTCGTTCCCGCCGTTCCGGACGCGGGTCTCGCCGGACAGTTCCGCTTCCTCGCCAAGCCCGGACCGTGGCTGGTGCTCGGCGCCGTGTTCATCGGCAACACCGGCGTCTTCTGCTGGTGGAGCTACGTGAGCCCGTGGCTGCAGAAGACCGGCGGCTACGATTCGCGATTCGTGCCGCTGCTGATGATGCTCGCCGGATTCGGCATGGTGGTCGGCGGACTCGCCGGCGGGCACCTCGCCGACCGGTGGCTGCACGCGGCGACCGCCGCGGTCGGCCAGTCGATCTCCGCGGTCGGACTGTTGCTCGTGTTCCTGCTGCCCGGCAATCTCGTGACCTGCGCGATTCTGACGTTCTGGATCGCGTTCGGCCTGTTCTTCATCAACGGGCCGCAGCAGCTGCTCATGGCCGACGCGGGCAAGGGCGGCGGCGAGCTCATCGGCGGCGCGGCCGTGCAGATCGGTTTCAACGGCGGCAACGCGGTCGGCTCGCTCGTCGGCGGCATGGCGCTCAACGCCTCCGGCATGAACTACCACATGACCGGTCTGGCCGGCATGCCGTTCACCGTGATCGCGGTGATCCTGCTCACGGCGTTCGCGCTGCGGTTCGAGCGGGCTCGGCGGTGATACGTGTGATGCGGTTGCGGCGTGATGACACGGTGGCGCGGTGACGTCTCGACGCGGACTTTTCGGCGGCGTTTTTTACGGAGGTGAGCCCCTTAGTCCGTAAAAAACGCCGCTTACCGTTGCTCAGTGTCGCTTTTTACGGATATGGCCGTTATCTTCCGTACATTGGGACGCTGAGCCGCCTTCAGCGTCCCAATGTACGGAGCCGATGAGGCGATTGCGTACTGTCCGTCGCTGAGGGAGCGGCGGGCATTTATGCTGCTAAGCGCACACAATCAGTGATCCTGCTCGATGGGATAGTGCTTCTTATCGCGGAAGTATTCGATGACTGGTCGTTGGATATATGTTCCGAACGACTGCTGATACGGGTATCCACAGCCTCCGTTCATCGCGTAGAGATTCTTATCGTTGTCGAAGCTCAGGATGCGATCTTCGCGGTCATCGGTGGCGGATGTAACGACCACCAACAGTCGGTTACGGTCGAAACGGGCAGTCGGGGCAAGGGAACTCTTGGGTACGGCCGCCTGGATCTCCTTCCCTAGGCGTTGTTCGAAGGTATCTCTGTCGATGTGGGGGTTATCTTGGGCGAATTTATGTGCGATTCGCTCCAGAATTTCCTGCTTGCCGATTTTGTATGCGGCATGCCCCTCCTCGGTCCAATTCCATTTGGAGAAGTCCCGACCTACGGAATCCGTTGTCTGGTTCACGGCCATCGGTGTAATCTGCATGATGCGTTTGACGGTGCTGAGCTTCATGTCGGTGAACACTTGGTTGCGAAGGTACCGTTGCGCATATAGGAACTCATTTTTGCCAATGACGTTCGAAACCGACGACGGGAGGCCGTTCGTCTGCTGGTTGGTATCGTCGGATGTCTCTTCGCTCTCGGTGATGTCATGTATGAAGTCGAGGGAGGAGAGCTTGGTCTCCAACTGTTCGGCGTCGATGGTGTTGACGTATTGTGCGATTTTCGCGTAAAGGCCCGGCCACGAGACCTGCAATCCCAGCAGATATAGGAACGCCTTCTGATCTACCGGTTCGGCTGCGTCGTGCAGTCGGTCCCAGAACATGCTTGACAGCAACAGGAACGTGTTGATGAAGCGCTTCGTCTGTCGTGGGTTGGATTGCAATGCCTCCAGTGCGATTATGCGTACATCATCCTTGAGACTTCTGTCAAGCCAAGTGCCCAGGATCTTCCCCCAGCTTTTCTTGCCTACGAGATTTTCGATAGTGACCTGTGTGCCGGCGTTCTGGGAGAATTCGGATAGCGGGATGGTAAATGGCAGCTGGATGATCTTTTCGAGATACCGGGTTCCGTCGATGGCGCTGCCGTGTGATTTGTAGTGCGTCTCCAAAGCACTGACGATGTAGTTGCGATCCAAGGCAAGCACGAAAATCATGCCGGCTCGTCCGGTCAGGGAACTGATGGTCTCTATGGAACGAGTGATGCTGTCCGGGGCGCAACGATCTAAGTCATCGATGAGAATGACGAGCCGTTTGTTGGCTACCGCTAGGCATCCGGCAAGCAGGTCGAGAGCCTGAGACATGGAAAAACTGTTCTCGTTGAATGGAAGTGTTTCCAGTATCTCGGATACGCGCTTCAACGTGGGATTGGCCGATTGTTTAAGGTCAGGGATTGCGTTGGCGTATTGGGCGAGGGTGAATTCCGTTGTCACGGGACCGTTCGCACCGACAGTGACGGTTGTATTGGCCGCTGCATGTGCCAACCCGGCGAGAAGGCTTTTCATGTATTGGATTGCGGTACGTGCATGGTCGGACAGGGTATGCTTCTTGGTGCTTTCCTCCTGTTCAAGCATATTTTTTACCGCTTGATACATTGCGCCGATGAGTTCCTGATCAAGGTTGGAGGAACGCTCGTGGTGCCATGCATTGAAACTGATGACGATGGACTGTTGCCTCGACTGCTTTTCGACTTTCTGTTGGATGCTGCTCAGCAACGTGGATTTTCCGCTTCCCCATGGTGCGAACAGTCCGATGGTCATCGGCGTGTTATCGAGTGCGGAGCCGTTTGCGTTATCGCTCGTATCGTCACCACAGATGATTGCGGCCAATGTATTCGCATAGGCTTCGTAGCCGAGTTGGGGCTTGTCCATGATCGGCAGGTCGTTCAACATAGGGATGGGTGTTGTGGGCTTGGGGGTTGTGCTCGTACGCGTTTGGGGTGCCATCCGTACCTACTTCCGGGGAGTCAGCGCTGAATCATTCCGCAACAACGATACATCGGATGATTCGGTGAACGAGGAAGCGGAAACGCTGTTCGGACATCAGTGGGCAGAGAGATGAGTTTGCAACGGTGCGCAATGGTGCAATTAGGTACGCAATCGTGTAATTAGGTGTGTTTTGCTGCGGGGGCATTATATGACGCCTCGATTCGCGCGGAAACCCCACGGAAACCGTTGGGAAACCGTCGGTAACGTCATGTTCCCGAATTGGAAACCGTGTGGATTCGCTCCTGCAAACAACGGCGACGATGATGCCTCTCAATCGTGATTCCGGCATGGCCGATGTCGTGCGGATCATCACGCAGCCATGAGAGAGAGGAAGCGTCATGTCGAACTCATTGCGCCGACGGGAGCAAACGCGTCGCCCTATATTCACCAGATTCGCCGCCGCGATGAGCGGTGTGGCGATGCTCGCCACGTTCGGACTCGCGTCCGCCGCGGCGGGAAGCATCACCGCCACCGCCTACGCCGATCCGTTCACCAGCAGTCAGACCGCGTCCGCTGCCACCGTGACCAGTGGCACGATTCCCGCCGGGCAGCTCTCCGTCGTGAATTTCGCTCCGAAATGGGGCGACAAGCAGGCCAACAAGGCGAGCATGCTCAAGTACATCGCCGATGCGCATGCGTCCGGTGTCAAGATGATCGTCTTCCCTGAAATGGCGCTCACCGGATACGTGTACTCCTCCGACCCGGATTCGCCTGACTATAAGATGGCGGTCTCGCAGGCGGAGACGACGGAAAGCCCCATCACACGCGAAATCGCCACGGCTGCGGCGGCCGACGGCATGTGGGTCATCTACGGCACTTCCGAGAAGATTCCCGGCGACACGAACCACGCCTATAACTCCGCGTTCGCCATTTCGCCGGAAGGCAAGGTCACCTCCTATCAGAAAATCGCGCCGGTCGAAGGCGATTGGGCGACGCCCGGCACCACGCCGGTCATCCTCCAGACCGAATGGGGGCTGATGGGATTGAGCATCTGCTACGACACGTACGCGCAGCCGGAGATTGAACGATACTATGCGGCGCAGGGCGTCAGCCTGCTCGTCAACCCCACCGCCACGTCGCGTAGCTACACCGACATCGACGGTGATGGCGTGAAGGACGCGAAAGGTTGGGAATGGTACTACCGTAACCGCCTTGAATCCATTGCGTCACGTGACGGACTGACCATCGCCAGCGCCGACCTCGTCGGGCCGGACGGGTATACGGGCGATGACGGCACCCAACCCTACGATTTCCCCGGCGGCAGCGTCATCCTCCAGGGCGGGTTTGGCTCGGCGAAATACTATGCCGGGCAGAACACCGATGGCACGCTTGTCACCGCGAAGGCAGGCGCGCTCGTCAACGACACGGATCTGCGCCTCGGCGCCGGCAGCACCACGCAGGTCGCTAACGATTTCCACCCCGATTACTACGCGAAGTGGTACGCGGAACTTGCTGATAAGCAGGAAAGCGGCGACGGACTGTCGTACACCTTCGGCTCCAAGGACGGTCCCACCACCGCGGTCGCGAACGTCAGCGGTGTCTGGGGCGACAAGGAGAAGAACGTCGACATGATGCTCCGCTACGTCAAGGAGGCGCACGAGAAGGGCGTGGATGTCATCGTGTTCCCCGAGACGATTCTCACCGGTTATGACAGCACCGATCCGGCCGGCAAGAACGACGCCCACACCGCCAATCCGGAAGTCAACAAGACGCTCGCGAACAGCAATGACTACATGCAGGTGCTGCTCGCCGAGAAGGTGAAGGGCGCGGACGGCGACACGTCGCGTGGCCCCTCCGTACAGAAGATGGCTGCCGCCGCCAAGGAATACGGTATGTACATCATCTTCGGGCTGCCCGAAATGCCCGACGGTGGGCCGATCACCGACAGTGATGGCATCCGCAAGGTCTACAATTCCGCGGCGATTTGCTTCCCCGACGGTCATACTGACTCCTACCAGAAGATGCATCGTGCCGGCAACGAGGAGAAGGTCTGGTCCGTGCCCGGCGACACCCCCGTCATGTTCGACATGCCGGAGTGGAAGGGCAAGGACGGCAAGGCGCTCAAGGTGGGCATCGACATCTGCCGCGACGGCCACTTCTACCCGGAACTTGGACGCTATTACGCGGCGAGCGGCGCCGAACTCCTGCTGCACCCGACCGCCACTACCGGCAACGCCTGGTACCGTGAGACCCGCATGGGCAGCTACACGGATCGTGACGGACTCGGCGTCGTCAGTGACAACGTGTGGGGGCCCGACGGATATCCGCTCGATGCGGACGGCAATCCCGTGTACTCGGTAGATGATTCCGGCGAGACCGTGTCCAGCGGCAAACCGGTCGCCGGATACAACTACGCCGGAGTCGGCAACGACCCGTTCCGCACCTCCAGCCTGATTATCAACGCATGGTCCGGCAAGAACGGCACTCGCTTCGACTATGCGACCGGCAGCGCGCTCGACACGAGCGGTAGCGGCAAGGGCGCGTCCGCCGATACCTCCGTCGACATGACGTTTGCGCAGGGCGCGTACGATCCCGACAACCTCGAATACCGTACGATGAACCTGTCGCAGGCCGGATTCCGCATCACGAACTTCCAAGCAAGGCTGTACTCGAAGATGTACGATGCGCTCGCCGTCCGTACGATCGCCGGCTACCAATCGATGTACCCGGCGATGAGCGGCTTGGACAAGTCCGCACTCGATGAGCCGATTGCAAAGGCGGAGACGATTCTCGGTGCGTCGGAAGGTACCGGCAAATACACGGACGAATCCGTGACGACGCTGACCACAGCGTACGAGGAGGCGCTGTCGCTGAAGAACAACACCACGTTCAGCAGCGAACAGAGCGATCTGGTGACCGCGGCTGTGAGCGATCTGGATACGGCCTTGGCTGCGCTGACCGCGAAGCCGGGGACCGGAACCGGAAATGGCTCCGGTACGGGTGCAACACCCGGTTCCGGTTCGGGCAGCTCCGATGCCACCGGCAAGAAGTCGGACGCGGCGAGCGGTTCCGATACGAAGACGAAGCAGCCTGCTTCCATGCCCGGCACCGGTGCCGATACCGCGACCGTGGTCGCCGTAGCCATCCTTCTCCTCGGCGCAGGTGCCAGTGGTGTGCTGATTCGCACACGCTTCCGTAGCAGGTGTGAACGATAGCTTGTTGCTGACTATATTCGGTGGGGGCACGTGATATCTATCGCGTGCCCCCACCTATTCGTATTTGTGCATGTCAGGAGTGGAGTGCGCGTAGGGAATCGCCGCATGCTGCCCGAACATCGTGCGGCTGTCGGTGGTAGAGTAGGGGCGATCGAAGGAGATTGGGGGAATCGCGATGTGGCGTTTTAAAAGGATTTTGGCGTCTTGTGCAGGCGTGGTGCTGGCTCTGGCGATATGTGCGCCATCTGCCTATGCGTGGGGTCCGGAGCGGAAGACCTTCACGATGGAGAATCCAGCTCCGTACAACACATTCAATTCAATAACGGACAATCCTGATGTCGGAGACGAGCGCAATTTCTTCAGAGTGCGTAACGTTGATCAAAACAAATGGGATAAGAAATCAGTTAATGGGTGGATGGACACTATCGAACTGAAAGATGGGGAAGAATATGAGGCGCGCGTGTATGTAGCCAATTCAGCAGAAAACAAGTCGTTGCAAGCTAAGAACGTTCATGTTGCCGTAAATATGCCGACTAAAGATAGTGTTTTTGGGTATGCGTTTGAAGTGAATGCTTTCGTGTCGGCCGACAACGTCGAGCCGAGGCAAATCTGGGACAATGTGGTATTAAAAAGCGAATATCCCTTTCATGTGAAAATAGTTAGTGCTGTATATTGCAATAATATTAAAACAAAAAAGAACTCTGGTTTCAAACTTGGAGAGGATTTGTTTACGAGAACGGGTTCCTTGATTGGGTATAAAAAGATGGATGGTATGATGCCGGCATCCTTTGCGGCTTCAGGCTATGTCCTTATCCGTTTTAAGTATGTCGGACATCCTTTTTGGGAATGGATGGATTCCCGTGTGCTTGGTCGTATAGCAAATAGTTGGGATATGGGAATGAGTAAGAAAACTGAATGTTCTCCTGGTGAGTTTTGTGATTTTTGAAATCGGCATATGATGGGAGTGGAATGATGGCTATGTTGAAATACGGTAAATGGTTCCTGCTTCAGGGAATATGTTCAGCGTTATTGATTATGTCGTCATTGGGAGTGGAGCGTCTGTTTGGCAAACAGTATAAAGTGCTTAACGTAACATTATATTTTCTGCTCATTCTTAGCATTTGGGCACTTGTGCTTGTTTGGAGGGCTGTGCAATGTGGGCGTTCCTTGGGCTTGATTCATGAGGCGTCGGTATTCCCTATAATCTCATTGGTGATATTCGTGTTTCCGGTTCTCCCCATACCTGGGACCAGCGGATTCGTAAGTACGTTGAGTGAGACTATGGTGGGATTTGTGATTATCTCTCAAGCGGAAGCGCTGTGGAAGATTCATTGTGATCTTTCCGTTGCGCCTTTTAAAAAGACAAAAAATAAATTTCGTAATGCATGATAGCCGATTGTTTAATATCGGTGCAACATTAGAGTCGTATATGAAAAAGTTGAGCGTTGTTGATTGGGTATTGGTTGTTTCATATATTGCCGCAACGCGGTTGGAAAAACTGATTCGCGGTAGGGCTAGGCGTCCCTCGTTGAATGACTTGCGTCCTTGGTATCTTCCTATTGTAAGTCAAATGCGTTCTGCTGTAGAAGCTAGACTCATGTCTTTTGTTGCTATTTGGTTTGTTGGCATCTTGTTTTCATTTCCCATGCTTTTCATATTGCTTTCTTATGTGCCTCATATTGATAAGACTATTGATGGGCTTGAACGATATCAAACCGTAATTCGTGTTGGGGCGGCATTGTTTGTTATTGTATTCGGTTTCATTATTTCATATATTATTTCCTTAGTGTCAAAGCGTGATGAATTTGTTGCATATTTGTCGTCTTTGATGATTCTTGTTTGTGTTTACTCTTTGATAATGTTGGTATTCGTTCCTAACTCCGTTTTGCTGTTCATGGTGCGGGCGTTGCCGTTGATGCTAGTCGTGCTGCCCTTCGTCAGTGGCATAATTCAGAGCGTGGCTTGGAGATGGGGAGCTTCGAAGACAATCGAAAAGCGTGCGTTGTGTTCCGTCACATGGCGTATGCGTTTGCAGACGGTACAGATTCTGCTGATGGTCTTCTTAGTGTGCAGTTGGGCCGTCGTACTATGCAGGACGGCCAAGCCGGAATACCTGGAAGTCAACCTTCGCATACTGTGGGATATATATACGGCGCACGGTCTGGGGAATTTGTAGTTTCTTTCCATCAGCAGTTTCCCGAAACACGAGGTGAGTATGGTGGCCGAGTGGAGAAGGGAGAGACGTGTCTCGGTTATCGATGATGCGCCACGCGGCGCAATCCCCTCTTGCGGAATGACGGCGCCGCAGAAAGCAGGGGGGCATGGAGCTCTTTGACGGGAACCGGCGATCATCGGCATCCTCGCAGTCGGTGAAGCAGGCAAGAGACAGTCGATACGGCACTCGCGGTGCCAGATACGTCGGTCGCGCAGGCGTTCGCAGCATGACGCGCGTCATCGCATCTATGATTGCGGCGGGTGTGACCGTCGGCATGGCGTTGGGCGTGCCGACAGCGGCCACAGCTGCGCCGAAATCGACGAATGGCGCCGCTTCGGCGCAGACCGTGAACGTCGGTCCCGGAACGGATGGAGGCCGTACCGGACTGCAATTGTCCGACAACTACCTGAGCCATGGTGCTGCCGGGACGTACAGCCTTAACGGTGCGAACGACGAGCCGAGCAAAACCCGTCAGGACAAGGAATACGATTATCCGGGCGGTACCACCAGCCAATACGACTACAAAGACGCCACCCGCGACTACGTATACATCGACACCGGCATCGATAGCGACAAGGACGGGCAGACCGACCTCGTCCGCGCCGACTTCATCCGCCCCAGCGATACGCAGCTCGATGGCAGGAAAATTCCGGCGATTATGGATGCGAGCCCGTACTACGGCGATCTGCAGGCCAAGCAATATGAGGATATGAACGACAAGGCCAACAGCCGTCAGACCTCGTTCGCCGGAAACTACGACAACTTCTTCGTGCCGCGCGGCTATGCGTACATCATGCTCGACATCACCGGCACCGCACTGTCGCAAGGGTGCACCGACATCGAGGGCCCGAATGATGTCGCGTCCGCGAAGGCCGTTGTCGACTGGCTCAACGGTCGTGTCAAGGGCTATCGTTCCCTTACCAACCGCAGCCAGGCCAACGAGGAGAAAGCCGACTGGTCCAATGGGTTGATCGGCGTGGAAGGCGGATCATACGATGGTGCCGCGGCCAACGCACTTGCCGTCACCGGCGTCGAAGGCCTCAAGACCGTCATTCCTGAAGAATCCATCAGCAGCCAATACAACTGGTACCGCAACAACGGTGCGCAGCTCAGCAACTGGTGGGAACCGGACGCGTTCGCGAACTCGCTCGTCACTGATCCAACTCAGAACGCGAAGTGCGCGGCCGCTGGCCATTGGAACGCAATGAACAAGGGGGCTGAGCTCTCCACCCGCAACTACAACGACTTCTGGGCGGCGCGCAACTACGAGGATAAGGTCGGCAACATCAAGGCCAGCGTATTCCTCATCCAAGGCGTCAACGATCTCAACACCAAGATGAACAACGTGGATAAGTACTGGGAGTTGCTTCAGAAGCACCATGTGCCCAGCAAGATTTGGATCACTCAGAACGGTCACGATAATCCGAAATACTACCGTCATGACGAGTGGATTCTCACCCTGCACAAGTGGTATGACCATTGGCTGTACGGCATCGACAACGGCATCATGAGCGAGCCGCAGGCATCCGTCGAGTCTTCTGACGGCACATGGAAGGACTATGCATCTTGGCCGACGCCCGACGCGAAGAACGTGACGTTGACACTCGACTCCGCGAAGAATGGTACGAGCGCAGGAACGCTTGGAACCAGCGCGCATGCCGTTTCCGGCACTGAGGAGGGCTTCGGCGGCTACCGTGTGGATGAAGGCGTTGAGGACGAGACGACTGACCAGCTCGGGCAGCCGCTCGACAGCGCACGGTCCATTCCTCAGGAGAATCGTCTCGCTTATCTGACGGAGCCGTTGCAGGCCCCAGCCCACATTTCCGGTACGCCTGCACTGTCGCTGAAGGTCAAGGCCTCCGATGCCGATGCCAATCTATCGTTCGCGCTCGTCGATTACGGCAACGGCACCCGCATCAAGGCCACGCCCGCACTATCCACGGTGGAATATGACGAGAACCACATGTTGTGCCTCGGAGGTGAAGGTCAATACGACGACGGTTGTTCGCCAACCGGATCCGAACGCAAAGTGACCTCCGATGCGTATGTGATCACGCGCGGATACGTAAATACCGCCCACAAGGATTCGCTGACCGCGCTTACTCCAACGCCGGTCAACGAGTACTATCCGATTTCTTGGGACGCGTACGCCACCGACTACACGGTTCCTGCCGGGCATCGGCTTGGGCTCGTCATCTTCAATACGTCGACTCGACTGGCCGATACCGGTCGCTTGTCCGACTTCACTGTGAGCACTGCTGATGCCAAGCTCACCCTGCCATTGAGCACTACGGCGAAATCCGCGGCACCTACCAGTGTGACGGCGCAATCGAAGCCGGTCCGTGGCGGTGGCGATGTCACCGTGGCGTGGAAGTCGCCGGAAGGCAATGACTCGCTGCTAACCGTGGACGGCTATGAAATCCAAGCGGTGCCTGCGCAGGTGGGAACCGATGCGAAGAGCTACTCGACAAAGGTATCTGGCACGGATGCGACGACCGGTGTGATTAGTGGTGTTCCCGCTGGCGATTACACAGTGCGTGTGCGTGCGCTGACCGGCGAATCCGCATCGGACTGGTCGGATTCCGCGTCGGTGATGGTGACGGCCGCTCCGGAAAGGCCTGAACCCGGCACGAACGGGGCCGGTCCCGTGACAGGCACGGCCCGACCGGTCTCCGGCAATAACGGCTCGTCCGATCGGAACCCGCTCTCCAACACCGGATCGGCGATTCTGGCGGTGGTCATCGTGGCGGTGGTCGCGTGCGCGGCCGGCGTCACCGTGATGGTCATCCGCCGTCGCCACCGCCAGTGATTGCGTGACGCGCATGCGCCTTGCGCTGGGCGACTGACGGCAATACCAGTTGCCGCGCAAGAAATCCCGGGAATCCACGTCGATTTCCGGGATTTCTTGCGTTGAGACCGTCTCAGTGCAAAGATTCCCGGACAATAACGCTGTCGTCCCGGATTTCTTGCGCTGAGTCGTGGTGGGTGCACATATTCCCGGACATGGCTGATGATTTCCGGGATTCTTTGCGCCGCGGTTCGTTGGGCCGCGCCAAGATCCGCAGTGTCCGAACCTTCTGGCGCTCGTATAACCCGCCTCTATGACGACACATATGTTTTTGTTGTTGGACAGCAACGCGGCTGATGGTGTTTACTGCCGGGTACGGGGAAAACGAGAGGAAGGAGAAGCGCGGGGCGGTCGTGTCCCGCGCGAAACATCATATGACCGCATCATCCACAACAGCATCGTCGATCGGATTATCGACCACGGCGACATCATCGACGGCAACAGCATCGTCATCATCATCCGCGACGTCATCATCCGCGACGTCATCCGCCCCGACATCGCCCGCGACGGCGGTCGCAACCGCAGCAACAACCTTAACGGCTACCACGCGACGCAGCGGAACCACGCGACTGCGCAAGGCGGCGGCGCTCGCGCTCGCCGCCGCGCTGTCGCTGTCCACCGCGGCGATCGTCACGCCGGCGTCGTATGCGACGCAACAGAACGCGAACGCCGTCACGGCCAGTGCGGCGGCAACCGCAACCAACACCACCAATGCCGCGCCGTTCGACGCTACTGAGCGCGCGCTGCTCGACGGCATCGACGACGACTACATGCTGAAGAACGTGCAGTACGTGCACGACAACATCGGTCCGCGCGTCGCCGGAACGCCGGCGGACGAGGCGAGCGCCGACTACTTCGCGAACGACTTCAAGGAACTCGGCTACGGACCGTTCTCGCAGGCGACCGCGGCGGACGGGACCGACGACTACTTCGACACTTTCGCCAACGACCGCGTCAACAGCCGCATCGGCGCATCCGTCACCATCGACGGACGCGAGTACACGGCGCTCGCGCCGGGCTGGGCGGACGACAGCGTGTACAAGGGCTACGAGACGCCCACCGTCACCGGCGACACCGTCTACTACGCGGACGTGGACGACGCCGTCGCCGCGAACGCGAACGACATCGCCGGGAAGATCGTGCTGACCAACCGCAAGACCTACGACCAGTGGGACCGCAACAGCACCGCCTACGCGGACGTGGCCCGCGCGCTGCAGGCCAAAGGCGCGAAGGCCGTCGTGTTCTTCCACAGCAAGTACACGGTCAACGAGGACGGCGGCACCTCCGCCGAGCGGCCGTTCCCCGCACCCAAGACCGGCGGCGACATCACCATCCCGGTGATCCTCGCCTCCTACCTCGACGGGCGGCAGATCGTGAAGAAGCTCGGCGCGGCCGGCAGCGGCGCGGCCGACGGCAAGCCGCAGAGTGTGCAGGCGACGGTCGTCAACCGCCGCAACACGAACACGAGCAACATCCTCGCCGTCAAGAAGGCCGCGCAGCCGTCCGACAAATACGTGATCGTCGGCGCGCACCGCGACAGCGTGTTCGGCGCGGAAGGCGCGAACGACAACCTGTCCGGCACAGTCAACGTGCTCGCCATCGCCAAGGCGCTGAAGAACATTCCCACGAACGTGAACGTCGTGTTCGCGCTCTGGGCCGCGGAGGAGGACGGGCTCGTCGGCTCCGCGCACTTCTACAGCAGCTTCCTGTACCCGAACGACTGGGGCAAACAGCATGTAATCGCCTACTACAACATGGACATGGCCGCCACCTCGCAGACGCGCAACAGCGTGCTCACCGTGCACACGCCCTACCGTGACGCCGACGGCAAGCCGCAGCAGAGCGTCGCCGGCGACGTGGCCGAACGCCAGGCCGAACGCTACTGGGACTACACGGACGGCAAGTACGCGAAATGGTGGACCAAGGGCCCTGACGACACCGTCGACCTCCAGTACTTCGGCAGCTGCTCCGACCACGCGACCATCACCGGCGCGACGGGCGCGAACGGTACGCCCAAGCTCGGATTCGGCGAAGGCATCCCCAGCGTGTACATCTTCTGGGGCGACCGCATCGGCGACGGGCGCAACGACGTCACCGAGCAGAACTACCACGTGATCGGCGACATCTACCAGTGGCCCTCGGACGAGGACCGGTTCACCGTCGTCAGCGACGACCACCCGTTCACCGGCAACTACAGCATCGAACGCGCCACGATTCTCGCCAGCGTGTTCGCGCTCTCCGTGTACAACACGGCCGCCGCGCCCGTGCAGGGCCTCGAGAACGGCAAGACCTACACCGGCGACACGACGTTCCACGTGGCCTACAACTACCGTAACGACGTGAAGGTCGACGGCAAACCGGCCTCCGTGGATGAGAACGGCGACGTCACCCTCGCCGCCGACGACGCCGACCACACGGTGAGCGTCGTCGACATGTTCGGCGAATCCGCCACGTACAACGCGCATGTGGCGAAGGGGGATAACGGGAATGGTGATGGTGCCGGTAACGCGGGGGCCGGGAATAACGCCGGTTCCGGCTCTGCCGCCGGGAACGCCAATGCCGGGAATGCCAACGCGGCCGGACAGGGATCCGCGCAGGCGTCCGGTTCCGGAGACCGGAACGGCAATGGCCTGTCGAACACCGGTTCCGCTGTCGCCGGACCACTCGCCGTGGCCGCCGTGCTGCTGATCGCCGCTGTCGGCCTGCTTCGCGTGCGCGGCGTGCGCGACGGATACGCGGGATCCGACGGGAAGCGGGAGTAGCTTTCCGGGGACGATTCTGGGGCGGCTGCCCCTGGAAGCGGCCCCAGAAACTGCCTTGCGGCGTTCCAACGTGTCTCAGGGGCGGGAATCGAGTATCGACCTCCCACCCCTGAGACGTTTGTGTATGGTTCCGCGGCTTATGTGCATGGTTTGAGGTCGAACGTGCAGGGTTTTCGGCCCAACGTGCATGATTTTCGATGCAACGTGCAGTCCCTGAGCCGTAATGTGCGTACACAGGTGCCGAAGAAGACGCGTGAGCCCGATGCCGACGATGTGGGGAGCCTTGGAATTCCAAGGCTCCCCACATCGCGGTTTGGTCGGTTTCGCTTGCTCTTCACGGGGTGCCCCTACACGTTGTGCCCTCGATTCCACACGCTGGGGGCGCGACTTTACAGATTGCACCTTCAACCGTGCAGGAAAGCCGTCGAACCATACACATCACGTGCCGGACCATACACATTGCACCCATCGTCATCGTCATCGCTTGGCGAGAACCATCGGAGTGGAAGGAAGTACGGGCCCATTACCCCGTGCCGTGCGACGACCTCACTTATCCCAGCCCATGCACTTGCGGGCGAGACCGAAGTCGACGGCCTCCAGGTGTGACGCCTCGCTACTCGCAGGCTACGCCGTCGCGGTCGCGGTCGAGCTTGGTGGAGTAGCCGGGCTGGCCCTGGTAGAGCGGGGCCTTGCCGGCGGCGCGCACGGCCGAGCAGTTCGGGTAGTAGACGTTCGCGTCCTGCTGGGCTTGCTGCTGCGCTTGGGCTTGGGCCTGCGCCTGCGCTTCGGCTTGACGCTGCGCCTCCTCCGCGGCCTTGCGTTGGGCCTCCTCAGCCGCGGCCTTGGCGGCCGCCTCCTCTTCCGCCTTGCGCTGCGCTTCCGCCGCTGCCGCATCGGCCGCCGCCTGCGCCTCGTCGTTCAGCGGCACGGTCTGCGTCGGGCAGGTGACGAGCACCTTCGTCATCGCCTTGCGTTCCGCTTTGGTGACCCACAGCGAGTACTTCGCCTTCACGCCGATCTGGCGCGCCACGTACTCGCAACGGAACGACTTGTTCTTCGGCAGCCAGGTGGCCGCGTCGCCGTCGCTCTTCTTCTGGTTCGACGGGCCGTCGACCGCGAGCAGGTTGTACGGGTCGTTGGCGAGATTCCTGCGCTGCGACTTGGACAGCTTCTGCGCGCCCTTCTGCCATGCGTCGGACAGGGCGACCACATGGTCGATCTGCACGGCGCTGCTCGTCTTGTTGCCGCGCTTGAAGCTGATCGTCTTGCCCGTGTACGGGTCGGCGAGTGTGCCCGACGTGACGATGCAGTCGTGGGTACCCGCCTTGAACGTCACGTCGGTCATGTCGCGTTTGAGGATGTCATTGCGCGTATCGCAGCCGTTGTGGTCGACGTCCGCCCACGCCGCGCCGAACTGCGTGCGCGCGTATCCGGTCTTCGGCGCGCGTCCCTTGGTCTTGAGCGTCGTCAGCACCTCGGTCGCGGCCTTGCCCTCGAAGTCGGTGGTCGCGGCGAACGCCGGTGCCGGCGCGACCAGCATCGTCGCCGCCATCGCGATCGTCGCCGCCGCGGCGAGCGCCGTCGCGAATATGTCTGTTCCATGACGATGGATTCCGAACATGATGATTCCTTCCTTTCTCTCTGAATCGCGTCGACGCAGGCTACGTGTGCGGGATGATCTGCCGCTTTGCATGGTGCCGTCACGCTGTGCCGCGCCGATGCGGTCGAACCGGATTCCGGTCCGGCACGGTTTGTCGCATGAGTCATTATGCACGGTTCGGGAGGATTTGCGAAATGCTCACGAACCGTGATGCCGAGATTGGCCACTTGGGGGACGATTCACGGTTAAGTGTCGAAAAATGTCGTCTGCGACATTTTTATCCACCAAAAATGCGTTCCACGACATTTTTCGGCACTTAAGCCGTTCCCGGATATCTGATGCGGCGCGATTGCGGCTGTGCAATGTCGCGGCTGTGCCGGTGCATCAGAGTTGTGGCGGACCCGTCTTTCAGCGGCGTCCGTCGTAGATCTGATCGACCTGCGGCATGATGCGTCGCACGAATTCCGCCATCCGCGGCACGGAGAACGCGACCTGTCCGTATCCGGACGCGTAGATGAGGCCGAGTTCGATGAGCGAGGCGCGGGCGCTTGCCGCCGAGCCCTCATTGGCGAACCGCTTCTTCACATCCGCGGTGCGCACCGGACCATCCGACAGATCCGCCATGATGCGCAGGTAGGCGCGCCCGTTCTCCGTGGCGCGCAGCCATCGGGCCATGTACAAGCCGTGATCGAGCATGTCCAATGCCTCCGGCTCGCCCTGCTCCACCGCCGTGACGTTGATTGGATTAGTGGTCGAGGCGTTCCATGTGGCCGCACCGTACGCCTGGATGAAATACGGATAGCCCTGCGACAGTGCCTCCAGCTTGTCGAGGGCCGCGTCGTCGAACGGGCGTCCCGTTTTCTTCGCCGGGGTCTGGAAGCCCTCGCGGGTCGCCGTGCTGTCCAGCTTGTCGATTTCCCGATAGTCGAACAGGCGCTCCGCATACGAGCGTGCCTTGGATAGAACGCCGGGCAGGTCCGGCAGTCCGGCGCCGATGATGTAGAAGGGGAGTCCGCGCTGCCCCATCTCGTGCTGGATGGTGATGAGATCGCTCAGCGGCGTCTTGTGCATCTCCTGCATCTCGTCGATGAACAGGTACAGACCTGAGTTGTCGCTCTTGAGCTCTTTGCAGATGCCTTCGATGAGCAGTTGGAGCCGGTACGATTCGGTGCGGAAATCGGGCTTGCCGTTCAGTTCCGCGGAGGCTTTGACTCCCATGAAATCGAAGGATACCGATTCCACGTTGGAGAAGACCTTGGCCACGCGCTCGCGGATGTCGGTTTTGCCGATGCGCGCTATCGCCAAGGGGATTTCGTGAAACAGGGCGTCATACGTCGTGGCGGCGTTGGCGCTCGCCTCGATCTTGAGGGTCGCCATGTGGCGTTGGTCGGCGATGTCGCGCATGTGCATCAGCAGCACGGTCTTGCCGATGCCGCGTAAACCGTACAGCATGATGCCGCGGTTGAGGAGTTGCAGCTTCGTCCGCGCCGCCATCCTATCGATGAGGGCGATTTCGTGTTCGCGCCCGACCAAGGCGGGCGGTTGCAGTCCTGCACCCGGCATAAACGGGTTCAACGCCTGCAGCGGTGTCGTCATGTCGCCCATACGCCCTCCAGATAAGTTCAGATAACCTCAGATATCTTCAATATAGTCAGATAATCCAGATAATTTCAGATAAGTTTTGCGATGCGAGTGGGACGGAATCGGATTTTGTTTTGGCCGACACCGAAGGCCGGTATCCTGAGGGGTATGAATTCCGAATCCATCGCGCAGATCCGAGACGAGGCCGCGGCGGGGCTGGTTCCCGAGCGGCAGCAGCAGTGGGAGCAGTTTCTGACGCCCATGCCCGTCGCCGAGCAGGCGGTGGGATTGTTCACGGAATCCGATGAGCCGCAGCAGATTCTCGACCTCGGGTCGGGTTCCGGCATTCTGGGTGCGGTCACGGCGAAACGGTTCGCGGATGGCGCCAGCGTGCTCGCCATCGAGCGGGATGCCGCGTTGGCACGGGCTTCCGAAACGTCGTTGCGTCAGGTGTGCGACGATGTCACGGTTCTCAACGATTCGGTCTTCGACGTCGCGCTGGAGCCTCGCTTCAGCCGGGTGATTCTCAATCCGCCGTACAAGAAGATTGCTCCGACCGTCATCGCGACGAACAGCGGCGACGTCAAGGTGACGAATCTGTATACGGCGTTCCTGGTCATTGCGATTCAGGCGCTTGCCGCGGGAGGCGAGTGCGTGGCGATCATTCCCCGATCGTGGATGAACGGCGACTATTTCAAGGATTTCCGCAAGTGGATGCTGCGTGAATGCAGTCTGGACGCGATGGTCGTATATGGCTCGCGGCAGGAGCATTTCAAGGATATGGGCATTCTTCAGGAGATCATGCTGCTGAAGGTGTCGAAGCGCTCGCAGGTGAAGAAGGTCACTGTGTTTCCTGATGCGTCGCCGGCGACGCCGCTGGAACGGCAGTCGCAGGAGATGGTCGCGCTTCGTGCGCTCAGCATGGGGCGTGACCGTATCCTGCGCATCCAACGGCAGGATGCGCGTCTTGCCGGGTTCAAGACGATGGCCGATGAGGGATTGTGGGTGTCTACCGGCAAGCTGGTGTGGTTCCGGAACCGTGATGTGTTGTCGGATGACGAGGTGATTGGCGGGCATCCGTTGTACTGGTCGGACAATCAGGACGGATTGCGTATGGAGCATCCGGTCGAGTGCGACCGTGCGCAATGGGTGACCGGTGCTGCCGACGATCGGCATGTCGTGCTGCCTGCGGGTGGCTACTGCATGGTGAACCGGTTCTCCGCGAAGGAGCAACGGCACCGCATCTACGCGTCGTATCTCAACAGCGATGTGGATTTCGTGGCGGACAACAAGCTCAATTACGTGCATCAGGGAACGTCGCGCAAGACGATTCCACTGGATGATGCGGTCGCGCGTGGGCTGACGCTGTGGCTGTCGTCGTCGATCGTCGACGAATGGTATCGGCAGGTGTCCGGCAGCACGCAGGTCAACGCCACGGATCTGAGGCAGATGCCGTGCCCGTCGAAGCAACAGCTCGCCGTGTTGGCTGGTATGCTGTCAGTCAACGATGCACCGGACCAGAGTCTCGTCGACGAGACGATTGGGGGACTGTTCGAATGGGCGAAGGCAAGCTGATCGACGAAGCCATGGAGTTGCTGCGCCGATTCGAACTCGGCGACCAGCAGCTCAATGAACGTAGCGCAATGACGCTTCTCGCATTGTTGCAACTGGGGAATGGGGATTCATGGGATAAGGCCGAGAACCCGATGCTGGGCACTCGCGCGATTATGGATTGGATTCGTGATGAGTTCGGTGTCGCTTATAAGCCGAACACACGTGAGACCATCCGACGACTCTCGCTGCACCAGTTCGTCATCGCGGGAATCGCGGAAGAGAACGCCGATCAGCCGAATAGGCCGATCAACTCACCGAAGTGGAACTACCGGGTGACCGATGACGCGCTGAAGGTGATTCGCAAATACGGTACGGAACGGTTCTCTTCCGAACTTGATGTGTTCCTGACCGCCCACACGTCATACCGGTCGCTTGCCGAGGAGCGACGGCATATGCCGAAGACTCCGGTGACGCTGCCTTCCAGCCGTGATATCCGTCTGTCTCCGCAAGGGCAGTCCACACTCATCAAGGCGATGGTGGAGGAGATGCTGCCGCGGTTCGCGCCGGGGTGCCAGGTCGCGTTCATCGATGACACCGACCACCAGCATGGCGTTGTGGACGCCGTGCTGATGGATGAGTTGGGTATTACGCTTCGGGCGCGCGAGAAGGCACCGGACGTGATTGCGTGGGATGGTGAGCGCGGCTGGCTGTTCCTGATGGAAGCGGCCGGCACGCACGGCCCCGTGGATGTGACCCGCAAAGTCGAGTTGCATGATCTGTTCGCCGACCAGTGGGACAAGGTGGTGCTGGTCTCCAGCTTCCCGAACCGTTCGGTCATGCAACGCTACTGCGCGCAGCTCGCATGGGAGACCGAAGTCTGGTGCGCCGACACCCCCGACCACATGATCCACCTCAACGGCTCCAGATTCATGGGGCCGTATGGCATTTAAAGAAAAACAAGGAGCTATCAATGGAACTGTACCAAAACATGGGTTTTAAAACTAATCCATTTTCGAATTTCTCTGCTGAAAATGAGTTTAATGATTTGTCCAAAACATTTGTAAAGCCAAAATATTATTCTACAATTAAGGATGATATATTACAAGGCAGAAGTAAATTTGTTTTTGGTGAAAGAGGAGTTGGGAAATCTGCTTTAGTCTATTCACTGCTATCCGATTTTAAAAAAGAGAATGTATTTTCTATCGTTGTTAATACTTTTGATTCTGTTGGCATAAAGAATAACGAGAGTGATTTCTTGGTGTTAATTATAAAGGAGGTTGTTGGAGAACTTCTTGAATTGTGCGCGACTGACAAAAAATTATTAATGAAACTTGATAAATCCGATAAACAATGCTTATCTTTATTCTTCACTTCTTTTTCAGATAGTATTGAAAAAGAAGATGCGAAACGTCTGGCTCAAAGATTGCGTGGTTATGCGCTTAGGAGGGTGTCATATGGCATGGCTAATAGTATAGTTAGGCCTATTTTGAACTATCTCCTATCTATAAGTACTAATTTCATTGGATATACAGTTAATTCCGCATTGGGGTTGACTGCAAGTGATGGTGAAACCTATAAGGAATTTGTGCCCATTGTAGGAGAGATAAAAGATTCAGAGGGGTATCCATTTTCATTGGATCCCTTGACTCTCACGCCGGAGTCATTGCGTAAGATTATTGTTAGATTATCAAAGATTATTAAGCATTTGGGATATCGTCAGGTGGTTATATTTTTTGATCAGATTGATGAATACAGTGCATTGGGGTCTAAGGTCTCAGCTGTAACTGATTTCATTATTGATATTCTCCGTGACACTTCCCTGCTGTTGAATAACGAGTTGTCTCTCGTGTTTTCGTTGTGGAGCAAATTGAGGAAGCCGTTACAGAGCCGTGGGGTGAGATATGATAAAATTAGTGCTATTGATGTCACTTGGGATAATGAGCAAATAAAAGAAATCATTAATCGTCGTGTGCGTTATTATTCACAAAATAACAACGGAAGTGGTTCTGTTTCTTTCTCTGGCATCTTTCCTGATATTGAGTCTTCTGAGGAAATAGTCAAATTGGCCGCATGTTCCCCTAGGCATATGATTTTACTGCTTAAGACCATCTATGATGAGCAATCCATTGAAAATGATTCAGCGCGTATTTTCTCGCCAGTGGCTATTAAAAATGGCATGAAAAGGTATGTTAGATATTTTGACTATTATACTTTTTATGCCGGCGAGGTGAAATCTGATTTGAAAAGAGTGCTTTTCCTGATTCCGCGACTCCCTAATGTCATTTTTACGTCAAATGACATTGCCTCTGTTTTGAAGAAAAGTTCTCAGACTGGCAATAATCGTATTGGCGTCATGATGGAGTATGGGATTGCTAAAATCTGCAATCAGGATAGCAGTCCTAAAAAGTATAAAATTATTGATCCTCGGTTGGTCTATGCTCAGCAACATAGGATTTTTATTGATGAGTGACGCATAGGAAACCTACTGTTTTCATTTCGAGCATATTCTTTAACTAATTATCTCGATACAATGAGGGGAGCCTGATGAGACTTACACCACGGGAGACGGATAAGCTGATGCTGTACTTGGCGGGGCAGCTCGCCAAGGACCGCAAGGCTCGGGGCGTCAAGCTGAACTATGTGGAGGCGATCGCGCTGATCTCCTCCGAGTGCGTGGAGCGGGCGCGCGAAGGCGCCACCGTCGCCGAACTCATGCAGTACGGGCGCACGCTGCTCAAGCCCGAGGACGTGATGGACGGCGTGGCCGAGATGCTCGAAGTCGTCGAGGTCGAGGCCACGTTCCCCGACGGCACCAAGCTCGTGTCCATCCACAACCCCATCGAATCGACCGAAAAGCTCGTGCCCGGCGAATACCTGCTCGCCGACGGCGACCTCACCATCAACGAAGGCAAGGACGCCATCGAACTCGACGTGGTCAACACCGCCGACCGACCCATCCAGATCGGCTCCCACTTCCACTTCTTCGAAGTCAACAAATACCTCAAGTTCGACCGCAAAGCCGCGTACGGCAAGCGTCTCGACATCGCCGCCGGCACGGCCGTGCGCTTCGAGCCGGGCGAATCGCATCGCGTGAGGCTCATCGACATCGGCGGCACGCGCGAGATCCACGGATTCAGCGCGCTCGTCGACGGCAAGCTCGACGACCCGATTGTGAAGGAAGCGGCGTTCAGGAAGGCGAAGGAGGAGGGGTTCCTGGGGGCTTGAGGACCCCCTCAGTCCGGCTTCGCCGGACAGCTCCCCCTGAAGGGGGCGCAGGGACTACCCCTCAGTCCGCTTTGCGGACAGCTCCCCTGACAAGGGGAGCCTGGATAGAGACTTAAGGACTTGATATGAGCAGGATCATTACTCGTAAGGATTATGCGGGGATGTTCGGGCCGACCACGGGGGACCGCGTGCGACTCGGCGACACCAGCCTCGTCATCGAAGTGGAAAAAGACTACACGCATTACGGCGACGAACTGAAGTTCGGCGGTGGCAAATCGTTCCGCGACGGCATGGGCCAATCCTCCGTCCAACTCGACGCCGAATCGCCCGACACGGTCATCACCAACGCGCTCATCGTCGACTGGACCGGCATCTACAAAGCCGACATCGGCATCAAAAACGGCAAAATCAGCGCCATCGGCAAAGCCGGAAACCCGCAGACCATGACCGGCGTCACGCCCGGACTTGAAGTCGGCTCCGGCACCGAAGCCATCGCCGGCGAAGGCCTCATCATTACCGCGGGCGGCCTCGACACGCACATCCACTTCATCTCGCCGCAACAGGTGCGCACCGCACTCGCCGGTGGCGTCACCACGATGATCGGCGGCGGCACCGGCCCGGCGGACGGCACCAACGCGACCACCTGCAACCCGGGCGCGTTCCACCTCGCCCGAATGATCGAAGCGGCCGAAGCGCTGCCCGTCAACATCGCCTACCTCGGCAAAGGCAACGACTCCAGCCCGGAACCGCTGCGCGAACAGATTCGCGCCGGCGCGGCCGGACTCAAGATCCACGAGGACTGGGGCTCCACGCCCGCCGTGATCGACACGTGCCTCGGCGTCGCCGACGAAACCGACACGCAGGTCGCCATCCACACGGACACGCTCAACGAGGGCGGCTGCGTGGAGGACACGATCGCCGCGTTCAAAGGCCGCACCATCCACACGTACCATACGGAAGGCGCGGGCGGCGGCCACGCGCCGGACATCATCCGCGCGGCAGGCTTCCCGAACGTCCTGCCGAGCTCCACGAACCCGACCATGCCGTACACGCGCAACACGATCGACGAGCATCTCGACATGATGATGGTCTGCCACCATCTCGACCGCAACGTGCCCGAAGACATCTCGTTCGCCGACTCGCGCATCCGCCCCGAGACCATCGGCGCGGAGGACGTACTGCACGACATGGGCATCATCTCCATGATGAGCTCCGACTCGCAGGCTATGGGCCGCGTGGGCGAGGTCATCACGCGCACCATCCAGACCGCCGACAAGATGAAGAAGCAGCGCGGCCCGCTCCCCGAAGACGAGCACGACAACAACCGCAACGACAACTTCCGCGTCAAGCGTTACGTGAGCAAGTTCACCATCAACCCGGCCATCACGCACGGCGTCTCCGACTACGTCGGCTCCGTCGAAGTCGGCAAGATGGCTGACCTCGTGCTGTGGCAGCCGTCCATGTTCGGCGCGAAGCCGGAGATGGTCATCAAGGGCGGCTCCATCGCCTACTCGCGCATGGGCGACGCGAACGCGTCCATCCCCACGCCGGAACCCGTCTACTACCGCGACATGTTCGGCGCGCTCGGGCGCGCGCTCGGCTCGTCGTGCGCGACCTTCGTCTCGCAGGCCGCCATCGACGACGACATCAAGGGCAAGCTCAACCTGCAGCGCCAGGTCCTGCCCGTGCACGGATGCCGCACGCCCGGCAAGAAGGACCTCAAGTTCAACGACGTCCTCGCCGACATCCAGGTCAACCCGGAGACCTTCCAGGTGACGGTGGACGGCGAGCTCGTGCACTCGGATCCCGCGTACGAGCTGCCGTTGACGCAGCGGTACTTCCTGTTCTAGGGGATTCCGGGGTTTCTCTTCCGGGGTTTCTCGGGGAGGGATGGGGCGGACGTTGCGTTCCGGCTATCTCTCCCCCAGTCCGCTTTGCGGACAGCTCCCTCGTCAGAGGGGGCCGGATGCGGGGCTTGCGTTAGAGCGGGCTGAGGCGATACCTCCTTAGTCAGTACCCCCTCAGTCCGCTATCGCGGACAGCTCCCCCTGAAAGGGGGAGCAGAACGTTATGAAGTTGAGCATGCCGGTGGGTGCCTTGGCTCGCTCCCCCTTTGAAAGGGGGAGCAGAGGCAGGTTAGGATTCGGTGGCCATGGCGGCGATGTCTTGGATGAGGTCGAAGGCGTCGTCGCCGCGTTTGGTGAGGACTCGGACGCAGACGCCGTCAATCGCGCGGCTCGCGCCAAGCTCGCCGGCGAAGCCGATCGCGTCGGCGTGCGCGCGGATACGGTCGATCAGCGCGTCCTCGGCGGCGATGCGCGCCGTCTCAACGCGCTCGCGGACCGCGTCGGGCGACATGTCAACGTCGTCGTCGGCCGCGTTCGGATCAGCCGAGTCGAGTTCGGGGAGGTGGATGTAGAGGACGCCGCAGTGGGTGAACTCGCGCCACATGCCCATCTCCGTGTAGTCGAACGACTCCGGTTCCAGCAGCATGCGGTCGGCGAACGCGAGACGCGACTGCGGGAGGTGCGTCTCGGATTTGCGCGGACGACCGCGGCGAGGCGACGCGGACTCGCCGTCGCCGGAACGCCGGGACGACGCGGAAACCGGAATGGACGGTACCGCCGGTGACGTTGATGACGTTGGTGACACCGGCGCCGCGGCGAACGCCTTGGTCACGGCGGCGGGTTCGTCGACGATGACTCGTAGGCGATTCGTGAAACGGCGCATCGCCCAGCGTTCGTCCATGCCGACGCGGCCGCACGTGACCACGTCGCCGTAGACGAACGTCGATTCGGCGGAGATGCGCGCCGTGGTGAGGTTCTCGAACGTACTGTTGCGGAACGGGATGACCGGGAACGGGAGGAACACGGCCTTCGCGTCGCCGCGGGCCGTCAGGTCGATGGTGCGCGCCGCCATGCCGTCGGACGTGTCGAGCACCTTCTCATAGCTCTGCGTCCTGATTGTCGAATCCGTGCCGGGGGCGAAATCGATGGCGATATGCGCCTCGTCGCCCTTGAGGAAGCCGGGGGAGGCGAGCATCACGATGAAATCCGAATGACGGCCGTTCGTGAACGGCGTCATCAGTTTGAACGGGGCCTCGAAATACACGTCGTCGATCTTCGTGCGCCCATGGCGGAACGCGGTGGTCAAACGGAACGTGCTGCTTCCCATGGACGGGCCTTTCTGCGTGGCGGCGGCGAAACAGGTTCATTATGCCGCGCATCGGGCAACGCAATGTTTCGATGCGGGCGGGCCGGCCGCGCGGTACGGGGCGGTACGGGGATGCGGGCACACGGACGGGCGGTTGCATGGTGTGTGGGCGGTGGTGTCGCGCGTGGTGCGGACGTGGTGTACAGTAGGGGAGTTGCATGTCGCGGCGTGTGCCCTTGGGCGGCCCGCGGATGCATGATTCTGGGTTCGTAGCTCAGTGGATAGAGCGTCTGTCTCCGGAACAGAAGGTCGAGGGTTCGAACCCCTTCGAGCCCACCCGGAATCGAGGCCCCGCATCGTAGGATGCGGGGCCTTCGGCGTCTCCGGCCGGGAAGAGCGGCAGGGGGCATGGAAAGTCGTAGGGGACAGGTCCAAGTGAGTGGCCTGAATCTGCGGTGGACCTGGATCTGCATGGTTGGAGGGGAACCTGCATGGTTCAAGAGCGAACGTGCGTGGTTCGGCGACGTACCTGCGTGGTTCGGCGACGTACCTGCGTGGTTCGGCGACATACCTGCATGAGACGAGGGCGAACCTGTACGGTGGGGTGCTGAAGAATGGGGCTTCATCGTGTCGGAGCCTTGGCAGGATTGTTGGAATATGGCCGATTCATTGTTCGTGATGGACGTCTGCGGCGGGTGTCTACTGAAGGGTGGTGTGCAGGTTCGGATAACAATCCTGCAGGTTCGTGCTCGAATCATGCAGGTTGGTCGTCGAATCATGCGGATTCGTCTTCGGACTTCGCAGGTTTGTACGTTAATCGGTATGTACTCACGGATGACGAGGCTTAGAGAATGACCCTGAATTTTCCCTGAGATAACCATGAGGAGGCCATGAAATCGTGCATGGCTCCCACTCGGCGGGCGCATAATGAATCCTGCTTCAACCAGCAGGAGGTGTGTGATGGGAAAGCAGGAACCGAGGAATCGCGGCGGGAACGACGTGACCCGTGGGGCTCGTGACACCCGTGACGTCCGTGGAACTCGTGATGTCCGTGAGGACATGGGTGGTGGGCCGGTGACCCGAGTGGCCGCTGCCAAGGAATCGTCCGTCGTGGGCGAGCAGTCGCCGTCCGTGTCGTCCGCGTCACCCGCGGATTCCGCGTCGGCTCCCCATCATCGCTGGATCGCGCATCTCGTCATCCTGGCCATCGCACTGGCGCTCGTCATCGGCGGTGCGGCCGCCGCGAACCTGCGTCGTCGCGAACGCGACGGACTGGACGGTTCCGGCGTCATCGCCGGCGTCGCGGGATTGTTCGGGCACGGGGCGTTCGACGGATTCGGCGTTGCGCCCACGGCCGATCCGTTCTCGCGGGACGCCGCCGGCACGCAGGCCGCCCGCGACTCGCGTGACATGTGGACGGTGCGGCCGCTCGCCATCGCTCATCGCGGCGACGATTCCGCACCCGAGAACTCGTTGCACGCGATCGCCAACGCGGGCGCGCGCGGCGCCGACTACGCCGAGATCGATATCCGTCTCGACGCGGACGGCACTCCCGTTGTCTTCCACGACCAACGCACCGGACGACTGTCCGCCGACGGGCGCGATGTGCCGGTTTCGGCCATGCCGACGCACGAACTGCAGCATATGCCGATGCGCCAGAACGGTGAGACCTTCCATATCCCCACGCTCGCGCAGGCGATCCTCACCGCGCAGCATACGAACGACCATCTCGGATTGCTGCTGCATCTCAAGACCGATGACCGCCATGCACCGCGCGTCACCGACGCGGTCGCACGGCAGATCGAACGCCATGACTTCGCGTCCCGCGTGATGATCATGTCCACGGACGATACCGCCATCCGACTCGTCCACCAGGCTCACCCGAGCTGGCTCGTCGGCAAGTGCGTGAGTCCGGCCGGGCACGCCCGCATCGAATGGCCGCGTGGCGCGAGCTTCGTCGTCATGCGCGGCAACCGGTTCGACCCGCGCGTGGCCCGGCGGGCCGAGCGGGACAACATGCCCGTCTACGCGGGGGTGAGCGGCGACTATCGCGAGGCGAACCGGTGCCTGAGGCTCGGGGCGAGCGGCGTGCTCGGCGACAGCGCGCGGCGGCTCGGCCACGTGGTCGACCGCCACGCGGTGCGCATCGACGGGCGCGACATGGGCGGCGGGCCGCGGGCAGGCGCGCGAGGCGGCGCGCATGACGGATCGCGCAGCTCCGGCGACGCCGTGCCGTGGGCGCGGCCGCGCGCATGACGTGTGCGGCACGGTTGCGACGTTCGCGCCGCTGCGTCGCGTGCGTTCCCGCGCCGCGTGACCGTATGACGGGCATCGCGCGCGGCGGCGACACATGCGCTCACTACACTGCTGGGTAATCAATCGCTCGTGCGGCATCGGTTACGGCACCGGGCGAACGACCAACCGAGAGGAGCACACAATGAGCGAAAAGATGGAAGCGGTCGCGACCTCCGAGGCACCGGCGGCGCTGGGCGCGTACAGCCAGGCGGTCAAGGCCAACGGCTTCGTGTTCGTGTCCGGCCAGCTGGGCATCGATCCGGCCAGCGGCGAGCTCGCGGGCGAGACCGCGGGCGAGCAGGCCGCGCAGGCGCTGAAGAACATCAAGCACATCCTCGACACGGCGGGCACCGGCATCGAGCACGTCGTGCGCGCCACCATCTACCTGAAGAACGTGGAGGACTTCAAGGAGGTGGACGCCCGCTACGCCGAGGTGTTCATCGGCTCCGTGAAGCCAGCGCGCGTCGCGTTCGGCGGCAACGACATCCCGAAGGGCGCGCTCGTCGAGATCGACGCGATCGCCGTGCTGTGATCGGCCGATCTCGCATGCGATTGTGATTGCGCGTGCGCCGTCGCACGTCGTGATGCGTAACGTGACGTGATGTGACGTGACGTGCGTCGTGACGCATGATCGGAGGCCCGTCCGGACGATGTTCCGGGCGGGCCTCCCGTCGTCCCGCCGGTGATGCCGTGCCGATACCCCGCCGATGCGCCGGACAGGAAACCCCAAGAATTCTCAGAAACCGCTAAGGCAACCATCGTTGTTATCACAACGTTCCCTAAAGTTCATCTCAGGGTCGGCGTGGGAGCGCTAACGAAACCTAACGTGGGGAATATGCAATCTGCATATATGTATATGAGAAGAGCGGGCATCGTCGCTCTAGTAGCCGCGAGCTGCTTTGCACTGACCACCCCGGCGGCCTATGCGAATGACAACCCGTCGACCCAGCCTTCCGAAACCACCATCACGTCCACCGGACTCAAGCCCGGCCAGATCAAGCACGTGTGGACCATCATCCTCGAGAACAAGTCGTATGACGCCACGTTCACCGGCCTGAACCAGAACAGCTACCTGTGGAAGGAACTCCCCGCACAGGGCGCGCTGCTCACGAACTACTACGGCACCGGCCACTACAGCATGGACAACTACATCACGCTGGTCTCCGGCCAGGCCACGTCGAAGGACCTGCAGGAGGACTGCGGTGTCCGGAACTTCGACTTCGGCAAGAACTCCGACATCATCACCGAGCACACTGGCGACCAGCAGTTCGGCCAGTACGACAACTACGGCCAGGTGAAGTCCCCGGCCGGCCCGAACGCCAAGAACGGCGACAACGGCTGCACCCTGCCGAAGGACGCCCCGACGCTGTTCAACCAGCTCGACGCCGCGGGCAAGACCTGGAAGGGCTACGCGCAGGACCTGCGCAACCAGCCCGGCCGTGAGGATGGCCTCGGCGGCGCGCCCGGCACCCGCGAGAACGACCCGACCAACAACCCGAAGACCATGAAGCCCTCGGCGACCGACAAGCAGAACGGCATCACCTCGTTCACCGGCGCTCAGGCCAACGACCAGTACGTCGCCAAGCACTTCCCGTTCCCGTGGTTCCACTCCATCATCGGCGACGACAACACCGGCAACGACTCGCTGACCAAGCCGGCCAACGGCGGCACGATGACCGACGAGAACCACATCGCCAACCTCGACGACGCCAACTACGGCCTCATCGCCGACCTGAAGAAGCCCGCCGACCAGGTTCCGGCGTTCAACTGGATCACGCCGAACAACTGCTCCGACGCGCATGACGCGGTCTGCAAGGGCAACAACATGTCCGGCCTGTTCGACGACAACCTCCAGCCCGACTACACGAAGCCGCTCAACACCGCGCCGAAGAACCACACCGGCGGCCTGTACGCGGCCGACCTGTGGCTGCGCTACTACATCCCGCTCATCGAACGCTCCGACGCGTTCAAGGACGGCGGCCTGATCGACATCACCTTCGACGAGGCGAACCCGCCGTTCTACGGCATGTCGTTCAACAACGCCACCGATGACAGCGACGTCGCGAAGGACGCCGCCAAGAACGAGCGCTACCAGTACCAGGTCCCCACCATCAAGGACTTCCAGGAAGGCTACAAGCAGTACTCCGCAGGCACCTTCCCGCAGCCCGGCCCGATGGCCAAGAACTACATCCAGGCCGACCTCGCCGGCCAGAACATCAACGGCCAGAACGTCAACTGGGAGCCGGAAGGCCCGAACACCCCGCTCGCGCAGGACGCCAACGGCAACCAGCTCTACCCGGGCTCCGGCGACAACGGCTACATCACCCGTCCGCCGTCGTGCGACGATCCGCAGGACGCCGATCTGGTGAACGCCGACAAGAGCAACTGCGTGCCCGGTGCCAAGAACACCGGTTCCGGCTTCTCCGGCGCGGATGACCTCGACGTGAGCGCCCCCGCGGGCACCGACACGATCCAGGGTTCGGTGAACGTCACCGACATCGGCCGCAAGGTCACCGGCGAGGGCATCCCCGACGGCGCCTACGTCGGCTCCGTCGTGAACGAGGGCCCGAACACCGACGACTCCAAGCCGGTCGTGAACTCCTCCTTCAAGATCGTCGACCAGCAGGGCAACCCGCTGCAGACCACCGCTGCCGTGACCAAGGTCACGCTCTCCGCGCTCGGCATTCCGGGCCACCTCAACGAGGGCGAATCCCCGCTGTCCACCTTCGACGCGCAGGACGCCACCCCCGGCGGCGGCGCCACCGGCTCCGTGCTCATCTCCCCGCTCATCAAGCCCGGCACCGTGTCCACCACGAACTACAACCACTACTCGTGGCTGCGCACCATGGAGGACATCTTCCAGGTCTCCAAGGGCACCGATACGAAGCCGCTGACCGCCGGCTCCGTCAGCGGCGGTCTCGACGGCAAGGGCCACCTCGGCTTCGCCGCGCAGGACGGCCTCACCCCGTTCGGCACCGACGTGTTCACCAACGCCGCCTCCGACAACAGCGGCAACGGTGGCAACAACAACGGTGGCGGCAATGCCGGTAATCAGTCCGGTGCCGGCGACCAGGCGAACCAGTCCGGTCAGAACGCCGGCAAGCACCAGAACGCGAACGCCGCCACGCAGGCCGGAGCCAAGGGCAACGGCCTGTCGCGCACGGGTGCCGCGGTGGCCGGCATCGCCGGCGCCGTGGTGGTCCTGCTCGTCGTCGCAGGCGTGACGCTGGTCCTGCGCCGTCGTCACGGAACGCGATAAGGAGGCATGATGCGCAGCAAGACCAAGACATTGCGAATCGCGGCGATTCTCCTCAGCGTGGCCGCCATGACGGCCTCGCTGGCCGCCTGCGGAGGCAGCTCGTCGGCCTCGTCCCAGTCCGTGGCGGACAGCATCGGCTCGATGCCGAGCTACCTGCCCAAGACCGACGGCACGGTGAAGACCGTCCGCGGCACGACCGGCAATCCGGCGCTGTCCTACCCGGGCAGCCCGGTGCTCGTCAAGGTCGGTGATGGCGAGGTGCGCGTCGACATCGGCGGCCCCAGCTACCCGTCCACCGGCAAGACGAACGATTCGGCCGTCCCCGCCTCGTTCCCCGTCACGATCACCAACACCGCGGCGAAGGGCGGCAAGGCCGTCTCCCTCGACAAGGCCGTGTTCGACGTGCTCGACAACGCCGGCGCCACGCACGTGCTCATCCCGACGCCCGCCCTGCCCAAGAGCCTCGCTCCCGGGCAGAAGGTCAAGGTGACGCTCCGCACGACGACGCCCAGCGGCGAAGGCCTGCTGCGGTTCCGTCCCGACGGCGGCGATTCGGCCGCAGGCTGGGACTTCATCCTGGAGATCGACTGATCTCAATCGAGATCCAGTGAAGTCGACTGAAATCGACTGAATGATCGACCGAGGCCGGCCGGACTCCCCAATCGGGCGTCCGGCCGGCCTCGTCGTTCCGTCGAGGCCACGTTCCCACGTTGCGGGCGTTGGTATCATACGGTAGTCGCCGCATGACGACTGACACGGATGATATAAGGAGTCCCAGCATGGCCCACGCCGGCAATTCCGACGACACACAGGACAACGGCCTCGAACGCAAGATGGAGTCGCGCCACCTGACGATGATCTCGCTCGGCGGCGTGATCGGCACCGGCCTGTTCGTCTCGTCCGGCTACACGATCCACCAGGCCGGCCCGCTCGGCGCGATCCTCGCGTACGCGGTCGGCTCCGTGCTCGTCTACTGCGTGATGGTCTCGCTCGGCGAACTGTCCGTCGCGATGCCGTACGCGGGCAGCTTCCACATGTACGCGAAACGCTTCATCGGCCCCGGCACCGCGTTCGTGATCGCCGTGCTCTACTGGCTCAACTGGGCGGTGGCGCTCGCCAGCGAGTTCACGGCGGCGGGCCTGCTCATGCAACGCTGGTTCCCCGATTCGCCCGCATGGGTGTGGTCGGCGGTGTTCATCGCCGTCGTGTTCGCGCTCAACATCCTGTCCGTACGCCTCTACGGTGAGGCGGAGTTCTGGTTCGCGTCGATCAAGGTGTTCGCGATCGTCGCGTTCATCGTGATCGGTCTGCTCGCGATCTTCGGCGCGATACCGATCGCCGGCTACACGCACGCGCCGCTGTTCGGCAACTTCACGGCCGACGGGTGGTTCCCGAACGGTTTTGCGCCCGTGTTCTCCACGCTGCTCACCGTCGTGTTCGCGTTCTCCGGCACCGAGGTGGTGGGTGTCGCGGCCGGCGAGACGAAGGATCCGAGCAAGGCGATTCCGAAGGCCGTGCACACGACCGTGCTGCGCCTCGCGATCTTCTTCATCGGCTCGATCCTCGTGATGGCCGCGTTGATCCCGTGGCACAAGGCGGGCGTGGAGACCAGTCCGTTCGTGCTCGTGTTCCAGTCGATCGGCATGCCGTTCGCCGGCGATGTGATGAACTTCGTCGTGTTGACGGCCGTGCTGTCGGCCGCGAACTCCGGCCTGTACGTGTGCTCGCGCATGGTGTGGTCGCTCGCGAAGGAGCGTCTGATTCCGGCGCGGTTCGCGAAGACGAACTTCCGCGGCGTGCCCGTGTGGGCGGTGCTGTTCTCGATGGCGGGTTCGCTGCTCGCGCTGCTGTCGTCCGTGGTTGCCGCGTCCACCGTGTATCTCGTGTTGGTCGCGGTTTCCGGCCTCGCGACGCTGGTCGTGTGGTTTTCGGTATGCGTGTGCCACCTGCGGTTCCGGCGTGAGTGGAAGGCGGGCGGCCATACGGCGGAGGAGCTCGGCTACCGTGCGCCGGGATTCCCGGTATTGCCGTGGATGGCGATTGTGATGTGCATCGGCGCGCTGGTGCTCGTCGTGCTCGACGAGACGCAGCGTTCGACGTTGTTCTATATGGTCCCGTTCGTCGCGCTGTGCTACGGCGGCTACCATCTGCTGGAACGTCGGCGCGGCAGCGCCACTGGTCGGTGACGTTGCGGTGTCGTGACGGTGCAGCGCAAGAATTCCCGGGAATAATCCGTATCGTCCGGGATTCCTTGCGCTGAGACGTGGTTAGTGCAAGAATTCCCGGGAATGTGGGTCGGCTTCCGGGATTTCTTGTGCGGGGAGACGGTCAGTGCAAGAAATCCGGGATGACGGGGATGTTTTCCGGGATTTCTTGCGCCGGTCGGCTTGGGAGGGGCAATGATGACGATGGACGGGGGAACGTCGGCGCGGTCGGTATTCTTGGAAGAATGAATCCTGAAGCGTTGAGCGAACTCATTTCGCGTATTGCCCACGAGCTTGTCGCCGCCGGAAAGGCCGGACAGCTCACCGAAGACCTCATCCCGCCGGTCGCCAAATTCGCCGTCATGCGTCCGAAGGACCGCGCGCACGGCGATTGGGCGTCGAACGCCGCGATGCAGCTCGCCAAGAAGGCCGGCATGAAGCCGCGCGACCTGGCCGACCTGTTCGCCGCCGAACTCACCGCCGCCGACGGCGTCGCCAAGGTGGAGGTCGCCGGCCCCGGCTTCATCAACATCACCCTCGACTCCGCGTCCGCCGCGGCCGTCGTCGACGCGGTGCTCGCCGCGCCGCGCACCGACGCCGGCGTCTCCGTGTTCGGCCGCAACGACCACCTCGGCGGCGAGACCCTGAACCTCGAGTTCGTCTCCGCCAACCCGACCGGCCCGATCCACATCGGCGGCACCCGCTGGGCCGCCACCGGCGATTCGATGGCCCGCGTGCTCGAGGCCAACGGCGCGAAGGTCGTGCGCGAATACTACTTCAACGACCACGGCGAGCAGATCAACCGCTTCGCCAAGTCCCTCGTCGCCGCCTGGGCGCACGACAACGATTTGGGCGCGCAGGGCTACCAGACCGAGACCCCGTTCGACGGCTACAAGGGCGCGTACATCGACGAGATCGCCCGCCGCGTCGAGGCCGAGGCCAAGGCCGACGGCGTCGATCTGACCGCGCTGGGCCACGAGGACCAGGGCCTCAACGCGGACGGCGAGCCGATCGGCGAATCCGATTCCGAGCTGCGCGAGGAGTTCCGCAAGCGCGCCGTGCCGATGATGTTCGACGAGATCCGCAAGTCGATGAAGGACTTCCACGTCGACTTCGACGTGTGGTTCCACGAGAACAGCCTCTACCAGGACGGCGAGGTGGAGCGCGCCATCGCCGAACTGCGCGGCCGCGGCGACATCTACGAGAAGGACGGCGCCACCTGGTTCGCGTCCACCAAGCACGGCGACGACAAGGACCGCGTCATCATCAAGTCCAACGGCGAATTCGCGTATTTCGCCGCCGACATCGCCTACTACTGGAACAAGCGCCACCGCGCGCAGGACCCGGCCGACGTGGCGATCTACATGCTCGGCGCCGACCACCACGGCTACATCGGCCGCATGATGGCCATGTGCGAGGCGTTCGGCGACAAGCCGGGCGAGAACATGCAGATCCTCATCGGCCAGCTCGTCAACGTGCTCAAGGACGGCAAGGCCGTGCGCATGTCCAAGCGCGCCGGCAACGTCGTCACCATCGACGACCTCGTCGACGCGATCGGCGTGGACGCGTCCCGCTACTCGCTCGCGCGCACCGACTACAACTCGCCGGTCGACATCGACCTGAACCTGCTCGCCTCCCACTCGAACGACAACCCGGTGTACTACGTGCAGTACGCGCACGCGCGTTCCTGCAACGTGGACCGCAACGCGGCCGCCGCGAACGTCACCACGGAAGGCGCCGACCTTGGCCTGCTCGACACCGAGGCGGACGGCGAGGTGCTCGCCGCGCTCGCCCAGTGGCCGGCCGTCGTCAAGGAGGCCGGCGACAAGCGCGCCCCGCACCGCGTCGCCCGCTACCTCGAGGACCTCGCCGCCACCTACCACAAGTGGTACAACGTGGAGCGCGTCGTGCCGATGGACCTGACCGGACTCGAGGAGCGCGGAAGCGAAGCCGAACGCGAGGCCCTGCGCATCGCCAAGGCCCCCGAACCGGCCCGCGCCGCCGCCCGACTCAAGCTCAACGACGCCGTCCAGGCGGTCATCGCCTCCGGCCTCGACCTGCTCGGCGTCTCCGCCCCGGACAAGATGTGATCGTTCCCCTCCCAGCTCCCCTTGACAGGGGAGCTGTCGGCATAGCCGACTGAGGGGTAGACGAAACCTAAGGAGATTCCATGCCCATCACACCGATCTGGCCGGCCGCCTCGGCCGTCGACCCCGAAACCGGCGCGCTCACCTTCCACGGGCGCACCGCCGAATCCCTGCTCGACGAGTTCGGCTCGCCGCTCTACCTCATCGACACCGACGAGGTGCGCGACCGCGCCCGTTACTTCGTCAAGGCCGCCGCCGACGCGTTCCACACGTCCACCACGCACGTGAGCTTCGCCGGCAAGGCGTTCCTCTCCAAGGAGATCGTGCGCATCGTCACCGAAGCGGGCATGCTCGTCGACACCTGCTCGATGGGCGAGATGCGGATCGCGCTCGCCGCCGGCGCGCCCGGCCGCCGCCTCGTGCTCCACGGCAACAACAAGTCCGATGAGGAGATCGCGCTCGCCATCGAGGAAGGCTTCGCGAAGATCGTCGTCGACTCGCCCGACGAGCCGGCGCGCATCGCCGCCATCGCCGAAAAGCTCGGCAAGCGCGCCAAGGTGATGCTGCGCGTCACCGCCGGCATCCACGCGGGCGGCCACGAGTACATCTCCACCGCGCACGAGGATCAGAAGTTCGGCGTGCCGCTGCTGCCCGCCGGCGCGGACGCGGGCGTGCTCGGCGTGCTCGACACGCTCGCCGCCGAACCGACCGCCGCGACCCCGGCCGCGACCAACGCGCGACTCGCACAGCGCGCCGGCGCGACCGACGGCGAACGCGAACTCCAGTACGACGTGAAGTACCCGTACGACCTGAGCCACGAGCAGGTCTCCGAGACGGACAAGGCGCTCGCCGAGGCGATGAGCACCGTGGCCGACGGCCCGGCGCTCGCCGTGCTCAAGGACATCCTCCGCCATCAGGACACGCTCGAACTGGTCGGCATCCACTCGCACATCGGCTCGAACATCCACGATGCGGACGCGTTCATCCAGGCCGCCAAGCGCATGATGCTGCTGCGCAAGACGTTCTACGCGACCGACGCGTACACGCTGCCCGAAGTCGACCTGGGCGGCGGCTACTCCGTCGCGTACACGGACGGCGAGGATTCGATGGACGTGCGCCGCGAGCTCGCGCGCCTCGCCGAGGCGGTCACGGGTATCAACCGCGCGCTCGGCATGCCCGCGCCGGCGATCAGCTTCGAGCCGGGCCGTTGGATCGTCGCGCCCGCCGGCGTGACCCTCTACCGTGTCGGCACCATCAAGCCCGTGCACCTGAGCGACGCGAAGGATAAGGCGGGCGAGCCGATCACGGAACGTGTGTACGTGTCCGTCGACGGCGGCATGAGCGACAACATCCGCCCCGCCCTGTACGGTGCCGACTACACGGCCCGCCTCGCCAACCGCCGCGGATCCGACGAGACGATGCTCGCGCGCGTCGTCGGCATGCACTGCGAGTCCGGCGACATCGTCGTGCACGAGGTGCGGCTGCCCGCCGACCTTAAGCGAGGGGACATCCTCGCCGTGCCGGTCACCGGCGCGTACGGCCGCACGATGGCGTCGAACTACAACCAGGCGCTGATCCCGGCGGTCGTGGGCGTGGGGGAGGACGGCGCGCACGTGATGCTGCGCCGCCAGACCATCGACGACCTGCTCGCGCTCGATGTGAGCGAGTGAGGCGGAGGGCGGTCGCCCGATACCCCCTCAGTCGCGCGAAGCGCGACAGCTCCCCCTGAGAGGGGGAGCCAAGCGAATATGAACGCGGAGCGTGACGGCTCCCCCTGAGAGGGGGAGCAGGGGATGGCGACCGAGGGGTTGCGTGTCGGAAAGAGGCCGTAGGATGGACGGGTAGACTCGCCGTCCATCAGAAGGGAATTTCCGTGGCTGACCAGAACGCAACCCCCATCCGCGTCGGACTGCTGGGTGCCGGCACCGTGGGCTCGCAGACCGCACGTCTCATCGTCGAGCAGAAGGACGAGCTCGCCGCCCGCATCGGCCGCCCCATCGAACTGACCGGCGTCGCCTGCCTCGATCCGAAGGAGACCGAGCGGTTCCCGTGGATCGACCAGTCGATCGTCACCACCGACACGATGAGCGTCGCCACGAACTCCGACATCGTCATCGAGCTGATCGGCGGCACCACCGTGGCGCGCAAGTTCGTGCTCGCCGCCATCGAATCCGGCGCGTCCGTCGTCACCGCGAACAAGGCGCTGCTCGCCAAGTACGGCCCGGAGATCTACGCGGCCGCCGAGGCCAAGGGCGTCGACATCTACTTCGAGGCGGCCGTGGGCGGCGCGATCCCGTTCCTGCGCCCGCTGCGCGAATCCCTGGTCGGCGACAAGGTGACGAGCATGCTCGGCATCGTCAACGGCACCACCAACTACATCCTCGACGAGATGACCGTCAAGGGCCTCCAGTTCGACGACGTCCTCAAGGACGCGCAGGCCAAGGGCTACGCCGAGGCCGACCCGACCGGCGACATCGAAGGCTACGACGCCGCGAACAAGGCCGCCATCATGGCCACGCTCGGCTTCCACACCGCAGTCACCATCGACGACGTCTCCGTCGAGGGCATCACCAGAATCACCGCCGACGACATCGCCGCCGCCACCGCCGAGCACAAGGTCATCAAGCTGCTCGCCGTCGTCGAGAACGGCGAGGCCGGCGTCTCCGCGCGCGTCTACCCGGCGCTCATCCCCGAGACCCATCCGCTCGCCAGCGTGCACGGATCCTTCAACGCGATCTTCGTCAAGGCCGAGGCCGCCGACGATCTCATGTTCTACGGCCGGGGCGCCGGCGGCGCGCCGACCGCCTCCGCCGTCGTCGGCGACGTCGTCACCGTCGCCCGCCACATCGCCGCCGGCTGCACCGGCCCGTCCATCCCGCTGTACAAGGACCTGAAGAAGGCGCCGATCAACGCGACGAAGGCCGCGTTCGCCGTGCGCTTCCTCATCCACGACAAGCCGGGCGTGCTGGCCGCCATCGCCACCGAGTTCGCCCGCAACGGCGTGTCGATCAACGGCGTCAACCAGGATCTCAAGCCGTCCCTCAAGGCCCCGGGCTATGACGGTGAGGTCCAGCAGCTGCGCCTCGTCACGCACGCGACCGACGAGATCACCCTGCGCGAGACCGTCAAGGCGGTCCAGGCCCTCGACTTCGTCACCGGCCAGCCGTCCATCCTGCGCGTCCTCGACTGATTCCCAGAGGAAACCATGAACCCCATCTGCAATCAGGTCACGGTGCGCGTGCCGGCGACCAGCGCCAACCTCGGCTCCGGCTTCGACACGGTCGGTCTCGCGCTCGACTACCACGACGAACTCACGTTCACGCTGAACGACGATCCGACCGACGGCGTCGCGCACGTCATCATCCACGGTGAAGGCGAGGACACGCTGCCGCGCGACGAGACGCATCTCGTCGTCTCCACGTTCCGCCGCGCCTGCGCCACGTTCGGTCTCGGCCGGCTCGGCTTCACGCTCGAGGCGACGAACAACATCCCGCAGGCGCGCGGCATGGGCTCGTCCGCCGAGGCGATCGTCGCCGGCATCGCCGCGGCCGCCGCGTTCGCGCAGCCCGGCGCGCTCAACCGTCCGGCCATCTTCGACATGGCCGCGCAGATCGAAGGCCACCCGGACAACGTGGCGCCCGCCGTGTTCGGCGGTCTCACCGTCTCCTGGGACTTCGAGACCGCGGAGGGCGTCGGCTCGGTCGCCATCCCCGGCGGCGATCCGCTGCACGGCGGCTTCCACACGGTCAACTATCCGGTCGACAAGGCGATCACCGCCGCCGTGTTCGTGCCCGACTACGAACTGTCCACCGAGAAGGCGCGTCAGGCGCTGCCTGGCGAACTGCCGTACAAGGACGCCGTGTACAACGTCTCGCGCGTGGGGCTCCTGCCCGCCGCGATGAACCCGTCCGTGCTCGCCACGACCGGCGGGGCCGCCGAGGGGGAGGGCTCCGACGCCGGCCACGAGGCGAACGCGCTGCTGTTCACCGCCACGCAGGACAAGCTGCACCAGCCGTACCGCGGCGCGCTCATGCCGCCGTCGACCGAGCTGATCCGTCTGTTCCGTTCCAAGGGGTATGCGGCCGCCGTCTCCGGCGCCGGCCCGTGCGTGCTCGTCCTGCATTACGGCGACGCGCGTGAGGCCATCGACGAGATCGCCGCCGAACAGCTCGCCTCCGGGCATTGGCGCGTCCTCCACCTGCCCATCAACACCGCCGGCGTGGAGGTCGTGCGCCGGTAATCTCTCCCTCCGTCGCGCTTCGCGCGCCACCTCCCTCGTCAGAGGGAGGCTTCCATGATGAGGCACGGCCGCTTCCCTCGTCAGAGGGAGGCTTGTATCGAAGGAGTTTTATGTCCATTCCGCTGATTCTCGCATCGAAGTCGAAGCCGCGCCGCGACGTGCTGTATGCGGCGGGCGTGTGCCCGACGATCCGCGTCTCGCACGTCGACGAGCCGGCCGCGCTCGAGGCGGCGGCCCGCGAATCCGGCGTCACCGTCGACGATCTCACCATCGAGCGGCGCGTGACGATCCTCGCCGGCGCGAAGGCCGGTGCCGTGCACCGCGCGTATCGTGACGTCGCGGCCACGGCCGCCGCCGCGACGGGCGAACGCGTCATCGCGTACCCGTTGCGTGCGGAGAGCGTGATCGCCGCCGACGCGCGTGCCGCGGCGGCCGGCGGCGATGGCGACGCCGCTGCCGTCGACCCCGCGACCATCGACTATTCGCGCGACAAGATCGCCACGACGCGTGATTTCTCCGGCGTGGACATGCCGACCATCACCGAGCCGATCTCCAACGTGATCGCGCTGCAGCCGGGATTGACGCGCTCGACCGTCGGACCACTGATCGTCGGCTGTGATTCGATGTTCCTGCTCGACGGCGAATGCTACGGCAAACCGCACAGCGTCGACGTGGCGCGCGAACGGCTGCGCCGCATGAGCGGCGCGACCGGTGAGCTGTGGACCGGACACTGCGTGATCGACTTCGCGACCGGACGCGTCGCGCGTGGCGCGAGCCACGCGACCGTGCGCTTCGGCGAGTTCACCGACCGCGACATCGAACGCTACATCGCGACCGGCGAGCCGTTGGAGGTCGCCGGATCATTCACGCTCGAAGGCTTCGGCGGCGCGTTCATCGACTCGATCGACGGCGACCCGCACGGCATCATCGGCATCAGCCTGCCGCTGCTTCGTCGTCTCGTCGGTGAACTCGGCGTCGACTGGACGGACCTGTGGAACGTGGCGCGCGGTGAGGACCTGCCGGGCGTGCTCGACAAGGACGGCAACGAGATCCCGCCGAAGGAGAACGTGCACCAGCCGGGTGATGGCTGGGTGGACTGCGCGTGCGGCCGCAAGCATTGGGGGACGAACGGCGCGTCCGGCGTGCTGCTCGCCCGCCGCGACAGGACGAGCGGCGAGGTGACGCACGTCGTCATGCAGCACCGCGCCAAATGGTCGGCGGAAGGCGGCACGTGGGGCATCCCCGGCGGCGCGACCGCGGACGGCGAATCGCCGATCGAAGGCGCGCTGCGCGAAAGCTTCGAGGAGGCGAACATCACCCCGGAGGACATCGAGGTGGTCGGCTCCTACCGCGAGGACCACGGGCCGTGGGCGTACACCACCGTGTTCGCGTTCGAGAAGCCGGGGCACGAGGTGCATCCGCGCGCGAACGACGACGAAAGCATGGAGATCGCCTGGGTGCCGATCGACGAGGTGCCGGACCGGAAGCTCCTCACGGCGATGCGGACCGACTGGCCGCGCTTCGACGCACGGCTCAGGGCGCTGGCCGCGGACGCGGCGCAGCGGGATCGGTAGGCGCGGCACGTTGCGGTAGGCGCGCGCCCGCGACCGTCTGGAACGTCCGGACGCCGCCGGCGCGGCATCACTGCGCCGGCGGCGTCGTGCTTTCGCGGGCGACGATGCTGGTCGGCAGGATGACGTGCGGCTCCGTCTCCCGCTCCTCGCGCGTGTCGACGATCATCCGCACCGCACGCCGCCCGATCTCATCGAACGGCTGGTGCACGCTGCTCAGCGACGGCATGAGGATGTCCGAGGGGAAGATGTCGTCGAAGCCCATCACCGACAATTGGCTGGGCAACGCGATGTGGTGCTCGCGCGCGGCGCGGTAGGTGCTCACCGCGGACAGGTCGTTGCAGCAGAAGATCGCGGTGGGGCGTTCGGGAAGTTCCAGCAGTTCGCAGGCCGCACGGTAGCTGGTCTGCGCGGGGAAGTAGTCGCCCTGCCGCACGTAGTCGTCGGGCAGCGGCACGCCGGCCTGCCGCAACGCCGCCTCGAAACCGTTGAACCGCGCGGTCGCGGTCTGCAGGTTCGCCGGACCGCGTATCACGCCGATGCGCCGGTGACCGAGCGACGTGAGGTGATGCCCCGCCTGGTAGCCGGCCGTCCAGTTGTCGATCGCCACGCTCATCACGTCGTCGTCGACCATGTCGATCGGGTCGATGACAACGATCGGGATGCCGCGCGAGCGCAGCAGCGACTTCGCCAGATCGTTGAGCCCGCCCATCTGCTGCATGATGACGCCCTGGGGATTGCGGTCGATGATGCCGCGGAAGCACTCCTCGGTGGCCTCGCCGTGGTTCGTCTGGGTGACGGTGATCGCGAGCCCCTCCCGCTGGGCCCAGTATGAGGCGTACTTGATGAGCTCCATCGTGCCGTTATGCTCGATGTACTCCACGACGAGCTCGATGGTGGGGGAGAGCTTCGTGCTCACCAGCGGGCGCGAATACCCATGGTCGCGCAGCACCTGCTCGACCTGGCGGCGCGTCTCGTCGGAGACGCCTGGCCTGCCGTTGATGACCTTCGAGACCGTGGACGGCGAGACCGGCGGCGTGCGGCGAAACGCGTCCGCTGCGAAAGGAACATCATGAACGGGACAGACGCCATGCCGCGCATCACCATCACTGCGGGCGGCCGCACATATAGACCACGGGCCGTGCTGTGGGACCTCGACGGGACGCTCGTCGACTCCGACCCGATGTGGGTGGAGGCCGAACGTCGGTGCGCCGAACGCCACGGCGTCGTCTGGAGCGATGCACTGAGCCGCGCGATGACCGCCGCGCCGCTGCCCGTCTGCGCACGCGTCCTGCGCGAGGCAGGCGTGAGGGAGAGCGCCGACGCGGTGATACGCGGACTCGTCGCCGACGTGACCGCCATGTACGAAGCCGGCGCGGATCGCGGCGCGGGGAACGACGCCTCCTCCATTCCGTGGACGCCGGGGGCGTGGGATCTGATGCTCGCCCTGCGCGCCGCATCCGTGCCGTCCGTGCTCGTCACCGGCTCGCCGCGCTCGCTCGGGGAACGCGTCATCGCCGCCGCGCCCGCCGGCGCGTTCGTGAGACTCGTCGCCGGTGACGACGGGCTCGCGCACAAACCCGACCCCGCGCCCTACCTCGCCGGCGCACGGCTGGCCGGTGCCGATCCGAGCGACTGCCTCGTTTTCGAGGATTCGGCGGGAGGGCTGACGGCCGCGCTCGCCGCCGGCGCGCATGCGGTCGGCGTCGAGGCGTGCGCGCGCGTGCCGCTGCCGCGCGGCATGGGCTGCCCAATCGTGGATTCGCTGGAGGCGGTCAGCTCAGCAGCGCCGCGATGACGGCGATGAAGACCGGGCTGGTCATCGTGCTCATCAGGATGCCGTCCCTCGCGAACGTGAGACCCACGTTGTAGCGGGCCGCGTAGTTGTACACGTTCTGGCCGGTCGGCAGGGCGGCGAGCACGACGCACGCGTACAGCTCCGGCCCGCGGAAGCCCATCATGAAGTAGGCGAGCAGGAACGCGATGACCGGCATCACGACGTTCTTCAACGCCGCCACCGTGAAGATCGCCGGGATGTCGCCCTTCTGCTGCAGCGGCCTCGTGCCGTGCAGCGACATGCCGAACGCCATGAGGATCATCGGCACCGCCGACTCGCCGATCATGTTGATCGGGTCGTAGATGTAGTTCGGCACGGGGAACCATCCGAGCTTCGCGTTCAACGCGGAGACCACGATGCCGAGCAGCGAGCCGATGAGCAGCGGCTGGTGCAGCGGCTGCTTCGCGATCTCCTTGAGCGACACCTTGCCCTTCGTGGTCACGTCGAGCACGGTCAGGCCGATCGGCGTGAACAGCGCCTGCTGCATGACGAGGATCGGCGCGACCAGCGCGCCGTTGCCGAGGATGTACGTGGCGACCGGCAGACCGATGTTGTTCGAGTTCAGGTACAGCGAGTTCAGCGCGCCGATCGTCGCGTCCGGGGCCTTGAGATGGAAGAACATGCGATTGAGGACGAGGAACACGACGCCGACGAGCAGCGCCGACAGGAACGCCACGATGATCGACGGGTGGAAGATGTCGAAGATCGGCTCCTTCGACAGGATCGCGAACATCAGGCACGGGCTCGACACGAAGAACGAGAAGCGGTTGAGCACCATCTGCGCGCTCGGGCCGCCGATGCGCATGCGCGCCGCCACATAGCCCACGAAAATCACGATGCCGATGACGCAGAACCCCTGCATCGCGCTCAACAGACCCGGCATACCCGTAAAGCCCCCTCTATATCGTTGTGATATATCGTTGTGATTCCTTGATTTCTTACGAACCGTCACCTTGAGTGTGGCACAACGGCCCGCCATCCGCCCCGAAATCTCAACCAATGGCCGGGACGCGCGGCAACCCCCTCAGTCTCGCTGCGCGAGCCAGCTCCCCCTGAAGGGGGAGCAAGGAGCTGGTAGGCATGTTGCACTGTGCTTCCCCTGAAGGGGGAGCTGTCGGATCGCGGTGACGACGATCATGATCGGGTTCGCGGTGCTCCCCCTGAAGGGGGAGCTGTCGGCGGAGCCGACTGAGGGGGTGAAAACGGGACGCGCGCCTTGTGTGCGCCGTCGCGCCGTTAGGATGGACGGCATGACGCTTTCCCTGAACACCACCGCGCCGCGCGGCGAACAGCTCGAATCCCTGCTCGACCAGATCATGGGCGTGTACTCCGTCAGCGACGACGAGACCGCCCTCGCCGACGACATCGAATCGTTCCTCAAGGCCTACCCGCATCTCGACGTGCGCCGCCACGGCGACACGGTCGTCGCCTCCACCGCGTTCGGACGCGATTCCCGCGTGATCCTCGCCGGCCACATCGACACGGTGCCGGTCATCGACAACTTCCCACCGAAGTGGCTCGAACCTGGAGACCCGCTCATCCGCGAGGACGTGGCCGCCGCCCACCCGGGCGAACGCGTGCTGTGGGGCCGCGGCGCCACAGACATGAAGGCGTCCGACGCGGTCATGCTGTACCTCGCCGCCGTGCTCGACGGCTCCACGCCCGAGGCCACGCCGAAGGCCGACCTCACGTTCGTCTTCTACGATCATGAGGAGGTCGCCGCCGAGAAGAACGGTCTGAGGAAGGTCGTCGAAAGCCATCCCGACTGGATCCAGGGCGATTTCGCGATCATCGGCGAGCCGACCAACTGCGGCATCGAGGGCGGCTGCAACGGCACGATCCGCTTCGACGTGGTCACGCACGGCGTCGCCGCGCACTCCGCCCGCGCGTGGATGGGCGAGAACGCGATCCACAAGGCGGCGGGCATCCTCAACCGTCTCGCCGCATACGAGCCGGCGGACGTGGAGGTGGACGGCCTGACCTACCGCGAGGGCCTCAACGCCACGCTCATCTCCGGCGGCAAGGGCACGAACGTGATCCCCGACGAGTGCCGCGTGCACGTCAACTACCGTTTCGCGCCGGACAAGACGCTGCCCGAGGCCAAGGCCCTGATGATGGGCGCGGACGCGGGCGCCGAACTCGGCAACGGCGAGCATGTCGCCACCGGCGGCGTGTTCGAGGGCTACGGCATCGAGATGAAGGACGAGTCGCCGTCCGCCCGCCCCGGCATGGACGCGCCGCTCGCCGTCTCGCTCGCCGACCTCGTGCGTGAGCGCACCGGCCGCGAGCCTCTGGCGAAGCTCGGGTGGACCGACGTGGCGCGCTTCTCGCAGCTCGGCATCCCGGCCGTGAACCTCGGCGCCGGCGACCCGCTGCTCGCCCACAAGCACGACGAGCAGCTGCCCGCCTCCGAACTGCCACTCCTCGCCGACATCCTCCTCGCCTGGCTCGTCTGATTCGTCGGGAGACATGGGCCCTGCGTGAACACGCTCCGCTCAAAGTTGTGGCATACTGGAGGATGGCGGTTCTGCAAGCCGCCGACGTGCCAGATGGCGTCGATCCCCTCGCATCGGGTCTTTCCCCCGAATCTTCGCGCGAGCGCCGGTGTCCGCCGTCCGAGCCGCACAGACTTTGACTGGATTTGCTTCTGCGGGCGCAATCGATGCGCGGCCACGGTGAGAGCGTGGTGTGACAGCCGCAGCGAGCCTGAGTAAGGCCTGGCATGGTGCAGCATGCCGGCGAGGAGCATTGTGCCCACTGTGAACAACGATGGGGCCGACGAGGTCGGCGCCCTGAACATCAACGTACCCGAATCCGCCGATTCCTCCGCCGACGCGTCGTCGTCCGCGTCCCCCACGCCCGCCCGTCGCCGTCGTGGCGGCCGTCGCGTGGTGCGCGGCGCCGGTGCCGCCGGTGCGTCGCTCGAACTGAAGGTCGAGGACCACTCCGCGCCGATGTTCGAGGAGCCGAAGCTGCCGGCCGCCGACCAGTCGTCGGAGACCGCCGAGGAGAAGTCGTCCGACCCCGCGCCCGTCGCGTCCGACGACGCCGACGAGGCGCCGGTGCGTTCGCGCCGTCATCGCGTCTCCCGAGACGATCGCGATGACGACGATCGTCCGTCCCGTTCGCGCCGTCGCGCGCGCTTCGACGACGATGACGACGACCGTGACGACGATCGTCCGTCGCGTTCCCGTCGTCGCGCCCGCTTCGACGACGATGATGATGACGTCGAGCCGGCCGAGCGTCCGTCACGCCGTCGTCGTCGCGCCTCCCGCGACGATGACGATTATGATCGTCCGGTGCGTTCGCGCCGTCGTCGCGCCGCATTGCACGACGACTACGACGATGACGACGATTACCCGCGCTACTCCCGTTCCCGCCGCGACGACCGCGAGGACGACGACGAGCAGCTGGAACGCGCCGAGGAGCTGCTCGACGTGCTGCCGATCCACGATCGCGACGATCGCGACGAGCGTGATGACCGCGACGATCGCGGCGACAACGGGGGCCGCCGCGCCAAGCCGATGACCTCGTTGCTGTTCCAGGAGCCCGTGCTGCCGGCCGGATCGGCGCGCACGCGCGACGATGACGACGACGAGACGGAATCCCGCGACGAGCGCGAGGGCTCCGACCATGACGACGAGCGCGGGGACGGCGCCCGCGAGGGCCGCCGCACGCGCCGTCGTCGTCGCGCCGACCGCGACGCCGCCGACACGCGCGCCGACGACCGCGACGAGCGTTCGGAACGCGACGAGCGTGATGACCGCGACGCCGCCGACACTCAGGACGAGGAATCCGGATCGACGCGCACGCGCCGCGGCCGCAACCGCCGCCTCAACGCGCAGGAACGCCGCGCCGCCGCCGAAGTCGAGCAGATCGAGGAGGACCTCGAACTCGACGACATCTCCTACCGTCCGATCGACGAGGAGGAGAACGACGAGAACGCCGACGAGACGCGCACGCGCCGCCGTCGTCGCCGCCGCAACAAGGCCGACCAGACGTCCGGCGACGAGCGTTCCGCGCGCGAGACCGACGATCGCGACGAGCGTGACGAGCGCGCCTCCCGCGACGAGGAGGAGACGGTCACGCGCCGTCGCCGTCGCCGTCGCAACAAGGGAGGCGACGACGAGCAGATCGTCGCGCGCCGCTCCCGCAAGCAGCAGTACATCGACGAGATCACCGACGTGGAGGGCTCGACCCGACTCGAGGCCAAGAAGCAGCGCCGCCGCGACAACCGCCGCGAACGCTCCCGCCAGTCGCAGCTCATGGAACAGGACTTCCTCGCACGCCGCGAGAACGTCGAACGCCTGATGGTCGTGCGCGAGAAGGAACAGCACACGCAGATCTCCGTGGTGGAGGACAACGTGCTCGTCGAGCACTACGTGTCCGACATCCAGGAGGTGCAGACCGTCGGCAACGTGTACCTCGGCCGCGTGCAGAACGTGCTGCCGAGCATGGAGGCGGCGTTCGTCGACATCGGACAGGCGCGCAACGGCGTGCTGTACGCCGGCGAGGTCAACTGGGACGCGACGCGCCTCGAAGGCCAGCCGCGCCGCATCGAACTCGCGTTCAAGTCCGGCGACCCGGTGCTCGTGCAGGTCACCAAGGACCCGATCGGCCACAAGGGCGCGCGACTGACCTCGCAGGTCACGCTCGCCGGCCGCTTCCTCGTGCTCGTGCCGTCCGGCGGCATGACCGGCGTGAGCCGCAAGCTTTCGGAGCGTGAGCGCTCCCGCCTCAAGAACATCGTCTCGAAAATCGCCCCGAAGGACATGGGCGTGATCATCCGCACCGCGGCCGAGGGGGCGAGCGAGGAGGCGATCGTCAAGGATCTGGAGAGCCTCGTGCGCCAGTGGGAGCGCATCAACGCCAAGCGCGAGGAGTTCTGGCACGGCAAGCGTCCGAAGCTGCTGCAGGGCGAGCCGGACGTGGCGATCCGCGTCGTGCGCGACATCTTCAACGACGACTTCACGAAGCTCATCGTGGAGGGCGACAAGGTGTACGAGCGCATCGAGGAGTACCTCGACACGATGGCCCCCGATCTGAAGGACAAGCTGGAGAAGTGGGATCCGGCCGACCACCAGGGCAAGGACGTGTTCGACAAGTGGCAGATCGACTCGCAGCTCCGCAAGGGCATGGAACGTCAGGTGTACCTGCCGTCCGGCGGTTCGATCGTCATCGACCGCACCGAGGCGATGACCACGATCGACGTGAACACCGGCCGCTTCATCGGCCGCGGCAAGTCGCTCGAGGAGACCGTCACCCGATGCAACCTCGAGGCCTCCGAGGAGATCGCGCGCCAGCTGCGCCTGCGCGACATCGGCGGCATGATCATGATCGACTACGTCGACATGGTGATGCCCGCCAACCGCGACCTCGTGCTGCGCCGTCTCGTCGAATGCCTGGCGCGCGACCGCACCAAGCACCAGGTGGCGGAGGTCACCTCGCTCGGCCTCGTGCAGATGACGCGCAAGCGCATCGGCCAGGGTCTGGTGGAGGCGTTCTCCGAGGAGTGCCCGACCTGCAAGGGCCGCGGCTTCATCCTGCATGACAAGCCGATCGTCAACGCCGATTACGACGACCCGTACGCGCTGCGCGGCGGCGACCCGTTCGTCAAGACGAACAAGCATGGCCGCGGCACCACCCCCGCGCCGGAGCCGGCCGGCTCCACGCCGGACGTGAAGGCCAAGCTCGCCCAGATCGCCGCCGCGGCCGTCGCCGCCGGCAACGAGGACTGAGCCCCTATAACACATCCACACCTGACACGCGGACGGAACACGGTTGCGTTAGTCCGCGCGTCGGTGTAAGTTCGACTGTTGGTGTCTGACCGCGAGCCCGGCATATCCGGGTGAGTCAGGCAAGAAGCTTGCCAATTCAATAAAGGAACGATTATGTACGCGATTGTGAAGGCCGGTGGCCATCAGGAAAAGGTCGAGGTCGGCGACGTCATCCTCGTCAACCGTCTCGACGCGAAGCAGGGCGATACCGTGGAATTCCCGGTCGCACTCGTGGTCGACGGTGCGAACGTCACCCTCGCCGCCGCTGATCTCGCCAAGGTCTCCGTCAAGGCCGAGGTCGTGAAGGACGACGCCAAGGGCCCGAAGATCAACATCCAGAAGTACAAGAACAAGACCGGCGTCGCCCGCCGCAAGGGCCACCGTCAGAAGCTGACGATGGTGAAGATCACCGAGATCGCCTGAGTTCTTGACAGCAGGTTTTCCAAACAAGCTTAATTAGTACCGAAAGGAAACGATCATGGCACATAAGAAGGGTGCTTCCAGCTCGCGTAACGGTCGCGATTCAAATCCTCAATACCTCGGTGTGAAGAAGTTCGGCGGTGAGGCCGTCGTCGCCGGCAACATCATCGTCCGCCAGCGTGGCACCAACTTCCACCCGGGCCAGAACGTCGGCATGGGCAAGGATCACACCCTGTTCGCGCTGACCAACGGCTCCGTCAAGTTCGGCGTCCGTCGTGACCGCAAGGTCGTCGACGTCATCGCCGCCTGAGCGACCAGCTGAGATTTCAGCGACAAGCGTTTCGAGAAGCCGCGCCCGCAAGGACGCGGCTTTTTCGTATCCGGCGTATTTCGAACGACCATGAACCAAGGGTCAGGATAGGGTAACAAGTTATGAGTGATTTTGTGGATCGAGTGACCGTCCATGTGAAGGGCGGCGACGGCGGCAACGGCTCGGCCGGCATCCGCCGTGAGAAGTACAAGCCGTTGGCCGGCCCGAACGGCGGCAACGGCGGTGACGGCGGCTCCGTCATCTTCGAGGCGACGCGCAACGCGACCAGTTTGCTGGACTACCGTTTCATGCCGCACCGCGTCGCGCCCAGCGGCACGATGGGCCTGGGCGACAACAAGGACGGCGTCAAGGGCAGGGACCTGATCCTGCCCGTGCCGTGCGGCACCGTGATCTTCACGGCCAAGGGCGAGCAGGGGAGCCCCAAGCACCCCGGCGAGGAGCTCGCCGACCTGCGCCATGAAGGCGACCGCTTCATCGCCGCGGAAGGCGGCGCCGGCGGCCTCGGCAACATCGCGCTGGCGAACCGCACGCGCCGCGCCCCCGGCTTCGCCCTGCTCGGCGAGCTCGGCGAGGAATGCGACGTGATCCTCGAGCTCAAGTCCATCGCCGACGTGGCGCTCGTGGGCTTCCCGTCCGCCGGCAAGTCGAGCCTCATCGCCGCGATGAGCTCCGCCAAGCCGAAGATCGCCGACTACCCGTTCACCACGCTCGTGCCGAACCTCGGCGTGGTCATCGCCGGCGACCGCCGCTACACGATCGCCGACGTGCCGGGCCTGATCCCGGGCGCCTCCCAGGGCAAGGGCCTGGGTCTCGAATTCCTGCGCCACATCGAACGCACCGAGATCATCGCGCACGTCATCGATTGCGCGACGCTCGAGGACGGCCGCGACCCGGTCAGCGACTACGAGGCGCTGGAGCACGAGCTCGCCGAATACGCGGGCTCGCTGGAGCTGCCGCTCGGCGCGATCCCGATCCCGGAGCGTCCGCGCATCATCATCCTCAACAAGGCCGACGTGCCGGAGGCCAAGGAGCTCGCCGAGTTCGTCAAGCCCGAATTCGAGAAGATGGGCATGAAGGTGTTCATCATCTCCACCGCCTCGCACGAGGGCCTGAAGGAGCTCAACTTCGCGCTGGCCGAGATGGTCGCCGAGATGCGCGACGAGGTCGCCAAGCGCGAGCAGGCCGAGGAGGAGACCCGCGTCGTCATCAAGCCGTTGGAGACGCGCGGGCGTCGCCGTCGTTCCGCCGACGAGCACGGCACCCCGGTCGACTTCACCGTCGAACGCAAGGAGAACAAGCTCGGCGAATTCTGGTTCGAGGTCACCGGACGCAAGCCGGAACGCTGGGTGCAGCAGACCAACTTCGACAACGACGAGGCCGTCGGCTACCTCGCCGACCGTCTCGCCAAGCTGGGCGTCGAGGACGAGCTGCGCCGCAAAGGCGCCAAGCCGGGCGACGAGGTACGCATCGGCCGCGGCGACCGTGCCGTCGACTTCGACTGGGATCCGACCATCGCCGCCGGCGCGGAGCGTCTCGACGGCGCGCCGCTGGGCGCGCGCGGCCAGGATCTGCGTCTCGACGCCGAACAGCCGGGCTCCCGCCGCCGCACGAACGCGGAACGCCGTCGCGAATACCACGCGATGATGGACGCGAAGGCCGCCGTGCGCGAGGCGATGATGAAGGAACGCAAGGCTGGCCACTGGGCCGACCCGTCCATCGACGACGACCGCCACGACGAGAAGAGCCTGTTCGGTCGCGGCGAAGACATCGAAGAGCAGTAGTCATCGTGGCTCCCTCTGACGAGGGAGCTGGACCGCGCAGCGGGACTGAGGGAGAGACCACCCGGGGGCATGCGGATCTCTCCCTCAGTCGGCTTGCAGCCGACAGCTCCCTCGTCAGAGGGAGCCGAAACGGAAGGGGAATCATGTCCACACCATCACAGGCCGAGATCCGCAGGCGGGTGGCCGAGGCGGAGACCGTCGTCGTCAAGGTCGGTTCGAGCTCGCTCACGCAGGCGGACGGCCATCTCGACGCCGGCAAGCTTGACGCGCTGGTCGGCGCGCTCGCCTCGACGCACCTGATGGGCGCGCGCGTCGTGCTCGTCTCGTCGGGTGCCATCGCCGCGGGCTTCGGCCCGCTCGGCTTCGACGCGCGACCGGCCGACGTCGCCACGCAGCAGGCGACCGCGGCCGTCGGCCAGGGCCTGCTGATGGCGCAGTACGAGGCGTCGTTCGGCCGGTTCGGCGTGCGTGTCGGGCAGATCCTCATCACCGCGGAGGACACGATCCGCGCCACCCAGTACCGCAACGTGCAGCGCACGCTCGACCGGCTGCTCGACCTGGGCGTCGTGCCGATCATCAACGAGAACGACTCCCTCGCCTCGAACGAGATCCGTTTCGGCGACAACGACCGGCTGTCGGCGCTCGTCGCGAACCTCGTGCGCGCCGACGCGCTCGTCCTGCTCACCGACGTCGACGGCCTGTACACGGCCCCGCCGTCGGAACCCGGATCGAAACGCATCGGCTACGTGCCGAACGTCGTGGACGCGCTCGGCGAGGTGAAGGTCGGCGGGACCGGCTCGAAGGTCGGCACCGGCGGCATGGTCACGAAACTGGAGGCGGCGCGCGTCGCGGCCGTCTCCGGCATCCCCACCGTGCTCACGTGCGCGGGCAATGCGGGACCGGCGCTGATGGGCGATCCGGTAGGCACCGCGTTCGCGCCGGTGAAGCGCCGTGGCTCGACGCGACGGCTGTGGATCGGCTTCGCCGCCGAGCCGCGCGGCACGATCATCGTCGACGCCGGCGCGGCCGAGGCCGTGCGCGGCGGACGCGCGTCGCTCCTCGCCGCCGGCGCGGTCGAGGTGCGCGGCGCGTTCTCCGCCGGCGACCCGGTGTGGGTCGACGCGGAGGACGGCACGCATCTGGCGCGCGGACTCGCCGGCTACGACTCCGAGGAGGTGCCGCGCATGCTCGGACGCAACACGACGCAGCTCAAGCGCATCCTCGGCGAGGAGTACGCGCATCCGCTCGTCCACCGCGACAATCTCGTGCTTGTCTGAAACGTCGCCGACTCACCAGGGGAACAGCCCGTCGGACTGTTCCCTTTTTCGCTCCCCGGGTTTATTGTGGGAGCCATGACTATGGCTGATTGGCAGACTCTCTCCGACCGTATCAATCACGTGACCCCGAGCGCCACGCTCGCCGTCGACTCCAAGGCGAAGGCCATGAAGGCCGCCGGACTCGACGTCATCGGCTTCGGCGCCGGCGAGCCGAACTTCCCGACGCCCGACTACGTCGTCGACGCGGCGGCGGCCGCCTGCCGCGACCCGAAGAACTACAAGTACACGCCCACGCCAGGCCTGCCCGAACTGCGTCGCGCCATCGCCGACAAGACGCTGCGCGACTCCGGCTACGAGGTGACGCCCGAGCAGGTCGTCGTGACCAACGGCGGCAAGCAGGCCGTCTACTCGACGTTCCAGATCCTGCTGGACGAGGGCGACGAGGTCATCATCCCGACGCCGTACTGGACCAGCTATCCGGAGGCCGTCAAGCTCGCCGGCGGCAAGCCGGTCGAGGTGTTCGCCGGCGCCGACCGCGGCTTCGAGCCGGACCTCGCCGCGATCGAGGCGGCCCGCACCGAGCGCACCAAGGCGATCATCGTGACCTCCCCGAACAACCCGACCGGCGCCGTGTGGAGCGCCGAGACGATCGAAGGCATCGCCAAGTGGGCGATCGAGCACCACGTGTGGGTCATCTCCGACGAAATCTACGAGCACCTCAACTACGACGACGCGCACACCACGTACATCGGCACCGCCGTGCCCGAGGTGCGCGACCAGCTCATCGTGCTCAACGGCGTCGCCAAGACCTACGCGATGCCCGGCTGGCGCGTCGGCTGGCTCATCGCCCCCGAGCCGGTCGCCAAGGCCGCCGCCAAGCTGCAGGGCCACATGACCTCCAACGTGGCGAACGTCTCCCAGCGCGCCGCCATCGCCGCCGTCTCCGGCCCGCTCGACGCCGTGTACCGCATGCGCGAGGCGTTCGACGTGCGCCGCAAGGCGATCGTCGCCGCGCTGAACGACATCGAGGGCGTGAACTGCCCGACGCCGACCGGCGCGTTCTACGCGTTCGCCGACATCACCGCGCTGCTGGGCAAGCCGCTCGGCCCCAACGGCACCGTCTCGCACTCCTCCTCCGAGTTCGCCGCCGCGCTGCTCGACGAGGCGCACGTCGCCGCCGTCCCGGGCGAGGCGTTCGGCGCGCCCGGCTACCTGCGCTTCTCCTACGCGCTGGCCGACGACCAGCTCGCCGAGGGCATGCGCCGCATGAAGGCGTACGTCGAGGCGTGACGCGTGCGTTTCGCGTAGATCGCGACATGCCGTAACATCGTTGGAATCCCGTGGTTTTGCCACGGGATTCTCTGTATGTGGACACCTCGAATTGACGGATTCCGGACGAGCCGCTACTATATCTGCTTGGCGGTTTTCGCCGGGCGAAGCGTTCTCTCGAGGATGCCAAGCAAGGTGATTTTCACCTAGGGAAGTGGCGCAATTGGTAGCGCAACGGTCTCCAAAACCGTAGGTTGTGGGTTCGAGTCCCGCCTTCCCTGCCAAGGATCTATGAATACCCTGAGCGAAGGATGAATATGGCGAAGGCTAGCAAGAGCGAAAAGGCCATCAAGCCGAACGTCTTCATGCGCATCGGTCTGTTTATCAAGCAGATCATCGATGAGCTTCGCAAGGTCGTGACCCCCACCGCCAAGGAACTGTTCTTCTGGTCTCTGGCCGTTTTCATCTTCGTGCTGCTGCTGATGGCGCTCGTCACCGGCATGGACTACGGTCTGGGCAAGCTTACGCTGTGGGTGTTCGGCTGATCGTACTGACACACGACAACGAAACCCGAAGGTGAATACGCATGAGTGATGAAGTGAATCTCGAGAATCTCGACGCGCTGCCCGACCTGCCGGAGACCGCTCCGGCCGAGACCGCCGACGTGAACGCCGACGACACGGCTTCCGCCGATGCCGCCGCCCAGACTTCCGAGACCGCGGAATCCGATGCGACCGCCTCCGAGGTTCCGGCCGAAGCGTCCGAGTCCTCCGAGACCCCGGTCGCCTCCGTCGAAACGCCCTCCATCTCCCTCGACGATGATGAGGAGCAGGAGACCAACGAATCCGAGCAGGCCGAGGCCACCGACGCCGGCCAGGCCGCCGTCGAAGCGTTCTCCAAGTCGCTGCGCACCCTCGATGGCAAGTGGTACGTGCTCCACACGTACTCCGGCTACGAGAAGCGCGTCAAGACCAACGTCGAATCCCGCATCCAGTCCTTCGGCCTCGAAGACACCATCTTCCAGATCGAAGTCCCGATGGAGGAAGTCGAGAAGCACACCGAAAAGGGCAAGAAGGTCATCACCCGTGTGCGCGTCCCCGGCTACGTGCTCATCCGCATGTGGCCCGACGAGAACGCCCGCCGCATCGTCCGCGAGACCGAAGGTGTCACCGGCTTCGTCGGCCCCACCAAGGACCCGGCCCCGCTCTCCCGCAAGGAAGTCGTCGCCATGATGGCCCCGATGATCGCCTCCGAAGCGCTCAAGAAGGCCGGCGACAAGCCCGCCGCCGCCAAGAAGCGCACCGTCGAGGTCTCCTACGCCATCGGCGATCAGGTCACCGTCACCGACGGCCCCTTCGCCACCATGGCCGCCGTCGTCTCCGACGTCGAGCCCACCACGCAGAAGCTCACCGTGCTCGTGTCCATCTTCGGCCGCGATACGCCAGTGGAGCTGGGCTTCAACCAAGTCCAGAAGCTCGACTGAAATCCAACGATGGAGCGTTAGCTTCGTTGCTCCTCGGTCGCGGTACCTTGGTACCGCTTCCCTCGGTGCGCCTCGCTACCGCACGCATCGTTGAATTTCAGCAGTGAACTGACATCGGTTGACTGACATTCTTGGAATCCCCGCCTTGGGCGGGGATTTTTCGTATCTGGGGGCATGCGCGATGCGCGGGAATCGCACATCGTGGGGAAATGTGAGGTATCTTACATTTCTTTGCGAGACAGGCGGGGGCGAGGCCGGCGGAATCGAACCGGTTGATGCCAATGTTCCCAGTGCGTCCGCGAACGCGGAACGGCCGCCGGAACGGTATGCGGCACGCGGTCATGCGCGCCGGAAATGCACGCGCAAACGGCGGAAATGTGCGGATTAGTTCGTCTTTGTCTTGGATTGTTTGAAATAAATAGCAATATGTTCGATACAAGTTGCGATTTTGTAAAGGTGGGTTTATATTAATACCGGTAACGCAAACATCGGCAGTGAGACCGATGCCTGTGTTCAAGGAAGAACAACTCTAGGAAAGAGGGAGCGGCATGATTGATCTTGCTGCCGGGGAATCCGCGATTCGCCTGTCGCTGAGCTGGGTGGATTGGCTTATCCTCATCGTCTACTTCGCCATGATCGCTGGATCGGCTACTCGATCCACAAGCAGCAGAAGTCCTCCGAGGACTTCCTGCTCGCCGGTCGTTCGATGCCGGCCTGGATCGCAGGCCTCGCGTTCTGCGCCGCCAACCTGGGCGCCACCGAGATCCTGGGCATGGCCGCCAACGGCGCCCAGATCGGCACGCCGACCATCCACTACTACCTGATCGGCGCCGTGCCGGGCATGGTGTTCCTCGGCATCTTCATGATGCCGTTCTACTACGGCTCCGGCGTGCGCTCCGTGCCTGAATTCATGTACCAGCGCTTCGGCAAGGGCGCGCACGTCATCGTGTCGCTCTGCTTCGCCGTGTCCACCATCCTGCAGGCCGGCATCAACCTGTACGCCATGGCCCTGATTCTGCAGGCCATGCTCGGCTGGAGCCAGTGGACCGCCATCATCGTGTCCGCCGTGTTCGTGCTCGCCTACATCACCCTCGGCGGCCTGACCTCCGCCATCTACAACGAGGTCATGCAGTTCTTCGTCATCGTCGCGGCCCTCATCCCGGTCACCGTCATCGGCCTGTCCCACGTGGGCGGCTGGAGCGGTCTGACCGCCAAGCTCGACAGCATGAAGGGCTGGAGCGGCTCCATCCACGCCTGGGCCGGCACCGGCATCGGCAACGTGACCAACCCAGTCGGCGGCGACTGGTTCTCCATCCTGATGGGCCTCGGCTTCGTGCTCGGCTTCGGCTACTGGACCACCAACTTCACCGAGGTGCAGCGCGCCTTCGCCGCGAAGAGCATGACCGCAGCCCGCATGACGCCTATCCTCGGCGCCATCCCGAAGATGCTCATCTGGCTCATCATCATCATCCCGGGCATGATCGCGGCCGCCACCGTCGGCAACCTGTTCTCCGGCGCCCACCCGGTCCTGCAGTACAACGAAGCCATCCCGTACCTGTTCAAGATGTACCTGCCGAACGGCGTCCTCGGCGTCGCCATCACCGGCATGATGGCCTCCTTCATGGCCGGCATGGCCGCGAACGTCTCCTCGTTCAACACCGTGTTCACCTACGATCTGTGGCAGGACTACGTCAAGCCCGGCCAGAACGACAAGTACTACCTGAACATGGGCCGCATCATCACCGTGATCGGCGTGTTCATCTCCGTGTTCACCGCGTGGATCGCGTCGCAGTTCGGCAACATCATGACGTACCTGCAAACGCTGTTCAGCTTCTTCAACGCCCCGCTGTTCGCCGTGTTCATCCTCGGCCTCGTGTGGAAGCGCGTCTCCAACATCGCCGGCACCGTCGGCTACGTGTGCGGCATCATCGCCCCGCTCATCACCTACATCCTGTACCTGCAGTCCGTCGCCGCCGGCAGCCCGATCTTCGGCTCCGCCACCGCCGAGACCTGGTACGGCGCCATCATCTCCTGCCTGGCCACCTGGATCGTGGCCGCGGTGCTCACGCCGCTCACCAAGTCCAAGACCGACAAGGAGCTCGAGGGCCTGACCTTCGGCACCAACGGCATCAAGTACTTCAAGGAGGCCTCCGCCGAGGAGCTTGAGGACGCCAAGCGCGCCGCGAAGGAAGCCGGAAAGGACGTCGCCACCGTGAAGGTCCCGTGGTACAAGAAGCCGCTCATCCTGGGCACCGTGATCTTCGTGCTCGGCCTCGTCTTCTACATCCCGTTCTTCTAAACCCATCGGGTTGACCCATAGTACGTAGGAACGTCTTAAGGAGTTTGCAATGGCAGAAGAGACTCAGGGCAAGGACCTGCTGACTCAGGCCGAGAAGGACCAGGCGGTCAAGGCGGCGCGCAACAACGATCTGCGCCGGCTCATCGCCATCCTGTTCATCATCTACGGCGTGATCGTCACGATCGTCGGCATCGTCGCGCCGAACATGAACGGCGCCGACACCAACGGCATCGCGATCAACCTGTGGACCGGTATCATCATGCTGGTCGTGGGCGTCGCGTTCGAACTGTGGTGCCGCCTCAAGCCGCTGTCGGCCGAGGACATCATCGCCTCCGCCGAGGAGTCCGTGCGCAAGGCGCAGGTTCAGCACGAAAGCTCGAAGTGAGTCGCGTAAGGTGACTCGCGTGTGAGGCGACATCCGCGCGCGGCCGGTACGCCGGCGTCGCGCGGACGCCGCCGCGCGGGAAAGGGGCCGTCGGGAGCATCGCTCTCCCGACGGCCCCTTTCGCGTGTCGACGACGTCGACGATGTCGGGACAGCACCGCATAATGGGATGGTTTGTGTCTGGAGGGGAGACCCGCTAGCACAGCACAGCGATATAAGTTGCGGGAGGAGACCGTGCGGACATCGCGCATCGCTTCGGCGGCGCGTGCGGACGGACGGCGACCGATTGCACCGCGTTATAGAAAGAAGAACCATAACATGGCTCCCAAGAAGAAAGTCACCGCGCTGATCAAGCTGCAGATCCAGGCCGGCAAGGCCAACCCGGCCCCGCCGCTGGGCCCTGCGCTCGGTTCGCACGGCGTCAACATCATGGACTTCTGCAAGGCGTACAACGCCCAGACGCAGGACAAGATGGGACAGGTGATCCCGGTCGAGATCACCGTCTACGAAGATCGTTCCTTCACCTTCATCCTCAAGACCCCGCCGGCCGCGGCTCTGCTCAAGAAGGCCGCCGGCATCGACAAGGGCACCGAGAACCCGCTGACCCACAAGGTCGGCTCCGTCACCAAGGCGCAGGTTCGTGAGATCGCCGAGACCAAGATGGCCGATCTCTCCGCCCGTGACATCGAGGCCGGCATGAAGATCATCGAAGGTACCGCCCGCTCCATGGGCATCACGGTGACCGACTGATAAGGAGAAGGACAGATGGCTAAGCATTCCAAGAAGTACCTTGAGGCGGCCGAGAAGGTCGATCGCAACAACCTGTACACCCCCGACCAGGCCATCGCGCTGCTCAAGAGCATGCCGACCCGCAACTTCGACGAGTCCGTCGAAGCGGTGCTTCGCCTGAACGTCGACCCGCGCAAGGCCGACCAGCTGGTCCGCGGCACCGTGAGCCTGCCTCACGGCACCGGTAAGACCGTCAAGGTCCTCGTCTTCGCCCGTGGCCCGCAGGCCACCGCGGCGCAGGAGGCCGGCGCCGACATCGTCGGTGACGACGAGCTCATCGCCAAGGTGCAGGGCGGCTTCCTCGACTTCGATTCCGTCGTCGCCACCCCGGACATGATGGGCAAGGTCGGCCGTCTCGGCCGTGTGCTCGGTCCGCGTGGCCTCATGCCGAACCCGAAGACCGGCACCGTGACCATGGACGTCGCCAAGGCCGTCAAGGACATCAAGGCCGGTAAGATCGAGTTCCGCGTCGACAAGAACGGCAACCTCTCCTTCCTGATCGGCAAGGCCTCCTTCGAGGAGTCCGCTCTGGACGAGAACTTCCGCGCCGTCGCCGACGAGGTCAAGCGCCTCAAGCCGACCACCGTGAAGGGCCGCTACATCACCAAGGCGACCATCACCTCCACGATGGGCCCCGGCATCCCGGTCGACCCGAACGCGGTTGCCTGATGCCGTCGCTATGGTGTGACGCCGTTTCGGCGTGATGCCGTGACGTATTGAAGATCCCCGGTTCCGTAAGGAGCCGGGGATCTTTCGTATGTGCGTGGGCGTTGGCGTTATCGGCTCCTCTGTGGTGGGGGCTCCCGGCGGAGCCGGGTGGGGGGAGAGAGTGTGCTCCCCCTGTGAGGGGGAGCTGCCCGCCGGGGGCGGGCTGAGGGGGTTGGTTGTGTTTGGTGAATGCCCGGTTGGTTGTGGGTGAATTGTGTTGGTTGGGGTGTGTGTGGTGGTGTGTGGTTGGGTAGGCTGGTGGATGTAGGGGTTTGTCGGGCCTGTTTTCGACACGCCGTGGGAGCGCCGTCGTTGCAACGATTCGGGCGTGTTTTTCGCATGCTGGTTTGCGGTGTTGGTTGGGTTGGTGTATGTTTTTCTCTTGCTGCCGGTCGGCTTCTGGTTCTTTCCTTTGTGTGGTTGGTTTCCGGGGTTGGCCGTGTGTGGTGGTTTGAGAACTCAAGAGTGTGTTGTACTACTTACTTCTTTATAGTCAATGATTGCCAGTCCGATTCCCGCTCGTTTTCGAGTACCCGAGGGGGTTTGATGGGGGTCGGGGTTTTTGTGCGAACCTCTTTCCTTATTAGAGGTTCCGTCAATTGTTTTTAGTGAGAGTCATCTGTCGATGTCTTTCTGCAATGTTTTTTTGTGGAGGGTTCGATTCTGGCTCAGGATGAACGCTGGCGGCGTGCTTAACACATGCAAGTCGAACGGGATCCTGCCAGCTTGCTGGTGGGTGAGAGTGGCGAACGGGTGAGTAATGCGTGACCGACCTGCCCCGTACTCCGGAATAGCTCCTGGAAACGGGTGGTAATGCCGGATGTTCCAGTTGATCGCATGGTTTTCTGGGAAAGGGTTTTACTGGTACGGGATGGGGTCGCGTCCTATCAGCTTGACGGTGTGGTGATGGCGCACCGTGGCTTCGACGGGTAGCCGGCCTGAGAGGGCGACCGGCCACATTGGGACTGAGATACGGCCCAGACTCCTACGGGAGGCAGCAGTGGGGAATATTGCACAATGGGCGCAAGCCTGATGC